>NZ_BAAARW010000012.1:0-1135730 GCF_039532545.1 Actinomadura vinacea | reverse complement strand
CGGCCTCTCGTACCAGCGGCAGCCCGACGTAACCGAGCCCGATGACCACCAGATCCATGTCCATGGCTACCTTCGCGAGTATCACGACGCCGCGGGCGGCACCGTGCTTCAGGATGTCCTTGCGGTGCCGGCCCCCGGGGACGCGGGCCCTTCGCTCAGGCCTCGTTCACTGTCGTCAGCGGTAGGCATCCCGGTAACGGGCGGCGACGGATCGCCACGTGCGCTCCGCCCTGACCCATTCCTGGGCCGCCTGTCCGATTTTCCGGCACCTGTCCGGACTGTAAATCAGCTCGGCCAGGGAATTCGCCCATGCTTCCGCATCTTCGGGAAGTGTTAACGTCCCGGTCACGCCCGGTTCGACGATTTCGCGCAGAGCATTGACATCACTTGCTATTACTGGGATTCCTCCTGCCATCGCTTCGATCGGCTTGAGGGGCGTGACCAATTGGCAGACCCGGTCCGACCGCCGGGGCACCGCGAACACATCGAGGACCGCGTGGTACTGACGAACCGACCGCATCGGCACCCGTCCGGTGAACACGACCTGAGCGTCGTGCCCGCCGGCGCGGGCCGGACCGGCCCCGGTTCCGGAGCGGCGGTCGTCGACCGGCAGGCCGTGATCGGCGGCGCGCCGCATCAGCGCGCCCAGCTCGGGCCCGTCCCCGACGAGCAGCAGCGTCACCGGGGTGCCCGCCGCGCGCAGCAGCGCGGCGGCGTCGATCAGCGTGTCGATGCCCTCGTAGCCGTAGAACGACGAGGTCAGCCCGACCACCGGCACGCCCTCGCGCAGGCCCAGCTCGGCGCGCGTCCGGGCCGCGTCCGGCAGCGGTTCGAGGAACCCCTCGTCCACCCCGTTCGGCACCGTGAAGATCTTGGACGGGTCGATGCCGCGCCCCGCGATCTCGGCCCGCATCGCCTCGCCCAGCGTGACCACCGCGTCCGCCTCGGCCATCCGGCGGGTCTCCAGCTCCCGGGTCAGCCGGTAGAAGTCGTCGCTCTCGCTGTGCGCGGGGTCGCGGGACAGCCAGGAGTCCTCCAGGAAGCCGCGGACCTCGTACACCACCGGCAGCCCGTGCCGCCGGCCCAGCTCCAGCGCGACCGCCGCGTTCAGGTGGTTGCTCACCGCGTGCAGCACCCGCGGCCGCACCGTCTCGACCAGGCGCCCGGCCAGGTCGGCGCTCTTGGCGATGTCGCGGCGCGGGTCGCGGGCGGGCAGCCAGGGCAGCAGCCGGTGGTACGGGACGCCGTCGACCTCCACCCGCGCCCGCGTGTCACCGAGCCCCTGGCTCAGCGGGTACCCGAGCCTGGTCACCACCTCGGGGGCGTAGCCCAGATCCCGCAGCGCCAGTGCGATCCGGTGCGTCCGCACCGTGTAGCCCGCGTTGGTGAGCGGCATCGCGTTGGTGACGAACTGCAGGAGGGCCTGCCCGTCCCGCTCGGCCCGTGGGCCGCTCACGGGCGTCCGGCCGGTTTGGGCCAGGAGGGCTTGGAGGTCGGCGGACTCGCGGCGCGGGTCGCGAGGGCGGGGGATCATCAGGCGGGAGCCGCGCAGCTTCGCGCCGGGGCGACCCGGGAGGACGCGGGCCAGCAGCCGCACGGCCAGCCGGGGCGCCCGGCCCGGGTCGTCGCGGAGCTGCCGCCAGGTCAGTCCCAGCAGGTAGACGAGTCTCTTGAGCACGGCGGGCGAGCGTAGGCAACCCCGATGAACAGAAGGGAAATTGTGTTGGCGTCCATCGTGCACGTTCTGGGAGCACGTCCGAACTTCGTCAAGGCCGCACCGGTCATCGAGGCGCTGCGCGCCGGAGGGGCCGACCAGGCGGTCGTCCACACCGGCCAGCACTACGACGAGCGGATGTCGGAGATCTTCTTCCAGGAGCTGGGGCTGCCCGAGCCCGACGTCAATCTCGGCGTGGGGTCGGGCGGTCATGCCGCGCAGACGGCCGCGCTCATGATCGGGCTTGAGCAGGAGTTCACGACCCGTTCACCCGCGCTCGTCATCGTGTACGGCGACGTGAACTCGACGATCGCCGCCGCACTGGTCGCGGCCAAGCTGCACATCCCGGTCGCGCATGTGGAGGCCGGGCTGCGCAGCTTCGACATGACCATGCCCGAGGAGGTCAACCGGCGGCTGACCGACCAGCTGTCGGACCTGTGCCTGGTCACCAGCCCGGAGGCGATCGGGCACCTGGCCGCCGAGGGCATCGCGGTGGAGCGCGCGCACTTCGTCGGGAACCCGATGATCGACACGCTGCTGAAGAACCTGGACGCCTTCGACACCGCCAAGGTGCGGGCCGCGCACGGGCTGCCGGAGCGGTACGTGCTCGCCACGCTGCACCGTCCCGCGAACGTGGACCACCCGGAGACGGCCGCGACGCTGGTCAAGGCGCTGCACGGGGTGGCGGATCTGGCGGAGGTGGTGATCCCGGTGCATCCGCGCGGGCGGGCCAACCTGCTGGCCGCCGGGCTGGACGAGCACGCGGGTGTGCACGTGCTGGAGCCGCTGGGCTACATCGACTTCGTCGCCGCGGTGCGGGGCGCGGCGGCGGTGGTGACCGACTCGGGCGGGCTGCAGGAGGAGACCACCATCCTGGGGGTGCCGTGCCTGACCGTGCGGCCCAACACCGAGCGGCCGATCACCATCACCCACGGCACCAACCGGCTGGTCACCTTCGGCGACCTGGTCCCCGAGACCCGCAAGGCACTGGACGCCGGCCAGGCGGCCACGACGCGGAAGCCGCCGCTGTGGGACGGCCACGCGGGCCCGCGCATCGCAGAAGTAGTCATGGAGTTCCTAGGTGACTGAATCGTCCAAGAGCCACAGCGCCGCGTCCGCGGCCCCATCAACCGCCGCATCCGCAGCGAAGGCCAACCGGCAGGCGGCCAAGTTGCGGGCCGCGCTGCGCGAGCGCGAGGGCCGCGTCCAGGAGCTGGAACGGCGCCTGATCGCGCTGGAGACCTCCACGACCGTGCAGTTCGGCAGGCTGGTCGCGGGCGCGGCCCGCAACCCGCGACGGCGCGGCACGAAGCTCCCGCGCGAGCTGTACCGGCTGTGGAAGAAGCGCAACATCCCGTCGGTCGCGCCGACCGTGCGGGAGAGCGACCGGCTCCAGCTCGACCACGTCGACCGGCCCGAGGACCGGCTGCTGGTCGCCCAGCCGTACGACGGGCTGATCATCGCCGGGGTGCTGGGCCGCGACGCCGCCGCCGAGCTCGCCGGGCAGGCCAAGGTGATCTCGCTCTTCCCGCACGACGCCAAGATCGCGCTCGACACCGCCGACGCCGACGTGCTCGTCGTCGACGCGGCGGCGGGGGAGCCCGGCGGGCCGTGGGCCTACCTGGGCACCCCCGGCATGTACGACCGCGACCGCGTCCTGGAGGAGGTGCGCGGGCTGGCGCGCGAGCGCGGGCTGCCGCTCGTCCTGTGGGGCGAGGCGCCGCCGCCGACGCTGGCCGTCCTCGACTGGGACGCGCACGCCACCGGGTTCGCCCAGCTCGCCGAGGCGGCGGCACCCGACCCGGCCCCCGCACCCTGAGCCCTCCGAGCACCTGAACAGGCAGTACCCGTGAAAGGACCTTCCGTGCGACCACGCGCCCTCGTCTACGGCGACGTCGACCTCAATCTGATCGACGGCTCGGCGATCTGGGCCCAGGGGATGGTGCAGGCCGCCGCCCGCGCCGGCTGCGCGGTGACCCTGGTGCTCAAGGCCCCCGTGCGGACCGGCCGGCTGGTCGATCCGCTGCGGGCGCTGCCGGACGTCACCGTGCTCAGCCCGCACGCCGAGGGCCTGGTCGAGGGCGAGGCCGCGATGCAGCCGAAGCAGGCCGCCGCCGTGCTGGCCCGGATCGACGAGGCCGAGCCGTTCGACCTGATCGTGGTGCGCGGCCGGCGGCTGGCCGGGAAGCTGTCGGCCGGGCCGCTGGCCGGGCGCATGTGGACGTACCTGACCGACGTCCCGCAGTCGGCCGGGGAGTTCAGCGGCTCGGCCAAGGGCGAGCTGCGCCGGATCGCCGACGCGTCGCGGGTGCTGCTGTGCCAGACCGAGGAGCTGCGCGGCTTCATGGAGAGCGCGGTGCCGGCGACCGCGGGCAAGAGCGTGCTGTTCCCGCCCGTCGTCGTGCTGCCGGACGGCATGACCGGGCGGGAGGGCGGCGCCCCCGAGGGCCGCGCGCTGAAGCTGGTCTACACGGGCAAGTTCGCGCCGCGCTGGAACACCTACGAGATGGCCTCGCTGCCGCGGCTGCTGGCGGTGCGCGGCGTGGACGCCGAGCTGCACATGGTCGGCGACAAGATCCACGACGATCCGAAGGACCCCGGCTACTCGGCGCGGATGCGGTCGGCGCTGGAGTCCGGGGAGGGCGTGATCTGGCACGGCGGGCATCCGCGGGCGGAGGCGATGCGGCTCACCGCGGCCTGCGACGTGGGCCTGTCCTGGCGGCACCCGGAGATGGACGCCAGCCTGGAGCTGTCCACCAAGGTGCTGGAGTGCGGCACGCTGGGCGTCCCGGTGGTGCTCAACCGCACCCCGATGCACGAGCGGCTGTTCGGCGCGGACTACCCGCTCTTCGCCGCCGGCGAGTCCGACGTCGTGGACGCCCTGACGCTCATCGGGAAGAACCCCGACGTGTTCACCCTCGCGGTCGAGCGCTGCCGGGCCGCCGCGGCGGAGTTCACCCTCGACGCCGCCGCCGCACGGCTGCGCGTCTACCTGCGGCAGACGTTCCCCGAGTCGTCCGAGCAGGTCCTGGCCGCCGCCCGGACCGCGGCCGCGATCGGCGCGTCGGCGTCCGCGCACCATCCCGGCGCACCGGCCGACACGCTCGTGCACGAGGTGCCCGCGGCCGCGGCGCCGGAGCGCGTCCCCGAACCCGCCGTGCGCAAGCTGCGCGTCGGGGTCGCGGGCCACGACCTGAAGTTCTTCACGCGGCTGCTGGACTACCTGAAGTCCCGTCCCGACATGGAGGTGCGCGTCGACCACTGGGCCGCGCTCAAGGTGCACGACCCTGAGCGGAGCCAGGAGCTGGTCGAGTGGGCCGACGTGGTGGTCTGCGAGTGGTGCGGGCCCAACGCGCTCTGGTACGCCGCGCACAAGCGCCCCGGGCAGCGGCTCGTGGTGCGCCTGCACCGCTTCGAGCTGTACGCCGCCTGGCCGCGCAACCTCGATATCGACGCCGTCGACCAGGTCATCTGCGTCAGCCCGCACTACGCCGACCTCACCCGCGAGGTCACCGGCTGGCCGGCCGACAAGGTCGTCGTCGTGCCGAACTGGGTGGACGACCTCCAGCTCGACCGGCCCAAGCTGGCCGGCGCCGAGCACCATCTCGGGATGATCGGCATCGCGCCGTCCCGCAAGCGGCTCGACCTGGCGCTGGACGCGCTGGAGGAGCTGCGCCGCGAGGACCCGCGCTTCACGCTCTTCGTGAAGTCGAAGCTGCCGTGGGAGTACTGGTGGATCTGGGACCGCCCGGAGGAGCGCGCCCACTACGAGGAGGTCTTCCGGCGGATCCGCCGCTCGCCGCTGCTGGCGGGCGGGGTGGTCTTCGACTCCTACGGGCGGGACGTGTCGTCCTGGCTGCGCCGCATCGGCTTCGTGCTGTCGACCAGCGACGACGAGAGCTTCCACCTCGCCCCGGCCGAGGGCATGGCGTCGGGGGCCGTGCCGGTGCTGCTGGGCTGGCCGGGGGCGGACACCATCTACGACACCCGGTGGATCCACCAGGACGCGTCCGCGATGGCCGCGTCGATCGCCGCGACCGTGCGGGAGGGGCGCTGGGAGGCTGAACGGGCGCTCGCCCGGGAGCAGGTCCGCGGGCAGTACGCCCTGGACGAGGTCTGCCGCCAGTGGACCGACCTGCTGGCCGGAGCGCTCGTCCCCGCCCGGTAGCCATTGCGGCAACGGCGATAGCCACCGTGGATCAGGTGCGCGCGGCGGTCCCGGGAACGCGGATGATCTCGATAGGCTCTGCGCTGTGAAACCCCGGCCGCTCCCTGCGTTGTACCGATCCATCGGACGTCCGGCGGGGCGGTACGCGGCCGCCCACCTGCTCTTCGCGGCGGTCCTGGCCGGGGCCGTCGCGGTACGGATCATGGCCGCCCGGGGCTACCCGTCGCTGCTGTGGGGCGGCGACTCCTACGGCTACCTCGACGCGGCCAACAAGTTCCGCCCGCACATCGGGCGGCCGAGCGGCTACTCGGTCTTCCTCGCCGCGCTCGGGCCGTTCGAGGACTTCCGGGCCGTGGTGTTCGCCCAGGCGGCACTGGGCGTGGCCGCCGGGGCCATGGTGTACGCGCTGGTCTGGCGGGCGGCGCGGCGCGCCTGGCCGCGCTGGATCTGGCTGCCCGGCCTGCTCGCCGCCCCCGCCTCGGTCCCGATGCTGTACGACGGCAACCTGATCCAGGCCGAGCACATGATGCTGGCCGACAGCCTGTTCACGTTCCTGCTGGTCGCGGCCGTGACCGTGGTGCTGTGGGGGGAGCGGACGCCCTGGTGGGCGGGCGCGGTCGCCGGGCTGCTGACCTCGTTCGCGGCGCTGACCCGGCTGGCCGGGCTGCCGCTGCTGGGGCTGATCGTGCTGGCCATGCTGCTGCGCCGGCCCGGGTGGCGGCGCGCCGTCGCCTCGGTGGCGGCGGCGGTGGTGATGTTCGCGGTGCCCTTCGGGGCGTACATGAACTGGTTCTCCGGCCACTGGGGCGGCTTCGCGCTCACCAAGGCCGACAAGGTCTGGCTCTACGGGCGCACGGTCGACTTCGCCGACTGCGCCAAGCTGAACCCGCCGCCCGAGCTGATCGTCATGTGCCCCAAGCCGGCGTCGGACCCGCGGATCGCGCCCGCCTTCCGCGCGCTGTGGACGCAGGACTCGCCGTTCACCTACATCCCCGGCGGGATCTACGGCGACGAGGGCAACCAGAAGGCCGGGGAGTTCGCCGACCTCGCGATCAAGAAGCAGTTCGGCGACTACGTGGGCGTGATCGTCCGGGACACGCTGCGGGCGTTCGAGTCCGGCCGGGAGCCGTATCCGACGCCGTGGACCGAGGAGAACACCCGCTTCCCGGCCGGGGAGGCGTGGTCGGACGATCAGCAGCTGCTGGCGGAGAAGTACGGCGCGCACGGCCGCGGCACGGTCGTCGAGCCGCACGCCGCCTGGATCCGCGGCTACCACGATCGCTGGTTCACGCCCGGCCCGGCGCTGGCCGGGCTGCTGGTGGTCGGGCTGGCGGGCGTGCTGATCCGGCTGCGGCCGCGGTCCGGCTTCGGCGGCGCGGTGCTGCTGCCGTGGTCGATGGCGGCGGCCCTGGTGGTGATCCCGGCGGCCACCGCCGACTTCGACTACCGCTACCTGCCGCCCGCGGTGCCGTTCGCCTGCCTGGCCGCCGTGCTGGCGCTGATCCCGGGGGCGGCTCGGACGCGTCCCGCCGCGGCCGCGCCGGCGGTGCCGGCGGACGAGCCCGCCGACGATGAGCCGGACGAGTCGGACGAGTCCGACGAGTCGGGGAAAAAAGTTAGTCTCTGAAAAAAGCGTCCTCGCGTGAACTTTCACCTGCCATCGGACGTCTCTGTTGCATCACCCGAACGGTCGCCTAGCGTGTCGGATGATGCCTAGAGCGTTAAAACGCTCCGATACATCCGCAACCAGGGTATGGATGTCGGGGGAGACCAGGTAGGTACGTAACGGCGGGGATTGGAGCTTATGGGGACGCCGAAGGTCAGTGTCATCGTGCCCGTTCACGATTGCCGCACGACGATGGAGCGCACGTTCCGGTCGGTCTTCGAGCAGACGATGCCGGCCGGCCAGATCGAGATCATCGCGGTCGACGACGGCTCAGCCGACGGCAGCGGCGAGGAGCTGGACAGGCTCGCCGCCGGGCGGTCCGGGTTCACGGTCGTCCACCAGCCGCCCTCCGGCGGGCCCGGACGCCCGCGCAACGTCGGGATCGAGCGGGCGACGGGCGAGTACGTGTTCTTCCTGGACGCCGACGATTACCTCGGCCCGGAGGCCCTGGAGCGCTGCTGCGCGATGGCCGACCGGAACGCGAGCGACGTCGTCGTGCCCAAGTACGTGGGCGTCGGCCGCAAGGTCAACCCGTACCTCTTCAGGAAGACGGTGGAGAGCACCACCATCTACGACGAGGTGCCCAACCTCTACGGCAGCATCACGGCCCTCAAGCTCTACCGGCGCAGCCTGCTGGAGCAGCACCGGATCCGCTTCCCCGAGAAGGTGCTGTCCGGCGAGGACCAGGCCTTCGCCGTCCGCGCCTACTTCGAGGCCAAGGTCGTCTCGGTCCTGGCCGACTACGACTGCTACTACTGGGTCGACCGGCAGGACGGCAGCAGCGCCCTCCAGAAGGGCGGGGCGCCCGCCGCGGACTACTTCCCGGAGATCGAGCGGCTGATGGCGTTCGTGGCCGACCGGACCGAGCCGGGTCCGGTCCGGGAACGGCTGATGCGCCGCCACTTCTCGGTCGAGGTGTTCTCCCGCTTCGACCCGCGCTACCAGGCGTTCTCGCCGGAGGAACGGCGCGCGACCCGGGACGGCGCGCGGCGCCTGCTGGAACTCTGGGGCACCCCGGAGATCATGGCGCAGCTCACCCCGTACATGCGGGTGCTCGGCCACGCCCTGCGCGCCGGCCTGGACGACCTGGTGGACGAGGTGGCGCTGGCGCAGGCCGAGGACCGGGCCCCGGTCGTGGTGGAGGACGACGCCGCGTTCGTCGCCTATCCCGGGTTCCGGGACGAGGCGCTCGGCATCCCCGACGAGGTCTTCGAGGCGCGCGGGCGGCTGCCCGTCCAGCGCGCCCTCACCGGGATGGAGTGGCGGGACGGGCGCCTGCTCGTGCGCGCCCGCGCCATCGTGGCGAAGGCCGGGGAAGGCGGCCGGAAGCAGGAACTGGTCCTGCGGCGGCGGGACGGCGGCGAGCAGCACCGCGTCCCGTTCCGTCCCGAGCGGCCCGGGGACGTCCCCGCGGACGAGTTCGTCGCCGAGATCGACTTCACGGACGCGCCCCCGGTCCCCGGCCGCTGGGACGCCCAGGTCGTGATCGCCGTCGAGGACGTGACCCAGGAGGGCCGGCTGGTCGCGGCGGAGGGCGTCGAGCCCCCGGAGCCGCGGATCGCCGCCGTCCGCGACGGCAGGCCGCTGGTCAAGCCGTACCTCACCAAGGGCGTCGGCGCGCTCGCGCTGCACGTGGGCGGGCGCAAGACCGAAACGGCGCCGGCCACGCCCGCCGAGGTGACGTCCGGGACGTCCGGGACGCTGCGGATCGGGTCGACGCTGGCCGCCGCGCTACCGTCCGGCGACGGCGCCCCGACGAAGGTGCGGGTGCTGCTCCGGCATCGCGGCAGCGGCGAGGTGCGGGCGACCGCGGCCACGGTCGAGCCCGTCCCCGGCGGCCTGGACGTCTCCGCCGAGGTGGACCTGCGCGGTGCCCGCTGGGGCACCTGGGACGCCTCCTACGAGGTCACCGTGGGGGCGGCGAGCGGCGAGTTCCGCGTCCCCTTCGCGGCCGGGGACGGCGAAGCCCCCGGCGCCCTGCGGGGGCCCCGGCCGTTCAGCGGCTCGGGCGGAGACCTGTCGGTGAAGGTGGGCAACTCGGTGATCTCGCGGCTGCGCCGCGTCCTCCCCGGCCGCTCCCAGTAACGCGCTGTGTTTATTGCAACCCCGGCCCAGGGCACTCGCCTGGCGGCTCGTACCCTGACCGTGCTTGGGCGAGCGCGGCATCGCTTCGCGATCTGGCCGGTGAGGCTCGCCTCCGGCATCGCCTCACCGGCCAGGTAGCGCGCTCGCGAGGTTCCTGAGGGAACTTCGAAGCAGGCCCTGGTTTCCAGGGCCTGCTTCGGGGACGGGATGGTCTGCCGACCGGTCCGGTCAGCCGGCGCTGCCGACGGCGGCTTCCTGCTGCTCGTACTCGGCGGGCAGCTGCTCGCGGTAGCCGGCGATCCGCTTCTCCAGCTTGGCCAGGCTGCGGCTGTAGTCCCGGCTGGACAGCCAGAACTTGTAGATGATCACCAGTTCGAAGGCCAGCATGCCGGCGCCCGACAGCACGGTCACCGGGATGATCGCGCCCGACACCACCGCCGCGGCCAGCGGGGCCACGATGAACACGCCCATCTGGAACTCGATCCCGCTGATCAGGTGCGGGCGGATCCGGCCGCGCTTCAGTGCGTTGCGGATCCGGGCGTACCACGGGAAGCGCTGGTTGAACTCGGCCTGCAGCGCCGCGTTCGGGTGGTCGCCGACGACCTGGTCCTCCATGTCGGCCTCGGGGTCGGGCCGCAGCGCGCCCTCGGCCGAGCGCAGCTCCTCGCCGACCGCGCCGTTGTCGGGACCGTTCCCGGCGCGGCGGACCGCCACTTCCAGCTCGCTCGCCTGCTCCCGCATGGCCAGCAGCTTGTTGCGCATCTGGGAGCGGACCTTGTAGATCTCCAGGGCGTCCATGTACCGGAGCATGTCCAGGAACACCACGGCCACCGCGGTCCACACGTAGGCGACGTTGCCGGTGGCGGCGTACTGCCCGCCCATCAGCGCGATCGCGCAGGCCAGCACCCGGACCCGGTCGAAGATGTAGTCCAGCCAGGCGCCGAAGATCGACCCGGTGCCCTTCAGCCGGGCGATCTTGCCGTCCATGCAGTCGAGCGTGAACGACAGGTGGTACAGCAGCGCGCCCAGCAGCAGGTAGGGCCAGGACGCCACGGCGAAGCAGGCGCCCGCGCCCAGGCCCAGGATCAGGGCCCCGACGGTCAGCTGGTTGGGCGTGACGTTCGTGCGGTTGGCCGTGAAGCGCACCAGCCGGGCGGCGAGCGGATCAACCAGTATGACCGTCCACCATGCGTCACGCGCCTTGTACGTCCGTTGCCGAACGTCCTCGAGCGTGAAGTTCGCCATGGAGAGGTGTCCTTTCATTGCGAAGAGGCTCCCCGGACGCGGATTCGCGCGAACCTCGAAATTCGGTTTGACGGCCGGCACGCGCCCGCCTCGGCGTGCCAGGCCCCGGCCGGAGACCCCCGGCGGCCGCATAGATGTTATCGGCTGTCCTGGGGGTGGCCTCCAGAAAGTCGCCGACTCGTAACTTTAACGATCAAAGCCGGGAAGGTTCGAGGTGTCCGGATCATCCCTCGCGCAGCATCCGGTCGACGACCCGGGCCGCCGCGCCGCCGTCGTCCCATGTGCAGAACTTCTCCCGGAACGCCCGGTAGCGGTCGGCGTAGGCGGCGGCGACCGGCTCGGCGTCGCGGATCGCCTCGATCAGCTCGGGTGAGGTCCGGCACAGCGGGCCGGGCGCCTCGATCTCGAAGTCGAAGTAGAAACCGCGCAGCTGGTCGCGGTAGCGCTCCAGGTCGTAGGTGAAGAACAGCTGCGGGCGGCCGGTGACCGCGAAGTCGAACATCACCGACGAGTAGTCGGTGATCATCACGTCGGAGATCAGGTAGAGGTCGGCGATCTCCGGGTAGCGGCTGACGTCGATGGAGAACACGCCGTCGGTGCCCTCCACCCCGCCGCCCAGGTTGAAGTGGCCGCGGACCAGCAGCACGTGGTCGTCGCCCAGCGCCGCGCGGGCCGCGTCGAGGTCGACCTGCAGCTCCATCTGATAGCCGCCGGCCTTGGCCTGGTCGTCCCGCCAGGTCGGCGCGTACAGCACGACCCGCTTGCCCTCCGGGACGCCCAGCAGCGCCCGGACGCGGGACGCCCGCGCGAGGTCGCCCCGGGCCAGCAGGTCGTTGCGCGGGTATCCGGACTCCAGCATCTCGCCGTCGTAGCGGAACGCCCGCTGCATGATCGGGGTGCTGAACGGGTTGGGCGAGACGAGCACGTCCCACTGGGCCGCGTCCGCGCTGAACCGGCGCATGTAGTCCTGGGCGTTCTTGAACCGCGGACGCTCGATGTCGTAGCCGATGCGCTTGAGCGGCGTGCCGTGCCAGGTCTGCACGTAGAACTGGCCCTCGCGCTTGCGCAGCCACTCGGGCATCGGGTCGTTGCCGACCAGGAACCGCGCCTGCGCCAGCGTCCGGAAGTGCTCGCGGCTGCCGTACAGCACGGAGCGGACGCCCGCGGGCGGCTCGAACTGGCCGTCCTTGGTGATCCAGACGTACTCCAGGTCGGGCCGCCGCCGGGCCAGCTCCTCGAAGATCGCCCGGGGGCTGTCGGAGTACTGCCGGCCGCGGAAGCTCTCGAACATCGCCAGGTCGCGCAGCGGCTCGGACAGGTAGCCGGGGTAGTCGCGCTGCGCGATCCGCTTGAGCCCGAAGACGCCGCGCTCCTCGTCGTCGGTGGCGGGACGCGACTCCAGCCGCAGCGAGTCGGCCTGGAACGTCGACAGCTTGAACTCGTGCAGCCCCACCACCCGCGGGGCGGGCAGGTCCGCGACCGAGGACCGCGAGACCGCCACCGCGACGTCGCCCTCCTCCATCGGCGCGAAGAGGCCCCACTGGCCGGTCGCCAGCGGCAGCTCCTCGCCGAACCGCGGCACCCGGGCGGGCGCCAGCTCGCAGGTGAACGTGCGGTCCTGCCAGGCCAGCGGGAAGGAGTAGGTGTCGCCGCCGTTGCGCAGCTTCACCTTCAGCTCGCCGGGCAGCGCGGCCGCGCCGTCGCCCGTGCCGGCCGCCATCTCGCCGGTCAGCACCAGCCGGCCGTCCTGGGTCCACTCGGCCCGGGTCACCGCGGGACGGCGCGGCCGCTCGATGATCCGCACGTTGCCGAACTTGGTGCGGGTCACGACGATCTCGTCCGAGCCCAGCGAGTGCCGCACCTCCACGTCGTCGTGGATGCTCAGCCGCACCGCCTTGGCCTGCCCCGCCAGCTTCAGGGAGGCGTCCCAGTCCAGGCCCTCGGTCACCCAGGTGTGCAGCGTCGCGGCGTTATCGCTCGCGTGGGAGACCAGCCCGTCCACCGGGATGCGGGCGGTGAAGCCGCCCTTGCCGTCCAGCGACACCGGCAGCCGCGACTTGCCCATGCCCTGCCGCCGGGCCAGCACGATCTCGCCCGAGGTGGCGGCGGAGTCGGCGGTCCAGCCGCGCAGCACCAGCTCCCCGCCCGCCACGTCGGCGCCGGTGATGTGCGCGCTGAGCTGCTTGACCTGGACGATGAACCGGTCGCTGGTACTGGTCACCGGCCGGATCCACACCTCCGGGCCGGCCTCCCAGGCGTTGGCCCACTTGACGTCGCTGCGCCGCGGCCCGCCCAGCGGCCCGCCGACCTTCAGCCCGCCCGGCGCGGTGACCTCCGCGTGCAGCTCCCAGTTGGCCGAGCGCAGCGCCCGCAGCACCCGGTACTTGCTGACCCGCATGAACCGGTAGCGGCTGACCTTGAGGTCGGCGGGGTCGATCGCCACCTCGAAGCCGGCCCAGTCGTAGTCGGCGGCGGCGCGCTTGGCGTCGGCGGACACGTCCGGACGGTGCGCGCGCCGCACCGGCAGCTCCACGACCGTGCCGTTGCGGGCGTGCTGGAGCCAGACCCGCAGCGTGCACGCCTCCGGGTCCTTCGCCGGGTCGGTCATCGGGATCCGCGCGATGTAGGCGTGCCCGGAGATCCGCAGCTTGCCGTTCTCCCAGTGCGCCGAGTCGGCCCGGCCCTGCAGCTTCAGCCGCAGCTCGTCGGTGACGTCGTAGAGATCGTCGGGCACGCCGCGGGACGGGTCGCGGAAGTAGGGGTACTCGGCGTACCAGTGCCCGTCCTTGCGGGTGACGTCGGCGGTGAAGATCCGGGCCTGCTGGTAGTTGATCAGCTCCAGCAGCTCGTCGATCATCCCGTTCCGGATGAAGTGGTACTTGAGCCGCTTGAGCGCGGTCAGCTCGCGGATCAGCGCGTCGTCGGCCTCGGCCAGCACCTCGTTGACCTGGGCGCGCAGCCGCTCCTGGTACTCCGTGCCGCCCTCGCCGGCCACGTCGATGTACAGCGGCAGCTCGCCGGAGACCACCGACTCCAGCTGCTTGCGCCACAGCCTGCGGTCGCGGTCGCGCAGGAACGCGGTGACGGCCTGGGTGGTGCGGACCCGGTCCTCCAGGTTGCCCGGCTCGGTACGGCGCTGCGTGATCGACTGGGACTCGCCCTCGCGCTCCCGCCAGTAGTAGACGACGTCGGACAGCACGTCCACCGAGGCGGCCAGGTAGTGCGCCGGGATCGTCACCGGGGCGTCCTCGTACAGGCCGGGCGGGAACTCGAACCCGTTGCGCTCGAAGAACTCCCGGCGGAACACCTTGTTCCAGGCGGTGCGGTCGCCGAGCAGGTCGGGCCGCCGGGTGATGTGCGTGCTCTTCTCGGTGACCTTGAAGATCTCGGTGTGCATCGGGGAGTTGCGCGGGCCGGCCGAGGTGAGCCGCCGCACGCCGCCGCAGGCCAGGTCGGAGCCGGTCTCCTTCAGCGACCCCACCATCAGCTCGTAGGTGTAGCGGGGGACGATGTCGTCGGAGTCCATGAACGCCAGGAAGGTGCCGCTCGCCTCCCGCGTCCCGGTGTTGCGGGCCGGGCCGAGGCCCTGGTTCTCCTGCTGGACGAGGCGGAACCGGTCGTCCTTCTCCGCGAACTCCTTGGCGATCGCCGTACTGCCGTCGGGTGAGCCGTCGTCGACCATGATCACCTCGATGTCGCGCAGCGTCTGCTGCTGCAGTGATTCGAGGCAGGCTTCCAGGTAGCTCTCGACGTTGTAGAACGGAACGACGACGCTGAGAAGCGGTGACACGGTTCTCCCGGTTGCGGTGACTGCGGACGGCCCTCGCGCACGGTGCCCGCCCGGCTCCGGAGGGTGTTCCGCAAAAGGAACGGCGACTTTTTGAAGATTAGCTGAACTGTCGTGAAAGGGCCGGTGTTGTTGGCGTTCCCGCCTGTTTCGGTAGGACTCAGGCCCGGGGGCCGGAGTTCACCGACGACACCTCGGCGTTCTGCGTGTCCGCGGCGGAGTCCTCGGCGGATCCGGTGATCCTAGCGCTCCCGGCGTCCTCGACGGGTCCACCCGGCTCAGCGCGTTCGCCCGCGCGGCGGGTGCCGGCCCGCCGTCCCGAGCCGGATCGCCTACCACTCGGGCCCTTGCCCGAACCCCTCCGCGAACCCTTTGCGGAACCCTTGCCCGGGCCCTTGCCCGGGCCCTTGGAGCCGGGGCGGCGGAGCGGGGTGAACGCATAGGTCATCTTGGGTTCCAGCGCCCAGCGCATGCAGACGACGACCGGCTTCGAGCACAGGAACGTGCCCACCACGGCCGCGCCCGCGATCACCACCAGCACGCCCGGGACGGTGTTCAGCCACTCGGCGTCCCACCAGTCGGTGAACTGCAGCAGCCGGGTGACGAAGCCGTGCAGCAGGTAGGCGTACAGGGTGGTCGTGCCCAGCTTGGTGAACCATGTCCTGCGCCCCGGCACGACCGCGAGGAAGGCGGCGACCAGCACGGTCGCGCACACGAACATGGCCAGCCGCATCACCGTGCCGGTGACGTTGTCGACGCCCAGCTCCTGGTGCGGATCCTTCCAATAGATCCAGGCGCGGTTCATGCGGTTCATGGCCAGGTAGGCCACGCCCAGCCCGGCGGCCAGCGTCAGCGCGCCCAGCACCCGCGCGACGGGCCGCTTGAGGTACTCGAAGTGCTCGGGCTTGAGCAGCAGGCCCAGCACGTAGAAGGGCAGCAGCCCGATCACCCGGTGGATGTTGAAGGTGTTGCCGAGGTCGCTCATGTACGACAGCAGCGAGAACACCAGCGCGACCGCCAGCGGCCAGCGGATCTGCTGCCAGACCGGGGTGGACAGCCGCCAGAAGAACAGCGCGCACAGGAACCAGGTGAGGAAGTACGGATCGAGCAGGCTGATCTCCAGCTCGTTCCGGCCGACCTGCCAGTCGTACAGCGAGTAGGCGAGCTCGAAGACCAGGTACGGCACCCCGACATTGGTGATCAGCTTGCGCGCCTTGCCGCCCGCGAACGTCCAGTTCCGCGAGAAGTAGCCGGTGACCACGATGAACATCGGCATGTGGAACATGTAGATGAACATGTACAGGGCCTTGGCCATCGGCACGTCGAGCCGGTACGCCAGCGAGTGTCCGATCACCACCAGCAGGATCGCCAGGAACTTGGCGTTGTCGAAGAACGGGTCGCGTTCCTTGCGGCGCGGCGCGGCGGCCGCCTTCCCGCTGGAGGCCCGCCCCCCTGCGGCCTTCCCGTCAGCCTTCCCGTTGGGAACCGGCGCGGCGGGCGCCTTCCCGTCGGCGGCCCCGTCGGCCGCCCTTCCGTCGGTGGCGGCCTCGGCGGCCCCCTCAGGGGGCGCGCCGGGCGGGCCCTCTCCAGGCGGCGAGGTGCGCGGCTGCGGAGCGGTGGAAGGCGGGGTGGAGTGCGCCATTATTCCTTACAGATGTCGTCGTTCGCCTTGACTTCGCCCTGCTGCGTGGGGATGCCCCCGGTCTTGGATCCCTGCAGCGGCGTCCAGTTGGAGCCGACGACCAGGTCGACGACGCCGGGCGACCCACCGGTGCGGGCGGCGGGCGGCGGCGGGCTGGTGGACAGCACCCCGTTGACGGTCTGGGCGTGCTGGTCGGCACCGGTCCCGTACATGACCCGGGTGGTCTTGGTGGGGCTCGTGTTGCCGCCCACGGTCACCTGGAAGCCCTGCTGCTCCAGGTCGTCGGCGACCCGCTTGGCCTGGCCGTCGATGCCGCTGGCGTTGAAGACCCGCACCCGCACCTGGCTCGGCGGGATCGCCGGCGTGGCGGTGCTGGCCTTCTTCTTCGGCTCGCTGGGGACGGTCTTGTCGTTGCGGATCGCGCTGAAGAACTGGTCCGCGGCCGGCTGCTGGAGCGCCACCCGGTTGGGGTCGGGGGCGTACGCCCCCCACGGCGCGGTCACGAACCGCAGCTTGCCGGAGGTCATGCCCTGCATGCCGGAGCCGATCCGCATCATCACCTGCGGGGTGAGCTCTTTGTCGGTGGTGAGCGACTTGGTGGTCGCGTTCATGAGGTCCAGCATCTTCTTGGGGTTGGAGAGCACTCCCGCGCTCATCGCCTTGCTGGCCAGGGCCCCCATGAACTTCTGCTGCCGCTTGATCCGGTCGGTGTCGGACCCGTTGCCCAGGCCCTTCCGGTTGCGGACGTAGGCCAGGGCCTGCTCGCCCTTGATGGTGTGCTTGCCCTTGGACAGCCTGAGCTTGGACTGGGGGTCGTTGACCGCCTTGGGCAGGCAGACGTCGACGCCGCCGACCGCCTCGGTGACCGCCTTGAACCCGTTGAAGTCGACCTGCATGAAGTGGTCGATCTTGATGTTGGTGAAGCCCTCGATCGTCTTGATCACGCAGGACGCGCCGCCGTAGGTGAACGACGAGTTGATCTGCCCGGGGTTCTGCGCCTGGGTGCTCTGCCCGTTCTTCAGCTTGCACGAGGGGATCGGGACCATCAGGTCGCGCGGGAAGCTGATGCCCATCGCCTGCCCGCCGCCGGGGGACAGGTGCAGCAGGATCATCGTGTCCGAGCGCGGCAGTTCCTTGGTCATGTTGCGGCCGTACTGGGCGTTGCCCGCCCCCGCCCGGGTGTCCGACCCCAGCAGCAGGATGTTCATCGCGCTGTTGAGCTTCTTCGGACGGTTGGGACCGAGCAGCGCGTTGGCGTCCTCTTGGGAGATGTTGCCGAACGCCGTGCGGTAGAAGGCGTAGGCACCGAGGGACCCGGCCACCATCACCACGGACAGGCCGATCGACACCCAGCCGAGGACGCGCCAGCCGCGCCGACGCGCGGACGGCTCGTGCTCGTCGGCGTCGTCGACGTACTCCATGTACATCGGGTTGCTGTTCATCGGCTCCGTGGTGGGGCGGCCCCGCCGCGCGGCACGGCGGATCGCCTCAGGGGTCGGAAACAAACTGAGGTTAAGTCAGAGGAGCCGTTTCACGGACCCGGACGGAACATTCCATCCGGATACGCCGGCCACCGCGGTCACATGCTCCAGGGTCACGCGTCGTTCTAGGGCTGCTTTGTCGAAGTTTCGTTGGATTATGACGGAAGCACCCGAGGCTAGTGGTGCAACCAGACCCGCGAGTACGCCGTCGAGTGTGGTGTAGGGCATGTCAACCAGGACTCGATCTTGCGCGTCGAGCCCCCATTTCGCCGCGGCCCCGAAGGCCTCACGGACCACCTCCGCCCCGGTGAGTGTGGTCTTTGTCACATGCAAGGCGGGCGATTCTGGGGTGATCTCCGCGCTTGGGACGAACCGGTCGCCGTACGAGCGGACCTCGACCGCGTAGTCCACGACCCCCGGCGGGCAATCGGCCAGGGCGCCGCCGAGCGCGTGCAGGGAGAGGCCCACGATCTCGTCCGCGCCCGGGTCCGTGAGCATCCGGTCCAGCACCTCCTCGGCGGCCACCAGGAGGTACGGGCCGGAGGCACCGGCCGGTTCGGTCGCGTCGGATATTTCGTCGGTCCCGTCCGCCGGCCCGCCCGGATCCGCCGGAACCGCCTCGAGTCCGGCCGACCAGCACGCCATCAGCCACGCCGCCGACTGCCAGTGCGGCGGCAGCGCCAGCACCACCCGGCCGCCGGGCTCGGCGGCCAGCCCGTCCACCAGCAGGTTGGCGGTCTTGGCGACCCAGTTGTCGAACGTCTTGGCCGACAGTTCCACGCGCTCGCCGGTCGCGTCGTCGTAGAAGGTCACCAGGGGCCGGGACGGGTCGTCCGCCACCCGCCTGCGGAGCAGCTCCGCGGGTCCGATCTCGCTCATGGGGCCGAGCGTACGGGGCGCAAGCCCGCCGTCAGGGCCGCTACGCTCCGCACCGATGGATCAGCATCCGATGGGCCACGTCCGTGTTCGCCGCTTGTGTCGTCTGTGTCGCCCCGGTGGTGACCGGTGACGGCCGGACGGCTGCTGGCACGGCTCGCGACCGTCCCGGCGCTGCTGGTCGTCGCGTGGCTGTCGGTGTCGCTGCCGCTGCTGCTGGCCGGGTACTTCCGGCCGGGCCCGGCGATCGCGCTGTTCGTGCCCGCAGCCGTCCTGGCCCTGTGGCTGGGCCTGCGGGAGCGCCCGGCCGATGCGCGCGAGGACACCGCCGGCGGGGCCGGGACCGGCCAGGACAGGACCGGAGCGGTGTCGTGGTGGTCGGCCGGGGGCGTGCTCGCGGTCGGGATCGGCTTCCTGATCCTCCAGACGCTGATGCTGGCCGAGCAGATCATCGTGCGCCGCGATCCGGCCTCCTACGTGCAGTTCGCCACCTGGCTGGCCGACCACGGCTCGCTGCCGATCCCGCAGTCGCGGGAGGCGTTCGGCGGCGGGGACGACGCGCTGCGGTACGGCAGCCCCGCCTTCTACGAGGTGGGCGGCGACCTGGTGCCGCAGTTCATGGCGGGCCTGCCGCTGATCCTGGCCCTGGGCTCCTGGGTCGGCGGCACCCACGGGCTGCTGCTGATGGCGCCGCTGCTGGGCGCCTGCGCCGTGGTCGCGTTCGGCGGGCTGATCGCGCGGCTGGTCGGGCCGCGCTGGGCGCCCGCCGGGGCGCTCCTGCTCGCCCTCACCACGCCGATGGTCTTCGTGTCGCGCTCCACGTTCAGCGAGCTGCCCGCGATGGTGCTGCTGCTGGGCGGCCTGGCGCTGCTGTACGACGCCCGTAAGGACGAGGAGCGCCGCGTCCCCGAGGGCACGGTCGTGAAGGGGATCCCGCCCGAGACGGCCAAGGCGTTCCTGGGCGGGCTGGCGCTGGGGCTGATCGTGCTGGTCCGCATCGACGGGATCCGCGACGTGCTCCCGGCCGTGGTGTTCGCGGGACTGCTGGTGGCGTGGCGGCGCCGCACCGGCCTGCCGCTGGCCGCGGGACTGCTGCTCGGGGCGGGCGGCGGCCTGGCCGAGGGCTTTCTGCTCTCCCGCCCCTACCTGGACTACCTGAACCGTTCGCTCGATCCGCTGCTGCTCATCGCCGGGCTGCTGATCGCCGCGACCGTCCTCATGGTGGTCGTGCTGCGCTGGGAGGCCACCGGCGCCCGGCTGCGGCGGCTCGGCGCGCAGGTCTCCCGGGGCCGCGCCCCGGCCGCCGCGGCGGTGCTGACGGTGCTGGTGGTGGCGGCGTTCGCGGTGCGCCCGCTGGTGCAGACGGTGCGGCGGGATCCGGCCAACCCCGACGACGAGCTGAACGTGCAGTTCATCGAGCATGTGCAGCGGCTCAGCGGGCTGGACATCGACGGCACCCGGCAGTATTCGGAGCTCTCCCTCTACTGGGTGGTCTGGTACATCGGCCTGCCCGCACTGCTCCTGGCCACCCTCGGCGCCGCGCTGCTGGCCCGGCGGATGATGCGCGGCCGCGCCGCCGAGTGGCTGCTGCCGTACGCGATGACCGTCTGGACCACGGTGCTGGTGCTGTACCGGCCCGGGATCACGCCCGACCATCCGTGGGCCTCGCGGCGGCTGATCGCCGTGGTCGTCCCGGGCCTGCTGCTGCTCGCGGTCTGGGGGACGGCCTGGACGATGCGGCGGATCAGGCGCGCCGGGTACGGGCCGCGCACCGTCCGCTGGTCCGCCGTCGCGGCGGCGGTGCTGCTCCTGGCGCCGATCCTGCTGTCGTCGGCCGGGATCATCGTCTCCAGGACCGACCAGGGCGAGGCGGCGGCCGTCCGCGGGCTGTGCGAGCGGCTCGGCCCGGGCCGCTCGGCGGTGGTCGTCGACCGCTCCAACGCCGACCGGTTCCTCCAGGTCATCCGGGGCATGTGCGGGGTGCCGTCGGCCCGCACGGTCTCCAGCGCCACGCCGGCGGACGTGCGCCGCGTCATCGGCAAGATCTACGCGGCCGGGCGGCGGCCGGTGCTCCTGGGCGGCGATGCCAAGCAGGTCGCGCCGTACGTCGAGCCGCACGGCCGGCCGGTCCGGGCCGTCGCGCTGCGCGCTCGCCAGGACGAGCGGACGCTCACCGAGCCGCCCAACGGCACCTGGGGCCTGACGGTGGACGTGTGGCTGGCCGAGCCGCCTCCGCCCGGCGGCGGCTGAGAAGACAGAGCGGCTGGAAATACAGACCGACTGAAGGCCTCGGTTGCCCCGCGCGCAGGTGAACAGTGCGCCACCAAGACGTTATCGGTACCCGGGGGCGAGTATTCTCGCCCGGCGTGAGTACCGAGCCCACCGAGCCGCCCGCGCCACCGACCGCCACGCTGGCCGCGGAGCCGTCCCCGGACGCCGCCAGCACGGCACCGGCCGCGGCGGACGACCCTGTCCACGTGACGATCGTCCTGCCTTGCTACAACGAGCAGGACCACGTCATCGACGAGGTCGAGCGCATCTGCAAGGCGATGGACAACAGCGGCAAGAGCTATGAGCTGCTGGCCGTCGACGACCGCTCGACCGACGACACCCTGGCGCGGCTGCGGGAGGCCGCGCCGCGCTTCCCGAACATGCGGATCATGGCCTTCCAGCACAACAGCGGCTCGGGGACGGTCCGCCGGATCGGCAGCCAGCAGGCCCGCGGCGAGATCGTGGTGTGGACCGACGCGGACATGTCCTATCCCAACGAGCGGATCCCCGACCTGGTCGAGATGCTCGACACCGACCCCTCGATCGACCAGGTGGTCGGGGCGCGCACCAGCGAGGAGGGCTCGCACAAGGCGATGCGGGTGCCCGCCAAGTGGTTCATCCGCAAGATCGCCGAGCGGCTGACCAACTCCAAGATCCCCGACCTGAACTCGGGGCTGCGCGCGTTCCGGCGCGAGGTGTCGCTGCCCTACCTGCGGCTGCTGCCGCCCGGGTTCTCCTGCGTCACCACGATCACCATCGCGTTCCTGTCCAACCAGCACCCGGTCAAGTACGTGCCGATCGACTACGCCAAGCGGGCGGGCAAGTCCAAGTTCAAGTTCTTCAAGGACGCCTACCGCTACATCCTGCAGGTGCTGCGGATGGTGATGTACTTCAACCCGCTCAAGGTGCTGATGCCGCTGGCGCTGTGGCTGCTGGCGATCGGGATCGGCAAGGGCGTGTTCGACATGGTCGTGCACTTCGGCTACTTCGCCAACAACACCGTGATGATCTTCATTTCGGGGTTGCTGATCGCCTCGCTGGCGCTGCTGGCCGACCTGATCGTCCGCTCCCGCGGCGACACCTGACCGGGGCCGGCATGAAGATCGCGATCGTGGGGCCGGCGTTCCCGTTCAAGGGCGGCGGCGCGCACCACACCACCGAGCTGGCGCACCGGCTGGACGCCGCGGGGCACTCCGTGGTGATCGAGTCGTGGCGCGCCCAGTACCCGTCGTTCCTCTATCCCGGGCAGCAGACGATCTCCGAGCCGGAGGGCGAGCCGTTCCCCGGGACGCGGCGGCGGCTCGACTGGCGCCGCCCGGACGGCTGGTGGCGCACCGGCCGCGACCTGCGCTCCCACGACCTGGTGGTGCCGGCGGTGCTCAGCCCCGTCCAGGTCCCGGCCTACCTGGGCATCCTGTCGGGCCTGCGGCGCCGTGCCCGGGTGGTGGCGCTGTGCCACAACGTCCTGCCGCACGAGCGCAAGCCGTACGACATGCCCCTGATGAAGGCGCTGCTGCGGCGCGTCGACGGGGTCCTGGTCCACTCCGAGCAGCAGGCGGAGCTGGCGCGCGGGCTCACCACGCGCCCGGTGAGCGTGGCCGAGATGCCCGCCCACCTGCCCGCCGCCCCCGCCGCCGCGGCCGGCGGGGCGCAGCGGCACGAGCGGCTGCTCTTCTTCGGGATGATCCGCCCGTACAAGGGGCTGGACGTGCTGCTGCGGGCCCTCGCGGCCGGTCCCGAGGGGGTTTCGCTCACCGTCGCGGGCGAGTTCTGGGGCGGCGTGGACGAGACCCGCGCCCTCATCGCGGAGCTGGGCCTCACCGAGCGCGTGGACCTGCGGCCGGGCTACGTGCCCGGCGCCGATGTCCCCGCCCTGTTCGGCGCCGCCGACGCCCTCGTCCTGCCGTACCGCACGGCGACGGCCTCGCAGAACGTGTGGATGGCCTACGAGTACGGCATCCCGGTCATCGCCACCCGCGTGGGCGGCTTTCCCGATCAGGTCCGCGACGGCGTCGACGGGCTCGTCTGCGACCCCGACGACGCGGGCTCCCTCACCGACGCCCTCAAGCGGTTCTACGCCCCGGGCGAGCCCGAGCGGCTGCGCGCGGGGGTCCGTCCCGTGGACCACACGCCGCTGTGGGAGACCTACGTGGACGTGCTGGTGACGCCCTCTTCCCTTTCCTCTTCCTGATCCAGGCTCTCCGCCGTGCCCGGGGCGGCCGCCCGGCCGCCCCGGCCCATCAGGAAGGCGATTCCGGCGCCGGCGAGGTCGGCGAGCGTCAGCACGACCCGCGACGCGAGCGCGACCACGATCGGCGCGCCCGCGGGCAGCACCGGCCCGAGCACCATCACCAGGACGGCCTCGCGCGCGCCGATGCCGCCCGGCGCGATGAAGACCAGCAGGCCCACCACGAACGCCAGCGCGTACGCGCCCGACGCCTGGAACACCAGCCCGGCGCCTTCGCCGCCGACCGCCTCGCACAGCAGCCAGGTGTGGACGCCGAACAGCGCCCAGCCGAGGATCGTCCACGCCACCGCGACCAGGGTCGTCCCCAGGCTCACCGGGTGCTCCAGTGGGGGCCGCCGCGCCAGCTTGAGCGCGGTGTTCAGCGCCCAGGTCACGATCTTCGGGTGCAGCGCGGCCAGCATCACCGGCGCGAGCAGGAACAGCCACCAGTAGCGGTCCCGGGCCGCGTCCGAGGTCAGCGGCAGCGTCACCGCCGCCACGGCCAGCCCGCACGCGCACGAGGTGGCCACCGCCAGCAGCGTGGAGCTGAAGCTGCGCAGCGCCGGCACCTTGTGCTCGCGGGTCATCTCGATCTGCGTGACCAGCGCCCACACCTTGCCCGGCACGTACTTGCCGAGCTGGGAGATGTTGGAGATCCGGAAGGTGGCCCGCACCGGCAGCGGCGAGCCGAGCCCGGCCAGGTAGGTCCGCCAGCCGAGCATCCACACGAACAGGCCGGCGCAGCCCGTCGCGAAGGCCCCCAGCAGCGTCGGCCACGACATCTGCCCGAACGCCCGCACCGTCTCGTCCCACTGGGAGATCAGGCTGTAGGCGCAGAACCCCAGCGCGAGCAGCACCAGCAGGACGCGCAGAATCCGCATCAGGACGACCTTCGACAACACCCGCCCAGGCTATCCGCAGCGCGGACCCGGCGCCGGGACGCGGCTTTCTCGTCACCTGGAGTTCGCACAGTTCGCCTACGTGTCGGCTTACAGTTGTCGGCGATGAAGATTTCGGATGTGGTCGCCTTCATGGGCCACCAGGTGCACGTGTGCCGGTACCGCGAGGCGGGGACGCTGCTCGACTGGATGGGCGGCGATCTGCGCGGCAGGCGCGTCCTCGACGTGGCCGGCGGCGACGGCTACTGGGCCGGGCAGGCCCGCAGGCGCGGCGCCGACGCGGTCTCGATCGACCTGGCCCGCAAGAAGATGGTGTACGGCCGGACGCTCGCCAACGCGCCCGCGCTGATCGAGTGCGACGCGCTGCGGCTGCCGTTCGCCGACGGGTCGTTCGACGCGGTCCTGTCGGTCTGCGCGATCGAGCACTTCGACGACGGCGGGAAGTCCCTCGACGAGATGGCGCGGGTGCTCAAGCCCGGCGGCGAGATCTTCATGTCCGCCGACGTGCTGAGCCGCGCCGACGCCTGGCCGAAGCTGCGCGACGCGCACAAGTCCAAGTACCACGTGCAGCACACCTACACCCACGACAGCCTCGGCAAGCTGATGGACGAGCGCGGCCTCGACCTGGTGCGGCACTCGTACCAGTTCCGCACCGCGGCGGCCGAGCGGCTGTACCTGTCGCTGTCGGCCTACGGCGGCAAGGTCGGTTTCAACGCTGCGGCGCCGCTGGCGCCGCTGGTGGCCATGGGTGACCGGAAGGCGCCGAACGAGCGCGGCAGCATCGTGCTGATCCGCGCCCGTAAGCGCGGCTGAACGGCCGCTTTCGGCGTAGGCTCTGACCGGACGGGAGTGACCTTCCTCACACTGGCCGAGCCGGGATAGGGGTGAACCCTTGGCACCTCGGATTCTGCTCGATGCGACCGCAGTGCCCGCCGATCGCGGGGCGCTGGGACGCTACGTCGACGGGCTGCTGCGGGCCCTGCACGAGCTCGGCGCCGATCTCGCGGTCGCGTGCCGGCTCGCGGACGAGGAGCGGTACGGCGCGCTCGCGCCGCGGGCCCGGATCGTCCAGGACGCGGCCGCCCAGGTCGGCGCGGACGTGATCCACCTGCCGGCCTCCACCATCCCGCTGCACGCGGGCCGCCCGACGGTGGTGACGATCCACGACGTGACGCCGTTCGCCGAGCCGGAGACCCACGATCCGGTGCGCACCGCCTACGTCAGGTCGGCGACTCAGGCGGCGGTGCGCGGCGCGACCCGGCTGATCGCGCCGTCGCGGGCGACGCGGGACGAGCTGGTGCGGCTGCTGGAGGCCGATCCCGCCGCGATCGACGTGGCCCGCCACGGGGTCGATCACGAGGTGTTCCACCGGCCGGCGGAGGACGAGGTCAAGCGGGTCTCCGAGCGGCTCGGCCTGGACGGCCGTCCCTACGTCGCGTATCTGGGCGCGCTGGAGCCGCGCAAGAACGTCCCGAACCTGATCCGGGGCTGGGTGCGGGCCTGCTCCCACTACCCGGACGCGCCGGCGCTGGTGCTGGCGGGCAGCGGCGGCTGGGACGACGAGGTCGACGCCGCGCTGGCGACCGTGCCGCTGGAGCTGCGGGTGGTGCGTCCCGGGTACCTGCCCTCGGCGGAGCTGCCGGGCTTCTTCGGGGGCGCGCTGGCGGTGGTGTTGCCGAGCAAGGGGGAGGGATTCGGATTGCCCGTCCTGGAGGCGATGGCGTGCGGCGCCCCGGTGCTGACGACGCGGCGCGGGCCGCTGCCGGAGGTCGGCGGCGACGCGGTCGCCTACACCGAGCCCGACCCGTCGTCCATCGCCGCCGCCCTGGAGGAGCTGATCGAGGACCCGGAGCGCCGTACGGTGCTGGCCGACGCGGCGTACGCGCGCTCGCAGGGGTTCGGCTGGACGGCCTCGGCGGAGGCGCACCTGGCGGCGTTCGATCGGGCCGTCGCCCAGTA
Source organism: Actinomadura vinacea (assembly GCF_039532545.1). Lineage (NCBI taxonomy): Bacteria > Bacillati > Actinomycetota > Actinomycetes > Streptosporangiales > Thermomonosporaceae > Actinomadura > Actinomadura vinacea. Next base: position 1,109,710 of record NZ_BAAARW010000012.1, on the reverse strand, counting down.
CGCGGCCCCGAGATGACCTGCCCCCGGACGCGGGGCTCCCGTTAACGGGGCACCAGTAGGCTCTGCCGAACGTTTTTCAGCCGTGGGAGCCGGGGCGCCGCCCGGTCCGCCGAGAAAGGAGCCTGGTGGAAGCGATTCTGTTGGTCGGAGGCCAGGGCACCCGCCTGCGACCGCTGACCATCTCCACCCCCAAACCGCTGCTTCCCACGGCGGGGGTCCCGTTCCTGGCGCACCAGCTGGCCCGCGCCAGGGCGGCCGGGGTCGACCGCATCGTGTTCGCCACCTCGTACCGGGCGGAGATGTTCGAGGCGGCGTTCGGCACCCGCGCGCACGGCGTCGACCTGGTCTACGTGAGCGAGGACGAGCCGCTCGGCACCGGCGGCGCGATCCGCAACGCGGCGGGCGCGCTGACCTGCGGCCCCGACGAGCCGGTACTGATCCTCAACGGCGACATCCTGTCCGGGCACGACGTGCCGGCGCAGGTGGCGCTGCACGAGGAGGCCGGGGCGGCGGTGACGCTGCATCTGACGCCGGTGGACGACCCGTCCCGGTTCGGCTGCGTGCCGACCGACGGGGAGGGCCGGGTCACCGCGTTCCTGGAGAAGACCTCGCATCCGGTGACCGACCAGATCAACGCGGGCTGCTACGTGTTCCGCCGCAAGGCGATCGACGCGATCCCCGAGGACGAGGTCGTGTCCGTGGAGCGGGAGACCTTCCCCGACCTGATCGAGTCGGGCGCGGTCGTGATGGGGTACGTGGAGTCGGGGTACTGGCTGGATGTGGGCACCCCGGAGGCGTTCGTGCAGGGTTCCCGCGACCTGGTGCTGGGCCGGCTGGCGTCGTCGGCGATGCCGGGCGAGCCGGGTGAGCGGCTGGCGCTGGAACGGTCGCGGGTGTCGCCGGGCGCGGTGGTGCGCGGCGGCACGGCGGTCGGGCGGGGCGCGGTCGTGGAGGCCGGTGCGACGGTGATCGGCAGCGTGCTGCTGGACGAGGCGTTCGTGGCCGAGGGCGCCACGGTCCGCGATTCGGTGCTGAGCCGCGGCGCGCGGGTCGGGCCCGGCGCGGTGCTGGACGGCGTCGTCCTCGGGGACGGCGCGGTGGTGGGGCCGGGCAACGAGCTGCGCGGCGGCGTGCGGGTCTGGCCGGGCATCAAGCTGCCGCCGACGGCGTTGCGGTTCTCCACCGATGCCTGAGCACGTCTCGTCCAGGCTCGCCGGGGTCGCGGCGGCGGAGCCGGACGGGACGCGGGAGTGGCGGGCGCCGTTCGCCCTGGATCTGGAACTGACGCTGCGCCCGCACCGGCGCGGGCTAGGGGATCCGGCGTTCCGTACGGGGCCTGACGGGACGGTCTGGCGTGCCTCGTCCACCCCGGACGGGCCGGGCACCCTCCGGCTGCGGCAGCGCGGGGACGCGCGGGAGCCGGGGAGCGTCGTCGAGGCCGCGGCGTGGGGGCCGGGCGCCATGTGGCTGCTCGAAGGGGTCCCCGACCTGCTGGGGGCGCGGGACGTCCCCGAGGAGTTCGAGGCCCGGCATCCGCTCGTCGGGGAGGCGGTGCTGCGGCATCCCGGTTTGCGCATCGGCCGTTCGGGCCGGGTCTTCGAGGCGCTGGTCCCGGCGGTGCTGGAGCAGAAGGTCCTGACCACCGAGGCCTGGCGGGCCTGGCGGTACCTGGTGCGCCGGTTCGGCCGGCCCGCTCCGGGCGCGCCGTGGCTGCGGGTGCCGCCGCCGCCCGAGGTGTGGATCCGGATCCCGTCGTGGGAGTGGCACCGGTCGGGCGCCGAGGCGGTCCGGGCGCGGACGATCATCGGTGCCGCGCGGGTCGCGGGCCGGCTGGAGGCCCTCCTCCGGGACGGCGGTGCCGCCGATCCCCGGCTGCGGACGCTGCCGGGGATCGGGGTGTGGACTGCGGCGGAGGTCCTGCAGCGGGCCGCCGGCGACGCCGACGCGGTCTCCGTCGGCGACTACCACCTGCCCGGTGTGGTGGGCTGGTCCCTGGTCGGCCGGAAGGTCGACGACGCCGGGATGCTGGAGCTGCTGGCCCCGTACGCGGGTCACCGGCATCGGGTCACCCGGCTGCTGGAACTGACCGGCGCCGCTCCGCCGAGGCGGGGGCCGCGCCTTCCCGTGCGGGACTATCGGAGTTTCTGATCCGGTCCGGACGCAGCCTGCGGCGCAACCAGAAGTCGCCGCGGGCCCAGTCGAGGCCGTCGCGGGAGTCGGCGCCGAACAGGGGGCCGAGTACGGCGAGGGCGATGATGAGGGCGAGCACGAGCCACATGGGTTCTGTCCTTCGGGATGAGGGGTCGTGCCCTGGCCAGGGACTTCTTTTTCCGCGGTGACTCCATTGTCGCCCGGCTCATCTTTCAGGTCCAGCGACTGTTTCTGCAGGGTTCGTGTAAGAATCCCTTCACAATGTTGGATCTGGGGCGGTTGCGGATGCTGCGCGAGCTGGAGATGCGCGGCACCGTCGGCGCGGTGGCCGAGGCCCTCGGCTACTCCCCGTCCGCGGTCTCCCAGCAGCTCGCGCAGTTGCAGCGGGAGGTGGGCGTGACGCTGGTCGAGCGGGTCGGGCGGCGGCTGCGGCTGACCGAGGCGGGCGAGGTGCTGGCCGGGCACGCCGAGACGCTGCTGGCGCAGGCGCAGCGGGCGGAGGAGGAGACGCTGGCGGCCAGCGGCCGGGTGGCGGGCGTGGTGCGGCTGGTCGGCTTCCAGACGGCGCTGACGAACGTGCTGGCGCCGGCGCTGCCCCGGCTGGCCGCCGCGTACCCGGAGCTGGTGGTGGACGTCCTGGACGAGGAGTTCCACCGGGTCCTGCAGGCGCTGGTGCTGCGCGAGATCGACGTGGTGCTGACCGACGAGTACACGCATCTGCCGCGTCCGCACCGTCCCGAGCTGGCCGCGGAGGTGCTGGCGACCGAGCCGATGCGGATCGCGCTGGGCGAGGACGATCCGGAGGCGGCGAGCGGGGAGCCGGTGCGCATCGCGCGGCTGGCCGACCGCTCGTGGGCCACCGGGCATGTCGGCACCAACCACGCCGACCTGCTGGAGCGCACGTGCGTGGAGCTGGGCGGGTTCCGGCCGCGGGTGCGGTTCCGGTCGAACGACTTCCTGGTGATCTTCATGATGGTGGCGCACGGCGGCGCGGCGTGCCTGGTCCCCGATCTGGCGCAGGCCGAGCGCGAGGAGGGCCTGGCGGTGCGCGACATCGCCGAGGCCCGGGTGCTGCGCCGCATGGTGATGTGGACGCGGACGGGCGCCGAGGTGCGCCCTTCGGTGCGCGCCGTGATGGCGGCGCTGCGCGAGTCGGCGGACGCGCTGGCCGCCCGGCGGCCCTCGATCGTGCGGGGCGTCCCCGACGGGGAATAGAACAGGCCGCGCGGAGGCTGGATGTGGGAAAAGGAGCGGCCCCCGGCTCTCTTCTTTCTATGACGCTTGGCATAGAGTGCCATGTCATGGACGCCATGAACAGCAGCGTGACGGAGAGTGCGCTCCGCCGGGCCCTGGCCCGGGCACGCGATGGCAAGACATTGGACCTGGACGAGGCCGCCACCCTGCTGCACGCCCGCGGCGCGCAGCTCGACGATCTTCTCACCTACGCGGCCCGCACCCGGGACGCAGGTCTGGAGGCCGCCGGACGGCCCGGCGTCATCACCTACAGCCGCAAGGTCTTCATCCCCCTGACCCGGCTGTGCCGCGACCGCTGCGGCTACTGCACCTTCGCCACCGTGCCGCACAAGCTGGACTCCCCGTTCCTCGGCCCGGACGAGGTCCTGGAGATCGCCCGGCAGGGCGCGGCGATGGGCTGCAAGGAGGCGCTGTTCACCCTTGGCGACCGGCCCGAGGACCGCTGGAAGCCGGCCCGGGAGTGGCTGGACGCGCACGGCTATGACGACACCCTGTCCTACGTGCGCGCGATGGCCGTCCGGGTGCTGGAGGAGACCGGGCTGCTCCCGCACCTCAACCCGGGCGTCCTCGGCTGGCGCGACTTCCAGCGCCTCAAGCCGGTGTCGCCCTCGATGGGGATGATGCTGGAGACGACCGCGACCCGGCTGTTCAGCGAGAAGGGCGGGCCGCACTTCGGCTCCCCGGACAAGGACCCGGCGGTGCGGCTGCGGGTGCTGGAGGACGCGGGCCGCACCAACGTCCCGTTCACCACCGGCATCCTCATCGGCATCGGCGAGACCGTCCGCGAACGCGCCGACGCCATCTTCGCGATCCGCAAGACGATGCGCGAGTACGGGGCGATCCAGGAGGTCATCGTCCAGAACTTCCGCGCCAAGCCCGACACCAAGATGCGCGGCACCCCCGACGCCGAGCTGGCGGAGCTGGCGGCGACGATCGCGGTCACCCGGCTGCTGCTCGGCCCGAAGGCGCGCGTCCAGGCGCCGCCCAACCTGGTGGACGACCAGTACGCGCTGATGCTGCGGGCCGGGATCGACGACTGGGGCGGGGTGTCGCCCCTGACGCCCGACCACGTCAATCCCGAGCGTCCGTGGCCGCAGATCGACAAGCTGGCCGCCCGCACCGCCGAACAGGGATTCACGCTGCGCGAGCGGCTGACGATCTACCCCGAGTACGTCAAACGCGGCGAGCCGTGGCTGGACCCGCGGCTGAAAGCGCACGTCGCCGCGCTCGCCGACCCCGCGACCGGCCTGGCCCGCGAGGACGCGATCCCCGAGGGGCGCCCCTGGCAGGAACCCGATGGCGGCTTCGAGTCGTTCGGCCGCACCGACCTGCACGTCGAGATCGACACCACCGGCCGGACCGGCGACCGCCGAGAGGACTTCGACTCCGTCTACGGCGACTGGGACGCGCTCCGCGACCGCATGAGCGCCCCGCAGCGCTTCGACAGCGACATCAAGACGGCCCTCGCGCACGCCGAGCGGGACCCGGCCGGCCTGTCGGACGACCAGGCGCTCGCCCTGCTGCACGCCGACGGCCCCGAACTGGACGCCCTCGCGAAGATCGCCGACGACCTGCGCCGCGACGCGACCGGCGACGAGGTCACCTACGTCGTCACCCGCAACATCAACTTCACCAACGTCTGCTACACCGGCTGCCGGTTCTGCGCGTTCGCCCAGCGCCGCACCGACGCGGACGCCTACACCCTCTCCCTCTCCCAGGTCGGCGACCGGGTGGACGAGGCGTGGGCGGCCGGCGCCACCGAGGTCTGCATGCAGGGCGGCATCCACCCCGACCTGCCCGGCACCGCCTACTTCGACCTCGCCCGCGAGGTCAAGAAGCGCGCCCCGGAGATCCACCTGCACTCCTACAGCCCGATGGAGGTCGTCAACGGCGCCAGCCGCACCGACCTGTCGATCCGCGAGTGGCTGCAGGGCGCCCGGGAGGCCGGGGTCGACTCGCTGCCCGGCACCGCCGCCGAGATCCTCGACGACGAGGTCCGCTGGGTGCTGACCAAGGGCAAGCTGCCCGCCGACCAGTGGATCGAGGTCGTCACCACCGCGCACGAGCTGGGCATGCCGACGACGTCCACGATGATGTACGGGCACGTCGACAACCCCGCGCACTGGGTGGCGCACCTCAAGCTGCTGCGGTCCATCCAGGACCGGACCGGCGGGTTCACCGAGTTCGTCCTGCTGCCGTTCGTGCACCACAGCTCGCCGATCTACCTGGCCGGGCTGGCGCGTCCCGGGCCCACCGTCCGGGAGAACATCGCGGTGCACGCCCTAGCCCGGATCCTGCTGCACGGCGCGATCTCCAACATCCAGACGTCCTGGGTGAAGCTGGGCGACGAGCTGTGCACCCGGGTCCTCCAGGGCGGAGTCAACGACCTCGGCGGAACCCTCATGGAGGAGACCATCAGCCGGATGGCGGGCTCGGAGAACGGCTCGTTCAAGACCATCACCTCCCTGGAGGAGATCGCCGCCGCCGCCGGCCGCCCGGCCCGGCAGCGCACCACCACCTACGGCAAGGTCCCCGCCGAACGCCTCGAAGCCGCCCGCCGCACCGACGGCGTCGGCCATTTCGGAAAGCCCGGCCTGAGCCTCCCCCTCGTCAGCACCTGACCCCCATATGACCCGGGCCGGCCGCGTGACGAACCGATCGTGCGGCCGGGCCCGGCATGGACCTCGACATCCCGCGGCCGCGCCCGGACGTGTCCCAGAGCATCACCCGGCTCGGGACGACCGCCACGATCAGGCTGCGCCTGGTCTGAACACCTGGCCTAGTCGTGCTTCGGAAGCAACTGCTCGTCGACCACCCATTTCAGTGCCGCGGTCAGCTTGTCCTGCAGGGGATATTTCTGCAGATGTGAGCCGAGCCCGGCGAAGTACGTGTGCTGCTTCTTCGCCTCGTCATACGAGTCGCGTGTGTGGCGGGCGAGGGCCACCGGCGGGATGACTCCCGCGGTCTTCCACGAACTCGGTGCCGTGGCCATCCACTCCGCGGCTTTCTGCGCGGCCGATGACTCATCCGACGCTGCCCCGCCGAACGGCAGCACCGGGTAGGCGATGGTGCTGAACCGGATGTAGGGGAGTCCGAGTGAGACCACCAGGCCCGCCGTGCCCGCTCCCTCGAACAGCGAGGGCAGGGTGGCCTCCGCGTACATGAGGTCGAACACGTCCTGCGGCAGTCCGTCCAGGCTGAGGACCAGGACCTCGTCCGCCTGTAGATTCCCGATCGCCTCGGAGATCGCCGTGGCGTCCCGCTCGGCCTGCCTCACGATGACCTTCGCCTTTTCGTGAGCGTGCAGATATTTGCGGGTGAAGTCACGGACCGCACGATCGTCCTGATCATTCTCCTCGAATCTGGTCTTGACGGCAGTCCACGTCTGGTCTTGCAGGCCGCGCAGGAGAAGGATGACCGCCCCCTTCTTGAATTGCGGTTCGTCCTCCTGAAGGACGCGGATCATTCCGGCCAGATTGAAGAGGGCCACTGTGACGGGAGGTGAGTTACGGGCGGCGGACGTCCCATCGGCGATCCCGTACACCGGACAGAAGAGCCGCCTCTCGCGCACTCCTTCGAGCACCGCCTTGGCCGCCGCCACGGCCTCCCTCTTCCCCGGAATCTCGAGGAGAGCCTTCCAGGCCGCATCGGACAGTTGCGGTCTGGGACGCCGGTAGAACATGTACTCGAAATTCTGTTGCTTCAGTTTTTCACCGAGGAAGAATGTCTTGTTGCCCGGGACGATGTGGACAAAACTGTTGATCTTCGTCGTCTCGGTCTCCCAGGTGAACGGCTGGACGGCGATGACGACCGTGGATTTCAAGGCCGCGATCTCCTCGTCGAGGAAGGGCGGCCTCTTCGCGCCATCGGAGTCGCTCGGCGGGTCTGGGTCGACGGGCTGCCGCTTCTTCTTCAACTCCTCGAACACGGTCAGCTTGGGTGCGGGCGTGTAGTCCCAGCCGCCACTGATGGCCAGTCTGGCCTGTCCGGACACACGCTCCAAGGCCACCACGCTGACCGGGACGGTCCTTCCTCCGCTGGATACGTCCACCGACTGCGGGAGGGCGCCCTCGCCCAGTTGCGGCAGCAGCTTCCTCAGCTTCTCCAAGGTCTCTTCCGAGTAGTAGACGATCTCCGCCCGCTTGATGATCCCGAGAGCGATGAAGCGCTTGAGGAACTGCAGAGTGGAAGCCTGGTGCCCGAAGTTCGCCCCATGTGGCATATAGAAACGCGGCGCCGTGTCTCCGAGGTAGCCCTCCAGTGCTTTATAGACCTTCTCGACTTCGGGATCGTTCTGTCCGTAGCCGGAATCGATCACCTGCTCGGTGGAGAGTTCCATTTGTGTACCCCTTCCTCGCCGTGCCTGACGTGCCCAGGCTCATTGACTGGATTGCGAATCGGTCGCTTCTTAAGTGACCCTAGCTCGCGCTTTCGCGGCTGTCCCGCCGGGCAAGCTGGCCAGGCGTGGCCATCTCGCGTTGGCTACCGCCTGGTATCGGATTGGCCCCGGAGAAGAAGATTCGCTTCCTCTAGATCGATATTCGCGAGTGATCTTTATGTGTCCGCGAGGGCCGTCCCGCTCGGTCAATGCCGACCACTGATCCGCTTATTGTCCTGGCAATGAAGGGGACGCAGTCACCGAGCAAGCAAGGCTGTGGCGCCTGTGCTCCGGCATGTCTCCCCACCCCGCCGGCGGATCGTGGTCGTGCAGGAGCAAGAGGCGCTCTATCATCGCGCCTGCCCGCTCGCCACGCACCGCGAGTAGCTTCACCACCTCTTGGACGCCATGCGTCTCCCGTCGGTTGAGCCTCGGCATCATCCCCTGGGCCTGGGAGCGCGACGTCGGCGGGTTCGGCGTGTGGCTGGACGAGACGTTCCTGATCAGCGATGACCGGCTTGTGACCGTCGAGTTGGTCAGCGGCTACCTGTCGATCATGACCCCCGAGGAGGCCGGCGGTTACCTGCGGGCGTGGGAACGCATGGTCGCACTGGCCGTGTACGGCGATCAGGCGGTCGCACTGATCCGGGGCGCGTTGGCCGCGCTGGACGAGTACGAGGACCAGTAGCGGAGGGTCAGCGGGCCGGCTTGTAGTCGGAGTGGTCGACGGCGCGGTTCCAGACCTGTTCAAACGGAGACTCACGCGATGCCGGTCAGGTCGTCAAGAACATGCGTACTGAACGCGCGCCATAACACCGTGTACCGCCGGGGGAGGGAAACCTGCCGCGTGGGAGGTCAGGCCGGGGCGAAGGTTCCGTTCTTGATGGCGTCCAGGAGAGCGGCCCACTGGACGCCGTCGCACATCAGCACGGGGCCGTCAGGGTTCTTGGAGTCACGGACGGCCACCCCGCCGTCCCCCGAAGCGACCTCCACGCAGTCCGCATTGGAGCCGCTGTGGCTGCTCGTACGCCAGATGCGGGCGACCTCAACGCAGGCTGCATTAGAACCGCTGTGAGCGCTCTTCCGCCACCGGGCGCCCGCCAGCTCCGGCCTGCTCATCCCGGTCTCCCTCACTCTCGATCGTGCTCTCGTGCGAGGCGCGCAACGAAATCGATCGACTCCGCCAGGCTCATCGCCATCTCTGTCAGCGTATCCGCCTGCTGCCGGAAGAAGGCGACATGTGCCGGTTCCTCCAGGAAGAGGCCTGAAAGCTTGTGATCCAGATACACCACTGGCTTGGCCCGAGCGAAGTCCATGACGATGAAGGGGCCGTCCAACCCGGGATGCCCGCCGAGCGTAAAGGGCAACACCCGGAGCGTGACGTTCGGCTCTTCGGCTGCTTCGGTGAGCCGCCGTAGTTGGCGGGCCATGGTGCGTGAGCTGCCGAGGGCCCGGCGCAGTGCCATCTCGTCGACGATCGCGTGCAGGGTGGGTGGCTCGTCCCTGCTGAGGATGGCCTGGCGCCCCATCCGGGCGACTACCCGGACCTCGACCTCCGGCTCCGGTACGTCGCAGCTTTTCATGACCGCGCGGGTGTAGTCCGGGGTTTGGAGCAGCCCGGGAATCACCAGTGGTTGGACCTCGATGATCTGCGTTGCCGTGGCCTCCAGCTGGATCAGTGTCCGCGACTCGTCTGACAGTCCGCCGTTGGTCTCCCACCAGCCGGGATTGTTCGCGCGCTCGGCCGTGGACAGGAGTCGGCTGCGTTCCTCACCGGTGACCCCATAGACGACGAGCAGCGAGGCGACGTCCTCGACCTTGATGCCCTGCTTGCCGTTCTCGATGCGAGAGATCTTCGATACCTGCCAGCCGAGCTGGCCCGCGACCTTCCGTCCGCTGAGTTGCCTAGCCTTGCGCAACTCACGCAACTCAGCGCCAAGACCTCTGACGCCTACAGTGCTCTGCCTCAGGCTGGACATCCCCATCTCCTCGTTCGCTGTGGATGCGTGCTCGGCGAGCTCATCATGCCAACCAGGGCTACCGGATGTGGGCGAATCAGTGGCGTTCATCGTCACACTGTGTTTCACTTCGACTACTCTACAAATTTGCTTGTGTTGCTCGATCAACGGAGGCGGGCGCATGGACGCGAGTCAAAGGTCAACGGGACTGGGCATGTCGGCGATCTTCGGGGACGAGAGGGCGCTCATGGCTGAGCTCACGGAGATGTCCGTGGAGTTCGCGCCGCGCAGGTTCGCGCTGTGCGAGGTGTGGGCGGAGGACGAGGACGCCGGGGTCGTCGGATGGGGCATGGCCTTCGACGACGAGACCCTGCTCTACCTGCCCCATACCAGGGTCTTTGGCAGGTCGTCCTCCGCTCAGACGGCCCTCAGCCGGTTCACGCGGGGCGGCGGCGGGCGGCTGGTGTGGATCGACGCCGAGAACGAAGGCCACTGATCCGCTCTTGGCCGCCCCGCGCGGCTCACGCGATCAGGTGACCGGGGCGAGGATCGCTCGGGCGGCCGCTGCGCCCTGGGCGGCCACGCCTGGGATGCCGGAGGTGATGAACGGGCCGTCCCCGGCGAGGTCGCCCACGATGTGCAGGCGCGGGGCGGCCGGGACCACGCCGCCGGAGGGGTGCGGTGTCGCCAGGCCCTTGGCGACGAGGGAGTTGACCAAGGCCACTGCGGCTTGCGGGATCGCGTGCGGTGGAGGGTTCACGGCGTTGATGACCAGGTCGGCGGTCCTCGTGGTTCCCTCCGCGTCGACATGGAACCTTCCGTTCCTGCGCTCGATGCTGTTCACCCCTCCGACGGGGTCCAGTTGGCCGGAGTCGAACAGTCGCAGCAGCCGTGCGGCGTTCACCGGCACCATCGGCGAGGCGAGGCTGGTGGCGGTACGGAAATGCGCGCGCAGACGGTTCTTGTCGTGGTCGGCGAGGAGTCGCCAGGCGTACGGGCCCACGGTGTGCGAGGTCTCCTGGAGGACGCGACGGCCGATCTCCGGCGCGTCGACTGCCTCGACCTGGCGCCGCAGCCGCTGGACGGGGTCCTCGGTCCGCGCCGCCCGCAGATCGGCAAGGAGTGCGTCGAGATCCTCCCCGGCGTCCGCCAGTTCGGCGCGCAGCAGCCTGGCCAGCCAGTCGAGTGTGATCTCACCATGGGCCTTGACCCGTTCGGTGGTTACGTGCCGGGGCCGGTGGGCGCGCGGCCGCTGCCAGACGTGGGGGAGCATGCCGGTCCGCGACACCATGCTGATCCGTCCGGTGTGCCCCCGCGCCGCGAGCGACACGACGACGTCTACGGCGGTCAGGCCGCTGCCGATCACGGCCACATCGCTGCCCGGTGTCATGCCGTCCAGCGTCCGCGCCAGCGGGTAGGGGTCGCCCACGAACCCGGGCGTGCCCTCCAGCCCGTAGTGGTCGTGGGGACGGCCGCTGCCCACGCACAGTGCGACCTGGTCGGCGACATGCCTGCTCCCGTCTTCGGTATGCAGGGTCAGGCGGCCGGCGGACCGCGCCAGGCCGACCACCGAGGCGGCGGCGACTTCCACCCGCTGGCCGCGTTCGCGTAGCTCCGCGACCGCTTTTTCGGCCGTGTGCTCCAGGTATTCGCCGTAGAGGGCGCGCGGGACGAGCGGCTGCCCGAAACGTTGGTCCAGGTACGCCTCGCCCCGCGTCCCGAGCCAGGCGCTGTAGTGACCGGGGTCTCCGTGGCGGATCGACATGATGGCGGGCGGGACGTTGACCAGCACCGAGTCCAGGTCCGGCCCGTAGGGGCGGCCCCGCCACCGGTCGGGGGACGGCTCGAACACCGTGATCGATCCTTGCGCCTGGGCGGCACCGGCCAAAGCGTCCAGCAGCCCGACCGCGGCCGCGCCGCCGCCGATGATTGCGATATCCATGCCCCAAGCCTCGGCACCGGCGCGGGGCAAGCCCATCCCCTCGCTGCGGGCGATCGTCGTGGAGTGACCCCCTCAGTTGGGGGGTTGGCGCGAAGAAGACGGCCGCGCAAGCTGGGGGAGACGACGGGGAGGACCTCATGGGCGGTCTCGAGGTGCCGGAGGGCACCGACGCCGGCGATCTCTTCGGGCGGGCCTCGGCGCGGCTGCGGCGGGTGGTGCCGTTCGACGCGGCCGTGTGGGCGGCCACCGATCCCGAGACCGGGCTCATCACGGCGCCGATGCTGGTGGAGGATCTGGGCGACCGCGAACGCTGCGCGGACTACTGGGAGAGCGAGCTGCTGGAGGAGAACGTCGTCCCGTTCCGGGATCTCGCCCACGCCTCGGTCCCCGCGGCCGGGCTGCGTGCTGTGACCGGGAATCTGCCCGGACGCAGCGCACGCTTCCGCAGGCTGCTGCAGGGCCAGGGCGTCCATGACGAGCTGCGCGCCGTGTTCCGTGCGGGCGGCCGTCCCTGGGGTGTGGCCAGCCTGTTCCGTACGGAGCCGGGCGGCCCCTTCGTTCAGGACGAGGTCGCCCTTGTCGCCGGCTTCTCAGCTCCGATGGCGGCGCGGCTGCGGCGCTTCGCACGCTTGTCGGGGCCGCAGGCTCTGCCGGACGCTCCCGCCCCGGGGCTGGTGCTGTTCGACTCGTCCGGCACGGCCATCTCGATCAACGACGAGGCCCGCGAGTACCTGGCCCGCCTTCCCCGCGGGCCCTCGGTGCCGTCCCCGCTCGGCGTACGGCTGCCGATCTGGATCATCGGTACCGCGCTCCAGGCCCGGGCGATCGCACGGGGGCGCGACCACGGCGGAGCCCGCGTGCGCATCAGGACCGTCGAGGGCCGGTGGCTGGTCTGCCACGCCTCGAACCTGACCGGGCCGGACGGGCGGGCCGGGACGGTGGCGCTGGTGATCGAGCCGGCGGCGGCGTCCGACCTGGCGGTGATCGTCGCCGAGGCCCACGAGCTGACACCGCGCGAGCTGGAGATCGCCCAGCACGTCGCGTACGGCCTGCCCACCGGCGAGATCGCCGCACGGCTGTTCATCTCGCCGCACACCGTCCGCGGCCATCTGAAGGCGATCTTCCAGAAGACGGGAGTGTCCAGCAGGGGCGAGCTGGTCGCCCGGCTTTTCGCCGAGCACTACTGGCCGCGCGCCCGCCGGAATGAACGGCCGTGATGACCGGGGCGCCTTTCGCCCGCCATTCGCAGCGTGCGGACGAGATTTCGCGGCCGTCGGTAATAATTTGACCGGCGTGCGTGCCGGGCGGAAAAAGGCTTCCTATTGAGAATTCCGGGCCGGGCGGCGGGTTATTCACCGCGCCGCCCGGCCCGCGCTCAGCGGACCTCGATGAACATGTCCGGGCTCCGCGGCGGCCGCTGCCGCGGCGGAGCCGCCGCGTGACCGATCCCCACCGCGCCCATCGGATCCCATTCGTCCGGCAGGTCCAGGACGTCCCGCACCACGTCGGGGCAGAACATCGTGCTCGACACCCAGCACGAGCCCAGCCCCTCCACGGCCAGCGCGACCAGCAGGTTCTGCACACCCGCGCCGGCCGCGACCACGAACATCTCGCGCTCGGCCCCGGCCCGGCGCGGGTCCGGGTAGTCGTGCGCGCCGTCCGCGACCAGGAACGGCACCACCAGGTAGGGGGCGCGGCGCAGCGGCTCGCCGCGGCGCAGCCGCTTGGTGATCGACTCCTTGGAGAAGCCGTCGCGGCGCAGGTCGGCCTCCCACGCGTCGCGCATGGCGTCCAGCAGCCGGGTCCGCGATTCCGCCGACTCCAGGAGCACGAACCGCCACGGCGTGGTGTGGTGCGGCGCGGGCGCGGTGATCGCGGCGGCGACCGCCCGCCGGACCGCCGCGCCGTCCACCGGATCGGCGGTGAACTCGCGGATCGTGCGGCGCGCGTGCAGCACCTCGGCCGCCCCGAACCGGAACATGTCCTCCTCCGGTGGTCGCACCAGCTCGCGCGCCCCCGGCCCGTCGTCCGCGGTGACCAGGGCGCCCAGCCCGCGCACCACCGCCACCGGGACGCCGTCCAGCTTGCCCTTGACCAGCTCGGCGGCCGAGGCGATCTCGTCCGCGACGGCCGTGATCGTGGCGTCCAGCCGGTTGCCGAAGGCGTCGTCCCGGCCGCGCAGGTCGTGCAGCGGCGCGAGCCCGGCCGCGCCGATCGCCGCGTCGGTGAGGCCCATCCGCCACGGCCGGCCCAGTGTGTCGGACACGATCACGGCGACGTTCAGCCCGGTGCGCTCGCGCACCCCGGCGCGGATCCGGCGGGCCGAGGCGTCCGGGTCCTCGGGCAGCAGCAGCACCGTGCCGGGAGCGGTGTTGGACGCGTCCACCCCGGCCGCGGCCAGCACCAGGCCCTGCCGGGTCTCCACGATCCGCGTCTCGCCGCGCGCGTGCTCTCGGCGCGCCACCACCCGCACCGTCTCGGCGTCGATCGCCTTCTCCCGGTCGGCGGCGACCAGCACCCGGCCCTCCGCCTTGCTGACGATCTTGGACGTGACGACCAGGACGTCGCCCTCCGCCAGCACGTCACCGGGCAGCAGCGCCGCGATGTCGGCGCCTTCGGACACCTCGGGCAGCCCGGGGATCCCGAAGACCCGCAATTCCTCCGGCGCGCTCACGAGAGCTCCCCGGCCAGGTCGAGGGCGGCCCGCGCGATGGCGGCGGTGGCGTCGGGGTCGCTCATCAGCAGCGGCCGGGACCGCACCTCGATCCCGTCGACGCCTGTCGCGGCGACGGCCGCGTCGGCCTCGTCCACCAGCCAGCCGTCCAGCAACCCGGCGCCGTAGTGCGCGGCCACCGCGCGGGCGGAGGTCTCCACTCCGATCGCGGTCAGGCACGCGTCGGCCATCCCGCGTACCGGCGCGTCCCCGATGATCGGAGAGACGCCGACCACGGTCTTGGCCGCGACCGCCTCCCGGATGCCGGGGACGGCCAGGATCGTCCCGATGCTCACCACCGGGTTGGACGGCGGGAACAGCACCGCGTCGGCCTCCTCGACCGCCTCCAGCACCCCCGGAGCGGGCTTGGCGTCGTCGGCGCCGACCGCCGCGATCGACACGGCCGGCAGCGCGGCGCGCGTCCGCACCCACCACTCCTGGAAGTGGATCGCCCGCCGGCCGTGCTCGGGATCGTCCACCACGACATGCGTCTCGACCTGGTCGTCGGTCATCGGGATCAGCCGCACCCCCGGCTTCCACCGGTCGCACAGCGCCGCGGTGACCGCCGACAGCGGGTAGCCGGCCTCCAGCATCTGCGTCCGCACGATGTGCGTCGCGAAGTCCCGGTCGCCCAGCCCGAACCAGCTGGGCCCCACCCCGTAGGCGAGCAGTTCCTCCTTCACCGTGAACGTCTCGCCGGCGCGGCCCCAGCCCTGCTCCTCGTTGATGCCGCCGCCGAGGGTGTACATCACGGTGTCCAGGTCAGGGCAGACGCGCAGGCCGAACAGGGAGATGTCGTCTCCCGTGTTGCCGATCACGGTGATTTCGGCCTCCGGCTCGGCTCGCAGCAGCCCCCGTAGGAACCGCGCCCCGCCGATGCCTCCGGCCAATGTCACGATCTTCATGCAGTGCATCCCGTTCGACTCACGCTGTGTCACCTGCCACCCGCTACCCGTTCGCCGCTCAGCCTATGGCGCCCCAGGACACGACCCCGCCGCCGCGGTGCTCCGGCCGGGAAGTGGGGAGGACCGGGGGAGGGGCAGAGACGTCGGGGGCCGGGATGTGCAAAGCTTTGAGCAGGGAATCCCATTGACTGCTTCGGGAGAGATGACGCCGTGAACAAGGAAGCCGTCCAGCGCCTGCGCGAACCGGCCGCCTGGGTATTGCTCGCCTCGGCGGGGGTGCAATTGTTCGCCGGGATCATCGCTCTGTTCGTCGGCGGCGGTGACAACTCGGGAGGGTTCAAGTACCGCGCGTTCGCCGAGATCACCGAGGGTTTCTTCACCCAGGTCGCCGTGGCCGGGCTGCTCGCGCTGGCGGTGGCCCTGGCGGTCCTCGGCCCGGCGCCGACCCGGCAGGCGCGCAACATCGTCATGGGCGCGCTGGGCGTGCTCGGCGGGATCGCGCTGTTCGCCGTGATCTGCTGGCTCAGCTCCCTGCTGGTGGAGTCGCAGTACGCCGGCGGCGGGATGAAGCTGTCGGTCTTCCTGTACGGCGCCGGCAGGCTCGCCGTCATCGGGGTCACCGGCTGGTTCATCTTCACGGTGTTCCAGGCCATGCAGCCCGCGCGGCCGCAGGGCCAGGCGCAGATGCCGCAGGGCGGCTACCCCGGCTACCAGCCGGGACAGCAGCAGTTCGGCCAGCCGCAGGCGCCGCAGCAGCAGTTCGGGCAGCCCCAGCAGCAGTTCGGGCAACCGCAGCAGCCGTACCAGCAGCCCCCGCAGCAGCAGCCGCAACCGGGCTACGGCCAGCAGTTCGGCCAGCCCCAGCAGCCCCCGCAGGACTACCAGCCTCCGCAGCCCGGCCAGCCCGGCGCCACCCAGCCCGCGCCCGGCCAGCCCGGACAGCAGCAGTACGGCCAGGGCGGCTACCAGCAGCCCGGCGCGGAGGAGGAGGTCGGCGACTGGACCCGCGCGTACGGCGGCCCGGGCTCCGACCAGGGGCACGGCCAGCCCGGCGGCGCCCAGGGCGAGCGGCGCGACGACGAGGGCGGCGACTGGTACCGCGACAACCGCCCGCCGCAGTGACCGGCCCGCGCCCGTCCCTCTGACGGTCCCGGATCGACCCAACGACTGGACCCGACGGCCGAACAACGGACGCTCCTTGACCGGACCTTTGGACGGCCGCAACGGTCGGGCGCCCGGTTGACCCCACGGACGGCCCACGAGCGGTCCAAGACCTTCCCAGTGACCGGTCCGCGACCCGCTCGCGATCGGTACGGTGTTCGCTCGGTGTTCGCGGTGTGCCGCCGATGATCGTACGCATGTTCCCGGCGTTTAACTGATCTCCGGTCAAAGCCGCTCTCGGTCATACCGCGAATAACCATCTTTGTCCTCCCGGAAACTTGTTCCGCTTGACGGAGCGGGCGCTACACGCGTGTAATTTCGTGGGTGTAGTTCTATGCCTTCTCGGGGGATGGAGCTGTAGGGAAGGCATTGACCAGGGGGCTCCACGGGCTAGGAGGTGCGCTGTGAGCGAGGTAGTGATCCCGCTGGCGCACGGCACAGACGGTGAAGAGTTGGGCTGGCAGGAGCGCGCGCTGTGCGCGCAGACGGACCCGGAGGCTTTCTTTCCGGAGAAGGGCGGCTCCACTCGCGAGGCCAAGAAGGTGTGCCGCGCATGCGAGGTACGGGCGGAGTGCTTGGAGTACGCGCTCCAGCACGATGAACGCTTCGGCATCTGGGGCGGTCTTTCCGAACGGGAGCGCCGCAAGCTGAAGCGCCAGGCCGTCTGAGCGGTCCGGCGGCGCGCGTCGCCGGACGCTGAAGGAGCGGCCCGCCGGTTCCAAAAGGGCATCGGATCTGGGGGGATCCGGCGCACGACGGAGCCGCCGAGCGTACAGTTGTCAGCCGTGCCGGCCGCTAAGGCCGGCACGGCTGACGGCTTTCCATCCCGTCCCCCCCGCCCCCGCCCGACCGGCCCGGCCGGTCCCGACCCGCCGCAGGAACCCCACAGGAACCCCACAGATCGAGCGGACCCTTGTCGCCCACACTCGATCGCCATGTCGTCACGGCGGTCCTCGTCGCCCATGACGGCGCGCGATGGCTCCCCCAGACGCTGAAGGCGCTGCTGACACAGACCCGCCCGGTGCAACGCCTCGTCGCCGCGGACACCGGAAGCCGGGACCGCGGTCCCGCCGTCCTCACCGAGGTCGTCGGCCCCGGCAACATGGTCACCCTGGCCCGCACCACCGGGTACGGGGAGGCCGTCGACGAGGCGCTCCGGCACCCGGCGGCGTCGCTGCCCGTGCCGCCCCCCGACGGCGTCCCCGACGAGGGCCGCACCGAGTGGATCTGGCTGCTGCACGACGACTCCGCGCCCGCCCAGGACGCGCTCGCCCAGCTGCTGCGGGTCGCCGACGGCGATCCCAACGCCGCCGTGCTCGGCGCCAAGCTCCGCGACTGGGACGACCGGCGCACGCTGCGCGAGCTCGGCGTTGCCATGGACGGAGCCGGCCGCCGCTGGACCGGCCTGGACCACCGCGAGTTCGACCAGGGCCAGCACGACGGCCTGCGCGATGTGATGGCGGTGTCCAGCGCCGGGATGCTGGTGCGCCGGGACGTGTGGGAGCGGCTGGGCGGCTTCGACGCCGAGTTCGGCCTCTTCCGCGACGACATGGACTTCTGCTGGCGGGCGCACGCCGCCGGGCACCGCGTGGTCGTGGTCAGCGACGCGGTGCTCCACCACGCCGAGGCGTCCTGGCGCGGGATCCGCGAGACCGGCGTCATCGGCGGGTCCCGGCGCCGCCGTGACCGCCGCAACGCGCTCTACACGCTGCTGGCCAACCAGCCGATGCCCGCGATGCTGCGGTCGCTGCTGCGCAACGTCTGGACCACCCTTCTCCGCGTCCTGTTCTTGCTGGTGGTCAAACGTCCCGACGCCGCCCGCGACGAGCTGGCCGCGCTCGGCGACGTGCTGAGCCGGCCGGGCCGGATGCGGCGTGCCCGGGCCGCGCGGGCGGACGGCCGCAAGCGCGTCCACCGCAGCATGCGGCGCTTCCAGCCGCGCGGGCTCGCCCTCCGCCGCTTCGCCGAGGCGGTCGGCACCCGGTTCGCCGCGCGCGGGGGCCGCCGCCACGACGCCGACGACGAGCCGCCCCGCGACGAGGGCCCCGGCCTGACCCGGCGCCTCCTGGCCCGTCCCGGGGTGGTGGTCGTGCTCGCGCTGGCCGCGGTGGCCGTGGCCGCCGAGCGCTCGCTGATCACCGCGGCGGGGCGGCTGGGCGGCGGCGCGCTGGTCCCGGCGTGGGGCGGCGCGAGCGACCTGTGGGCCCAGTACCTCTCCGGCTGGCACCCCGTCGGGCTCGGCTCCGACGCCGGCAGCCCGCCGTACGTGGCCGTGCTGGCCGCGCTGTCCACGCTGCTGCTCGGCAAGCCGTGGCTGGTGGTCTCGATCCTGCTGCTGGGCAGCGTGCCGCTGGCCGGGCTGACCGCCTACCACGCCTCCAGGACGCTGGTCGTGGCGGCGCCGCGGACCGGCCGCCGGGCCGTGGCGCACGGCCCGCGGATCCCCGTCTGGGCGGTGCGGATGTGGTTCGCCGCCTGCTACGCGCTGCTGCCCGCCGCCACCGGCGCGATCGCGAACGGGCGGCTCGGCACCGCCGTGGTGATCGTCCTGCTGCCGCTGATCGCGATCCAGGCGGCCCGGATGTTCGGACTGCCGCGCTCGGCCGCGCGCCGCCCGGCCGCGCACCGCACCGAATCACACCGCACCGAATCACACCGGGCCGATCCGCGCCGTACCGGGCGGGCCGCCTGGACGGTCGCCCTGCTCCTCACGGTCGCGATGGCGTTCGTCCCGCTGACCTGGCTGCTGGCCCTCGTCGCCGGCGTCGTGTCATGGAACCTGCTGGGCGGCGCGGCCGGGCTCGCCGGCCGGCTCGCGGGCGGCCGCGGCCGCCGCCACCTCACCATCGCGCTGGCCGTCCCGCCGCTGCTGCTCCTGCCCTGGACGCTCGGGCTGCTCCGGCATCCGTCCAGGTTCCTGCTGGAGGCGGGCCCGCACGCCCCTGTCACCCCGGTCGCCACCGCGCGCGACCTCCTGTCCCTCGACCCCGGCGGCCCCGGCACCCCGGCCCGCTGGACGCTGTACGGCCTGCTGCTGGTCGCGGTGTGCGCGCTGCCGCTGCGCAGCCGCCGCACCACCGTGCTGGCCGGCTGGATGCTGGCGATCTTCGGGCTGCTGGTCGCGATCCTGGCGGGCATGGCGACCGTCACCAAGGGCGCCGACCGGGCCGCGGTGTGGCCGGGCGTGGCGCTGGTCTTCGCCGGCGCCGGGGTGCTGCTGGCCGCCACCGCCGCCGTGCAGCGCGCCGTGGACGTCCTGGCCGGACGGCACCTCACGTACCGGATCGCCGGAGCGATGGTCGTGCTGGCCGCCCTGACCGCGCCGGTCCTGGCCGCCGCCGGCTGGATCACCGGGGGCGCCGGGGGCCCGCTCGGGCGCACCGACCCCGACGCCGTCCCCGCGTTCGTGAACGGCTCCGCCGGGGAGCGCACCCTGGTCATGCGCCGCGAGCCCACCGGACGCGTCGCCTACACGGTGCTGCGCGGCGCCGAGCCGATGCTGGGCGAGTCCGAGACCCCGGTGAACGACGACGCGCGCCGCCGCATGGACGACCTGGTCGCCGGGCTCGCCGGCGGGCGCGCCGGGGACGGCGGGGCCCTCACCCGGATGGGCGTTCGGTACGTCCTGGTGCCGCGTCCCGCCCGCGACGACTTGACCCGCGTCCTGGACGCCACCCCGGAGCTGGCGCGGCTCAGCCGCACCGACTCCTTCGGCGTGTGGCGGCTGCAGTCGCCCGCCGGGCGGCTGATGCTGCTGGACGGCCAGACCGCCACCCCGCTCGACCTGGGGCCGGGCCGGACCGACGCCGCCGTGCGGATCCCGGCCGGCCGCGCCACCCGCACCCTGCTGCTGGCCGAGCCCGCCGACGGCGGCTGGCGCGCCGCGCTGGACGGCCGCGACGTCAAGGCCCGCACGCTGGACGGCTGGGCGCAGGCGTACGAGATCCCGCCCGCGGGCGGCCGCTTCGAGCTGTCGCGCAGCATGTGGACGCGGCACGGCTGGGTGGCCGTCCAGGGGCTGGCGGTGCTGATGGTCGCGGTTCTGGCGCTGCCCGGGGCTCGTCCGGAGGCATGGGAGGCGGCCGCGGGACGGGCCGGGAGCCGCGGCCGCACCCGCGGGCGCCGGGCCCGGTCCGCCGCGGGGGGCCTCGCCCGCCGTGCCGCCGCGGGAGCCGAGCGCCGCACCGGCGCGCTGCGCGCCCGCGTCCGGCCCGCGGACGAGGAGCCGCAGATCAAGGACGAGCCGGCGGCCGAGGATCCCGCGGCCGAGGAACCCGAGAAGCCCGCGGCGACGGTGCCCGAGGAGCGCGCGTGAACCTGGACCGGATCGTCCGCCTCCTCGGGCTCCGCTATGCCACCGCCGCGCTCGTGCTGCTCGCGCTGGCCGCCCTGTACGGGGCCGCGTCCCTGACGCGCCCCGACGACCGGGCCACGGCCAAGGAGGCCGGCAGGACCGACCCCGTCCGATCGGCGGTCGCGGTCTGCCCGGGCCGCGAGGGTGGCAGGCTCACCGTCCAGAGCGCCGGGTCCGGCCGCAAGGGAGGCCGCGCCGACGTCCTCCAGGCCCCTGAGGGCACCGGCATCGGCTCCCTCACCACGCCCGGCACCGGCTGGACCAAGGACCTGGACACGGCCAAGGACTCCTACACCGTGTGGGCCCGCGGCGCCCTGGCCTCCGGTCTGGAGGCCGAGCAGACCACCCACTGGCCCGAGGGCAAGGACAGGGGGCTCGCAGGGGTGCGGTGCGCGCGTCCCGGCACCGACCTGTGGTTCCTGGGCCCCGGGCCCGTCGCGGCCGAGAGCATCGACCTGCATCTCACCAACGTGGACGCCCAGCCCGCCACCGTGGACGTCACGGCCCTCTCCGGAGAAGGCCCCCTCGACACCTCCGACGGCCGCGGCACCCCGATCCCGCCGTACGGCACCAAGGTCGTGGCGCTCGGCAAGTCCCCCGAAGGGCTCGGCGAGATCGTCCGGACCGCCGCCGACCTCGGGCTGCGCGTCCGCTCCACCACCGGCCGGGTCGCCGCGTCCATCCGGGTGCGGATCGCCGACGGCAAGGGCATCGAGTGGCTGCCGCTCGCGCCCCGCCCGGCCGCGTCGCTGCTGGTCCCGGGCGTCCCTGGCGGCGAGGGTCGGCGCCGGCTGCTGGTCGCCGTGCCCGGCGAGGAGGACGCCGGCGTCAAGATCCAGGTCATCACCCCGGACGGCGCGTTCGCCCCCCAGGGCCAGGACACCCTCGACGCCCCCGCAGGCACGGTCACCACCCTCGACCTCGACCGCGCGCTGTCCGGCAAGCCCGCCGCGGTACGGCTGGTCGCCGACCGCCCGATCCTGGCCGGGTACGCCGCCGAGCGCGGCCGCGACGTCGCCTACGGCACCGCCACGCCCGCCCTCGCGAGCGGCGGCGTCGGCATCGTCTCCGACAACCGGTTCGACTCCACGCTCTCCCTCACCGCACCGGGCGGCGCCGCCAACGTGCGGGTCACCCCGATCGGCCCGCAGGGACCCGGCACCCCGCAGGACGTGTCCGTCCCGTCCGACCGCACCATGGAGGTCAAGCTGAAGGCCCCCAGCGGGGGTGAGCAGGGCTACGGCGCGCTGATCCAGCCCCGGCCCGGCTCCGGGCCCGTGCACGCCGCACGGATCCAGTCCACGGGCAAGGACGCCGACCTGCTCTTCACCGCCCTCCCCGTAGCACCGGCCGTCACAGCGCAGCGCCTGCCAGGCGTCGGCGACTCGCAGAGCGCACTGATCCCGTAAAAGGGGCCTCAAGTAACGCGCGAGCGCGCTACCTGGCCGGTGGGGCGATGCCGGAGGCGAGCGTCACCGACAGATCGCGAAGCGATGTCGCGCTCGCTCCAAGCACGGTCAGGGTGCGAGCCGCCAGGCGAGCACCCTGGGCCGGGGTTGCAATAAATACAGCCTCATTCGTCGGGGGAGTCGTAGCTGGGGTCGACGGATTCGGGGGACAGGCCCAGCAGGTCGGCGATCTCCTCCACCAGCAGGTCGCGGACCAGCCGGCCGGTCTCCCGCTCGCCCGCGGCACGGGCCTCCACCGGACGGCGGAAGATCACGATGCGCACCGGGGGGCCCTCCGTGCCCGGCCGGGTCTGGGCGAGGGGCACCGGCCCGTCGAACCAGGGTTCGACCGGCGGCACCTCCTCGACCGCGAACTCGACCCTGGCCAGCTCGCGCCCCCACCGCCGGCCCAGCCGGCGGACCTCGTCGCGGACGAGGTCGTCGAAGCGCTCCGCCCGGGTGCGGGAGAACGGCGCCTGCGCGGGCGCCAGCGGACCGCGGAGGCCGCGACCGTGCCGATCGCGGCGTCGTACGCCTGCCACACGGGATCGCACGCCGTCCACATTACCTCTCCCGGCCCATCCGGCGGTCCGGCCTCGCCGGTTCCGGGTGTCGCGACCCATTGCGGCGCCGGGGCCACGGAATGTGATCGTTGCAAAGGAAATACGCCGGTAACGGCGACACGTGCACGCCGGTGGTGGCGGACGCGGCGGCAGCGGGGTACGGTCGGCCATCGTGAGCCCCGTCCGCACCTGCTCCCGCACCGCCTGCAAGGCGCCCGCAGTCTTCACGCTCACGTACGTCTACCGCGACTCGACGGCGGTCCTGGGACCCCTCGCCACGTATGCCGAGCCGCACTGCTACGACCTGTGCGCGGAGCACTCCGAGCGGCTCACCGCGCCCATGGGCTGGGAACTGGTCCGGCTTCCCGTCGAGGAGGAGACCGAGCCCAGCGCGGACGATCTCGAAGCCCTCGCCGACGCCGTCCGGGAGGCCGCCAAGCCCGCCCCCGGCGGCCAGGAGCCGGTGGGGCAGGGCACCGAGGTGGGCCGGCGCGGGCACCTGCGGGTGCTGCGCTCCGAACCCGCCGGGACGCAGCCCGCCCAGGAGTGACCTGCGTGCGCGTCCGCCGCCCGTTTCTGCGAGGATATCCACAGCCCCTCGTGAAGGGCCCGGCCTCCGGCTCGTCCCGGTAGGCTCGGGGCTTCGCAGAATCGCACGGCGTCCGCGATGAAAAGGGAGCAGGAGTGGGCGACCTCGCCAAGATCTTCAAGGCGTACGACATCCGCGGCGTGGTGCCGGATGAGCTCGACGAGACGACCGCCGAGGCGATCGGCGCGGCCTTCGTCCGGGTGACCGGGGCCACCGCCGTCGTCACCGCCCATGACATGCGGGCCTCATCCGGCCCGCTGTCTGCCGCGTTCGCGCGCGGTGCGACCGCCCAGGGGGCCGACGTGGTGGAGGCCGGCCTCGGCTCCACCGACATGCTCTACTACGCCAGCGGCGTGCTCGACCTGCCCGGCGCGATGTTCACCGCCAGCCACAACCCGGCCCGGTACAACGGCCTGAAGCTGTGCCGCACCGGCGCCAGGCCGATCGGCCGCGACACCGGCCTCGGCGAGATCCGCGACCTGGTCGAGAAGGGCGTCCCCGGCTACGACGGCGAGCCGGGCACCGTCTCCCAGCGCGATCTGCTCGGGGGCTACGCCGAGCACCTCAAGACCCTGGTCGACCTTTCCGGCATCCGCCGGCTCAAGGTGGCCGTCGACGCGGGCAACGGCATGGGCGGCCACACCGTCCCGGTGGTGTTCGAGGGCCTGCCGATCGACCTGGTGCCGCTGTACTTCGAGCTCGACGGCACCTTCCCCAACCACGAGGCCAACCCGATCGAGCCGGAGAACCTGCGCGACCTGCAGGCCAAGGTCCGCGAGACCGGCGCCGACATCGGCCTGGCCTTCGACGGCGACGCCGACCGCTGCTTCGTGGTCGACGAGCGGGGCGAGATCGTGTCCCCGTCGGCGGTCACCGCGCTGGTGGCGGTGCGGGAGCTGGCCAAGCACCCGGGCTCCGCGATCGTGCACAACCTGATCACGTCCAAGGCGGTGCCGGAGATCGTCGCCGAGCACGGCGGCAGCCCGATCCGCACCCGGGTGGGGCACTCCTTCATCAAGCAGACGATGGCCGAGACCGGCGCGGTGTTCGGCGGCGAGCACTCGGCGCACTTCTACTTCCGCGACTTCTGGTTCGCCGACTCGGGGATGCTGGCCGCGCTGCACGTGCTGGCCGCCCTCGGCGAGCAGGCCCGGCCGCTCTCGCGGCTGCTGGCGGAGTACTCCCGGTACGCCGCCTCCGGCGAGATCAACAGCGAGGTGACCGACCAGGCCGCCGCGGCGGCGCAGGTCCGCGCCGCCTTCGAGGCGCGTCCCGGGGTCACCGTCGACGAACTCGACGGGCTCACCGTGGGCACCGACGACTGGTGGTTCAACCTGCGCCCCTCCAACACCGAGCCGCTGCTGCGCCTCAACGTGGAGGCCGCCGACGAGCAGACCATGGCCGCGACCCGTGACGAGGTCCTGGCCATCGTGAGGGGGAAGTGAGCATGAAGCTGGACGGCTGGCTGCTGGAGATCCTGGCCTGCCCCAACTGCGGTGGTGAGCTGCGCGCCGAGGACGCCGACTCCGAGCTGGTCTGCACCGGTTCCTGCGGCTATGCCTACCCGGTTCGCGACGACATCCCGGTCCTCCTGGTCGACGAGGCCAGGACCCCCACCCCATGAGCCGCCGGGCGGCATGGTGAACGAGGGCGTCGACTCCGGCCGGCTGGACGACCCGGAGGCGATCGAGGCCGCCGACCCCGGGGGCATGCTGCGCCAGGTCGCCTCGTCCGCGGCGCAGATCCGGGAGGCGCGGCGGCTGGCCGCCGAGGCGGGCGTGGCCGGGCTGGCCGACGAGGGCCGCCCGCGGGCGATCGTGGTGACCGGCATGGGCGGCTCGGGCATCTCCGGCGACGTCCTGGCCGCCATCTGCGGTGTCGGCTGCCCGGTGCCGATCGTGACCGTCCGGGGCTACCGGCTGCCCGGCTGGGTGGGCGCGGCCGACGTGGTGATGGCCGTCTCGTGCTCGGGAGGCACCGAGGAGACCCTGGCCGTGGCGGCGGAGGCGGCCAGGCGCGGCTGCCGGATGGTGTTCGTGGGCGGGGCCGATTCGCCGCTGTCGGCGCTGGCCGAGCGCACCCGCGGGCTGTTCGTCCCGGTGCGTTCGGTGGGCCAGCCGAGGGCGACGCTGTGGGGGCTGACCGTCCCGCTGCTGCTGGCCGCCCGGGCGCTGGGGCTGGCCGACGTGCGCGACGAGGTACTGGAATCGGCCGCCGAACGGCTGGAGGACATCGCGCACCGGTGCCGTCCGGCCAGCGAGTCGTTCGTCAACCCGGCCAAGCGGGCCGCGCTCGACCTGATGGGCGACATGCCGCTGGTGTGGGGCACCTCGGAACTCGCGGGCACGGCGGCGTACCGGTTCTGCTGCCAGCTCAACGAGAACGCCAAGTACCCCGGCGTCTACGGCGAGCTGCCGGAGGCCGGGCACAACCAGGTGGTGGCGTTCGACGGTTACTTCGCACGGTCCGCGGCCGACCCCGACGACTTCTTCCGCGACCGGACCGACGACGCCGAACACGGGCTCCACCTGGTGGTGCTGCGCGATACCGACGAGCATCCGCAGGTCGGCAAGCGCCGTGAGGTCGGGGTGGAGCTCGCGAGGGCGCGCGGTGTGTCGGTCACCGAGATCGCGGCCGAGGGCGACCATCCGCTGGAGAGAATCGCGACAATGATCGCGCTAGCGGACTACATCACGGTTTACTTGGCTATCGCGCTGGGAGCCGACCCGACGCCGGTGTCGGCCATCAAAGAGCTCAAGGCAAGGATTGCGGATACATGAGTGCTGAGGGCGGAACCAAGGCGATCGTCGCCGCACTGGCCGCGAACCTCGGGATCGCGGTGTCGAAGTTCGTCGCGTTCGTGTTCACGGGGTCGTCGTCGATGCTGGCCGAGTCGATCCACTCGGTGGCCGACTCGGGGAACCAGGGACTGCTGCTGATCGGCCGGAAGCGGTCCGAGCGCACACGTACGCCGCAGCACCCCTTCGGCTACGGCCGCGAGCGCTATTTCTACGCGTTCGTGGTCGCGGTCGTCCTGTTCACGGTCGGTGCCGCGTTCTCGCTCTACGAGGGCATCCACAAGATCTCCGACCCGCACGAGGTCGAGTCGCCAGGCTGGGCCTTCGGCGTGCTGATCGCCGCGATCGTCATGGAGACCTTCTCGTTCCGCACCGCGATCGTGGAGTCCAACCGGATCCGGGGCGACAAGTCGTGGTGGCAGTTCATCCGCCGCGCCAAGGCGCCCGAGCTGCCGGTGGTGCTGCTGGAGGACCTCGGCGCCCTGGTCGGCCTGATCCTGGCGCTGTTCGGCGTCACCATGGCCGTGGTCACCCACGACGGCGTCTGGGACGGCATCGGCACGGTCTCCATCGGCGTCCTGCTGGCCGTGATCGCGATCGTGCTGGCCGTCGAGACCAAGAGCCTGCTGATCGGCGAGGGCGCGGACCCCGAGGTCGAGCAGCGGATCCTGGAGGCGCTGGAGTCGGTCGACGAGGTCGACCACGTCATGCACATCCGGACCCAGTTCATCGGGCCGGAGGAGATGCTGATCGCCGCCAAGATCGCGGTGAATCACGACGACACGGCCGCCGAGGTGGCCCGCGGCATCGACGCGGCCGAGGCCAAGGTCCGCGCCCAGTTCCCAGAGGCCCGCCTGATCTACCTGGAGCCGGCCCTGGACGAGGCCGACCGCAAGAACGCCGCGGAAACCTCCCCCTCCGCCTGACCCTCACCCACGCGGCCCCCGAACCCTGAGAAAGCTGCCAGGTGTTCGGGGGCGGCTTTCTCAGGGTCTTGGAAGCCTCGGGCCGTAGGAGCAGAGCCCTCCAGCGTTGCAGGGCCCGTCACATCGCTGCCCCCCGAGAAAGCTCCGGGTTTTCGGGGCCAGCTTTTTTACAGCAGAGACGCTGCACGGCCCCCGAAACTCGGGGCCTTTCTCACCGGCCTCGGACGCTTCAGATGCGACGCTTTCGGAGCCACCTGGGGCGAGGCCGACCTGCCCGCGTCGTGCTCGCCCAGGTGTGGGGGCGGCGGTGCGTGGACGGGGCGGACCAGTCCTGGCGGCTGGGACGTCTATTCGTGCGGCCTCCCACAGCGTTCGGAGGCTGGGGCTTAGGGCCTGTCTCGGAGGACCTCAGGTACCGCGCGAGCGCGCTACCTGGCCGGTGGGGCGATGCCGGAGGCGAGCGTTGCCGGGCAGATCGCGAAGCGATGTCGCGCTCGCCCAGGCTCGGTCAGGGTGCGAGCCGCTAGGCGAGCAACCTGGGCCGAGCTTGAAATAAACACAGGCTTCCCCGCCGATCGGCCGTTGTACCGGTCGACCCCAGCCCAGGCTTGACCGGCCGTGCCTCTGCGAAGCACTCCGCACGGTCGATCGGCGAGGCGCCTTCCCATGCTCCCCGCCCGGACCCCTGAAGCCGGGCGGTTCTGGTGTGACCGCGGCGGCTCCGCCGAACCCCCTATGTCAGCGGCGCCACCGGATCGGTCACGATGAAGACATTACGTGCCCGCCGGTTCGCCACACGTCCCCCCTGAGGAGGGAAATGATGTCGTCCTCGAGGGGGATACAGGTCGGGCGCATAACACCGCACGGTGAGGTGACAACCGGCGGGGACCGGTCAGTATTGATGGGTGACCAGCGACGACCACTCCCAGACCGCCCCGTCCCATGACCGGGAGACGCCGGCCGGGTTCGGGCCGGCGCTCGCCCACCATGCGTGGCGGCTGTCCGGCCGGATCGTGGCGGGCGTGGGACAGCTGCTGCTGTGGATCCTCACCGGGATCGGCCGGCTGCTCAGCCCGATCGGGGCGCGGATCGCCGCCAAGCTGACCGGCCGCCGCACCGGCGACGGGCACCCCCGGACGGCCACGACGACCGCGCCGCTGCCCCGGTGGATCAACGCCTGGAGCGAGTTCGGCCGGTCGTGGTACTTCGCGCCCCTCACCGGCCTCGCGCTGACGGTCGCCGCGCTGGCCGAGCTGGCACCCCGGGTGGCGTCCCCGCTGAGCGTGGCGGGCGGCTTCGCGGTGGCCTCGACGCTGCCGCTGGTGTGGCGCAGGGAGAACCTGCGTCCCGTCGCCGCCGTGGCGCTCGGCGCGTTCGCCGGCAGCCTCCTCACCGGCCAGACCCTGCTGGTGACGACCGCCTTCGCCGCTCTGTACACGCTGTACGCGCTCGCCCGGCAACTGTCCCGGCAGTCCGCCGGGGCGCTGGCGGTGGGCGGCCTGGTGGTCATCGCCGTGGTCTACGTGGCCACCGGCACCCTCGGCGACATCCCCTGGCCCGCCGCCGTCGTCGCCGTGCTGGCCGCCGTGGGGCTGGGCGACGCGCGCCGCGTGGTCGAGACCGCCGGACGCACCAGCGCCGAGGCCGACGAGCGCACCAGCGAGACCCTCACCAGGCTCACCGCCGTCCAGCGCGAGCAGGCGGTCATGCGCGAGCGCGCCCGGATCGCCCGCGAGCTGCACGACGTGGTCGCGCACTCGGTCTCGATGATCGCGGTGCAGGCGGAGACCGCCCCGTACACCATGCGGAACCTCTCGCCCGAGGCCCGGGACGGCTACACCGAGATCGCCAAGACGGCCCGCGAGGCGCTGGTGGAGATGCGGCGGCTGCTGAGCGTGCTGCGCGCCGACGCCAAGTCGGAGCCCGAGTCGGCGCCCCAGCCGCGCCTCGACCGGTTGCCCGAGCTGGTCGAGCAGCATCGCGGCGCGGGCGGACGGGTCGACATGCAGGTGCTGGGCGACCCGCGGGAGCTGTCCACGACGGTGGAGCTGTCGGCGTACCGGATCGTCCAGGAGGCGCTCACGAACGCGCGGCGGCATGCGCCCGGCGCGGGGGTCCGGGTGGAGCTGGCCTACCTGCCCGACCGGCTCGCGGTACGGGTCCGCGACGACGGGGCGTCCGCGCCGACCATGGTCCTGAACCGCGACGGGGCGCCGTCTCGTACAGCGGTACTGGATCCCTCGGGCGCCGGAACCGGCCAGAGTGGGCATACCCGGCTGGAAACCGCCTCTTCCGGCGAACCAGGCGGTGGACACGGCCTCGTGGGGATGCGGGAACGTGCGACCATGCTGGGCGGACGGTTCTCCGCCGGCCCGGCCACCGAGGGCGGGTTCGTGGTGGAGGCCGAGCTTCCGCTGACCAGGGAGGAGACCCCCACCCGTGACCCCGGTTCCCAGGCGCCCGGCCGCCTCTGACCACGGACGGCGGTCCGGCGAGCGCGGCGGGGGGTCGGCGTGATCAAGGTAGTGATCGTCGACGACCAGACGATCGTGCGGGCCGGGTTCGCCGCGCTGCTGGACGCCCAGCCCGACATCTCGGTCGTCGGGGAGGCGGGCGACGGCCGGGAGGCGGTCCGGCTGGCCGAGTCCCGCCGTCCGGACGTGGTGGTCATGGACATCCGGATGCCCGGCATGGACGGCATCGAGGCCACCCGCCGGATCCTCGCGCAACCGGGCACCGACGGCGTCCGCGTCCTGGTCCTGACGACGTTCGACGTGGACGAGTACGTCTACGAGGCCTTGGCCGTGGGCGCGAGCGGTTTCCTGCTCAAGGACGCCACCGCCGACGAGCTCGTCTCGGCCGTGCGCGTGGTGGCCCGCGGCGATTCGCTGCTGGCCCCGCAGGTGACCGGCCGCCTGATCCGCGAGTTCACCAAGCAGCGCCGCAACCGTCCGCAGGCCCCGTCCGAGCTGGCCACGCTGACGGCCCGGGAGACCGAGGTGCTGGTCCTCATCGCGGGCGGCCTCTCCAACGCCGAGATCGCCGCACGGCTGGTGGTGAGCGAACACACGGTGAAGACCCATGTGGCGCGCGTCTTCACCAAGCTGGGCCTGCGCGACCGGGCCCAGGCCGTGATGCTCGCGTACGAATCAGGCGTGGTCGTCCCAGGCGAGGGGCGCTGACCCGGAAGCCACACCCAAGGCACCGCGCACACACCCGTCGGAGCCTCCTGGAGACCGGATGTGTCACCGGAGTCTTCTGGTGGGCGCGGTGCCAGCCGCCCTGAAGGCGCCGCTGGCAGGTTCATCTGGCGCGCCTTGTCGGAGTGCCCGGGGTGGATGTGTCACCGGTCCTGGGGTGTCGCTGGTCGGCGAACCTGGCGGACGTGCCGGAGTCCTCAGGTGGGCGGGCGTCTGCCGTCCTGGAGGTGCTGGCAGGTACGTCTGGCGCTCCTCGTCATCTGGTCCGTCCTGGGCGGAAGGCGCCTCCGCGCATTAGGCGTTGCGCCTTCTCCTGCTCGAAGTCCAGGGCTCTTGTGGGTGGGGCGGAGAGTCTGCCGATGCGTTCGCCCAGTTCCCGTACGCGGGCCTGGACCTCGGGTTCGGCCAGGACGCGGAGGCCGAAGGCCAGTTCGGCGGGGCCGATGTCGTAGCGCTTCTCGAGGGCCAGGGCCAGGGCGACGGCGCGGAGTTCGGCGTCGCCGAAGCGGCGGTGGCCGCCCGCGGCGCGGCTGCGGGAGCCGGCCGCGGTCTCCCGGGTGGCGGGGAGGAGGCCGAGGCTCTCCCGGTAGCGGAGCATGCGGGGCGAGGTGCCGAGCCGCCGGGCGGCCTCCGTGATGCGCATGGGACGATTCTGACAAATCCCTGTCAGAAAGTCAGGGCCGACCGTGCCTTCGACACGAGGGCGGGCCTAGACTCGCGTGCAGACCCGGCCCCACCCGAGCGACGACGGTGGTGCGGCGGGCGCCGACCCCAGTGGAGACAGGGAGTTACACAAGCATGGATTACAAGGTCGCCGACCTGTCGCTGGCCGACTTCGGGCGCCGGGAGATCCGGCTCGCCGAGCACGAGATGCCCGGCCTGATGGCCATTCGCGAGGAGTACGCCGAGGCCAGGCCGCTGCGCGGGGCCAAGATCATGGGCTCGCTGCACATGACGATCCAGACCGCCGTGCTGATCGAGACGCTGGTGGAGCTCGGCGCCGACGTGCGCTGGGTGTCCTGCAACATCTTCTCCACCCAGGACCACGCCGCCGCGGCCGTCGTCGTCGGCAAGGACGGCACCGCCGAAGCCCCCAAGGGCGTACCGGTGTTCGCCTGGAAGGGCGAGACGCTGGAGGAGTACTGGTGGTGCACCGACCAGGCCCTCCAGTGGCCTGACGGCAGCGGCCCGAACATGATCCTGGACGACGGCGGCGACGCCACGCTGCTGGTGCACAAGGGCGCCGAGTACGAGAAGGCGGGGGCCGTCCCGGCCGCGACCGAGGACGACCCCGAGGAGTGGGGCATCATCCTCGAGACGCTGCGCCGCACCATCGACGAGAAGCCGGGCCGCTGGACCGAGGCCGCGGCCGCGATCAAGGGCGTGACCGAGGAGACCACCACCGGCGTGCACCGTCTCTACGAGATGGCCAAGGAAGGCAAGCTGGCCTTCCCGGCGATCAACGTCAACGACTCGGTGACCAAGTCCAAGTTCGACAACAAGTACGGCTGCCGGCACAGCGTGATCGACGGCCTGAACCGCGCCACCGACGTGCTGATCGGCGGCAAGGTCGCGGTGGTCTGCGGTTACGGCGACGTGGGCAAGGGTTGCGCGGAGGCGCTGCGCGGCCAGGGCGCGCGGGTGGTCGTGACCGAGATCGACCCGATTTGCGCGCTGCAGGCGGCGATGGACGGCTTCCAGGTGACGGTGCTGGAGGACGTGGTCGGCAAGGCCGACATCTTCGTCAGCACCACCGGCAACTTCAACATCATCACCGCCGAGCACATGGCGGCGATGAAGCACCAGGCGATCGTGTCCAACATCGGGCACTTCGACAACGAGATCGACATGGCCGGGCTGGCCAAGACCCCGGGCATCGTGAAGACCGAGATCAAGCCGCAGGTGCACGAGTGGCGGTTCCCGGACGGGCACACCATCCTGGTGCTGGCCGAGGGCCGGCTGATGAACCTGGGCTGCGCGACCGGGCACCCCTCGTTCGTGATGTCCAACTCCTTCACCAACCAGGTCATCGCGCAGATCGAGCTGTTCACCAAGACCGAGGAGTACCCGGTCGGGGTGTACGTGCTGCCCAAGCACCTGGACGAGAAGGTGGCCCGGCTGCACCTCGACGCGCTCGGCGTGAAGCTGACCGAGCTGACCAAGGAGCAGGCCGACTACATCGGCGTGCACGTCGAGGGCCCGTACAAGCCGGACCACTACCGGTACTGAGTTCATTGTCGCCCTTGGCGTCGGGCGTTGAACGCCCTCCTTTGGCGGGCGACGCGCGATCGCCGCATCGCTCCGGCTCGCCTGGCGGCTCGCTGCGCGATCAGGTTCTCGCAGGCTCGAACCTGGCTTCGCACGCGATCGCGGCGGTTGGCGTCGCCGGAGGTTGAGGCAGGGCGGCTGAGGTAGATGGGACACTGCCGGACAGGGATTTATGGCCTGTCCGGCAGTTGTTCGTAAGGGATCACGTTGAGCGATATCGCGGACGTTTCGCTGGCGTATGAGGGAGTCAAGCGGATCGAGTGGGCCGACCGGACGATGCCGGTGCTCCGGCAGATCCGGGAGCGGTTCGCGGCGGAACGCCCGCTGGACGGGCTGCGGGTCGCGGCGTGCATGCACGTCACCACCGAGACGGCCAACCTCATCCGGACGTTGCAGGCGGGCGGGGCGAGCGTGGCGCTGGCGGCGTCCAACCCGCTGTCCACCCAGGACGACACCGCGGCGGCGCTCGTCCAGGAGTACGGCGCCGAGGTGTTCGCGCGTTCCGGGACCGACCGGGAGGGCTACTACCGGCACATCCACCAGGCCCTGGAGACCGGCCCCGACCTGGTGCTGGACGACGGTTGCGACCTGGTGAACACCCTGCACATCGAGCGGACGGACCTGCTCGGCACGGTGAAGGGCGGTTGCGAGGAGACCACGACCGGTGTCATCCGGCTGCACCAGATGGCGCGGGAGGGTGCACTGCGCTTTCCGATGGTGGCGGTGAACGACACCGACACCAAGCACATGTTCGACAACCGGTACGGGACGGGGCAGTCCACGCTGGACGGGATCGTCCGCGCCACCAACACGCTGCTGGCGGGGAAGACGATCGTGATCGCGGGGTTCGGCTACTGCGGGCGCGGGCTGGCCGAGCGGGCCCGCGGGCTGGGCGCCCGGGTGGTCGTCACCGAGATCGATCCGGTGAAGGCACTGGACGCGGCGCTGCAGGGCTTCGCCGTCCAGCCGATGGCCGAGGCCGCACCGCAGGGGGACGTGTTCATCACCGTGACCGGCAACCGGGACGTGATCGCCGGGCATCATCTGGCGGCCATGAAGAACGGGGCGATCCTCGCCAACTCCGGGCATTTCGATATCGAGATCGACGTGCGGGCGTTGCAGGAGATGGCGGTGGAGGTGCACCGGGGGGTGCGGCCGCAGGCCGACGAGTACGTGCTGGACGACGGGCGCCGGCTGGTGCTGCTGGCCGAGGGCCGGCTGGTCAACCTGGCCGCCGCGGAGGGGCATCCGGCGGCGGTCATGGACATGTCGTTCGCCGACCAGGCCCTCACGTGCGCGTGGCTGGCGTCGGCGCACGAGACCCTCGCCCCGGCGGTGCACGAGGTGCCGAAGGAGATCGACAACGAGGTGGCCCGGCTGAAGCTGGCGTCCATGTCGATCAACATTGACACCCTCACCGCCGACCAGGAGGACTACCTGCACTCCTGGCGGATCGGCTCCTGACGTGCCCCGCGGAACCTACCTGCACCTCGACGAGGGCTTGGAAGAGCACTTCCAGTGCGCCCCCGGCGCCGGAGGCTGGCGCTACGTGGGTCAGCGCGCCGACGGACTCCGCGTCGACCTGGTCGTGGACGCCCGCTGGCGGCAGATCCGCGTGGAACTGGCCGCGCCGCATTGGTGGATCCGCGGCGGCGTCACGGGCAACGAGGTCGCCTGGGTGCGCGGCGGCGGTGCCGAGGCCACCGAGCACGCGGAACGCGCGATCGGCCTCCTCGGCGAGTCTCCCGCCTTCCTGGTCGCCGTGGCCCGGACGCTGCGCCTGCCCGAGAAGGAGCACAGGACCGTACGGCTCGTCCAGGTCACCGGTCCGGCCCTGTCCACCCTCACCGTCGACCGCCGCTGGCGGCTGGCGGGCACCTCCACGTACGAGACCGAGACCGAGCCCCTGCCCGTCGAGCGCCACGAGGTGACCGACCTGGCCACCGGCGAAGTCGATGTGGTGCACCTGGCCGGGGACGTGGTCCTGGACGCCCCCGGCATCGAACTGACCACCCTGGAGTCACCCCCCAGCCTCATCTTCTGACCCCTCGGGGTGGAGCCTCCCTGCGGTTCACTGACCGTAGTGCTGCGGGGGCGTCGCGTTGTACTGCTGCTGCTGCGACGGCGGTTGCTGGGGCCAACCGCCGGGCTGCTGTGGCCAACCACCGCTTTGCTGGGGCCAGCCACCGGTCTGGGGTTGGCCGTACGGCCCCGGCGCGCCCGAGGCCGGGGGCGCGGTCAGGACCTGCTGGTACGGCCCCGCCCCGTAGTTGGACGGCGGCAGGAAACGCGGCTGTCCGGGCGCCGGGTTGCTGAACGCGGGCGGCGCGGGCGGGCCCTGCCTGGCCGGAGCCGCCGGCGGGGCCCCGGCCATCGCCATCACCGAAGCGGGAGCGGCGGCCTCGGCGGACGGCCAGGCGACCCCCAGCTTGCGCATACGGCGCGCCTGGCGCATCCAGAGGCGCCACTCCTCCCGGCGGCGCCGTTCGGCCAGCACGGCGGAAATGACGATCTCTGGACGCACCCCCGCGGGCGGTGGCGGGCTCACTACCGCGGCCATCCGGTCCGCGATCCGCTGCCCCAGCCGGTCCCGCACGTCGGGCCGCAGCTCCCAGAACCGCGCCAGGTACTGCCGGGCGGTCATCGCCAGCTCGTCCGACAGCATCGACACCTCCAGCGTGCGGCCCCACCCCGCCAGCTGCGGCGGCATCACCGCCACCGGGCCGTGCAGCGCCGCGTGCGGCATCCGCTCCTGGATGACCACGGTGCCCGCGAACACGTCGCCCAGCCGCTTGCCGCGCTGGTTGAACAGCGAGGTGAGCAGCGCGGGCGCCCCGTAGAAGACGAAGAACTCCAGGAACCCGGCCAGCGCCCGCACCAGCGCCTGCCGGAACCGGATC
This sequence comes from Actinomadura vinacea, assembly GCF_039532545.1. NCBI lineage: Bacteria > Bacillati > Actinomycetota > Actinomycetes > Streptosporangiales > Thermomonosporaceae > Actinomadura > Actinomadura vinacea. The sequence goes on along the minus strand of NZ_BAAARW010000012.1, from coordinate 1,074,202 downwards.
GGGCCGCCGTCGTCGGCCACCACCCGCAATCCCACGGCCAGCTTGCCGAGGGTGCGGCCGCGCGACAGCGTCTCGAACGCGCACGGATAGCCGACGATCACCGTCGCGATGCCCAGGATGCTCAGCCCGGCCGACCAGGCGTCGTCGGCGACCATCGCGGTCGCCCCGGCCAGGTACAGCACCAGGTTGAGCAGCATCAGCTGGAGGAACACGTCGATGAGGAGGGCGCACCCCCGGCTGGCCAATCGCGCCACTCGGATATCGAGCGCCACGGCCTCGCCGGTGACGAGTTGGGTCACGGTCCCTCCTCCTGAATGGGGTGCGCGGTCCATTTTGCCCGCACCGGGGCCCGAGGCGTTAGTCTCGCCGGGTGGACGTCGACGCCTACGTGGCCGCGCACAACGCCGAGTGGGTGCGCCTGGAGCGGCTGATCAACTCCAGCCGGAAGCTGACCGGAGCGGAGATCGACGAACTGGTCGAGCTCTACCAGCGCACCGCCACCCACCTGTCGGTGGTGCGGTCCAGCTCGCCCGACCCGATGCTGGTCGGACGGCTGTCGGGGCTGGTGGCGCGGGGCCGCGCGGCGGTCGCGGGCGCGCAGGCGCCGCTGTGGCGGGACGTCACCCGCTTCGCCGCCGTGTCGTTCCCGGCCACCGCGTACCGGATGCGCTGGTGGTGGCTGGGCTCCGCGGTGCTGGGCAACCTGCTCGCGCTGGTCGTGGCGATCTGGGTGGCCCGCAATCCCGAGGTGCAGGCGGCCATCGCCACCCCGCACGAGATCCGCGAGCTGGTCGAGAACGACTTCGCCAACTACTACACCGAGCACTCGGCGGCCTCGTTCGCCTTCCAGGTCTGGATCAACAACGCCTGGGTGTCGGCGGTCGCGCTGATCTTCGGCATCCTGCTCGGCATCCCGACGGTCTACGTGCTGTGGCTCAACCAGCTCAACCTGGGCGTGACGGCCGGGCTGATGTTCGCCAACGGCAAGGGCGACGTCTTCTTCGGCCTGATCCTGCCGCACGGCCTGCTGGAGCTGACCGCCGTCTACCTGGCGTGCGGCGCGGGCCTCAAGCTCGGCTGGACGATCATCGATCCCGGGCCGCGCCGCCGCGGCCAGGCCCTGGCCGAGGAGGGCCGGGCGGCCGTCGGGATCGCGCTCGGGCTGATCGGCGCGCTGCTGGTCTCGGGCCTGATCGAGGGATTCGTCACAGGCTGGGTGCACACCACGTGGCTGCGGATCGGGATCGGCGTGGTCGCGGAGGCGGCCTTCCTGGCGTACGTGATCGTCCTGGGCCGCCGTGCCGTCCGGCGGGGCGAGACGGGCGACGCCGACCTCCGCCCCGACCTGGCCCCCACCTCGGGCTGATCCGCCCTTGAGGGGCCTTATCAGAGCAGTGCGGGAAGGTCAATGTCGAAAGGAAATGGCTGCTCCGTCTTGAGTGCTCCATGATAGGCACCCGTCTCGGAATATTCCCGACTTGCCGGATTAAGTGCGAATGTATACGTGGTCAGTCCTGACGAGTTCTCTTCGAGGCGCCAGTAGTGCGGAATCCCCGCCTGTGCGTACTCCACTGGTTTGGAGAAGCGATCCGTACTCACGCTGCCGGTGCTCATGATCTCAACCGCCAGCAGAGCGTCCCCTGGGAGGACCGGCCGATTGCGCGGGTCGCCCCGATAGACAAGAACGTCCGGACGGCGGTTGGTCAGAGGCACCTCTGAAATGCGCAGATCGGAGTCGATCGTCGCGCGCCATGGCGGAGGCGCCGCACGCTTCAGGGCATGGGCGAGCTCCATCGCGATTTCGTTGTGCCTGGGGGTCGCTGCGGGCGACACGACGATGCTCCCGTCGACGATCTCGATGTTCCGGCAGTCTTCTACCGGCATCCGATCGTATTGCTCCGCGGTGATTCCTTCGTCGGGAAGTGACAACATCCATTCCGGCAATGCGCCCATCTTGTCCACTTCCTTTAGTGGCGCCTGAATTGTACTCGGCTCGTTCAGGGGAAGAGGTGCCGCCATGTCACAGAGCGTACCGCCCGGAAACATTGTCACATGACCTGCGGCGAAGTTTCTCGCACGGTACCGCGTGGTTTCCGCGGGCTCAGAGGCGGCCTGCGGCCTTGAGGGCCAGGTAGGCGTCGGCCAGGGCGGGGGCGATCTCGTCCGGCGGGGCGTCCACGACCTCGACGCCGTACGAGCGGAGCTCGGCGGTGAGGCGGCGGCGGTCGAAGCGGGCCCGCTCGGCCGCGGCGGCGTCGTACACCGCCGCCAGGTCGCCGCGCGTCTCGGCCATCTCGCCGACCCGCGGGTCGCTCACCGCGGCCAGCATGACCAGGTGGCGGGCGGTGAGCTGGGGGAGGAGCGGCAGCAGGCCCTCCTCGATCGCGGCCGGGTTCAGCTCGGTGAGCAGCACGACCAGGCAGCGCTGCCGGACCCGCGACATCAGCGTCGACACCATGCCCGCCGCGTCGCACTCGATCAGCTCCGGCTCCAGCGGCGCCATCGCCTGCACCATCGCGGGCAGCAGGTCGGTGCGGGACGCGCCCTCCACCCGGGCCCGGACCCGCCGGTCGTAGGCGAGCATGTCGACCCGGTCGCCCGCCCGGGACGCCAGCGCGCCCAGCAGCAGCGCCGCGTCCATCGAGCAGTCCAGCCGCGGCACGTCGCCGACCCGGCCCGCCGACGTGCGGCCGGTGTCGAGCACCAGGTAGAGCCGCCGGTCGCGTTCCGGCCGCCAGGTCCGGACGACCACGTCCGCGCGGCGCGCGGTGGCCCGCCAGTCGATCGACCGCACGTCGTCGCCGTCCACGTATTCGCGCAGCGAGTCGAACTCGGTGCCCTGCCCGCGGATCAGCGCCACGTGCTGGCCGGTGAGCTGGCGCAGCTTGGACAGCTTGGCGGGCAGGTGGCGGCGGGACGGGAACGCGGGCAGCACCCGGACCGTCCACGGCGCCGGGCGCGACAACTGCCGCGCGGCCAGGCCCAGCGGCCCGGCGGAGCGGACCGTGACCGTCACCGCCCGCCGGTCGCCGCGCCGGGTGGGGTGCAGCGTGACGTCGGCGCGGCGGCGTTCCCCGGCGGGCACGTCCACCCGCACGGTACGGGGCGTCGCGCCAGCGCTCGGCGGCCACGCGTCCCGGAGCACGGCCTTCAGCCGGCGGCGCCCGAGGTTCTCCACGATCAGGCCGACCCGGGCGCTCTCGCCGAGCCGGACGTTGGTGTCGCCGTCGCGGTGCAGCCGCAGCGCCCGCACGTTCCCGGCCAGCACGAGGTCGACCGCGACGGCCAGCAGCAGCACGCCCCAGACGCCGAGCAGCGTCCACCAGCTCGGCAGGAAGATCGGCACGATGGCGCCGAGCAGGGCCAGCAGCCCGAGACGTCCGGTCAGCGCCATGCCCGCTCTCCCGTCCTCGCCGCGATCCCGGTCACCTCGGCCCGCTCAGCGCGGTGCCGGGACGTGGGACAGGATGCCCTCCAGCACGCCGTCGGCGGTGGCGCCCTCCAGCTCGGCCTCGGGCCGCAGCTGGACGCGGTGCCGCAGCGTCGGCCGGGCCAGCGCCTTCACGTCGTCGGGCGTCACGTAGTCGCGGCCCGACATCCACGCCCACGCCCGCGAGGTCGCCAGCAGCGCGGTGGCGCCGCGCGGCGACACGCCCAGGGCCAGCGACGGGGACTGCCGGGTGGCGCGGCACAGGTCGACGACGTACGCGGCGACCTTCGCGTCGAGGTGGACGGTGCGGACGGCCGCCCGCCCGGCGGCCAGCTCGTCCGGGCCCGCCACCGGCCGGACGGCCGACAGGTCGCTCGGGTCGAACCCGGTCGCGTGCCGCTGCACCATCGCGATCTCCTCGTCCCGGGTGGGGACGGGGACGGTCAGCTTCAGCAGGAACCGGTCGAGCTGGGCTTCCGGAAGCGGGTAGGTGCCCTCGTACTCGATGGGGTTCTGGGTGGCGCAGACCACGAACGGGTCGGGCAGCGCCCGCGGCGCGCCCTCGACCGACACCTGCCGCTCCTCCATCGCCTCCAGCAGCGACGCCTGCGTCTTGGGCGGGGTCCGGTTGATCTCGTCGGCCAGCAGCAGGTTGGTGAACACCGGCCCCTCGCGGAACTCGAACTCCGCGGTCCGGTTGTCGTAGATCAGCGAGCCGGTGACGTCGCCGGGCATCAGGTCGGGGGTGAACTGGACCCGCTTGAAGTCCAGGTCGAGCGCCCGCGCCAGGGTGCGGATCATCAGCGTCTTGGCGGTGCCCGGGACGCCCTCCAGCAGCACGTGCCCGCGGCACAGGAGGGAGATGACCAGCCCGGTGACCACCGCGTCCTGGCCGACCACCGTCTTGGCGACCTCGGCGCGCAGCGCGGTCAGCGCGGTGCGGGCGGTCTCCGCGCGCCGCCGCGCCTCCTCGCTCTCGGCCGCGGCGGCCGGATCGGTGTCGGCCGGCTCCCCGGCACCGCCGTCCTTGTCGAGTCCGACTGGGTGGTTCACGAGTGGCGTACCTGCCTTTCCAGGTCGTCGAGCACGTCGGTGAGCCAGACGAGCTGGCCGTCGTCCGCCGGTTCAGGACCGTACAGGGCCGCGCCGACCATCGCCTCGTCATAGGTGGTGCGGTGGGCGACGGCGGTGACGATCTCCTGCGCGGTGGACGGGTCCTCAGCGGCGCTGCGGGGCAGCCCGAGCAGCGGGACGAGCCGTTGCCTGGCCCCGGCGCGCAGCGCGTCGGCGGCGCGGTCCCGGGCCCGGTGCGCCCGGTACAGCCGGGCCCGGCCCTCCACCGTCTCGGCGGATCGGACGACGACCGGCAGCGTCTCGGCCACCACCGGCCCCAGCCGCCGGGCCCGCCACAGCGCGACCACGGCGACGGCGATGAGCAGTTGCAGGACGAACAGCTTGACCCCGAACGGCAGCAGGTCGTCCATGGTCTTCTCCTCGCTGCCACTGCCCGGCTCGGGCGGGTCGGGGATCAGCCAGACGACCGAGGAGCGCGCGCCCGCCAGGTTCATCGCCAGCGCGGCGTTGCCCTCCTCGTCGAGCTTGTCGTTGGTGAGCGGTGAGGAGGACCCGAGCACGGTGATCGTGCGGGTTCCGTCCCGCGTCTGGACGAGCCGGTAGAGCCCGTCGGCCTCGTAGCAGCCGGTCCCGCCGGGCGGGAGCTCGTAGGTGTCGGAGCGCTCGAACAGGACCTCCCCGGCCGGCGTGGCCGCCGGCAGGGCGCAGTCGGGGCCGGCGATCGACTCGAAGCTGCTGCTGCCGCGCTCGACCCCTGGCGCCAGCGCCCGCAGGACGTCCCGGGTCGGCTCGACCAGCAGCACGTCGGCCCGGACGCCGCGCAGCCTTTGGAGGTCGGCGTCGGTGATCCGTTCCGGGCGGGTGACCACGAGCGTCGTCCCGGCACCGGCGGCCGCGGCCGCGTCGGCGGCGCTCCGCGACACGTGCACGGGCGTGCCGCGCTGCTTGAGGGTCTCCGCCAGCGCCCGGCTGCCGCCCGTGCTGGGCGACTCGGGGTCCAGGTCCTGGGTGGTGCCGCTCGGACGCAGCAGGGCCAGCCCGATCGCGATCACGATCATCGCGAGCACCGTGAGGAGAATCCCCCGGGAGGCCCGCCAGCGGCGCGCCGCGACCTGCCCGGCGGAGGGCCCGTCGCCCGCCGTGCCGCCCGCCGTGCCGCCCGCGGGGGCGCTCGGCGGCTTCGTCGTGGTCACCACCGCGTGCCCCTGTCCTCCGCCGCCCCGGCGCCGGCCGGCGCAGCGTCCGCGTCGTTCCCGGAGCCGAGGGGGCGGGGGCGGGCTGCGCGGACGCGGTCGTCCAGGGCCTTCATCCGGGCGTACGCCTCGGCGCTGCCCGGCCGGTCGCCGTACCAGACGTCGTCGAAGATCCGCACGCCGTCGGTCAGCTCGCCGGCCAGCTCGGGCAGCGCGGCGCCCGCCTCGGCGCCCAGCTCGTCGGCGGTACGGCCCGGCTGCGGCGCCAGCACGGCGCGTTCCTCCAGGTCGCGGGCTATCGCGCGGAGCCGCTCGCGGATCGCCTGCGGCCAGTCGCCGGCCGCCGCGAACTCCTCGGCGGCGGTCCGGTGGTCCTTGGCGGTGGTCGGCTCCTCCTCCAGCAGCGCCTCGCGGCGCGACCGCACGTTCTTGCGGCCCCGCATCAGCCACGCCACCAGCGCGATCGCCGCGGCCACCACCAGCAGGACGACGACGATCGACAGCCAGCCGCTGCCGTTGCCGTGCGCCGTCGGGTCGGTGGACCGGTCGAACAGATCGCGCATCCAGTCGCCGAACCGGTCCAGGAACCGTTCCAGCCAGGACGGACGGTCGCGGTGGTAGATCGGCTTGTCCAGCTCGCGGCGGGCCAGCTCCTGGGCCTCGTCACGGCCGATCGGGTCGAGAATCATGGCATCGCCCCCGATCCGTACTGGGGAGGTCCTTGCCGCGGTCCATAGCCGGGCGGGTACTGGGGCCCGTACTGCACGGGCTGCGGTCGCGGCTGCGGCGGCGGGCTGGGGCGCCAGTGCTCGAAGAACCCGTCGTCACCCGCGCTCGCGGTCGCCGGGGCGTCGGCCGCCGCCTGCACGCCCCGCCGTTCGAGCGCGCGGGTGCGGAGTTCGAGGTCGAAGCCCTCCCGCCGCATCCGCCGGTCGATGTAGAGCAGCGCGATGACGCCCGCGTCGAACGGCAGCACCACCGACCAGCTGACGATGCGCCCAAGGGTGTCGATCGACAGCGCCAGCGCCGTCTGCGAGTCCTCCATGCCGCCCCCGCCGAAGAAGACCAGCTCCACCAGCAGGAACGGGATCCGCAGCGCGAAGAAGCCCATGAAGATCGTGACGAGGATGGCCAGCAGCATCGTCCCGCACGTCCGCCACCAGCGGCCCCTGGACAGCGCGTACGCCCTGCGCAGCGCCCCTTCGAAGCTCTCCCGCTCCATCACCACGGCGGGCGCGGCCAGCACCAGCAGCACGTACAGCCACACCATCAGCACCACGCCGACCGGGAACCCGATCAGCGCCGCCAGCACGCCCAGCGCCGGATGCGCGTCCACCGCCAGGAACAGCACGAACGGCAGCACCGGCAGCGCCAGGCCCAGCAGCGGCACCAGCGTGACCGTCACGCCGACCCCGATCAGCCGGCCCGCCCTCGGCCGGGTGTCGCGCCAGGCGCCGCGCAGGGAGGCGGGCAGTCCGAACAGCCCGCGGCCCAGCACCGGGCTCAGCAGCCCGGCCAGCAGCACGATCCCCAACGCCGACAGCACCAGCCCGAAGATCCCCAGCGTGAACTGGGTGCCGATGGAGCGGACCACCCAGCCCGGGCTGACCTCGCCCCGGGCCGAACGGCCCACGAAGAAGTACGCCGCCACCGACCCGGCCACCTGGATGACGGTGGTGATCGCCACCGAGGGGCCCAGCACGGCGCGCGGGTACAGCCGGACGCAGGCGATGGCGCCGTCGAGGATCTCCGAGATCGACAGCGGCCGGAACGGGATCTCGCCCGCCAGCGCGGCGTCCTCGCCCCCGAGCCCGGGGATCTCGCCGGCCGAGCCGGCCGAGGCCGCGCCCGCCGGCGGCGCCGCACCGCCCTCCGGCTGGGCACGGCCGTTCAGGGCGCCTTCGGGCACGGCGCCGCCGCCCGGTACGGCGCCCTGGTCCCCGGCCGCGCCGCCGCCCGGGACGGCACGCTCGTCCCAACCGTCCGGTGTCGGCATGTCTGCTCCCCGTGCGATGACTCGTCAGGTCATCCTGTCACGGGCGGGCTGCCGCGATTGCCCGTCCCCGTCCGTTCGTGCGACGACGGGATCGGCGGGCCGGCCCGCCGATCGAGGTCAAACCGGGGAACGCGCCGCCGGTCGTTCTTTACAATCCGGCTGCGGGCCGGGGCGCGGCGGCCCGGCCCCGGGCCGAAGCGGCACCATCGGCCCGACAGGAAGGGTCATGTAGGAGCCAAACAAGGGTAACCTGGCACGCCAAGGTGTGTCCTGCCCTTCCGGCACACTCCACCGACCCCCGACTTGTGACGATGAGGGCCATGAGAGGACGTGTACTGGTCGTCGACGACGACCTCGCGCTCGCCGAGATGCTCGGCATCGTGCTGAGGGGCGAGGGTTTCGAGCCGTCGTTCGTGCACGACGGCGACAAGGCGCTCGAGGCGTTCCGGGAGACCCGGCCCGACCTCGTGCTCCTCGACCTGATGCTGCCCGGCGCCGACGGCATCGACGTGTGCCGGCAGATCCGCGCCGAGTCCGGCATCCCGATCGTGATGCTCACCGCCAAGAGCGACACGGTCGACGTGGTGCTGGGCCTGGAGTCCGGCGCCGACGACTACATCGTCAAGCCGTTCAAGCCCAAGGAGCTGGTGGCCCGGGTGCGCGCCCGGCTGCGCCGCACCGACGAACCCGCCCCCGAGACGCTCCAGATCGGCGACATCACCATCGACGTGGCCGGGCACTCGGTCAAGCGCGGCGACCGGCACATCCCGCTCACCCCGCTGGAGTTCGACCTGCTCGTGGCGCTGGCCCGCAAGCCGCGCCAGGTGTTCACCCGCGAGGTGCTGCTGGAGCAGGTCTGGGGCTACCGGCACGCCGCCGACACCCGGCTGGTGAACGTCCACGTGCAGCGCCTCCGAGCCAAGATCGAGAAGGACCCGGAGCGCCCTGAGATCGTGGTGACCGTACGCGGCGTCGGCTACAAGGCCGGCCCCGCCTGACACACACCCGGAACGGAGCACAGCGAAGTGGAGGGTGTCGGCCAGGCGGTTCGCGACGGGGGTCCGGGGGTCGTTCCCCGGCCGCCGGCTCGGCCGCGGGTGCGGGGCGACGGCCCTCCTGAGTGCTTGGGCGTGCCTGCGATACGCAGGAGGCGGTTTCCCGTAACGGACCGCGAGCGCCGGCGAAGCGAAGGAGGCGTTTCGCTTCATCCCGGGGGATACGGGGGGTCGTCCCCCCGCAGTGAAGACCGATGAACAAGGTGAAGCGGCTGGTCCGCCGCGGGCTCGGCACCGGACGCCGGGTGGTGCGCGGCGCGGTCCGCCGCGCCTACGCGCGCTGGCGCCGCTCCATCCAGGTGCGGGTGGTCACCTCCACGCTGTTCATCTCCGCGATCGTGGTGGCGATCCTCGGGCTCTTCCTCATGCAGCAGATCACCACCGCGCTGATGGACGGCAAGATCAAGGCGGCGCTGCTCCAGCTCGACGAGGGCCTCGGCGCCGTCCAGCGCGACCTGGGCACCCCCTCCGAAGACGCCGGCGGACGGCTGGAGAGCGTGGTGAACGGGCTGAAGGCGCGCAGCGGCCCGTCCGGGCTCTACGAGATCTACATCCGCGACGTGCGCGAACCGTACTTCGACGGGTTCGCCACCAACGAGCTGCGTCAGGAGAGCGTCCCGCAACGGCTCCGCGACGAGCTCGGCAAGGGGCCCACCGGTGCCCGCGACCACACCTTCGGCAGGCTCTCCTACATCGGCCGCGGTTCCGAGCCCGGCCTGATCGTCGGCGGCAAGGCCGGCCAGTTCGAGGTGTACTACCTGTTCCCGCTCACCGAGGAGCAGCGCACCCTGACCTGGGTGGGCCGTTCGCTGGCCGGGGTCGGCGCGGTGCTCGTGCTGCTGCTGGCCGCGATCGCGTCCCTGGTCACCCGGCAGGTGGTGATCCCGGTGCGGCTCGCCGCGCAGGGCGCCCAGCGACTGGCCGCCGGACGGCTGGAGGAGCGGATGCGGGTCCGCGGCGAGGACGACCTGGCCAAGCTGGCCAGATCGTTCAACGACATGGCCGCCAACCTGCAGGAGAAGATCGGCGAGCTGGAGGGCCTGTCGCAGGTGCAGCGGCTGTTCGTGTCGGACGTCTCACATGAGCTGCGCACCCCGCTGACCACCATCCGGATCGCCGCGGACATGCTCTACGAGTACCGCGACACCTTCTCCGACCCGGCCGTCGGACGGTCCGCGGAACTGCTGCAGAGCCAGCTGGAGCGGTTCGAGTCGCTGCTGGGCGACCTGCTGGAGATCAGCCGGCACGACGCCGGCGCCGCCACCCTGGACGCGGAGTCGCTCGACATGCGCGACCTGGTGCTGCGCGCGGTCGGCGACATCCAGAACCTGGCCGAGCGCAAGGGCAGCAAGGTGGTGTTCCAGCTGCCGGGCGAGCCGTGCATGGCCGAGGTCGACCGCCGCCGCGTCGAGCGCATCCTGCGGAACCTGCTGGTCAACGCCGTCGAGCACGGTGAGGGCGAGGACATCGTGGTCACCGTGGGCGCCGACCGCGACGCGGTCGCGGTCGCGGTCCGCGACCACGGCGTGGGCCTGAAGGCGGGCGAGGGCCAGATGGTCTTCGACCGGTTCTGGCGCGCCGACCCGGCCAGGGCCCGGACCACCGGCGGCACCGGGCTCGGCCTGTCGATCTCCCGCGAGGACGCCCAGCTGCACGGCGGCTGGCTCCAGGCGTGGGGCGAGCCCGGGGCGGGCTCCCAGTTCCGGCTGTCGCTGCCCCGGGTCGCGGGCGCCGAGCTGCGCGGCTCGCCGCTGCCGCTGGTGCCGCCCGAGGCGGGCAGCGCCCGCCCGCTGTTCGCGGAACTGGAGGCGGGAGATTGACCGTGACGCTGACCTGGCGGAATGTCACGGCCCTCGGTGCGGTGGCGATGCTCCTCCTCGGGTGCGCGAGCGTACCCAGCGGCGGCCGGGTGGTGTCCGGCAAACGCGCCGAGGGGGCCGAGCAGGTCGACGACCCCTATGTCCGGCTGATCCCGGTCCGGCCGCGTCCCGAGTGGGGGCCGGGGCAGATCGTCTCGGGCTTTCTGTCCGCGTCCGCCAGCTTCGATGACGACCACACCGTCGCCCGCGAGTACATGTCGTGGCCCGGGATGTGGCGGCCCGCCCCCCGGCCCGCCGTGACCGTCATGCAGGACCGGCAGGACCCCGACGTGGTCAGGGAGAACGCGACCTCGGCGACCGTCCGGGTGCGCGGCCGGCAGCTCGGCACCATCGACGCCGGCGGCCAGTACACCGCCGACCCGAAGATCGTCGAGGTCACCTTCCAGCTCGCCAAGACGGCGCACGGCCTGTGGCGGCTCACCGGCCTGCCCGGCGAGGTGCAGAACGGGCTGCTGCTCACCAAGGGCGACGTCGACCGGGCGTTCCGCACCGTGAACCTGTTCTTCTTCGCGCCCGACCGGCGCACCCTCGTCCCGAACGGGATCTTCCTGCCGCTGGTGAACCGCCGCGATCTGCCCGCCCACCTGGTCGGCGCGCTCCTGGACGGCCCCACCTCGTGGCTCGACCCGGCGGTCAAGAGCGCGTTCCCGCGCGGTACCCGGCTGCGCGGCCGGGGCGTCACCGTCAGCAAGGACGTCGCCACCGTCGACCTCACCGGGGAGGCCCGCGGCGGCAGCCTGGAACGGATGTCCGCCCAGCTCGGCTGGACGCTGCGGCAGCTGTCGGAGATCAAGGAGTGGCGGCTGCAGATCGACGGCGAGACGGTCGCGCCGGAGGGCGTGAGCAGCACCCAGCCCGTTCGGTCCTGGCAGGTCAACGACCCCGACGGGATCTCCGCCGACCAGACCGCCTACGTCATCGGCGCCGCCGGCCACCTCAGCCAGCTCCTCCAGGACCAGCCGCAACCGGTCGCCACCGGCACCGGGGGACGGCTCGTCCGGCCCGCCGTCGCGCCCGACCACGTCGAGGTGGCCGGTCTCGCCCCCAAAGGCGACCAGGTCCTGGTCGGCGACCTGGTCGCGGGCGCGGCCAACATCCGCACCCTGCTCCGGCCGTCCGGCGAGGACTCCCGCTTCACCCCGCCGTCCTGGGACCGCGACGGCAGGCTGTGGACGGTCGAGTCCTCCGGCGACAAGTCCTGGCTGTGGGTCCGCGCGCGCCGCGGCCAGGCCCCCGTGCGGGTCGCGCACTGGGGGCTCGGCGGGCGCCAGGTGCTGGCCTTCCGGGTCTCCCGGGACGGCGTCCGCGCCGCCGCGATCGTGAACGTGGACGGCCGGGCGCAGGTGCAGATCGGCCGGATCGTGCACGAGGGAGGCACCGACGTGGGCTCGTTCCTGCCGGTGAGCTCCGAGCTCGGCGGCGCCATCGACCTGGCCTGGCGCGACTACGGCACGCTCGCCGTCCTGGGCCGCAAGAACTTCGACTCGCAGGTGCTGGCCTACCTCGTCCCGGTCAGCGGCAGCGCGATCAGCACGCTGGGCGGCGGCGCGCTCGGCCTGCCGCAGTCGATCGCCGCGGCGCCGGACGAACCCGTCCTCATCGGCACCCGCTCGTCCCACAAGAAGCAGGTCTGCCGCCAGCGGACGCCGCGCGAGCAGTTCAGCGAGTGGGTCTGCAACATCCCCGCGGCCGACCCGGCGTACCCCCGCTGAGAGTTATCCACAGTTCGGCCGCCCTCTGGCGGCCGCCGCGACACGCCCGGCATCGTAACGGACATGAAATTCCTGTCCGACCTCCTCGACCTCCTCCTCCCACAGACCTGTGCGGGCTGCGGCCGCCCCTCGGCCCTCTTATGCGCGACATGCCTGGCGTTCCTCACGGGCGCTCCGGCCCGATACGTGCGTCCCAACGCGGAGCTGTCCCGCTGCTGGGCGGTCGCCTCCTACCAGGGGCCGGTCCGTGCCGTCATCGTGGCCCACAAGGAACACGGCCGCACGCCCCTGGCCGCCCCCTTAGGCACGGCCCTGGCCAAAGCGATCAAGACGGCCGTGCCCTCCGACGAGCAGTGCGCCGTCGTCTGGATCCCCTCGTCCCACCGCTCGATCCGCGCCCGAGGCCACGACCCCACCAGACGGATGGCAGCCGCCGCCGTCGACGAACTCCGCAGGGCCGGAACGCCCGTCACAGCCCTCCAGGCGCTCCGTCACCGCCGGGAGGTGGCCGACCAAGCCTCCCTGTCCGCGGTCCAGCGAGCGGCCAATCTGGCGGGCGCACTGGAGCCTTCTCCGAACGTCCCCCTGTCCGGCCGCCGCGTCGTCCTGGTCGACGACGTGATCACGACCGGCGCCACCCTGACCGAAGGCGCCCGCGCCCTGCGCACGGCCGGCGCCAGGATCCTCGCAGCCGCCACCGTAGCCGCCACCCCCACCCACCAAGAAAAGACCAAACCCCCCACCCGGCACCCACCATGAATCCTGAGGGCGAGGCCTGGCCGCGGTTCGACGCCGAGTTGCCGGTGATCTCGTGCCGCTGGGCGTGCCGGGGCCGGTGGGGCGGGCGAGGCGAAATGTGCCCTTGGTGTGAATGGTGAGAATCTGCGGGCGGGGAAGGGAGTGAGGTGGTTAGTTACATAACGTAGTGAAGATGCGGGGGCTCGCCCGGGCTTGTGTCGGACGAGAGCGGCGACGGTGGTCATGGGCGGGCGGGGCGCCGGTGGCGGTTTGCCGAACTCACCGGCTGGTCAGGTGGGTGTGGCCTGTATCCCAGGAGACGGTCTCATGCTCTGCGGTCATGTCGATTCACAGCTTGTGAGCAGGTCACGGCGGGGACGGGGGTGGTGCGGCGGGTCCCCTCGATAACGGTCAGTGAGTATTTCCTCGGCCCACCCCCCTGACATTCGAGGCGTAAGGGGTTAGCGTTCCTGACATGGCACCCGCCCGGGTCCGTGGTTGCGTCGGATCGCAGTGCCCGTCGAGGGCACGGCAGGCGGTCTGGCAAGCCGATGCCAGGCGCAGGCGAAACGGCCCACGTAAGGCGACTTCTCGTCGACCGATCACGGTGCGCCTTAGAGGTGAGTCCTGCCCCGGCGGGGGATCAGATATCCCCCGAACCGGGAGAAGGGCAGTAGTGGCGAAAGCGCCGCGAGCCCCTCAGCAGGCGGATGTGGGGACGAAGACCAGGTCGGCCGGGCGGGTGCGACCCCATCGGGTCGCGGCGCCCGCTCCGCGCTTCGACGACGCCGGGCGGGTGGAGAACGCAATCGGGAGAAGGGGGGTTTCTCGCGTGGACATCATCGTGAGGGGCCGTCACACCGACGTCAACGACAGGTTCCGCCGACACGTCGACACCAAGCTGGCCAAGATCGAACGCCTCGCCACCAAGGTCAGGCGCGTGGACGTGGAGGTGTCGCAGGAACGCAACCCGCGTCAGGCCGACCAGCGGGAGCGGGTCGAGCTGACCATCCGCTCGCGCGGACCGGTGATCCGGGCCGAAGCGGCCGCCGACGACAGGTACGGAGCCCTCGATCTGGCGTTGGACAAGCTGGAGTCCAGGCTGCGCCGTGAAAACGACCGCCGGAAGGTGCACCACGGCAGCCGGGCGCCGGCCAAGCTCGCCACCATGGAGGCGCTCCCAGATGCCTCCGCCGACGCCGTACCGCCTCCGCATCCGTCCCCCAAGAACGCGTCCAGAACGCGTTCGGCGCCGGCCGCCGAGGACGCCGCGGCCGACGCCTACGAGGCGGCCGACACGGCGGCGGACGAGCATCTCGTCCCGATCCCCATGGAGGGCGACGGGCCCCTCATCGTCCGCGAGAAGTTCCACGAGGCCGAGCCGATGGGAATCGAGCAGGCCCTCTTCGAAATGGAACTCGTCGGTCACGACTTTTTCCTCTTCCGCGACAAGGCCGCGGGGCATCCCTCCGTCGTATATAGGAGGAGAGGCTGGGACTACGGCGTCATCCGCCTTGTCGAAGAGTGATGTGGCACATGCGTCACGTCACCGCCCAGAGCGTGTCATGATCTAGGAAAGGCGTAACTCGAAGCAAGCCGCGGACGCGGTGGTCCGGGGCGAGGGGTCGTGTGCCGAACACGCGCCCGCGGCGCGGGCGCCTCGGCGGCGGGCGATCCCGCCCCGGACCCGCCCGTCCGCGCGCCCCTCCGCACGACCCGAGACCAGCGACAACCGAAGGGGGGAAGCGGCGTATCCTCCACGCCGCGACTCAGGTGAGCGAGAATCCCCAGGCTCGCGGCGCCGCGGCGGTGCCCCGTCAAACCGCCGCCGGCGACACCAAGGCCGGCGAGGGCCCCGCCGATCCCATCCGCGTCCTCATCGTGGACGATCACGCGCTGTTCCGCCGTGGCCTGGAGATGGTCCTGCAGGGTGAGGACGACATCGAGGTCATCGGCGAGGGCGGGGACGGCCACGAGGCCGTCGAGATGGCCGGCGACCTGCTGCCCGACGTCGTCCTGATGGACATCCGGATGCCGCGCCGCAGCGGCATCGAGGCATGCACGGCGATCAAGGACGCGGCGCCCAGCGCCAAGATCGTGATGCTGACGATCAGCGACGAGGAGGAAGACCTCTTCGAGGCCATCAAGGCCGGTGCCAGCGGCTACCTGCTCAAGGAGATCTCGATCGACGAGGTCCCGCAGGCGGTGCGCGCGGTGCACGGCGGCCAGTCGCTGATCAGCCCGTCGATGGCGTCCAAGCTGATCACCGAGTTCGCGGCCCTGGCCAAGAGCAGCGAGGAGCGCACCCAGCAGGTCCCCGCGCCCCGCCTCACCGAGCGCGAGATGGAGGTGCTCCGGCTGGTCGCCCGGGGACTGGGCAACCGGGAGATCGCCCGCGAGCTGTTCATCTCCGAGAACACCGTGAAGAACCACGTCCGCAATATCCTGGAGAAGCTGCAGCTGCACTCCCGGATGGAGGCCGTGGTCTACGCGGTGCGGGAGAAGCTCCTCGAGATCACCTAGACGCGATCTTCATCCGTCCCGCTTCCGCGACCGAATCACCGGGGGCGCCGGACGAGGAGGGACGACGCCATGACAGCGGCTCATGGGGATGTGGCACCACTCCTGGGTGCCTGGGCGATCGGCGCCTGCTCGGAAGAGGAGACCCGGCTCGTCCTGGAACACCTCCCCGAGTGCGCCGTCTGCGCGGAGGAGACCCGCCTCCTGGCCCGGGCCGCCCCCGTGCTGCACGGGGGCGGCCGCTTGCCTCCGGCGGGGTTGCGCGCGTCCGTCCTGAGCGGGGCGTTCGAGCGCAGGCGGCCGGTGGTCCGGCTCCCCGAGCACGTGGCGCCCTACGCGGCCCAGGTCTCGATGCTGGACGCACTGCTGGCGGAGCTCACCGAACCGGACTGGACGACCAACGTGATCTACGACTGGAACGTCCAAGACGTGGTGGCCCACCTGGGCGCGACCGACCGCCTCCTGGCGGAGCAGCTGACCGAACAGGACGCCCCCGACGTGGACGCTCGCACCGCCGCGGAGATCGCCTTCGAGCGCGGACGCCGTCCAGAGGAGACCCGCGGGTCCTGGCGGGAGCACGCACAAGAACTCTGCGCCCGTCTCAAAGAGGCCACGCCGAGCACGGTCCACATCCCGTTCCCCATGCGCCTGGAGAACGCCGTCGTGGCACGAGCGTTCGAGACCTGGGTGCACGCCACCGACATAGCCGCGGCCGTGGGACGCAGCCTCCCCGCCCCCTTGCCCGAGCACCTCCACGCCATCGCCGACCTGGGCGTGCGGTCGCTGCCCGCGGCCCTGGCCATGCGGGGCGTCGAGACCGGTGGCCAGGCGCGCCTCCTGTTGGAAGGCCCCGGAGGCGGCGACTGGCTGCTCCCGTTGGGCGGCGACGGCCCGAACGTGACGATCCGCCTGGACGTCCTGGATTTCTGCATGCTGGCCGCAGACCGCCGCGATCCCACCAAGGTCGAAGCCACCATCGAAGGCGACTCCCCTTTGGCCCGCCACCTGCTCAGCGCCGCCTCCGCGTTCGCGGGCCCCTGACTGTGTTCATTGCAATCCCGGCCTACGGCGCTCGCCTGGCGGGCTGTGTTTTTTGCAATCCCGGCCTACGGGGCTCGCCTGGCGGCTCGCCCCTAACCGGGCTTGGACGAGCGCGACATCGCTTCGCGATCTGGCCGGTGAGGCTCGCCTTCGGCTTCACCTCACCGGCCAGGTAGCGCGCTCGCGCGGTACCTGAGGCCACTTCGAGACAGGGCTTAGGAGCCCTGGCCGGCATGGGGCTCGGCTCGCTGTGAGGCGATCCTGGGGGCCACCGGCTATGTCGGTTTGTCGGTGTTGTGTTCTAGCATCGCGGCGTGGACGAGATCGAGCTGACGGCGGATGAGGCGCGGCGGCTTCAGCTTCGGGCGCAGGGGTTGCTCGGGAGCGGGTTCCGGCGTGGGGGCGGAGGAGTGGCGGGGGTGCTGGCGGGGCTGGGGGCCGTCCAGCTGGACACGATCTCCGTGCTGGCGCGGTCGCATGAACTGGTGCCGTACGCGCGGCTGGGCCCGGTGGGGCGGGACGCGGTGGAAACGGCCTACTGGGGGAACGGCACGGGGTTCGAGTACTGGGCGCACGCCGCGTCGGTCCTGCCGCTGGACGACTGGCCGTTGTTCGCGTTCCGGCGCAGGGCGTTCCGGCGGAGGGGTTGGCGCTGGCACAAGGTGCCCGAGGGCGTGTGCGACGACATCCTCAAGCGGCTCCGGGCGGACGGCCCGCTCACCACCAAGGAGCTGGGCGGTGCGAAGGCGGGCGGCGACTGGTGGCAGTGGAGCGACCAGAAGATCGGGATCGAGTGGCTGCTGGACATCGGCGAGGTCGTGTGCGTGCGCAGGGTGGGCTGGCGGCGCGTGTACGACCTGGCCGAGCGGGCGATTCCGTCCCGGCTCCTCGATCATGAGCCCGATGACGAGGAATGCCTGACCGCGCTGGTCGCACGGTCGGGACGGGCGCTGGGCGTGGGCTCCCGGGCGGACCTGGCCGATTACTACAGGCTCAAGGCCGAGCAGGTCGACGCGGTGGTGGAGGCCGCCGGGCTCGTCCCGGTGCGGGTCCGGGGGTGGCGGAACGGCGCGTGGGCCGACCCCGAGGCGCTGGCGGCGCCGGTCCGGGGACGGCATGCGACGACGCTGCTGTCGCCGTTCGACTCCCTGGTCTGGGACCGGGCCCGCACGTCGCGTGTGTTCGGGTTCGATCACCGGCTGGAGGCGTACGTGCCCAAGGCCAAGCGTGTTCACGGCTATTTCGTGATGCCGCTCTTGACCGGGGGACGGCTTGTGGGCCGGGTCGACCCGGCGCGGGAGGGGAGGACCCTGGTCGCCAGGCAGGTCTCCTTCGAGCCGTGGGCGACCCGGACGCCGGCGCGCACCGAGACCTCGGTGGCCGCGCTGCGGACGGCGTTGCGGCAGGCCGCGTCCTGGGTGGGCTGCGACGATGTGCGTGTCGAGCGGATTCATCCCGTTGCGGCGGGAACCGCCCTGGTCGATTAGTCAGCCGTGTGGCGTGCGCTGGGTGTCGGTGTGGATGGGTTTGTCGATGGTCTCGCCCGCCTGGCCGCCGCGGCGCTTGGCGGTGCGGCTGCCGAAGACGGAGTAGTCGACGATCTCCGGGATGACCCGGGGCGCGTCCACCACGACGTCGGCGAAGATGTGGACCACTCCGCCGACGACGAAGCCGATCGCGATGATCGCGGCGCCGGCCCAGAACATCACCCAGGACGGCCCGATACACAGGCCCACGCCGCCGACCACGAAGCCCGCGACCATGATGGCGACGGCGAGCCAGGAGCCGGGTCGGCCGGCGTGCGAGCCGTGTCCGCCCTCCTCGGGGGACAGGCCGTGCGTGCCTGGTGATTCGCCGGAGCCGTGTGTTTTTTCGGACATGTTCACGCTCCCCTCGGATCCGCGTCGACAGATCTTCCTCTGACCCGCCGGGTCAAACAGGACGCGCTGCGGATTGCGTCGCGACGTGACCTAGACCATTCTGGGTCTCGCCTACGATGGGCATCGTACGTGTGGTGTGCGTGCCGCCGGGAGCGGTGACCCACGATCTGCAAGGAGCCTCTGAGAGTGCCGCCAGTCATCGATAAGATCCTTCGTGCGGGCGAAGGAAAAATCCTGCGCAAGCTCAAGAAGCTCGCGGATCAGGTCAACTCGATCGAGGACGACTACCTCGAGATGAGCGACGCCGAGTTGCGCGAGCAGACAGAGAAGTTCCGGGAAGAGTTCGCCGAGGAGGTGGCGAAGCTCACCGACAAGGGCAAGAGCGAGAAGGACGCCGAGAGGGAAGTCCTCGACGAGCTCCTGCCCTACGCGTTCGCGACCGCCCGTGAGGCCGCGCGCCGGGTGCTGGGCCAGCGCCATTACGACGTGCAGGTCATGGGTGGCGCCGCGCTGCACCTGGGCAACATCGCCGAGATGAAGACCGGTGAGGGCAAGACCCTCACCTGCGTGCTCCCGGCGTACCTGAACGCCCTTGCGGGCAAGGGCGTGCACGTGGTCACCGTGAACGACTACCTGGCCAAGCGCGACGCCGAGTGGATGGGCCGCGTGCACCAGTTCCTCGGGCTCGAGGTCGGCGTCATCCTCCCGCAGATGACCCCGGACGAGCGCCGCGTGGCCTACAACTGCGACATCACCTACGGCACGAACAACGAGTTCGGGTTCGACTACCTGCGCGACAACATGGCGTGGAGCCTGGAAGAGCTCGTCCAGCGCGAGCACTACTACGCCGTCGTCGACGAGGTCGACTCGATCCTGATCGACGAGGCCCGGACCCCGTTGATCATCTCCGGTCCGGCCGAGCAGAACTCCAAGTGGTACGGCGAGTTCGCCAAGATCGTGCCGCGGCTGAAGCGGGCCGAGCTGGTCAGTACCGCGGGCCAGGTGGACCAGTACGGCCCCGGTGACTACGAGGTCAACGAGAAGAAGCGCACGGTCGGCATCACCGAGTCGGGCGTGGAGAAGGTCGAGGACTGGCTCGGCATCGACAACCTCTACGACTCGGTGAACACGCCGCTGGTCAGCTTCCTGAACAACGCGCTGAAGGCCAAGGAGCTGTACAAGCGCGACAAGGACTACGTCGTCATGAACGGCGAGGTCCTGATCGTGGACGAGTTCACCGGCCGCATCCTGCACGGCCGGCGTTACAACGAGGGCATGCACCAGGCCATCGAGGCCAAGGAGAGCGTGACCATCAAGGACGAGAACCAGACGCTCGCCACGATCACGCTGCAGAACTACTTCCGGCTGTACAAGAAGCTGAGCGGGATGACCGGTACCGCCCAGACCGAGGCGGCCGAGTTCAACAAGACCTACAAGATCGGTGTCGTGCCGATCCCGACGAACATGCCGATGATCCGCGATGACGTCGCGGACGTGGTCTACAAGACCGAGCAGGCCAAGTTCGAGGCGTGCGTGGACGACATCGCCGAGCGGCACGAGAAGGGCCAGCCGGTCCTGGTCGGGACGACGTCGGTGGAGAAGTCGGAGCGGCTGAGCAAGATGCTCAAGCGGCGCGGCATCCCGCACCAGGTGCTGAACGCCAAGCACCACGAGCAGGAGTCGGCGATCGTGGCCGAGGCCGGCCGCAAGGGCGCGGTCACGGTCGCGACGAACATGGCCGGCCGCGGCACCGACATCATGCTCGGCGGCAACCCCGACTTCCGCGCCGACCTGGAGCTGCACCAGCGCGGGCTGTCGCCGCTGGAGTCGGCGGAGGAGTACGAGGCGGCCTGGCCGGAGGCGCTGGACAAGGCCAAGGAGGCCGTGCAGGGCGAGCACGAGGAGGTCGTCGAGGCCGGCGGCCTGTACGTGCTGGGCACCGAGCGGCACGAGTCGCGGCGGATCGACAACCAGCTGCGCGGCCGTTCCGGCCGGCAGGGCGACCCGGGCGAGTCCCGGTTCTACCTGTCGCTGGAGGACGACCTGATGCGGCTGTTCAACTCCGCCCGGGTCGAGTCGATCATGACGCGGTTGAACATCCCGGACGACGTGCCGATCGAATCCAAGATCGTGTCGAATGCGATCAAGTCGGCGCAGAGCCAGGTCGAGCAGCAGAACTTCGAGATGCGCAAGAACGTCTTGAAGTACGACGAGGTGCTGAACCGGCAGCGCGTGGTCATCTACGCCGAGCGCCGCAAGGTGCTGGAGGGCGCCGACCTGCACGAGCAGGTCCGCAACATGATCGACGAGGTCGTGGACGGCTACGTCGCGGGCGCCACCGGCGAGGGCTTCGCCGAGGAATGGGACCTGGACAAGCTCTGGAAGGCCTTCAAGCAGCTCTACCCGATCTCGATCGCGGTGGAGGACCTGGTCGAGGAGGCCGGCGGGGAGATCTCCGGGCTGGACGCCGAGACGCTGGCGGAGAAGATCCGCGAGGACGCGCAGGCGGCGTACGACAAGCGCGAGGAGGAGCTCGGCGCGGAGGTCGTCCGCGAGCTGGAGCGGCGCGTGGTGCTGTCGGTGCTCGACCGCAAGTGGCGCGAGCACCTGTACGAGATGGACTACCTGCAGGAGGGCATCGGCCTGCGGGCCATGGCGCAGCGCGACCCGCTGGTGGAGTACCAGCGCGAGGGCTTCGACATGTTCAACTCCATGCTCGACGGCATCAAGGAAGAGTCGGTCGGCTACCTGTTCAACATCGAGGTCGAGGTGGAGGAGCAGCCGGAGGCGCCGGCCGTCGGCGCCAAGCCGGTCGAGATCTCCAAGTCCGCCGCCAAGACCGTCCCGGCGGACGAGGACGAGGAGGTCTCGCGCGCCAAGGACGACGAGGAGGACGAGAAGCCGGAAAAGGCTCCCGTCATCCACGCTGAGGGCTTCGACAAGCCGAAGCGGGCCAAGAAGCTGGAGTATTCGGCGCCGACCGTCGACGGTGAGGGCGGCGTCGAGCACCACAGCGAGGAGGCCGAGGACGAATACGCGGGTGTTTCCCGTAATGACCCGTGCCCGTGCGGTTCGGGCAAGAAGTTCAAGCGCTGCCACGGTGACCCCCGCAACAAGTAGGGGCCGGCAAGCGGAGAGCGGCGGCCTCCCGGGATTTGCTCCCGGGAGGCCGCCGTCTTATTTATGGCTGCTGTTTTCGCGTATTGCGGGGATGGTCGTTTCCAGGGTCGTGCAGCGCCAGCGTTCTCGGTGATGGTCGAGGCGTAGGGCGACAGCGTGAACGCGCCCGTTCAGGACGACCACGGCGCCGGTTTCCACGACTCCCGGGGTCGGTTCTTGCAGCCATGTCCGCAGTATTCGCGGCGGTGCGACGGCGGTCCGGGCGCGTACCGGCCGGTGGACGGCCAGGCCCTGCCAGACGTCCGGTACGGCCCGGTCGGCGAGCTGCCGTGGCGGGCGCGTACCGGCGAGCACGTCGATCACGAGCCGCACCGTCGCCTGGGCCGCTTCCTCCTTGGACGGTGCGGGCCGCCCGCCGACCAGCGACAGGTGCGGTCTTCGCCTCGCCTCGGGGGGCGCCTGCGGTGCCAGCGCCAGGGACCCGTCGACGCGGGGCGCGACGCCGTTCTGGGCGATGCGCACGACGGTGAGGCGCTGCTCCGCCGCGGGACGGACCGCACGGGGACGCTGATGGCGTTCGGGCATGAGAGTGGCCTCCAGGCATTTCGGCTTCGTTCACCAGAGCGCCGAGAGCCCGACCAAATACATCCTGTCCGCATCCGGCCACAGGGGCGGACAGGAAACGGCGGCGGGCGCTTGGGGCGCCCGCCGCCGTCCGGGAGCGAGCCCTCCCGCTAGGGGGTGTTTCATAAGCCTGCTGTCCGGCTGCGCGACGCCCAGGCACGCACCTCGCCGCGTTGTCGTCGGTCGACAGCCAAACCCGGGCTGACTCCCTCCTCCGCCTTGCGATGCACGCACCTGAACGCCGCTCGCCACGGACGAGACTTATGAAACACCCCCTAGGTGAGGAGAGGGAGGGCTCTGAGGAGAAAGGCCCGTCAGGCGGAGTCCTCCGCGGGGCGCTTCTCCTCGGCCTTCTTGCCGCCCTTGGGCTTCTTGGCAGCGCCGGCGAGTTCGGGCGCGGCCGCGGGGTCGGCGGCCACCGACTCCTCGCCCTCGGGTTCGCGGCCCGGGGTGGCGAAATCGAACTTCTCGATCAGGAACTTGAAGATCACGTAGTAGAGGACGAAGTAGAGCACGCCCATCCCGATGATCAGTGGCAGTCCCTTGGTGTTGTCCTTGGTCATGTTGAGCAGGAAGTCGATGCCGCCCGCGGAGAAGCCGAAGCCGAGCTGGGCCCCGGCGGCCTCCAGGATCGCCATCGAGATGCCGGTGAGCACGACGTGCACCGCGTACAGCACCGGGGCCACGAACATGAACGCGAACTCGATCGGCTCGGTGACGCCGGTGACGAACGCGGTGAGCGCGGCGGAGATCATGATGCCGCCGACCGCGGGCCGCCGGTGCGCGGGCGCCGCCCGCCAGATGGCCAGGGCCGCGCCGGGCAGGCCGAACATCAGCACCGGGAAGAACCCGGCCAGGAAGCCGCCCGCGTTCGGGTCGCCGGCCAGGTAGCGGTTGATCTCGCCGTGCACCACGCCGTCGGCGCCCTGGTAGTCGCCGAACACGAACCAGATCAGCGAGTTGGGGATGTGGTGCAGGCCGAACGGCAGCAGCAGCCGGTTGACGACGCCGTACACGCCGGCGCCGAGCGCGCCCGCGCCGGTGATCCAGTTGCCGAAGTCGGTCAGCCAGGCGCCGAAGACCGGCCAGAGGAACCCGATGACGACGCCGAGGGCGAGCGCGGCGACCGCGGTGATGATCGGCACGAACCGGCGGCCGCCGAAGAAGGCCAGCCAGGTGGGCAGCTTGATCCGGTAGAACCGCTGGTAGAGCAGCGCGGCCATGACGCCGATGAGGATGCCGCCCAGCACGTCGGTGGGGTTCTTGGCGCCCCAGTCGATCACCTCGGTCGGCGCCCCGTCGACGACCTTGGTGATCAGTACCTTGCCCTTGAGTTCGTCGCTGTAGGAGAACATCACCTTCGACACCCGGTCGAAGACCAGGTAGCCGACCACGGCGGCCAGGGCGGTGGAGCCGTCGGCCTTGCGCGCGAACCCGATGGCCACGCCGACCGCGAACAGCAGCGGCAGCGCGGCGAACAGCGCGTCGCCGGCGTTGCCGACGACGTTGGCGACCTCGTTCCAGCCGAGCCCGTCCTTGCCGAGCAGGTCGGCCTGGCCCAGCCGGAGCAGCAGGGCGGCGGCCGGGAGGACGGCGATCGGCAGCATCAGGCTGCGCCCGATGCGCTGCAGCACGGCGAGGGCGCTCGACCCTCGGCGCGGCGCAGCGGTCCCGTCCACTGCGGTTGTCGAACTCATCAGGGGGTTCCTCCAATACCGGGGTTCTACCGGGGGGTTCAGTGACCGGTTGGCGGTGGCCTACGTGCGCCTTGGCGGGTTTCCGAGGGCGGTATGGACCTGGTAGCGGTCGGCCCGGTAGGTCGACACGCCCAGTTCCGCGCAGACACCTCCGGAGTAGGAGCGGCGTTGCAGGAGCAGCACGGCGCTGCCCCGGGAGATCTGCAGGTGCCTGGCCTCTACGGCGTCGGCGAGCCCGGCGTCGATGGTCTGGTCCCCGGCGTCGAACACCAGCCCGTACACCGCTTCCAGGACCCCGTACAGGGAGCGGTCCGCCAGCCGGCGGTCGAGCAGGTCGGGCGCCAGGGAGGCGAGGATGTGCGAGCGTTCCAGCGCCATCGGCTCGCCGTCGGCGGTGCGCAGCCGTTCGATGACGTGGACGCCGGTGCCCTGCTCCACCTCGAAGATCCGGGCCAGCCGGGCGTCGGCGGGGACGGTGCGCCGGTCCAGGTCGACGGCGCCCGGCCGCAGCCCGCGGGCCAGCATGTCCTCGGTGAACGACACCAGCCGCAGCGGCATCTCGATCTTGGGCCGGGCGACGAAGGTGCCCTTTCCGGGGACGCGGTAGAGCCGTCCCTCCGAGACCAGCTGGTCGACGCCCTGGCGCACGGTCATCCGGGACAGCCCGTAGCGTCCGCACAGCTCCCGCTCGGAGGGGATCGGAGCGTCGACGGGCAGCTCCGAACCCTCGATCATGTCGAGCAGGATGGCCCGGAGCTGGAAGTACTTGGGCACCGGGCTGTGCGGGTCGATGGTCGTCACGGGCTTCCTCGTGGCCGGGCCGATGATGGAGTTACCGGTTCACCGTGTTCGCCTTGTTCGTACTGGTCTAGGCCGGACTAGACCACAGCGTGTGAAGGTGTGTCAATGCACGAATGGATAACGGCCGGGTCACGCCACGGACGCGCGAAGATCTAAGGAAAGTGCAGGTCACAGGCCTGTGGAGGATGAGGACCCGACGCGGATGGGTGGCGCTATCTGTCGCTCTTTCTGGTTCGTGGAGTATGGTGCGTACTGGTCTAGTCCGGACTAGACCAGTCCTGGCCGATCCGCCGCGCGAGCGGCGGATCGTGGTTACGGCGTCACAGAGAGTGCGCATCCATGCCATCACTTCTCATCACCGCGAGCAGCTTGGTCACTTCTTCCGGGACCGGTCCTACCCGCGTGCTGTCTCCGGGATACGTCCGGGTGGCGGACGGGGTGATCGCCGAGGTCGGCGAGGGGCGTCCCGCGGGGGCGCCCGGCATCGACCTGGACGGCGGGCTGCTCGCCCCCGGCCTGGTGGACCTCCAGGTCAACGGGTACTACGGGTACGACATGGTGGACGCCGACGAGGTCGGCTGGAACACCGTCGTGCGGCGGCTGCCCGAGACCGGGGTGACCTCGTTCCTGCCCACGTTCATCACCGCGCCGGTCGAGACGCAGGCCGAGGCGCTGCGCCGCACCCGTGACCTGCTGCCCGGGCTGCCCGCCGGCGGCACCCGCGTGCTGGGCGTCCACCTGGAGGGGCCGTTCCTCGCGGAGAAGCGCAAGGGCGCCCACAACGCCGAATGGCTCACCGACCCCACGCCCGAGGCCGTCGCGGCGCTGCTGGAGACCGGGCTGGTCAAGCTGGTCACCCTCGCCCCGGAGCGGGCGGGCGCCCTGGCGGCGATCCGCACTCTGAGCGGCGCCGGGGTCCTGGTCAGCGTAGGGCACAGCGACGCGACCTCCGACCAGGTCGCGGCCGCCGCCGACGCCGGTGCCCGCAAGGTCACCCACATCTTCAACGCCCAGTCCGGCGTCCACCACCGCGACCCGGGCGTGGCCGTCCAGGCGCTCACCGATCCGCGGCTGAGTCCCGGCCTGGTCCTCGACCTGCACCACGTGTCCGCGCCCGTGTGCAGGCTGGTGTTCCAGGCCGCGGCGGGACGGGTCGTGCTGGTCACCGACGCCGCCGCCTCCGCCGGGATGCCGCCCGGCACCTACGAGCTGGGCGGCGAGCCCATCACGATGCCCGCCGAGGGCCCGCCGCTGCGTGCCGACGGCACCATCGCGGGCTCCGGGCTGCGGCTGGACGAGGCCGTCGCCAACGCGATCACCATCGGCGTCGACCCGGCCACCGCCGTGGACGCCGCCACCCGTGTTCCGGCCGATCTGATCGGCCGTCCCGACCTGGGCCGCATCACCCCCGGCGCCGCGGCCGACCTGGTGTGGCTGGGACCCGACCACCGGGCGCATGCCACCTGGATCGCCGGGGAGAACGTCTTCGGAGGCAAGTCATGACCACAACCGGCCGCACCCGGATGCGCACGGAGATCGGGGAACAGCCCGAGGCGCTGCGCCGGACCATCGACGGACTGCTGCCGCGGATGCCCGAGATCGCGGCGCTGGCCCGCGAGACCCGGCAGGTGCTCTTCATCGCGCGGGGGTCGTCCGACAACGCCGCCGTGTACGGCCGCTACCTGGTGGAGTCGCACGCCGGGCGGCTGGCCACGCTGGCCGCCCCGTCCATCGCGACCACCTACCGGCGCAAGCTCGACCTGTCCGGCGTGCTGGCGGTGGCGATCAGCCAGTCCGGCAAGACCGAGGAGATCGTGGAGACGCTGGACTGGGCGGCCGACTGCGGCGCCCGGACCGTGGCGATCACCAACGGTCCCGGCTCGCCGCTGGCCGAGGCCGCCGAGGCCGCGCTGATCACCGACGCGGGCGAGGAGCTGGCCGTCCCGGCCACCAAGACCTACACCACCCAGCTCGCCGCGCTGTCGGTGCTCGGCCTGGGCCTGGGCCTGGGCGCCGAGGCCGAGGTGGACGATCTGCGCCGGGTCCCCGACGAGGTGGGCCGGCTGATCACGCTGACCGAGGCGTCCGCGGAGCTCCCAGCGATCGTCGAGGAGCTGGCCGAGGTGCCCGGCGCGGTGGTGTCGGGACGCGGCATCGCCTTCGGCACCGCGCTGGAGCTGGCCCTGAAGATCAAGGAGGCGTGCTACCTGCACGCGATGGGCCTGTCGTACGCCGATCTGCTGCACGGCCCGATCGCGGTGGTCGACGAGGAGACCCCGGCGCTGCTGGTGGCGGCCGAATCGGGCCCGACCCTGCACGGGACGATCGCGCTGGCGCACCGGGTCCGCGCCGCGGGCGCCCGCGCGTACGGCGTGGGCGGCGGGCCCGGGCTCGCCGAGGCGTGCGCGCGGGCGCTGCCCGGCCCGGCCCTGCCCGAGTGGGTCGCGCCGCTGGGGCTGATCGTGCCGGGGCAGCTCCTGGTGGAGCGGCTGGCCCGCCGGCTCGGCGCCGATCCCGACGTCCCGCGCGGGCTGAACAAGGTCACGCAGACCGACTGAGCATTCCCGGGGGCGGGGACGGGGGCGTCCCTCCGAGAATGTGACCGTCCGGAACACCGAAATCGACCGGCGCCTCCGCGGTGAGGCCCCCCGATCCGAGCCAGAGAAAACGGAGTGAACATGGACAAGGCGGAGGCGATCGTCGCGGCGCTGGGCGGCGCCGACAACATCGTCGAGATCGAGCCCTGCGCCACCCGGCTGCGCACCGAGGTGACCGACGCCGCCAAGGTCGACGAGGCGGCGCTGAAGGCGGCCGGCGCGTTCGGCGTGATGCGCAGCGGCCAGGTCGTGCAGGTGGTGGTGGGGCCCGAGGCCGACACCATCGCCAGCGACATCGAGGACATTCTCGACTGATCGAGGGAAGGGCCGGAGCAATGACGCGAGTTCTCTCGCCGGTCGGCGGGAAGGCGGTCGGGCTGGCCGGGGTCCCCGACCCGGTGTTCGCCCAGGCCATGGTGGGCCCGGGGACCGCAATCGACCCCGAGCGGGCGCCCGGCAGGGCGCTGGCGCCGGTGGACGGCAAGATCGTCAAGTTGCATCCGCACGCGTTCGTGGTCGTCGACGCCGAGGGCCACGGCGTGCTGGTCCATCTGGGCGTGGACACCGTCCAGCTGAAGGGCCAGGGCTTCGAGCTGCTGGCCGCCGAGGGCGACCAGGTGGTCGCCGGCCAGCCGCTGGTCGGCTGGAATCCGGCCGAGATCGAGGCGGGCGGCCGGTCCCCGGTGACCGCGGTGGTGGCGCTGGACGCCGGCGCCGACGCGCTGTCCGGAGTAGTGGAGTCCGGCGAGGTCGAGAGGGGGGCCGAGCTTTTCACCTGGAGCTGAGCGCGGCCGTCTTCGATCTGGACGGCACGCTGATCGACACCGAGCCGCGCAACCGCGCGATGTGGACCTGGCTGTTCGAGTCGCACGGCGCCGCGCACGATGCCGCGCTGATCGCCTCGTTCGCCGGGCGGCGCGGCCGGGAGGTGCTGGCCGAGCTGCTGCACCTGTTCCCGGGCCGCAGCGTGGAGGAGCTGTACCAGCAGGCGATCTCGTACGAGCACGGCCCCGGCGCGCCCGTGGTCGCGCCCGTCCCGGGCGGCGTGGAACTGGTGCGGGCGATGCACGAGGCGGGCCTCCCGCTGGGCGTGGCCACGTCCGGGCAGCGCCGGTACGCCGAGGGCCTGCTGACCGGACTCGGCGTACGGGAGTGCTTCGGGGCCGTGGTGACCGCCGACGACGTGGTGACCGGCAAGCCCGATCCCGAGGGCTTCCTGGCCGCCTGCGCCCGGCTGGGCGTGCCGCCGGAGGCGGCGGTCGGCTTCGAGGACGCGCCCGCGGGCGTGGCCGCGGTGAAGGCCGCGGGTATGACCTGCGTGGGCGTGACCACCACCCAGCCCGCCGAGGCGCTGGTGGGCGCCGACCACGTGGTGCCCGATCTGAAGGAAGTGGACGTCGTGCCGGGGCCCGCGCTGCGGGTGTCCGGTGGTTGATTGCGAGGAGTTGCTGTGACCGAGCGTAACGTCAAGATCGAGTCCAAGGTGGGGCTGCACGCGCGGCCGGCCGCGCTGTTCGTGCAGACCGCCGCCAAGGCCCCGATGGACGTCACCGTGGCCAGGCGCGGGGGCGCTCCCGTCAACGCCAAGAGCATCCTGGCCGTGCTGGGCCTGGACGCCCGCCACGGCGAGGAGATCGTCATCAGCGCCGAGGGGGAGAACGCCGAGGAACTGCTGGACAGCCTGGAGGCGCTGCTGGGCAAGCCGGAGCCCGAAGGTGCCTGAGCCGCTGCACGATGCCGGGCCGGCCCCCGCCGGCACCGAGCCCCCGGACGGCGGTGCCGGGCCGGGCGGGGCGGACGACCTGTTGCGCGGCGCCGGCGTCAGCCCCGGGATCGGGGCGGGCCCGGTGCGCGTCCTGGCGGGCGCCGTGCCCGAGCCGCCCCCCGGGGCCCGGCACGGCGGCGACGCGGCGGCCGAGAAGGCGACCGCGCTGGCGGCGCTGGAGGCGGTCGCCGCCGAGTTGGAGGCGCGCGGCGAGCAGGCCGCCGCGCTGGGCAACAAGGACGGCCAGGAGGTCCTCGGCGCGCAGGCGCTGATGGCCCGCGACCCTGGGCTGGCCGACGGGGTGGCCGCCAAGGTCGGCGAGGGGACGGCCGCGCCCCGCGCCGTCTTCGAGGCGTTCGGCGTCTACCGCGAGATGCTCGCCGGGGCGGGGGAGTACATGGCCGCCCGGGTGAGCGACCTGGACGACATCCGGGACCGGGCGGTCACCCGGCTGCTCGGGCTGCCGATGCCGGGCGTCCCGGACTCCGACGAGCCGTTCGTGCTGGTGGCGCGGGATCTGGCGCCCGCCGACACGGCGCTGATCGACCCGTCCCAGGTGGTCGCGTTCGTGACCGAGGGCGGCGGCCCGACCAGCCACACCGCGATCCTGGCCCGGACGATGGGCGTCCCCGCGGTGGTGGCGCTGCCGGGCGCGACCGGGCTGCCCGAGGGCACCCGGGTCCTGGTCGACGGCGGCGCGGGCACGGTGCGCGTCGATCCCGCCGACGAGGAGGTGGCGGCGGCGCGCGGGGCGGCGGCCGCGCGCGCCGCGCTGCTGACGGAGACCACCGGTCCGGGCGCCACCGCGGACGGCCACCCGGTCCCGCTGCTGGCCAACATCGGCGGCCCGCGCGACGTCGAGGCCGCGCTGATGAACGGGGCGGAGGGCGTCGGGCTCTACCGCACCGAGTTCCTCTTCCTCGACCGTTCCACGCCTCCGGACGACGCCGAGCAGGAGCGGGCGTACCGGGAGGTCCTGGAGGCGTTCCCGGAGGGCCGCGTGGTCGTGCGGACCCTGGACGCGGGGGCCGACAAGCCGCTGGCGTTCCTGCCGCCGCCCGGCGAGGAGCCCAACCCGGCGCTGGGCGAGCGGGGGCTGCGGATGGCCCGTCTGCACCCGGAGGTGCTGCGCGGCCAGCTCGCGGCGCTGGCCCGTGCCGCCGCCGGCGTCAGTGCGAAGCTCGAGGTCATGGCGCCGATGGTGACGGACGCGGCGGAGGCCGCGTTCTTCGCCGCGGCGTGCCGGGACGCCGGGATCGAGCGTCCGGGGGTCATGGTCGAGGTGCCCGCCGCGGCGCTGCGCGCCCGCGATCTGGTGCCGGAGGTGGAGTTCTTCAGCATCGGCACCAACGACCTCACCCAGTACGCGTGCGCCGCCGACCGGCAGATCGGCGGGCTGGCGGCGCTCCAGGACCCGTGGCAGCCCGCGGTGCTCGACCTGGTGGCGATGGCCGCCGCGGCGGCCGCCGATGCCGGCAAGGGCAGCGGCGTCTGCGGTGAGGCGGCCGCCGATCCGGCGCTGGCGTGCGTGCTGGTGGGGGTGGGCGTCACGTCGCTGTCGATGAGCGCGCCGTCGCTGCCCCCGGTCCGGGCCGTGCTCGCCCGCCACACCATGGACCAGTGCCGCGAGGCGGCCGCGGCGGCGCGGGCCGCGCGTTCGGCGGGCGCGGCGCGGGAGGCCGCACGCGCCCTGCTGCCCCTCCTGCCGGAACTGGGCCTTTGACCTGATCGGCCGACGGCCGGGCGGGGCCGCTGTCGCGGGACTACTGGTAGGTGAGCCCGTGCCCGAACGGCATGCCGCCGGCGCGCACCGGGAGCCGTCCGGTGGGCTTCAGCGTGCCCGCCAGCACCTTGGCCAGCGCCGTGACCGCGGCCGACCCGGAAGAGTAGGTGGCCAGCGTCGCGCCCGCCCCGGAGGCCCGGTCGAGGTCGTACGGGCGGCCCAGCGCCGCGACGACCACCGGCCGCGACCCCTGGGCGCGGATCCGCGCCGCGGTCGCCGGCCCGGCGTCGAGCGTGGTGAGCACGGTGACGTCGGCGGTGGCCGGGGACGTGGCGAGCCGGACGCCCTGGCGGCGCAGCGCGGCCATGAGGGCGTCCCCGCGCGGCCCGACGACCTGCACGGTCCGGTTGCGGAGCGGCAGCAGCCCGCGGTCGTTGCGGACCAGGGTGACCGCGTGCTCGGCGACCTGCTGTGCGGTGGCCCGGTGCGGCGCCGCGCGGACGACCGCGGCGGCCCGTGCCGCGTCGGCGGCGGTGCCGCGGAACAGCCCGCGCGCCTCCTTGAGCCGCAGGACGCGGCCGACGGCCTCGTCCAGCCGGCGCCGCGGGATCGTCCCGTCGCGCACGGCGTTCAGCACGGCCCGGTAGGCGGTCGGTAGCCGGGGCGGCATGAGGAGCTGGTCGGCGCCCGCGTTGATCGCCCGCACCGCCACCTCTCCGTCGCCGTACTTCAGCCGGGCGCCCTGCATCTCCAGCGAGTCGGTGACGATCACGCCCTGGTGGCCGAGCCGCTCGCGCAGCAGCCCGGTGAGCACGGTCTTGGACAGCGTGGCCGGGTCGCCGGAGCGGTCGAGGCCGGGGACGACGATGTGCGCGGACATGACGGCGTCCACGCCGCCGCGCACCGCGGCCTGGAAGGGGGGCGCGTCGAGCCGCTCCCACTGGCTCCGGGTGTGCCCGATGACGGGCAGGCCGGTGTGGCTGTCGGTGGCCGTGTCGCCGTGCCCGGGGAAGTGCTTGGCGGTGGCGGCGACACCGGCGGACTGGTAGCCGCCGATGGCCGAGGTCAGCATCTGCGACACCAGCGCCGGGTCGGAGCCGTACGAGCGGACGCCGATCACCGGGTTGGCGGGGTTGACGTTGACGTCGGCGACCGGGGCGTAGTCCTGGTTGATCCCGACGGCGCGCAGCTCGGTGCCGGTGACCCTGGCCGCGGCCTGGGCGTCCTCGGGACGGCGGGTCGCGCCCAGCGCCATGTTGCCGGGGAAGCGGGTGAGGAAGGGCGCCCGGCTGACCAGGCCCTGCTCCTCGTCCACCGACAGCAGGAGCGGCAGCTTGGACGACTTCTGCAACGAGTTGGACAGCGCGGCGGTCGCGGCCGGGCCGCCGGCGAAGTTGGCGGGGAAGTAGACGAGCCCGCCGACATGGTAGTTCCTGATCTTCGATCGGGCGTCGGCGGGGCCGGCGAAGGTCGGCACGAACAGCTGCCCGACCTTCTCCTTCAGGGTCATGTCGGCGATGTGGCCGGTGATCCAGGAGCCCTGAGCGGGCTGCCCGGGACGGGCCGCCGCACCGCGCTGCTGCGGGCCGCCGGTGGTCTGGGCGCGGTCGGCCGTGGCGCCGCCCGCGCAGCCGGCCAGCGGCACCGTGACCGCCGTCACCGCGGCCAGCGCGATCGATCGTGGAACACGCAACGGACCAGGCCCCCCGACGTGGTCGCTCGTCTCGCTCGGTCGTGATCTGTTACTCGGTCGTGATCTGACCTGGCGACGTTAGCCGCTCGCGGGCGGCGTGTCGACTTCCGCCGCGCCCGCGCGCCGAGGCTTGACCCGGGCCAGCGGGAGGGCAGGGGAGAACCACACGTGGCACGGTGGAGCCTGAAGTCACCGAACGCGCGGCGGTGTGCGCGTCGTGTTCCGGGACGTTCCCGGGGCCGGGGGAGGCGGTGCGGATCAGACCGGCGGGTGGCCGAGCCTGCGCAGCGCGAGCGAGGCGGCGCCGACGGCGCCGTCGCCCGCTCCGCACGGCTCGGCGGCGAAGCGGTCGCGCAGCCCGGCCCGCACCGCTTCGGCGACCGGCCCGTCGCGCAGCACCGAGCCGTGCATGACCACCGGGGCGCACGGGTCGTTCAGCGCCGGTCGCACGGCGTCGACGTCCCGCAGCAGCCATTCGGCGGCCTCCTCGGTGATGCGCCGGGCCACCGGATCACCCGCGGCCGCGGCCGCCGCGACCACCGGGCCGAGCCGGCCCAGGGCCGCGGGCGGGCGGCCGTACACCTCTTTGATGATCGCCTGGGCGAGCCGGGGATCGGGCGGCGGCGCGGGGCCGGTCGCGGGGACCTCCGGGGGATCGGGCGGCCGGCCGAGCGGGCCTCCGTCCGGCGGGTGCGGCTCGTCGGCGAACAGCACGGCGGTTCCCGTTCCGTGGGCCAGGGACGGGGGCGGGGACGGACTGGGCGCGGGGGCGGCCGAGAGGGGGTGGGCGCCGTGCCCGACCGCGGCGGCGGCGTGCCCCAGCGGGGCGGCGCCGTGCCCGGACGGGGAAGCGCCGTGCCCGGGCGGGGCGCCGTGGGCCGCGGACGCCGCATGGCCGGGGGAGGGCGGCGGCACCGCCAGCGCCAGGGCACGCTGGTGCCGCGGGCGCCGCCGGGTGGCGTCGATCTCCTTGACCACCGCCGCACCGAGCAGTGCGCGCGGCACCGACTCGGTCAGCAGCGTCGGGGAGCCGCGGCCGTCGTAGGCCGCCAGGGCCGCGCGGACCGCCTCCCTCCCCAGCCATACCGCCGATCCCTCGTCGCCGACCAGCCAGCCGTAGCCGTCGGCGCGCTGCACGATCGTGCCGTCGCTGATCACCGCGGCGCCCGCGCCGGTGCCGGAGAACACCACGATGCCCTTGGGGGCGGTGGTCCCGGCGGCGAAGGCGACCGCGATGTCGGTCACGACGGCGGGCGAGCCGCGCAGCCCGACGGCGTTCCAGGCGCGCCGGGCGGCGGTGACCGCGGCGGGACGTCCCGCCGATCCCGCCCCGGCGATGCCGAACACGCCGCCGATCACATGGGAACGGTCCACGTCACCGAGCGCTTCCCGCAGGGCCGTGGTGAGCGCCCCCGCGGTGTCGCCCCCGGAGTTGGGGTTGGCGCCAGGTCCGGTTCCGGAACCGGCCTGCGCGCCCCCGAGCGTTAGTACGACACAGCGGGTCTTGGTGCCACCCGCGTCTATGCCGATCACGTACGGACCGGCCAAATGGGTCAACACGTGGCGACCGTAGCCTTTTCTACCGTTGACGTGACATCCAGCAAGTAAGAAACTTTCTTCCATGAGGAAACCCAACGGCTCGGAGCCGGGGAGCACCGGGGAGGCCGGCACGATCAGCGCGCCGGCGCCGCCGCCGTCCGGCGCGGCCAGGGACGCGACGCCACTGAGCACCGTGGTCAGAGTGCGTTCCCTGCTGCCTTCACTGCCCCCGGCAGAGCGACGTGTCGCTCAACGCGTCATCGACGACCCCGAAGGGGTCGCGAACTCCACCATCACCGAACTCGCCCAGACCTGCGGCACCTCGGAGACCACGGTCATCAGGTTCTGCCGGGCGATCGGGTTCCATGGTTACCCAGAGCTCCGGCTGACCCTGGCCACCGAGGCGGGCCGGGCGCAGAGCGCGACCGGCGGCCGGGTCATCGGAAGCGACATCAGTCCCGACGACTCGCTCGAACAGATCGTGGAGAAGGTGACC
Source organism: Actinomadura vinacea (assembly GCF_039532545.1). NCBI lineage: Bacteria > Bacillati > Actinomycetota > Actinomycetes > Streptosporangiales > Thermomonosporaceae > Actinomadura > Actinomadura vinacea. Next base: position 1,039,628 of record NZ_BAAARW010000012.1, on the reverse strand, counting down.
TTCGCCGACGCCAGGGCCGTCGAGGAGACCGCGGCCCAGCTCGAGATCAAGATGCTCGAACAGGTCGTGGACGCGGTCGTCGCCGCCGACCGGGTCGACGTCTACGGGGTCGGCGCCAGCGCCTTCGTCGCCGCGGACTTCCAGCAGAAACTGCACCGCATCGGCAGGGTCTGCGCCGCCTGGTCGGACGCGCACATCATGCTCACCAGCGCCGCGGTGCTGCAGGCGGGCGACGTCGCGATCGGGATCTCGCACACGGGCGCGACGGTGGAGACCATCGACGCGCTCGAAGTCGCCAAGGGCAGGGGGGTGACGACCGTGGCCGTGACCAACTTCCCCAAGTCGCCCATCGCCGAGGTGGCCGATCTCATCCTGACCACCGCGGCGCGGGAGACCACGTTCCGCTCGGGCGCGACCGCCAGCCGGCTGGCGCAGCTGACGGTGGTCGACTGCCTGTTCGTCGGCGTGGCCCAGCGCACGTACGGAACCACCCGCAAGGCCCTGGAAGCCACCTTCGAGGCGGTCCGCGGTCGGACCGTCCGACCTGATCGGAGGCGCCGGTGATCGACATTGACCTGTCGGCCCTGGAGGCGCTGTGCCGTTTCAAGGCGGTCCGCGGTCGGACCGTCCGACCCGACCGGAGGCGCCGGTGATCGACACTGACCTGCCCACCGAGGGGCGCAACCCGCGCACCCTCGACGTCGACACGCTGCCCACCCTGGAGGTGCTGCGCCGGATCAACGCCGAGGACGCGACGGTGCCGCTGGTGGTCGAGTCCGTGCTGCCGGAGATCGCGCGGCTGGTCGACCTGTCGGTCGCCGCGCTGCGCGGCGGCGGCCGGGTGCACTACTTCGGCGCCGGCACCTCCGGCCGCCTGGCCGTGCTGGACGCGGCCGAGCTGCCGCCCACGTTCGGCATCTGGGGCCGGGTCGTGGCGCACAACGCCGGCGGTTTCGGCGCGCTGTCCCAGGCCGTCTCCGAGGTCGAGGACGATCTGGAGCTCGGCGCCCGGGACGCGGCCGAGGTCGCCGCCGGCGACGTGGCCGTCGGCATCGCCGCCAGCGGCCGCACCCCGTACGTGCTGGGCGCGCTGCGCGCCTGCGCGGCGGCCGGCGCGCGCACCGCCCTGATCAGCTGCAACCCGCACACCCCGTACGGGGACGAGGTGGAGGTGCACATCGCCCTGGCCACCGGTCCCGAGGTGATCAGCGGCTCCACCCGGATGAAGGCCGGCACCGCCACCAAGCTGGTGCTCAACTCCTTCTCCACCACGCTGATGATCAGGATGGGCCGGACGTACTCCAACCTGATGGTCAGCGTCAACGCGCTCAACTCCAAGCTGCGGGCCAGGCTGGTGCGCATTCTCACCGAGGCGACCGGAATGGACCCGCTGACCTGTGAGAACGCCCTGGTCGAGGCCGGGGGGGACACCCGCGTGGCGCTGGTCTCGCTGCTCGGCGAGGTACCGGCCGCGCGCGCGACGACGGTGCTGGAGGAGACCGACGGCGGAGTACGGGAGGCGCTGCAGCGACTCAGATCGGCCTGACCGCGGCCCGGCGGACGGACCGGCCGGCGCCGGCGACCGCGTGATCATGCAATCGACCCCGCCGATTGCATGATCACGCCCCTGGCCGCCGCGGCCGCCGGAAAGGCGATCGCCTACGATCGGTGCCGTGACCCCCGAAACCGTCAAGGCCGTCATCACCGACTGGGGCGGCGTGCTGACCTCCCCGCTGAAGGAATCGATCGGCGTCTGGCTGGCCGCCGACCGGATCGACGCCGACCGCTACCGGACGGTCATGCGCGCCTGGATAGCGGAGGCGTACAAGGGGGCGGGCGCCAACCCCGTGCACGGGCTGGAGGACGGCACGCTGGCGCCCGCCGAGTTCGAGCGGCTGCTGGCCGCCGAGCTGCGCACCGTGGACGGCGGCGCGGTGCCCGCCGAGGGCCTGATCCGCCGGATGTTCGGGGCGTTCGCCCCGGTCGAGCCGATGTACGCCGCGCTGCGCACCGCCCGTGCCGCCGGGATCCGCACGGCGCTGCTGTCCAACTCCTGGGGGAACGACTACCCCCGCGAGGTGTTCGCCGAGCTGTTCGACGCCGTGGTGATCTCCGCGGAGGTCGGCATGCGCAAGCCCGACGAGCGGATCTTCCGGCACACCGTCGGGCTGGTCGGCCTGCCCGCGGAGCAGTGCGTGTTCATCGACGACGTCGAGCACAACGTGACCGCGGCCCGGGCGGTCGGCATGAAGGCGATCCACCACACCGCCGCCGACGCCACGCTGGTGGAACTGCGCGCCCTGGGGTTGCGAATCTGAGGGCGCGCGATCTGGCAGACTTGCGGATCGTCATGCGCGTCTACGTCCCGTCCACGCTGACCGCCCTCGCCCGCGTCCACGACGCCCGGGAGGCCGGTCCCGCCCCGCTGGCCGCGTACGCGGTGACGCCCGCGCTGCGCGAGTGGTACGCCGCCGGCGACACCGAGGAGCTGGAGTACGCGGCCATGACCGCCGCCGCCCGCGCCTCGCTGCGGCTGCTGGCGGAGGATCCGCGGGCACCGGCCCGGCGGGTGGTGCTGGCCGCCGAGGTGCCGGACGGAGACGTCCGCTGGGCGCCCGGCCAGCGCGGCCTGGAGGAGGACGCCCGCGCCCTGGTCCAGGTGAGCGCCGCGATCCCGTGGCGCAGGATCGCCGCCGGCCACGTCGACGGCGAGGACGCGGCCGCCGACGTCCGTGCCGCCGCCGAGGCGCTGTTCGCCGCCGACGCCGGCGACGAGGACGCGCTGTTCACCGTCGACGGCGCCGAGGGCCACGAGCTGATGTGGTATGCCACCCAGGAGCTCGGCCACCTGCTGCCCTGAGGCGAGTTCCGTCCGGTCACGCGTCGCGCCGTCCCTGCTGGGTAGGCCCTGGAGCGTCGGGACGGCGGCGGCCGCCCGGCCACGCCCGGCCGCCCCCGGGCACCGGGACGTGCGACGACGAGGTCGGACTTCCAGGGAGCAGCAGATGGACGCCGTCAGCAACGTGCCCGTACCGGCCAACGAGCCGGTCAAGGCGCACGCCCCCGGCAGCCCCGAGCGGGCCGCGCTGGAGGCCAAGATCAAGGAGCTCGGCGGCACCGCGCCGGCCGAGCTGACCATGACGATCGGCGGCGAGCGCCGGCTGGGCGGCGGCGCGCCGATCGACGTCGTGCAGCCGCACGACCACGGCCGGGTGCTCGGCCGGATGGGCAACGCCACCGACGCCGACGTGCGGGCGGCGGTCGACGCGGCGCTGGCGGCGGCGCCGGCCTGGCGCGCGATGGCGTTCGAGGACCGGGCCGCGATCCTGCTGCGCGCCGCCGACCTGCTGGCCGGCCCGTGGCGGGCCACCATCAACGCCGCCACCGTCCTCGGGCAGTCCAAGTCCGTCCAGCAGGCGGAGATCGACGCGGCCTGCGAGCTGATCGACTTCTGGCGGTTCAACGTCGACTACGCCCGGCGGCTGCTGGCCGAGCAGCCCAACTCGTCCCCGGGCGTGTGGAACCGGATGGACTACCGGCCGCTGGAGGGCTTCGTCGTCGCGATCACCCCGTTCAACTTCACCGCGATCGCCGGCAACCTGCCGACCGCGCCCGCGCTGATGGGCAACGTGGTGGTCTGGAAGCCCTCGCCCACCCAGCAGCTGGCCGCGCACCACACGATGCGGCTGCTGGAGGAGGCCGGGCTGCCGCCCGGCGTGATCAACCTGGTGACCGGGGACGGCCGCGCCGTCTCCAGCGCGGCGCTGCCGCGCCCGGAGCTGGCCGGGATCCACTTCACCGGCAGCACCGGCACCTTCCAGCACCTGTGGCGGACGGTCGGCGAGAACATCTCCGGCTACCGCGGCTACCCGCGGCTGGTCGGCGAGACCGGCGGCAAGGACTTCGTGGTCGCGCACCCGTCCGCCGACCCCGACGTGCTCAGGACGGCGCTGATCCGCGGCGCGTTCGAGTACCAGGGGCAGAAGTGCTCGGCCGCGTCCCGCGCCTACGTCCCGCGCTCCATCTGGACCCGGATCCGCGACGACTTCCGCGACGAGGTCGAGGCGCTCCCCATGGGCAACGTCGCCGAGGACCTGTCGCTGTTCATGGGCGCCGTGATCGACGAGCGGGCGTTCGCCAAGCACCGCGCCGCGCTGGAGCGGGCGCGCGGGATCGGCACGATGAGCGTCCTGGCGGGCGGCACGCTGGACGACTCGGAGGGCTGGTTCGTCCGGCCGACCGTGCTGGAGTCCACCGACCCCGACGACGAGATCTTCGTCAAGGAGTACTTCGGCCCGATCGTGGGCGTGCACGTCTACGACGACGGCGACTACGACGCGATGCTGGACCAGATGGAGGGCGTCGCCGAGTACGCGCTGACCGGCGCGATCGTCGCCCGGGACCGGGCCGTGATCGCCGACGCCGCCGAGCGGCTCCGGTTCGCGGCCGGGAACTTCTACATCAACGACAAGCCCACCGGCTCGATCGTCGGGCAGCAGCCGTTCGGCGGCGCGCGCGCCAGCGGCACCAACGACAAGGCCGGCTCGATCATCAACCTGACCCGGTGGGCCAGCATGCGGTCGATCAAGGAGACGTTCGTCGCACCGACCGACTACCGCTATCCGCACATGGACACCTGAACGCCCGTCCCAACCTGTGGAATGTCCGCCTGTACAGGTGGACATTCCACAGGTTGCCAAACACGGCAAAGGCCGCTTGGGAACGGGTTGACCTCCTCTCCCTCGCGAATGAGAGAGAGTCCCCCCTCACGGGTGGGGTTTTCTGATTCACAGCCCATTGCCGCCTGGGTCACCAGCAAGGGACGGTGTGCCGCCCACGGTCTTACACAAGCTCCACAGACCTGACATCCCGCCAGCCCGGCGGTAGGCCCGATCGGCTTGGTAGCCACCAACCGGACGCCAGTACCGTAGCACCCGCCGGTTCAGGCCGGAGGCAGATCGCCCTGGCTGCGACGCCCGTTCCCCGACCTTCGGGCAGGGGCGCTTCATCCTCGGTGAAAGCTGGGTATCCGCGAAAGGACTCAGATTGACGACGCTGAACCGTCTGGTGCTGTGGAACATCGATCACACGCTCGTGGACGTCGGACGGATCACCCGGGAGGCCTATGCCGAGGCGTTCCAGCGGACGGTCGGCCGGCCGCTGGTCCGGCTGCCGCCCACCCCGGGCCGCACCGAGTCGGAGCTCATCTTCGAGACGCTGGCGTTCAACGACGTCGTCACCACCGACGATCATCTGCCCGCGTTCATGTCGGCGCTGGCCGGGTCGTTCGCGGCGCGGCGGGCCGATCTCAGGGCGCACGGCCGGGTGCTGGCCGGGGCCCGGGAGGCGCTGGCGGCGCTGGCCCGGCTGCCCGACACCGCGCAGTCGGTGCTGACCGGCTCGATCCAGCCGAACGCCGCGCTGAAGGTGACCGAGCTCGGCCTGGCCGACCGGCTCGACCTGGAGGTCGGCGGTTACGAGAACGGCGTCTACAGCAAGGCGGCGCTGCTGGAGCTGGCCCGCACCCGGGCGGGGGACAAGCACGGCGTCCGCTATCCGGAGTCGGCCACGGTGTTCATCGCCGACTCGCCGCGCGACGTGCAGGCCGCGCACATCGCCCGGTCCGCGATCATCGCGGTGGCGACCGGCAGCGCGACCGAGGCGGAGCTGCGCGGCGCCGGCGCCGACGTGGTCCTGGCCACGCTGGCCGACACCGACGCGGTGGTGCGGGCCGTACTCGAGCTGACCGGCCGCTGATCGAGCTGACCGGCCGCTGATCGCGCTTACCGGCCGGGCGTCATCGCGGAAGTTGCGCAGGTCACCCCGTCGGCCCGATGCTGGTGAGGTACTGCGGGCTGCGGCGGAGGGACGGACGGATGTCGCGCGACCAAGAGGTTTCCGAGGGCACGTTGCTGTGGGAGCCGTCGGAGGAGGCCACCGCCCGGGCGCGGGCCACCCGCTTCATGCACGGGCTGCGCGAACGCGGCGTCGACGTCCGGTCCTACGACGACCTGTGGAACTGGTCGGTCACCGAGATCGACGCGTTCTGGGACGCGATCTGGTCCGGCTTCGAGGTGGTCGGCGAGCGCGGTGACGGCCCGGTCCGTGCCGGCGGGCCGCTCCCGGTGGACGGGCTGGAGTGGTTCCCCGGTGCCACCCTCAACTACGCCGCCAACGCGCTGCGGCACGCGTCCCAGGCGCCGGACCGGACCGCGGTGGTCTTCCGGTCCGAGGCCGGCGGGCACCGCGTGCTCAGCGGCCGCGAGCTGTGCATGCAGGTCGCCGAGGTGCGCGCCGGGCTGGCCGAGCTGGGCGTGGGCAAGGGCGACCGGGTGGTCGCGTACCTGCCCAGCATCCCCGAGACGCTGATCTGCTTCCTGGCGACCGCGTCGCTGGGGGCGATCTGGTCGTCCTGCTCGCCCGACTTCGGCTCCTCGTCGGTGATCGACAGGTTCGCGCAGATCGAGCCCAAGGTCCTGCTGGCCGTGGACGGCTACGCCTACAACGGCAAGCGGTTCGACCGCCGCGAGATCGTGGCCGAGATCGAGGCCGCGCTGCCCACCCTCGCCGCCACCGTGCTGATCCCCTACCTCGACCCTGCCGCCACGCCCGACGGGCTGCGGGTCGGCATGCACTACGGTGACCTGCCCAAGTCCGACAAGGACACGCTGGAGTTCGAGCCCGTCCCCTTCGGCCACCCGCTCTGGGTCGTCTACTCCTCGGGCACCACGGGCCTGCCCAAGCCGCTCGTGCACGGGCACGGCGGGGTCGTCCTGGAACACCTCAAGGCCATCACCTTTCACCAGGACCTGGGGCCGGAGGACGTGTTCTTCTGGTACACCACCACCGGCTGGATGATGTGGAACTACCTCGTCGGCGGCCTGCTGGTGGGGTCCACCATCGTCCTGTACGACGGCGCCCCCCTCGACCTGTGGAAGCTGGCCGCCGACACCGGCGTCACCTACATGGGCCTGGGCGCCCCCTACATCACCAGCTGTGCCAAGCAGGGCATGCGACCCGGCGAGGAGTACGACCTGTCGGCCCTGCGCGGCATCGGCTCCACCGGGTCGCCGCTACCGCCCGAAGGGTTCGCCTGGGTGTACGAGGCGGTCGGCAAAGACCTGCTGCTCGGCTCGCTGTCCGGCGGCACCGACCTGTGCACGGGCTTCGTGGGCCCGTCCCCGCTGCTGCCCCTGTACGCGGGCGTGCTCCAGTGCCGGAGCCTGGGCGCCAAGGTGGAGGCCTACGGCGACGACGGCAAGCCCGTCGTCGACGAGGTCGGCGAGCTGGTCATCGCCGAGCCGATGCCGTCCATGCCGGTGATGTTCTGGAACGACCCCGATGGCTCCCGCTACCGCGAGTCCTACTTCGAGATGTTCCCCGGGGTGTGGCGGCACGGCGACTGGATCAAGGTGCGGCCGGACGGCGGCTGCGTCATCTACGGCCGCTCCGACTCCACCCTCAACCGCGGCGGCGTCCGGATGGGCACCGCCGACTTCTACCGCGTCGTGGAGGCGTTCCCGGAGATCGCCGACAGCCTGGTCATCGACACCGGACGGCTGGGCGAGGAGGGCCGGCTGATCCTTTACGTCCAGGCCGCCGCGGGCACCGAGCTGTCCGACGAGCTGGTCGGGCGGCTCAAGCGGGAGCTGCGCTCGGCGCTGTCGCCGCGGCACGTGCCCGACGAGATCCACCAGGTCCCCGGCATCCCGCGCACGCTGTCGGGCAAGAAGCTGGAGGTCCCGGTCCGCAAGATCCTCCTGGGCACCCCGGTCGACCAGGCCGCCAACCGCGACTCGCTGGCCAACCCCGAGGTCCTCGACCACTTCACGCCGCTGTGTTGATTGCAATCACGGTCAGGGTCCTCGCCTGGCGGCTCGGACCCTGACCGTGCTTGGTGCGAGCGCGACATCGCTTCGCGATCTGGCCGGTGAGGCTCGCCTCCGGCATCGCATCACCGGCCAGGTAGCGCGCTCGCGCGGCACCTGAGGCCGGTTCGAGACAGGATCCGGCTCACTGCAGGGGCGGGAGCGGCGTCCAGCCTGGGCGTACGGCCCCGGAGTAGTTGCGCGCGTACCGGCCTTGGAGCTCCTCGATCGTTATGGGCCGGCCCGTCCGCGGCGCGTGAACGAACCTGCCCTGGCCCACGTAGATACCGACATGCCCCATCCGGTTGAAGAAGACGAGGTCTCCCGAACGCAGCTTGCTCCGCGACACCTTGGTGGGGATGTGCTCGTACTGGCTGTAGCTGACCCGTGGGATCAACACCCCGGCGTGGCGCCAGGCTTGCTGCACCAGGCCGGAACAGTCGAACCCGTATTCTCCCGTCCCGCCCCATACATAGGGGCGTCCCCGCTGCGCGTGGGCGAACGCGACGGCCTTCCGGGCGCGCTGCTTCCAGGCGGCCCGCAGCCTGGACCGCTCCTTGCGCACGGCCGCCTGGAGGGCTGCCAGGGACCGCTGCGAACGCGACTCGCCCGCCGCCTCCTGCGGGGGCCCGCCCGCGGGCACCGCGGCGGAGGCGAACGGGGACACGGACCCGCGCGACGGGGATTCCGGCGGCCCCGGAGCCGCCGGCCCCGCCTCGGCGACGCCTGGTACCAGCACGAGGGCCAGGGCCAGCGTGCCCGCGCAGGCCATGCCCCCGTACCTCGCTACGAAGATCATCGGCGGCTGTGTACCCCGAAGCCGCCCGCCACACTCCCGAATCTCCCTGATAATCGGCTGCTGACCTGCCATAATGTCGCGCGTTACCGGATCTGTTCAAGCTTTGTGCCCGTTCCGCGGGCCGAGCGGGCACCGCGACGGCGAGGCGAAGGGAAGATCACCTCAAAGTGTGCGTATGCCGGGCGCAGCGTGACATCGCGACGTAGGGTCTCAGGGCCGGGTGAACTTCCCCAGGGGTTGGGGCGTCACACAATCGAAGGGGCCGATCTGTGCCGATCCATGGTGATCAGGACGGGTCGTCCGATCCCATCGGTCCAGAGAGGGCGGTTCGGCGCATGGAGGTTGGGGCGCTGCGTTCCGGCGACCCGGAGAGGCTGGGGCACTACGCGCTCATCGGCCGCGTGGGCGAAGGCGGTCAGGGCACCGTCTTCCTCGCCGAGGACGGGCAGGGCGGCCGGGTCGCGGTCAAGCTGCTGCACGCCGAGCTGACCTCCGACGACAAGGCCCGCGCCCGGTTCCTGCGCGAGCTGGACGTCGCCAAGCGGGTCGCCCCGTTCTGCACGGCGCAGGTGATCGACGCCGACGCCACCGGAGACCGGCCCTACATCGTCAGCGAGTACGTGCCCGGCCCCTCGCTCAACCAGCTGGTCACCGAGCAGGGCCCGCTGGGCGGCGCGGCGCTGGAGCGGCTGGCGGTCGGCACCGCGACCGCGCTGACCGCCATCCACCAGGCCGAGATCATCCACCGCGACTTCAAGCCGCACAACGTGCTGATCGGCCTGGACGGCCCGCGCGTGATCGACTTCGGGGTGGCCCGGGCGATCAGCGGCTCCACCACGCTCACCAGCAAGGTCATCGGCACCCCCTCGTACATGGCGCCCGAGCAGCTGCAGGGCGACGAGATCGGCACCGCCGCAGACGTGTTCTGCTGGGCCGCGACCCTGGCCTTCGCCGCCACCGGGGAGCCCCCCTTCGGGCAGGACACCATCCCCGCCGTGATCAACCGGATCCTGCACAGCGAGCCCGAACTGGGCGAGCTGGACGGCCCGCTGCGCGAGCTGGTCGTCGACTGCCTGCGCAAGGACCCGGCCGACCGGCCGAACGCCCGGCAGCTGCTGATGCGGCTGCTCGGCCACGAGGAGCGCGCCGCCGCCACCGCACCCGTCCCCGCCGCGACGATCGCCGGCGCGCGCGCCGGGGCCGAGCCGGACGATGCCGCCCCCGACGACGCCACCGCGATCCTGGCCGTGGGCAGCGTGCTGGCCGCCGAGCTGAACGAGGACGAGGCCCGCGCGGCCGCCCTCGCGTCGCCCAGGCCGGCCCGCCGCGCCGCGGCCGCGAGCGAGGCCACCGTCGCCGCGCCGGCGGTCCCCGGCCCGGACGCCGACGCGACAGGCCTGCTCGAGCCCCTTGGGGACGCCGAGGCCGCCGGGTTCGACGACTGGCCCGACCGCTCCGAGCGGCCGCCGTCCCCCGAGGAATGGGCCGCGCAGAACACCCTGCCCCCCGAAATGGTCGGCGACCGGCGCCGGAACGGCCTGCGGCACGCGGTGTCCGGCCCGCGCCGGATGGCCGCGCTCGCCGGCGCCGCCGCCCTGCTCATCGCCGCCACGGTCATCTCCACCGTGCTCGCGCTGAGCGGCGACGGGAACGGCAAGACCGGCCACCCCGTCAGCGACTCCCAGCAGCCCGTCTCGCCGTCCAGCACGGCGCCCAGCGTCGCGCCCAGCCTGCCGAAACGGAACCTGCCCGTCCCGGAGGACACCGGCCACGACACGCTGCCCACCACGCCGTCCCCGAGTTACAGCGACACGCTGCCCGGTTCCCCTCCGCCGAGCGACCTGCCGACGTCGTCCAAGCCGACCGGCGGGCCGTCGACGTCGCCGTCGCCGAGCCAGAGCGAGACCGAGACCGAGGAACCGCCGCCGGACGACCCCGGCGAGCCGGAAGGCGACGGAACGGACACCGGTGGGTGAACGTCCCATAGGGCGAAATTGAACGAGGTGCGCCGGCGACAGGTTTTGTGGGCGTGACCGTAAGGAAGGTCATGCTCGCCGCGTGCCCCCCGCCGGTCGGCTTTGGGGCGATTCCTGGCTACGCTGGCGCAAGTGAGCGGCGCCACAACGAGGTGGCGAAGGGTCTCTAGGGAGTTGTTTGATGGGCGGCAAGCTCGACCAGGCCAAGGACGACCTGCTCCGGCGGGCGGCGGAGACGTGCGCCCAGCGGCCGGGCGGCCGGAGCGCGGACGTGGAGGAGTCGGTCGAGTACCTCCGGCTCTACTACCGCAACGTCGCCCCCGAGGATCTGCTGGCACGCGATCCGGCCGACATCTGCGGGCCCGCCATGGCCCACCGGCTGCTGGGCGAGGAACGCCCCCAGGGGCGCGCCAAGGTCCGGGTCTTCACCCCGAACCTGGAGGAGCACGGCTGGGACCCCGGGCACTCCGTCGTGCAGGTGGTCACCGATGACATGCCGTTCCTCGTCGACTCCGTCGCGATGGAGCTGAACCGGCACCAGCTGACCACCCACCTGATCGTCCACCCGCTGATGGGCGTCGACCGCGACGTGGCCGGGCAGCTCAAGGCGTTCCGCGGCAAGCTCGAAAGCGAACGCGACCTGGACGAGTCCTGGATCCACATCGAGGTGGACCGCACCAGTGACCGGGCCATGCTGGACGAGCTGGAGCGCGACCTGCTGCGCGTCCTGCAGGACGTGCGGGTCGCGGTCGAGGACGAGCCCAAGATGCGCTCCCGGGCCGGCGAGGTCGCGCTGACGTTCGCCGAGGAGCCGCCGCCGCTGCCGGAGGCCGAGCGGGCCGAGGGCGTCGAGCTGCTCGACTGGCTCGCCGAGCGCCACTTCACCTTCCTCGGCTACCGCGACTACACCCTCACCGAGGACGGCACCGCCCTGCGTCCCGAACCCGGCACCGGGCTGGGGATCCTGCGCAACGACAAGAGCGAGTCCGGCAGCTTCGCCGCGCTGCCGCCCGAGGTCCGCGAGAAGGCCACCGAGAAGCGGCTGCTGGTGCTGACCAAGGCCAACTCGCGCGCCACCGTGCACCGGTCCGCCTACCTCGACTACATCGGCGTCAAGAAGTTCGACGCGAGCGGCCGGGTGGTCGGCGAGCGCCGCTTCCTGGGCCTGTTCGCGCACGGCGCGTACAGCGAGTCGATCTCCAACATCCCCGTCCTGCGGCGCAAGCTGGAGGAGGTGCTGGAGCGCGCCGGGTTCACCGCCGACAGCTACGACGGCCAGGACCTCATCGAGATCCTGGAGACCTACCCGCGCGACGAGCTGTTCCAGATCTCCACCGACGACCTGCTGCCGATCGCGCTGGGCGTGCTGCGGCTGCGCGAGCGCCGCCAGCTCAGGCTGTTCCTACGCAAGGACCAGTACGGCCGGTTCATGTCCTGCATGGTCTACCTGCCCCGCGACCGCTACACCACCAAGGTCCGGCTGAAGATCCAGGAGATCCTGCGGCAGGCCTTCGACGGCGTCAGCGTCGACTACAGCGCCAACGTCACCGAGTCCGTGCTGGCCCGGCTGCACGTGGTGGTGCGCGGCGAGCGCGGCCGCCCGCTGCCCGACGTGGACGCCGAGGAACTCGGGGCCCGGCTGGCGGCCGCGACCCGCTCCTGGGCCGAAGACCTCTCCGACGCGATCATCGAGCAGTGCGGTGAGGAACGTTCCGGGGCACTGGCCCGCCGCTACGCCGAGGCGTTCCCCGAGGCCTACAAGGCCGACTTCCCCGCCCGCACCGCCGTGGCCGACCTCAAGCGGCTGGACGCGCTCGACGAGCACCACGACACCTCGATCAACCTGTACGAGCCCTACGGCGCCGGGCCCGGCGAGCGCCGCCTCAAGATCTACCGGCTGGGCGAGCCGATCACGCTGTCCCGGGTGCTGCCGCTCCTGCAGAACATGGGCGTCGAGGTCGTCGACGAGCGCCCGTACGAGATCAACCCCGCCGACACCGGCGACGAGGCGGCCGCGGGCCGGGCCTGGATCTACGACCTGGGGCTGCGCTACGAGCCGCCGGCCGACGTGCCGGAGGAGGCCACCAAGGACCTGTTCCAGGACGCCTTCATCGCGCTGTGGCGGGGCGAGATCGAGAACGACGGCTTCAACGCCCTGGTCCTGCACGTCGGGCTCACCTGGCGGCAGGCGATGATCCTGCGCGCCTACGCCCTCTACCTGCGGCAGGCCGGCAACGCCTTCTCCAAGCGCTACTTCGAGCAGGTGCTGCTGCGCAACGCCCCCATCGCCCGGCTGCTGGTGCGGCTGTGGGAGAGCCGCCTCGACCCGACCCTGGCCGGCGGCGAGGAGGAGCGCAGCGCCGGGATCGCCGAGGAACTGCACGGCAAGCTCGACGAGGTCGCCAGCCTCGACGAGGACCGCATCCTGCGCGCCTACCTGTCGATGATCGACGCGACCCTGCGCACCAACTTCTACCAGCGCAAGCCGTACCTGTCGCTGAAGTTCGACCCGGAGCGGATCCCCGACCTGCCGCAGCCCCGGCCCAAGTTCGAGGTCTTCGTGTACTCGCCCCGGGTCGAGGGCGTCCACCTGCGGTTCGGGTCGGTGGCGCGCGGCGGGCTGCGCTGGTCCGACCGGCGCGAGGACTTCCGCACGGAGATCCTCGGCCTGGTCAAGGCGCAGGCCGTCAAGAACACCGTGATCGTCCCCGCCGGCGCCAAGGGCGGGTTCGTCGGCAAGCAGCTGCCCGACCCCGCCGCCGACCGCGAGGCGTTCATGCAGGCCGGGATCGCCTGCTACAAGGACTTCATCTCCGGCCTCCTCGACCTCACCGACAACATGGTCGACGGCAAGGTGGTGCCGCCGCCCAACGTCGTGCGGCACGACGGCGACGACACCTACCTGGTCGTCGCCGCCGACAAGGGCACCGCCACCTTCTCCGACATCGCCAACGAGGTCGCCGCGTCCTACGGCTTCTGGCTCGGCGACGCGTTCGCCTCCGGCGGCTCGGTCGGCTACGACCACAAGGGCATGGGGATCACCGCCCGCGGCGCCTGGGAGTCGGTCAAGTACCACTTCCGCTCGCTCGGCAAGGACATCCAGAACGAGGACTTCACCGTCGTCGGCGTCGGCGACATGTCCGGCGACGTCTTCGGCAACGGGATGCTGCTGTCCCGGCGGATCAAGCTGGTCGCCGCCTTCGACCACCGGCACATCTTCATCGACCCCGACCCCGACCCCGAACGCTCGTTCGAGGAACGGGAACGGCTGTTCAAGCTGCCCCGCAGCACCTGGGCGGACTACGACACCGCGCTGATCTCCAAGGGCGGCGGCGTCTTCCCCCGCACCGCCAAGTCCATCCGGATCACCCCCCAGATGCACGCCGTGCTGGGCATCCCCGACGACGTCAAGGCCATGACGCCGTTCCAGCTCATCCACGCCGCCATCTGCGCCCCCGTCGACCTGCTGTGGAACGGCGGCATCGGCACCTACGTCAAGGCGTCCCTGGAGAACAACGCCGACGTCGGCGACAAGGCCAACGACACCCTCCGCGCCGACGCGGCCGAACTGCGCTGCAAGGTCATCGGCGAGGGCGGCAACCTGGGCCTCACCCAGCTCGCCCGGATCGAGTTCGCCCGCGACGGCGGCCTGGTCAACACCGACTTCATCGACAACTCCGCCGGCGTCGACACCTCCGACCACGAGGTCAACATCAAGATCCTGCTCGACCAGGTGGTCCGCGACGGCGAACTGACCGGCAAGCAGCGCGACACCCTGCTGTACGGGATGACCGACGAGGTCGCCGACCTGGTGCTGCGCGACAACTACGCGCAGAACGTCGTCCTGGCCTCGGCTCGCGCGCAGGCCGCCTCCATGCTCCACGTGCACGCCCGCCACCTGCGCAAGCTGGAACGCGACGGCAAGATCGACCGGCGCCTGGAGTTCCTGCCCGACGACAAGGCGCTCGCCGAGCGGCGCCAGGCCGGCCTCGGCCTCACCGGCCCCGAGTTCTCGGTGCTGCTGGCCTACGGCAAGCTCACCCTCGACCACGAGCTGGTCGCCTCCAACCTGCCCGACGACCCGTACCTGGAGTCCTGGCTCGTCGACTACTTCCCGACCCCGCTGCGCGAGCGGTTCCGCGCCTACATGGACCGGCACCCGCTGCGCCGCGAGATCATCACCACCGCGGTCGTCAACGACGTCGTCAACAACAGCGGCATCACCTTCGGGTTCCGGATCACCGAGGAGACCGGCGCGTCCTCCCCGGACATCGCCCGCGCCTACCTGGTCGCCCGCGAGGTCTTCGACATGCCGCGGTTCTGGCGGTCGGTCGAGGCGCTGACCTACCAGGTCGACGAGTCCACCCAGATCAAGATGCTGCTGGAGGCCCGCAAGCTCACCGAACGCGGCGCCCGCTGGCTCCTGCACAACCGCCGCCCACCGTTCGACATCCGCGAGACCATCGACTTCTTCGCCAAGGGCGCCGTCACCCTCGGCTCCCAGCTGCCCAAGGTCCTGGTCGGCCTCGACCTCGCCGCCTTCGAGCAGCGCCGCGACGACTTCGCCGAACGCGGCGTCCCCGACGAACTCGCCGAACAGTCCGCGATGCTCGTCCCCGCCTTCTCCACCTTCGACCTCGTCGGCATCGCCCAGGAGACCGGCCGCCCGGTCGAGGAGGTCGCCGAGGTCTACTTCGACCTGGCCGACCGCCTCCAGCTCTCCCGCCTCCGCGAACGCATCATCGCGCTGCCCCGCGACGACCGCTGGCGCTCCATGGCACGCTCCGCCCTCCGCGACGACCTGTACGCCGCCCACGCCGCCCTCACCCGCGACGTCCTGGTCATCAGCGAACCCGGCGCCAGCCCCGAGCAGCGCATGGTGCACTGGGCCGACAAGAACCGCACAGCCGTCTCCCGCGCCCAGCAGACCCTCTCCGAGATCTGGGAAAGCGACAGCTTCGACCTGGCAACCCTCTCAGTAGCCGCAGGCGCGATCCGCACCCTGGTGACAGCCAGCGGGCTCTAGCTGTGTCTACCTGGGGGCCACCCCCCAGACCCCCAGGCGGGGCGGGCACGTCCCTGCGCTCGCCTGGGGGCTCGCTCCGGGACGCCCCCACCCCGGCAGGGGGCATGCTCAGCCGAGGGTGAGGGGGAGTTTTGCGGAGAGGGGGCCCAGTTCGGCTTTCTCTGCGGCGGTCGGCGGGCGGCGGCCGGTGCTGATCAGGAGTGCGTCCTTGTCGGAGAACGAGGCGGGGAACGGGGTTCCGGCGATCTTCTCCAGTGTCGCGCGGGTCGCCGCGAGGGTCTCCGCGGGCGGCTCGGCTGCTGGCGGCAGATGTGCGATCAGGTCGAGGTGGTGCAAGGTCCATTCGAGCACGTACGCGGACAGGTAGTCGCCGACGGTCAGCACCTCGCCCTGTGTGCTGACGCGGGCGCCGGGATCGGCGAGTTCGGCGGCGCGGCCCGCGGCGGCGCCGACGTCGTCGAAGTGGAACTTGAGCCAGCGGGGCTCGCCGTAGGCGGCGGCCAGCCGGGGGATCAGTTCGTCGGGCGGGCCCTCGCCGGGTTCGGCGGGGGCCCAGTAGGTGACCGCGTCCATGGTCGGTTCGGTCTCGGCGGGCGTGACCAGGGTGATCAGGACGTCCTGGGCGCCGATGACCAGGTGGCACACCAGATCCCGCACGAGCCAGCCGGTACAGCCGGAGGGCTGCTCGAAGTCCTCGTCCGGGATTTCGGCGACCGCCGTCCGCAACGCCGTCCACGAGCGTGAGAAGAGATCCACCGCGGCACGCTAATGCCGGGCCGGAACGGGGGGCAAGCGGATTCAGCAGGCGCCTGGGCCTGGGGGGCGGGTGGTGAAGCGTCCTTCCCAGAACAGGGCGGCCGACCGGTCGGCTTCGTCGCAGCCGCATTCTCGCGCGTGCCGGGTGCGGGACGCGGTGCGGCGGGCCAGGGCCGAGGCGCGTACGGCCGCGCACCAGCAGTGGTGGGCCATCCCGGCGGGCGGGCCGGCCTCGGCGCAGTCGCACAGCGGGGACCCGCGCATCTCCAGTTCGTCGGCGATCGTCTCGCGCTCTCCCATGCCACCATCAAAGGCCAGGTGGCCGACATTCGCCACATTAGTCTTTTCGTTGAGTGACCTATCGGTCACCCTGGGAAGATGGTTGTGTTCGATCGGGTGCCGGACGGGTCCGCTTCTGTTGACCGCTGCGGTGGGGCCGCTCCGGCACCCGACGGCCTGAGCGTCAGTTCTGCTCCTGCTGGCGCATCCAGCGGATCTCGGCTTCGACGAACTCGTCGATGTCGCCGTCCAGGACGGCGGTGGGGTTGCCGACCTCCACGCCGGTGCGCAGGTCCTTCACGATCTGGTACGGGTGCAGCACGTAGTTGCGGATCTGGGTGCCCCAGCTGCTGGTGCCCTCGCCGCGCAGCTGCGACATCTTCTCCGCCTCCTCCTGCCGCTTGCGCTCCAGCAGCTTGGCCTGCAGGACGCCCATGGCGGTGGCGCGGTTCTGGAGCTGGCTGCGCTCGTTCTGGCAGGAGACCACGATCCCGGTGGGGATGTGGGTGATGCGGACGGCCGAGTCGGTGGTGTTGACGCCCTGGCCGCCGGGGCCGGACGAGCGGTACACGTCGACGCGCAGGTCGTTCTCGTCGATGTCGACGTGGTCGCTCTGCTCGACGACCGGGACGACGTCCAGCCCGGCGAAGGAGGTCTGGCGGCGGCTGGCGTTGTCGAACGGGGAGATGCGCACGAGCCGGTGGGTGCCGTGCTCGCCGCGCAGCGTGCCGTAGGCGTAGGGGGTCTTCACCACGAAGGTGGTGGACTTGATCCCGGCCTCTTCGGCGTAGGAGGTCTCGTAAACCTCGGTGGGGTAGCCGTGCCGTTCGGCCCAGCGCAGGTACATCCGCTGGAGCTGCTCGGCCCAGTCGGCGGCGTCGACCCCGCCGGCCTGGGCGTTGATGGTGACCAGGGCCTCGCGCTCGTCGTACTCGCCGGACATCAGCGTGCGGACCTCGAGCTGCTGGACGGCCTTGTGCAGGGCGGCCAGCTCCTCGTCGGCCTCCTTGCGGGTGTCCTCGTCGTCCATCTCGCCGGCCAGCTCGTAGAGGGTGGCCGCGTCGTCGAGGCGCTGCCGCAGGCCCTCGACCCGGTTGAGCTCGCTCTCCAGGTACGACAGCCGGCGCGTCACCGTCTGGGCGCGTTCCTGGTCGTTCCACAGGTCAGGGTCGGCGGACTGCTCGCGCAGCTCGGTGATGTCGCGCCGCATCCCGTCGAGGTCCAGCACCTGCTCGATGCCGGACAGGGTCGCGCCGAGCTCCTTGAGCCGTTCTTCGGGATCCATGCCTGCCACACCCCGAGCTTATCCTCGTCCCGGCAGTGCCCGAGCGACCGATACTCAGGTCCGCGCCCCGGCCAATACCCTGCGGATGGCAGAATCACGGGATCGATCACCATCGCGGGCACGTTGGCACGGCATGGGATCGGTTCGTCAAGTGCCGGGGGAGAGGTTGGGTTCGGGCGGCGTCATGAATACTGCGCGGAGAACCTCGCTGCTGGTCGTGGCCGTTTCGCTGGTGGCCGCGGCGGGCTGCGCAGGCGAGAGGCCCGAGGCCCGTCCCACGACCGTGGTGACCGCCACGGCCGAGGAGCCCGAGCCGCTCACCCTGGACGTCGCGCGCCGCGAATTCCGCACGTTCGTCACCAACGAGGACGTGGCCCGTGCCGCCGGCGACGAGCGGCTGGGGCTGACCTGGGTGTCGGACGGCGAGTCGGCGCTGACCGCCGCCGAGTACCGCAAGGCGGCCTTCGACGGCGACCCGGTCCGCCGGTACGAGTACGGCACCCCGGAACTCTTCGTGCCGAAGCTGAAGCCCGAGGTGTACCCGCAGTGGTTCGTGGCGTCGGTGCCGAGGAGCGTGCGGGGCGAGGAGAAGAGCACCCGCACCGCGATGATGGCGTTCGTCCTGCGCGCCCCCGGGGAGCGGTGGACGCTGAGCCTGGCGTCGCAGCTGGCGCCCAAGGCCAAGGAGCCCGAGATCGTCAAGGACGCCGAGGGGTACGCGACGGCGCTGACGACGTCCGACACCTCGGTGCTGATCCGTCCCCGCGAGGTGCCCGGGATCCAGGCCACCGTCGCGGCGGAGGGGCCCGACAGCGTCGCGGCCAGGGTGATGAAGGCGGGGCCCGTCACCACCGGCTACTACGACAAGGCCCGCAAGGCGAAGCGGCGGGCGAAGCCGAAGGGCCTGACGGTGGAGACCGTGATCACCGCCACGCCGTATCCGATCTTCCAGTTGCGCACGGAGAACGGCGGCGGGCTGGTGCTGTACTCGCTGTTCCGCAACAGCGTGACGGGGGTCCGGGACAAGGAGGACGCGTCGGCCAAGCCGCCGATCCCGCCGGAGATCGAACATCTGCTCGACGGGACGGTCGAGGGGAACGAGATCCATGTCTCAGAGACGCTGCAGTTCGCGGCCTACGACCCCGCCCGTCCCAAGGAGGAGGACGGCGAGGGCGAGGAGCCGCCCAAGGCGGATGTGATCGCCGACGCCGGCGGGATCTACAAGGCCAGCACGCCTCCCCC
This sequence comes from Actinomadura vinacea, assembly GCF_039532545.1. Taxonomy (NCBI): domain Bacteria; kingdom Bacillati; phylum Actinomycetota; class Actinomycetes; order Streptosporangiales; family Thermomonosporaceae; genus Actinomadura; species Actinomadura vinacea. The sequence goes on along the minus strand of NZ_BAAARW010000012.1, from coordinate 1,020,397 downwards.
CAGGAAGACCCCCAGCTGAGCGGGCGCGTTCAGTACAGGCGCTGCAGGACGAGCGCGACGAAGAGCAGGGCGACGAGCCCGGCCAGCACCAGCGCCGGCGGGATGGACGGGCCGTGCCGGTGCATCTCGTCCCGGGCGTTCCGGCAGGTCGGGCAGCGGCCCTCGACCACCGGACCCGAGCACCGGGCACAGATCAGATGTTCGCAGCTCATATGGCCGTCTCTCTCGATCGGGAACTTCCTGTCACTGAGAACTTTAAGCGTGATTCCGCAGCAATCCGCATGACCGGGCTGTAAAGTCCAGGACCAGGCCGAGGCCCGGCCGGGTCGAGGCGGTCGTTCCCCCCTCTACACTGCACCGGGCCGCCCGGCTCGCCGCGGAGTCCGGTTACCGTTTTCGGGTCCGGAGCGCTTAGAGTCGGCCGCCTGCGGTCCGATGCCGCGGGCCCGCAGCCAGCTCCCGCCACTGGAGGTGACGTTTCAGCCGGAAGGGCGGCTGTATGATGCCGCCTCAGGCAGGTTGACGGACATCAGGTAAGGCGTCAACGTCCCGACGGACGCGAATCGACGGCCCGGCCGGATGGTCGGCCGGAGGAACGACGCCCGAGCCCCAGGGCCCGTCCGCGAGCCCCCCGGACCAAGCGGCCCGGGATTCACGAACCGCTACAAGAAAACTACCGTCCGCATCATCGGGACGACAAGAGATATCAGACGCGATTCCTCCCGTACGAGACCGCGCGGGTCCTTCGCAAGAATGGTGCTGAACCGCCGTGATGCAGCCATGATCCATTTCGACAACGTCACCAAGGTCTATCCGACCCAGAACCGGCCCGCCCTGCAGCATGTGAACGTCGCCATCGAGAAGGGCGAGTTCCTGTTCCTGGTCGGCCCGTCCGGTTCGGGGAAGTCGACCTTCCTCCGGCTGATCCTCAAGGAGGAGCGTCCTTCCCAGGGGCACGTCCACGTGGCGGGCAAGGACCTGAGCCGGCTGAGCAACTGGAAGGTGCCGCACCTGCGCCGCAGGATCGGGTGCGTGTTCCAGGACTTCCGGCTGCTGCCGAACAAGAACGTCTTCGAGAACGTCGCGTTCGCCCTCGAAGTGATCGGCAAGCCCCGGCGCTTCATCGGCAAGGTGGTGCCCGAGGTCATCGACCTGGTGGGCCTGGAGGGCAAGGCGCACCGGATGCCCGACGAGCTCTCGGGCGGTGAGCAGCAGCGGGTGGCCATCGCCCGCGCGTTCGTCAACCGCCCCATGATCCTGCTCGCCGACGAGCCCACCGGGAACATCGACCCGGCCACCTCGATCGGCATCATGAAGGTGTTGGACCGGATCAACCGGACCGGCACCACCGTGGTCATGGCCACCCACGACGCCGCGATCGTCGACGCCTTCCGCAAGCGCGTCGTCGAGCTGGAGGACGGCCGGGTCGTCCGTGACCAGTCCCGGGGCGTCTACGGGCAGGCCTACTGACCCTCCGAGACCCGGCACGCATCTGAACCCCAGCGGCCGCGGCGGGCGTATGACATCCGGACGCATGGCATAGCCTGCACCGGACCCACGCTCCCAGCGGGCACAGGCGATCAAGGACATCGAGGCATGCGCGTACAGTTCGTTCTCCAGGAGATCTGGATCGGTCTCCGCCGGAACCTGACGATGACGATCTCCCTCGTCATCACCGTCGCCATCGCCATGGCGCTCTTCGGCACCGGCCTCCTCATCAGGCAGCAGGTCAACTCCTCCAAGACCTACTGGTACGACAAGGTCGAGGTCTCGATCTTCCTGTGCGCCAAGACCAGTTCGAACCCGAATTGCCAGAAGGCCGACGCCACCGACCCGCAGAAGCAGGGTCTGAAGGCCGAGCTGGAGAAGCACCCGCAGGTGGCGGGCGTGGAGTACGAGAGCAAGCAGCAGGCGTACGCCCGGTTCAAGGACCGCTTCGCCAGCACACCCGGCTTCGTGCAGAGCGCGAAGGAGGGTGACATTCCCGACTCCTTCAGGATCCGGCTGAAGAATCCGGAGCAGTACAAGGACGTCGCGCAGACCATGCTGGGCCGTCCCGGCGTCGACCAGGTGATCAACGAGCAGGAGATCCTGAAGAAGTTCTTCCGGATCCTCAACGGCCTGCAATGGGCCGCGCTGTTCATCGCGCTGGTCCAGGTGGTCGCCTCGGTGCTGCTGGTGGGCAACACGGTGCGGCTGTCGGCGTTCAACCGGCGCCGCGAGACCGGGATCATGAGACTGGTCGGCGCGTCCAACACCTATATCCAGATGCCGTTCATCCTGGAGGGCGCGATCGCCGGGCTGATCGGCGGGATGTTCTCCTCGATCCTGCTGGTGCTCAGCAAGATGCTGCTGATCGACCGGCTGGCCGGCAATGTCGGGTTCGCCAGCCAGCTGGGCTGGGGAACGGTGGTGGCGGTCATCATCGTCTCGATCTGCTTCGGCGTGCTGCTGTGCGCCGTGGCCTCGTTCCTGACGCTGCGCCGGTATCTGAAGATTTAAGCTGACCGCATGTTCCGGTCGACCGGTCGAGTGCCGCGCGGCGCGGCCGTCGCCATCGTCGTGATCTGTGCTTACGCCGCCGGGACGGTGTCCGGCGGCGGTCCGGAGGCGGACCCCTCCGGCGCCCGCCGTTCGGCGCTGCTGGACGAGACGGCCTTGCGGGTCGGCGAGCGGGCGTCCGGGCCGGTCGGCAGCGGCGTCGTGGACGGCGCCGCGATCGAAGGACTCCTGCACCGCATGGGCGACCGCTGGGCGCGCTACTACTCGCCCAGCGAGTACGACGAGTTCAAAGGACGGCTCGAAGGCCGTTACAGCGGCGTCGGCCTGTGGCTGGGCACGCACGAGGAGGAGTCCCCCCAGGGCTCCGGCGGCAAGCCGGCCGCGGGACGGGTGCTGGTGGCCGGTGTACGGCCCGGGTCGGCCGCCGAACGCGCCGGTGTGCGCGGCGGAGACTCGATCGTCGCCGTGGACGGGCGGCGCGCCGAGGGCTGGGACGTCTCCCGGGTCTCGGGGGCCCTGCGCGGCCGCCCCGGCACCCGGGTGGAGCTGACCGTCCTGCGGAACGGCCGCGAGTACCGCTTCGCCCCCGTCCGGACGGCCGTGCGCGCCGACGACGTCATCGTCAGCCGGCCCGGCGCCGATACCCGCATGATCCGCGTTGAGGAGTTCACCCGAGGCGTGGGCGAGGAGATCCGCGCCGCCGTCGCCGGCGGGCGCGGCGCCGAGGGCATCCTGCTCGATCTGCGCGGCAACCCCGGCGGCCTGCTGGAGGAGGCGGTGGAGGCCGCCTCGGCGTTCTTGCCCGGCGGGCTGGTGGTGACCTACGAACGGCCGGGGCAGCCCGCCGAGCGGCTCACCGTGACCCGTCCCGGCGACCCGTCCAGCCCGGTGGTGGTGCTGGTGGACGGCGGCACGGCCAGCGCCGCGGAGGTGGTCGCCGGCTCCCTGCGTGATCGCGACCGCGCGGTGATCGTAGGATCGCGTACCTATGGGAAGGGCGCGGTGCAGGAACCGGTCGAACTGCCGGACGGCTCGGCGGTCGAGTTGACCGTCGGTCGCTACCGGACCCCCGGCGGCCGTAACCTCGACGGGGCGGGCATCGAGCCCGACGTGCCGGTCCCCGCCGACCGCCCGCCCAGAGCGGCCGAGCAGCGCGGCCAGTCGGTGCTGCGCGGCCTGCTCGCGACGCTGCCGGACAGGAACCGAGGCTGAACGAGGCTGATGACCAGTGCCACGTGAGACAGGGCGCAAGCTCGTCGCCCAGAACAAGCGGGCCCGCTACGACTACCACATCGACGAGACGTGGGAGGCGGGCATGGTGCTGATGGGCACGGAGGTGAAGGCGCTGCGCGCCGGGCGCGCCTCGCTCGCCGACGGTTACGCGCACGTGATGGACGGCGAGGTGTGGCTGGAGCACGTCCACATCCCCGAGTACACGCAGGGCACCTGGACCAACCACGCCCCCCGCCGGCGCCGCAAGCTGCTGTTGCACAAGAAGGAGATCCAGAAGATCATCGCCAAGTCGTCCGAGCCGGGCTGGACGCTGATCCCGCTCGCGCTGTACTTCAAGGACGGCAAGGCCAAGATCGAGATCGGCCTGGGTCGTGGTAAGAAGTCCTACGACAAGCGCCAGGCCATCGCCAAGCGCGAGGCCGACCGGGAGATGCGGCGCGCCGCCGCGGCCCGTTTCAGGGGACGGTGAAGGTGCCGATGAGCAAGCGAGCCCGCCTGGACCCGGCGCGCTCCCGGATCCGCCGGGTCGTGTCGATGGCCGCGATGACGGCCCTGGTCGGCAGCGGCGCCAGTGCCTGTTTCGCGGAGCCGTCCGCGCTGCCGGCCATGCGCGACTTCCTGATCGCCTGGCAGGTCGGCAACCACGAGGCCGCCGCCCGCAAGACCACCGGCGCCGACCGGGCCACCGTCCGCGCCGCGCTCGACCAGGTGCGCGGGCAGCTCGACGCCGCGTCGCTGAAGCTGGCGCTGGGCACGCCCCTCCAGGACGGCCAGGAGCGCGACGACCAGGAGAAGGCCATCGAGCGGACCAAAGACTCCGCCACGGCGCGCTTCTCGGTCAAGGTCGACCTGGGGGAGAACGGCGAGCCCTGGACCTACACCGGCCTCATGCACCTCAAGCGCATCAAGGGCAAGTGGAAGGTCGAGTGGAACCCCTCGATCATCAACCCCAACCTCAAGGCCGGGCAGCGCCTGGCCGTGGTGAGCGAGGTCCCGGCGCGCTCACCCATCCTGGACTCCGCCAACCGTCCGCTGGTGCGCAAGGTCAACGCCGACATTGTCGGCGTCTACCCCGGGCAGCTGCGCGACCCGAAGAAGACCGTCGACCAGCTCACCCGCGCCGCGCGGATGAACCGCGGCCCGCAGCTGGACGGCGAGCGCCTGCTGGGCCGGGTCAAGTCCGCGCCGCCGAACGTGTTCCTGCCGCTGCTGACGCTGCAGCGTCCCGAGAACAACGCGCTCATCCTGCGGCTCAGGAACGTCCAGGGGCCGCTGCACGCCCAGCCCGTCCAGGCGCCGATCGCGCCCGCGCTGGCCCCCGAGCTGGTCGGCGCGCTCGGCCCGGCCACCGCCGACGGCCTCCAGCAGGTCGGCGCCCCGTACCAGCCCGGTGACACCATCGGCGTCAGCGGCCTGCAACTGCAGTTGCAGCGCCGGCTCGCCGGGATCCCCACGGTGCGGGTGGTGGCGCAGAACCCCGACGGCTCGGGACGGCAGGAGCTGCGCGCGTGGCCCGGCCAGAACCCGCAGCCGGTCAAGACCACCCTCGACCGCAAGATCCAGCCCCGCGCCGACCTGGCCCTGAGCGGCCTCAAGATGCCCGCGTCGATGGTCGCGGTACGGCCCAGCACCGGTGAGGTCCTGGCGGTCGCCAACCATCTCACCGGCGGCCGCAACCAGGCCATGGAGGGCCGCTACTCGCCCGGCATGGCCTTCAGCGTCGTCTCCGCCGAGGCGCTGCTGAACTCGGGCCTGGCGCAGGACACCAAGACCGACTGTCCCGCCACCACCACCGTGGGCGGCCGTACGTTCGCCAACCCCAGCGGGGGCGCGCGTGGGCAGGACAAGTTCCAGATGCAGTTCGCCAACTCCTGCGCGACCACCCTGGCCGCCCAGAACGGCCGGCTGAACGGGAACACCCTGCTCGCCGAGGCCGCCAAGCTCGGACTCGGCAAGGACTGGGGGCTGTCGGTCCCCTACTTCTCCGGCTCCGTACCGCAGCCCGCCAACGACGCCGAGAAGGCCGCCACCATGCTCGGCCAGGGCAAGGTCCAAGTGAGCCCTCTGGCCATGGCGCTGGTCGCCGGTGCGGTCGAGTCCGGCACCTGGCGACCGCCCTACCTCCTCAACGACCCCCGCGACCCCCAGCAGGTGGCCGCCCAGCCGCTCAACCCGGTGGCGACGTCCGGCTGGAAGCAGCTGATGCGGCGCTCGGTCTTTCAGGGCACGGCCAAGGACGCCAACGTCGTCGCCTCCGGCGCCGTGGTCCGTGGCGTGACCGCCGTGGCCGACCAGAACGGCAAGCCGATCTCCTGGTTCGTCGGCTCCCGTGGCGACATGTCGTTCGCCATCGCCGTCGAGGGCAAGGTCAACGCGGCCAAGCTGGTCCCCATCTTCCTCACCGGCTCCCCCGCGGGGGCCCGCTGAACGGCTTTGTGGTCTCTTTACGGCCAGGCCGGAACCCTCGTTGGGGTCCTAGGCGTCTTTCTAGGTGACTGAGATACCGCTTGGGGGGTTGCGGACTCAGTCGCCGTGATGAGACCAGAGCCTCGTCTCGGGGGAGGCTCTGCCGTCCGGACCGGCCCGACCCTGCCGGTCGGCCCCGGTGAGCGAGCGGCCCAGCTCGCCGCTCACCGGGGCGTCACTGCGTCATGGCCCGGAATGCCGTTGGCATCCGTCCTGTTGTACCTGTAGCGTCTACCGTGGGTGCTTCGGCGTCCGCGTTGACAATTGAACATGGGGGTGACCGGCTTCGACTTCGGTAGGTCGAGCCAGGGGAAGCGGGTCGAGGGTTGCTGTCGTGACCTCGCAAATCCTGTGACAGCAAACCAATAACTGCCACTAAGAAGCAGTCCGAGTTCGCTCTCGCCGCCTGAGGCGAGTAGCGACTCTGCCAGCCCGGGAGCGTCTCCGTCCCGGGGTCTGGCATCATCAGGAGACTCCACCTCCTCACCCGGTCGCGGGGTGAGCAGGAACATCTAACAGCGACTGAGCCCGCCGGCGACAGGCCTGCATGAGCGCCGGGGCTGAGAAAGCGATCCGCAGGCTGCACCCGGAGAAGCCCTGACTCATCATCGAAGGACGCGGGTTCGATTCCCGCCACCTCCACTCGTGGGCGAGGTGTGGTCGCGGGCCCTGGCGGGCCCGCTTCCGGCGCCTCTTCCGGATATCTCCCAGGGGGGCGACCCCCTGGAACCCCCGTTGGGCCCTGCGCTCGGCGAGCTTCGCTCGCCTTCGCCAGGGCCCGCAGTGTTTTCGGGGGACGGCGAGGGCTCCGTCCTCACGCCGGTGTGCAAGGTGTCCCTTGGCGGGCCGCCGACCGCTTCGACCATCTGATCGAGGGGGCCGTTTTCGGCTAGGCCGTTCTGCTGTTCTGGTATCTCTGGTCGAATGTCGACAAACGTCCCGCAGAGCCCCACCGAATCCGAACTTCGCGCCGCCGCCGAGACGGGAGACCCGCAGGCCGGCGTGGAATATGCCAAGTACCTGACGGCCGGCTCGGCCAAGGACGTGGACGGGGCCATGCCGTGGCTCGAGCCCGCCGCACTCGCCGGGGACGCGTTCGCCGCCCGGACTCTCGCCATCATGACGCGCGACAGGGGCGAGTACGAACGGGCCGAGCACTGGTACCGGACCGCAGCAGACCACGACGGTGGCTGTGCTTTCGGCCTGGCGACACTGCTGGAGAAATGCGGCGACCTCGTCGGGGCCGCCGAGTGGTACGACAAGGGCGCCGCCCTGGGCAGTCTGGAGTGCAAGACCAATGGTGCGGTCCTGGTGGCCGGGCAGGGCCGGATGGACGAAGCCATCGCACGGCTGGAGGCGGCGCAGGCGGAGGGCGACCACGTCGCCGGGGACGCTCTGGACCGGATATACGGCTTCAGCGCCGAAATCGGAGAGTGCGAGGATCTCCTGGACCGGGCGGAACCGGCCGAGGACTGGGACGAGGTGATGGACGCCGTCTACCAGCTGCACGAACGGGCCGAGGACTTCCGGGCGTACCCCTCCCACCTCGACGATGCGCTGCCCCTGTTCGACAGGGGCGCCGAAGTGGCGGAGGACGACAGGCCCCTGGTCTGGAAGGCACTGCTCCTGGTCAAGCTCGACCGTTGGGACGCCGCGCAGAGCTCTCTGGAGAAGGCGGCGGAGCGTTTCCCAGAGTCGGGTTTCGCGTCGTATGTCCACGGCCTCATGCAGCGCGAGCACGGTGACCTGGACAAGGCCGAGAAGTGGCTGCGGCGATCCGCGGACCTCGGCCGGCCCGAGGCACAGTGGAACCTGGCCGTCCTCTGCCTGAACCAGCGGCGACTGGATGAGGCGCAGCGCTGGTACACGGCGTACGCGGAACAAGCGGATGAGGAGAACGACAAGGACTACGAGGCCGGGCTGGAACGCGTCGACGAGTATCGCCGTGAGCCCGACAACCTGCTTGACGAGGCGGATGAGGCGCGACTGCCGGAACTGCGCACCGCCGCGGAGACCGGCGACATCGCGGCGGCGGCCGAACTGGCGCGGTTGCTCCGGCGCAAGCGGGCGCTCCCGGAGGCCGTGAAGTGGTTCCGTGTGGCGGCCGAGGATGGGGACCCGAAGACGAAGCTGGAGCTGGGCGAGCTCCTGTACGACGACTGCGACGCCGACGCGGAGTATGTGGTCGAGTGGTTCCTGCCGGCGGCAGAGGCCGCCTACGAACGTGCCATCGCCGCCCCGGTCGCCGACTCCGCGGACGTGGACCTGATCGAACGGGTCGGGCACTTCTATCTGGCCGCCGAGGAAGAGTTCAAGGGCGAGAAGTGGCTTCGGCGCGCCGCCCGGCTCGGCCACGGCAAGGCCGCCTGGTGGGCCGGGAAACGTTCGGACGACTACGGCGACCGGCAGGAGGCCGAGCGCATGTGGGAGCTCGGGGCCCGGAACGGCTACGCCTGGTGCGGCTGGCTCGCCGGGCGGAGCATGGTCCTGCGCAAGGCGTACGCCGAAGCCGAGCCGCTGCTGCGAATCGCGTGGGACGGCCGCGAGAAGGAGGAGCCGCTGCACGAGGCGGCGTACTGGCTGGGCCGGTCTCTGCGCGGTCAGGAACGGCTGGACGAGGCCGCCGAATGGCTGCGCACGGCCGTCGAGGTGCATTCGTCGGTGCAGAAGGGCTACAGCGGTTTCATGCTCCACTCGCTCTTCGATCCGCGCTCGGACCTCGCCGATCTTCTCTCCGAACTGGAACTCGACGACGAGGCGACACCTCTGGTGGAGCACATTCTCGAGCGGCACCCCAAACACCAGATCGCGCACCGCGCCGCCGCACGGATCGCCGCACGGCGCGGTGATCTGGAGGCGGCCCGCGCCCACCTGAAACACGTCAACGACGACCTGGCCGACATCCCGGAGGGCGTCACCGCCAAGGATCTCCTACGAATCTTCGACGCCGTCCACCCCCGGTGACCGAATGACCCGCACTCGGCTCTGATCTTGAGACCGTCGGCCTCTCCTGAGCGGCATCACGGCGCCCCTGTGCGTGGGCCCTGGATCGAGCACACGCGGCACCGCGCGATGCAGATACGGCCCGCCCCGAATAAGGGGCGGGCCGTACTGCTGCCATGGCCGCGGCCTGTCCCGTCACGCGAGGGTGTCTACGGCCACCGGTGGAGCGTCAAATCTTGTAGACGCTCCCGGAGTAAATCCACCCCACGTGGGGGTAGTAGATGCGATACCACTTGTTGCCGGAGCTGTTGATACAGGCACCGCTGGTTTTCCCGCTTGATCATCGTTTACCGGCAAAGCAACGTCAAGCGCGGTTTGTTTGCACGGGTGCTGCGGGCCGACGGCTGCTTCTCGTCCACACGGTCAGGAGACCGGCCACCGCTCCGGCGAGAAGGCCGGCGGGCACCGCGGCGATTCCGTCGGCCGAGTAGGAGTCGCCGGACAGCGCAAGGGCGCCCGCCATCGGCTCGACCGTCGTGAAGGACACAACTAGGAGGACAAAGGGATAGCCGGCCACGATGGCAGCGAGGGCCAGGTACGAGCGTGCGGATCGCGGTCGGGCGGTGAGGGCCAGCACGGCGACGACAAGCGGACCGCCGAGCAGTATCGCGAAGACCACATCGGTGTTCCCCGCGGCGAGCGCCCCTGCCGTTCCCAGGACGGCGGCGAAACCCGCTGCCAGCGGGACGGCGGCGCGCGGAACGTGCGGCATCGCCGACACGGCGCAGGAGATGGCCGCGAGCACGAGGAGGACCTGGACAATGCCCAGGCCCGCCGTCATCCCCGCCGGTATGAACCGGCCGGCTTCGCTTTGGGCATTGGTCAGCAGCAGGGGCGCACAGCAGGCGGCGACGATTCCATACCCGACCAGATGCCGCTGCGGATCTTCGGCCTTCGCGTCCGGGCGCCGCGTGGCCACCGCGGCGGCGACCGCGGACGCCACCCCGAGCGCCCCGGCCGCGGCCGACCACCCGGTCGCCCTCATCGAGGTGAACACGCCATCGGCGACCAGCAACACCAGCCCGCCCGCGACGAGGGCGGCATGCTTCCGCCAACCGGAGCCGCGGACGGTCAGTGCCAGGCCGCAGACGACCACGATGATCGCGGCCCAGCGGAGGTCGTGCACCCACAGACTCAACCAGCGGTCGCCGGGAATCCCCTCGTCATCCACTGCCGACGAGGCCTTCTCGCCCGCCCGTGCGGCATGGTCCAGGAAGGCCAGTGCCAGCGCCCACGACACCGCACCGGCGGCGGTCAGCGCGAGGCCGACCGCCGGACGAAGACGTCGTGCCGTCACGGCTTGCTCAGGCTTTCGGGCAGCCGGACCGAGATGAACTCGTTGTCGTCGGCGCGGTTCGCCACCCGGGTCGCGTCGGACGGGAAGTTGTTGTCGTTCAGCACGCCGATGGTCCGGTCGTTGAGGACGGTGACGGCCTCGATGGTGAAGAACGGGAACTTGAAGGTCTTGCCCGGGGTGCCGAGTTCGTCCGGGTTCGCGATGTTCAGCAGGTCGACGGCCTCGGTCTTGTCGACCCGGCCGTCCTGGTTCCCGTCGGCGAGGTCGACCTTGTAGACCTTCTTGAAGGCCGCCGCGTCACCCTTGAGGTTGTCGCGCTCGATGGTCAGGAAACGGTTCCGGCCGATCGAGACCAGGTCGGCCACGGCCAGTTTGGGCGCCTCCATCTGGTACGTCCAGCGCTGCCCGGTGAAGGCGGCACGAGCCCGATCGAACTCGTAGATGCGCAGACTCTGCGGGGCGTCGCCCGTGACGGTTCCCTCGAACATCGGATACAGCGTCTTGCCGTCCGGGGAGATCGCCAGGTTCTCCAGGCCCTTGCTGTCGCCGATGTTGGGCTCTTCGCCGGGTTGTAGATCCGGACTGCTCGGGGACTTGACCCCGGGAATCGGGATGGGCTTCTCCATCAGCCGCCCGGCACGATCGAAGTGCAGGAGGTAGGGACCGAACTCCTCGCCGACCCAGTACGTGCCGTCCGGCGCGCGCACGAACGCTTCCGGATCGAAGTCGGCTCCGGTGAGCTTCCGGTCGGCCCGGGTGAGCGGGAAGTGCACGAGGCCCTTCGGGTCGGTGAGGGAGATGCCTCCGCCCACCCGCACCGTGCCGCCCTTGAAGTCCGGCTTGATCCGGTGGATGCGCAGCAGGAAGTCGGCGCTGTTGTTCTTTCTCCCGTACCCGTTGTCCGAGATCGCGGCGAACGAGCCGTCGGCGTTCTTGACGATGCCGCTGAAGCCCTGGATCGGCTGGTCGGCGAAGGGCACCTTGACGCCGTTGATCGGTTCGGTGCCCAACGCGGACCCCGAAACCTCGGTCCCGGCGGCGTAGGTCTCGGCGGGCAGCCGCGCCCAGCCCACCAACGTCGGGCGTTCCGCCTCGGCGCGCTCGCCCGAACCGGTCAGCCCCGCCACGGACGACGTACCGACACCGGTACCGATCAGGGCCGCGACGGCGCAGGATGCGATCGCTCCGGCCAGGACAGTTTTACGCACAAACCCCTCCTTGTCGTCCGAAACCCATGATCATAACCATCTGTCCGACGGCCCCGCAGATGATCACAGATTTGACTACGGACGGCACGGTCATGTCCGTTTCATGTTTGGATTGCCACCCGAGGATCACGAATCGCCGAAAAGGTCCAGATCGGACTCTTTATCCGATTCCACTGTTCGCTATATGTAGTCAAATGGATGCGCATAGTGTCGCCCCATGCCGACGCAGGAACATGACATCCCGGCCGAGCTGTTCCGGTGGTGTCCACGGATCGCCGCCGACCTCCTGGTGGAGATGGGCATGGAACTCCCCGATGTCCGAGACGCCCAGGAGGTCTCGGAATCATGCACCGACCACAAAACCAGCGAGTACACGGCGGACGCGGCCGTCCTGCTGGAGACCAAGGACGGCCCCTGGGGCGTGGTGGTGGAGGTGCAGTGCAACACCAGGCTCGACAGGAAACGGTTCACCTGGCCTCTCTACGTCGCCACGCTCCGCGCACGCCATGAATGCCCGGCGACGCTGCTGGTGATCGCCCCTGATGCGAAGATCGCCGGGGCCTGCGCGACGACCATCCAGACCGGTCACCCGGGCCACGAGCTCACCCCGCTCGTGCTGCGGCCTGAGCACGTACGGGTGATGACCGACCCGAAGGACATCGTCGCCGACCCGGCGATGGGCGTCCTGTCGGCCATGTTCCACGGCGAGGCCGATGGCGTGGTGCCCGCGGCTTTCGAAGCCATCATCACCATCGCGGAGAAGGACGACGAGAACGCTCGCCGTTACCATGACTTCGTGAGCGCACTGCTCCCGGAGGCAGCGAGGAAGGCGCTTGAGACCATGATGAAGACCCAGACCCGCTACTACAGCGAGGCATTCAGGACCATCCACGCCGAGGGAGAGGCCAAGGGAGAGGCCAAGGGGGAGGCCAAGGGCGAGGCCAAGCTCGTCCTGGAGATCCTGGACCAGCGCGGGATCGAGTTGACGGAGGAGCAGCGGCAGCGCATCCGTGGCTGCACCGACCCGGAGGAGGCGGATGCGTGGGGGAAGCGCGTGCTCACCGCGTCGTCGGCCGACGAACTGTTCGGATGAGGACCCAGACCCGCTACTTCAGCGAGCCGTTTAGGAGGGCCTATGCCGAGGGCTATGCCGAGGGCTATGCCAAGGGCATTCTGTGGATTCTGGACCAGCGAAGGGTCGGGCTGACGGAGGAGCAGCGGCGGCGCATCCGTGGCTGCACCGACCCGGAGGAGGCGGATGCGTGGGGGAAGCGTGTGCTCGACGTGTCGTCGGCCGATGAGCTGTTTGCGGGCTGAAATCGGGTTGCGGGGTTGGTGAGGTGTCGGGTAGCACGGCGTCATGGCCACCCCGCTGTTGAACAGGTTCTGCTGGATGGACCTCAAGACCCGTGATGTTCCCGGTACCGCGGCCTTCTTCTCCGCGGAGCTGGGCTGGCGGTTCGCGGTGGACGAGGACGACTGGCGCCGGGCGACCAAGATTTCCTCTGCCGGTCACCAGATCGGCGGCGTGAGCGATCTGGCGAACGGGATCTATCCGCCTGGTACTCCGGCGCACATCGCCTACTACATCGCGGTCGATGACGTCGATCGTCGCGTCAAGGCGGCTACGGCGAACGGTGCGGAGCTTGTGGTCGGGCCTTTCGACGTCGGTGACCAGGGCCGCATGGCGACGCTTGTCGATCCGGTCGGCGCGGCCTTCTCCCTATGGCAGGCACGCGAGTTCAAGGGATGGGGCTTGCCGCCTGACTCGGTGCGCATGGTTCTCGCCTGCGATGAACCCCGCCGAGCTGAGCTCTTCTATCGCGAGATGCTGGGTGCTTCTCTTGAGGGCGCCGACTTCGTCACGGCACGCGAGGTTCCCCAATGGGAGCTCTCCGTGGAGGGTGCTCGTGGGCTGCGGGTGAAGAGTCCGGAAGGGCTGACCATTCGCGTTCACTCTCTAGGGGAGGCGTAGGGCGGCGAAGACCGGTTGGTGGTCGCTGCCGGGGAGTGAGTGGACGCTGAAATCCTCCACTGCGATCCGGCGGTCGGCGAGTACGCGGTCGAGTGCCACTTTGGGGACGCCCCAATAGCGTTGCGGCCAGGTCGGCACCAGCGCCATTCCTCGGACGTCGGCCGCGTCACGGTAGCCGCTGTCCAGCAGTTCACGCACTGGACGGTGGTCGAGGGTGGCGTTGAAATCGCCCGCGAGCACGCGAAGGCCGCCGCCCGCTCTCGGCAAGGCTTTCAGCCCGTCCTTCCAGCAGGGCGTATCGCGCACGTCGCTCGGCGAGCAGGGGTGGACGGACACGATCTCCAGGCGTCGGCCGATCATGGCGCGGGCCTGCCGGAATCCGCCGATTTCGATCATTGGCGATTCGGTGAGCGGAAAGCGGGCGTAGATCCCGGAGCCCGGCGTGTCGAGGGACGACCGGTCGACGGCGTACGGCATGAGCGTGCGCAGCCCGGCCCTGTCCAAGCGTTCGGCTGACCGCGGGGTGAGTTCCTGCACCGTGAGCACGTCGGGGCGGACGGCGCGCACGAGTTCCACGACCGACGCGGCGTCGCCCTCGCCCATCGACAGGTTGGTGCTGAGGACCCTCAGCCGCTCTCCGCGCGCAGGGGGATTGCCGTCGGGGACGGTCCTGGGAAGGAGGACCGTGGTGAACGCGGCGGTCGTGACGAGGGCCGTCAACGCCACTGTCCGTTGGCGCAGTGCGAGCGCGAGGAGCAGGGGAATGGCCGAGGCCGCAGCCACATAGGGGGTGAAGGCGACGAGGGGTGTCCAACGCCAGGTGGGCGTCCATCCCGAGATCCGCAAAGCCGCCCAGACGGTGAACGGAGTCACGAGTACCCAGAGAAACGCGCCCACCAACCATGATCGGGGCATGTGCCGACAGATTAACCGGTCCGTTTCCGGCCTGGCCGGGAAAGTGCGGCGACTTCGCGGCGGGCGGGTGAGAGTGTGAAGTAAAGGCGGAATCACGGTGAAGGGGGACCGGCCCATGGCGGTGGTGGCCGTCGACGGAGGCAGGATTCTGATCGAGGTCGACTCGGTGCCGGGCGCCGACGATCTCGCGGCGATCTACGACGGGGCCGAGGGGGTGCGGCGCGGGCTGGCGGAGAAGGTCGTCGACATCGGCCGGCCGCTGTTCGCCGAGGGCCTCGCGCTGGTGCGGGAATGCGCGGAACAGGTCGTCGCGCAGATGGCGGAGATGCCCGACGGGATCCGGCCCGACGAGTACGAGGTGCAGCTGGCGGTGAAGCTGGACGCCAAGGTCGGCGCCAAGATCGTGGACGTGAACGGCGGGGCCCAGCTCCAGGTGGTGCTGCGCTGGACGGAACGGCGGTGAGAGTCTCGCCGATCCTGCCGTACGGCTATGTCGTGGGGCAGGAGCGGCTGCGGCGCGCCCTGGAGATCGCGTTCGTGGCGCCGGGTGTCGGCGGGGTGCTGGTCAGCGGGGAGCGCGGGACGGCCAAGTCGACGACGGTGCGGGCGTTCGCGTGGATGGTGTACGGCGAGCTGCCGGTGACGCTGCCGATCAACGCCACCGACGACCGGGTGCTGGGCGGCTGGAGCATCGAGGCGCTGATGCGCGGCCGGACCGAACCGCAGGCCGGGCTGCTGGAGCGCGCCGGCGAGAAGGGCATGCTGTACGTCGACGAGGTGAACCTGCTCGACGACCACCTGGTCAACGTCATCCTGGACGTGGCGTCCACCGGGCTGCTGGTGGTGCAGCGCGAGCACATCGACGAGCCGGGCCGGACGGTGTCGTTCACCCTGGTGGGCACCATGAACCCCGAAGAGGGCGGGTTGCGGCCGCAGCTGCTCGACAGGTTCGGGCTGCTGGTGCCGGTCGAGGCGGAGATGGACGTGGCGCGGCGCCGCGAGATCCTGCTCACCGTGCTCCGGTACGACGAGGAGCGTGAGCGGGCGGACTCCGAGTGGCTGCGCCGGGGGTTCCGGCTCGACGCGGAGCGGCGCGGCGAGCTGGTGGCGGCGCGGGAGGCGGCGCGGAAGGTGGAGCTGCCGGGCGACGTCGCCGAGTTGTGCGCTCGGGTCTCGTCCGGGTTCGGGGTGGCGGGGCATCGCAGCGAGATCGTGATGGCGTTGGGTGCGCGGGCGTGCGCGGCTTTGGCGGGCCGTCCGGCGGCGACGGCGGTGGACGTGCGGGAGGTGGCGCCGTACGCGGTCGTGCATCGGCGCCCGGAGGCGGCCTACGGCGAGGCGATCGTGTGGACGCCCAAGGATCAGGAGCGGCTCGACCGGATCGTCGAAGGGTGATGCCCGCCGAACGTGTCGCGAGGGCGCTGGCGTGCGCGGCGCTGGACCGCGAACTGCGCGGCGTGCTGCTGTACGACCTGGATCCGGGGTTGCTGGGCGGGCTGGCCCGGTGGCTGGTGGAGACGGGGGCGGGGCCGGGAGCGGCGTACCGGACGGTCGTGGTCGGCGCGGGCGCGGGGGAGGACGACCTGTGGGTGGGGCTGCGGCCGCCGCGGCGTGGCGAGGCGTTGCCGTTCTCGCCGGAGCCGGGGCCGCTGGCGGAGGTGCCGGGACGTCCTCCCGCTGTCGTCTTGGTGCCCGATCTGGCCCGGACGGGCATGGCGGGCGCACGCGCGGCGGTGACGGCGCTGGGCTCGGACGTCCTGCATCTGGAACGGGACGGCCTGGAGGCGTTGTGGCGGCCGCGGGCGCGGTGGCTCGCGGCGTGCCGGCGGGAGGACATGGGCAAGCTGTCGCCGCATCTCCTCGATCGGTTCGCCGTCCGGGTGGACGCCGCCGGGCTGCGTGAGGGCGACCTGCCAGGTCCGGCGCCGATCCGGCCGCGCCGTACCGCCCGGATGACGGCTGCGGCGGTGGATCGGGCCGTGCGGGTCGGCGGGGCCGCACCGGGTGTGCGGCGGGAGCTGGCGCTGGCGCGGATCGCGCGCTGCCTGGCGACGCTGGACGGTGCCGTGACCGTGGACGCGGCGGCGGTGGACGAGGCGGCGCGGCTCCTCGGGTTCGCCGAGCCGGAGACCGGGCCGGAGCCGCCCGCCCCGGTCGCGGCCGGCGGACGCGGCGCCGAGGGGCGGCCCGCCGTGGCGGCGCCCGATCGTCCCGTCGAGGCGTCGCACGCCGTGCGGGAGGTCGTGGCGGCGCCGCCGGTGGAGCCGCTCGCGGCGGGGCCGCTGCCGCCGGTCGCGGTGGACACGCCGTACCCGGAGGACGTCCTTGACGGGGAGCGCGAGCCGATGTCCCTGCGGGCGCCGTGGGCGCGGCGGTCGACGGTGCGGGCCCTGCGGGGGGCGCCGCTGGGGACCGTCCCGGCACATCACGTCCATGACATCGCGGTCGTGGCGACGCTTCTGGAGGCGGCGAAGCACCAGGCGGTGCGCTGTCCGGACCACTTCGCGGGCGACCCGCGTCCGCCGCACCTCGCTCCGCCCGATCTGCGCCGCTACCGTCGCGCGCAGGTGCCGGGACGGCTGTTCGCCCTGCTGCTGGATCACACGTGCCGCGGCGACTGGGACTGGTACGAGGCGCTGTCCCCGTTCCTGCGCTGGAGCTACACGCAGCGCGCCGTCGTGTGCGTCGTCGAGGTCGGCGCCCGCGACGCCCCGGGCGAGCTGGCGGCGCGGCGGCGGATCGGCCGCAACCTCCTCGACCCGGGCATTGTGCGGGCGCTGGACGGCGCGCCAGGACGGGCCACCCCGCTCGCGCACGGGCTGGTCCTGGTCGCCGACTCCCTCACCCGGCACCTGCACCGCGAGCGGGCGGCCGTGGAGGAGGCGCTGCTCGTCGTGGTGACCGACGGGCGCGGCAACGTCCCGTTGCGCGACAGCGTCAGCGGCCGGGCCCCGGAAGGCGTCGGGCGGCGGGGTGTCGAGGACGCGCTGTCGGTGGCGCGGGAGATCCGCGCGATGCGGCGGGTGCGGGTCGTGCTCGTCGATCCGCGGCCGCACGCGGGCGCGGGGCTGGTCGCGGAACTGGGCGAGGCCCTCGGCGGTGCCGTCGTCCCCGGACGGGATCATCCCGATGGCGCGTAACCGGCTCGCCGAGGTCCTGTTCGGCCCGGCCCGGCGGGGCCCGGCACCGCCGGCCCGGCCGCCGGCGCGGCGGGTCGAACCGGCGACTCCGGCGCGGGTCACGGCGCTGGAGCCGTTCGAGGCCGATCCGGGCGCGCCCGCCGCGCCGGGTGTCGCCCAGCTCCGGATCGTCCGCGCGATCTCCGATGGGGAGCCGGTCTTCGGGGTGAGCGGGCACTGCTGCTGCGCCGACCTGCCGTACCACGCGCCGGGCGAGTACGGCCGTCCCGGCCTGTCGCTCGGCACGCTGATGAGCCGGGAGGCCGCCGCGGGCGGTGCGCCGCCCGCCAAGACGCTGCACTGGATGCGCGGCTGGTCGGAGAGCAAGCGGCCGCTGGTGGGCTGGCTGAACCGGCTGCGCCGCGTCCACGGCGACCGGCTGCGCCTGATCATCTGGGACGACACCGACTTCGACATCCCCTGGGAGCTGCTGTGGCTGCCGGGGGAGCCCGGGGACGGGGTGCGCGGCGGCTGGCTGGGCGCGGAGGTCGCGGTGAGCCGCCGCACCACGCTGCACGGGCCGGCCGCCCGGCCGGCGGCGCGCTGCTCGGGCGAGGTGGTCGGCTTCGTCGACGAGAGCGACCTGGAGATCGCGGGCGACCTGCCGATCCTGCGCGACCTGGGCATGCGGACCTTCCCCTCGTTCCGCGACCTGGTGTCCTACCTGGAGGAGGCGGGCGCGCCGCCGTCGCTGGTGTACGTCGCGTGCCACGGCTCGTACTCGGTGGACGGCTTCGAGTTCACCCTCGGCGAGCTGCCGCTGGGCGAGCTGAACGGGCGGGTGCTCAGGCGGCTGGCGGGCACGGACGGCCTGGTGTTCCTCAACGCCTGCCACTCCGGCCGGTTGATCATCGAGGAGCGGTTCAACGACAAGACGCTGCGCGGCTTCGCCAAGGTCTTCCTGGCCTCCGGCGCGGCCGGGCTCATCGGCACCGCCGCGGAGGTGGGCACGCGCAGCGCCCGGGAGGCCGCCCGCACCCTCATCCGCCGCCTGCGGGACGAGCCCGGCACGCCTGTGGCCGTCGCGCTGCGCGACTACCGCCGCAGCCTCGCGCCCGACGACGTCCCGCCGGTGCGGGACGTCGCGGCGAACCAGGCGCTGCTGCAGTTCATGTACGCCTTCGTCTACATCTACTACGGGGATCCGCACTCGACGGTGAGACTCGTCCCGGCCGCCGGGAAGGGGGGTGCCACGTGATTCCGCGTTCGGCCGCCCGGATGGTCGTCCAGCCCTTGGTGGGCTGGCCCAGGACCGTCACGCCGGGGCAGGCCCACCTCGTCACGGTCGACCTGCGCGCCGCCGAGGGCCAGGGGTGGCCGTACGAGGAGGAGGAGTTCGCCTTCCCGTGCATGCTGGACGGCGCCCCGCACTTCACGGTCGAGGCGGTCAGCGACCCCAGCGTCATCCTGCACCGCTTCGGCGGCAGCTACGGCCCCGCGCGGTTCGTCGTCACGGCCGCGGAGGCGCTGGGCGAGCATGTGCTGTGGTTGAACGTCGCCACGCAGAACAGTGCGCTTGTGTACGCGGCGGAACTCGCCATCACGGTCGTCCCCGCCCGGGCGGAGGCGTCTGGCGGGGAGCGGATCGGAATGCGCCTTCCGTCCACCGGCCCAGCGGAATCGGAGCTGACCAGGACGAGACGGCTCTGCCCCAACTGCAACGAGCCGGTGGGGGTCGGCGTTGCGTTCTGCGAGAACTGCGGAATCTCACTGGACACGCCTCAAGCACCTGCTCCCTCCCACGCGGTGGGCCGTGCCGGGGAGGACTTCCTCGTCGTCGTCGCAGGAGACTCGGAAATCACGACCAGCCTTGCGCTGTACCACTTGACGCCCCCGTTCAGCCTGGACTCCTCCGATGCTCTGCGGGACGCCACCCGTAGAGCGGGCTCGGCCCTGGGCGGGGCAGGCGGGCAGGGGACGTCCGCCACGATGATGCGGTTCGACCTGCCCGGCATCTCGGTGGCGCACATCGGTGACACGCGCGCGTACATGCTGCGGGACGCGGAGCTGTCGCTGATCACGCAGGACCACGTCGTCGACCTGCTGGAACGGGGCGAGGGCCACCTCCATCCGGAGCGCGAACGGCGGCTGCCCCGGCTGGAGGACGAAGGCGACGCGGAGCCCGACCTGCTGTCCCGTGAGGCACAGCTGGGGGATCGCTACCTGGTGTGCTCGCCCGGCCTTTGGCGGAACGTCCCGGTACGGGGGATCTTCGAGGTGCTGTCCCGTACGGCGTTTCCGCAAGCCGCCGCGGACGCGCTGGTGCGCCGTGCGGCGCAGCAGGGCGGCGGCGTGGGGATCGCGTGCGTGATCGGCGACGTGCAGGAGGAGCGTGCGTCCCGGTGGCGCCGGGGCCGCCTGCGGCTGGCCACGGGAGTCGCCCACTCCACCGGAACGCAAGCGGCCGCGCGGACGGGCGCGCCGTCGATCCCCGGCTACGAGCTGTTCGCATGGGTCGGCCGGGGAATGTTCGGCGAGGTCTGGCGGGGCCGGGACGCCCAGGGCCGGGACGTCGCCGTCCGGCTGATCCGCCCCGGGGCGACCGGCTCCGACCGGGTCCGGCAGCGGCTGGCCCGCGACATCGACACAGCGCGGGGGCTGCGGAGCGACCATGTCGACGCGCAGCTGGACGCCGACGTGACCGGCCCGCGTCCGTACATCGTCACCCGGTTCGTCTCGGGGCTCAGGCTCGGTGCGTACATCGACGAGTGGGGCCCGCTTCCGGAGGGGCTGCTCCAGCACGTCGCCATCGGCCTGGCCCGCGCGCTCGCCGACGTCCATGCCGCCGGGCTGGTGCACCGGGACGTCAGACCCGGGGAAGTGCTGATCGACAAAGGCGAGCCGGTCCTGACGGGCCTGGGCCTCGCCGCGCTGATGGACGCCGGCACCCAGGGCTTCCCGGCACCTGAGGTCCTGCAGGGCGAGGAGGCCGGTCCGGCGGCGGACGTGTTCGCCTGGGCCTGCACTGTCGTGCAGGCGGCCACCGGGCGCCCGCCCTTCCCCGGCACCGCCTTCAAGCTGGTCTACTACGAGACGCTCGAGGGCGGAGCGGATCTCGCCGGCGTGCCCGCCTGGCTTGATCCGGTGGTGCGGGCGGCGCTGGCCGTCGACCCCGGAGACCGTCCGACCGCCGCCGAACTGGTCGAGCGGCTGAGGGACCGGGAGTAGCGGCCGTGGACGTCCCAGCGGAGATGGCGTGCGGTGGTGTGGGGGCGTTCGGCGGTACTCGTGCGGCTTGAGGACCGATAGTTTGGTTCGCGTGCGTCAAGGTTTGAGTGATCTGTTCTCCGGGGTCGGCTATCTCTTCCGCGGGCTGGGCTGGGTGGCCAGGCATCCGCTGCTGTGGTTGTTCGGGCTCATTCCGGCCGTGATCGTGCTGCTGGTGTACGGGACGGCGCTCGGCACGCTCGCCTGGAACCTGGACGAGGTGTCGGGCTGGCTCACGCCGTTCGCCGACGACTGGTCGGAGGGGCTGCGCAAGGCCACGCGGGTGGTCGCCGGGCTGGCGCTGTTCGGCGCGTCGCTGTTCCTGGCGATGATCACGTTCACCGCGTGCACGCTGCTGGTCGGCGATCCGTTCTACGAGAGCATCTCGACGAAGGTGGAGGATTCGCAGGGCGGCGCGCCGCCGGAGCCGGACGTCCCGCTGATGACGCAGATCAAGCGAGCGGTCACGGACGCCGCGCTGCTGGGCCTGGTGGCGCTGGGCTTCGCGGTCGTCTTCTTCGTGTGCGGGTTCCTGCCGCTGGTGGGGCAGACGGTGGTGCCGGCGGTGGCGGCGCTGGTGTCGGGGTATTTCCTGGCGGGCGAGCTGATCTCGGTCGCGCTGGAGCGGCGCGGGGTGCTGCGCAAGGAACGGTTCGCGCTGATGAAGCGGAACAAGATGCTGGTGGTGGGGCTCGGCGTGGCGACCGTCGTGGTCTTCCTCATACCGCTGGGCGCGGTGCTGGCGATGCCGGGCGCGGTCGCGGCGGGCACGCTGTTGGTGCGGGAGCGGCTGGCGGCCGGCGAGGGTGGTCCGAGCGGTGCCCAACACGCCGCGGGCCCTTACGGCGCGGGCCAGAACGGCCTGGGGCAATATGCTCCTGGGCAGCATGCGCCGGGCCCGTACGGGGCCGGTCCGCAGGCCGGAGGCTTGTACGGTGGGCCGCCCGCACATGGTTGAGCCGTTGGAAAGATGTGTCCGGAGCGTAATGGCCTACCCGGCGAGCAGCAGTGGTCTTGCCGTAACGTGTGCCGCATGTCCGATGAGGGGGAGCGCGGGGGGCGCTGAACGAGATGAGTGACAACTCCGCCGACCGCGAGAAGAACGCGCGCGTGACCGTCCCGGAGGTCGAGGTGCCCGAGCCCGAGGGCCGGACTGATTTCTCCAGCCCGGGGCCGCGGGCGGTAACGCCCGAGGCCGAGGACGTGAAGGTCGCGCCGGTCCCGCAGCCCGCCGCCGAGGAGGAGCTGTTCGGCGGCGAGGGCGACCCGCTGTACGCGGGCGTGGCCGCCCCGGGCCCGACGGGCCCGGTCAAGCCCGGCAAGCCGAGCAGCGGCAACTGGCAGATGCCCGACTGGATGGCCGACGAGGACGCCGCGGACACCAAGCTGGGCCGTTCCACCGGCCGGCTCGACGCGCAGCCCGGCGGGCACGCCCCGGACGGCTTCGAGGACGGCGGCGGCCGCGGCAAGCTGATCCTTTTCGGCGGCGTCGGCCTGCTGGTGCTGGCCCTGCTGGCGGCCGGGGGCGTCTACCTGCTCAAGCAGCGGAGCGGCGACCCCGGGTCGGGTGAGGTCAAGCCGGGTAAGGCGGCGGCCGACAGCGGCCCGCAGTCGCCGGCGCCGCGGGTGCAGATGCCGCCCGGCAAGCCGCTGAAGCGGTTCCCGGGCCGTCCGAGCAAGATGCTGGGCATGGTGACCGATCCGGTCTCGGGCCTGGCGTACCCGCGGCTGGCCAAGCCGTGGCAGCCGCCGACCAAGGCCATCAAGCTGGGCACGCCCGGCTGGTCCGGGCAGCAGGTGCTGGTCACCGAGCGGCGCGCCGCGAAGCCGGTGTACGGGCAGGTGCTCATCGGCGCGCTGAACCCGGCGCTGCGCGGTTCGTACACCGGGCCGGAGAGCGTGCCGGCCGTGGCGGTGCTGGCGGCCAAGTCGATGGAGCAGCAGTACTACCGCTTCCCGCACAAGTCGGCGCCGCTGGCGTCGCAGGCGCTGACGGTGGACGGCCGGAAGGGCTGGCTGGTCGCCTCGTACATCACGTACAAGCGGGCGGGCGTGCGGGCGACCGGCGAGGTCGTCGCGACCGCGGTGATCGACAGCGGGCGGGCGGCGCCGGCGGTGGCGTACGTGTCGGTGCCGAACACCCATCGGGCGATGTGGCCGGATGTCAACCAGTTCCTCACCCGGCTGAAGGTCTCGGCTGCCTGACATATCGCTGAAATCCCCTTACTCTGCCCCTCGTGGGGCAGAGCGAGGAGCATGCCGATGACGCGCCCACAGGCCCGCTGCCGGTCGTCCGGGACGAGCTGATCTCGGCGGAGTCGGTGCGGCGGCAGGACCTGTTGACGGCGGCGGTGTTCGGCGCGTTCGTGATCCTGTTGACGGGCGCGCTGGTGGCCTGGGCCTGGCCGCCCTGACGGCCGGACCGCGTTCTCGTAGGCCGGCGCTTACGTGAGCGAGCGGAACGGTCGATGGCGATCGCGACCTGTGATCGCGGCGGCTCTGACCGGGCTGGGGCTCGGGCTGCTGGCGCTGGGGCCGGGGCTCGCGCCCGGCTTCGTGCTCTCGTACGACATGGTGTTCGTCCCGGATCCCGGGTTCACGCGGATGACGTTCGGGCTGACCGGGACCGTGCCGCGGCATGTGCCGAGCGACGCCGCCGTCACCGCGCTGGCGACCGTGCTCCCCGCGTGGGCGGCGCAGCGGCTCGTGCTGCTGGGGATCTTCGTGATGGCGTGCACGGCGGCGGCGTCGCTGGTGCCGTCGCGGCGTATGGTCCCGAGGCTGGCGGCCGGGGTCTGCTACGCGTGGAACCCGTTCGTCGCGGAGCGTCTGCTGCTGGGGCAGTGGGCGCTCCTGCTGGGATACGCGGCCTTGCCCTGGGTTCTCATCGCCGCGTCCCGGGCGGACGAGCGCGGCGGCGGGCGCCGGCTGGTGTGCGCTCTGCTCCCTGCGGCGATCGGTGGTTTCGCGGCTCTCGCCGTATCGGGAATGGCGGCCTTGCTGATGGGCACGTGGCGCGGGCGGGGGAAGGTCCTCGTGGCGCTCGCGGTGCTGAGCCTGCCATGGCTCGTCCCCGGTGCTCTGCGTCCGGGGGGCGTGCCGGGGGACGGGCCGGCGGTCGAGGCGTTCGCGGCGCGCGCCGACACTCCGTTCGGCACGCTCGGCAGCGTGCTCCTCCTGGGGGGTGTGTGGAACGGCGAGACGGTGCCGACCGGCTACGGGGCGCCGGTGACCGCTGCCTTGTGGGGCGCGGTGGTGGTCGGGGCGCTGTTCGCGTACTGGAGGTTCCGCGAGCGCATCGCGCCCTGGTGGCGCGGCGCGGCGATCGCGGCCGGGACGGGGTACGCGGTGGCGTGCCTGGGGGCGGTCGCACCGGCCCTGCTGGAGGGCGCGATCGGGGTGTGGTCGGGGCTGGCCGTGTTCCGCGACGGCCAGCAGTTCGCCGCGCCCCTGGCGGTCGTCGTCGCGGTCGGCCTCGGGCTGGCGGCCGACGAGGCGATCGGGGCCCGGTACTCGGCGGTGGCCTTCGGCGCGCTGGCCGCCCCGGTGGTGGTGCTGCCGTCGCTGGCGTGGGGGGCCGCCGGCCAGCTGCGATCGGTGGACTATCCGGCGGACTGGGCGCGCGCGAAGCGGATCATCGAGTCCGACCCGGTGTCCGGGGACGTGCTCGTGCTGCCCTGGGCCGCATACCGCGGCTACGCCTGGAACCACGGCCGCCGCGTGCTCGACCCCTTGCCCCGTTACCTGCACCGGCGCGTGGTCGTGAACGACGCGGTGACGGTCGGCCCGACCACCGTCGCGCCCGAGGACCCGAAGGCCGCGCGGCTGGACGGGGCGATCAGGGCGGGCGGCCCGCTGACCGGGGTGCTCGGCGAGGCGGGCGTCCGCTACGTCGCGGTCGACGCCCGCGATCCCGCCGCGGGGCCCGACCGGCTCCCGGGGGCCCAACGGCTCGTCCAGGGACCGGATTTGGTGCTGTACCGAATCCCGGTGGCGCGTGACGGCCAGGATGAACATGTCCCGGTCGGGCCCGTGATCGCCGCCTGGATTGTCGTGAGTGTGGTGGTTTCCTGGTCTTCTGTGATCTCAGCCACTACTCTGGGCAGCCCGTTACTCAGCAGTATCCCCCGTCGTACACCCCGTCGAAGGGTCTCCTGATGCGGATCGCGATCGCTGCACTCGTCGGTGTCCTCCTGGCGGTCGGCGCCTCGTTCGGAGTGGTCCAGCTGTCGAACGCCTCCCAGCAGGACCCGGTCATCAAGCCGCTCTACAACTACGGCTCGCGCTGACGGCGACCGCGAGCCATTCGTGCGCGCGCACGGCGGCGGGCCCGCCGACCTGGAGATCGTCGTCCCGGCCTGCAACGAGGCCGGACGGCTCCCGGCGGGGCTCGCGCTGCTCGGCGAGAAGCTGGCCGGGCTCGGCGTCCCGGCGCGGATCCTCGTGGTCGACAACGCCAGCACCGACGGCACCGCGGGCATCGTCCGGGACTGGCGCGGACCCGTCCCGGCACGGCTGCTGCACTGCGCACTGCGCGGCAAGGGCGCGGCGGTACGGGTCGGGCTGCTGGCCACCGGCGCCCCGTACACGGGATTCTGCGACGCCGACATGGCCACCGACCTGGCCGCGCTCGACGAGGCGCTCGCCCTGCTGCGCGCCGGCCATCCGGTCGTGGTCGGCTCGCGCCGCCATCCCTCCTCGCTGGTGGAGGGCTACGCGCAGCCGATGCGCAGGCTCGGCGCGGTCACCTTCAACCGGCTCGTGCGCGACCTGGCCGGCGGCATCCGCGACACCCAGTGCGGCTTCAAGTTCTTCAGCGGGCCCCTGGCCAGGGCGGCCGCGGCCGACCTGAAGACCGCGGGGTTCGCTTTCGACGTCGAACTGCTCATGCACTGCGTCCGCCGCGGCGCCTCCGTCACCGCGATACCGGTCGTGTGGCGCGACCAGCCCGGCACCACGTTCTCGGTGCGCCGCCACACCTCCCAGTGCCTGCTCGACGTGGCACGCATCCGCACCCGCGCGGGACGTCCCGTACGCGACCCTCGCCCAGCCCTGTCCCCAGCCCGGAACCCGCCCGCCCAGCCGGCGCCGCTCGTGCTGTTCAAAGGGACCGGAGCAGGGCCCGGATGAGCCGTACGACATGAACGGCCTGCGGCTGGCGATTGTGAACTG
Source organism: Actinomadura vinacea (assembly GCF_039532545.1). NCBI lineage: Bacteria > Bacillati > Actinomycetota > Actinomycetes > Streptosporangiales > Thermomonosporaceae > Actinomadura > Actinomadura vinacea. Next base: position 994,240 of record NZ_BAAARW010000012.1, on the reverse strand, counting down.
GCGGGACCCCTGGCATCCGGGCGCGGGCGGTGCCGAACGCTACGCGTGGGAGTTGGCGCGGCGGCTCGTACTGGACGGCGCCCACGTCCGGTACGTGACGTCCCGCGCGCGCGGGCAGCACCGCCGTGACCGCGTGGACGGAGTCGCCTTCATACGTCTCGGCGGCCGGTTCACGGTGTATCCGCTGGTGTTGCTGTGGACGCTCCTAAGGAGGCGGTCATTCGACGCCGTCATCGACTGCCAGAACGGCATCCCGTTCTTCACCCCGTTGGTCCTTCCCAGGCGCGTCCCCGTGTTCTGCCTGATCCATCACGTGCATGACGAGCAGTTCGGCCTCTACTTTCCACGATGGTTGGCTTGGCTTGGCCGCATGTTGGAGGGGCCAGTGAGCTGTTGGGCTTACCGGCGCCACGCGTTCGTGTGCGTTTCCCTGTCCACGCTGAACGCTGTGCGGGAACGGCTCGGCTGGACCGGGTCGGCCTATGTCGTGCCCAACGGCTCGAACGTCCCGAACCAGGGGACGGCACCGGGAATGCAACCCCCGGTGGGCGACCCTGAACTGGTGTGCGTGACCCGGCTCGTCCCGCACAAACGGCCGTCGCACCTGCTCGACCTGGCCGAAGTCCTGGTCGGGCAGCATCCGGGCCTTCGTCTCAACGTCGTCGGCGACGGTCCTGAGGCTCCGCGGCTGGCCGCCGAGATCGCCCGGCGCGGCCTGGGGGGCGTCGTGGTCGCGCACGGGTTCGTCCCGGAGGCGACCAAGGCCGCGCTGGTCGCCCGCGCCGACCTGCACCTCAGCACGTCCCAGGGCGAGGGCTGGGGACTCAGCGTCATCGAGGCGGCCGCACTGGGCGTGCCGACCGTTGCCTATGACGTCGAAGGGCTGCGCGATGCCGTGCGCGACGGCGCGACCGGCTGGCTGGCGAGCCCAGGGGAGGACCAAGCGGGGGTGGTGGAACGCGCCCTCAAGGAACTCGCGGACCCGGAGCGGCGCCGCGAGGTGGCCGCCGCGTGCCGGGAGTGGGCGGGGGCGTTCGGCTGGGTCGGCACGGCCGACCGGTGGGCCCGGCTGATCGCGGCGGCGGTGGCGACCGGCTCGGCCGCCTCGGAGGATCGTCGCGCGCATGTCGTCCGCCGGTGCGGTGACGGTCGTCCGCAGGTCGTCGAGGGGCCCGTCCGTGACCTGCTGCTCGCGGAGCGCGGTGGCGAATGCCCGCCGGTGGTGCGCGAGGCCGCGCCGCTGGAACGACTGCTAGGGCGCCCCTGCGTCGACGCGGAGACCGGCGCTGCCGGAGGCTGAGGAAGGAGCCTGGGCGACCATGGCCGTGGGAGAGACGGAACGGCCGCCTGCCGGCGTGCCCGGTGGAGCGCCCGGCGCCTTCGTGCCGGCGCCGGACGGCCGTCCCGAGGCCGTCGACCTCCGGTTGCGCGACCGGCTGCGGGCGGCGGTGTGCTGCCTGGCGCTGACCGCGCTCGCCTTCGCCACCCGCCCCGGCGCGATCCTGGCCGACACCAAGATCGACATGGCGGTGAACCCGCTGGGCTTCCTCGGCCGGGCACTGCACCTGTGGGACACCGAGCAGTTCGGGCAACTGCAGAACCAGGCGGTCGGCTACCTGTTCCCGATGGGGCCGTTCTACGCGCTCGGCGACCTGCTCGGCGTGCCCGCCTGGATCACCCAGCGGTGCTGGCTGGCGCTGCTGATGTGCCTGGCCTTCCTCGGCGCGCGGCGGCTGGCGGCGCGGCTGGGCGTGGGCGGCCCCGCCGCCCGGCTGACCGGCGCGATGGCGTACGCGCTGGCTCCGAACGCGCTGGCCACGATGGGCCAGCTGTCCTCGGAGTACATGCCGGCGGCGATGCTGCCCTGGATCGTGCTGCCCCTGGTCACGGCCGCCGAGGGCGGCGGCGGCAGGGCACGCGCGGCGGCGCGGTCGGGCATCGCGATCGCCTGCTGCGGCGGCATCAACGCGACCGCGACCGTGGCCGTACTGGTCGTCCCCGTCCTGTACCTGCTGACCAGGAGGTGGAGCCTGGCGCAGGCCCGGCTGCCGGCCTGGTGGACGGCGGCCGTGGCCGCGGCGACCGCGTGGTGGCTGATCCCGCTCCTGCTGACCGGCACCTACGGCTTCTCCTGGCTGACCTACACCGAGAAGGCGCGGACGACCACCGGCCCGACCGGCCTCATCAACGTGCTGCGCGGCGCCGAGCGCTGGGTCAACTACCTGGTCGTGGACGGCCAGGTGTGGTGGCCCGTCGGGCACGCGGTCTCGCTCGACCCGGTCCCGGTGATCTGCACCGGGGTGGTGGCGGCGCTCGGCCTGGCCGGGCTGGTGGCCAGGCCACTGCCGGAGCGCTCCTTCCTGCTGCTCACGCTGCTTTCGGGCTTGGCGATCATCTCGATGGGGCATCTCGGCGGCCTGCCGGGGCCGTTCGCCGCCGAGCTGCGCGACCTGCTGGACGGGCCACTGGCCCCGCTGCGCAACCTGCACAAGTTCGACGCGGTCGTACGGCTGCCGCTCGCGCTGGGACTCGCGCACCTGCTGACCGTGGCGGCCGCCGCCACGGCCGCCCGCGCGAACGGTCCCGGGCGGAGGCCCGAACGGCGTCAGCGCGTCCGGGCCATCGTGAGCGTGCCGGTGGCGGCGGCCGTCGCGCTGGGCGGCATCGGCGTCACGGCCGTCTCGAAGGGGCTCTCCGGTCCCGGGGAGTTCGCGCAGGTGCCGCGCTACTGGAAGGACGCCGCCTCCTGGCTCAACACGCGCGCAGGGCAGCAGGGCGTGCTCGCACTCCCCGGAGCCGCCTTCGGCGAGTACTTGTGGGGCCGCCCCATGGACGACATCGTCCAACCCCTTCTCACCGCCCGCTGGGCCGTGCGGCAACTCGTCCCGGCCGGCTCGCCCGGGTACACGCGCGCGCTCGACGCGGTCGACCAGCAGGTCAGGACGGGCCAGAGTTCGCCAGGCCTGGCCGACTTCTTGGGACGCATGGGAATCCGCTACCTGCTCGTCCGCAACGACCTGCGTCGGGAGACGCTGCGCGGCGGCTGGCCCGCCCGCCTCCACCAGGCCCTCGACGCCTCACCCGGGCTGCGCAAGGCGGCGGCGTTCGGTGCCCCCGTCGGCGGCGACCTGACCGACGACGCGGTGTCGGCCGTGGACCAGCCTTACCCCGCCCTCGAGGTGTACGAGGTCGAGGGCGCCCAAGCGGTGGCGGGCCTGGCCGACGCCGACGATCCCGTTCGCGTGTACGGCGGCCCGGAGGCGCTGCTGCCGATGGCGGACGGGAAGGCGCTGCCGCGCGGGCCCGTCCTACTGAACGACGACGCCCCCGACCTCGGCGGCTCGCCCGTGGTCACCGACTCCCCGCGGCTGCTGCGCCGCGACTTCGGGGAACTGCACCAGACGTCCCAGACGCTGACCGCCGCCGAGCGGAACAGCGCAGGCGACGTGCTGGACGACGGCTGGCTGAAGTACGCCACCACGGCCGTTTACGGCGGAGGCGTCCGCGACGTCGTCGCGTCCTCGTCCGCGGGCGGGGACCGCGCGATCCCGCAGGCGCGCAAGCCCGGCGCCGTCCCGTACGCGGCCGTCGACGGCGACCCGTTCAGCGCCTGGGAGACGGGCGGCTGGGACGGTCCGCTCGGCCAGTGGCTGCGGGTCGACTTCGACCGGGCCCGGGAGGTTCCGCGGCTCACGGCGCGGTTCGTCCAGGACCGCAGGCTGGGACCGCCGGTGGCGCGGGTCGCGGTCGAGACCGAGCGCGGCGCCGTCGAGCAGCCGGTCCGCGCCACCGGCGACGCCCAGCCGCTGCGGACCGCGCCCGGCGCGACGCGATGGCTGCGGCTGCGGATCATCGGGATGGCGGGCGGCGGCGGGTCGGCGCCGATCCGGGCGGGGGTCTCCGAGCTGGCGATCGAGGGCGTCCGGCCGTCCCGCACCTACGCGCTCCCGGTGCCGGACGGCGCCGCCGGCACGCCCTCGTACGTCATGAGCCGCGCACCCGGCGCGACACCGGACTGCATGAAGGGCGCCCGGCGCTGGGTCTGCTCCGAAACCCTCGGCGGCGCCGACGAGGAGGGCAGGGGGTTCGACCGGACGTTCACGGCGGGCCGCGCGACCCGGGCGAGGCTGACGGGCACGGCGGTGCTAACCGATCCGCGCCTGGTCGCCCGGTACACGACGCTGCCGGGGGACGTGCGTGTCGCGGCCTCCACCGCGCTGAGCGCCCACCCCGCCGACCAGGCCAGATCCGCCTTCGACGGGGATCGGCGAACGTCCTGGATCGCCGCCGCCAACGATGGGGCGCCGACGCTCACCCTCGGGTGGCGGCGCGGCACGCGGGTGTCGTCGTTGACGCTGGACCGGCCGCCCGGCGCGTCCGGGCCCGTCCAGGTGCGGGTCGAGGGACGTGGCGGGCAGACCCGCGAGGGCCTCCCGGACGCGCGCGGCCGGATCACCTTCGCGCCGCTGGACACCGACCGGCTGACCCTGACGTTCCGGCGCGGCGGGCGACTCCAGCCCTTTCAAATCTCCGAGGTGCGGGTGCCGGGCGTGCGGCCGCTGCGCGACGCCGGCGCCGCCCCGCTGTCGCTGGACTGCGGCTTCGGGCCGCGCCTGCGCGTCGGCGGTCCGGACGGCGTCGTGGAGACCAAGGTCACCGGGACACTGGGCGACCTGCTGGAGGGGCGGCCGGTCGCGTTCGAGGCGTGCCGGAGGGTCCCGCTCCAGGCCGGGCCCAACCGGCTCGCCTCCGTGCCGCTCGACAGCTTTCGTGTGGAGACCGTCGTGGTGGGCGACCGGGCGACACCCGACGGGGCGCTGCGACCGGTGCGGGTCCTGCGGTGGTCGGCGGGGAAGCGCGAGCTTCAGGTGGACGCCGGGCGCCGCTCCTTCCTGACGGTCAACGAGAACTACAACACCGGCTGGCAGGCGCGCGCGGGCGGCAAGACGCTGCGCCCGGTACGGCTGGACGGCTGGAAACAGGGCTGGCTCGTACCGGCCGGCACCGGCGGGACCGTCGAACTCACCTACCGCCCGGACGCGGCCCAGCGCATCGACGTCGTGGCCGGTCTCAGCCTCCTGTTGATGCTGTTGCTGATCGGTATGTGGCCGGGGGGACGCCGTGGAGAGCCACCGGAGGTTGTTGCCCGGGGTTGGCCGGCTTGGGCCGCCATAGGCTTGGCCGCCGTTCTGGGTTTCTGGGTGGCCGGTGTACCCGGACTGGCCGTCACAGCCGCGACGGCCGTGTTCTGCGGGTGGGCCCGTACAAGACGAACACGGCTCCTACGCGCCCCCGCGTCACCCTGGACGATCGCAGTCCTGATGCTCGCCGGAACGGGATGCCTGGCAGTCGGCTACTGGACGAAGACCCTCGACAACCCCGCAGCCCCCTCCGGCTATCTGGGTGACGTCGTTCCGCAGGTCCTCGGCCTGGTCATCATGGGGCGGGTGGCTCTGGAGCTCTGGCGTGCTCCGGCGCCGATCGAGCTGAGTTGGGCGCGCGGCGGGGGCGGCCTCCCCGGGCCAGGCGCTGCGCCGGACGCTCCACCAGATGATGACTCACCGTCGCCGCTGCGATGGACGCCGCGAGCAGCAGCGGAAGATCGGTCGCCACGTCCCCCCGGAAAACCCGGTCCGTCCACTCGTACCAGCCGACGATGATGAGCATCTGCCACAGGAACAGGCTGTAGGAGATGCGTCCCAGGAACCGCATGACCGGGTTGCCGAGGATCGCCTGCAGCGGCCGGTGGCCGGGCGGAGCCAGCGCCACGGGCGCGACGAACGCGGCGGCGCACAGGCCGCTGACGACGAGGTCCAGCAAGGACGTCCAGACGACGTCTTGCGTGACCAGGTCGAGCGGGCCGGTCGCGGGCGTGGAGGCGATGACGTACAGCAGTGCCGCTCCCGTCCAGCAGGCCGGCCAGGAATCGGCGACGGTACGGCACACGCGCGCGGCGGCGCCGTCCGGCTCCAGGCGCGCCCAGACGGTGAGGACGGCCAGCGCCATCCCGATCGCGAACCAAACGAAGTAGCGGGGCAGCCAGAGCATGGAGTGGCCTGCGGCCGTGTAGAGAAATGACGTGTAGAGAAATGAGAGCACCGCGTAACCAACGATGGCTTTCAGTAGGCGGCGCGCGCGTTCGCCAACGTCACGGCCGCGCCGCGCGTACCAGCCAAGGAGGGCCGCAGTGACCGGGAGGGTCACGTACCAGGCGGCCTCTACCGCGAGGCTCCATATCTGGCCGAGATGCGCCGGACCCAGACTGCTCTCCCACCACGGCTCCGGCAAGTAGGTGTGCGTAAGGGTGAGCAGCGACAGCCAGGTGCCCGCGTCGGTGACATGGCTCCACGCGGCGGTGAGCATGAAGCACACGACCACGGCCCAATAGGCGGGCAGGATGCGCAGCGCGCGCTTGCGCAGGTACGTACCCACACGCGGTTTGCTGCCCCCAGGGTCTAGAGAGACCGCGGCCCAAGGGCGGTACAGAAGCAATCCCGACAAGGCGAAAAAGATGGGGACGCCTATCTGGCCCCCGTTGTAGAGCCAGCCCCATCTGCTCGCTTCAGTGAGGTCTCCCGATGTGCTGGCCACGTGATACGCCAGCACGGCCAAGGCCGCCGTCGCGCGTACACCGTCGAGCGTGTCCTGATGGCCCGAGACGGGCGGCAGGCTCAGCGACATGGCCACGGATCCTACCGGCCAGTAGACACTGGCGTGTAGGGTAACCGCGCTGCCTTCCGGAGGTGCTCATGCGACGACCGGTCGGACTGGCGCTGATCTGCCTGGGCGCCTTCTTCCTCACGCTCGCCCCGCTGGTCCGCTTCTACGTGGCCGACCAGGTCGTCCAAGCACCGTTGAACCGCTACCAGGTGACCCGCCTGGAGGCCAGGAACGCGACCTACTTCGACGCCGCGACCCTGAAGACCAAGACCGGCGTGACGCTCCAGGCCGCCAACACCGTGCGCGGCGACGTCCGGGCCAACGGCGGCGACGACCGGATCGCGGTCTGGGACTCCTCGACCAACATCTTCGACACCGCGAACCCCGACAAGCCCGTCCAGATCCAGGGCTACCGGATCGCGTTCGACCGCCGCACCTCCGAGCTGGTGCGGTGCTGCGGCACCAACGTGGACGGCGACGGCGCGGTGAAGATGTCCGGCTACGCGCTGCTGTTCCCGCTGGCGAACGTGGACCGGCTCGACTACCCGTTCTTCGACATGGCCACCAAGCAGGCCGCCCCGATGCGCTACTCCGGCGAGGAGAAGGTGCGCGGCATGCGGGCCTACCGGTTCGTGCAGCAGATCCCCGAGACCAAGACCGCGCCACTGGACGCCAGGCTGCCCGGCCGGATGCTGGGCCTGGACGCCAAGAGCCCCGACCAGAAGGTCGACCGCTACTCGGCGGCGACGATCACGGTGTGGGTGGACCCGCGGACCGGGATCCCGGTCAAGCACCGCCAGACCATCCACAGCACCGTCCGCACCCCTGACGGCCGCGGCCGGATGACGGTCGCCGCCGCCGACCTGGTCACGGTGGAGTCGTCCCAGAAGAGCCTGGTCGACATGGCCGACGCCAACGCACTGAAGATCGCCGCGGTGCGGTCGTACGTACCGTTCGCCACCGTCTTCCTGGGCCTGGCCCTGCTCCTGCTGGGCGTGGTCGGCGGCCTGACCGGCGGCGGCGCCCGGCCCGCCAGGACCGCGCCCCGGACCCCGCGCCGAGCGGACGGCAAATTCGGCCCCCCGACCCCCTGATGCTGGTACGTGTTCTACCCGTTTTGTCTTGCGCTGGCTCGGTGTCGATCTAGCTAAGTAGAACCTGTTGCAGTTTTGCCTTCGGCGACCTAGGGTCGAGGGGTGCGGACACGAGTCACCGAACTATTCGGCATCGAGTACCCGATCTTCGCGTTCAGTCACTGCCGCGACGTGGTCGCCGCGGTGAGCCGCGCCGGCGGCATGGGCGTCCTCGGCGCCCTGTACTTCACCCCCGAGGAGCTCGAGCTGGAGCTCAAGTGGATCGACGAGCACGTCGGCGGCCGCCCGTACGGGGTCGACGTGGTGATGCCCGCCAAGTACGAGGGCGCCGACCTCGGTGACTCGGGCGAGCTGCTCACCAGGCTCCAGGGCATGATCCCCGCCGAGCACAAGGAGTTCCTGGAGAACCTCCTCGCCGAGCACGGCGTCGAGCCGCTCAGCGACGAGGGCGCCGGCAAGGCCCTCCTCGGCTGGACCGACGCCACCGCCCGGCCCCAGGTCGAGGTCGCGCTCAAGCACCCCATCGCGCTGCTCGCCAACGCGCTCGGCCCGCCGCCCGCCGACGTCGTCCGGCAGGCCCACGAGCACGGCGTCAAGGTCGCCGGGCTGGCCTCCAACGCCCGGCACGCCCGCAAGCAGGTCGAGGTCGGCGTCGACATCATCGTCGCCCAGGGCACCGAGGCCGGCGGCCACACCGGCGATGTCTCCACCATGGTCCTCATCCCCGAGGTCGTGGACGCGGTCGGCGCGGACACCATGGTGCTCGCCGCCGGCGGCATCGGCCGCGGCCGGCAGATGGCCGCCGGCATGGCGCTCGGCGCCGACGGCGTGTGGACCGGCTCGATCTGGCTCACCGTGGACGAGGCCGACACCCCCGAGAAGGCGCGCGGCAAGCTGCTCGCCGCGACCTCCCGCGACACCGTCCGGTCCCGGGCCTGGACGGGCAAGCCCGCCCGCTTCCTCAAGACCGCCTGGACCGACGCCTGGGAGAGCGAGGACTCGCCCGGCACCCTCCCGATGCCGATGCAGTTCATGCTGATCTCCGACGCGCTGCGCCGCATCGGCCGGTCCGGGGACGGCGAGCTGGTCACCTTCCCGGTCGGCCAGATCGTCGGCTCCATGAGCCAGGTCAAGCCCGCCGCGCAGGTCGTGTACGACCTCATCGAGGAGTACGTCGAGGCCCTGGAGCGACTCAACGCCGCCGCCGAGGCCGACTGAGCCCGCTCGCGCCCCAGGCCGCAGGCCGGCGGCCCTGGGGCGCGCGCCTCGTCAGGGTTCGGCCGTCACAGACCGGCGGGCAGCCCGAAGGCCTTCAGCAGGCGCGGGTCGAAGGTGGTGATCTCCGCGATCCGGCCGTCCCGTACCGCCAGCACGTCGATGTTCACGGGCGCGAACCGCTGCTCGCCGACGCGGCGCACGTAGTTCGCCACGGCCGGCTGCCGGTTGGCCCACAGCGGCAGCGAACGCCACTCGCCCCACGCCGACTCCCCGGCCAGCGCCGGCCCCCACAGCTCCAGGATCGCCTCGCGGCCCTCGTACACCAGGCCGTGCGGCGGCATCGTCTGCCGGGCGTCCTCGCGCAGCAGCTCCTTGAGCCGGGTGAGATCGGACAGCTCGTTGGCCTCGACGTACCGCCGCAGCACCGCGCGCTCCCCGGCGCTCGCCCGCGCGCCCTGCTCCGCCCGCTCCCGCGGCAGGTACGCCCGCAACGTCATGCGCCCCCGCTGCAGCATGCCCTTCACCGCGGCGACGTTGGTGTTCAGCACATCCGCCGCGTCCCCGACGGGCCAGCCCAGCACCTCCAGCATGATGACCGCGGCCCGTTGCCGCGCGGGCAGATGCTGGATGGCGGCCAGGAACGCCAGCTCGATCGTCTCCCGTGCCACCGCCGCCGCGCCCGGCTCGTCCGCCGCCAGGTCCAGCAGCCGGTCGGGGAACGGCTCCAGCCACGACACCTCGGCGATCATCGCGGGCGCCGCGGACATCTCCCGCTCCCGTGCCGGGCCGGTCAGCACGTCCAGGCACGCGTTCGTCGCGATCCGGTACAGCCACGCCCGGAACGTGGACCGCCCCTCGTAGGTCTCCCGCCTCCGCCACGCCCGCAGCATCGTCTCCTGGACGAGGTCCTCCGCGTCCGTGAACGACCCGAGCATCCGGTAGCAGTGCACCCGCAGCTCGTGCCGGTGCCGTTCGGCCGACTCGGTGAACGCGGCCTCGTCCATGGCGCACCCTCCTCGCGGGCGCACATCGTACGACCGTCCCATGGCACCCCTGTGAGCTGGCTTTCCGTCAAACCACCGATACCCAGATGTGTCGGTTCGATCACAGAGCGCAGGCGAGCGGCGGGCCACCACCTCCGGGTGGTGGGCCGCCGCTCGGTCTCACGACTCCGCGTCGCCTCGCCGGAATCGGAGCGCCATGAAGCCGCCGGCGCCCAGGATCAGCGTGACGCCGACTCCTGTGAGCGCCACGTCCGTGCCGTCGCCCGCGCCTCCGATGCCGGTCTTCGCGCCTCCCTTGGGAACCACCGTCACGTAATGCGTACGTACGAAGTCGGGGCAGTTCTCGCTGATCGAGTGCTTTTTCAGTTCGGCGTCGGGCTTGATGGTCGCCGTCACCTCGGTATTGCTCCCCGAGAAGCGCACCTCTTCGAATGCGGTGGAGCGCAGGCTTCCGGCCTGGGCCGAGCACGGGTGGGTGAGCTTGACGCTGATCTGCTGTCCGCGGTGTGCCGGGTCAGGGTTCACCGTTTCCTCTGGCGCGGCCATCGCGGGCGCCGCGAGTGCCATCGTCGCCGCGCCGGCGACCCCGGCGGCCGCCATGATGCTCCTGAATCGCATGATCTCCCCCGTGATAGTGCAACGTGATTTTTCCGCACTATTCGGTGGGATCCGCGATATGCCCGGCCGGTTCTCAACGGCGCGGCAAAGTCCTCGTCAGAGGCCCTTGAAGACGGCGGGGCGCTTCTCCTTGAAGGCCCGGGAGCCCTCCTTGGCGTCCGCGGAGCCGATGACGGGCCAGCCGATCTCGTCGGAGATCTTCAGGGCCTCCTCCTCGGAGAGGTGCTCGGTCTCGCGGTAGGTGCGCAGGATGGCCTGGACGGCGAGGGGGCCGCACGCGGCGACCTGGTCGGCCAGTTCGCGGGCGGCGGTGAGCGCCTGGCCGTCCGGGACGACCTTGTTGACGAGGCCCATCGCGAGTGCTTCCCGCGGGGTGACGGAACGGGCCGTCAGCAGGATGTCCATCGCGTTGGCGTAGCCGATCTGGCGGGGGAGGCGGATCGCGCAGCCGCCCATGGGGAACAGGCCGCGCTTGGCCTCGTACAGGCCCAGGGTCGCGCCCTCGGCGACGACGCGCAGGTCGGTGCCGACGAGGAGTTCGGTGCCGCCGGCCACGGCGTACCCCTCGACGGCGCAGATGAGGGGCTTGGTGGGGCGGCTGTCGCGCAGCAGCCCCTTCCAGTGGAAGTCGGGGATCTGGGCCGCGCGCTCCCGGACGCGCGGGTCGGACGAGGGCGTGCCCATGGCCTTGAGGTCGGCGCCCGCGCAGAACTGGCCGTCGGCCCCGGTGAGGATGCCGACCCGTACCTCGGGCGTCGCGGAGATGTGGGCCCAGGCGTCGGCCAGCCCGACGAGCATGTCGTTGCTCAGCGCGTTGCGCGCCTCAGGGCGGTTCAGCGTCACGACGACCACGTGGCCGTCCTGCTCGACGGTGCAGTGCTCGGTGCTGATGGGCAGCCGCTCGGCCATCGTTCCTCCACTCAACCGGCCATAAAACAAGAACAGATTCTAGTGATCAGCGTTGCGCGTCAACAGGTCTTGCCCAGCAAAACGAGAACGTGATCTACTTTGGTTCCCCCGGCACCTGACCGGTGCACCGCGATCACCGAGGAGAACCGATGGGGTCGTTGGGTTTTTGGCGGCTGGCGCAGGCCGATCCCGAGTGGATCGCCGCCGTCGACCCGGACGGGATCGAGCACACCGCCGGCGAGCTGCTGGCCCGGGCCAACCGGCTCGTGCACGGGCTGCGCGGGCTGGGCGTGGAGAAGGGGGACGGGATCTGCGGGCTCGTCCCCAACGGCGTGGACGGCCTGGTGCTGTACCTGGCCGCTCTGCAGGCGGGGTGGTACTACACGCCGATCAACTGGCATCTGGCCGGCCCCGAGATCGGCTACATCGTGGCCGACAGCGAGGCCAAGGCGTTCTTCGTGCACGAGCGGTACGCGAGTGAGGGCGTGCGCGGGGCGGAGGAGTCGGGGATCGACGCCCGCCGCCGCTTCGCGTTCGGCCGCGTCGAGGGCTTCCGGCCGCACGAGGAACTGGTGGAGGGGCAGCCGGACACGCTGCCGGACGACCGGAGCAACGGCGCCACCATGCACTACACCTCCGGCACCACGGGACGGCCCAAGGGCGTCCGCAGGCCGCTGGCCGCCCTCGATCCCGACGACAGCGCGGAACTGCTGACGTTCCTGCTGTCGCTGTTCGGAATCCGGCCCGGACGGCCGGCGGGCCAGGAACCGCAGGCGCACCTGGTGACCTCGCCGAACTACCACACTGCCGTGACCCAGTTCGGCGGCACGGCGCTGCAGATGGGCCACACCCTCGTCTACGTGGACAAGTGGGAGGCCGAGGACTGCCTGCGGCTGATCCAGCGGTACGGCATCACCAACACGCACATGGTCCCGACCCACTTCAAGCGGCTGCTGGCCCTTCCCGAGGACGTCCGCAAGCGGTACGACGTGTCGTCCATGAAGTGGGCGATCCACGCCGCCGCGCCCTGCCCCGTGCCGATCAAGCAGCAGATGCTGGAGTGGTGGGGCGACTGCATCTGGGAGTACTACGCGGCCACCGAGGGCGGCGGCACGATCGCGAGCCCGCAGGACTGGCGCGAGCATCCCGGCACGGTCGGGAAGGCGTGGCCGATCAGCGAGCTGCTCATCGTGGACGACGACGGCGAGCCCGTCCCGGCGGGAGAGCCCGGCACGATCTACATGAAGATGGCCGGGACCGGGTTCGAGTACAAGGGCGACCGGGCGAAGACGGAGGAGAGCCGGCTCAAGGACTTCTTCACCGTCGGCGACGTCGGGCACCTGACCGAGGACGGCTTCCTGTTCCTGTCCGACCGCAAGTCCGACATGATCATCTCCGGCGGGGCCAACATCTACCCGGCCGAGATCGAGAACGAGATCGTCCTGCATCCCAAGGTCGCGGACGTGGCCGTCTTCGGCATCCCGGACGAGGAGTGGGGCGAGCAGATCAAGGCCGTCGTGGAGCCCGCCGCGGGCGTCGCGCCCGGCCCGGAGCTGGCGGCGGAGATCCTCGCGGCGCTGGAGGGCCGGCTGGCGCGGATGAAGTGGCCCAGATCGATCGACTTCATCGAGACCCTGCCGCGCGAGCCGAACGGCAAGCTCCTCAAGCGCAAGCTGCGCGACCCGTACTGGAAGGACCACGAGCGTGCCATCTGAGGCCCAGAGCCATGTCCTGGAGTTTCCGGGCGGGTACACGCGGTCGGTCGGGCCGGTCATCGGGCGGTTCCTGAGCGAGCTGCGCGACGGGCGGCTGGTCGGCGTGCGGACCGCCGGCGGGCGGGTGCTCGTCCCGCCGTCCGAGTACGACCCCGCGAACGGCGAGCCGGTGACCGGGGAGTTCGTCGAGGTCGGCCCGATCGGCACCGTGCAGACCTGGTCGTGGGTGCCGCGTCCGCTGAAGAGCCATCCGCTGGACCGGCCGTTCGCGTGGGCGCTGATCCGGCCGGACGGCGCCGACACGGCCCTGCTGCACGCGCTCGATCTGGGCGTCTTCGACGAGGGCGCCGATCCGCCCCGGTTCCTCAAGACCGGGATGCGGGTGCGTCCGAAGTACCGGGTCGAGCGGACCGGCGCGATCGGCGACATCGAGTGCTTCGTCCCCGAGGTCACCATGATCAACGCGCCGACCCGGCTGGAGTACCGGCTGCAGGGCGGGCGGGCGCTGGACCGTTTCCTGGAGGGGATCTCCGAGGGCCGGATCCTCGGCCACCGCTGCGGAGTGTGCGGCGAGGTGATCGTCCCGATGAAGGGGCTGTGCCCGCGCGACGGCGTGCCGACCAGCGAGGAGGTCGAGCTGCCCGACACCGGCACGGTCACCACGTTCGCGGTCAACAACCTGCCGGACCCGCGCGCGCCCGAGGTCCCGTTCGTGTCGGCCTACATCCTGCTGGACGGCGCCGGCCTGCCCATGCTCGCCCTGGTCGCGGGCATCCCCGCGGACCAGGTCCGCATGGGCATGCGCGTGAAGGCGGTCTGGAGGCCGGAAAACGAATGGGGGCGAACCATGGCGAACATTCGATGGTTCGCCCCCATCGAGGAGCCTGACGTGCCTTTCGACGCCATCAAGGACTACGTTTGACGTCCTCTCAGCCCACCCGGGCCGCGAGCCCAGCCGTCGCCGACTGGCCTTCCTGCTTCGTCGCCGGTTGCGCACCCGTCGGGATGAATCCCGCAGAGACCCGTCTCACATCAGCTCCACAGGCGTTTACCTCTCCGCCCGCCCTTCGGCCGAGGTTCTTGCGCGTAATCTCACCCAGCTTGGTTTTCGCAGAGTGTGAGCAAATGCTAGCAGAAAGTAAGGGAGGGTGGGGGTAATGAACGCTGAGATCGCGGTCGTCGCGTTCGCGCAGAGCGCGCACGCCGCCGAGGACTCCGGGCTGGCGGAGGTGGAGATCCTCGCGCCCGTCATCACCGAGATCAAGCAGCGGACCGGGCTGAACCGGTTCGGGTTCACCTGCTCGGGCTCCAACGACTACCTGGTCGGGGCGCCGTTCTCGTTCGTGTCGGCGCTGGACGCGGTCGGGGCCTGGCCGCCGATCTCCGAGAGCCACGTGGAGATGGACGCGGCCTGGGCGCTGTACGAGGCGTGGGTGAAGCTCCGGCACGGGGAGGTCGACACGGCCCTGGTGTACGGGTTCGGGAAGTCCTCGCAGGGGACGCTGCGCGAGATCATGACGCAGCAGCTCGATCCGTACCATCTGGCGCCGCTCGGGATCGACCAGGTGTCGCTGGCCGCGTTGCAGGCCCGCGCCCACCTGGAGCGGTCGGGAGCCAAGGAGGACGATCTGCGCGCCGTCGCGACGCGCTCGCGCCGGGCCGGCCGGGAGAACCCGTTCGCGCTGCACCTGCCGGACCCGTCCGGCGACGAGGGCTACGACGTGGCGCCGCTGCGGCCGTACGACATCGCGCCGATCACCGACGGGGCCGCCGCGGTCGTGCTGGCCACCGGTGACCGGGCGCGCGAGCTGTGCGAGCGGCCCGCGTGGATCCGCGGCATCGACCATCGCAGCGAGGCGCACTCACCGGGCGTGCGGGACCTGAGCCGGTCCGAGGCGACCCGGATCGCGGGCGAGAAAGCGGGCGCGGCCGGGATCGAGGTGGCCGAACTGCACGCGCAGTTCACGCACGAGGAGCTGATCCTGCGGGAGGCGCTCGGCCTGGGCGACGAGGTCACGGTCAACCCGTCCGGCGGCCCGCTGTCGGCCAACCCGGTGATGGCGGCCGGGCTGATCAGGATCGGCGAGGCCGCGGCCCGGATCCACGACGGCTCGGCCGCCCGGACGCTCGGCCACGCCACCGCCGGTCCGTGCCTGCAGCAGAACCTCGTCTGCGTTCTTTCCGGAGAAGACCATGGGTAACCCGTGCGCGATCGTAGCCAAATCAGTGGGCTCGGGGGCAGACCGCCTCTTTAACCTGGAGGCTCGCCATGGGTAACCCGTGCGCCATTGTCGGCGTGGGCCAGACCGCCTACAAGACCAAGCGGCTTGATGTGTCGATGGCCGGGCTGTTGCGCGAGGCGGCCGTCAAGGCGCTGGACGACGCCGGGCTGACCTGGACCGACATCGACGCCGTCGTGATCGGCAAGGCGCCCGACCTGTTCGAGGGCGTGATGATGCCCGAGGCGTACCTGGCCGACGCGCTGGGCGCCACCGGCAAGCCGATCATGCGGGTGCACACGGCCGGGTCGGTCGGCGGGTCGACCGCGATCGTCGCGGCGAGCCTGATCCAGGGCGGTGTGCACGACCGGGTGCTGACCGTGGCCTGGGAGAAGCAGTCGGAGTCGAACGCGACGTGGGCGCTGACCGTGAACACGCCGTTCTCGACGTCCCTGGTCGTCGGGGCGGGCGGCTACTTCGCCCCGCACATCCGCGCGTACATGCGGCGTTCCGGCGCGCCCGACCACGTCGGGACGCTGGTCGCGGTCAAGGACCGGCAGAACGCCCTGAAGAACCCCAACGCCCACTTGAAGATCCCCGGCATCTCCCGCGAGATGGTCGAGTCGACGCCGATGCTGTGGGAGCCGATCCGCTACCTGGAGACCTGCCCGTCGTCCGACGGCGCCTGCGCGATGGTGCTGGCGTCCGAGGACGCGGCGCGCAAGGCCCCGAACAGGCCCGCCTGGGTGCACGGCACCGCGATGCGCTCGGAGCCGATCTTCTTCGCCGGCCGCGACACCGTGAACCCGCAGGGCGGCAAGGACTGCGCCGCCGACGTGTACCGGCAGGCCGGGATCGCCGATCCGCGCCGCGAGCTGGACTGCGCCGAGGTGTACGTGCCGTTCTCCTGGTACGAGCCGATGTGGCTGGAGAACCTCGGGTTCTGCGGCGAGGGCGAGGGCTGGAAGCTGACCGAGGCGGGGGCGACCGCGCTGGACGGGGACATCCCGTGGAACCCCTCGGGCGGCGTGCTGTCGTCCAACCCGATCGGCGCGTCCGGGATGATCCGGTTCGCCGAGGCGGCCCTCCAGGTGCGCGGGCAGGCCGGGGAGTACCAGGTGGACGGCGCGCGCCGCGCCCTCGGCCACGCCTACGGCGGCGGCGCCCAGTTCTTCGCGATGTGGATCGTCGGCTCAGAGAAGCCCTAAGCCCCTCCCCCTCGATCTCCGGAGGACGTCCGATGGAGTTCAACTACGCCGATCTGTTCGAGGGAGTCGCCGACGCGATCGGGGACCGCGTCGCGCTCGTCTGCGGCGCCAGGCGGCTCACCTACGCCGAGCTGGATGCGCAGGCCAACCGGCTCGCGCACCATCTCGAGTCCGCCGGGGTGAAGCCCGGCCAGCATGTCGCCGTCCAGCTCTACAACGGCATCGAGTACGCGGTCGCGCTGGTCGCCGCGTTGAAGATCAGGGCCGTGCCGGTCAACGTCAACTACCGGTACGTGGAGAGCGAGCTGCGCTACGTCTACCAGGACTCCGACAGCGTGGCGCTGCTGTACGACGTGGAGTTCGACGAGCGGGTCGCGGCGACCGTCCCGCAGGTGGAGAGCCTGCGGCACCTCATCGCGGTCGGCGGCGCGTCCTCGGTGCCCGGCGCCGTCCCCTACGAGGAGGCCCTGGCGGCCCGGCCGGCGACGCGGGGCTTCGGTCCGCGCTCCGCCGACGACACCTACATCATCTACACGGGCGGCACGACCGGCATGCCCAAGGGCGTGATGTGGGGCATGAAGGAGCTGCTGTTCGCGTTCTGGAACCCGAGCCTGCCGCGCCCCGGCGTCCCCGAGGACGTGGTGGAGATGGCCCGGAACGCGGGGCCGATGGTGATGATGCCGGTGGCTCCGCTGATGCATGGCGCGGCGCAGGTGGCGACGTTCATCGCCTGGTGGATGGGCGCGACCGTGGTGTACGTCCGCAGGTTCGAGGCCGCCGAGGTGTGGCGCACGATCGAACGGGAGAAGGTCAACTCGCTCACGATCACCGGTGACGCGATGGCGATCCCGATGGTCGAGGAGCTGGAGCGTTCGCCCTACGACCTGTCGTCGCTGCTCGCCTTCGTCTCGACCGGCGCGATCCTGAGCGGGTCGGTCCGGGAGCGGCTGGCGGTGGTGCTGCCGAACATCATGATCATGGACCGCTTCGGGTCGACCGAGTCGGGCTCGACCGCCGAGGCCGTGGCCGGGTCGACGCCGGAGAAGGGCCTGCGGTTCGCGCCCGACGTGGCCGACGTCACCGTCCTGGACGACGCGCTCCAGCCGGTCAAGCCGGGCTCGGGCGTCATCGGCCAGGTGGCCCGCACCGGTTTCATCGCCCGCGGCTACTACAACGACCCGGAGAAGACCGCGCGCACGTTCCCCGAGGTGGACGGCCGGCGCTGGCTGCTCACCGGCGACATCGCCACGGTCGAGGAGGACGGCAGCATCGCGGTGTACGGCCGCGGCTCGCAGGCCATCAACACCGGCGGCGAGAAGGTCTTCCCGGAGGAGGTCGAGGCCGTCCTGAAGGGGCATCCGGCGGTGTTCGACGCGGTCGTGACGGGCATCCCCGACGAGCGTTTCGGTTCCCGCGTCGCGGCCGTCGTCCAGCCG
The DNA here is from genome assembly GCF_039532545.1 of Actinomadura vinacea. Taxonomy (NCBI): domain Bacteria; kingdom Bacillati; phylum Actinomycetota; class Actinomycetes; order Streptosporangiales; family Thermomonosporaceae; genus Actinomadura; species Actinomadura vinacea. The sequence continues at coordinate 976,159 of NZ_BAAARW010000012.1, read as the reverse complement.
CAGGGCGAGCCCCCGGCGCCCCAGGACCTCGACGCCCATTGCCGCAAGAACCTCTCCGGCTACAAGGTCCCGCGCACGTACGCGTTCGTGAAGGAGATGAAACGCAGCCCGGCGGGCAAGGCCGACTACCGGTGGGCCAAGGAAACGGCCCAGCGGTCCGTCGAGCGGTAGCGCCGCCGCCTCCGGCCGCGAGCGCCCGGCGAATGTTGATCTTTCGCGGGGTTTGGGAGGGAGCGGGTGTTCGGTGGGCACTAAGCTGTGTTCCCAAGTCCCGGCCACCTCGAGACAGGCCCTGGGCTCCCTCGGAAACGTGGAGATCGAGGTAAAAGCGTGTCGAGCCCGGAACGCGAGCGGGTCATGGCGGAGCTGCGGGAGGCGATGCAGCGGAGCACGCTCTACACGATGCTGTTGAACCAGACCGCCGCGGGCAAGGCGGGGCTGAACGTGACCGACGCGCAGTGCCTCAATGCCCTGTCGCTGGACGGTCCGCAGACGCCGGGACGGCTGGCGGCGCTCATGGGCATCACCACCGGTGGCGCGATCACCGCCGTCATCGACCGGCTGGAGCGGGCGGGGTACGTCAAGCGGACCCGCGATCCCGACGACCGGCGGCGGGTGATCGTGGAGCTGGTGCCGGAGACCGCGGCGCGGTTCGAGCGGTACTTCGACCCGGTGGCGCGGGCGTTCGCCGACCGGCTGGACGGGTTCTCGGACGCGCAGCTCCGGCTGCTGTCCGGCTATGTCCAGGGCGGCAACGAGGAGATGCCCGGCTTGATCGAGAAAGTGCGCCGCCTGCCCTGACTCTGTGAGAGCGTTCGTCCATGCCTTCCTCGACGTCTCCCTCAACGCGTCCTGCCCACGTGCTGGCGGGCCTCCTGGCGACGGCCGGGGCCACCCACTTCATCGTGCCCCGGGTCTACGACGACATCGTCCCGTCGCGGCTGCCCGGCGATCAGCGCACGTGGACGTATGCGAGCGGGGTCGCCGAGCTGGCGTGCGCCGCCGCGATCGCCGTGCCGAAGACGCGCCGCGCCGGAGCCTTCGCCACCGCGGCGCTGTTCGCCGCGGTCTTCCCCGCCAACGTCAAGATGGCCTACGACTGGCGGCACGGCCCCCAGCCGTGGCGCGCGGTCGTGTTCGGCCGCCTGCCGCTGCAGGCGCCGCTGATCGGGTGGGCGCTCAAGGTCGCCAAGGACGCTGACGGACGGTGATGATCGCCGAACCGTGGCCGAACAGGCCCTGGTTCACCGCGATGCCCGCCCGGGCGTTCGCCACCTGCCGCCCCTCGGCCCGGCCGCGCAGCTGCCAGGTCAGCTCGCACACCTGCGCGATCGCCTGGGCCGGGATCGCCTCCCCGAACGAGGCCAGCCCGCCCGAGGCGTTCACCGGCACGCGCCCGCCCAGGGCGGTGTCGCCGGAGCGCAGCAGCTTCTCCGCGCCGCCCGGCTCGCACAGCCCGATGTCCTCGTACCAGTCGAGTTCGAGGGCGGTGGACAGGTCGTAGACCTCGGCGAGCGACAGCTCCTCGGGGCCGAGCCCGGCCTCCTCGTACGCGGCGCGCGCGATGGCCTGCCGGAACGGCACCTCGGGTGCGGGCACGGCCAGCGCCGAGTCGGTCGCGAAGTCCGGCAGGTCGAGCACGGTCTTGGGGAAGGTCGGCGTGACCGTCGACAGCCCCGCGATCCGCACCGGGTCGGGCGCGCCCCGGGACCGTGCGAACTCCATCGACGACAGCACCAGCGCCGCCCCGCCGTCGCTCGTCGCGCAGATGTCCAGCAGCCGCAGCGGGTCGGCGACCACGGCGGACGCGCGCACGTCGTCCAGGGTCACCTCCTTGCGGTAGCGGGCGTTGGGGTTGGCCAGGCCGTGCCGCGCGTTCTTGACCTTGACGGCGGCGAAGTCGTCCAGCGTCGCGCCGTGCACGGCCATCCGGCGCCGGGCGTACAGCGCGAAGTAGATCGGGTTGGTCGCGCCGAGCAGCCGGAACCGCAGCCAGTCCGGGTCGTCGGGACGGTCGCCGCCGACCGGCTTGAAGAACCCCTTGGGCGCCGCGTCCGCGCCGACCACCAGCGCCACGTCGCACAGGCCCGCGAGGATCCGCGCGCGGGCGGCGTCGATCGCCTGCGCCCCGGACGCGCACGCCGCGTAGCTGCTGGAGATCCGGGCGCCAGACCAGCCGAGGGCCTGCGCGAACGTCGCCCCGGCGATGAACCCGGGATACCCGTTGCGGATGGTGTCGGCGCCCGCCACGTACTGGATCTCGGGCCAGGCCACCCCCGCGTCCGCCAGCGCGGCGCGGGCGGCGACCAGGCCGTACTCGACGAAGCTCCGCCCCCACTTGCCCCACGGGTGCATCCCCGCGCCGAGGACCGCCACGTCGCCGGTCATCGCGCGGGCCTCCACATCCAGACGGTGTACTCGGCCTCGTCGTCCTCGTACAGGACGCCTTCGGCCAGCTCGACCTCCATGCCGACCTCGAGGTCGTCGACGCCGATGCCCGGGACGACCTGGCCGAGGACGACCATGCGCTCGTGGTCCAGTTCGACGGCCGCGACCGTGTAGGGGCGGTACGGGTCGGGCGAGACGTACGGGGGAGGGGGTTTGTAGCGGGAGTCGGCGTAGGACCAGACGCGCCCGCGGTTGGAGAAGGCGTACTCCTCCAGTTCGGAGCCGTCCCGGGGACCGGAGCAGGCCGGGTTGCGGCAGGCGAGGGCGTTGCGGGGGAAGTAGGGGGTGCCGCAGGCGGTGCAGCGGGTGCCGAGCAGCCGTACGCCGTCCCGGGTCGTGAACCAGCCTTCGGCCGCGGGGCACCGTTCCTTCGCGAGGGTCACCCGCGCAGCTTACCAACCAAGCGTACGTTCAAATCAAGGGTGCCGGTGGCCGGGGTCTCCTAACTGACGCGTCAGTCACTTCGCTACAGTTGGGGACGGACCGAGCGTGATTCGGGCCCGTGCCCGGGGTCATCGTCGTCAAGGAGTGCGCATGCGGACTGGACTGCAGGGAAAGACCGCCCTCGTCACCGGGGCCTCCCGGGGCATCGGCAAGGCCACGGCCGTCGCGCTGGCCGCCGAGGGCGCCAACGTCGTGCTCTCCTCGCGCAAGCAGGACGCGCTCGACGAGGTCGCCGCGGAGATCCGGGCCGCCCACCCGGCCGCCCGCGTGCTGGCCAAGGCCGCGCACGTGGGCGACGCCGACGCCGCCGCGGCCTGCGTGGACGCCGCCGTGGCCGAGTTCGGCGCGGTGGACGTCCTGGTCAACAACGCCGGCACCAGCCCGCACTTCGGCCCGATGGTCGACATCGAGCCCGCCGCCGCCGAGAAGACCGTCCAGGTCAACCAGTTCGCCGTGGTGCTGTGGACGCAGCTGGCCTGGAAGGCGTCGATGAGCCGGCACGGCGGCTCGATCATCAACATCGCCTCCGTCGGCGGCATGATCACCGAGCACGGGATCGGGTACTACAACGCCACCAAGGCCGCGGTCATCCACCTCACCCGCCAGTTCGCCATGGAGCTGGCCCCGGCCGTCCGGGTCAACTGCATCGCGCCCGGGCTGGTCAAGACCGCCCTCGCCCGCGCGCTCTGGGAGAACAACGAGGAGGAGATCAGCAAGCACCTGCCGCTCGGCCGGCTGGGTGCTCCCGAGGACATCGCGAACGCCGCGGTGTTCCTGGCCGGCGACGCCGCGTCCTGGATGACCGGGCAGACCATGGTGGTCGACGGCGGCGCGATCATCCGGCCCTCGATCGCGTAAAGGAGCAGGACCATGAACCGCTGGGGACTGACGATCCCGCAGGCCGGGCTCCCGCTGGCCGAGCACCGCGAGATCGTCCAGGAGATGCCCGGGCTCGGCTACACCGACGCCTGGACCGCTGAGACCAACGGCACCGACGGCTTCACCCCGCTGGCGCTGGCCTCGCAGTGGGCCCCGGAACTGCGGCTCGGCCCGGCGATCGTGCCGGTCTACACGCGCGGCCCGGCCCTGCTGGCCCAGCAGGCCGCGACCCTCGCCGGGCTGGCCCCCGGACGCTTCGTGCTGGGCATCGGCACCTCCTCCGACACCATCGTCGAGCGCTGGAACGCGATCCCGTTCGAGAAGCCGTACCAGCGCACCCGCGACACGCTGCGGTTCCTGCGCAAGGCGCTGGCGGGCGAGAAGGTCAAGGAGGACTTCGAGACCTTCTCGGTCAAGGGCTTCAAGCTGGAGGCGCCGCCCGAGACGCCGCCGCGGATCGTCCTGGCGGCGCTGCGGCCCGGCATGCTGCGGCTGGCGGCCCGCGAGGCCGACGGCGCCATCACCAACTGGCTGGCGCCCGAGGACGTCCGTACGGTGCGCGGCGCGCTGGGCGACGAGCCCGAGCTGGTCGCGCGGCTGTTCGTCTGCCCGACCGACGACGCCGAGGAGGCCCGCTCGATCGGCCGCTGGATGATCGCCGCCTACATGACGGTGCCCGTCTACCGCGCCTTCCACGAGTGGCTGGGACGCGGCGAGGCGCTGCGCCCGATGAACGAGGCGTGGGCCGCGGGCGATCGCAAGAAGGCCCTGGAGGTGATCCCGGACGAGGTCGTCGACGACCTGATCGTGCACGGCTCGCCGGAGGCCTGCCGCGCCCGCGTCCGCGAGTACGCCGAGAACGGGCTCACCACCCCGGTGCTGGCGATCGTGCCGTGCCGCGGGCTGTCCCCGGTCGAGGCGGTGCGCGCGCTCGCACCCGGCGCGTGAGGCGCTGAGCTGGGGAAATGTTCTGGGATCGGGCCCGGTGCGGTGACGCGCCGGGCCTGTTCATTTACACGGCGTTCACAGAGATTGCCCCGGCCGGAGGTTTACCTGGTGATGTGTCGGGGAGGGTGGGGCGAACAGGTGACTGACCTGTCCTGGCATGAAACCGAGACATGAGGAGCCGATAGTGCTCACGCTGACCAGCGGCGCCGTCCAGGTGATCCGTACCGTGACCGCAAATCCCGAGATGCCGCCGGAGACCGGCATCCGCATCGAGTCCGGAATCGACGGGTCCGACGCCCTGCGGCTCTCGGTCGCGCCTGCCCCGGAGGCCGGCGACCAGGTCGTGGAGGCGGAGGGGGCTCGGGTCTACCTGGAGCAGACGGTCGCGCAACTGCTCGATGACAAGACCCTGGACGCCCAGGTCGACTCGCAGGGCGACGTGGCGTTCACCATCGCCGAGGGGACGGAGCATCCCGAAGCCTGACTTGACCGGATACTGACCTGATCCCGTTATCGGGCCTGCCGGGCACGGACGTTCCTGATCCTTCCCGCTCGACCAGGAGCGTCCCGGAGACTGGGGCCGGAGCGCCGATCCCCGCCAGGGACCGGCGCCCCGGCCCTGTACGTTTTTCTGGGAGACTGGACGGCGTGCCGCCCCCCGACGTGACGCCCCCGGAAGAGCCGTCGCGGGAGGAGCTGGACCGGCAGGTGCGCGACCACTACGGCGGCTGGCGCGACCAGCCGCGCGGCTTGGCCTGCGCGGTCATCGCCGCGTTCCTGATCCTCACCACGGTGGCGTTCGGGCTCGCCGCCGTCGCGATGATCATGGCTGCTCGTTGAACGAGGGATGCGGCCCCAGCGCCCAGTACTCGAACAGCCCGTAGCCGGTGCCCCCCTCGCCGGCGGGCGGCAGGGCCGGGGCGGCGCCGTCCAGGTACTCGTAGCGCGCGACGGCGTCGACCATGCCCCACATGCGGGCGGCGTCCTCCTCCTTGCGCGTGTCGTACGAGACGCCCTGCACCTTCAGGTCGGCTCCCTGGTACATGCCGTGCTTCCAGTCGGGCTCCAGGCCGTAACCCGTGCCGACCATGATGTGGACGGGCAGGATGGGCGTCGCCTGTACCGCGAACGGCCGTCCTCCTGGCGGGCTGAACGCGATGGTCGCCGTGGTGACCTCGCGCGTGCCGTCCTTGTAGACGGGACGGTATTCAGGACGGCCCAGGTACTCCGTCTCGCGTTCCTCGTCCGGCCAGACGCGCACGGCCTCCTCCAGCAGGCGCCGCCCTTTCTCGTCCTCCTGGACGATGCAGAGGATCGAGTGGTCCTCGAACTGCATCGGCGTGTAGAGCCAGTAGAAGGTCCCCGAGTTCTTCGCCTGGATGCCGGGCGGTTCCGGCTCGCCGACCGGCCGGATGCCCCAGGAGCGGTCCCGCGAGCCCCACCAGCGGTCCGGCGTGACCTCGATCCGCTCGCCGGCCACGGTGATCGTCCCGGTCCAGCGGCCGGTCTGCGCCAGCCGCCGGGAGTCGAACACGACCCGCTCCTGCCAGCGCAGGTAGTGCGGCGGCTCCAGCTGGGCCGGGACGGTGCCCTCCCAGGTCAGATCGAACGACAGGCCGTGCCCGTTCTCGTCCAGGACGACCCGGAGCCGCCGCAGCCCCTCGACGACCTCGACCCGGAACGGCCCGACCGAGGTGTCCATCCGGTCCGCGCCCAGCTCCCGCGAGGCCCGCACGACCTTGTGCGCCGGTCCGCGCCGGACGAGGGCGAACGCGTCGGTCACGCCGAGGTTCGGGTACTGGCCGATCCCGATGACCAGCATCAGCTCGTCCGAGCAGCCGTGCGCGTTGAAGTAGTACCGGTCGTAGAAGTTGCGGTCGGAGGTGGTGACGTGCCGCATCACCTCGGGGGCCTGGTGGATCGGGTAGTCGTCGAGCGGCGAGAGCGTCACTGGAGCTCCTGGAGGATCGCGGCGAGCAGGCGGGTGCAGTTGTTGTCGTGCGGGAACGGGTCGTCGGGCTCGATCCAGCCGATGTCGATCATCGCCTGCCCGACCCGCGCCATGATCACCGAGAACTTGAAGCCGGACAGCACCTCGTAGTAGCCCAGGTCGCGCACGGGCCGTCCGAGCAGTTCCTCGTAGCGGGCGACGGTCTCGGCGTAAGGCGGGAAGCCGGGCAGGCGGGGCACGCCGATTCCCTCGGAGTGGTGCCGGTCCAGATGGATGAACCAGGCCAGGTCCTCCTCCGGCGCGCCCAGCACGGCGTTCTCCCAATCGAGCACGGCGGCTAGCACGCCGTCCTGGAAGATGACGTTGCCGATGCGCGCGTCGCCCCAAAGCAGGGCGGGCGGATCGGGTTCGGCCGGGCGGTTGGCCCTTAGCCACTCAAGGGCCTTCTGTGCGATCTCCTGCGGGCCGTTGTACGCCCATTCCAGGTAGTACTCGTAGTAGTTGAGGCGCTGGTCCAGCCCCGGGGCGCCCCACTGGGGCTGGTCGAGGAAGCCCAGGTCCAGGGCGACCGGGTCGAGCCTGTGGACGCGGGCCAGGATCTCCAGGGCCGACCACCACATCGCCGCGCGCTCCTCCGGCGGGACCTCGGTGACCCAGCCGCCCATGTGGTACGGGGGCATGTCGGTCGGGACGCGGCCCTGGATCCGTCCCATCACGAAGAACGGGGCTCCCAGGGGAGCGGTCGACGGCTCGTACCAGCGGATGGGCGGGACGGGGATGTCGGTGCGCTCGTCCAGGATCCGCATCAGGCGGTACTGCTCCTCGAAGCGCGGCTCCGGGAAGATCTGGTAGCGGGCGGGGGCGACGCGGGCCACGTAGGGTTCGCGCCGCTCGGGGCCGCCGGGCGGTTCGGGCCAGGCGGCGTCGAACATCAGTGTCTCGCTGGAGAATCCGCTGGTGGAGGGGGTCTCCAGGGACGGGATGCGGGCGCCGGGCAGCCGCTCGTCCAGCCAGTCGGCCAGGCTCCGCAGGGTGGTCTCGGGATCGCGTTGGTCGGGTACGGGCATGGCCGCCTCCTCGCGCGCCGCCGCGTCCCGGGCCGGGTGGGGGCGGTTCGGGGCGGCCGGCCCAGGGCGCCGGGCGGAACCAAAGTAGAACGTGTTCTATCAATGGGCCGGGGCACGGTCAATGCCCCCGCGTGAAAGGATCGGATCATGCGACTGACCAAGCTCGGACATGCCTGCGTGCGGCTCCAGAAGGACGACCGGACCCTGGTCATCGACCCGGGGGCGTTCACCCCGGAGGGCGACGCCCTCGACGGCGCCGACGCCGTCCTGATCACGCACGAGCACTTCGACCACTTCGACCCAGACCGGCTCCGCAAGGCGATGGCGGAGAACCCGGCGCTGGAGGTGTGGACCTCCCGCACCGTCGCGGCGAACCTGGCCGACCTCGGCGGCCGCGTCCACCAGGTCGGGCACGGCGACGCGGTCACCGTCGCGGGCTTCGACGTGCACGTCTACGGCGAGGACCACGAGATCCTGCACCCGGACGTCCCGCCGATCCCCAACACCGGGTTCCTCGTCGACGGCGAGGTGTTCCATCCGGGCGACGCGCTGACCGTCCCCGGGGAGCCCGTCGGCACCCTGTGCCTGCCCGGCAACGCGCCCTGGATGAAGGTCCCGGAGCTGTACCTCTACACCCGCGAGGTGCGGCCCGAGCGGGCGTTCGTCGTGCACGACGGGCTGCTGAACGACAACGGCCTGGCCGTGATGGAGACGCACGTGACCAACGCGGGCAAGGAGCTCGGCAAGGAGTTCCGCCGCCTCAAGCCCGGCGAGTCGGTCGATGTGGGCGCCCCGTGATCCGGGCGGTCTTCTTCGACATCGGCGAGACCCTGGTCAACGAGTGCGAGATCTACGGCCGGTGGGCCGACTGGCTGGGCGTGCCGCGGCACACCTTCGTCGCCAAGCTGGGCGCACTGCTGGCCACCGGCGGCAACCACATGGACCTGCTGGAGCACTTCCGGCCGGGCTTCGACCTGGAGAAGGAGCAGCGGAGGCGGGCCGAGGCCGGGGTGCCGAACGGCTTCGGCCCGGCCGACCTGTACCCCGACGCGCGCGAGTGCCTGGCCGCGCTGCGCGCCCAGGGGGTCTTCGTCGGGGTCGCGGGCAACCAGCCGGTCGAGGCCGCCGAGCAGTTCGCCTCCCTCGGCCTGGAGGCCGACGTGGTCGGGATCTCCGACGTGTGGGGCCTGCAGAAGCCCGATCCCGCGTTCTTCGCGCGGTGCGCCGGGCTGGCGGGCGTGCCGGCCGCGGAGATCCTCTACGTGGGGGACCGCGTCGACAACGACGTGCGTCCCGCGCTGGCGTACGGCATGCGGGCGGCGTTCCTGCGGCGCGGCCCCTGGGGGGTCATCCAGGGGGAGGACGAGGCCCTGGCGCGGTGCACGTTCGTGCTGGACGACCTGGCCGGGCTTCCGGGCCTGGTCGCCGCCCGCAACGCCGCCGCCTGACCGGCCGCCGGGCCCCCGCGTCATTTCCGGGTCATTCCTCTGCCGTTCGCGGAACCACCCCTAAGGGACTTCCCTTAATTCGCGGGTAGGACATCAAGACCGGCCGTCAGAGTGATTCGCCCGGAGCGCCCGTTTCCTAGCGTTGAAGACGTAGCCGCAGGTAGCGGATACGCATCATTCCGAGAGAAACGGGGAGAGCACCCTCATGAACGGCATTCACCGCCCGCGCGACGGCCGCATGATCGCTGGGGTCTGCGCCGGCCTGGCCCGGCGGTTCGGGACCACGCCGACGACCGTCCGGTTGCTGGCGCTGCTGTCCTGCCTGCTGCCCGGCCCGCAGTTCGTGGCCTACATCGTGCTGTGGGTCATGCTCCCGAACGAGGACCGGCACGTGGCCCGCTCCTACTGACCATTCCGCACGGCCGGATTTCTCCGCCGGTGCCAAGATCGCCGGGCGCCCGCGCTGATAACGTCCTGGCACCGCATGATCACCAGATCCCCTTGGACCGAGGGATCGCACGGTGTTAGATCGTGGCACGGCTTTTCCGAGAGTCCGAGGAGGGGGCCGCGGTGCCGGACAAGGGCCAGGAACCCGCCGCCGAGGCGGCCCGGGCCCTGCTCGGCTACCTGCGCGACCTGTCCGCCGCCCGGCGCGGACCGGTCCGCGACGTCGCCGCCCGGGACGGCGTCCACTGGCTGGCCGACCTCCCGGGTGAGGTGTACGTCGAGACCGACGCGGGCCGCGGCGACGTGCTCTTCAGCGTCCCGGTGATCCCGCTGACGCCGCCCGCCGTGCTGGAGGAGTTCGACGGCTGGCTGGGCATGCGCCACTGGTACCGGGTCCTGCGCGACATGGCCGACGACGCCGCCGCCGGCGGTACCGAGGCGGTGCTGGCCGCCGGCCTGCTCGCCTGGCGTCCCCCCGACGGCCCGCCCGTCCGCGGCCACCTGCTGACCACGCCCGTCCGGATCGTCGTGGACGACCGTTCCGGACGGGTGGACGTGGTCCTGGCCGGCCACGCCGCCCCGCGCGACCGCGACCTGCTCGCGGCCCTGCCCGGCTTCAGTCCCGAGCGTGCCGACTGGGTGTGGGACGCGGTCCGGTCCGGGCAGGGGCTCGGCCTGCACGCCTCGGTGTCGGACGTGCTCCGCAAGTGGTGCTCGGCCGCGTTCGGCGACCGCCAGGAGACGGTCGCCTTCCGCGAGGACTGGGCCCCGGCGCAGCCCGGCGGCCCGCTGCCGGCGGCACCGCTGCTGCGGCTGGCGCCCGCGCTGGTCGCCCGGCCGCCCGGCCGCGCCGCCTTGGCCGGCCACTACGACACGCTGCTCACGCGTCTCGGCGACGGCCCCGTGCCCGGCGGCCTGGCCGCCTTCCTCGCGCCGGGCAAGCGCTCGCCGCTGATGCACGTCGAGGACCGCGACCCCGGGACGATCGCCGGACTGCTCGCCGGGATGCTGGACCGGGGCCGCCGGGTGCTGGTCGCCGTGCCGGACGGCGCCGCCGCCCGGCGCCTGCACGCCGCGCTCCCGGACGGGATCGCCGGGCTCTGCGCCGCCGTGACCGGCCCCGAGGACGGCACGGGCGGCGGGGCCGCGGTCGCCGCGCCCGACCGGATCGCCGCGGCCGTGCTCGCCCGCGTCCCCGGCCATGATCCGCGGCGGCACCGGGCCCTCGTCGAGGAGCTGGTCGAACGGGCGGCCGACGCCGAGACAATCGCCGCCGGGCTGGCGGACCGGCTGCGCGCCGAGGAGGACGCGGCGGACGCGGGGACCTGCGATCTCGGCCCCGGCTACCGCGGCGGCCGCGCCGACCTCGACCGGCGGCTGCGCGCCGAGGCCGCCGAGCACGGCTGGCTGCCGCGGCGGCCGGGGCTCGACGCGGGCGCGCCGCTGTCGGGCGCCGAGGCCGCCGAGCTGGTCCGGCTGCTGGCCGCGCGGTCCCCGCTGGGACGCATGCGGATCACGCACCGCGACGTCGATCCGGCCGCCCTCCCCGGCCCCCCGTACGTGCGGACGCTGATCGAGGCGGAGGCGACCGCGGCCGCGCAGGCCGAACAGGCCGAGACCGAGACGTCCCGGCGGTTGCGGCGCTGCGACGGCCACCTGCTCGCCCGCCTCGACGGCTGCGCGGGCGCGGTGAACGCCGCGCTGCGCGATCTGGGCCTGGAGGGCCATCCCGGCAACTGGGACCCGGCCGACCACGCGGTGCGCGCCTTCGGCGACGCTCTCGGCCGGCGCCGTCCGGCGGTCTGGGAACGGGTCGCCGAGATGACGCCCAAGGCCGAATGGGCCGAGCGCGCCCTGCGGTCCCTGGTGGGGCGCCGGGTCGCGTTCCCGCCGGGCGAACTGCGCCTGCGCGACCTGGCCGCGGCCACCCAGCAGCTCCGCGACTACCTCGCCGACGGCGGCACGCTGAAGCGCGGGCCGCTCCGCTCCGCGGCCCAGCGGCAGGCCGAGCCCGTCCTCCAGGGCGTCACCGTCGACGGCCGCCCGCCGAGCACGCCCGAGCAGCTCGACGTCGTGTTCACCGAGCTCATGGTGCGGATGGCCTGCCAGGAACTGCAGTACGTCTGGGAGGCCGCCGGGGTCTCGTTCCCGGCCGACGTGCCGCTCGAGACCAGGGTCGCCCGCTTCCGCCGCGCGCACGCCCGCCTGGCCCGCGTCCGCGACGTGCTGCCCGCGGTGGACGAGACCGTCGAACTGCTCTATCAGGCCGGCCTGGGCATCCCCCTCACGCACCCGGTGCAGTGGTACGGGTACGCCGTCGGCTTGCAGAGCGCCCTGCTCGGCCTCGGCGTCGGCCGTGCCACCGCCGACCTCGCCGCGCTGCGCGACTCCATCGGGGGTGCCGGCGGCGACGGCGAGCGGCCGCCCGAACTGGACGACGCGATGGCCGCGATCGATGCCCGCGACGCCGACGCGTACGGCCGGTGCCTGCGCGCCCTCGCCGAGGCCCGGCACGAGCGGGCCCTGCAGATCCGCTGCGAGCAGCTGCTCGGGCACGTCCGCGCCGTCCATCCCGAGCTCGCCGACCTGCTCGACTCCACCGCCGGCGCCGAGGTCTGGCCGGAGCGCGCGGTGCGCTGGGAGGAGGCGTGGGCGTGGGCGGCCGCGTCGGCCCGCTTCGCCGCGCTGCCCCGGTCCGCCGCAGAGACCCGGCTGCGCGCCGAGCTCGACCAGGTGCGGGAACGACGGCGCGAGGCCTCCGACCGGCTCGCGGCGGCACGGGCGTGGGGCGCGTGCCTGTCCCGGCTCGACCCCTCGGCCACGGACGCGGCGGAGGTCGTCCCGGTGTGGATCGTCCCGCTGTGGCGGATCCCGGAGGCCCTGCCGCCCCGTCCGGACGCGTTCGACGTCGTGATCGTCGACGGCGAGCACGGCGCGGGCGCGGAGGCCCTGTTCGTGCTGTGGCGGGCCCCGCGGGTGATCCTGGTGGGCGAGGGCGGCCCCGCGCTGCCCGCGCCCGAGGGCGCGCCGTCCGGCTCGTCCCTTCCCGCCGGGCTGGCGGGCGCCGTCACCCCGACCGCGCCCCTCTACGAGATCCTGCTGAACCGCCTGGCCGCGGACGCCGAGCCCGCACCCGAGCCCGCACCCGAGCCCGCGCCGGAGCCCGTGCGCGCGGAGCCCGCGCCCGCGCCGGAGCCGACGCCTCAGCCGCGGGCGCGTCCCGAGGGCGGGAAGGTGGTCCGGGTGCGCCCGGGACGGTCCATCGTGACCTACAAGCGCCCCGAACTGGCCGAAGTGGTGGAGCAGGTCGCCCAGCTGGAGCCCGGCCTGGACGACGATCAGCTGGTCGAGCTGGTCGCCCGGGTGCTGGCCTGCCCGGCCGACGAAGAGCTGCTGGTCGGCGCCAGGGTGCGGTTCGCGGTCGAGCAGTACCGCGAATCCCTGGTGGAATGACCACATCGGTGGGAGCGGACGGCCCGGAAAAGGCATGATCTCCTTATGGGGACAGAAGAGATCATCGGTATCTGGCGGACCGTGATCCTCGGCGAGCACAAGTCGTGGGTGATGTTCGGGAACGGCACCTGCGTGATCCTGATGGAGCCGGAGGAGGACCTCGCCGCGCAGGCGGTCGCGATCATGCGCGAGTACGGGCCCGTGCACGCCGGCACGCAGTCCGCCGACTTCGGGATCATCGAGCTGGACGACGCGCCGGGCTGGGTCGTCTACGGCCACCACGACGACGTGCTCAGCTACGTCGGCCCGGAAGAGGTCGAGGGGGCCGACGAGCTGAAGGTCGGGCTGCTCGGCAGGTCCAAGCGCGACGCCGACGGGCGCGAGCTCGACGTGGTGCACGTGGAGGACCGGCGGGACCGGCTCCACCAGGCGAATTCCTCGTCATGACGCCGGGTGTCACCGGTTGTCGATATATAGGGAGGCGTGGCGGACTGGGATGAGGACGCGCGGGCGCGGCTGCGCGCGGCCGCGCACCGGCGGGACGGGGACGCGGGGCTGGCCGCCCTGGCGGGCCGCCCGCTGGGGCCGGTGCTCCAGTACGCCGGCGACGTCCTGCTCGCGGCGCTCGACCGCGGGCTGCCCGCCGCCGAGCCGCTCGCCCGCAAGTGCGTCGAGGAACTGGACGGCCGTGACGGTCCTGGAGACGCCGAGCTGGCCGCCGAGCTGACCGCGGCGCTGGAGGGTAGGGCGACCGGGCTGATCGGCGTCCCGGTCGATCTGGGGGCGCTGGGGGCCCGCCTGGAGGCCGATCCGGCCGACGGCGTCCAGGCCGTCGACCTCCGGACGGGCGACATCGACGAGCCGGGCCCCGGCTTCGACCCCGAGAGCCGGCTGACGTTCGTCCCCGGCGGGCCCGACCCGGGCGACCCGGGGGAGGAGGCGCAGCGCGGCCGGGCTCGGCGCCGGCTCGCCGAGCACGGCTACCGTCCGGGCCCGCGCCCCTTCCTCTGACCCGCGGTTCTCAGGGCGTGAGTCTCAGGACGGACCGGACGATCGCGCAGACGGCCGGAACGATCCCGGCCTGCGTGCGCAGGGAGGGCGTCCGGGCGGTGTCGTTGATGACGTTCAGCGCCGCCTGCACGCGGACCCGGGCGTGGCCGTCGGAAAGCCCGCCATGGATCTCGCGGAGCAGCCGGACCCATTCGGCCACGTAGGAGCGCTGGACGTCGCGGATGGCCGTCCGCTCCCGGTCCGGCAGGTGTGCGGTCTCGGCGATGAGCAGATCCATGACGTCGCTGTTGGCGAAGGAGTAAGCGGTGTAGGAGTGCGCGAGCCCGCGCAACGCGGCCGCGTCGTCGGTGGACAGGGGCAGAAGCCGCGACATCTGGTGGCGCAGCTGCTCGGCACCGCGCAGCATGATGGTGACCAGCAGGTCGAGCTTGCCGTCGAAGTGGTGGTAAACGCTGGGGCCGGTGATTCCCACGGCGGCGCCGACATCGTCGACGCCGACGGTCCGGTACCCGCGTTCGGCGAACAGGCGGGCGGCGGCGGACAGCAGTTCGTCCCGGCGCGTCAGCGGTTCGACGGACGTGAGCGGCCCGGTGGACGGGGTGCTCGCCGCCGGGGCCTCCTCGCCGGACGGCTCGATCCGGGCGTCCAGTACGTCCTCGGCGATCGCGGCGAGCAGTTCCTCGTACTCCGCTCGCGGCAGCCGGATCCGCTGGAACGAGATGCTCATCAGCGCGGCGAGGCTCGCCCAGGTGATCAGCTCCCGGCGCGGCGCGGCGAGCTCGGGCCGCCGCGGGCCGACGAGCTCGGCGTACCGCCGTCCGGTCGTCACGAGCTGTTCGCGCAGCCGGTCCCGGGCCGCGGGGGCGAGGTGCCGGGACTCGCGCTGCCAGAGCACGCCGGTGCCGCGATGGTCGAGCGACGCCGCGACGATGGCGCGTATCGCGGCCCGCCGGTCCGCCGTGCCGACCGACTCCACGGCGGAGCCGATCGCGGCCAGTTCATGGTTCACGACCTCGTAGAGCAGGTCGTCCTTGCCCCGGAAGTGCTGGTAGAGCGCCGACGGGCGAACCGCGACAGCGTCCGCGACGTCGCCCATCGAGACGTGCGCGTAGCCGTCGCGGGCGAACAGCTCCGCCGCCGCCGCCATGATCAGCTGCCTTCGGTTGCGGGGCCGGGTGCCGCGCGGCGGTGTCGGCACCGCCTCGGCCATGGTGTTCTCCTCCGCGGGCCGATGGAGCCGGCGGCCCGGCTCCTCCCGGTGCAGGATCGTACTCACAGATTGAAGCCGCCGCCGCATACGACCGTCTGAGCGCTGACGTAGTCGGATTCGGGGATGCAGAACAGGTAGACCGCACCGGCCGCGTCGGCCGGGGTGCCGGCGCGGCCGAGCGGGATCGTCCGCTCCATGGCGCCGAGCAGTTCGGGGTTGACACCGACCTTGATCTCCTTGCCCTGGACCGCGATCGTGCCGGCGTCGCCTCCGGCGGGCGCCGCGGTCAGCCGGGTTCTGATCAGCCCGAACGCGACGGTGTTGACGGTGACGTTGTAGCGGCCCCATTCCTTGGCCAGCGCCTTGGTCAACCCGGTGACCCCGGCCTTGGCGGCGGCGTAGTTCGCCTGCCCGGCGTTGCCCCCGAGGCCGGCGATGGAGGAGATGTTGACGACCTTGCGGCACGGTACCGGCACGCCCGCCTCCCGCTCCGCCCGCACCGCGGCGGAGATGATCGGCTGGGCGGCGCGCAGGATCCGGAACGGCGCCTTGAGGTGCACGTCCAGGATGGCGTCCCACTGCTCGTCGGTCATCTTCTGAACGACGGAGTCCCAGGTGTAGCCGGCGTTGTTCACGATGATGTCCAGCCCGCCGAAGGCGTCGAGGGCGGTGGCCGTGAAGCGTTCGGCGAAGCCGTGCTCGGTCACCGATCCGGCGCACGCGACCGCCCGGCCGCCCGCGGCCTCGATGGCGGCGACGGTCTCTTCGACCGGTTCGGCGTCCAGGTCGTTGACGACCACGGCGGCGCCCGCGCCGGCGAGCTTGAGGGCGACCTCCCGGCCGATCCCCCGGCCGGAGCCGGTGACGATCGCGACCTTGGCGTCCAGTTCTCCCATGGTCGGTGCTGCCTTTCAGTCGAGGGCGACGGTCGCGTCGCCGGTGAGGGTCGTCGTGCCGTCGTCGAGGGTGACGGCGAGTTCGAGGGCGGCCACCCCGTCCGCGATGGACGTGACCCTGCCGGTGCAGGTCGGCCTGGCATTGACCGGAGTGATGGCGACGAAACGCACCCGGTAGGAGCGGATCCGGTCCTGTGGAACCCAGCCGGTGAGCAGCCTGCCGAGGTAGGCCATGGACAGCATGCCGTGGGCGAAGACGTCGTCCAGACCCGCGGACCTGGCGACGTCCAGGTCGATGTGCATCGGGTTGTGGTCTCCCGAGGCGCCGGCGAACAGCGCCAGCGTGGTTCGCGAGATCGGCTCGATCTCCAGTGGCGGCAGGGTCGCGCCGATCTCGATCACGGCGGGCCGTTCCGTGCGGGGCGTCATGCCGTCGCCTCCGGGGAGCGCACCACGATCACCGTGCTCAGGTCCGCGATCGGCGACCCGTCCACGGCGGCCACCGCGGTCTCCTTGACGACGAACTCCAGCGCGCCGCCCTTCTTGGCGTAGACGTCGGCGATGCGCGGTCTCGCGATCAGGGTGTCGCCGGCATGCGCCGTCGAGTGGTAGACGAACGACTGCGTGCCGTGCAGGATCCGGCGGAGATCGACTCCGAGGTCGGTCAGGAAGCCGAACGGCTCGGGCCGCTCCAGCTCGATCCCGAACAGGAACGTCGGTGGCACGGGCAGATCCGGGTGGCCCGCCGCCCTGGCCGCCTCGAGGTCGCTGTACACCGGATCGGTCTCGCCGATCGCTTTGGCGAAGAACCGCAGGCGGCGGGCCTCCATGGTGCTCTCGACGATCGGCAGCTCGGTGCCGATCGCGCCGGCGTCGATGGCCACGCTCAGACCGCCTTCTCGTACAGGGTCACCACGGCGGCGCCGCCCAGACCGATGTTGTGCTGCAGCGCCACGTTCACGCCGTCGACCTGGCGGCCGCCCGCCTGGCCGCGCAGCTGCCAGACCAGTTCCGCACACTGCGCCAGTCCGGTCGCCCCGAGCGGATGGCCCTTGGACAGCAGTCCGCCGGACGGGTTGGTCACCACCCGGCCGCCGTAGGTGTTGTCGCCGTCGGCGACGAACTTCTCCGCCGTGCCCTCCGGGGTCAGCCCGAGCGCCTCGTAGCTGATCAGCTCGTTGGCGGTGAAGCAGTCGTGCAGCTCGACCACGCGGATGTCCTCCGGTGACACCCCCGAGGCCGCGTAGACCTGGTCCGCCGCGGCCTTGGCCATGTCGCGGCCGACGAGGGCGGTCATGTCCCCGCCGGTGAACGTGGACGGGAGGTCGGTGGTCATCGCCTGCGCGCCGATCCGGACCGAGGTGTCCAGGCCGTTCCTGCGGGCGAACTCCGCGGAGGCGATCACCGCGGCGGCCGCCCCGCAGGTGGGCGGGCAGCACTGCAGGCGGGTCAGCGGTCCGTAGACGTGCGGCGAGGCCAGGACCTCCTCGACCGTGACCGGGTCGCGGAACACCGCGTACGGGTTGTTCGCCGCGTGCGCGCGGGACTTCACCGAGATCCTGGCGAACGTCTCCGGCCCGGTGCCGTACTTCTCGGCGTAGGCCGCGCCCGCGCCGCCGAAGTACTGCGCGGCGAACGGGGCGTCGGAGGTGCCCTGCACCTGGTGCGCGACCTCGTCGAACCGCGCGAACGGGCTGGGCCGGTCCTGCCACTGCGCCACCAGCGCGCCGCGCCGCATCTGCTCGAATCCGAGCGCGAGGACGACCTCGGCGGCGCCGGATTCCACCGCCTGGCGTGCCAGGTACAGAGCCGAGGAGCCGGTCGAGCAGTTGTTGTTGACGTTGATGATCGGGATGCCGGACTGCCCGAGCCGGTACAGGGCCGCCTGCCCGCAGGTGGAGTCGCCGTAGACGTAGCCGACGTAGGCCTGCCGCACCGCGGAATGGTCGACGCCTGCGTCGGCCAGTGCCGCGCGGGCCGCCTTCTCGCCCATCACGTCGTAGGGCTCCGTCCTGCTCGGTGTGGTGAACGGGATCATTCCGACGCCGACCACGTGTGCGCGTTGCGTCATGCCACCCTCCAAATCCTAACGGCGATTCACTTAGCCTAACGCACTTTCACTTATCCTCGGCAAGGCGCAGCAGGGCCGTCCCCATCGCCACGAGTGAGGGGCCGACCTCGACGCGGGACCGCAGACCCGGAGATCGGGCCAGGTCGTTGACCACGGTGAGCACCGCCTGGACCCTGATGCGGGCGGACACCGGATCCAGCTCGGGACGGACGGTGCGGAGCAGGTGCACCCACTCGGCGATGTAGTCGTGCTGGATCTGCCGTACCTGATGCCGCTCGTCATCGGTGAGATGCACGAGCTCGGCGATGATGATGTCGATCAGGTGGCCCTGTTCGAGGTCGAAGCGGACGTAGGAGCGGACCAGCTGGCGCAGGGCGTCCGGGGCGTCGGCGGCGCGCCCGAGCACGCTGGACAGATCCGTCCACAGTGCCTCGCTGCCCCGATTGATCGCCGCCCGCAGCAGATGGCCCTTGCTCGGAAAGTAGGTGTAGACGCTCGGCCCGGCCACCCCGACGGCGCCACCGATGTCGTCGATGCTCACCGCGGCGTACCCGCGCCGGGCGAACAGGCGTGCCGCGGCCTGGAGGAGCGCCTCGCGCCGAGAATGCAGTTCGAGGCCGGTGCCGGCGGGGACGGCGTGCTCATCCGGCGGCAGTTCCGCCGTCACCACGTCACGGCACATGGCATGGACGAGCCGCCGGTACTCGGGATCCGGTAACTCGAGAGAGTGGTACGACACGCTCTCGAGCACCGCCAGAAGGCACCACACCAGGACTTCGGCGCTTCCCTGGTCCGTCTCCGGCCGCTCTTCCCGCACCAGCCGCCCGAGGGCATCCGCGAGATCGCGCAACCGCTCGCGCAGTTCCACCCTGATCTCGGCGGGCAGGTGACGCGACTCCCGCTGCCACAGCACCCCGAGCTCGCGATGCTCCAGTGCCTGGGCCGCGAGCTCGTGCAGCGCCGCGTCGAGGCCCGGTGAGGCTCCTACCGCGGCCTGCGCCGGACGCAGGCCGTCGCCCAGCACCGCCGCGAGCAGCTGGTGTTTTCCAGGGAAGTGCCGGTACAGCGCGGAAGGGCCCACTCCGACCGCGTCGGCGATCTCGGTCATCCCGACCTGGTGGTAGCCCCTCCGGTAGAACAGCTCGGCGGCCGCGGCCGTGATGAGGGCTCGGCGGTTGCGCGGCCGTGTCCCCCGCGCGGGCGTTCGCGCCCCGCGCCCGCTCGGCGCTTCCGACATCGTCGCTCCTTCTGGCTATTCACTTATCGTCCTTGCAGTCCAGTCTAACAAGGACTTCTTGTCGACTATTGCTTGATTGAACCTAGTCATGTTTCACTTGCGCCACGCCCGCTCGTCCGAGCACAGACCTTCTGGAGGCGGAGATGGAAGTCGAGCCGGTGGTCCGGTCCGGAGAGGTGACGCGGACCCATACCGAGGTCCGGGAGCGGGCCGCGAGGATCGCCTCGGGGCTGGCCGAAGCCGGTGTGTCGCAGGGCGACCGGATCGCGGTCGTCATGCGGAACGACATCTCCTACCTGGAGGTCTTCGCCGCGGTCGCCCTGCTCGGCGCGGTCGCCGTCCCGGTGAACTGGCACTGGCGCGGGGGCGAGCTCGAACATCTGCTCAGGGACAGCTCCGCCCGGCTCGTGATCGTCCACACCGATCTGCTGCCCACCGTCGCGGCACACCTGCCCGACGGCGTCGATCTGGTCGAGGCGGCGGTGCCGGAGGCGGTCGCGAAGGCGTACGGTCTGGCGCCGCACCGGCTGCCGCCGTCGGGCGAGCACGCGACACTGCAGTCCTGGATCGACCAGGCGCAGCCCTGGCCGCACCCTCCCGTGCCGGCACCCCTGGGTCTCATATACACCTCCGGCACCACGGGCCTTCCCAAGGGCATCCTCCGGCGGCCGACCTCGCCCGAGCAGTCCCGCCGGCTCGTCGAGCTGGTCTTCGACGCCTGGCGGCTGCGGCCGGGGATGCGATCGATGATCCCCGCACCGCTGTACCACACCGCCCCCAACACCCACGCCATGCTCGGACTCGCCGGCGGACTCGACCTGACCGTGCTCCCGCGCTTCGACGCGGAGGAGACGCTGCGGCTGATCGAACGGCACCGGATCGAACACGTCCAGGTCGTTCCCACCATGCTCGTCCGTCTCCTGGGGCTGCCCGCGGAGATCCGCCGGCGTTACGACCTGACATCACTCAAGGTGATCCTGCACGCGGCGGCGCCCTGCCCCGCAGAGATCAAGGACCGGATCATCGACTGGTTCGGCCCGATCGTGCAGGAGTACTACGGCGGATCGGAGACCGGGCCGGTGGTCGCCTGCGACAGCGACGAGTGGGCGGCGCATCGAGGTACCGTCGGACGTCCCATCGCCGACGCCGGCGTCCGGGTACTGGACGGAGCCGGCCGGCCGGTCCCCGTCGGCGAGGTCGGCGAGATCTTCCTCAGACCACCGTCCGCGTGGCCCGATTTCACCTACGTCGGCGATGACGGAAAACGCCGCGACATCGATCGCGACGGATACCTGACGATCGGCGATCTCGGTTTCGTCGACGCGGACGGCTTCCTCCATCTCCGCGACCGCAAGAACGACATGGTCATCTCCGGCGGTGTGAACATCTATCCCCTGGAGATCGAGCAGTGCATCTCGGGCCTGGCGGGGGTGGCCGACGTGGCGGTCTTCGGGATCCCCGACCCCGAGTTCGGCGAGGCGCTCGCGGCCCACGTGCAGCCGCTGCCCGGAGCCCCGCTGACCGAGGAGGACGTGACACGTCATGTCCGGTCGCGGCTGGCCGGCTACAAGGTGCCGCGGGTCGTCGTCCTCGACGACCACCTGCCCCGCGAGGACTCCGGCAAGCTCTTCAAGCGGCGGCTCCGGGAGAGATACCTGTCCGGCGAGGCCGGCGAGGCCGGCGAGGCCCGCGGAGCGGCGACGGCACGGTCGCGGCGCGTGGCGGCGGAATCGTGACCTCCGTGAAACTGCACCGGCGCGGCCCGGTGACCGTCCTGACGCTCAACCGGCCCGAGCGGCTCAACGCGGTGACCCCGGAGATGATCCACGAGCTCGATGACGCCCTCGGCGACGCCTCCGGGGAGCCCGGCTGCCGGGTGATCATCCTCACCGGTGCCGGCCGCGGGTTCTGCTCGGGGCTCGACCTCGAGGTCGGCTTCGGTGATCCGGCCGGCCGGTCGGAAGTGGCGCACAACTACCGGTTCATGGAGTCCGCCACCCGGATCACCGAGCGGCTGAGGAGCATCGGGCAGCCGGTCATCGCCGCCCTGCACGGACCGGTGGTCGGGGTGGGCGTCGCCCTGGCGGCCGCCGCGGACATCCGGATCGCCGACGCCTCGGCGTCGTTCGGCTTCGGATTCGTCCGGCTCGGCATGTCCGCGGGCGAGGTCGGGCTCTCCTGGTTCCTGCCCAGGATCATCGGGCCGGCCCGCGCCGCGGAGATCCTCTTCACCGGCCGGACGCTCACCGCGGCCGAGGCCGAATCGGCCGGTCTGGTGATCGGTGTGGAGCGGGGCGCCGCCCTCGCCCGCGCGCACGAGCTCGCCGCCGAGATCGCCGCCCGGCCCGCCTTCTCGATCACCGTCACCAAGGAACTGCTCAACGCGAGCACGAACGGCGCGGGCTTCGCCGAACACCTCGAACTGGAGAAGCGGACGCAGGTCCTCTGCTCCCTGACCGAGGAGTTCACCGCCGCCCGGGAACGCTTCGCCTCGCGCGACAGGGCGTGACACGCGGCGCCGCCGCTCCGCCCGCCGACCGCGCACAGGACCGGCACCGCACAAGACGATCTCGTGGATGGGAGAAGAGCAATGGGAAGAGTGGACGGCAAGGTCGCGTTCATCACCGGTGTCGCCAGGGGGCAGGGCCGTTCGCACGCCCTGCGGCTGGCCGCGGAGGGCGCCGACATCATCGGGGTCGACATCTGCGGACCCGTCGGCTCGGTGCCGTACGCGCTGGCGAGCAAGGAGGATCTCGACGAGACGGCCCGTGCCGTGCGGCGAACCGGCCGCAGGATGTTCACCGCCGTCGCCGATGTGCGCGACTATCCGGCGCTGGAGGGGGCACTGCGGGACGGGATCGCCGAAATGGGCGGTCTCGACATCGTCTCCGCGAACGCCGGGATCGCCTCCTTCGCTCCCATGCATCTCATGGCGGAGGAGACCTGGCGGGACATGATCGATGTCAACCTCACCGGTGTGTGGCACACGGTCAAGGCCGCGGCGGCTCCCCTGATCGAGGCCGGGAAGGGCGGCTCGATCATCCTCACCGCGTCCTCGGCCGGCCTCAAGGGGGCACCGAACATCGGGCACTACGCCGCCGCGAAACACGGGGTGCTCGGGCTCATGAAGAGCCTGGCCAACGAGCTCGCGGCGCACATGATCCGGGTCAACTCCGTGCTGCCGACCGGCGTCGGGGACACCGGAATGGTCAACAACGAGCCGATGCGCAAGCTGTTCCTGCCCGACGCCGACGATCCCTCGCACGAGGACCTCGGCGCCGCGATGGGGACACTGAACGCCCTTCCGATTCCGTGGGTCGAATGCGTCGACGTCTCGAACGCCGTGTTGTTCCTCGCTTCTGAGGAGGCCCGTTTCATCACGGGCACGGCTCTTTCGGTCGATGCCGGCTGGCATGTCAAGTAACCCGGTCAAGGCTTTCGCCGATCAGTGAGGAGCAGGGAATCATGACCGTTCGAACCGTCCCGCCCATCGCCGAGGCCCAGGAACTGGGGCTCGACCCTCACCGGTTGGCGCGCATCCGCGAAGCGGTGTCGCGGGACGTGGCCGGCCTCCGGTACGACGGAATGGCGATCCGCGTGCTGAAGGACGGGCAGCCGGTTCTCGCCGAGGACATCGGGTACGCGGAGCGCGCGTCGGATCGGGCGCTGACCCCCGACACCGTCTTCCTCACAATGTCGCTGGGAAAGCAATTCGTGAACGCCGTGGTGCTGTCCTATGTGGAGCGGGGGCTCCTCGACCTCACCCTGCCCGTCGCCGAGGTGCTGCCCGGATTCGGCTGCCGGGGCAAGGACCGGATCACCCTGTTCCATCTCCTGACGCACACCGGCGGCGTCTTCTCGGGCGTGCCGCCGCTGCCGCCCGGCGAACTCGCGTCCAACGCCGCCGTCGCCGCGTTCGCCGCCGGTGCGCGGCTCGAGTCGTTGCCCGGTGAACGCGTGAACTATTCCATGGTCTGCGCGCACGCCGTGCTCGGCGAGATGCTGCGCGCCGCCGACGGCGGCCGGCGGACCTTCACCGAGTTGATGTCGGGCGAGCTGTTCGATCTGCTCGGTATGACGGAGACGAGCGTCGGTGTACGGGAGGACCTGGCGTCCAGGCTCGCGCCGATGGCGGCCCGCTATACCGAGGCCGGCGTCTTCGGTCCCGCCGACGTCGAAGGCGTCGGCGCGCTCATCGGGATCCCGGGGAGCGAGATGGCCGCCGGCGGCTACGTCACCACCGCATCGGATCTGACCCGTTTCGTGCTTATGCTCCGGAATGGCGGGGAGTTCGGCGGGTTCCGGCTGCTGTCTCCCGCCATGATCAAGCTCGCCGCTCAGAACCACACCGGGCGGCTCCGCAACACCCTGTTCGATTTCACGCTCGACGGCCGGCACTGGAGCGAGTTCCCCGCGCACATAGGCCTCGGCTTCTTCGTCCGCGGATCGGGAGTCGCCCCAGGGCCGTTCGGCAACCTGTGCAGTCCGGACACCTTCGGTGGCGCGGGGGCGGGCACGTCCTGTTTCTGGGTCGACCCGCAGCACGACACGGCCTTCATCATGCTCACCACCGGCGCGATGGAGGACACGCGGCACTACGAGCGATCACGGCGGATCTCGGACATGGTCATCTCATCGATCACCGGCTGAGAGGCCGCGGACGCCGGCCGGCCGCCCGGCTCACGAGCCGGGGCGCACCAGCGGGAACGGGATGGTCTCCCGGATGCTGCGCCCGGTGAGCGTGATCAGCAGCCGGTCGACGCCCAGGCCCATCCCGCCGGCCGGGGGCATCGCGTACTCCAGCGCGCGCAGGAAGTCCTCGTCCAGCTCCATCGCCTCCGGGTCGCCGCCGGCGGCCTGCAGCGACTGCTCGGTGAGCCGCTGCCGCTGCAGGATCGGGTCGATCAGCTCGGAGTACGCGGTGCCCAGCTCCAGCCCGAACACGATGAGGTCCCACTTCTCGGCCAGCCGCGGGTCCTTGCGGTGCGGGCGGGTGAGCGGCGAGGTCTCCGCCGGGTAGTCGCGCACGAACGTGGGCGCCTTGAGCTCCTCCTCGACCAGGGCCTCGAACAGCTCCTGGACGACCCGGCCCTGCCCCCACGCCGGGTCCACGTTCACCCCGGCCCGCTCGGCGGCGGCCTGGACGGCGGTCACCGGCGTGTCGGGCGTCAGCTCCTCGCCGAGCGCCTCCGACACCGACCCGTACACCGTGATCTCGTGCCACGGCTCGGCCAGGTCGTACTCGACGCCGTCCTTGACGACCACGGTCGTGCCGAGCGCCGCCCGCGCCGCCTCGACGACCAGGTCGCGGGTGAGCGTGGCCATGGTGTCGTAGTTGCCGTACGGCTCGTAGGCCTCCAGCATCGTGAACTCGGGGTTGTGCTTGTGCGAGACGCCCTCGTTGCGGAAGTTCCGGTTGAGCTCGAAGACCTTCCCGACGCCGCCGACCAGCAGCCGCTTGAGGTACAGCTCGGGCGCGATCCGCAGGTACAGCTGCATGTTGTAGGCGTTGATGCGGGTGGTGAACGGCCGGGCCGTGGCGCCGCCGTGGATCGGCTGGAGCATCGGCGTCTCGACCTCCAGGTAGCCGCGCTCGCGCAGCCCGTCCCGTACGGCCGCGATCGTGTCGCCGCGCAGCCGCAGCATCCGGCGCGACTCGTCGTTGACGATGAAGTCGACGTACCGCTGCCGCACCCGCAGCTCGTCGGACAGACCGGCGGACCTGGGCGTCCCGCCGTCGGGGGCGACCACCGCGGGCAGCGGGCGCAGGCACTTGGCGGTGAGCTTCCAGGAGTGCGCCAGCACCGACAGCTCGCCGGTCTTCGAGGTCACCACCTCGCCGGTGACGCCGACCAGGTCGCCGAGGTCGATCAGCGATTTCCAGGACCGCAGCGACTCGGTGCCGAGCTCGCCTGCGGCCAGCATGATCTGCAGGTCGCCGGTCTCGTCGCGCATCGTCACGAAGATCAGCCGGCCGTGCTCGCGGGCCCGGATGACCCGCCCGGCGACGGCCGCCGTCGTGCCCGTGCGGGTGTCGGGGGCCAGGCAGGGGAAGCGTTCGCGGACGCCGGCGGCGTAATCGGTGCGCTCGAAGCCCAGCGGGTACGGCTCCAACCCGGCCGCGCGGATCTGCGCCAGCTTGGCGTGCCGGACCCGCTCCTGCTCCGACAGCCGCCGCTGCGGCGTGAGCGCCGCCTCGGCCGCCTCCTCGATCTCCTTGATCTTGTCGACCAGCTCCTGGGACGGCGTCATGCGGGCGGCGCGGTCCAGCCTGGGCCGGTTGAGGCTGGGCAGGAACCCCTCGGCGCGGGCGTAGGCGAGGCCGAGCCGGAGAATGTCGCGGTTCTGCATGTAGCAGATGAACCGGGGCCGCCAGTCGGGGTTGTACTTGGCGTTGGCCAGGTAGAGCGACTCCAGCTGCCAGAACTTCGAGGCGAACAGCAGCAGGCGGTAGTAGAGCCGCGCGACCGGGCCCGCGCCGATCTGCGAGCCGCGCTCGAACGCCGAGCGCAGCATCGCGAAGTTCAGCGAGAGCCGCTGCACGCCGACGGTCGCGGCCCGTTCGGCCAGCTTGGCGACCATGAACTCGTTCAGCCCGTTCTCGGCCGCGCGGTCGCGCCGCATCAGGTCCAGCGACAGCCCGTTGCGGCCCCACGGGACGAAGCTGAGCAGCCCGCGCAGCTCGCCCTCGGCGTCGAACGCCTCCACCATCACGCAGCGGCCGTCGGTCGGGTCGCCGAGCCGGCCGAGGGCCATGGAGAACCCGCGCTCGGTCTGGTCGCCGCGCCAGGCGTCGGCGCTGCGGATCAGCTTGGCCATCTCCCAGGCGGCGATCTGCGAGTGCCGCCGGATCCGCACCGTGTACCCGGCCCGCTCGACCCGCCGCACCGCCTGCCTGACCTGGCGCATCTCGCGGCCGTCCAGGCTGAAGTCGGTGAGGTCGAGGATCGCCTCGTCGCCGAGTTCGAGCGCGTCGAAGCCGTGCCGCCGGTAGAGGTGCGCGCCGCGCTCGCCGACGCTGACCGCGCCGGGGATCCACGCGTGCGCGCGGCACTCGCCGAGCCAGGCCTCGATCGCCTGGTCCCAGGACTCGGGGTCGCCCAGCGGATCACCGCTTGCCAGCGAGACCGCCCCCTCTACCCGGTAGGCGATACCCGCCTTGCCGTTGGGCGCAAGGATGAAGTCCTTGTCGCGGCGCAGCGCGAAGTAGCCGAGCGAGTCCTGGTCGCCGTACTCCGCCAGCAGCGTCCGCGCGCCGACCTCCTCGTCGGTGTCCAGCACCGCGTCCCGCCGGCCGGGCCGGAACAGCGCCCAGAAGGTGACGATGAGCAGGCCGGTGCCGAGCACCCCGATGATGGTGTCGACCCAGCCGGGCACCCGGACGCCGATCGGCTCGCCGGTGACGCCCGAGCCCAGCACGGTCTGCATCAGCACGTACCAGGGATGGGTCCAGAAGCCGCCGTTCGGGTCCTCGTCGGTGACGAACACTAGGAACGTTCCGATCCCGCCGCTCACCACCATCAGCACGGCGAACACCATCACCGCGAGCCGCCGGTTGGCGCGGTCGGGCAGCGTGGTGAACTCCCCGCGCGCCGCGATCAGCAGGCCCAGCACCGCCAGGAACACCGCGGTGGTGATGCACTCGCCGACCGGCGTCGGCTCCTCGGGGTCCAGGATCAGCGCCAGGAGCAGCAGCGTGGAGGTCGCCGAGTACAGGCCGAACAGCAGCACCAGGATCCGCCACGCCGCCTTCTTGCGCCGCCGTACGCCCATCGACAGAAGGATCAGAAGCAGCCCGAAGGGAACACTGGCGGTGAAGCCCAGATAATAGATCCAGCGCAGTGCCCAGATGTCGGCGACCATGAGGATGACGTCCGACGACAGCCAGGCCAGGATGGACAGGATGCCGGAGAGCCGGGTGTACCAGAAGAAGATGGTCGGCACGCTCTGGATCAGGGCGTGCCAGCCCGCGGTCCATCGGCTGCGGGGCCGGGCGTTAGCTGTTCCGGGTGTCACTGTCATCCACGCTTCTGTCTTCTGTCACTCGCCCGTCCGGCCGGCGCCAACCTTGGCGACACGGCGAACGTCGTACGTGTAGGGGATATGGCCGCAGGGAGGATGATGCTCTACGAGGGGTCTACCCCCCACCAGAGTCGGTCCAAGAGTGTCTGCAAAAGTCGATATGGTCGCGCATATGCCAAATGAGTCCACCGGGGAGCGGTTGCTCGCCCACCGCTACCGACTGGTGACGCAGGTCGGCCGCGGCGGCATGGGCACGGTGTGGCAGGCTCACGATGAGGTCCTCGGTCGTGACGTCGCGGTGAAAGAGGTCATCCTGCCGCATGGTCTCACCGATGAGGAACGCAGCGTCCACCATAAGCGCACGTTCCGTGAGGCGCGCACCGCCGCGCGCCTCGGCCATCCGGGCGTGGTCACGGTGTACGACGTCGTCGAGGAGGACGGCCGCCCCTGGATCATCATGGAACTGCTCCTGGCCCCGTCGCTGGACCAGGTGATCAAAGGGGAGGGCCCGCTGGAGCCGCGGCGGGCCGCCGAGATCGGCCGGCAGATGCTGGCCGCGCTGCACGCCGCGCACGAGGCCGGCGTGCTGCACCGCGACGTCAAACCGAGCAACGTGCTGCTCACCCGCGGTGACCGCGCGATCCTCACCGACTTCGGCATCGCCACCGCCTCCGGCGACGCGACGCTGACCCAGACCGGCCTGGTGATGGGCTCGCCCGCGTACATCGCGCCCGAGCGCGCCCGCGGCCGCACCGCCGGGCCCGCCTCGGACCTGTGGTCCCTGGGCGTCACGCTGTACGCGATGACGCACGGGAAGTCCCCGTTCGAGCGCTCCGAGCCGATGGCGGCGCTGGTCGCGGTCATCTCCGAGGATCCGGACCCGCCGGAGCACGCCGGACGGCTCGCGCCGGTGATCCGCGGGCTGCTGCACAAGGACCCCGACCAGCGGATGGACGCCATCGAGGCGGGCGCCCTGCTGGACGACATCGTCCGGCAGGAGACCTTCGACACCCAGCGCACGCAGGTCGTCGAGATGCCGGTCGAGGACCTGCCGGGCCGGTACCGGGACGGCTCCCGGCGCTCGGCCGCCGCCTCCGCGGAGGCCCCGCCGGCCTCGGACGGGACCGTCCGCGACGGGCCCTACGCCGAGGCGTACGCCGAGCCCTATCCGGAGACCTACGCCCCGGACGCCTATCCGGACCCCTACCCGGACCCGTCGTCCGACAGCGGGCGCACCCGCATGGAGTCGACCGTGTCGCCCGCCGAGGGGCCGGGTGAGGCGGCGCGCAAGAGGCCGTCCGGTCCGATGGCCTGGCGGTCCGGCTCGCCGACCGAGCCCGCCGAGCGGCCGGGGCCGCCGGGCGGCCCGAGGGCCGGGCGGCCCGCGCCGCTCGGGCAGGGCAACCGCAACCCGATGCTCATCGGCCTGATCGTGCTGATCGTTCTGGTGGTCCTCGCTGTGATTCTGCTCACCCGGGGCGGCGGCGACGGGAAAGAGGCCGGCACCCGGGGCAACACGCCCGCGCCGAGCGCCAATACGAAGCGGGGCAGCGCCTCGGGCCCGGCCAAGTCGCCGGACGGCAGCGCCGGGCTCCCGGCCGGGTTCCGCCTGCACAAGGACCCCAGCGGCTTCACCATCGCGGTTCCCAGCGACTGGAAGGGGCCGCTGCGCCGCGGCTCGTCCCCCAGCAGCGTGTTCTTCGAGCCGAAGAGCGGCGAGGGCTACATTCAGGTCGACCAGACCTCCAACCCCAACGACAGCGCGCTGGAGGACTGGAAGCAGTACGAGCCGACGGCCCGCGGTCGGTTCGGCGGCTACCAGCTGGTCAAGATCGCCCCGGTGGCCGACGGCGAGCCGGTCAGCGACTCCGACGGAGAGAAGGCGGCCGACTGGGAGTGGACCTACGACGGCCGCGACGGACGGCTGCACGCGCTCAACCGCGGGTTCGTCATGAAGGACATGGGGTACGCGATCGTGCTGGTCGCGCCGGACAAGGACTGGGACCGGACGTTCGCCGAGATGGATCCGGTCTACCGGTTCTTCGAGGGCAAGGACGACTGAAACCCCCGCCACGGCAAGGGTTCACGCGCGAGTCGGTATACCGATCTTTAATAAGAGATCGGTAGTGTCGCGACACATGTCGGACGGGGAACGATCTGTGCAAGCGCCGCAACAGGAGGACGGGCGCCTGGTCGCCGGCCGCTACCGGCTTCTCGCGGTGGTGGGGCGAGGCGGCATGGGTACCGTCTGGCGCGCCCGCGACGAGATGCTCGCCCGCGAGGTCGCGGTCAAGGAGGTGCTGCTCCGGCAGGATCTGAGCGACCAGGAGCGCGAGGACCGGCACCGCCGGACGCTGCGCGAGGCGCGCGCCTCGGCCCGGTTGAACCATCCGGGCGTGGTGACCGTACACGATGTCGTGGACGAGGACGACCGTCCCTGGATCGTCATGGAGCTGGTCCGGGCGCGGTCCCTCCAGGAGATCCTGGACGACGGCGAGCCGCTGCCGCCGGGCCGCGTGGCGGGCATCGGGCGGCAGGTCGTGGGCGCGCTGCGGGCCGCCCACGCCATCGGCATCCTGCACCGCGACGTCAAGCCCGCCAACGTGCTCATCACCGCCGAGGACCGCGCGGTCCTCACCGACTTCGGCATCGCGCAGGTCGCGGGCGACGCCACCCTCACCCAGACCGGGCTGCTGGTCGGGTCGCCCGCCTACATGTCGCCCGAGCGGGTGAAGGGCGAGCGCGCGATCCCCGCGTCCGACCTGTGGGCACTGGGTGCGACGCTTTACGCGGCGTGCGAGGGCAAACCGCCGCACCACCGGTCCGACGCGATGGCCGTGCTCGCCGCGGTCATGACGCAGGAGCCGCCCCGGCCGCGGAACGCGGGCGCGCTCGCCCCCGTCCTGGAGGGGCTGCTGAAGACCGATCCGGTGGACCGGCTGCGGGCCGAGCAGGCCGAGGAGATGCTCAGGCAGGTCGCCACGGGCGCCTCCGCCGTGGCCGTCCCGGCTCCGGCCCCGTTCGGCGCGCCGCCGGCACCGGTGACCGCGGGGAACGCCGCCGGCGCGGCCGTCACCGAATCGGAGACCGTGCTGTCGCCCGGTCCTCCGGCCGGGGATCGGACCCAGGGGCTCGCCGCGTCGTCCACCTCGCACGTCCCCGCCCCCCGGGGGCCCGGGGCGGACGGCCTGGGCCCGACCGCCGCCGGCGGCCGGGCGGGCCGGCGCGGCGGAGTGCTGATCCCGGTGTTCGCGGGCGCCGCGATCGCCCTCGTGATCGTGGGCGTCGTCGGGTTCGTCCTCTGGCCGGAGAAGAAGAACATGAAAAGGGCGGATGCGGGCCCCGGGCTCCCGCCCGGGGCGACCTTGCCCACCCATGGCTCCCCGGTGCAGCCGGTGCAGCCCTCGAAGGAGTTCCCGAGCGGCATCAGGACCGCCCTACCGGCCCTGCCTCAGGGCTTCACGCAGCAGCGCGGCCCGGGGTTCACGATCGGCGTCCCGGCGGGCTGGACGCGCAAGGCGCAGGGCAACAGCACGTTCTGGCTGGACCCCGCCTCGGACGCCTACATCCAGGTGGACCAGACGGTGTGGTCCGGCGATCCCTACGCGCACTGGCAGCAGTGGTCGCGGGAGGTCAGAGGCAACGGCAAGCTGCCCGGCTTCCAGAGGGTCGGCCTCGCCAGGACGACCGTGGGCGGGCGGCCCGCCGCCGACATCGAGTTCACCTGGAGCAAATACAGGGCCAGGAACCGGGGAGTCATGGTGAATGGGCAGCCGTATGCCGTTCTGGTGGCGGTTCCGGCGTCCAGGTGGAACACGTACCAGGGAACCGTGAACAATGTGCTCGACACGTTCCGACCTTGAACGTGCGAATGACGACCGGGACGGACGGGAGCGTCCCGCAGCCGACAACAGACCATGGAGTGTGCGCGAGGCGTTCCTCTAGGCAGGGCCGCTCGTGACGGGGGACCATTTAGACATGGGAGAGGGTCATCTGCTCGCCAACCGCTACCGGTTGGACGCGGTGGTGGGCCGTGGTGGCATGGGCACCGTGTGGCGTGCCTATGACGTCATGCTCGACCGCGAGGTCGCGGTCAAGGAAGTGGTGCTGCCGCCGGGGCTGACCCCGGACGAGCGTGACGTCCTGTACGAGCGGACCTTCCGGGAGGCCCGGGCCTCGGCCCGGCTGAACCACCCGGGCGTGGTCACGGTGCACGACGTGGTGGAGGAGTCCGAGCGGCCCTGGATCGTGATGGAGCTGGTGCGCGCCCGCTCGCTCCAGGAGGTCCTGGAGGAGGGCCTGCTGCAGCACCGGCGGGTGGCCGAGATCGGGCTGCAGATGCTCGCGGCGCTGCGGCACGCCCACGAGAAGGGCATCCTGCACCGCGACATCAAGCCGAGCAACGTCCTGATCACCGACGCGGGCCGGGTGGTGCTGACCGACTTCGGCATCGCCCAGGTGGAGGGCGATGCGACCCTCACCCAGACCGGCCTGGTGATGGGATCGCCCGCCTACATCCCGCCAGAGCGCGCGCAGGGGGAGCGCGCGGTGCCCGCCTCGGACCTGTGGGCCCTCGGCGCGACGCTGTACGCGGCTCTGGAGGGCCATTCGCCCTACGAGCGGGCCGATGCCATGGCCTCGCTCCAGGCGGCGCTGACCGAGCCCGTCCCGCCCGCGCGGAACGCGGGACCGCTGGCGTCGGTGCTGGAGGGGCTGCTGGCGCGCGAGCCCGCCCGGCGGCTCAGCGGCGCACAGACGCAGCCCATGCTCACCCACGTGGCCACGATGCCGGAGCCGATCCCGCGCATGTCGATCCGGCTGGCCGAGGACACCATCCTGGACGAGCCGGCGGGCACCGACTACGACCAGACGGTGGTGGACGAGGCCGCGGACACGATCCTCGACGAGCCGACCCGCCGCGAATCGGGGCCGGCGGCGTACAGCCAGAACAGCGCCGTCTTCCAGCCGAACGCGCACCCGCGGTCCGGCACCGCCGGAGAGAACCGCAGGCATCACGCCCAGCCGCCTCCTCGGGCACAGCAGCCCCATCAGGAGCGGCAGGGCGACCGTGGCGGCGGCCCGCGCCAGGAGACGGGATCGGGATCGGGATCGCCGCACGATCCCGAGGTGCGGACGCTGCTGGAGACCGAGTGGGCCGTCCCACCGCCACCGGGCCCCCAGACGCCCCCGCTGTGGGAGCAGCCGGCGCAGTACCGGCAGTGGCAGCAGCCCGCGCCGTCGACCGGGCACCGGGAGCGCGAGCGCCGCAAGACCATCGTGATCGTCACGATCGCGGTGATCCTGGTGGTCGCCGCAGTGCTGGCCGGTGCGTTCATCCTGCGGCGGAGCCTCAACTCGACCGCCGCGGGCACCGCCCCGCCGGTGGTCTCCGTGTCCGCGATCTCGATGCCCGTGGACGCGGGGCCCGTGGACGCGGGGGCCGCCGCGGCCGGGTGACGGCCCCGGTCAGCTTCCGGCGGCCAGGGCGTTCAGCGCGAGCCGCAGGTCGGCGACGTGCGCCTCGAGATCGTCCAGGGCGGTCTCGCCCTCGCGCAGCCGCGCCGTGTCCTGCTCCACCCGGGTCATCCGGTCGTCGAGCGTCTTGAGGATCTGGTCGCGGCCGGCGCCGTCCGCGTCGTCGTCGCCGTCGAGGGACTGCCGCAGCAGCGCTGCCTGGCTGCGCAGCTGGAGCGTCCGGCGGTGCAGATCGACGAAGATCGACACCTTGGCGCGCAGCAGCCAGGGGTCGAACGGCTTGGTGAGGTAGTCGACCGCGCCCGCCGCGTAGCCCTGGTACGCCTGCTCGCCGCCCTCGCCCGCCGCGGTGAGGAAGATGATCGGGATGTCCCGGGTGCGGGGCCGGCTCTTGATGTGCCCGGCCGTCTCGAAGCCGTCCATCTCCGGCATCACCACATCGAGCAGGATCAGCGCGAACTCGTCGTTCAGCAGCTCCCGGAGCGCGGCCTGGCCGGAGCCCACCGGGACGACATCGACCGGCAGCGCGTCCAGGACGGCCGTGAGAGCGACCAGGTTCTCCTCACGGTCGTCCACGGCCAGGATCTTGGTGGCGTGCGACACCGGCTCCTCCGTGTCCGTCGGGCGTGTCGGTCGGGCTGCGTCCGACCACCCTGCCATGCCGCCGCGCCGGACGACAGTGGAGGGGCGCCGAATCGGCGCCGCGGAGCCGGCACCGGGCAGGAGATCTCAGGACAGCCAGCCCGGCTTGACCAGACCCGACTCGTAGGCGAAGACCACCAGCTGGGCGCGGTCGCGGGCGCCCAGCTTGACCATGGTGCGGCTCACATGGGTCTTGGCGGTCGCCGGGCTCACCACCAGCCGGGCGGCGATCTCCTCGTTGGTCAGGCCCTCGCCGACCAGCGCCATCACCTCCCGCTCCCGCTCGGTGAGCGAGTTGAGCCGCGGCGAGGGCGCCGGCTCCTTGGCCCGGGTGGCGAACTCGGCGATCAGCCGGCGGGTCACGCTCGGCGACAGCAGCGCGTCCCCGGCCGCCACCGCCCGCACCGCGTTGATCAGCTCCACCGGCTCGGTGTCCTTGACCAGGAAGCCGCCCGCCCCGCCGCGCAGCGCCTCGAAGACGTACTCGTCCAGCTCGAAGGTGGTGAGGATGACGATCCGGACGCCGTCCAGCCGCTCGTCGGAGGCGATCCGCCGGGTGGCCTCCAGCCCGTCCAGGCCGGGCATCCGGATGTCCATGAGGATGACGTCCGGGCGCAGCCGCCGGGCCTGCGCGACGGCCTCCTCGCCGTCCCCGGCCTCCCCGACCACCTCGATGTCGGACTGGGCGTCCAGGAGTGCCCGGAACCCCGCGCGGACCAGCACCTGGTCGTCGGCCAGCAGAACCTTGATCACTCGGCACCTCCCCGGCCCGGCCCGCCGTGCGCGCCGGACTCGTCCTCGACGGGGAGCGCGGCGCTCACCCGGAACCCGCCCCCGGGCCGCGGCCCGGCCGAGAACGTGCCGCCGAGGGCGGCGGCGCGTTCCCGCATCCCGTTGATCCCGCTGCCGCCCGGATGGTCGTCCAGCAGCGACACGCCGTGGCCGTCGTCGGCGACCTCGACGGCGATCTCCCGCTCACCGTAGGCGATCCGGACCGTGGCCGTCACCGGGCCGGGGCCCGCGTGCCGGGTCACGTTGGTGAGCGATTCCTGGACGATCCGGAACGCGGCCAGATCGGTGCCGGCGGGGAGCGGCCGCCGCTCCCCGGTGATCTCGGCCTCCACCCGCAGCCCCGCCGATCGGGCGCGGCCGAGCAGTTCCTCCAGCCGGGCCAGCCCCGCGGTGGGGGCGCGCGGCGCGCTCTCGCCCTGCGAGCGCAGCACCCCGATCACCGACCGCATCTCGCTCAGCGCCTCCTTGCTGGCCTCCTTGATCGCCGCCAGCGCGGTCCGCGCCTGCTCGGGGTCCTGGTCGATGAGGTGCAGCGCCACCCCGGCCTGCACGTTGATCATCGAGATGTTGTGCGCCAGGACGTCGTGCAGCTCGCGGGCCATCCGCAGCCGTTCCTCGCTGGCCTGGCGGCGCTCCTCCTCGGCCCGGGTGCGGGCCGCGGCGGCGGCCCGCTGCGCGCGCATCCGGATCAGCTCCCCGCTGATCAGCGGGACCACCACCCAGGCGACCGCGAACACGGTCGAGCCCAGGCTGGGCTCCTCCACCGGGAAGGGCCGCCCGGGCATGCCGCGCTGCTCGAACGGCACCCCGATGAACCAGGTGAGCGTGAAGTAGCCGGCCAGTCCCGCGAACGTCCCCACCCAGGCGGTCAGCCGGTGGCCCGCCGTCACGGCCCCCAGGATCGCGACGGCGGCGGCGGCCAGGCCCGGCCCGTAGGTGTAGGCGCGCAGCAGGTAGAGGCCGGTCACGGCGCCCACGGACAGGAGCGTGAAGACCGGGTGCCGGCGGCGGAGCAGCAGCAGCAGCGGGCCGCCGATGAGCAGCGCGAAGCCGAGCGGGTCGAGCGGGGTGCTGTGGTAGTCGGGCGGGCCCCCACGGGGGCCCCACCCCTCGTTCTCCCACGGCCCGCGGTCCCCCTTGTCCTGCGCACCTATCGAGCCGACCACCTGGAGGAAGGCGAGGAAGGCCGGGACCGCCCACACGGGCCACTGGCCGGGCAGCGGCAGGTGCAGGCGCGCCGCCCCGGCCGGCGGCGGGCCGCCCGCTGGGGCCGTATTCGGCGGGGAACTGCTCATTGGAGCACGTTAAGCCACCTGAACCGGACAGGGCGTCGGCCGGGGGGAGGGACCGGGCGTACTCCCCGGGCGGTATCGGCGGCCCCGTGATGTCAGCCCGCGAGCCACTCCCCGGTCTCCACGCTGACCAGCCCGTGCCGCGCCGCCTCGATCACCGCCTCGCGCTGGGAGTGCACGCCCAGCTTGCTCAGCACGCTCTGCACATGGCTGCGCGCGGTGCTGCGGGTGACGCCCATCGCCTTGGCCAGCGCCTGGGTGGACTCGCCGCGCGCCAGCCGGGTCAGCACCTCCCGCTCCCGCGGGGTGAGGAACCGCGCCACCTTCTGCGCCTGGTTGCGCGGGCGGTCGACCGGGCCGCCGCGCAGTGCGGCCCGGTCGACCACGACCTCGCCGCGGGCGACCCGGCGCAGCACCTCCAGGACGTCCCCGGCCTGCTGCCCCTTGTGCGCGAACCCCCGCACGCCCGCCGCCAGCCCGGCCTCCAGCACGTGCCGCTCCAGGAACCCGGTCAGCACGACGAAACGGGCAGCGGGCGCCGCCGCCCGCAGCCGCGGGATCCACTCCAGCGCCGTCCCGGACGGGAACTGCAGGTCGATGAGGCACACGTCGGCGCGCCGCGAGGCCAGCACCGCCGGCAGCTCGCCGGGGGAGTAGGCGACGCCCACCACGACGTGCCCGGCGTCGGCCAGCACCAGAGCCAGCGAGTCGGCGAACACCGCGTGGTCGTCGCAGACCACCACCCGCGTGGCCGGGGCCGGCCCGGGCAGGGGCCCGGCTGCGGACGGCCGGCTCATGGATGCGGCCGCCAGTCGTCGGCGTGCACCGTCCCGGCCGCGACCACCCTGGCCGGAGGCGCCGACGGCAGCAGCAACCGGACCCGCGCCCCGCCCATCTCGCAGGTGCGGATCTCCAGCCCGCCGCCGTACTCGGAGATCAGGTCGTGCACGATGCCGAGCCCCAGCGAGGCCAGCCCGGCCTTGCCCGCGCCGAACCCCGGGCCGTCGTCGTCGACCTGCACGGCCACCCAGCCGTGCCCGGCGGTGACGCGCACGTCCACCCGGCCGGCCGCGACCCGGCAGGCGTTGTCGAGGACGTTGCGGAGCGCGCGCCACAACGCCACCGGGTCCATGTTCGCCCATGCCTCGGCACCGCGGAAGCGGACCTCGTGCGGGGTGGCCAGCCGCATGCCGGTGACCACCTCGGCGGCCAGGTCGTCGACCCGGATCCGCTCCGGGGACGGCATCGGCTGCCCCGCCTCGTCCATGCCGCCGTCCGCGCCCGCGTCCACCCCGCCGCCGCCCTCGTCCAGCAGGCGCAGCAGGTGGTCGAGCCAGCGGGTCTCGCCGAGCAGCTGCTCGACCCGCTCGCGGCTGCCGGCGCCGATGTCGTCGGCCACCGCGACCGCGGACGCCAGCATGATGATCGTGCCGAGTTCGTGTCGGATGTCATGACGCAGCCGCCGCCGCCACAGCCCCGGGTCCTCCGGTCCGGTCGCGGCCGGGTCGGCGGTGGTGAGCATCGTGACATGAGCGGGCGTGGCCACCGGAGAAGACCGAGACTGCCCGTTGTTCATGGAAGGACCCCCGTCCCTTATTACCAGCACCGCCATGACCGTCACCCGTGCGGGAACGGCTGTCCAGACAATTGACCGCAACAGACCAGTTGCTGACCGGAAGTGGACATGCCAATGCGGAGCGTAAACCGGGCCGTTTTAGGGGACGTCTTCCGTAAGACTCGGGGCCCGTTCGGGGCTACCTTCGAGCGTGCTCGCAAGCGGGTCCGCAAGTACGCTCAAGAAGCATTGTCCACCACCCCGGCGCCATTTCTTCATACCTTCGTCGTAGCCGTCTTGCGCATTCCGCCGGGTGTGGCCGCGCGGGCCGGGAGGGACAGTCATGACATGCCGACGATCACTTTTCTCGGACATGCCGGAGTGGCGGTCAGCGCCCGCGCGTTCCGCCTGCTCGCGGACCCCTGGCTCGCGTCGACCGGTGCCTTCCTCGGCGCCTGGCACCAGTACCCGAGAAACGATCATTTGGACGCCGCCGGGCTGGCCGACGCCGATTGGGTCGCCGTCTCGCACGAGCACCTAGATCATTTCGATCCGTGGTTCATCGGCCGGCTTCCCGGCCGTACCCGGATCCTCATTCCGCGCTATCCGGGGCCCGCCTTCCGAGAACGGATGGCGGCGGCCGCGGGTTCCCGCCAGGTAATCGAGATACCGGCGTGGCAGAAATTCCCACTGGACAATCGCGGCTCCTGGATGACCGTCATTCCGGAGCTCTCGCCGATGTGCCATGACGCCGCATTTCTCATCGTCGCGGACGGGCAGGCGGTCCTGCACTGCAACGACGCGCGGCTCACCGCCGCCCAGGCGCGCCGGGCCAAGCACATGGCCGGCGGGCGCCTGGACGTCATGGCGCTGCAGACCTCGGGCGCGTCCTGGCACCCGATCTGCTACGAGTACCCGCCCGCGGAGATGGCCGAGGTCTCCATGGCCAAGCGCGTCTCCAAGCTGCGCTCGGTGCAGCGCCTGGTCCGGCAGGCCGCCCCGGAGCTGGCCGTGCCCTTCGCCGGGCCGCCCTGCTTCCTGGACGAGGAGGTGCGGCCGCTGAACCGGGTGCTGGAACAGCGGGACGGCGCGTTCTGCGACCCGGACGTCTCCACCGCCTGGCTGCGCGAGCACCTGCCCGCCCAGCGCTGGGACCACTTCAAGCCGGGCGACGTCCTCGACCTGGACACCGGCGGGGTCGTCCGCGACCCGGTCTCGGCCGGGTTCTCCTTCGACGACGCGTTCCGCGAGGGCTACCTGCGGAGGTACGCCGCGGACCGGGCGGACGCGATCGCGAGCGTGCTGGCCCGCTTCCCGCACCCCGGTCCCGGGCTCTACGACCGTTTCGCCGCCCACTTCGAGTACCTGGGCGGGCTCAGCGACTACTTCCTCGGCCAGATCGACATGGTGGTCCGCTTCGAGGTCACCGGGCCCAACGGCGGCGTGTGGGACGTCGACATCTCGCCGGACGGCGTCAAGGTCGGCGAGGCCGCCCCCGGCACCCGGCCGCACTACCGCATCACCACGGCGGGCCGCTGGGTGGAGGGCGTGCTGAGCGGCGGGATCGCGTGGGAGGACCTGCTCATCTCGTTCCGCCTCAGCCTCTACCGCGACCCGGATGTCTACAACGACCATCTCGTCGGGCTGCTGAAGCACGCAAACGCCCCGGCGCTCCAGGCCGTGGAGGCGTACGAGACGGGCCGGGACGAGTCCGAGCGCATCGTCGTCGAGTCGGACGGGCTGGCCTACGACATCCCGCGCTACTGCCCGCACGCCGGAGAGGACCTGTCGGTGGGCGCCGTGGTGCGCGACGGGCAGGTCCACTGCCTGGCGCACAATTTCGCCTTCGACCTCTCGACCGGCCGCTGCGTCAACGCCCGGTCGGCCGGTCTGGCGAGCCGCAGGGTGTCCTGAAAGGAGACGCAATGTTCTCTGAATGTGACCAGGTCCGTGCACTTCGTATTTGTTAGCCGTGCTACGTTTTAGGGGTTTCTGGGGGCTTGAAGGGGTTCGGGGAAGTGCTGGGGAAGAAGAAGTTCGGCCTGCTGGCCGTGGGTTTCGTGCTGCTCGTGACGACGTTGGAAGTGCTCGCCCTCCAGTTGGGCTCGCTGGAACTGGACCTGTCGCGCCCGCCCGCGGTCGCGGAGAACTCCGCACCCTGACCCGGGGCTACCGGGAGTTGCGCGCCCGCATGATCGACTGCAGGTCGGGGTGCTCGCCCCCGGTCGCGTCGGCGAGCGTGGGGCAGGCCCAGCGGCCCTGATGCC
Organism: Actinomadura vinacea; assembly: GCF_039532545.1. Classification (NCBI taxonomy): domain Bacteria; kingdom Bacillati; phylum Actinomycetota; class Actinomycetes; order Streptosporangiales; family Thermomonosporaceae; genus Actinomadura; species Actinomadura vinacea. The sequence goes on along the minus strand of NZ_BAAARW010000012.1, from coordinate 936,604 downwards.
CCCACGAATAGGCGATGTCCATCGGCGGGTTCGGGACGAGCCGGTCCCAGCGGCGCAGGATCTGGCGCATCTGCTCCTCGGTCGGCAGCCAGTACTGCTTGTCGCCGCGTGAGCAGCCCTGCCCGAACGTCTGGTAGACGGGCACGATCACCCGCCGCGGGACACCGGCCTGGTCGGCCATCCGCACCATCCGGTCGATGGCGTTGATGTCGCAGGTGGCGCGGGTCCGCGCCGAGCCCTTGCAGGGGTACGGGTCGAGCCCGACCAGGTCCACGTTCACCCGCTCGGGCGTGACCGTCCGCATCGGCCAGTCGGTGAGCGAGATGAACGAGACCTGCCCGGGCGCCTCGCGCTCGATGAGGTCGGCGCGGCGCCGGATCTCGTCGGCGACCCGCGGGCACTCGCGCGGATTGGGCTCGTCGGAGAGGTACCAGCCGTACACCTTGGGATGCCGCGCCAGCCGCCGCACCGCCTCGGTGAACTCCGCCATGGACAGCTCGAAGTCCTCGCACGTGAAGTTGCCGACCCACAGCAGGGCGCGCATGCCGTCCGGGACGCCGTCGACCGAGGCGTCGTCGGGCTTGACGTCCACGAGGTCGTAGCCGAGCGCGCGCAGCCGCGGGTAGTCCGACGGCTCGGTGTTGAGCGCGATGTTGAGCGTCCTGCCGGGCTCGCCGCCGGGCCGGCCCGGGCTGGCGAGCGGGCCCCGGTACGGCCGGTACGGCTCGGCGGCGCGGTGCCGCACGTAGAAGAGCAGCCCCGCGACCAGGACCGCGACGGCGACCACCGCGGCGGAGACCTTGATCCGCGTGTCCATGGCTTGCCTCCAGGAACGGTCAGGCCGCGGAGCCGGTCTCCTCGGACGCGGACTCCTCCGCGGCGGGCCGGGCGGGCGGCGGCGAGGTCTCCAGCGGCGGGACGGTGAAGCCGAGGATGTGCCTGACGGTGTCCCACAGCGCGCCGAGCGTGGCCCGCATGGACGGGTCGCCGAGGTAGACCGCGTCCACCGCGACCCGGGCGGGCACGATCCGCTCGATGTAGTTGACCAGGTCGACCTCAGCCCCGGGCGGCAGCACGTCGAAGTCGCGGAAGCGGACCTCCGACACGCCGGTCAGCCCGGGCCGGTGGTCGAAGATCCAGCGGCTGCCCGGGTCGTAGTGCACCGCCAGGTCGTAGGTCTCCGGCCGCGGCCCGACCAGCGTCATGTGCCCGCGCAGCACGTTCACCAGCTGCGGCAGCTCGTCCAGCGACCACTCGCGCAGCAGCTTGCCGATCCGGGTCAGCCGCGGATCGCAGTTGGCGGTGACGGTGAGCCCGCCCACGCCCTGCCGCATGGTGCGGAACTTGTACATGGTGAACGGCCGCCCGCCCTGCCCCACCCGGGTCTGCCGGAAGATCCCCGGGCCCGGGCTGGACGCCCGCACCAGCAGGTAGATCAGCAGCAGCGGGACGCTCAGCAGCACCAGCCCGGCCAGCGCCCCGGCGACGTCCAGGACCCGGCGCGCGGTGGCCGGCGCGACCCCGTCGGACGGGTCGACCGGCCGCGTGTCCAGCTCTCGCTCCGTCATGCCGTCACCCATTCCTCTCGCCCGTGCCGGGGTGGCCCGTGCCCGTCTCGATGCGCCGCCCGACATGCCGGAACCAGGCCAGCAGCGCCACCGTGGTCGCGACGAACGACACCGCGGTCGCGGTCGCGGCGCCCGCCGCGTCGTACCGGGGGATCAGGTACACCCCGGCCAGCACCACCGCGACCAGCCCGATCGCCTGCCCGGTCGAGGCGGCGCCCGGCCGGCCGACCCCGTACAGGTAGGCCATGACCAGCCCGGTGACGCCGAAGGTGACCACCCCGGCGAGCCGGATGTAGGTCGGCACCACCGCGTCGCCGAAGACCTCGCCGAACACCCGCGGCAGCGCCGTCCCGGCGATCAGCGCCAGCGGCAGCGCGGCCAGCGCCGACACCCCCAGCGCGGGCAGGATCATCCGGCGGGTGCGGCGGGTCGCCTCGGCCCGGTCGTCGCGGGCGAAGTCGGGGTAGAGCACGTAGTTGAGCGCCAGGCCGGGCAACTGCACCAGCTCGGCGAACTTGCTGGCCACCGTGTAGACGCCCAGCACCTTCGGCCCCGCCAGCGCGCCCAGCAGCGCCATGTCGAAGCGCAGCTGGAGCAGGTCGATCAGCTGGCCGAGGTAGCCGCGCAGGCCGTAGCCCGCGATGGTGCGGCCGAGCCGGAGGTCGGGGCGGCCCCAGCCCTTGAAGAAGCCGCGCCGCGCCAGCCGCACGATGATCCACGCCGCGGCCGCGACGTCCGCCAGCACCAGCCCGGTGACCAGCGCGCCCGGCCCGTACCAGCCGATCAGGATCACCAGGTAGATGGGCAGGAACACGAACTCCTCGACCGCGATCGCCAGGCTCGCGCCGCGCAGGTCGTCGGTGCCCTGCAGCAGGCCCTTGCCGACCGACACGAACCCCTGCGTGAACACCGGGACGGTCGCGGCCAGCGCCACCCAGAACCCGAACGACTGGAAGAACGCCAGATGGATCAGCGGGCTGAAGGCCAGCCAGCCCACCGCCCCGGCCAGCGCGCCCGCGACGGTCAGCCACGCCAGCGTGGGCCGGACCGCCGACTGGTCGTACTCCCGCCCCGCCCCGTCCGTGCCCGCCAGGAAGTAGGGCGCGGCGGCCGGGAGCCCCGCGTTGGACAGGTGGCAGACCAGCCCCGGCAGGATCCGGACCAGCGTGAACGCGCCGACCAGCTCGGGCCCGCCGATCCGGGCGACCATGATCGTCGCGATGCCGAGCGAGGCCAGCGCGCCCACCCGGCCCGCCATGTTGCCCGCCATCAGCCGGGCGATCCGGCCGGTGATCGTCCGGGTGGGCGCGGCGGAGTGCTCGGTGGGCAGCACCGTGTCGGGGACGGCGTCGCCGGGCCGCGGCCGGGTCTCGGTCATGCCGCCTCCCGGTCGGCGGCGCCGGCGGCGTCGCGGCGCCCGAACAGGTCCAGCGCGGCGATCAGCCCGAAGAACGCCCAGCCGTGCCGGTAGTGGAGGGTCTCGTAGAACAGCGCGGAGACCAGGAAGACCAGCACCAGCGCCCCGAACAGCTCCGGCCGCGGGACGATCCGCGCGTACGCGGGCGCCAGCGCGTCCCGGCGGGCGATCCGCAGGCACTTGAGCAGCAGCGCGAACACCAGGACGATCAGCGCGACCCCGCCCAGGAAGCCGCGCTCCAGCACCGCCGCGATGTAGTCGTTGTGCGCCTCGCGGACGTAGGTCTCCTGGTTCTCCAGCATCGCGGCCTCGGTGTGGCCCGGCCCGATGCCCCACGGATGGGTCTGCCGCTCGATCATCTCGACGGTCGTGGCGAACACCGTGCTGCGCGATTCGGTGCTCTCCCCGGTCGTGCGGCCGATCGAGTCGCGCAGGATGGGGGAGGCGGCGCCGGCCCGGTCCAGGTACGGCTGGACGTCGATCAGGGAGACGGCCGCGATCCCGCCGCCGCCCGCGAACGCCGCCAGCGACATGACCGCGACCGCGTGGTGCGCCTTGCCCTCGCGGAACAGCCGGAACACGTACCCGGCCACGATCGCGACGCCCAGCGCCAGGGCGCCGCCGTTGGAGCCGGTCAGCACCTCGGCGAGCAGCAGGATCCCGCACACCGTCCAGCGCTGCCACGCCCGCTCCGGGACGCGGGCGGCGCGGGCGATGAAGAAGACGCAGATGAACCAGTTGGAGGCGTAGTTGGCGTCGCCGAAGGTGAACATGGCGCGCTCGCCGTCCACCTGCTTGCCCGACAGCGTGTCGTTCCCGACCAGGAACCCGAAGATCATGATGAGCGCGTAGAACGTGCCGATCCACACCCACGACCTGATCGCCGGCCGCAGGAAGCCGGTGTCCCGCGCCAGGTTGGCGACGCTGACCCCCCACAGCAGCACGAACAGGTCCTTGACCAGGGTGAGCGCGCCCGCGTCGTTCACGATCGCGGCGATGCCGCCGGCGACGATGGTCAGCAGCGTCGGGACGAGCAGCGGCCACCGCACCGGATGGCGGTGCGTGGCGGCCCACAGCAGCGCCGTCATCGTCACCACGATCAGCGCCAGGTCGGGCAGCCCGGTGTTGCCGGGGCCGGGCGGCAGCCCGAACGGCATCAGCATCGGCAGCGACGCGATCCCGCCGACCAGGATCACGCCCACGAGCGACCGCCCGCCGGCCCGCGGCTCCCCTTCCGGCGGCGCGGGCTCCGCGAGCGGTCGCGCGGAGGGCTTGGTGGTCGTGATCGTGGTCATGGCCGCCTGGAGCTCCCCCGGTAGGTGTCGTCCAGCACCGCGCCCAGGTACTCCGGGGAGAACCAGTCGCCGACCCGCCCGCGCGCGCGTTCGGCCATCCGGGCCGCGGCCGCCGGGTCGTCCAGCAGGTGCGCGATCGCGGTGGCCAGCCCGGCCGGATCCTGCGGCGGCACCAGCAGGCCCGTCTCCCCGGACAGCACCAGGTCCTGGTTGGACGGCACGGCCGTCGCGACCAGCGGGATCCCCGCCCCGATCGCCTCGACCAGCACGCAGGGCAGGCCCTCCCACCGGCTGGCCATCGCCATCACGTCGAACGCGGGCAGCACGTCCGCCACGTCGTCGCGATGCCCCAGCCAGCGCATCCGGTCCGCGACGCCCAGCCGCGCGGCCAGCTTCTCCAGCTCCCCGGCCATCGCCCCGCCGCCGACCCACAGCCCGAACACGTCGTCGGGCAGCCGCGCCAGCGCCTTGACGAAGATCTCCGGGCCCTTCTGGAACGTCAGCCGGCCGATCGAACCGACGACCTTCACCCCCAGCGGCAGGTCGAGCCGCCGCCGGGCCTGCGCGCGCGAGCCGGGCGCGGCGGCGTAGGCGGCCACGTCCACCGCCGGCCACGACAGCCGGATCCGCTCCGGCGTGGCCAGGCCCAGCCGCAGCGCCGTCGTCACCGTCTCCGACCCGATCGCCAGGAACGCGTCGGTGTGCTTGGCGGCCATCCGCTCCAGCCGGACGTAGGCGCGGCGGCGCGGCCACGACTGGAACTCGTTGAACGGGAACCCGTGCCAGGTGTGCACGATCCGCGGCACCCCCGCCCGCGCCGCCGCGATCCGCCCGATCACCCCGCCCTTGGCGCTGTGGGTGTGGACGACGTCGTACCGCCCCTCGGCCAGCACCCGGGTGAGCGTCCGCAGCGCCGCCCGGTCGTCGCGCGGCGAGATCTGCGGGACCAGCGGCCGCACCTGGACGATCTCCATCCCGGCCGCGTGCGCGCGCGGGGTGAAATCCCCGGCGGCGGCGTTGCCGACCGCGTCGTCCCCGTACCGGACCTCCTTGTCCCGTGCGGCGGCGGCGCTGTCGATGCCGACCCCGCCGGTGATCACCGCGCGTTCGTAGTCGGACGGGTCCAGGGCCAGCGCCCCGTTCAGCGCCACCTGCCCGGCTCCGCCGTTGAAACGGGTGATCACGGTGGCCACCCTGAGCTTGCGGCTTGTCCTCACGAGCACCTCACAACACGGGGGGATCGAAGCGCGGGCCGGCGGCCTCGCACAGCGGCCGCTCGCCGGACGGCCGGGGCCGCCGGACCGGGCGGTACTCGGGCAGCAGCCGGCGCAGCGCCAGCCGGACCCCCGCCGCGTCGCCCCGGGCGGCGGCGCGTTCCAGCGCGTCCAGCAGATCCGGCAGCCCGGCGGGCGGCGGCGCCGGACGGGTCCCCCAGATCTTGGGATGGGCGGTGCGGATCCGGCGCTCGGAGTCGGCGAAGGTCTTCTCGGCCAGCTTCTCGCCCGGGCCCAGCCCGCTGAACCGGATCGTCACCTCCGGCAGCCGCAGCCGCGCCGCGTACCGGTGCACCAGTTCCACCACCGGCACCGGGCTGCCCATGTCCAGCGCGAACGTCTCGGCCTCCTCGGTCAGCGCCGCCGCCTCCAGCAGCAGCACGGCCGCCTCCGCCAGCGTCATGAAGTGCCGCGCCACCTCCGGATGGGTGAGGGTCACCGCCTCGCCCGAGGAGATCCGGCTGGCCAGCGCGGTCAGCGGCGAGCCGCGCGCGCCGATCACGTTGCCGACCCGCACCGCCGCGAACCGGGTCGGGCCGGGCGTGGCCGTCTGCAGCAGCAGCTCGCCCAGCCGCATCGTCGCCCCGAGCACCGACGCCGGATCGGCCGCCTTGTCGGACGACACCAGCACCAGCCGCTCCACGCCGTGCCGCACCGCCGCGTCCACCAGGCGCCGGGTGCCGACCACGTTGGCGGCCACGCCCTGGCACGGGTCGTCCTCGACCTTGCCCAGCTCGTTCTGCCCGGCGGCGTGGAAGACCAGCTCGGGCCGGGCCTCGCGGAGGACCGCCTCGACCCGGCCGCGGTCGCGGACATCGGCCCGCGCCGCCATCACCCGCTCGGTGCCCGGCCGTCCGGCCAGTTCCGCCGCCAGCCGGTCCAGGCGCCGGCCGTCCCGGTCCATCAGCCACAGGGCGGCCGGGCCCAGCCGCCCGACCCGCTCGCACAGCGCGGACCCGATCGTCCCGCAGGCCCCGGTGACCAGCACCCGCCGGTCCGCGACCAGCCGCTGCACCCGCGGTCCCGCCACCGCGACCTCGTCCCGTCCCAGGAGCAGCGCCATCGGACTCGCCTCCGGGGCCGGGGCCGGGGCCGGGACCGGGACGGGGACGCCGCGGCGGGGGAACCAGCGCACGGTCAGCCCCGGGCCCGCAGCGCCCCGGTGAGCGCGGTGACCACCCGGTCCTGGGCGTCGGCCGACAGCCCCGGATACAGCGGCAGCGACAGCAGCTCCTCGGCCACCCGGTCGGTCACCGGCAACGACGCGCACTCCGCTTCGCCGAGGATCTCCCGGTAGGCGGTCATCTGATCGGCCGGGATGAAGTGCACCGACGTCGACACGCCCGCCGCCGCCAGCTCGGCGATGATCGCGTCCCGGTCCGGGACCCGCACCTGGTAGAGGTGCCAGGCGTGCTGGACGCCCTCGAGGTCGCGCTGCGGCAGCACCAGCCCGGGCAGCCCGCGCAGCGCCTCGTCGTACCGGGCCGCCAGCTCGGCGCGGCGCCGCTGCCACTCGGGCAGCGCGGTCAGCTGGGCGCGGCCGATCGACGCCTGGATGTCGGTCATGTTGGCCTTCAGGCCGAGGTTCTTGACGTCGTACCGCCAGCTCCCGCCGGGCAGGTAGCGCCGCCAGGAGTCCTTGCTCATGCCGTGCAGGCGGGTCGCGCGGATCCGGTCGGCGAACGCCTGGTCGCTGGTCGCGACCGCGCCGCCCTCGCCGATCGGCATGTTCTTGGTCGCGTAGAAGCTGAAGCAGGCCGCGTACGACGACGCGCCGACCGGGACGCCGTCCCGGGCCGCGCCGGGGCCGTGCGCGGCGTCCTCGATCACCCGCGTCCGGTCCAGCCCGGCCGCCGCGGCCAGCGCCGCGACGTCCACCGGGTACCCGCCCTGGTTCTGGACGATCATTGCGGCGGGCGCGCTCCGGGCCGCGGCCGCCGCGACCGCGGCCGGGCCCGGCACCAGCGTGTCCTCGTCGATGTCGACCAGGACGGGGCGGTGCCCGGCGTGCAGGATGGCGTTGATCGCGCCGCAGAACGTGAGGCTCGGGGTCAGCACCGCCGAGCCGGGCGGCAGGTCCAGCGCGCGCAGGCACAGCTCCAGCGCGGTCGTGCACGAGGCGACCGCGACCACGTGCGCGGCGCCCAGGTGGTCGGCGAAGTCCTGCTCGAACGCCGCGGTCTGCGGCCCCGTGGTCACCCAGCCGGAGTCGAGCACCTTCACGACGGCGTCCGACACCTCCCCGGCGAAGGACGGCACGGTGAACGGCACCGTGATCTGCTCGGCCTGCCCCATGAGTCACCCCTTGATCTTCCGAGTGGTGGCGACGACCCCGAGCAGCGGCCAGCCGGACGCGGCGACCAGGTCGCGGACCGACTGCAGCCCCGACAGCGTCGTCACCGGACCGGCCACCGCGACCACCCCGGCCTCGTCGTCGGCGCCCGGGTCGATGTCCTCGAAGGCGTGCGCCTGGCACGCCGAACGCTTGGCGCCCGGCCGCGGCGCGGCGCCGCCGGGCGCGGCGACCTCGCCGGCCTTCTTGGCGATGACCGCCGTGCCCGTGCCCTTGGCGCCCGCCCGCACGACCGAGGAACCGCCCCCGGCGCCCGACGAGGGCCCGTTGCTGTTCACGCTCGGCCCGCTTTCATCCGGTTCGTCCGGCGGCGGTTCGGCGGCGCTCGCCTGGACGACCCCGCCGCCGTCCCCGTACACGGCGGAAACGATCCGCGACACCAGCTCGGCGGGCAGCGGCCCCTGCGCGCCGACCAGCGCGATCCGGTCCACCCCCGCCCGCCGGGCGGCCAGCCTGACCCGGCGGCCCAGGTCGGCCAGCTCGGCGTCGCCGCCGTCGGCCCGGCCCAGCAGCGGGACGCCCAGCCGCCGCGCCACCCGGCCCGGCCCCGGGATCGTCGGCCGGAACATCTCGATCACGACCGCGACGAGGATCCCGCCGATCAGCCCGACCAGCCCCGCGATCGCCGCCATCATGACCACCGGGTCGGTCCGCTCGGCCAGTACCGCCGGCTGCACCACCGAGGCCGTCCCCGCCGTCGACAGCTCCGTGCGCAGCTCGCTGCGGCCGGTGCGCAGGTCGCTCAGCTCCGCCGCGACCCGCTCCCGCTCGTTGGCCGCGCCGATGTCGGGCACCGGGACCGCCCCGGCCCGCCGCGACAGCGGTCCCAGCTCCTTCTCCAGGTCCCGGATCCGCTTCTCGATCGCCGCCAGCTGCCGGCTGATCGAGCCCTGGTTGGACTCGTTGATCTCCGCGACCACGGCCGCGCCGATCGCGTCGGTCAGCCGCCGCGCCACCGCCGGGTCCGGGTCCTCGACCGTCAGCTCCACCACCGTGGAGGTGCCGAGCCCGGCCACCGTGACCTTCTTGGCCAGCTTCACCGGATCCCGCCCGATCCGCTGCCCGCGCAGCACCCGGTCCAGCAGCGTCCGGCCGGTCGCGAACGCCTTGACCTGGCTCACCACGATGCTGACGCCCGCGTCCCCGGCCGCCGCGTCGGTGGCCTTGCTGCTGGCCTGGAGCCGGGACGTGGCCGCGTGCGGCGGTTCCTGGCCGCTCATCACCAGCCCCACCAGCACCAACGGCAGCACCGTCATCGCCAGCAGAAGCTTCCAGTAGCTGCGGACCACGCGCGCCGCGACTTCGTCGATCTCCACGATCTTCCCTCCGGCCTCGTCAGGCCGAGCGTAAGAACGGCTCGCGGAGATCGAATCGCCCATCGAGACGATGGCCCGCTACGTCATTTGTGGGGGAGCGTCCCAGGGGTGACCTCAGGTACCGCGCGAGCGCGCTACCTGGCCGGTGGTGCGATGCCGAAGGCGAGCGTCACCGGCCAGATCGCGGAGCGATGTCGCGCTCGCCCAAGCACGGTCAGGGTGCGAGCCGCCAGGCGAGGACCCTGGGCCGGGATTGCAAACTACTCGGGTTTCATTCCGGCGCGCATGGCCAGGGTGATGGCCTCCAGGGCCGAGTGCATGTCCAGCTTGGCCAGCAGGTTCTGCGTGTGGGTCCGGACGGTGTTGGCCGACAGTCCCAGCCGGTCGGCGATCTCGGCCCGGTTCAGGCCGTCCACCATGCACTGCAGGACCTCGCGCTCACGGGGGGTGAGCTCGGCCAGCAGGCGGGCGCCGCCGTTGGGTTCGGGGCCGTCCTCCAGGAGGCGGCGCAGCACCTCGCCCAGCACGTCGGGCGGCAGCCAGCCGCCGTGGTGGGCGGCGGCGCGGATGACGCGGGCGACCAGGTCGGCGCTCTCGGTCTTGGAGAGCCAGCCCACGGCGCCGAACCGGACGGCCTGCACGATGGCGTCGACCTCGCTCATCGCCGACAGGACCACCACGCGCATCTCGGGGTGCCGTTCCCGGATCCGGCTCAGCACGTCCAGGCCGCTCTCGGCGCCGAGCGTCATGTCCAGCACCACGACCTGCGGGCGTTCGGTGGCGGCCAGCGCCAGCGCGCGCCGCACGCCCGCCGCGATCGGCAGGATGACCAGGTCGGGCTCCCGGTTCAGCCGGGCGGCCAGCGCCTCGGCGAACAGGGCGTGATCGTCCACGATGAGGACGCGGATGGGCGGTCGCATCCCCCGACCTTCCCCGGTGCCCGGCCGCCGCGGATCCCGCAAACGCTGTACTTCGCGTTCGGTGCCGGTTCTGGACAGGCCGGCCCGGACGAGCGCGGCGGGGAGGACTCGGGCGCGGACGCGTCCCGCGACCGCCGAGTTGACCCGCGTCCGGAGGCGGTCAGTTGCGGAACGCGCCGTTGACCGTCCGCCACCGCCTGCCGAAGCTGTGCGTATCGGTCAGGGGATCGATCACAGGGGTGATCATAGGGGGCCTCGAATGCGTGCAGGGAATGCGTCAGGGAAAGTCCTGATAACCGGGGGAGCGGGCTTCATCGGAAGCACGATCGCGTCGGCGTTCGCCGAGCGCGGAATCGTTCCGGTCGTGCTCGACAGCCTGGTCACCGGGCGGACCGAGTTCACCCAGGGAAAGATCTTCTACCAGGGCGACATCTCCGACGGCGATCTGCTGGACGAGATCTTCGCCGCGCATCCCGACATCGGTATCGCGGTGCATTGCGCGGCGCTCATCGTGGTGCCCGACTCGGTGTCGGATCCGCAGCGCTATTACGACGTCAACCTCACCGGAACGCTGAATCTGGCCGGCCATCTGATCCGCAACGGATGCGAGCGGATGGTCTTCGCCTCGACCGCGGGGATGTACCGGCCCGGGCCGGACCTGTCGGTGAGCGAGGGGTCGTCGCTGGACCCGCAGAACCCCTACACGCGCTCGAAGATGATGGCCGAGCTGCTGCTGGAGGACCTGTGCTCGGCCTACGGGCTGCGGGTGGTCTCGCTGCGCTACCTCAACCCGATCGGCGCCGACCCGCGGATGCGCACCGGGCTGCAGAGCAGCAGGCCGACGCACGCGCTGGGGAAGATGATCGAATCGTACGGGCTGGGCGTGCCGTTCCGGATCACCGGTACCGACTGGGACACCCGGGACGGCACCGCGGTCCGCGACTACATTCACGTGTGGGACATCGCCCGCGCTTTCTGCGCGGCGGCGGCGCGGTTCGATTCCATCGTCGCGCCCGCCGGTCCGGACGGGCGCGGCTCCGGTTATCAGGTCATCAATCTCGGCACCGGCGGGGGGACCACCGTCCGGGAACTGGTGGAGGCCTTCCGCGGCGTCGTCGGAGACGGTTTCCAGGTCGAGGAGGCGCCCGCCAGGCCGGGCGATGTCGTGGGCGCGTACGTCAATCCCGCGAAGGCGCTGGAATTGCTCGGCTGGAAGCCCGAGTATTCCATCGAGGACGCCATTCGCCATTCGCTGGAATGGGCGGCGCGGCGGAGCCGTATGGACGCGGCCTGATCTTCGGGTGACCCGCCGCGCGCGGTGCGGACGGACGTGCGAGAGTATGGGATCGGTCACACGTCCGGTACCACCGAGGAGGCGCGTTGAGCGGCGATGTGCGGATCACCGTGACGCGGACCCTGAGCAAGGAGCAGCAGGTCCGGCGGGAGCGACTGATCGAGGCCGCGCGCCTGCTGGCGTTAGAGGGCGGCTACCCGGCCGTGACCATGCACGACGTGGCCGACCGTGCCGGGGTGGCGCGTGCCACGGTGTACCGCTACTTCGCCACCAAGGACCACCTGCTGACCGAGGTCGCCGCCACCTGGGCGCACCGGATCACCGACGACATCGACTCCCTGGCGGTCGGGACGACCCCGGTGGAGCGGCTCACGTCGATGCTGGAGCGGGTGGTCCGGGTGGCGGCCGAGGAGTTGACGCTGACCTCGGCGATCGTCCAGGCGGTGACGGCGGACGACTCCAGCGTGGACGACGCCCGCACGGTGCTCTTCCTGTTCGTCCGGGAGCGGCTGGCCGCGGCGATCGGCGATCCGGTCCCGGACCGGGAGGAGATCGAGATCGTGCTCGGGCACGTGCTGCTGGCCGGGCTGGTCAGCCTGACCTCGCTGCGCCGCCCGGTGGACGAGGTGGCCGCGATGGTGCGGACGTCGGGGCGGCTGGTGCTCACCGGGGCCATGGCGCCCCGCGCGCTGTGAGGCGCGCCGCTCACCGGGGCTGACCTCCGCTTGGTGTGGCCTTTGTCTCATGCCCCGCCGTTTGACAGGCGTTCCGCGCGGCAGGAAGGGGCCAGGGCGCGTTTTTGCCCCTGGGGCGGGCGCTTTGCCCTCGATTTGCGCTGAGCAGGAAGTTTGATACCTTCTGTCTGGTTCCGGGGATGCACTCCATGCGTCGCCGGGGGCCGGCGAGCCGCACCCGGACAGGGGCGAGCCCGCCATCACGGTCGCGTGTGCGGATTTCGAACCCGCGCGAACCGTGGTCATCCATCTGATCGCAGTGCGGCGGCCATCGACGGCCGCCGCTCCGCCGAGTCCGATCCCGCGCCGACGACGGCGCCCGGAGCCGGGGACCCATCTCTCTGGGGTGAATCGGCGCACTTCCACGTGCGCCGTAGGGCGACTTCCACGCCCGAATCCGACAGCTAACCCGGTAGGCGGCCATGGAAGGAATCAGGAGACCCCTGCCTTGTCGTTCCGCTCGAACCATTCCCATAGTGCCCTGCTCGCCACCCTCCGCGACCGCGCGGGCGAGCTGACCTCCCAGACCCTGGCCCTGCGGGGCCGCGCCGCCACCGGCGTCATCGGCGGCGTCGTCCTCGGCGCCCTGACCTTCGGGTCGGCCCTGGGCGCGGTCGCCTCCGCCGAAGCCGCCCCCGCCTCCGGCGCCGCCAAGGCCCGTCAGGCCGCGCCGGCCGCCGCGCCCGAGAAGGCCGACAAGTACGCCAAGTCCGCCACCACCCAGCAGGTCATCAAGCTGGCCGAGAAGCAGGTCGGCATCACCGAGGGCCAGGGCGGCGAGACCAAGTTCCACGACTGGTACATCAAGAGCAACGCCGCCAAGCTGACCGCCGCGCGCGACGGCGGGAGCGTGTCCGAATACAAGGGCGCCCAGTGGTGCAACATGTTCGTGTCCTGGCTCGGCGCGAAGGCCGGCCTGAAGGGCATGGGCGCCGATGCCTACACCGTCGCGCACGCCGAGTGGTTCAAGAAGACCGGCCGCTGGGGCCAGAAGGCCAAGCCCGGCGCCGTGGTGTTCTTCGCCTGGAACGGCGGCGGCATCTCCGGCATCGAGCACGTCGGCATGGTCGTCAAGGACAACGGCGACGGCACCATCACCACCATCGAGGGCAACACCGACAACGCCGTGAAGGAGAAGGTCCGCGACAAGTCGACGGTCGCCGGGTACGGCTACCCCGACTACCGGAGCTGACCCCCCGGCCCCGGCCTGGAACCGGCGAGGGCGTCCCGCCACCCGTGATCACTTCCTGATCGCGGGAGGGCGGGGCGCCCTTCGGCGTCTCACGTCCGCCACGCGAGAACGCGAAGATCGACACCCGCTTGATCCCATATCGACCCGTCCATTGCGCTGTGTGGAAATCACTAGCCGGAGTACGGATTCACGGGCCATGGGGGGATTCGATGGGGATCCGGCCGGACGTCAGCGTCATCGTGATCGCCTACAACGATGCCCGGCGGCTTCCCCGCGCGGTCGGATCGGTGCTCGCCCAGTCGCTGGGCAGCGTCGAGACGGTGATCGTGGACGACGCCAGCAGCGACGCCACCGGCGCCGTCGCCGACCGGTTCGCCGCCGCGCGCCCAGGGCGGATCCGGGCCGCGCACCTGCCGGAGAACTCCGGCGGCTGCGGCCGGCCCCGCAACACCGGGGTGGAACTGGCCCGCGGCGCGTACGTGATGTTCCTCGACAGCGACGACGTCCTCGACCGGCACGCCTGCATGAACATGGTCGCGGCGGCCGAGGAGACCGGCGCCGACCTCGTCTCCGGTCTGTGCGTGCGGTCCTATCGCGGCCCGCCGCCCAAGGAGACGCCCTGGTACGCCCGGCTCTACCGGAACCGGGCCGTGCACGGGTCCGTCCTGGAGCGCCCCGACCTGCTCTACGACACCCTGTCCACCAACAAGTGCTACCGCCGCGGCTTCCTCGCCGAGCACGGGCTGCGCTTCGCCGAGGACGTGCACTACGAGGATCTGCTGTTCACGGCCGAGGCCTACCTCGCCGCGTCCCGGATCGCGACCCTGCCGCACCGCGTCTACACCTGGTGCGTCGAGCCCGCCGCGGACCGCCCGTCGATCTCAAACCGGCGGGGCGAGCTGCGCAACCTGGCCGACCGGCTGGAGGTGCACCGCCGGATCGACCGCGCGTTCCTGGCGCACGGGGCCGAGCACCTCAAGCTGGCCAAGGACGCCAAGTTCCTGAACCACGACCTGCTTCTTTACCTCCGCGACCTGCGGACGCGGGACGAGCCGCACCGGGCGCGCTTCCGCGGGCTGGTCGCCCCCTACCTCGCCGAGCTGCACCCCGGCACGCTGGAGGCCGCCGGCCGGCTGCCCGCGATCGCCGCGTACATGGTGCGGCGCGGGGACGTCGACGGTGCCGTCGCCGCCGCCGAACTGGCCCGCAAGCGGATCCCCGAGCTGGGCGCCGACCTGGTGGAGCGGGACGGCCGGATCTACTGGGGCGGCCGCCACCTGCAGGACGCGCGCGCCCGGGAGATCCTCGACGTCACCGCGCTGGGCCTGCGCGCGCGGCCGCTGAGCGGCCTGCGCCCGGCCGTCACCGTGACCGAGCTGCGGCGGGACGGCCGGCGCGTCACGATCGCGGGCCGGATCGCCAACCCGCTCGGCCGCATCCCGGCAGGTGCCGGGCCCGCCGGGACGCTGGAGCTGAGGGACCGGCGCCGGCCCCGCCGGACGCTCCGGATCCCGGTCCGGCTGGCGCACCGGAGCGAGCGGATCGAGTGGCGGGCCGTGTTCGACTCCGCGCGCCGGCTCCGTCCCGTCGGGTTCGTCGATCCGGTGTGGGACGCCCGGCTCGCACTGCGCGCGGACGGCGAGCGGTTCACCGTCCCGGTCACCGCGGGACGGACCGGCGCGGGACGGGTGGGAGCGGACGGGACGCGGCTGCCGGCGCGGCCGCGGCTGACCCGGCTGGCCGGCACCCATTTCAGGCCGTATGTGACCGGGCGGGGCGAGCTGTCGTTCGTCCTCGAAGGCGGCGGGCGGCTCACCGGGGCGTCGCTGGCCGGGGTGCGGCGGGCGGCCCGCAGCGCGGCCGGGCGCCGGGCGTGGCGGGACGTCCGGCGGGCCGTGCGGTCGGGGCGCCGCCTGCGGGCCCGCGCCCGGCGCGCGCTCACCTCCCGCCGCACCAAGATCGCCGTGTCGAACCGGGTGCTGACCAGGCTGCCGGTCCGGCGCGGCACGGTGGTCTTCGAGAGCCACCTGGGCAGGCAGTACTCGGACAACCCCAAGTACATCTACCGGGAGCTGCGCCGGTCCGGGGCCGCGGCCAAGGCGATCTGGTCCTACGACGGCAGCCCGGAGGGTTTCCCGTCCGACGCCGCTCTCGTCCGGCGCGGGTCGTGGGCCTACTACCTCGCTCTGGCGCGTGCGGAGTTCTGGGTCGACAACCAGGGCTTCCCACCTGGACTGCGCAAGCGCGAGGAGACCACCTACATCCAGACCTGGCACGGCTCGGCCTACAAGCGGATGGGGTTCGACCAACCCCGTCTAAAGAACGCCCCATGGGCGGAGCAAGAACGCTACCGCCGCGCGGTGGAGCGCTATGACTGCTTTCTTGTGCGCACCGTCCATGATGAAAGAACCCTGGTGCCCGGCATGGGAGTGACGGCCGAGCTGATGCCGGTGGGCTATCCCCGCAACGACCCGCTCGTGAACGGCGGCCGGCACGACCCCGAACTGGCGCGCGAGCTCGACGCGCTGCGCCGCGAGCTGGGCTTGGACGGCGACGACCGCGAGGTGATCCTGTACGCGCCGACGTTCCGCGAGGGGCGGGACGGCGGGCCGGCCGCCCTCTCCGGGCCGCCGCCCTTCGACGTCGAACGCTTCGCCGCCGAGCTGGGCGGGTCGAAGATCCTGCTCGTCCGGCCGCACTACCTGTCCGGCCTGGTGCTGCCGCCCTGGACAGAGAACACGGCAGGGGGCGCGGTGCGATACGCCGGGCACATCGCGGACATCACGCCCCTGCTGCTGCTCGCCGACGCTCTGGTCACCGATCGCTCGTCGGTGATGTTCGACTACGCGCTGCTGGACCGCCCGATCATCTTCTTCGTCCCGTCCGGGGACGGGGGCACCGTTGACCCCGGGTACTTCGACCTGGCCACGTGGGCGCCGGGCCCGGTCGTCCGAGACGAGGACGCGCTCTTCGCGGTGCTGGCCGGGCTGGACGGCATCCGGCACGGCCACGCCGCCCGCCGCCGCGCCTTCGTGTCGCGCTACGGCGAGCATGACCGCGGCACCGCGGCGAGGGCGGTCGTGGACCGCTTCTTCGCCGCACGGCCGTCCGGAGCATACGGGGAGGGGGCACGCCGTGGGTGACGTTCCGGCGGGGCGCGACGTCTTCATCGTCTGCAACAACGTCGACGAGCTGGGCGGCGTCCAGCGCTGGGCGCACGACATGGCCGGGCTGCTGACCGGGCGCGGCCACCGCGTCACGCTGGTCGGCGTCACCCGGGTCTCGGAAACGCGGCCGGCGGTGCACGATCATGGCGGGTCGCATGCCCGCGCGGCCCCTTACGCCGTCGAGACCCTGCACGATTCCTGGACGCTGCCGGCCCTGAAACGGCGTCCGCGCACCCTGCTCGCCCGCGCCGACCCGCGGGCGATGCTGCGCGACCGCAGGCGGTCCGCGGCGATGCGCGGCGGCGCGGGCCGGCTGGCGGCGCTGCTCGGCGCCGCGCGGCCCGGCGGCGTGGTGATCGTCGCCCAGGTCTGGGCGATGGAATGGGTCCGGCTGGCCGGGCCGCGCGCCCGTGCCGGGCTGCGGGTGGTGGGGATGAGCCACGAGTCGTACGAGGCCAGCCGCCGCTCGTCCCGGTACGCGCGGGTCAGGGAGCTGTTCGCCGACGCCGACCGGCTGCTGGCGCTGACCGCCGAGGACGCCGACGCGTGGGCGCGGGCCGGCCTGACCAACGCCGACCACATGCCCAACCCGCTGCGCGCCGTGCCGGGCCGCCGGCCGGTGCCGCGCGACCCGGTGATCGCCTGCCTGGGCCGGCTGTCGCACGAGAAGGGCGTGGACATGGCGATCGAGTCCTGGGCGTCGATCGCGGCCCGGCATCCGCGCTGGCGGCTGCGGCTGTACGGGGCGGGCCCGCGCGAGGACGCGCTGCGCGCGCTGGCGGAGCGGCTGGGCGTGGCCGGCTCGGTGGACTTCGCCGGGGTGACCCGGGACGTGCCGGCGGCGCTGGACCGGGCGTCGATCTTCGCGCTGCCGTCCCGCCAGGAGGGCTTCCCGATGGCGCTGCTGGAGGCGATGGCGGCGGGGGTGCCGGCGGTCGCGTTCGACTGCGCGCCCGGCGTCCGCGAACTGGTCACCGACGGGGCGGACGGCCTGCTGGCGCGGCCCGGCGACATCGCCGGGCTCGCCGCCGCGCTGGACCGGCTGATCATGGATCCGGAGCTGCGCGAGCGGCTGGGCGGCGCCGCGCCGCGCTCGGCCCGCCGGTTCGAGGCGGGCGCGGTGCTGGACCGCTGGGAGCGGCTGTTCGACCTGCTGCACCGCGGGCGCGGATGGTCTCCGATCGCGGAAGCCGATTGGACCTGTGATCGGCGGCTGATCGGCCCATAGCGTACGGACCATGACCCATCCGTTCCTGTTCCTGCTGGCGGCCACGACGCTGGTCGTGATCCCCGGGCCGAACCACCTCTACATCACCGCGCGCAGCGTCGCCGACGGCCGGCGGGCCGGGCTCGCGTCCGCGCTGGGCGTGGAGACCGGCACGCTGGTGCACGTCGCCGCCGCCGCGGCGGGCCTGTCGGCGGTCGTGGCGGCCTCGGCGACGGCCTTCGGCGTGCTCCGCTACGCGGGCGCCGCGTACCTGGTCTACCTGGCGATCCGGACGCTGCGCGGCGGTGACCACGAGAACGGGCCGCGGGTCGCGCCCAAACCGCTGCGCCGCGTCTACCTCGACGGCGTCCTGGTCAATGTCCTCAATCCCAAGGTCGTGCTGTTCTTCCTGGCGTTCCTGCCGCAGTTCGTCGACCAGGACGCGGGCGCCGTTCCCGCGCAGATCGCGATCATGGGCTTGGTGACCTGCCTGATCGGCCTGGCCGGCGATGTGCTCTACGCGATCGCCGGGGGCTCGATCGGCGACGCGCTGCGCTCGCGCCCGCACTTCCGGCGCGGGCAGCGCTACGTGACCGGGGCGATCTATCTGGCGCTCGGCGCGGTCGCCGCCTTCGCGGGGGCAGGACCGCGGCGCGCGGCCTGACCGCGCGGGCTGACCAAGAAGGCATACGACGTCCCCCTACGGGCCCTGCGCCGGGCCGGTAGGGGGATCGGCGGCTCGCAGCCCCGCTAGGCTTCGGCCGGGTTTCGCATCCCTGGTACGCGCTTCACCGGGCGAGACCTCTGTTCCGGCGCGGACGGCTCCCGCCGTTCCGGTGCCTCCCGCCGCTCCGGTGCCTCCTGGCGAGCCTGCCGCGGCTGCGCGCCGTGGCCGGAGAAGACCTCGCGCAGCTCGTGGATCACGTCCTCGGCGGGCCGCGCCACGATGCCCGCGACCCGCCCGGCGGCCAGGAACAGCACCCGGTCGGCGAGCGCCGCGGCGGCCGGGGCGTCGGTGACGGCGACGACGGTCGTGCCCAACTCGGTCGCGCAGCGGCGGAGCATGGCGAAGGTGTCGGCGGTCATCGCGCCGCCGGACTCGGTCTCGTCCACCAGCAGCACGCTGGGGTCGGGCAGCAGCGCGGCGGCGCACATCGTGAGATGCCGCCGGTCCTCGGGCAGCACGCCCACGGGGGTGCCCAGTTCGTCCAGGAGGCCCAGGAGCGCGGCGATCCGGTCGGTGCGCGCGCGGGCGACGATGGCGGGCGTCCCGGCCAGCGCCGCGGCCCACTCCAGGTTCTCCTCCACCGTGCGGTCCAGGAACGGCCGCGAGTGGGACAGCGCGAACCCGACCTCGCCCCGGCAGATCTGCCGGACCTGCTGCGGCAGCCACGGCCTCGCGTCCCCCCGGCCGACGTAGACCCGGCCCACGCTCGGTGGCTCGTGACCGGCCAGGCAGGCCAGCAGGGTGCTCTTGCCTGAGCCGGAGGGGCCCATCAGAGCGCACAGCTCGCCCGCCCGGAACGCCACGTTCACGTTGTCGAGCGCGGGCTCGCCGGACGGGGCGTAGGTCTTGGTGAGGCCCGTGGTGTACGCGGCCACCAGACATTCGTCGGCCCGTTGCCGGAAGGTCCGTCTGCGTGTCCTTCTCGGATGGGTGATCCGCGGCATCGTCATGCAGTTCCCCCGAATTCCGATGCTTGGGTGGTTCGTCCGTTTTCAGCTATCGCCAGCTTGCAGGACGGTTCGGATCGCGGGCGTAACCATTTTGGAGATCTCTGCTAAAAAACGCCGTTGACCTGCACGGACGAGCCGCGCATGGGCATGCCGCGGCCGGTGTTCCGGCGGTTCGGAAAGGGGACGGTCGGGATCAGGATCGTTCCAAAGTCGTTCAACGTTCAATTGGAAAATGCGCGCCGGGGTGCCCGGACGAGCAGCGCGACCGACCCGACCAGCAGGGCCAGTACCGCGCTCGGCCGGATCGGCTCCACGCCGTTCCAGACGGCCTGGACGTAAGCCTCCGCGCCCGTCTCGGCGGCGGTGAGTCCGAGGGCGAAGGCGAGCGTCCCCACGCCCAGGCCGACCAGCCCGGAGAGCTGCCGCCTGCGCCAGCGCCGCTGGTCATGCGCCGCCCACAGGCCGCGGGTCCCGCACCACAGCAGCGTCAGCCCGGCCAGTGCCGCCCCTGTCAGGGCAAGGGGCCGGAGGAGGACGTCCATGTCCACGTCCTGTCCGCCCGATGTCGCGGCCGTGCCCTCCGTGCCCGCCGCGAGCTCGTTCGCCGTGGTCACCATCTCCGGCGGCGGCCCGAGCAGCAGCTCGCCGACGCCCTGCACGGCGACGGCGAGGTAGAAGAGCGCGGAACCGAGCATCAGCATGCTGGCCAGCGCCCGTACCGCCGATGCCGGGCGGCTCGCGGAGGCGCCGAGACCAGGGGAGGGGGAAGGCGCGGCCGGGACGGCGGGAGGGTGGACGCGGCGGCCCTTGGGAACGCCCAGCATGAGAAGCCGGGTCGCCGGACCACGGATGGCCGTGCCGTGGCGCAGGATGCTCACTGTTCCCCCCGAAACGCTCGCCTCCGGCGCGGTGCCCGCCGGCCCCCATGCATATGAGCGTTGACCTGCGATATCACCAACGCGTCAGATTCCTGAATGCCCGGAGTGAGGCAGGAGTAACCACAACCCTGACCAATGATCGGTTCTCTCGGTCAAGTGATCGACCGGGAGAGCACCGCGTGATGACCGGCGTCTCAGCCGAGGCGGATCAGACGCTTAAGAAGGGACGGCTCGCTCAATGACCGGTCGAGTTCCAGCGGGACGTTCGCCGCACCGGCCCGCACGTTCCCGACCCGCGCGCCCTGCCCGGCCGCGCGCGGCGGCTCGCCGTCGACCTTTACCTGGACGGTGAGCCCCGGCCAGCCCACCACCGTGATGGGCGCGCCCGCACGCAGCGGCGTGACATCGCCCAGCCCGTCGCGGACCCGTCCCACGCGGGCCCCGGCATTGGCCAGCGTCACCGAGGTCAGGGCGTTCTCGGCGACGGCGAGCAGGTTCTTGGCGACCTGCAGCGCGCCCATGGCGCTGGGGGACTGCTGCCCCATCACCGCCCCCAGGAACATCGTGTCGACCCCGCCCACCTGCTTGCGCGCCGCGAACACGTAGTTCCCGCCCGCCGCGTCGGTGTAGCCGGTCTTGCCGCCGATCACCCCGTACTGGCCGATCAGGATGTTGCCCCCGGGACGCGGCGGCCCGCCGTTGGTGGGCACGTAGGCGCGCTTGCTCACGACCTCGACGAAGGCGGGCATGCTCATCGCGGCGCGCAGCAGCTTCACCTGGTCGGCCGCCGTGCTCACGGTGCGCGAGTCGTAGCCGCTGGGGTCGGTGTAGCGGGTGCTCGTCATGCCCAGCGACCGCGCCGCGTCGTTCATCTTCTGGACGAACGCGCGCGGCTGGCCGGCGTCCCAGCGGGCCAGTTCGTGCGCCACGTCGTTCGCCGAAATGATCATCAGGGCTTCCAGCGCCTTGCGCTCGGTCAGCCGCATTCCCGAGGTGACTCCGAGCAGCGACTCGCCGCGCTGCTTGCGGCCCGGGATCTGCGCGGCCGCCTGCGGTGACACCGTGTACGTCGGCCCAGGCTGCCCAGCCGCGAGCGGATGGTCGCGCAGGAAGACGTAGGCGGTCATCATCTTGGCCACGCTGGCCGTCGGCGTGGGGACCGTCCCACCGGAGGAGCCCATCGCGCCAAGGCCGTCCACGTGCAGCGCGGACTGCCCTTGCGCGGGCAGGGGGAGCGCCGGCGCGGCCCCTGGGAAGGTGTGGCTGGACGCGGGGAGCGTCAGCTGCATCGTCGGTTCGGGGACGGGCCGTACCAACTGGCCCGTCGCGGCACCCGCCAGCAGGACGAGTACGACGATGAGGGTCAGCAGACCACGGCGCCGCTTCTTACGCCCCTTTACCTCACCGGCCGCCGCCTCGTAAGCGGCGTTGAAGTCACGTGCCTCGCCGTACTCCTGCGGGTACTGCTCCTGCGCCGGGTATTCCTCCTGCGCAGGGCCATAGGGGGATGGGGAGGGGTATACGGGCGGCGGCGCCTCCGGGTACTGCTGGCGGTGGGCCGGCGCATACTGCTGCGGCTGCGGCTCAGGCCGTACCTGCGGGGGCGGCTGCGGCGGATGCGCGGACGGTGCAGGCGGTGCGGGCGGAGGCGCGAAGCTCTGCGGAGGATGGACCTCCTGTGGCGCCGGAGCGGGCGGGGTGGCGTAAGGGGGCTGCCGCGTCGGCCAGCCTTCCAGCGCCTGCACAGGACTGGGAGCGCTTGGCCGCTCCTCCGGCGGTTCCTCCGGCTGCTCCTCCTCTGGCCGTTCCTCTTGCTGCTCCTCTGGCCGCTTCTCGAGAACAGGCTGCTCGAAGGGCTGTTCCCAATGCCCCTGCCACTGGTGAGCCCCGGCCTCGTCGGGTGCCTCGTCAGGGGTCTCATCCAGGAAGGGACCGGCGGGCTCCGGCTCGGCCTCGTTCTGCGCCGGCTCCGGTTCTGCTTCGGGCTCGTCCCATATCGGCTGCGGAGCGGTTTCCGGACCGGAGGCGACCGGCTCGGGGTCCTCTTCGGGCGGGGCCGGCTTGGGCCGCACCGACGCCATGTCGATCTCGGGAACGGTTTCCTGGGCGCCCTTCCGCACGACCTTCGGATCGATCTCCGGAACGGTCACCGAGGCCGCCGCGCCGGACGTCTCCGCCGGGGGCGCGTCGTCGGAAGGCGCCTCGTCCGCAGGCGTCTCGTCCGCGGCCGCCTCGACGGAGGGGGCTTCGTCGGTGGGGGCTTCCTCGGAAGGCTCGTCGGAAGGCTTGTCGGAAGGATCGTCGGCCTGCGGCTCGTCGTCGGCCTGTGCCTCCTCGGCCGGCTCCTCGTCGGGCGGCGGTGCCGAGATGGTCCACTGCCCGGCCGGGTTGAAGAGCACCGACGAGAAATCGGGCTTTTCGCCTTCGTCGTCGTCCGTCCGGCCACTCTCCGGGGCGGGTTCGGGTTCGGGCTCTTCCGCGTCCGCGTCGTCCTCGCCCGCGCCCGTGTCCGTGTCCCCGGCGTTCTCGGGTTCCTCGGCGGGTACGGTACGGAACTCGGCGGTCTCCGCCCTGGCGGCTTCCGGGTCACCGTCCTGGCCGTCCTGGTCGGACGGGGGCTGCGCCGGATCCTTCAGGGGCGCCGGATCCTGCACGGCGCGACCTCCTCGGCTCGAGTACACGGGCGGCCGGGAGCGGTCTCGCCAGCGACTCCCCGTACGCCGATCAATGCCTGAGCAGTTTAGTCCGAAACTTCGGCGGATTAAGCGATGGGCGCTTCCCGCGGACGGCCGTGTCTCCCCGCGTTTCCGCGCCCGGGCCGCCCTAGGCGGGCGCCGGAACGGCCGCCACCAGCCGCGCCAGCTCCTCTTCGGTGTTGTAGTAGTGCACCGAGGCCCGCACCGCGGCGGGGACGGCCGCGGCGTCGTACCGCATCTGACCTCCCTGGGTGACGCTGACGTTGATCCCCTGCTCCCGCAGCGACATTTTCAGCGCGGTCGCGTCGTGGCCGTCCACCGTGAAGGTCACGATGGCCGAACGGCGCCGGCCGCGGTCGAGGACGGTGACGCCGGGACGCTCGGACAGCGCGTCCCGGAGCCGCGCGGCCAGGGCCGTCACCCGCTCCTCGATCGCGTCGAGGCCGAGTCCGGCGGCCTGGTCGGCGGCGACGCCGAGCGCGATCTGCCCCGCGACGTACCGCTCCCAGTTCTCGAAGCGGCGCGCGTCGTCCCTGATCTCGTAGGTGCCGGAAGCCGTCCAGGAAGCGGCGTGCAGGTCGAGGAACGGCGGCTCCAGCGTGTCCAGGATCGGCCGCCGCACGTACAGGAACCCGGTCCCGCGCGGGCCGCGGAGGAACTTGCGCCCGGTCCCCGAGAGCATGTCGCAGCCGATCTCCGCGACGTCCACCCGCAGCTGGCCGACCGACTGGCACGCGTCGAGCAGGTAGAGCACGTTCGCCGCCCGGCACAGCCGCCCGATCTCGGCGGCCGGGTTGATCAGGCCGTTGTAGGTCGGGACGTGGTTGATCGACACCAGCCGCACATCGCCCTTGGCCAGCTCGGCCTTCAGGACGTCGAGGGACAGCTGCCCGTCGGCGTCGTCCGGCACGACGTCGACCCGGACCCCGCGCCGCTCCGCGAGCTGCTGGTAGGGGATGGTGTTGCTGGGGTACTCGCTGGTCGTGGTGAGGATCCGGTCGCCGCGCTCGAACGGGACCGAGTAGAACGCCATGTCCCAGGCGCGGGTGGCGTTCTCGACGTAGGCGATCTCGTCGCGGTCCGCTCCGATCAGCCCGGCCACCGCGTCGTAGAAGCGCTCGACCGCCGGGGCGGCCCGCTCGGCGGCCTCGTAGCCGCCGATCAGCGACTCCAGCTCCAGATGCCCGGCCACGGCATCGATCACCGGCCGGGCGGGCAGCGCCGCCCCCGCGTTGTTGAGATGGGTCACCTGTTCGCATCCGGGAGTCTCCGCCCGCAGCGCGCCGATATCCAATTGCTCCCCTTCCACCGTCGACCCAGACTGTC
This sequence comes from Actinomadura vinacea, assembly GCF_039532545.1. Lineage (NCBI taxonomy): Bacteria > Bacillati > Actinomycetota > Actinomycetes > Streptosporangiales > Thermomonosporaceae > Actinomadura > Actinomadura vinacea. The sequence goes on along the minus strand of NZ_BAAARW010000012.1, from coordinate 912,290 downwards.
GTACCCGGATGGGACGCTCAGTACGACCGGGAAAACTTGACCTCAACCATCCTTGAGGTCCGATCATCTTCATGAACGGCCGCCGGGTCCCGGTGGCGACACGCACCCGAACCGGCGGTGATCACGATGGACATGGAAGTCACAGCGTGGATGTCCCTGCACCACGCCATGAACGCGCAGGACCGGAGACCCTTCTCCAAGGCGACGCTGAGACGCATCGCCCGGTTCGCCCGGCCGCACCGCCGGCTGCTGGCCTGCTTCCTGCTGTTCAGCGTCGTGATGGCGGTGCTGGCGGTGGCCACGCCGGTGCTCGCGGGCCGGGTCGTCGACGCCATCGTCGGCGGCTCCGACACCGGCACGGTGGTGTGGCTGGCCGTGATCATCGCCGGCCTGGCCCTCGCCGAGGGCGGCCTGGGCCTGGCCAACCGGTGGCTGTCGGCCAGCATCGGCGAGGGCCTCATCCTCGACCTGCGCACCTCCGTGTTCGACCACGTGCAGCGCATGCCGGTCGCGTTCTTCACCCGCACCCGCACCGGCGCCCTGGTCAGCCGGCTCAACAACGACGTCATCGGCGCCCAGCGCGCGTTCAGCGACACCCTCTCCGGCGTCGTCAGCAACCTGGTGACGGTCCTGCTGACCTTCGCCGTCATGATCCAGATCTCCTGGCAGATCACCCTGCTCGCGCTGATCCTGCTCCCGATCTTCGTGCTGCCCGCCCGGCGCATGGGCTCCCGGCTCGCCCGCCTCGAACGCGAGGCCGCCCGGCACGACGCCGCCATGAGCACCCAGATGACCGAGCGGTTCTCCGCCCCCGGCGCCACCCTGGTCAAGCTGTTCGGCCGGCCCGCCCGCGAGTCCGCCGAGTTCGCCGCGCGCGCCCGCCGCGTCCGCGACATCGGCGTGCGCACCGCGATGGTCCAGCACGTCTTCATCACCGCGCTGACCATGGTCTCCGCACTGGCCCTCGCCCTGGTGTACGGCCTGGGCGGCTTCTTCTCCCTGCGCGGCCAGCTCGACGCGGGCGCCGTCGTCGCGCTGGCGCTGCTGCTGACCCGCCTGTACGCGCCGCTGACCGCCCTGGCCAGCGCCCGCGTCGAGGTGATGAGCGCGCTGGTCAGCTTCGAGCGGGTCTTCGAGGTCCTCGACCTCAAGCCCCTGGTCGCCGAGCCCGAGGAGCACCGTCCCGTGCCCGACGGCCCCGCGGCGGTCGAGTTCGACGGCGTCACCTTCGCCTACCCGTCCGCCGACAAGGTCTCCCTGGCCTCCCTCGAGGATGTCGCCACCCTCGACACCCGCGGCGGCACCGACGTCCTGCACGAGGTGTCCTTCCGCGCCGAGCCCGGCCAGATGATCGCGCTCGTCGGGTCCTCGGGCGCCGGCAAGTCCACCATCGCGCAGCTGCTGCCCCGCCTTTACGACCCCGACTCCGGCGCCGTCCGGCTCGGCGGCGTCGACGTCCGCGAGCTGAGCTTCGCCACCATCCGCGAGACCCTCGGCATGGTCACCCAGGACGGCCACCTCTTCCACGAGTCCATCCGCGACAACCTGCTGCTGGCCCGTCCCGAGGCGTCCGAGGACGACCTGTGGGACGTGCTCGACCGCGCCCGCCTCAAGGACCTCATCCAGAGCCTGCCGGACGGCCTCGACACCATCGTCGGCGAGCGCGGCTACCGCCTCTCCGGCGGCGAGCGCCAGCGCCTCACCATCGCCCGCCTCCTCCTGGCCCGCCCCCGAGTGGTGATCCTCGACGAGGCCACCGCCCACCTCGACTCCACGTCCGAGGCCGCCGTCCAGGAGGCCCTCACCGAGGCGCTCGACGGCCGCACCGCCGTGGTGATCGCGCACCGGCTCTCCACCGTCCGGGCCGCCGACCAGATCCTCGTGGTCGAGGCCGGCCGGATCGTCGAGCGCGGCACCCACGACGACCTGCTGGCCGCGGGCGGCCGCTACACCGAGCTCTACCGCACCCAGTTCAGCCAGGACCCGAAGGAAGAAGCGTTCGCATAACCACACCCGCCCGCCCGCGGCCCGTCCCTCGCTACGGCGAGGGACGGGCCGCGTTCGTCGTGCTCAGTGGCATCCCTGATCAGTACCGACCACCGACATGAACACCACCATGCCGCCGACCAGCCACTGGCTGTAGGTCGGCCAGCAGCAGGTCCGGATCCCGTGCAGCGCACGCTCGGCGCGGTCGTCGTTCCGTACCCAGTCGGGGACCGGGTTCATCGCCCGCTCGCACGCGCGTTCCCACTCGGCGACCAGCCAGTTCCGCGCGCCGGCGGGATCGGTGTGGACGGCTTCGATGAACCGCGGTGACTTGCCCAGCCACTCGACCGTCCGCACCGGCGGCCGGTCGGGGCTGTTCAGGTCGAGCGAGTCGGTTCGGCTCATGCGGTCCCACTCCTGCCCGCTGCCTGACCAGCGATAGCAGTGGTAGTGCGTGGGCACCACGCCCGACGGCTTGGTGGTGTCAGGGGCGATCTGGTGGCCCATCAGGCGCCCTCCGGCGGCGCGCACTCGGGCGGGCAGCAGGGCTTGCGCTCGCCGTGCCAGAACTCCAGGTCGACGCGGTACCCGGTCTTCTCCAGTTCCGGGATGGTCGTTTCGAGCGTGTCACCCGACAGGATCGCCTCGTCCTGGAACGGCACGTGGTGGATGTACCGGCCCGCGTGCTCGGTGCAGAACTCGGCGTAGGCCTGCGACCGGAGCATGAACGCGTGCCAGGCGGGGTCGACCGGGACCGTCGGGACGATTCGCGCCCAGGGCCGGCCCTCGGCGCGGGCCTGGACGATGGTCGCCTGTGCTTTGAGGAAGACGAGGGCCTGGCCCATCATGCGCTCGGCGTAGGGCCGGGTGACGTGGTGGTATCGGCGGAGGTCCTCCACCAGGAGGTCGAACACCTCCCGTGGGACGAGGCCGCGCGGGTCTTTGACGGCCGTGGCCGCTGGTTCGGTTGTGATGGTCATGTGCACCTCCGGCGCGCTCATCGGCTGGCACCGCCGGCCCCGGGTGCGCGCCTCAACCCGGGGCGGCGGCGTTCAGGGCGTGGCGGGCCGCGGCGCTGAGGGACAGCGCAAACCACGACCCGCCACGCGATCGACGCACGGCCCCCGCCTGTCAACCTCCGAGGGGCGTCCCCCACCGAGTGCCCCGGGCGGGCGACCGTACGACGCCAAGTGGGGCGAGCTGGCTGCCGCGCCTTTCCGGCCAGGCCCCCCCACGTCGGGCCGCGCGGTCCCGGACCCCGTTTGCCCCAGGATCGGGACCGCGCGGGCTGGTGCCGTGCGGCCGTCGGGATGACCTATCGGCGACGGCCGCACCACGTTGGAACCGCGACCCCTGGCGCCCCGACCAGGCACCCGCGGGCCGCAGGGCTATGCGCGCTGCCGCACGAGCACGCCGAGCGTGCGCTCGATGTAGGCGACGGCGCCGGGGATGTCGGAGCACGCGGCCATCGGCTCGCCGGTCGAGGCGCGGAACCATGGCCCGAACCGCTGCGACATCACGCTGACGGTTTCGCCGACGGCTGGTACGTAGGGGTGCGTGACGCGCAGCCGTACGGGCCCGTCGTGGGAAAGGGGCGTGGTGGACCAGCTCTTGGTCGCGAGCGCGTCGGCCAGCGCCTGGAGCAGTTCGACGTCGCTGCTCACGTGTTGATCCCCGCTCCCGGCTCGTGCCGCACGATCCGGCGGATCTCCTGGCCGGTGTTCACCAGGGATTTGATGGCCGTGACCACGTCGGGGAAGTTATCGGCCTCTGCGAGCGGGCAGCCGCCAAGGGTGAAGAACCATGCTCGGTCACCGTCGTCGCGGCGCGGGCGGGCGACGATCGTCGCGCTGGAGTGCTCCGGGCAGCAGCCATCCGCCGTGGGGTTGGTGACATGCAGCCCGTTTGGCGTCATCTCGGCTCCGAGTTTGTAGGCCCGCAGCACGGTGCCCAGCGATTCCAGTAGCGGTCTACGATCGGGGTTCATGGGGTGGCGCCTCCTTGGACGGCGTTGCTCCTAGGCCCCGGGTCCCCTGGTGTTTGCCCACCAGGCCGGGGCTGCCTTGTCTTCCGGCCGGGACGTGCGTCCGCATCGGCCCACCGCGCCGACGCACGCCCCGTCAAGAGCCAGTGAATCCATGGCAGATGACCTAGAGCCATGAGGAGAATGGGGGGACAGGGGGCTACGGTGGCGTCCCCCCTTGACCACGACGGCGAAGGGTGCATCACGAAATGCCCGCCGACCAGAAGGCAATCAGGAAGGCGATCGGCGCGCGTCTGCGCGCGGCGCGCGAGGAGCCCCTCAGCCCATCCGGGCGCGCACGTTACTCCCGTGAAAAGTGGGCCATCCTGCTACGCAATGCAGCCGGACCGGGCGCGCGTGACCTGCCGGACGTCAAGACCCTCGCGCACATGATCAAGGAGTGGGAACGGGGCGACCACATCCCCAAGCCCACCACCTATCGACCGCTATACGCCAAGGTCACCGGCAAAACCGAAGCCGAGCTGTTCGGGGCCGACTCCATCACACAGCCTGCCCAAGACGACGCAGCCGACGAAGCGGTCGAACTCGCCGCATGGCTGGAGCAGTCCAACGTAGGCGACGGCGTCATCGGCTACCTGGAGACCGCAACCCGCCGCCTGACGTTCGACTACCCCCGCCGGCCACCGCTGGAGGTTCTGGACGAAGCCCGCGGTCTCCAGGCCCGCGTGACCCACATCCTGCGCAACGGCCGCCAGCGACTCAGCCAGACGCAGGCGCTGCTCACCGTGTCGGCCGAGCTGTTCGCCCTGATCAACCTGCTGGCCGGCGACGTCGGCCGCTACTCCCTCGCGGACGCCTACGGCTACGCGGCCTGGACATGCGCTGATGAAGCCGACTCGGACCCGGCCCGTGCGCTGGTGCTGTGCACGCAGTCCAAGACCGCGAGATGGGAAGGCCGCTACGCCGCGGCGGCCGAGCTGGCCCGCCGCGGCTTCGAACTGGCACCTGAGGGCGCGCGTGGGCGGATCCTGCTGGCTGTCTCGGAAGCGACCGCACTGCAATCCCGCGGCGACATTGACACCGCCTACGAGGCTCTACAGCGCGCCCAAGACGCTCGTGACGACCTGAACGCTGTAGACGAAACGGCCGATGCCTGGAGCTGCCCGCGCGCCCGACAGGAGACCTACGCGCTCCAAGTGGGGCTCGGCGCCCGCGACCCGGACGCGATGCTCCGCTCCGTTCAGGCCGCCGATGACGCATGGGCCGACGGCGCCCCCCGCGTGTACGGCACCTGGGCCCAGGTCCGCATTGGCGCGGCACTGGCCCACGTCATGATGGGCGAGCCAGAGGGCGCGGCCGAGGAACTCGGCCCGGTGTTCGACCTCGGCCAGGAGTATCGCGTGGTCACCATCATCGGCCGCATGTCCGAGGTTGCCCAGCGACTTGGTCAGAGCCGCTACAAGGGCGACTCTCGCGCCACGTCCCTGCAAGAACGCATCCGCGCCTTCCAGACCGGGTCGCTGGAGCACAAGGCCCTCACCGCCCCGGAGGAGGCTCCGTGAGCCCCTACCCGACCCGCATGTCCAACCATTGGTGGTGGCGCCCCGGCGTCAGGCCGGGCCGGCGCCTGCTGGTGTGGCACATCCTGCTACACGATCAGCCCGAACCCCGCGAACTTGTACGCCAGTGCCAGGACAAGCTCGTCGGCCGGGACGGCTTGGACTTGGTCCCCGGGGAGTGGCTGCATATGACCACGCAGATCGTCGGGTTCTCCGACGAGATCGGCGTGGCCGAGGTCGACACCATGCTGCGCGGTGCCGCGGAACGGCTCGGCGCCCTGGCTCCTATCGAGGTGGAGCTGGGCAGGGTGTGGTTCCACAGCGAGGCGATCATGCTCGGCATTCGACCGCCCCGAGCCCTCGATCCTGTCCGCGAGGCGATCCGAGACGCCGTCGCCGGATCGGTCCGCGTGCACCAGCTCGCCGACGAACCCGAATGGACCCCGCACGTCTCCATCGCCTACAGCCACGGGAACGGCCCAGCGAAGAACATCATCGACACACTCACGCCACGGCCTGCGGGGCACCCCTTGCGGGTCGGTGAAGTCCATCTCGTCGAGCAGGTCCGCGAAGAACGGCTCTACCGATGGGATCACCGGGCAACCATTTCGCTAGGCGCCTAAGCTCCATACCGCGCTGCACTGGCGGCCCGTCCTCATTGAGGCCGGGCGCCAGTCTCGTCTACGGGCTCCCCGGTCGCCCCTGCGGCGCGATGCGGCCGCACCGCTCTAGCCCTCTAGAGGTCCTAGTGTGCAGGTCAGGCAGCCTCTAGGAGCCTCGACAGGAGAGTCTGCGGCCCTAGAACTAGACGCCCTGAGAGGCGCGCTCGACACCGTTCTAGGCACGCCGGAGCACCGCTCGACGTCGGCGTGGGCGTTCCGCGTTCTCGACGGCGGCACCGGACAGCGAGATCCCGCGACGGCAGGAAGACCCGCAGGCGGACGTCGTCGTAGCCCTTGTCGCCATGCGGCTTGCCGGGACGCCGACGGCGCGGATCGGCGGGATGCCGCGCACCGGCGGTTCCAGGCCCGGGCCGTCATGGGTGCGGCAGCCGACACCGTGGTACCGCTGAGCTGCCCGTACCGCATTGGCCTTTTCTCTTCATCGCCGTTCGGAATGGCGATGTTAGTCAATAGAAAGCAGCCAATAAAGCCAGCATGGCAAAATAAGATAAATTGCCAGTAATGGGCCGAGTGGGATTCTTCTGCTTCAGAAAGGCCAGTTGCTGTTTCTGGCGGCTTCGATCCATGGGATGACGGGGTACGCGGCGTCGGACAGGCCGCCGAAGAGCAACCGGTCACGGGACGGGACGGCAGGTGCGCCGCTCAGTGCCCAGGAGTAGACGGGAGCGGGGACGTCCATCTCGGCCGGGTTCTGCGCATGCTCGTAGGCGACCACGACCCGGTCGTGACCCGCGAAGGAGCTCTGGACCGCAGAGCGGCACGCGAGCGGCACGCCGGGGAGATCGCACGACCGCCAGCGGGGCAGGCCATGCAGCGGAGATTCGCCCGGCACGACGCTGAACGGCTTGCCCTCGGCCGTCACGATGTCGGCGGTCTCGCAGCATTGCGCGAAGGTCAGGCCGAAGACGGCGGCGGTGTCGCTGGTGTGGTCGAGGACGAGCAGCGTGCGGCCTGGAATGCGCGGGAGCGCGGCGAGACCGTAGGCGGCGGCGCGTTCCAGGAAGGGCACCCAGCGCTGGTGGGCCACGGCCCTGCGGGCGGCCGCGAGCCGAAGCGGGAGGATGCCGGCGGCGCGGATCGCGGCGGGGTCGGCGAGCCGGGACGCGACCGTCATCGCCGTCTCGAACGAGATGGGCGCCTCGTCGAAATGGGTCAGGCAGCGCACGAGGTCGTCGAGCGGCATCGAGGGAATGAGCCGTTCCCAGTCGGCGCGGCCGAGCGGGCGGCGCAGCATGCCGCCGGCGCGCCGCCAGGTGAAGCCGAGGTCGGTGAGGGGGACGGTGTCGTCGGCCATGGGCGGATGGCCGTCCAGGAGCCCCCGGTGGCGGTGGACGAGGGATAGGGACGCGGGGATCTCGCGGCGCGGGTGGCGCCGCCGGTCGAGGGCGTGCCGGAAGAGATCGGCCTGCCGCTGGTCGCGGGCGCGCGGGTGGACCAGCTCGATGACGTCGCCGAACCTGTACGGCGCCGGTGTCGGGGCCGTGAAGTGGGACGACGGGAACGTCCTGGCGGTGAGGAGCGAGCCGGGGACGGACAGGTCGGGGTGGCCGGTGTCGTGGGCGAGGAGGGACCGCTCGTCGTACAGGCGGGTGACGGCGTCGGCGAGGCCGCGCTTGACCGGCTTGGGCAGGGCACGGCCGTAGGCGCCGGTCCAGTACGCCAGGAAGAGGCCCGGGTCGTCGCCGCGGCGCAGTACCGAGTCGATCACCTGCCGGGACATTCCCGGCAACCCGGCCGCCAGCCGCTCGTGCGCGAACGCCGCCGCGCCAACGAGCGCCACATACCGCATCGGCGTCGCGGCGCGCTGCCAGCGCAGGAACCGCGCCGTCCATTCGGGGTCCTGCCGTGTGGCGTCCCGGACGAGTTCCCTGTAGCGGTCACGGGCCGCGCGCCCCCACAGGAAGAAGGCGTCCTCGTGACCGAGCCGGGTGAGGGCGGTGAGGAACAGCTCCTCCAGCGTGTCGATGGTCGCCTCCTTCCCGGATGGTGCGCCTGCGGACGGCCCGAGATCGGGCGGGCGGCGGGCTGGGTACCGACGGGGCGTGAGCAGTGCCCCTTCGAGGGGCCCGCTCCACCACCTCCTGAAGCAACCGCGACCATCGCACCGGGTCCTGCCCGCAGGCGCACGAGGGAGCCTAGGGAAGGTGTCTGACAGAACGGTTACCGTTCGCCCGCGGAGTGCTTCAGGGCGGATTCGTATTGCGGCCTGGAGAAGGTGAACGGACCGAGCGAGGACAGGTCCCAGTCACGATGAGTGTTGCGGAACGACGACCAGCGCACCGTGGTCTCTTCCACTTCAATGCGGGCCATGAGCGCCCAGCACTCGTCGATGCCGCAGGTGCAGGTGAGCATCATCGTCTCGCCGTCGTCCCGGTAGAACCAAGGAACGTCGTACGGGTCTCCCAGGAGGTGCCGGCCGGGCCAGCCATAGCTGGCCCCAAGGCGCATGTAGCTGCCCGCCAGCAAGGGGGCCGGATCGGGTGCGAAGTCCTCTGCGCGTTCCTGCTGTTCTTGCAGTGCGAAGGGCAGCTCCGCCTGCCGGACGAGTTCGATCAGTTCCGTTCCGTCCACCAGGACGTTCAGGACGTGGACCGGATCATCGGCCCAGTCGCAGGTGTAGGGGACCAGGCTGAATTCGATGGTGTTCATAATGTGGACCGGCCGCCTTTCAGTCTCGTGCGGAACACCGGGCCTGCGGGGTCCTGATGAAGCGCCTCCTGAAAAGGAGGCACTCGGAAAAAGTCACGTAACGCTGCGAGGGGCTGACGTGCTGCAACCGCGACTTAAAGGGACTTTTCGGCACGTTTTGTCACCGCGTCGTTACAGTAGCAGGCTGTTTCGGTCGCCTTTACCGTATTAAAGCCGCTGGCCTGTTTTGTCGGGATCTGGGTAACCCGGCGCGGTACCCCAGTGAACGGCGAGGTGACGTGCAGATGAGGTTCCGGGCGGGCGTGGCGGCCGGTGCCACGGGCTATTTGGTCGTGCGGGCGGCGCATACGGCCGTCCGGCGGCTCCACCCGGGACGGCGGCTGCGCGAGTACTTCGAGGCCAGGCTGGAACGCGCCGTCCGTGACCGGGCCGCGAAGGCCGCGCGCGGCGGCCCGCTCGCCAAGGCGGCGCTCGCCGGAGTACGGGCGCTGAGCGAGGGCCGCTCGCAGGTCCGGGCATTGCTGAGCGCCGGATGGACCGCGGTCAAGGAGACCCTCGCCGGGATCTTCGGCTCGTCCGGGCAGGGCCGCGTCGTCGACATCGAGGAGCAGATCGACATCGGGGCGCCGCGCCGCCTGGTGTACGACCAGTGGACGCTGTTCCAGCGGTTCCCGGAGTTCATGAAGAAGGTCGTCAGCGTCGACCAGGTGGCCGACGAGAAGCTCGACTGGAAGGCGAAGATCTTCTGGTCCAGCCGGAGCTGGGAGTCCACGATCGTCGAGCAGGTCCCCGACGATCACATCACCTGGCGTTCCGGCGGACGGGTCGACGGCACCGTCAGCTTTCACGCCCTCGCCCCCGATCTCACTCGCGTACTGCTGACCATCGAATACCGGCCGCGCGGGCTCTTCGAACGCGTCGCCGGTCTCTGGCGCGCGCAGGGCCGCCGTGTCCGGCTGGAGCTCAAGCACTTCCGCCGCCACGTCATGACCCAGACGCTGCTGAACCCCGACGGGATCGAGGGCTGGCGCGGCGAGATCCACGACAGCGAGGTCGTCCAGTCCCACGAGGACGCCGTCGCCGAAGAGGAGAAGCAGGGCTCGGAAAAGGAGTACGAGGACGCCAAATGACGCGGGCGCGCCGCTGCCGTCAGAAAGACGTGCCGTTCAGGTAGACCCAGGCTCCGTCGTGGCGGGTGAAGGTGCTGAGCTCGTGGAGCTGCCCCTTCCGGCCGCCCTGGGTGTAGTGGGCACGGAATTCCACCGTCCCCTTGGTGTGGAACGGGCTGCCGTCGGAGGTGCCGAGGATTTCCAGGCCGTCCCAGCGCAGGTCGTCCTCGAAGCCGACGGCGGGAGGGCGGGTGGTGGGGTGCCAGCTCTTCAGCAGGTATGCGCTGTCCTGGACGGCGAAGGCGCTGTAGCGGGAGCGCATGAGCTGCTCGGCGGTCTTGGCCTGGGTCTCGCCGCGATGGAGCCGCCCGCAGCATTCGCCGTAGGCCGAGGGCAGCCCGCAGGAACAGGGGCCGGCGGGACGGGCTGGAGCGCGACGCTTGGGCATCCACCCATTGTGACAGCCCGCTCTTGGCCCATTGCGCCCTCGACGAGCCATTCCCTGCCCAGGGTCGCTCCGAACAGCGGCGCTGGGTGCCCTCGCCGCGGGTGACAGTCGGCACGGGCTGTTCACCTGTCGTCGTTGGGTGGACCAGCGTGGCCCGCTTCCGCCGGGACGAACCGCCGCACGTCGATGCGGTGCGTGATGGCCGACCGCGGGCCGAAGGCATCGCGGAGGTCCACCGGGTCGTACCGGACGGGGGCGGGCGGGAAGCGCGCCCGCGGCCCCGTGGTGTCCGTTCTGTTCACCGACCCTGAGTGGCCAACGGTTCCGGCCGTTCCGATCACTTCTGATGGCCGCTGCTGGCCTCGAATATGAAGAGCGCGATCGCGATGCCTGTCAGTGCGAGCAAGAGAAACGACGTCAGCAGGTGGTCCCGCCGGTTCACCCGCATGGCGAGCGTCGAGTTCGCCCTGGTCAGAAGTAGAGATGCGGCTATCGATGCCGGAAACAACAGACCAGCGATCTGACTCATCCCGATTCTGTTGTCCCGACGCAAGAATCCCAGCCAAAGCAATGCACCTATTGCCGTGGTGAGAAGAATCCAAACCGTCCAATTGGTTGCGCGAACCGACTTCACCGGTTTCATTTTGAAGGTAAGCCAAACTCTCTCCACTCGCTTTTTGCTGGTCGCGTAGAAGGAAAATAGTTCGGCATCTTGTGTGACATGCGCCAATCCCTTGTCGAAATCTAGCTCCTTGTCGGATTCGGTGCGGATGGTCCACGCTTTTTTCTTCAGTTCGATGTTCATGTCAGGAACCCGAATATTGACATGGTTGGACTCCGCGTCGTTGAATGTGACTATCTGTAGCACCTGGCGAGAAAATGCGCCTGGACGTTGGGCGAGATTGAACCTCCCACCCTTTGGGATCCCGCCGAAGTAGAGAATACGCTTTTCTTCGACCTTGACTTCGAACGGTTCGTCCAAGGGGACCAGGCACTCTGCAAAAAGAGTCCGGTAGCCTCCACATTTGGCATACACTGACAGAATCTCTTTTGCCTCTGGATGGCACTGAGCTTGGCCTAGAAACTTCTCGAGATCGCCAAGCAGTTCGAATATTCGCTGGTGACTCCACAGGTTATCCATCACTTGCGGCAGAAATGGGACTGCTATAAGTGGATTTCTGGTGGCGCTGTCCCGGTGAAATGGAAATACGCCTGGCGTGACGATATTGCCGATCTTGGACGCCTCCCCCCGCCACCGCCGTCGCTCTCTATAGGAAGGCTTTTCTGTCTTCTTTTCGGACTCTGCCAGCCCGGCAAAGCTGGTTTCCAAATATCGACCTAGAATTGAAGGGTCGAACCTGCCGAGCCATTCGATAAATCGGTCGGAAGGGCGAAGCTTGTCGAGCCGCTTGATAAATCTGTCGGAAGGGCCAAGTTCGCGGAGTTGCTTGATGAGGAGCCTGGAAGGGCCAAGCTCGCCGAGTCGCGCGACAAATCGCGCAGCAGATTGGCCAAAATCGTCAAGCCGTTCGATGAGCCGCGACGATCTTTTCTCGCGAAAGTCTGTCCACGGTCGCGGTTCAAAACTGAAGAGGCCTTCCAGAAAGGCGATGAAGTCATTGTGCATTTGACTGTCGGGGTTGCCCTTGCACATTATCTCGCTGGCCCGACGTCGGAAATATTTGACTTCAATCTCAGCGCGTTCGTCTCCAGAGAGTGGGTAGGCTTCTTGATCGGCGACAATTACCCGCAGATCTACCGGGTGCTGCTTCAAGAGTTGGACGATTGGCAAGATCAAGCGAACATGGGTCTTTTTTTCGGGAAGGGTGAACCCTAGTGCCTTGCCCAGGTGGTCCCGAAGCGGCCTGACATGGATGCGGTAGTAGCGCTCGGACCATAGTTCGCTCGAAAGGCGAATCTCCATGGTAGACCGCATGCGCCAAGCCGGGAGATCCTTCAGTAGGTGGACGGGTACCTCGTGGCACCGCCTCAGATCACACTTTTGGTCGTCGTGCAAATAGTCGCCCATGGTCGACAGCCTCCCGGGGGAGGTGTTCCCGCTTTCGGCTTTGTGGATTTTTGTGCAGCGGTAACGAATCGGTGTTGATCGGCCCCGGGAGAGTCAATGGATTGCGGCCTGGGGTCCGTTCAGGGTGCGGTCAGTTCAGGCGTTGGGTTCTGCTCAGGATTCGTTGTGCGACCACGACAAGTACCAGGAAGGCCCCACTGACCACCTGCTGGACGGCGGAGGTGAGGCTGCCGAACTGGTTGATGAGGTTCTGGATCACTCCGAGCAGCAGCACCCCGGCCATCGTGCCGGTCACTCCGCCGACCCCGCCGGTGAGGAGGGTTCCGCCGATGACGACGGCGGCGATCGCGTCCAGTTCCAGGCCGATGCCGAGGATCGTGACGCCGGAGGACAGCCGGGCGGCGTTCAGCGCCCCGGCCAGGCCGGCCAGCAGGCCCGACATGAGATAGACCATGATCTTGGTGCGGGCGATCGGGACGCCCATGAGCCCGGCGGCGTCCTCGTTGCCGCCCACGGCGTACACGTTCTGCCCGAACCCGGTGCGCTGCAGCAGCACGACGCCGACGATCGCCAGGGCCACGGTGATGAGGACCGGCCAGGTCACCCCGAACGGCCCGTCCTGGCCGAGCGAGGCGAAGGCGCGGTCCTGGACGAGGTAGGTGGTGGCGCCCTCGTCCGAGACGGCCAGCATGATCCCGCGGACGCCGAGCAGCCCGGCCAGTGTCACGATGAACGGCGCCATGCCGAGCCGTGCGATCAGCACGCCGTGCAGGAGCCCGATCGCCCCGCATACGGCGAGCGGCAGCGCGAGCGCCGCGAGCGCCCCGGCCTGGGACCCGTACGCGGCCAGCACCCCGCCGAGCACGAACAGCGAGCCCACCGACAGGTCGATCCCGCCACTGATGATCACGAAGGTCATGCCGAGCGCGATGATCGCCAGGAACGACGACGACACGATGACGGCGCGCAGGTTGGCGCCCGTGGCGAACGAGTCGAAGGCGACGGTGCCGAAGGCCACCAGGCTCAGCAGCACCAGCGCCGCGCCGTGGTGCTGCAGCAGCCGCCCGAGCCGTTCGCGCCGCGCGGCCGCGGACGCGCCGCCGGCCGGGGGCGCCGCCCGGCCCGCCGTGATCGCGGTGGGGTCGGTCATCGCGCACCTCGGTTTCCGGCCGCGTACACCGCGGCGAGGATGATGGCCGCCTGGACGATCTGCGCCCAGGACTGCGGCAGGTCGTGCTTGATCAGCGTGGCCTGCAGCAACTGCATCAGCAGCGCGCCCATCACCGTGCCGATCACCCGGACGCGGCCGCCGCTGAGCGGGGTGCCGCCGATGACCACCGCGGTGATCGCCGACAGCTCCATGAACAGCCCCAGCGAGGTCGGGTCGCCGGCCTGGAGCCGCGCCGTCGCCAGCACCCCGGCGCCGGCCGCCAGCGTGCCCGAGATCATGTAGACCGCCAGCAGCAGCCGCTTCACCGGCAGCCCGGACAGCTCGCTGGCGGTCCGGTTGCCGCCGATCGCCACGATCTGCCGGCCGAACGTGGTGCGGCGGACGGCGAACGCCAGCGCCGCGGTCAGCGCGGCCGCGATCAGCACCACGTACGGGAGCCCCGCCACCGAGCCGCTGCCCAGCGCCAGCAGTCCCGGGTCGCTCACCTCTTTCAACTGCGGCACCAGCACGTTGGCCAGTCCGCGCACCCCGACCAGCAGCGCCAGCGTCGCGACGATCGGCTGCACGCCGACGTAGGCGACCAGGCCGCCGCCCGCCGCGCCCACGACGGCGCCCGCCGCCAGCGCCGCCAGCACGGCCGGCAGCGCCCCGTACCCGAGGTACAGCACCACCATCGACGCGGCCAGCGCCATCACCGAGCCGACCGACAGGTCGATGCCCTCGGTCCCGATGACCAGCGCCATGCCGAGCGCGACGATGACGATCGGGGCGACCTGCACCAGCTGGGTCCGGAAGTTGCCGGTGTCCACGAAGTTCGGGGTGAAGACCACGTTGAACAGCAGCAGGGCCAGCACCGAGGCGTACACCCCGTACTCCTGCAGCCACGCCAGGACGCGCGCCCGGTCGGGGGCGGGGCGGCGTCCGGCCACGGCCTCAGCCATGGCGCTCCTCTCCTCTGTCACCGGCATGATCGTCCCCCGCGATGGCGGCCATGACGCGCTCCTCGGTCACCTGGTCGCCCGCCAGTTCCCCGGCCACCGTCCCGTCGCGCAGGACGACCACCCGGTCCGAGCCCTCCACCAGTTCCTCCAGATCGGAGGAGATGAGCAGCACGCCCAGACCGTCCCGGGCCAGTTCCTCGACCAGCGTCTGCACCTCGGCCTTCGCGCCCACGTCGATGCCGCGGGTCGGCTCGTCCAGCAGCAGCACCTTGGGGTTCATGGCGAGCCAGCGGGCCAGCAGCACCTTCTGCTGGTTGCCGCCCGACAGCTCCTCCACCCGCTGGTGCGGCGAGGACGCCCTGATGCGCAGCCGCCGCATGAAGCCGTCCACCAGCCGGTCGATCCGCCCGTCGGAGACCACCCCCGCCTTGGCGAGACGGGGCAGCGCGGCCAGCGCGATGTTCTCCCGCACCGAGAGGCCGGGGACGATGCCCTCCGCCTTGCGGTCCTCGGGCAGCAGGCTCACCCCGGCGCGGATCGCCACCGCGGTCGACCGGCGGCGGCGCAGCGCCGACCCGGCCACGACCACCTCGCCGCCGTCCAGCGGCAGCGCGCCGACGATCGCCTTGGCGGTCTCGGTACGGCCCGCGCCCAGCAGCCCGCCGAGCCCGACCACCTCGCCGGGCCGGACGGTCACCGAGACGCCGCCGAGCACGTGCCGGCGGGTGAGGCCGCGCGCCTCCACGACCGGTGGCCCGGCCGCCGCCGCGTGCTCGCCGGAGAACCGCGTCACCCCGCCCGACCGGACCTCGGCGAGGTCGCGGCCGAGCATGAGCGAGATCAGCCGGAGCCGGTCCAGGGCGGCCAGCGGGCCGGTGTGCGCGACCCGCCCGTCCCGCAGGACGGTGACCCGGTCGCACAGCCGGTACAGCTCGTCGAGCCGGTGGCTGACGTAGATCGTCGAGATGCCGCGGCGGCGCAGCTCCCGGACGACGCCGAACAGCGTCTCCACCTCCCGCGGCTCCAGGGACGAGGTCGGCTCGTCCATGATGACGACCCGCGCGTCCACCGACACCGCGCGCGCCAGCGCCACCATCTGCTGCGTGCCGACGCCCAGCGAGCGCAGCGGCCGGCGCACGTCCGCGCGCACCCCGAGCCCGGCCAGCTCCCGTTCCGCGGCCGCGTGCAGCCGGGGCAGGTCGATCACGCCGAACCGGTTGCGCGGCTCCCGCCCCAGGAGCAGGTTGCGGGCCACGCTCATCGCCGGTACGAGGCCGACCTCCTGGTAGATCGCGGAGATCCCGGACCGGCGCGCGTCCAGCGGGGAGCCGAACCCGACCGGCCGCCCGGCCAGCAGCACCCGGCCGCCGTCCGGGCGGTGCGCCCCGGTGAACACCTTGATCAGCGTGGACTTGCCGGCGCCGTTCTCCCCGACGAGCGCGTGCACCTCGCCGGGGAGCAGCGTGAAGGAGACCTCGTCCAGCGCCAGCACGCCGGGGAACCGCTTGGAGACGCCGCGCGCCTCCAGCACCGGCTCCGGGGCGCCGCCTGCCGGGGTCGCCATCAGTAGGCCTGGCCCAGCGAGCCCTTGGCGTTGGCCGTCGTGTACTCGCGGTCGCTGATCAGGACCTTCTCCGGGATCGGCTCGCCCGCGGTGAACTTCCGCGCGGTCTCGAACGCGAGCGGGCCGAACCGCGGATTGGACTCGATCACCGCCTGCAGCCAGCCGTCCACGATCGAGCGGACCGCGCCGCGGGTGCCGTCGATGGACACGATCTTGACCTCGCCGGGCTTCTTGCCCGCGCCCTTCAGCGCGGTCACCGCGCCCAGCGCCATCTCGTCGTTCTCGGCGTAGACGCCGTTGATGTCGGGGTTGGACTGCACGAGCTGCTCGGTCACCTGCTGGCCCTTCTCGCGGGTGAACTCGGCGGTCTGCTCGAACGAGATCCGGATGCCGGGCGCCTTCTCCTTCATCCGGTCCTTGAACCCGTTGGTGCGGTCGGTGGTGACGTTGTTGCCGGGCGCGCCGAGCAGGATCGCGACCTTCCCCTTGCCGCCCAGCACCTTGATCATCTGGTCGGCGGCGCGGACGCCCTGCTGGTAGAAGTCCGAGCCGATGAACGTCAGGTAGTCGCGGCACGCGCTGGCGTTGATCTTGCGGTCCACGGTGATGATCGGGATCTTCTTCGCCGCGGCCTGCCGCAGCACCGGCTCCCAGCCGTCGGAGTTCAGCGGCGCGATCACCAGCAGCCTGGCGCCCTGCGCGATCAGCTGCTGGACGTCGGTGATCTGCTTGGAGAACTGCGACTGCGCGTTGGTGACGCGCAGCTTGGAGATGCCGAGCCGGGCCGCCTCGTCCTTGATCGACTTGGTCTCGGCGATCCGGAACGGGTTGGCCTCCTTCTCCGACTGCGAGAAGCCGACCACCGACGACTTCAGGTCGAACGCCGCGCCGCCGAACTGCTTCAGCGTGCACGTCGACCCGGCCGTGCCGGCCGGGGACTGGGCCACCTGCTGCTGCGCCTGAGCGCCCGCGGTGCCCTCGGACGCCGCGTCGTCCTCGGACTTGGCGCAGCCGCCGGCGGCGAGGACGGCGGCGAAGGCGACGGCGGCGAAGGGAAGGTGACGGGGGTGGCCGGGCTGCTTGGTCATAGTGGTTCCTTACGTTCGGGCGGCCGGACCGAGGGACGCCGGGTGGTGCTGCGAACAGGGGCCCGCAGGGGGCCAGGGGAGGGGCCAGGGGAGGGCCGGAGGAGGGGCCAGGAGTCGGGAGCGGGCGACGGCGGCGGGTCGGCCGGGCGCGTTGGACGCGCGGCCGGCCGGCCCGTCACCGGCCCGGTCGGGCGCGGGGTCAGCCGCAGCCGACCGGGGTTTCGTCGATCACCGCCCGGTTGGCGTCCGCGATCCGCTTGACGTCGGGTTTCACCACCGCGCGGTCATAGGTGAGCAGACCGTTCAGCTCGGTCTCCACATCGGTGGTCTGGGTGTAGATCGCCGCGCTGAGCCCGTTGCAGGTGCGCAGCCTGCGCAGCTGCTCGCTCATCGCGACGTACCGGTCGGTCAGCGCCTTCGGATCGGGCTCGACCGCGTACCCCCAGCCCCCGCCGGACCAGGTGTGCCCGATGACGGGCAGGCCGAGCCCGCCGTACTCGCCCAGGACCGAGGCCCGGGCGGCGGTGGGGGCGCCGGGCGAGCCCGGCCCCGGGTAGATGTGGTAGTCCATGATGTCGCCGTTGCCGCCGTCGACCGCGCCGCAGCAGTTGATCCCGCTCATGTTGTTCACCAGGCGGGACGGGTCCCAGCCCTTGACGAGGTCGGCGATCCGGGCCTGGTCGTACTGGCCCCAGCCCTCGTTGAACGGCACCCACATCACGATGGACGGGTTGTTGTGGTGCTGGTCGAGCATGGTGCGCAGCTCGGTCTCGTACTGGGCGCGCTCGGCGGCGTCCGGGGAGCCGAACATGGACGGCATGTCCTGCCACACGATCAGCCCGAGCCGGTCGGCCCACGTGTACCAGCGGTCCGACTCGACCTTGACGTGCTTGCGGACGGTGTTGAAGCCGAGCCGCCTGGTCTGCTCCAGGTCGTAGCGCAGCGCCTTGTCGGTCGGCGCGGTGTAGATGCCATCCGGCCAGAAGCCCTGGTCGAGCGGGCCCATCTGGAAGACGGGCTCGCCGTTGAGCAGCATCCGGTTGACGCCGCCGACCTGCTTGACCTCGACCGTGCGCATGCCGAAGTAGCTTCCGGCGCGGTCGACGGTGCGGCCGCGGTCGTCGACGAGTGCCACGTCCAGGTCGTACAGGAACGGCCGGTCGGGCGACCACAGCTTCGGCTTCGGCACGGGCACGCGCAGTTCGGTGCCGGCCGCTCCGGTGGCGCGGCCCACCACGCGGCGCCCGTCGCGGGCGGTGACGACGGCGCGGGTGCCGTCCGCGCCCTGCGCCCGGACGGTCACGCGCAGCGCCTCGCCGGCCACGTCGGGCGTGCTCCTCAGCGAGGTGACGTGCGCGGGCGCGACGGGTTCCAGCCACACCGAGCGCCAGATCCCGGACGCCGGGGTGTAGAAGATCCCGCCGGGGGTCTTGCGCTGCTTGCCGACGGCCTGGCCGTCCAGGCCGGTGGGGTCGTGCACGCCGACGATGAGTTCCTGCGGGCCGCCGCCGGGCTTGAGCGCGTCGGTCACGTCCACGCTGAAGCGGTCGTAGCCGCCGCGGTGCACGGCCACGCGCCGGCCGTTGACGTACACCGCGGACTCCCAGTCGACGGCGTCGAGGTGCAGCAGCAGCCGTTGCCCGCCGCGGTCGCGGTCGGCGCGCACCCGCCAGCCGTTCGGGACGGTGAACGTTCGCCGGTACCACATGCGGTCCTCGTTGCGTTCGATCCCCGACAGCACCGACTCGGCGGGGAACGGGACCACGATCCGCTCGTCCAGGTTCCGGCCGACCGGGGGCGCCTCGCCCTCGCGGGCGGCGGCGAACTGCCACGTCCCGTTCAGGCTGCGCCACCGCTCGCGGGTGAGCTGCGGGCGCGGGTATTCGGGCAGCGGGTCGCGCGGGTTCATCTCCGCGGCCCACCGGGTCCGGATCGTGTAGTCGGAGCCGTTGGCCGTCGGGACGTGCGTGAACGCCTCCAGCGCCGTGCCGTCCCCGGTGGTGACGCCGCCCGCGCCGTCGTAGGAGACGCGGACGGTGTTGCCGGCCTGCTTGGGGATCGGGTGGGCCGGCGTCAGCACGAGCACCGACGGGTCGCCGGGGCCCGGCTTCAGTGCTTCGAGGGGCCAGGGGGTGCCGCCGACGGTCAGCCTGAAGTGCTCGCGCGCGCTCGCGGGCGGGGCGGCGAGGGCGGTGTCGAAGCCGAGCGACACCGCGTCGCCGGACTTCTCCACCGCGGCCGTGCCCGGTCCCGGCGGGTCGAAGCCGGCGGGGAGCGTGAAGGCGGAGGCGGGCACGATCTCCTTGGGCCGGGACGGGGTCTGCCGGCGCAGCCGCAGGTTCGAGCCGCCCACGTTCTCGAAGTACTCGATCTTGATGTCGTAGTCGGTGCCGGCCTGGAGGCCGATCGGCGCGCCGGTCTTCTCCTGGTCCCAGTTGTCGGCCCAGTTGTCGATGATCAGGCGGCCGTCCACCCAGAGCCGGAAGCCGTTGTCGCCGATCATCGAGAAGGTGTGCGGCTCGGAGCGCTCCGGCCGGATCCGGCCGGTCCAGCGCACCGACACGTGGTCGTTCTGGCCGGTCAGCTCGCGGAAGGTGCCCTCCAGGTCGGGCAGTTCGATGTTGGGGTCGACGACGGTCGACTTGAGCTGGTGGAAGTCGAACGCGCCGGGGGCGGAGCTGGTGTAGTAGTCGCCGCGCAGGCCGCTGCGCTCCGCGGCGGGGGCCGGGGTGCGGTCGCCGCCGGGCGCGGACGCGGGTGCGGCGGTCGCGGGGAGGGCGGCGACGAACTGCCAGACGAGGGCGGCGAGCAGGGCCAGCACGATCGCGGGACGGGGTCTCATCGGGGGACGGGGTCTCTTCGCGTTCATCCCAGGGATCCTTTGCGCGAGGGGGTGGGGGGATCTCAGGACCGGTCGAAACGAACAGATATGAACCCTTGGCCGATCCCAATCAAGCACCGAACGATCGGGTCGGTCAAGAGATATCGATCAAACTCGATCGAAAACGATCCGATCCGGCCGCTCCAGGGCGTCCCAACGACCCGATCCGCCCGGGGGCCCCGGGCGCCGAAGGGCCCCGGACCCGCGCCCGACTGACTACGATCGGAATCGGTCGAATCCTTTCACCGAGTCGAGACCGGAGCTGGGGGACAGTGAGCGAGAACCAGGGGCCGGCGGACGGGCGCAGGCCGGTCTTCGCCGCCGAACGCCGCAGGCGCATCCTGGAGCTGGTCCGCGCCAACGGCGCCCTGTCGCTGCGCCAGCTCGCCGAGGCCGTCCAGTCGTCCGAGGTCACCGTGCGGCGGGACGTGCGCGCGCTGGAGGCCGACGGCCTGCTCAACCGGCACCACGGCGGCGCCTCCCTGCCCGGCGAGCTGTCCCGCGAGCCCACCTACCTGCAGAAGGCCCAGGTCGCGTCCGCCGAGAAGGCCGCCATCGCCGATCTGGCCGGCGCGCTGGTGGAGGACGGCGACGCCATCGTCATCGGCCCCGGCACCACCACCCTCGCGCTGGCGCAGCGCCTGACCGGCCACGCCGAGCTGGCCGTCGTCACCAACTCGCTGCTGGTGGCGCAGGCGCTGGCGGGCTCCCCGCGCATCGAGGTCATGGTGACCGGCGGCACGCTGCGCGGATCCATCCAGGCCCTGGTCGGCAGCGAGGCCGAACGGGCCCTGGCCGGCCTGCGGGTGCGCCGCGCCTTCATCTCCGGCAACGGCCTGACCGCCGAGCGTGGGCTGTCCACGCCGAACGTCCAGGTGGCCAGCGCCGACCGCGCGCTGGCGACGGCCGCGGAGGAGGTCGTGGTGCTCGCCGACCACACCAAGATCGGTGTGGACACGATGGTGCAGACCGTTCCGTCCGACCGGATCGACCACCTGGTCACCGACGAGCACGCCGCGCGCGAGGAACTGGACGAGCTCAGCGGCCGCGGCGCCCGCCTGCACGTCGCCAGGCTCTGACCGACCGGTTCTGGCCGACCGATTCTGATCGACCGTGACCGAACGTGCTCCGAATCGTTACTGCATCGTTTCGCGACGGGATCACCATCGGTGCAGCGGGGGCGCGACGGCCAGGAGGGAACGCGTGCCGAACAGAGTCCTCGAAGCCGCCGGGATCCTCAAGAGGTTCCCCGGGGTCCTGGCGCTCGACCACGTCTCCCTGACCCTCGTCCCGGGCGAGGTGCACGCCCTCGCCGGGGAGAACGGCGCCGGCAAGTCCACCCTGCTCAAGGTGCTCACCGGGATCCACCGTCCCGACGCGGGCGAGGTGCGCGTCGCGGGCGCGCCGGTCCGCCTCACCGGGCCGCGGGAGGCCGCCCGCGCCGGGATCGGCGCCGTCCACCAGGACACCGGCCTGCTGCCGCTGATGAGCGTGGCCCGCAACCTCTTCCTCGGCCGCGAGCCCCGCACCCGGCTCGGCCTGATCGACTTCGCCCGCATGCACGCCCGCTCGGAGGAGATCCTCGCCGGGTACCGGGTGAGCGTGGACGTCCGCCGCCCGCTCGGCGCGCTGCCCGTCGGCGCCCGCCGCCTGGTCGCCCTGGCCCGCGCCTGCGCGACCGGCGCCCAGGTGGTCGTCCTGGACGAGCCCGCCGCGTCCCTGGAGCCCGCCGAGGCCGCCGTGCTCTTCCGCACCATCGCGGCGCTCCGCGACGAGGGCCGCTCGGTCGTCTACGTGAGCCACCGGCTGGAGGACCTGTACGAGATCTGCGACCGCGTCACGGTGCTGCGCGGCGGCCGGGTCGTCCACACCGGGCCGCTGGCGAACCTGGACCGCCTCGCCCTGGTCGCCCTCATGCTGGGCCGCGGCCGCGTCCCCCCGCCCGTCCCGATTGAGGCGCCCGTCCCGATCGAGGCGCCCGCGCCGATGCCGGACGGCGACCCACCCTACCTCCAGGCCACCGGGCTGACCCGCAAGCACGCCCTCACCGACGTCTCGATCGCGCTGCGCCGCGGCGAGGTCCTCGGGCTCGGCGGGCTGCTCGGCGCCGGCCGTACCGAGACCGCCAAGGCCATCGCGGGCGCGCTGCCGCTGGACTCGGGCGAGGTGACCGTGGCCGGCGCCCCGCTCCGCAAGCGCTCCATCACCGGCGCCATCCGGGCCGGCGTCAGCCTGCTGCCCGAGAACCGCACGGCCGAGGGACTCGTCCCGGCACTGTCGGTCCGCGACAACATCGCGCTCGCCGCGCTGCCCCGGCTGTCCCGCTTCGGCGTCGTGTCGGGTGCGCGCATCGACCGCATCGCCGACACGTTCATGCGCCGCCTGCGGATCACGGCCACCTCGCCCCACCAGAAGGTCCGCGAGCTGTCCGGCGGCAACCAGCAGAAGGTGCTGCTGGCCCGCTGGCTCGCCATGCACCCCAAGGTCCTCCTCCTGGACGAGCCGACCCGCGGCGTGGACGTCGGGGCCAAGGCCGAACTCCAGGAGCTCCTGGACGAACTCGCCGTCGACGGCCTCGCCGTCATGCTCATCTCCTCCGACCCCCGCGAGCTGGTGGACGGCTGCGACCGCGTCGTCGTGATGCGCGAGGGGGCGATCGCCGCCGAACTGGTCGGCCCCGAGGTCACCGAGGACGGCATCATGACCGCGATGGCGGCGGCCGCCCCCACCTGCTGACGTCCGTTCGAAATGCCGATACCGGATCTTTGGACGGTGCGGAGCGGCCGGTGGTTCCTGGCCGGAAGCGGCCTTTGCCCCTCCGCGTGCCATGCCGTTCCCGTTAAGTGCCGCTCACCTGAGCAAATGCGCGAGGCCAATCGGTCGCAGGGAAGGCGCCGGAGAAAAGTATGCTGAAATCTTTTTTGACCGCCAGTAAACTCCCGATGACCGCGGAGGTTACATGGGCAACGAGCTGCGTGTAAGCCGGGACGACCTGCGAAGAGCGGCCACCATGCTCGGTCAGGCCATCGACCGGATGGACGCCGATCTGTCGGCCCTCGAAGGGGAGCTGGGCGGCTTCGGGCAGCCCTGGGGCGGCGACGAGATCGGCATGCTGATCGGGGCGTGCTACGAGGGCGCCCTCGACATGGCGATGGAGTGCTTCGGCACCAACATGGACGAGCTGGACGGCTTCGTCGAGGACCTGGAGAAGATGGCCGACAACTACCGGGGGGCCGAGGACCTGTCGGAGATCGAGGTCAACCGGGTCAGAGAGATCCTCGGCTGATGGGCATGCAGCTTCCCGGCGAGCTGATCTCGCTGCTCGGCATGCTCGGCTACACCTGGCCGGAGGCCGACGAGACCAAGCTGTTCGAGATGGGGCAGCGGTGGGTGGCGTTCGGCGGGACGCTGTCCTCGGGCGTCGGTGAGGCCGGCGGCGCCGGGCAGGCCGTCAACATGGCCGGCATGGGGCAGGGGTTCGACTCCTTCCAGCGGGCCTGGGCCGACCCGAAGGCGCCGCAGACGCTGCTGGGGAAGGCGACCAGCGGGGCGATGGTGGTCGGGGTCGGGCTGATCGTGGCCGGCGCGGTGGTCCTGGTCCTGAAGATCAGCGTGATCGTGCAGCTGGTGATCCTGGCCTTCCAGATCGCGCAGGCCATCGCCACCGCCGTGGTCACCTTCGGCGCGTCGCTGCTGGAGATCCCGATCTTCAAGATCATCACCGGGCTGATCATCGACCAGCTGATCGGGCTGGCGCTCAACGCGATCATGGGCGAGTAGGCCGCCGCATGGGACGCGGAAGCCGCGGCAGGGGACGGCAGAACCTGCGCCGCGGGCGGGGCGTCGCCCGCGGGATGTACAAGAAGATGGGCCTGCGGGACCTCATGGAGCCCGCGCCGGGGCGGCGCCGGGCGCCGGGCAGCTCGCCCGCGCCCCGGACCGGGCTCCCGAACAACCGCAAGTTCGACAACCTGGTCAACCGGGCCCGCAAGCTCAAGGCCAAGACCGGCAAGCGGCGCAACGTCGCCACCTCCGACTACGACGTGTTCCCGCCGGGACGGGGCAGGCAGCGGGGCTCGATCGACACCCGCAGCGGCCGGTCCAATTCCCCGGAGCAGGGATTCACCGACACCAGGCGCGACGGGCCCGACCGGCTGCCGAACTACCAGGCCGGCGGCCACGACCGGACCAACGACTCCGAGAAGAAGATATTCGAGGACTTCAGCCGGAGATTCCCGGACACCCGCACGTCGGGCAATCTGACGGTCTACACCGACCGGCACCCCTGCGAAGGGTGCGCGATGTCCACCCAGGATTTCCTGCGGCGCTATCCGAATATGCAGGTGGACATCGTCTACACCAACCGGGACGGTGGCGTGGGAGCCCCGCAGATCGGCACCCAGAACAACTTCCCCGGCGACTATGTGAACGACCGGATCACCCTGAACCACTACACCCGCGGCGCGAGGTAGTCTCCTGCCATGGGGAGGAGACGCGAGCGCGGGAGCCCGACGGCCACGCTGGATCCGCGGCGCTTCTCGATCGCGGAGTACCGCGAGTACGTGCTGGCCAGGCGGCAGACCGGCCCCGGGGAACTGGCCGGATGCTCGCCCGGCGAGATCGAGCATCTGGCGCGCGTCCAGGGGGTCGGGCGGATCCCGCGGCTGTATCGCGAGTTCCTCCTCGCGATGGGGAAGAATCCGCGTCCCCTGCTGTCCGGCGTCGACTGGACGTACCCGGACCTGCTTCAGATCAAGGGCGAGATGACCACCGACCTGACGGCCGCGGGCATCGACACCGGATTTCTCGACGACACGCTTCTGATCGGGCTCGGCGGCGGTCATTACATGTTCTACATTCCGAATGCGAGCACGGCGGGCGACGATCCCGAAGTGTGGACCTCCAGCGACGGCGGAGACCGCGAGCGGGCGTATCCGACCTTCCGCGAATTCCTGCTGGCGATCGCCGACGACGACGGCAGGGCGGTGCGTCTCCCATGATCCGCGACGGATTCTCGATCGCCGAGTTCCGCGACCACCTGGTGGCGGAGGGGCTGGCCGCGGCGGGCGACTTCGCCGGCTGCGCGGAGGCGGAGATCCACGGCGTGCTGCGCGCGCAGCTCGTCCTCGGGGTGCCCGCGCTCTACCGCGACTTCCTCGCCGTGATGGGCAAGCGCCCCTACCCGCTGATGCAGGGCACCGACTGGACCTACGACGACCTGCTGGAGCTCAAGCGGGACTCCGCCGACCTGCTCCGGGAGAACGACGCCGACCCGGCGCTGCTCGACGACGCGCTGGTGATCGCGATGCACCAGGGGTACGTCTTCTACTTCATCCCGGCCGCGTCGGCCGCCCCCGCCGACCCGCCCGTCTGGACCTACACCGAGGGCGAGCAGCCGGTCAGGGCGTTCGGCACGTTCCGCGAGTTCCTGGTCTCGCTGGAGCGGATGCGCCGCCGCGAGCTGAGCGCGTACCGGGAGCTGGAGGCCTCCGGCCGGTTCACCATGACCCGCGCCGACGACGGCACCGCCGGGCCATGACGGCGAACGTCGTCACCGCCGACCTGAAGGCCGGCGGCGTCCGCGCCGCGTTCGACGCCGTGACCGCCGGCGAGGGCGACGGGGATGTGCGACCTCCCGAAGCCCCTCGCTTCACCGCCGGCAGTACGGACCACGCCGAGTACCTGGTCCTCGAATCGGCCGCGGCACGGATCGCCAACCGCCGCGCGAAGGGCGTGCTGCGCATGTACAGCGAGCACTACCCGTGCGCGCCCTGCCGCGACGTGATGCGGCAGTTCCTGCGCGCCTTCCCGCGCATGGAGATCGAACTCGGCTACACCCGCGGCGAGCCGGAGCCCTTCGTCCCCGACCCGGTCAACGCGCGGATCGAGATCACCCACGTCGAGCCGGGCTGACGGCCTACCGCGGCGGGTTCTGGCCGCGGTCGCCGATGCGCGTCATGATCTCGTCCAGGCTCTGCGTGAACATGGCCAACTGCCGCAGGCCCTGGTCCTGCGCCTCGCGCAACCGGTCGGCCAGCACGGCCGGGTCGATCGCCACGTCGGCGACCTGGGACCGCTCGCGCAGGTCGCGCAGCGCCGCGTTCACCGCGACGACCAACTCCGCGGACAGTTCCTCGGACGACATCCGCAGCACGCGTGGATCCATTTCGATCGACGTGACCTCGCCGCCAGGGGCGGCGACGACCCGGATCCGCCCGTCCGCCGTCTCCCCGCGCCCTTCGGGGGGAGCCTCGCCCTCGGCCCCCGCCGGCCGTGCCGGTCCGGAGCCGCCCTGTTCCAGGAGCTGCCTGGTCTCGGCCAGCATCCGGTCGAACTCGCTGAGGTCCGCCATCTCGCTCTCTCCCTCCCACGGCCTCGATCGTGTTGGTTTCGAAGCCGAATTCACTCGAGTCGACACGATCCCCTTCTGATCCCCAGGCGCGGCGGGACGGCCCTGGCGCCCGAGGCCGCGCCGCACGTACCGTCCCCACACTGAAACAGACGTCCGGACCACATCACCGGTTCGCATCGCCGCGCTCAAGATCGTCCCGGCGGTTTATTCTGAAGCGCCGTCCATGAGGGTTTTTTAGAAAGGCGCCTCCGATGACGCAGGTTTCGCAGCAACGGTTCGCCCCTCCTGCTCTGCTGGAGCAGGGGCATCCGTTCCGGCAGTGGAAGACGTGGCGGATACCCGGTGCCGAGTTGACCCTCACCGGCTATTCCCGCGCGAACGACAAGACCTTCTTTCATATCCCCGAGCTGCGGTGCAGTCTCGACGCGGGGCTGTGTGAAGGGCGGCAAGTGGACACGGTCTTCTTGACCCACACTCACCACGACCACTCCAAAGACCTCGATTTCCTCGCTTCCAATGCCTCCGGCACGGACATCTACCTGCCCGCCGAGGCGGTGCCGTACGTGGAGTCGTACCTGCGCGCGTCCGCGGAGCTGAACCACGGAGCGGGGTTCGACCCGGCCCTGGCGGGGGGCTACCGCCTGCACGGTGTGCGGCAGAACGACGAGGTTCTTTTCGGACGCCGGGGGCACCACGTGCGGGTGGTGGAGTGCGAGCACAAAGTGCCCTGCGTCGGGTATGCCTTCTCCGAGCGGCGCAAGGCGCTGCGTCCGGAGTTCGAGGAACTGCGGCGGTCGCTGGAGCGGGAGGGCCGGAGCCGGGAGTTCGGCCGGATCATGGCGCGGAACCGCGCGGAGGGCGTCGCGGTCGACGCAGAGGTCCGCAGGCCGCTGTTCGCCTTCCTCGGCGACACGCACGTGAACGTGTTCGAGCGGAATCCGTGGCTCTTCGAGTACCCGGTCGTCATCACCGAATGCACCTTCCTCCACGACACCGAGCTGGACCGCGCGGAGCGGGTCGGGCATACGGTCTGGAGCCGGCTCAGGCCTGTGGTCGAGGCCCACCCGGAGACGCTGTTCGTTCTGACGCACTTCAGCCTGCGCCACTCGGACCGGGAGATCCTCGAGTTCTTTCGCCGGGAGAAGGCGGACGCGGCATGGCCGGACAACGTCGTGTTGTGGGTCCACCCGGCGAGCCACCTGCCCGAACAGCACCAGCACTCCGTCTAGGCGGACGGTTTCGGTCGGGCTTTTTGATAACCGAGAATACGGGCAAGATCAAACCATGGCTGCCCGCGGGGGTGCCTCCCTAGGCTCGGGATGATGATCGCCCGGAACTTCCGTCAGGAGCGTTGCGCGTGACCGTGACTCCAGAGTTGCCTGACATCGTGTCGGCCGAGTTCGCCGCCGATCCTTACGCCGCCTACCGGATATTCCGTGAGAGCGGTCCGGTGCACTGGCACGAGGGCATGCAGAGCTACGTGGTATCGCGGTATGAGGACGTGTCCCGCGCCTTCCGGGACCAGGTGTTCACCACCGCCAACTACGACTGGCAGCTCGAACCGGTGCACGGCCGCACCATTCTCCAGCTCAGCGGCAGGGAGCACGCGGTGCGCCGCGGGCTGGTGGCCCCGGCCTTCCGCGGCGGCGAGTTGCAGGAGAGGTTCCTGCCGGTGATCGAGCGGAACGCGCGCACGCTGATCGACGCGTTCCGCGCCGACGGCCGGGTCGAGCTGGTCGGCCGGTGATGTGGTGGATCTCCCGGTAGCTCACCACGAACCACGCGGGCACGTCACCGTCGAACAGGACGGGCACCACCGGGCCGTACTCGCGGCGCAGCCGGTGGTAGAAGGCGGCGGGCTCGCGGGCGATGCCGGTCCCGGTCAGCCGCACGGGTCCGGCGGCCACCGCGGCGGGCGGGCGCGAAAGGCCGTCGCGCTCGGACGGACCGGTCGGTCCGGTCACGGCGCGATCTCCTCGAAAGCCGTCGGGTCCTGGAGCCGGGCGAGGTGGCGGACGAGCGTGATCAGTACGGTCTTGGACGACTCCCGGGTCCGCGCGTCGCACTCGACCAGCGGGATGTCGCCGGGCAGCGAGAGCGCGTCGCGGACCCGGTCGATCGACGGCCGGGGGCCGCTGAACCGGTTGACCGCGACCACGAACGGCATCCCGTGCGCCTCCAGCCGGTCCAGGGAGTAGAAGGACTCCTCCAGCCGGCGGGTGTCCACCAGGACCACCGCGCCCAGGCTCCCGGAGAACAGCCGGTCCCACAGGAACCAGAACCGCTCCTGGCCGGGCGCCCCGAACAGGTAGAGGACCCGCTGCTCGTTCAGCGTGATCCGGCCGAAGTCGAACGCGACCGTGGTGGTGTTCTTGTGCTCGACCTGGCTGAGGTCGTCGATCCCGACGCCCGCCTGCGTCATCGTCTCCTCGGTGCTGAGCGGGCGGATCTCGCTGACCGAGCCGACCATGGTGGTCTTGCCGACGCCGAACCCGCCGACGATCACGATCTTGGAGGCGTCCCGGGCGGTGCGGCGCAGCGGTGGGTCCTGGACCGAGCCGAGTCGCCCGTCCGCGGTGGGATCAGAGGTCTTGGAGTCCAACGAGCACCTGCTTCAGCGTTTCCATGTCGGCCGTGCGCGCGGACGCGGCGGCCGAGGACGGGTGGCGGACGGTGACGCGGCCGGAGTCCCGCAGGTCCAGCAGCAGAATCTTCACCACGCTCACCGGCATTTCCAGATGGGAGGAGAGCTCGACGACCGCGACCGGGCCGTACCGGCACAGGCGCAGGATCGCCGCGTGCTCCGATTGCATACCGGGCACCGGGTCGTCCTCGGCGACGATCAGCGAGACCACGTCGAGCTCGCCGCCCTCGACCCGGCTGCGCCCGCCGGTCACGGTGTAGAGCCGGTCGGGATTCTCCTTGTCGAGCGGGCGCGGGTTCATGGGTGAGTACGGGCCCCGGGGGTGCGCGGCGCCGCGGTCAGGTAGCCGCCGATCTGCTCGACCAGCTCGTGCATGCTGTGGCCCACCAGCCCGACATCGGCGATCTCGTCGGCGACCACGGCCAGGTTGGCGCCGGCACCGGCCGGCACGATGAGCAGCACCCCGCCGGGGAACTCCACCATCGACTGGCCCGCGCCGATTCCGTTGCCGAACTCCCCGGAGGCGCTCAGCGACAGGCTCTGGATGCCCGAGGCGATGGCCGACAGCTGGTCGGCCTTGTCCTCGTCGAGCCCGGTCGTATGGCAGATCTTCAGGCCGTCCTTGGACAGCACCAGGACGTGCCGGACGCCGGGCGCGCGGTCCACGAGGGTCGCCAGGAGCCAGTCGAGATCGCGCTGGTCGGTGCTCATCGGTTTTCGGGACGCGGCCGGTGGGCCGGCGTCCCTTCTCCCCTCTGTCGTCCTGCCATATGAGCCTTGCGTGGCGGCTGCGCGTCATCATCCTTGCGAAGGGAGCGGCTGAAAGATCACAACGGGCGCGGGCCGCCTCGCGCCGAGCCCGGGAAGACCGGTGACCATGATGCATCACCAGTGGATCAAGATGTCGTAACTCGCGGAGATTCCGACTTTAAATCGTCACGTTAACCAAAGACCGATAAATCCCTGAATGAGAATTGGGAGCGTTCCACTCAGCCGGTCGCCCCGCGGCGCGAAGCGCAGGGCGCGATCGCGCACGCGGCCGAGCGTGCCGGCCCGCACTGACAGCCCCGCCCGAATTGGGCCCTTGCGGTTCCTTTCAGACGGTATACGATGTCCCGTATCCCGGCGACGATATACCGCGCCTTAGGAGGTCTCGTGTACCACGAGCTCACCGTCTGGTCCCGGGGGATCATCATGGACAAGGAGGCGCGCGACGTCTCCTCGTGCGTCGCCTCGGCGGCGCGGTCCCTGGGCCACCACGCGGAGAACGTCAGCGACTACGTCGACGACCCCGACAGGACCAACTGCCTCGTCCGCCGCTACGCGCGACTCGGCGACGAGCCGATCGAGGACCGCTTCGTCTACGAGAACCCGCACCCCGACTGGGTGGTCCTCATCGAAGAGACGATCATCAAGGCGGTCAACTTCTTCCGGGGCACCCGGCCCGGGGAGGGGGTCCTGGTCGTCAACTCCGCGCGCGACCCCGAGTACCTGATCCGGTTCCTCCCCGACCACATGCTGGACAAGCTGGCGAAGCTGGTGGTCGTCGACGCCGTGCGGCTGGCCGAGCAGCGCGGCTCCAGCCCCTGGATGTTCGTCCGCGACCTGTCGGAGCTGGCCTTCGACCGGATGTCCACCGAGGGCGCGGTGGAACGGCTCGCGATCGGCATGGGCATCGCCGCGCCCGTGCTCGGCGCCCTGGTGGCCGCCACCGGCGTGCTGCCGATCGACGCGGTGGCGCAGGTCGTCGCCGACCGCGACGCGATGCTGCGCGGCGCCGAGGAGCATCGCGTGCTCGTGCCAGGTTCCGCTCCCGTCTGAGGAGGCCCCCATGTCCGTCCGCGGCACCCGGGTTCCGGCACACCTGCAGCTGCCGATCGCCGGCGTGACCCCGCCGCCCACCGAGGAAGAGGGCCAGCGGCTCTTCCCCACCGGAAACTTCCGCTCGTTCCGGCCCGTGTACCGGGACAAGACACCGCCGTGCAACAACGCCTGCCCGACCGGCGAGCAGATCCAGAAGTACCTCGACTACGTCAAGCACGAGCGCTACCTGGACGGCTACCTGACGATCCTGGAAGACAACCCGATGCCGTCGGTGACCGGCCGGGTCTGCTACCACCCGTGCGAGACCGCCTGCAACCGGGGGTTCCACGACGAGCCGATCGGCATCCGGAGCGTGGAGCGGTTCCTCGGCGACTTCGGGCTCCGGCTCCCCGAGAACCCGATCGCCGCGACCCTGCCGCCGCTGTCCGGCCGCCGCGTCGCCATCGTGGGATCCGGCCCGGCCGGGCTGGCCTGCGCCTACCACCTGCGGCGGCGCGGCCACGCCAGCGTGATCTACGAGGCGCTGCCCAGGCCGGGCGGGATGCTCCGCGCCGGGATCCCGCACTGGCACCTGCCCGAGGAGGTCCTGGACGCCGAGATCGCCAAGATCGAGGGCCTGGGCGGGATCGAGATCCGCTGCGGCGTCCGGGCCGGCGCGGACGTGTGCGTCGACGACCTGGTCGCCGAGTACGACGCCGTGTTCCTCGGCCTCGGCCAGGACGTGGGGCGGCCCCTCGCCGTCGAGGGCGCCGACCTGCGCGGGGTCTCCGGCGCCATGGAGTTCCTGCGCGAGGCCGGGCTCGGCAGGCCGGTCAAGGCCGGCCGCGAGGTGCTGGTGGTCGGCGGCGGCAACACCGCTTCCGACGCCGCCCGATCGGCCGTCCGGCTCGGCGGCGGCACCGCGACCATCGTCTCGCTGGAGTCGGCGGACGAGCTGCTGATCGTCGAGGAGGACCTGGTCCAGGGCCGCGAGGAGGGCGTGCGGTACGCCACCAACACCGCCGTCGCCCGCGTCCTCGGCGAGAACGGCGTCGTCACCGGCGCGGTGCTCTGCGACGCCCGGCTCGCCAAGGACGCGAGCGGCCGGGTGGTGCCCGAGCCGGTCCCCGGCACCGAGCGCGAGGTCTCCTGCGACACCGTCCTGGTCGCGATCGGCCAGGTGCAGCGGCTGGACTGGCTGGCGCCCGAGATGGTGGAGAACGGCCTGGTCAAGGCGGACCGGTACGGCCGGGTCGGCTCCGCGGCCGCCGGGGCGGGAAGCGTCACCGTCTTCGTCGGCGGGGACGTCTCGCGCGGGCCGTCGATGGTCGTGGACGCCCTGGGCGACGGCAAGCGCGCGGCGCGGAACATCGACGTGCTGCTGCGCGGCGAGGAGCCGGCGCCGCCCGAGCCGGTCGAGGTCATGCCGTACGAGCGGCTGAACACCGCCTACTTCCCTGAGGCGCCCCGCGTCGAGGCGCCGATGACCCCGCCCGAGGAGCGCAGGAGGAGGCAGAAGGTCGAGGTCACCCTCGCCTACAGCCGCGAGCAGGCGGTGGCCGAGTCGGACCGGTGCATGAGCTGCGGCGTCTGCAACGGCTGCGACAACTGCTACCTGGTCTGCCCGGACGTCAGCGTGATGCGCGGGGCCCGGGAGAACGGCTCGTACGAGATCCGGCTTCCGTACTGCAAGGGCTGCCTGGTGTGCGTGCAGGAGTGCCCCACCGGCTGCCTGGAGAAGGCCCCCGAACTGGACTTCGACGAGCCGGACGCGGTGGTCCGGATGGAGACCGCGTTCGCCACCCACGACGGCGCGCACGCCGAGCAGTCGCCGCCGATCGCCCGCCTCATCGAGGAGCAGACCGCCGCCTACGACGCCGCCCGGAAGGTGTGATCCGATGGCCGGCACCATTCACACGGACACCACGCGAACGGACACCGTTCACACGGACGCCGTCCACGGCAACGGGGCCGCCGTTCACGCGCCGGGAGCGGGGCCCGCCTGGCTGGAACGGGCGGAGCGCACCCCGGAGGGCGACCGGCTCCTGCGGGACATCGCGGGGACGCGGGTGCGGCTGAACGGCTGCGCGGCGGCGGCGTACGGCGCCCTGTACGCCAACGTCGACGTGGTCAGCGCCTACCCGATCCGCCCGTACACGGCGATCATGATGAACCTGGCGCAGTTCATCGCCGACGGCGTCCTGGACGCCGAGTACCTGCACGCCGACGGCGAGCACGCCCAGCTGTCCGCGGCGTTCGGCGCCGGGTCGTGCGGCGCGCGCGCCTACACCGGCTCGTCCGGGGTCGGCGTCACCTACGGGTACGAGATGTACTCGATCACCTCCGGGGCGCGGATCCCGATCCAGATGGCGATCGCCGACCGCACCCTCGACCCGCCCGGCGACTTCGGCTCCGAGCACACCGACGCGCTGTGCACCCGTGACATGGGCTGGCTGATGGGCTGGGCGGCGACCCCGCAGGAGGTCTTCGACAAGACGCTGATCGGCTACGCGATCGGCGAGGACCCGCGGGTGCTGCTCCCGCAGATGATCTGCCAGGACGGCTACTTCGTCTCGCACATCGCCGGCGAGGTGGAGATGCCCTCGACCGAGCAGGTGGACCGCTACCTGCCGCCGTACAACCTGCCGTTCCCGCTCGACCCGCGGCACCCGGTGTCGCACGGCGCGCAGATCCACCCCGCGCAGGGGCCGCCGCTGCAGCTGGAGCGGGCGCGCGCGATGGAGTCGGCGATCCCGGTCATCCGACGGCGCACCGACGAGTTCGCCGAGGTCTTCGGCCGCCGGTACGCCCATTTCGTCGAGGAGTACCTGCTGGAGGACGCCGAGATCGCCTTCGTCGTCTCCGGCGGGCACTCGGTGACCTGCCGGGCCGCGATCCAGCGGCTGCGCGCCCAGGGGATCAGGGCGGGCATGGCCCGGCTGATGTGGGTGCGCCCGTTCCCGTCCGAGGACCTCCAGAAGGCGCTGCGCGGCGTACAGGCGGTCGGCGTCGTGGAGACCAACCTGGGGCTCGGCGGCGCGAGCTACGGCGGCATCCACTCGCTGGACGTGACGACGGCCCTCTACCACTCGCCGTACAACCGGCCCCTGGTCACCTCGTTCATGGCCGGGCTGGGCGGTGAGACCGTGCCCATCGCCGAGTTCACCTGGATGGCGGACAAGCTGGTCCAGGCGCGGGAACGCGGCGCCGTCGAGAAGCCCACCCACTGGGTCAATTTCGAGGACTGAGACACATGCCCGAGGTCATCAGGCAGCACCTGCCGCTGTTCGACGAGCAGGGCCGCTCCGCCGCCGTCCCCGACGAGGAGGGCAGGGACCTGCACTACCTGCCCGACCTTCCCGGGGAGGACCCCTACCAGGCGGGGCACCGCACCTGCGCGGGCTGCGGCCCGGCCATCGAGTACCGCTGGACGCTCAAGGCGGCCGGCGAGAACACGGTCCTGGCCGGCCCCACCGGGTGCATGTACGTCGCCAACTCCACCTACCTGTGCACCCCCTACACCGTGCCCTGGGCGCACACCCCGATCGCCAGCGGCGGCTCGTTCACCTCCGGGATGGCGGCCGGGTACGAGGCGCTGATCCGCAAGGGCCGCTACGACGGCCCGTACCCGAACATCATCGTGATGGCCGGGGACGGGTCGGCGGCCGACATCGGGCTGGGGTCCATCTCCGGCGCGCTGTACCGCGACCATGACGCGCTCTTCGTCTGCTACGACAACGAGTGCTACGCCAACACCGGCATCCAGACCTCGCCGACGACCCCGTACGCCGGGATGACGACGTTCACCCCGTTCGGCTCGAAGATCCCGGAGGGCAAGAGCCTGCCGCCCAAGAACCTGGCCAGGATGATGGCCGAGGGCCACCCGCACTGCTACGTGGCGACCACCACGGTCGGGTACCCGGTGGACCTGATGAACAAGACCCGCAAGGGGCTCAACCGGCAGGGCGCGGCGTTCCTGCACTGCTTCACGCCGTGCCAGAAGGGCTGGGTCTACCAGACCTCGATGACCGTGGAACTCGGGCGCCGGGTGGTGGAGGCGGGGCTGTTCCCGGTGTGGGAGTACGACCCGGAGACGCGCGAGTACTCCTACTTCCATCCGCCCGTGCAGCGGCCGGTCACCGACTACCTGGCGATGCAGGGCCGGTTCGGGCACATGCTGCCGGAGCACGTGGCGCGGATGCAGCGCTCCGCCAACCAGAACTGGGTGGACATCGGCATGGACGTCCCGGACGAGCTGCTGGACCTGGAGGATCCGGAACGGCACGAGCGCCTCA
The DNA here is from genome assembly GCF_039532545.1 of Actinomadura vinacea. NCBI lineage: Bacteria > Bacillati > Actinomycetota > Actinomycetes > Streptosporangiales > Thermomonosporaceae > Actinomadura > Actinomadura vinacea. The sequence goes on along the minus strand of NZ_BAAARW010000012.1, from coordinate 877,104 downwards.
AGGAGGAGTCGTACGCGATGCCCATCAACCGGGGCATCGGAGCCTGACCGGAGCCGAGGAGGGGCCGCGATGTTCCAGCTGCGCTTCGACGGCGGGCGGCAGCAGCGCTACCTGCCGGACCACAGGTCGGTGCTGCGGTACGTGCTGATGATCGGCCCGCACGCCGCCGACACGGCGTTCGAGGTCTGGACCGAGGGGGCACCGGTCCGGCTGGCCGACGGTTCGCCGGGTGGACGCACCTTCGAGCTGGCGGAGGTCATCGACGTCGCCGCCCCCGGCGCCTACGACCGGCTCCGCGCCGCCCTCGCGGCCGACGCCGCCCCCGCCCGCACCGGGGCTGGCTGAGATGGCCGGCGACGGCGCGGGCGGCCCGGCCGGCGAGCGGCCGCGGTTGCTGCCCCTGTCGGTCGGGCCGTCGCGAACCCGCGACCGGGAGGCGCTGCGCGCGGCCGTCGTGCAGCTCATCGGGCATCTGGTGATCGAGGCGGTGCCGCCCGAGCGCCGGCATCCGCTCTTCGACCAGGGCCGGGAACTGCTGGAGGAGGCGGGCTGGGGGCTGGCCGAGCTGGTCCCCGCCGCCGCCGAGGACGGCGCTGCCCGGCGCGAGCTGTTCCGGATCCTCCGCCTGTCCTGACCCGCCGAGGGGCCCGCATGGACCGCTTTCCCCGCCGGTTTCCCTTCGAGCTGCGGCTGCCGCTCGCCCCCTACCGCTTCGAGTGGCGGGGGGAGGCGGCCGTCTCCGCCGAGAAGGACGAGACGGCGCTCTACACCGAGGAGCGCTACACCCACCGCGACGGGACCGTCGTGATCATCCGCGCGTACCGCGCCGACGGTTCCTTCCACATTCTCTCGGACAGGGCCGAGATCGAGCTGATCGACAACGCGAACGATCCGGGGGCGCCCGATCCCGTCAGCCTCGTCCGGCTGCCCTAACCCAGCGCGACGCGCGGATCAGGCACGAGGAGGCCGAGATGTCGGCAATGGCGCGCGAACATACAGACGAGGCGGTCCCGGGTTTCACCGTGAACCGCTGGTGGGTCCTGGCGAGCCTGGTCGTCTCGATGATGGCGATCGCCAACCTGCAGTACGCCTGGACCCTGTTCACCGACCACCTGGAGACGAGCCTGGGCGCCGAGCTCGCCGCGATCCAGTTCGCCTTCACCGCGTTCATCTTCACCGAGACCTGGCTGGTGCCGGTCGAGGGGTGGTTGGTCGACCGGGTCGGCCCCCGGCTGGTCATGCTCGGCGGGGCGGTGCTGATCGCCGCCTCCTGGGTCGGGTCCGGCCTGGCGGGCAGCGTCTACGCCCTGTGGGCGGTCTACGCCCTCGGCGGCGTCGGCGCCGGCGCCATCTACGGCTCCTGCGTGGGCACCGCGCTCAAGTGGTTCCCCGACCACCGGGGGCTGTGCGCCGGACTGGTGGCCGGCGGGTACGGCGCGGGCACCGCGGTGACCATCATCCCGATCTCCCGGATGATCGACTCGTCCGGCTACCGGACGACCTTCATCGTCTTCGGGATCATTCAGGGCATCGCGGTCGCCATGGCGGCGCTGTTCGTCCGGAGCCCGGCGCCGGGCTGGCAACCGCCCGGCTGGGCCGAGAAGGAGCGGAAGATCCGGTCCAGGGTCAGGATGAGCACCCGCGACTACACCTGGCGCGAAACGCTGCGCCACCCCGCCTTCTGGGCCATGTACCTGGTGATGACGCTGATGGCCTTCACCGGGCTGGTGATGACCGCGCAGCTCAAGCCGATCGGCAAGGACTACGGCATGGACGAGGGCGTGCTGTGGTTCGGGACCAGCGCGCTGGTGCTGGCCGTGCTGATCGACCGCATCCTCAACGGGGTGTGCCGCCCCTTCTGGGGCTGGGCCTCCGACCACATCGGCCGCGAGACGGCGCTGACGCTGGCCTTCGCCTTCCAGTTCTTCGTGATCGTCATCTGGATCGCGTTCATCGAGCATCCGGTCGCGTTCGTGGTGCTGACCGCGCTGGCTTTCTTCTCCTGGGGAGAGATCTACTCGCTGTTCCCGGCGACCGTGGGCGACCTGTTCGGACGGGCCCACGCGACCACCAACTACGGGATGCTCTACACCTCCAAGGGCACGGCGTCGTTCTTCGCGGCGCCCGGGGCGGCGTGGCTGGTGTCCCTCAACGGCGGATCGGGCCAGTGGATCCCGGTGCTGTGGGCGATGGCCGCGTGCAGCGCGCTGGCGACCGTGCTCACCTGGTTCCTCATCCGTCCGCTGGTCAGGCAGGCCGTCGGGGAGCCGGTGGCCGTCGGGGAGACCGCGGAAGCGATCCCCTGAACGGGCAGCGGGAACCCGCGGGAGCGCTGCTACGCGTCTTCGCCCTGGCCGGCGTGGTAGGCCTCGCGGGTCCGCTCGGTGTGGCGGCGGGCGATCGCGGCGGCGCGCGGCCCGTCGTGCGCCTCGATCGCCTCGATGAGCTCGGCGTGCTCGGCCCACGACTCGGCACCGCGGGCCTGCACGACCCGCCGGTAGTACCAGCGGACCCGCCGGTCGACCACGCCGATGAGATCGGCGAGGACCATGTTGTCCGACAGGGCGCGCACCTGCGCGTGGAACTCGGCGTTGGCGGCGACGATCGGCTCGGGATCGCCCGCCTCCAGCGCCTCGACGCCGCGCTGCCAGATGGCGCGCAGCGCCGCCGCGTCCTGCGGGGACGCGGCGGCCGCGGCCAGCCGCGCCGCCTCGCTCTCCAGCAGCCCCCGCACGTCGAGCAGCTGGTCGACCTCCCGCTCGGTGGGCGTGTGCACGAAGGCGCCCTGGCCGGGACGCAGGTCGACCCAGCCTTCGGCCTGCAACCGGTGGAACGCCTCGCGGATCGGCTGCCGGCTCACACCGAGCTGGCGGGCCAGCTCGGCCTCGACCATGCGCTGCCCGGGCTGCAGAACGCCGTTGACGATGAGTTCGACGAGCGCGTCGTACACGGTCTGCCGCAACGGCACCGGGCGCTCGACGGGACGGATCACTTCGGTCATAGCAGTTCTCAGTATACGGGCGACGGTATGCATTCTGGGAGAAGAGAGCGATGTCACAGTCACCGCTGCTGGAACACGGCCGCCACCGCCTGCCGGGCGACCGGGCGTGCGTGATGGAACTGGTCTCGGTCCTCAACGGCGAGCCGTGGAGCGACCATCCGCGCTGCGTGCATCCCGTGCTCGCCGCGGTGGCCCGCACCGTCAACGACCTGGTCGGGCCCTCCGCGAGCGAGCGGCTCGCGGCCCTGGCGCCCGAGATGATCGGCACGGCGCAGGCCGGGCGCGACGCTGGCGCGCGGTTGGTCGCGCGCTGCGCCGAGCAGGCGCTGCGCCGCCCGCCGCGCGACGGGCGGCTGCGGTACACGCTCGAATGGGATCTCCGCACCGCCCGCCGCCGCCTCCGCAACCTCGGCGACCTGGACCCCGCGCGGCGGTGGACGGCACTGCTGGAACGCCTCCGCGACCACGACGCGGCCCTGCAGGTCGTGGTCGCGATACGGGCGGCCGCACCCCGCACCACCGACGACGAATTACTCGCCCTGCTGCGGGACTGCATCACCGACGTGAGGCAGACCCGCACACAGGGCGACCGCTCGCGCATTTTGTTATGACTTCTGGTTTGGGAAGGAATTCGTGATCAGCCGAACAGGACTTGACGCGGTCCCATGATGATCCGGTCATAAGGGCGCAAGGTTCTCATGACCGTCTCCAGTTCCGATCGGCCCATGGAAACGCAGCCCGCGGTCTGAGCCGAGCCGATGTGCATGAAGATCGCCGAGCCGTCGCCCTGGACGATCGGCGAGTCCGGCGGCCGGTTGTAGTTGACCACGACGGCCTGCTTGTACGGGCCGCTGAGCATGTATCCCGAGAGGTTCTCGTCGGCGGGCAGGCAGGTGCCCGGGTAGTACCGGTTGTAGCGCGCGTCGCCGATCGTCGAGCCCCAGCAGTCGCCGCTCTCGCGCAGCGTACGGTAGGGCAGCGCGGTGCCGGGGTCCCCCTCGCCGAACGCCTCGGTCAGCGTGAACGAACCGGTCGGCGACTTGCCGTCGCCCTCCCGCTTGGTGCCCGGTTCGGCGAAGCCGCTCCTGCCCACGTGCCCGTCCGTGGCGAGCGTCTGCTTCCAGCGGCCGCCCTTCTTCGCGCACTCGACGATATCGACCTCGGTCGTCCCATAGTCGGCCGCCACGGCGAAGACCACATGCTTCGCCCGGCCGGCCGAATATTTCGACTGCCCCTGGCTGAGCGCCTCGCAGGGGTTCTTCTCCTCCGCGGCCGCCGGCTGAGTTGAGATGGCCGCGGTAATGAGCGTCCCGGCGGACAGGACCGAAAAGGCCATCCGCAGACAGGTACGGGCTCGAATGGACATTCGACCACACCTTTCCGTTCGTCGAAAAGTCACCCCCGCGGGCGGCACGCTAGCAGGAAATGATCTTGCGGACCGGGGAACGGGCGGACTCCCGCGCACCCGGCCGGGAACCGTAAGATCCTTTTCGTGAGCGCTTCCCCCCACGCCCCGGAACTGGCCGTTCTGGCCGCCGGTGCCGGAACCGACCATCCGCGTAAGCTCAAGTCGGCCTTGGCCAAACTGGCAGGGCCGCTGTCCGCGGCGGACCGGATTTCCTTCTTCGAGGACGCGTGCCGCGCGTTCGTGGCCGTGGGCGCGTCGGAGCCGGCGGCAGAACTCGCGACGTGGTCGTTCACCCAGGCCCGCAAGGCCGACGCGAGCCCCTGCGACGTCGAGCGGCTGCACGCGACGCTCCTCGAGTTCGTCCCGGCGGGAGCGGTCGCTCCGACCGCCCTGCGCGACTACGCCAAGACGCTCAGCGGCCACTTTCCGCCGGACGAGGCGCACGCCCGGTTCCGCGCGGTGATCTGTGCGGGCTTCGACGCCGGGCTGATCCCGTACGCGGGGCTCTTCCCGGGCCTGCGGAGGCTGGCCGCCGCGGCCGGGATCGCCAAGCACGACGAGGAGGAGTTCCTCGCCGGGCGGCTGCTGCGCGACGGGCTGCTGCCCGGCGCCGCCCAGACGATCTGGGCCGCCGCGAGGAAGGCCCTGGCGACGGTGGCCGGACGCGACGAAGACCTGATGGACCTGCTGATCGCGTCCGAACCCGACCCGGGCGGCGACGAGAAGATCCGGCAGATGTGGCTGGCGACGCTGGCCGACGCGGGGGCGGGTGCCCGGCTGACGGCGGACTGGTTCGCCACCACCGGCCGCCGCTGCGCCGCCGACACACTGTCGACTCTCGTCGATCAGGCCGGGAAGCGCCTCTTTCCGGAGGACGCCGAGCCGGGCGGCGACATCGATCCCGACACCGATCCGGCGGCCATCCCGCCCAGACACGCGCGCTGGGACGACGTGCCCGACACCGAGATGAGGACACTGCTCAAAGCCGACGTCCGGTCGGGCCACCTGTACCGCTTCCACCGGGCGATGTCATGGCTGGCGGACGCGGGGTATCAGTTCCTGCGGCGCAATCCCGGATTCGCACGCGAACTGGAGTTCTGCGACCCGGTGGAGGCGCTGCTGACGGAGCTGCGCGCCGGCATCCCGGAGGAGTTCGGGATCCCTGTCTCCTTCCCGGGCCATGCCGCACGGTCCGTCGTCCAGCATCGCGAGTACCTGACCGTGCGGACCCGCCGGGAGGTCGAGGTCGACGACGGCAGCGGGCCCCCGTGGACGGTGCATCTCGGCCGTTTCCCAGCGGAGCTGATGCCCTGGTACGACGGCAAGGCCATGCGCGTGTCGCGGGTGCGGCCCGGCGGCCGCTGGCAGACGTTCCGGGCGGAGGGCCCGGTCGACGAGGAACTCGCGCTGACGTTCGAGTCGGACGCCTGCACGGCGCGTCCGGAGGCGCCCGGGACCGGTGAGGTCACCTTTCCGGGGGCCGCCTCGCCGAGCCGGGTCCGGCTCCACCAGGGCCAGATCACCGTCATCGCGCCCGACGGCTCGCAGAGCGCGTGGCTGGACTATTCCCCGATGCGCCCGTCCGTGCCCCCGCCCGCCGCGTGGGGCAGGCGGAGCCCGGTGGACCCGGCCGGTTCGGCAGCGCTGCGCACGCTGGACCGGGAAACGGCCGAGCGCATCGTGGCGGCCGCCCTGCCCGCCTCCCGCTCGGTGCCAAGGGAGGAACTCGTCCGCCTGCTGCCCGAGATCACCGAACCTTCGCTGATCGCCGCGGTGACCCAGCGGACGCACCTCACGGCGCAATGCCTGCTGCACGAGCATTGGCTACGGATGAAGGACGGGGTGGCGCCTCGCCCGCCGTTCTCCCCGATTCTGGAATTCCATCCCGAGCTGCCCGTGATGGGCCTGCGAGACCTGGTGTCGTTGCGGCTGTTCGAAAAGCACGCCCTGGCGGCGGCCGAGGGGCCCGCGGAGCCCCAACTGTTGCACACGGTCGAGCAACCACACGTGGCCGACCGTCTCATCGAGGACTTCGGCGGGCTGGCGCGCCACGTGATACCCGTCCTATGGCCTTGGCAGCGGCCCTATGCCGCGTGGAGCCTGGACAAGCTGAATATCTGGGCCAACACCGGATGGGGCGACGGAAGCGGACGCTACCGGCTGCTCTGGTTCAAGCAGCCCGGCCCGCCGTCAACGCTGAAATTCCAGGTATGGCGCACGCGGAACGGGAGGCTGCTGTCGTTCAGCGGGTGGCACCGTCGAGGGTTCGCGGCGGTCGAGTACTCCCCGGACGGACGATTCGTCCCGATCCGGCTCCCGGAACGCGCCCTCGTCGGCGCCCCCGTGCCGCAAGGCTGGCTCTCCCAAGAGCGGCTGCTGCGACTGGAGCGCCTGCTGGCCGAGAACGGCCCGCCCCTGGTACGCGCCGAGACCGCGCGGGAACTGGCCGCACAGACCGGCCTCACGACGTCGAAGGCGGTGGATCTGCTGTACGGGGACGAGGACGGCAACCTCCGCCCTCGAACCCTGCCGTCGGGGAAGGACCTGGAGCTTCCCCCCGAGATCGCCGACCTGCTCGAAGCCGCGAAGGGTGAGAAGCTGCACCGCAATCACCGGTCCGCGTTCCGCCGTGACACCGGCCGCCTGGGGCTTTTCCGGGAACGGCTGATGCCCGACGACCCGGCCGACCTGTGGACCACCGGCTTCGACGTCGCCGGCGCCGCCGCCTGGTGGCGCGAGGAATGCGAGCGCGAGGGCTGGTGAGCGAACTACGCGCCATCGCGACGACCGGGCTTCCCTCGAGGGTGGTCAATGGGGGAGAAAATCTGAGGGCGGGGGAGTCCCTCTGACCGGTATGTCAGTACTCGATGAGCGCGCGCCCGACGACCCGGCCGTGAGCGACGTCGGCGTAGGCGCGTGCCGCCTCGGTAAAGGGGTATCGGGCCGAAATGAGCTGGGCGGGCTGGAACGCGCCGGCGCGCACGGCGTCGAGCAGCCGCGGCATGTCCTCTCGCGGCAGGCCGGCGTAAGACCCGGTCAGCGTCACCTTGCGGCGGACGAACACGGTGAGGTCGGGGATGGTCCCTGGGCCGGACGTGCCGCCGAGTCCGGTCACCACCACCCGGCCGCCGACGCCGACGAGTTGCAGTGCCTGCTTCAGCGTGCTCGGGGTACCGATGGTGTCGAAGACGACGTCGGGCTCCTTGCCGAGGGTGGCGCGGGCCAGGTCGGCGAGCCGGGCTTCGGCGCCGTCGAGCGCTGCCGCCGCGCCGAAGCCGACCGCGGTCCGCCGTGCGTCGGGGCGTAGATCGGTGGCGACCGTGTCGACCGCTCCCGCGTGCCGGGCGAGCGCGACGATGCACAGTCCGACCCCGCCCGCGCCGATCACGACGACCCGGTCACCGCCGGTCAGGCGCGCGGCCCGGTGCACGGCGCCGTAGGCGGTCAGTCCGGCGCAGCCGAGCACCGCGGCGTCGGCCAGTGGCCCCGGCCAGTCCGAGGGCAGCGGGAACACCGCGGTCGCGGGCAGCAGGACGTGCCGGACGAGACCGCCCATACCGGAGGCGCGCAGGCCGGTGCCGTCGGGCAGCCGGTAACGGCAGGAGCCGTCGAACCGCACGCCGTCGCGCTGCATCGCCGATCGGAACGGGGCGCACTCGTCCTCTGCGCCCGAGGCACATGCCGCGCAGCGACCGCAGGGAACGAGGAACGAGCACACGACAGGGTTACCTGGTCGCACGTGCGCAACATTTGGGCCGATCTCGGTGACCGTGCCGGACAGCTCGTGACCGAACACGCAGGGCGGTGCGACGGTGCCGTGGCCCTGCAGCTTGTGCACGTCGCTGTGACACGCTCCGCAGGCCGCGACCTCCAGGAGGACCTCGCCCTCCTGCGGTGCGGCGACCTCGACGGGGCGCAGCCGGAGCCCGGTTTCGACGCCCTCGAAGACCGCCGCGACGCTGGACCGCCGGCCGGTCATCGAAGGCCCCCGTCCGTGGCGGCGGACCGAGCGGCGCCCGCACCGGCGATCCGGCCGAAGACGGCGCCGGACATGAGCCCGGTCCCACCCGGGTAGTTGCCGGAGAAGAGCCCGCCCACCAGTTCCCCCGCCGCGTACAGGCCGTCGATCGGCCGGGCCTGGCCGTCCAGCACCCGGGCGCCGGTGTCGATGTGCAGGCCGCCGAATGTGAAGGTGATTCCGCAGCTCACCGCGTAGCCGTGGAACGGGGGAGTGTCCAGGGCCAGCGCCCAGTTCGACTTCGGCGGTTCGACGTTCGCCCGCCGCCGGTCCTTGACCGCGGGGTCGAAAGGCTTGTCCACGATCGCGGCGTTGAACTCCTCGACCGTTCGGCGCAGCCCCTTCGGGTCGATGCCCAACAGCAGCGCGAGATCTTCGATGGTGTCGGCGGTGGCGCTGGTGATCGGTTCGCTGTCGTACTCCTCGGTGCGGAGCATGGCGCGGGTCTTCGCGTCGAACAGCTGCCAGGCGACGCCGCCGGGCCGGAGCAGGATCTCCCGGCCGTACTTGGCGTAGGTGTAGTTGCGGTAGTCCGCGCCCTCGTCCACGAAGCGGCGGCCGTCGCGGTCCACCACTATGCCCAGGGGGTAGCTCTGCCGCGTGTACTGGTTGGTCAGTTCCCGGTCGCCGCCTCCGGCAGGAGCGCCGGCGTCCCAGGCCACGCTGTGGCAGGTGCCGTAGTCGCCGTGGGGGGCGGCGCCGAGAGAGAGCGCGAGTTCGAGGATCTCGCCGTCGTTGGTGGGAGTGCCGCGCACTATCGCCGCCGCCCATTCTTGGCCGAGGTGGTGCGCCCTCAATCGCGGACTGGCCTCGAACCCCCCTGCGGCGAGGACGACCGCGCCGGCCCGGACGGTGTGCTCGCCGGTCGCGTCGGTGAACGTCACCGCGTCCGTCGCACCGCCGGAGTCACGGTGCAGCGCGGTCACCCTGGCGCCGTACCGGACCTCCACGCCCGACGCGGCCGCCGCCTCGGTGTGCTGGGCCATCAGACCCTTGCCGCCGGTCAGTTGGCGAACGGATCTTCTGGGGCGTCCTGGCTGTAGTCCACGACGACGCATTTGACCTCTACGTACTCGCTCAGCACCGCCATGCCGTTCTCCCGTCCGATGCCGCTCTGCTTGTAGCCGCCGTAGGGCAGCGTCCAGTGCACCGGGCGGAAGGTGTTGACCGAGACGAGTCCCGCCTGCAACCGCTCGCTCATCCGGTGGGCACGCCCGACGTCACTGGTCCAGAGCCCCGAAGGTGACCCGCTTCAGCCCGTCGGCTGCGTTGCGCATGATCTGCTGCGCGGTGCCGTAGCTCCCGGTGAACGAGACCTTGTCCACGCCGGGATGGCTCACCAGGGCCTGCCCCGCGCCGGCACCCCGGCCAGGGACGATGTTGACCACGCCCGGAGGCAGCTTCCACGACCAGGCGCGCGAAGGCCAGCGCGGACACCGAAGTCTGCCGCCCGACCGGAACGCCATCGTCGACGAGACGGGCTACGGCCGTGGCACCGCGCTCACCTACTCGCAGTTGGACGCCGGAAGCCGCGACCTTTCGGCCGGCCTGCACTCGCTGGGGCTGCGACGCGGTGACGCCATCGCGCTCCTGCTGCCCAACTGCACCGAATGGGTCCTCACGTTCCTCGCCGCCGCCCGGCTCGGCCTGCTCGTCGTGCCGCTCAACACGCGCTACCGCTCCGCGGAACTGCTGCACCTGCTGCGGGTGAGCTCGGCCAAGGCACTGGTGGTGGCGCCGACCTTCGAGTCGGTCGACCTGGCCGCCCGCCTCACCGACGTGTGGGCCCAACGGAGCGACCTGGATCTACGCTGGCTGGTCCCGGTGCATGCCGAGACCGTCCCGGGCGCCCCCTCCGGACTAACGACGGTGCCGCTGGACGAACTGCGCAGCCCGACCCGCGCTGAGCCCGAGCCCGGCGGACAGCCGACGGACCCTGTCATCGTGTTCGGAACCTCCGGCACCACCTCCGCACCGAAGCTGGCCGTGCACACCCAGGAGACCGTCGCTCGGCACATTCCCGGAGTCGCCTCGACCCTCCCCCTCACCGAACAGGACGTCGCACTCTCGGTACTGCCGCTCAACGGGACCTTCGGCTTCGTCCCGTTCACCGCCGGGCTGTCGGCGGGCACCACGCAGATCCTGCTGCCCGTCCACGATTCCGACCGTGCGATCCAGGCGATCCTCCGGCACGACGTCACGTTCATGGCCTGCGCCGAGGGTCCGCTGCGCGAGCTGCTGGCCGACCCGCGCATCGCGAACGGGCAGGCCCGCGAGCTGCGCCGCGTCGTCACCGCGGGAGTGGCGATCGAAGACATCGTCGCCGCCGCCGACGAGATCGACATCCGCGCCGCCAATGTGTACGGCTCGTCCGAACTCTTCGCCTTCGCCGCGACCTGGGACTTCGACTCGCCCGCTCACCAGCGGGCGGTCGCCGGCGGCCGCCTCGTCCTCCCGCGGTCACACGTCCGTGCGGCCGACACCGAAACCGGGCACCCCCTCCCCGACGGTGCCGTGGGCGAGCTTCAGTTCCGCGGACCGACCCTGTTCACCGGCTACCTCGCCAACCCGGACGCGACCGAGCGAGCCCTCACTCCCGACGGCTGGTACCGGTCCGGCGACCGCGGACGTACCCTGCCCGGCCGGGCGTTCGAGTACCACTCGCGCCTGGGCGACGCCATGCGGCTCAAGGGGTACCTGGTGAACCCGGCCGACGTCGAATCCTGTCTGGCAGGCCATCCCGCCGTCGAGCTCGCCCAGCTCGTCGGCGTACGCGACCCGCACACCGGCGATGACCAGCCGGTCGCCTTCGTCCGGTTGCGCCCCGGTGCGACGGCGGAGCCGGAGGACCTGCTCGAGCACTGTCGCCGTTCCCTGGCCAGTTTCAAAGTGCCCTCGCACATCGAGGTGCTGGCCGCGTTCCCCACCACGCCCAGCGCCAACGGCGACAAGATCCGCAAGGACCGGTTGCGCGAGATGGCCGCCGCACTCCTCCCCCCACACCACCAGGAGGCCACATGACGCACACCGAGGACCCCGTCCAGTCCGACATCGCGTGGGCCACCCCGGAGCAGGTCGTCGTGCATGGCATCGACCTGGTCACCGACGTGCTCGGGCATGTCGGACTCGGCGATTTCGCCTTCCTCGAACTCTTCGGCCGCCTGCCCGGCACCGACGAGTCGGTGGTCTTCAACGCACTGGTCGTCGCGCTCGTCGAGCATGGCCTCACCCCGAGCGCGCTGGTCACCCGCCTCACCCACCTCGGCGCACCCGAATCGCTGCAGGGAGCCGTCGCGGCCGGACTGCTCGGCCTCGGCGACACCTTCGTCGGCACGATGGAGGGCGCCGCCCGTTACTGCGCCGAAGCCGCGAACGACCCCGTCTGGCAGTCCGACGACGAGGCACTGGCCGCCGTGGCCGACCGCATCGTCACCTCCTTCCTCGACCAGCGCCGCGCCGTCCCCGGAATCGGGCATCCCGTTCATAAGCCAGTCGACCCGCGGGCCGAGCGACTGTTCGTCGTCGCACGCGAGCATGGTGTCGACCCTGCGAACGAACGGCTGGTACGCGCCGTCTCGGCCGCCGCCTCCACCCGCACCGGCAAGGAACTTCCGGTCAACGTCACCGGCGCGATCGGCGCCATCGCCACAGCGATGGGCGTGCCGTCGCACGTGGTCCGCGGGCTCGGCGTCATGGCCCGTGCCATCGGCCTTGTCGGGCACCTCGTCGAGGAAGGTGAACGACCGATCGCCGGGCACATCTGGCGGGAGGCAGAGCAACGCGCCACCCGGCCGTCCACGCCCGGTGCCCAAGCGTTGGGCCCATGAGACGTTGTCGTCCAGGTGGGTGGCGGGCGATGCTGCCTGTTGCGGCGGCGCGTTGCCAATGGTCAGAGCAAGACCGAAGGGCGGGTGAAGCGTCGGCGGTAGGTGGTGGCGGTGAGCCCGTAGTGGGCTTTGAAGCGGCGGGCGAAGTAGTTCTGGTCGGCCCATCCGACGCTCTGGGCTACCTGCGTGATGGGCTGGTCGGTATGCAGGAGGAGAGAGGCCGCCTTTTCGACCCGGTGCTGGGCGAGATAGGTCATCGGTGGCAGCCCTGTGGCCGCCTTGAACAGGCGGATGAGGTAGCGCGGCGTCAGGTGGAGTTCCTCAGCGAGTTCGTCCAGGGTCCATTTGTGAGCGAGCCGTGACTCCAGCAGGTGCATGGCCTCCAGGACGGCCGGGTGGGCGGGCCCCTCTCCGCCGGGCATGTCCGCCCGATCGCTGGCGACGGCCCTGGCGATATGGCTCAGGAACAGCGAGAGCCGTCCGATGATGTCACCGCGGTGCCGGCCCACCGGTTGGTGGCGCAGCTGGGCCAAGCCGTCCAGGTGGACCACGCACTCTTCGAACGCTTGTGGGTCCAAATGCGTGGTGAGCATTCCCCGGCGTTGCATGGAATTGGGGCCGGTCCACAGTAAATAGCCCAGGAGCGGGTCCTCCCGCGTCCAGGACAGTTCGCGCTGTAGCAGGCCGGTGTTGAGGCAGCAGTTGTACAGATCGAGCCCACAACACTCCTCGTACCCGTGCCAGACTCCAGGCCGCAGCAGGATGACGTCTCCGACCTCCAGGTTCCGGCGGCCGGTGAGCGACTTGTGTATTCCCCGGCCGCCGGTCACCACGGCGATCTCGACGAAGCTGTGCGTGTGGACGGGGTGGCCGTCCTCGTGGAAGTGGTGCCCGGCGTAGGCCAGCGACCCGTCGGTGATGTACACCAGCCCCTTGATCTCTTCGACGGGGGGACTGCTCATGACCGCGCCCTTACGTCCGACGGCTGAAGCGAACATTGTGCTACTGCTGGGCCATTTCGGGCTATCCGGACTGGTTGCCGCGGGCGGATCATCCCTGCTTAGACCGCGTGTGGTTCACCTGATTGGCAACACGGCCGTCACGGGTGCGAAGGAGGCCGCATGGCGCGAGGGTCCGCGCGTAAGGAGCGGCGGGCGCCCGCCTGGTTCCTCGTCCCGGCGCTGGTGCTGTACGCCTTCGTGGTGCTGCTTCCCAGCGCCCAGGGCGCGACGTTCGCGTTCACCGACTGGGACGGGCTCAGCCCCACCAGGGGCTTCGCCGGCCTGGCCAATTTCCGCGAGATGCTCGACGACCCGGCGGCCCGGGGAGCGTTGCGGCAGACGCTCATCATCGCGGTGGCGGTGACCGTCGTCCAGAACGCCGTGGGCCTGCTGCTGGCGCTGGGTGTGCACAGCAGGATCAGAAGCCGGAACGTCCTCCGGGTCTTCCTCTTCGCCCCGGCGGTGATGGCGCCGGTCGTCACGGCCGCGCTGTGGAAGTACATGCTGGCCCCGGACGGCGCGTTGAACGGCCTGATCGCCGTGATCGGCCCCGACTCCTGGCAGCGGAACTGGCTGGGGGATCCGGCGCTGGCGCTGTGCAGCGTGATCGGCGTGATCATTTGGCAGTTCGCGGGCTACTCGATGGTGATCTTCCTGGCCGGGCTGCAGGGGATCCCGCGGGAGCTGTACGAGGCGGCCGCGGTGGACGGGGCGACCGGGTGGCGGCGGTTCCGGCACGTGGTGCTGCCGCTGCTGGCGCCGGCGACGACGATCAACCTGATGCTGTCGATCATCGGCGGGCTGAAGCTGTTCGACCAGGTGTGGGTGATGACGGGCGGTGGCCCGGGCACCGCGACCGAGACGCTCTCGACGCTGATCTACAAGAACGCCTTCCAGTTCAACGAGTACGCCTACAGCGTGGCGCTGGCGATCGTGCTGACGATCTTCGTCGCGGTCTTCTCCAGCGGCCAGTACGGGCTGCTGCGTCGCCAGGAGAGGGCGGTCCGGTGAACCGCTACGGCCCGCGCACCCTGGTGCGCGAGATCGTCATGATCGCGGTGGCCGCGGTCGTCGCGTTCCCTCTGTACGTCCTGGTCAACCTGTCGTTGCGGGATCCCCGGGACGGCTCCTCGATCGTGGCCCCGACGACGTCGCCGACGCTGCGCAACTACGCCGACGCCTGGCGGGAGGCGGGGCTGGCGGGTGCGATCGTCAACAGTGCCGTGGTGACGGCGGTGAGCGTGGCGATCATCGTCGTCGTCTCGGCGATGGCGGCCTACCCGCTGGCGCGGGTGACGGCGCGCTGGTCCCGCTGGGCGTTCACGCTGGTGATGCTGGGGTTGCTGCTGCCTTTCCAGCTGGCGCTGCTGCCGCTCTACCAGACCATCCGCGATCTGCGTCTGCTGGGCACGCTGTGGTCGCTGGTGCTGTTCTACAGCGGGCTCCAGGTGCCGTTCGCGACCTTCCTCTACACGGGGTTCCTCCGTGTCGTTCCCCGCGACTACGAGGAGGCCGCGCTCATCGACGGCGCGAGTCCGCTCCAGGTGTTCTGGCGCGTGGTGTTCCCGCTGCTGCGCCCCGTCACCGGCACCGTCGTCATCCTGAACGCCATCTTCGTCTGGAACGACTTCCTCACGCCCTTCCTGTACCTGTCCGGCAGCGACCAGCAGACCATTCCGGTGGCCATCTTCGGATTCATCGGCCAGTTCGTCTCGCAATGGAACCTGGTGTTCGCCGGGTTGGTCATCGCCATGCTCCCGATCCTCGTCGGCTATTTCCTCATGCAACGCCACATCATCAAGGGCTTCGCCGGGGGACTGAAAGGATGACCATCCTCTTGCCGAACGCACAGCCGGCCCCACAGGACGGGCTGACCCTGTACGGGCTCACCTGCGAGATGCTGGAGACACCGCTGGGCCTGGACGCCCCGTCGCCCCGCCTGTCGTGGAAGCTTCGCTCGTCCCGCCGGGGCGACTCCCAGACCTCCTACCGGCTCACCGCGGCGCTCCACCACCGGGACCTGGACGACGCGCAGCGGCTGATCTGGGACACCGGCCGCAGAGAGTCGGCCGACGGAGTCCTCGTTCCCTATGACGGACCGCCGCTGCGGTCCTCCACCCGCTATCACTGGCGGGTCGAGGTGTGGGACGCCGAAGAGGCGGCGGCCGACAGCGCGGAGTCGTGGTTCGAGACCGGCCTGCTGCACCGTGACGAATGGCGTGCCGTGTGGATCGGCCGTGACACCGAGACCGCGGCCGTCATGGACCCGCCCGGCGACGAGGACCGTACCGACCGCACCCGGCACCTGTCTCCCTGCTCCCATCTGCGGCGCTCCTTCGACCTGGGCGGGCGGCGGCCGGTGCGGGCCCGCGTCTACGCCACGGCACGCGGCGTCTATGAGCTGCGCCTGAACGGCCGGCGCGTCGGGGACGCCGAGCTGGCGCCGGGCTGGACCGAATATCACCGGCGCGTGCCGTACCAGGCCTACGACGTGAGCGAACTGCTCGAAGAGGGCGAGAACGTCGTAGGGATCGTCCTGGCCGACGGCTGGTGGAGCGGATTCGTCGGCTTCGACTCCCGCCATCAGGCCCGGCACTACGGCGGGGCGCCGCAGGCGATCGTCCAGATCCTGCTGGACCACGCCGACGGCTCCCGGCGCTGGATCGCCTCCGATGAGAGCTGGCGAGAACGTGCCGGCGCGATCAAGTACGCCGACCTGCTGATGGGGGAATACGTTGACGCCCGCGACGACCTGCCCGGCTGGGACCGTCCCGGCTACGACGACACCGGCTGGAACAAGGCCGCCGTGCTCGACCGGGACACCGGCGTCCTGGAAGCGGCGGCCGACCGGCCGGTGCGGGTGACCCAGGAACTGGCCGCCCGCTCGGTCACCCGCCGCCCCGAGGGGCATTCCGTCGTCGACCTCGGTCAGAACATGGTCGGCCGGGTGCGGCTGACCATCCGGGGCGCCGAACGGGGACGGCGCATCCGGTTGCGGCACGCCGAGATGCTCAGCGACGGCGAGTTGTACCTGGCCAACCTGCGGACCGCCGAGGCCACCGATGTCCACATCGCCTCCGGTGACCCGGTCGAGGTGTTCGAGCCGCGTTTCACCTTCCACGGCTTCCGCTACGTGGAGGTTTCCGGCTACCCCGGCGACCTGCGCAGCGAGGACGTCGTCGGGCGGGTGCTGCACAGCGACACCCCGCTGACCGGCCGGTTCGAATGCTCCGACGAGACCGCCAACCGGCTGCACACCAACATCCTCTGGGGCCAGCGCGGCAACTTCGTCTCCATCCCCACCGACTGCCCGCAACGCGACGAACGGCTCGGCTGGCTCGCCGACGCCCAGGTGTTCCTGCCCACCGCCTGCCGCAACGCCGACGTCGCGGCCTTCTTCGCGCGGTGGATGCGCGATGTGGTCGACGGTCAGGACGCCGACGGCGCGTTTCCCGACGTGGCGCCCAGGCTGTGCATAGAGCGTGAGGGCGCCCCCGCGTGGGGCGACGGCGGCGTCATCATTCCCTGGCACCTGTACCGGACGTACGGCGACCGCCGTGTCCTGGAACGCTCGTACGCCGCCATGACCGCCTGGGTCGACCACGTGCACCGGCACAACCCCGATCTGGTGTGGCGGCACAGGGTCGGCAACCACTACGGCGACTGGCTGCAGGTGGACGCCGAGACCCCACGCGAGGTGCTGGCCACCGCCTACTTCGCCCGCAGCGCGCGGATCGTCGCCCAAGCGGCCCAGGTCCTCGGGGAGGACGCCGACGCCAAACGGTACGGCGCCCTGCACGAGGCCGTACGAGACGCGTTCGTCGACGGCTTCGTCGACACCGGTTCAGGACGTCCCGGGGACGAGGGCCGGATCGCGGGCGGGACCCAGACCGGTTACCTGCTCGCCCTCGCCTTCGAGTTGGTGCCCGAACACCTGGTGCCCGCGGCCGTCGGCCACCTGACCGCCGACATCGAGGCCCGCGGCCGGCACCTGACCACCGGGTTCGTCGGCGTCGCGCTGCTGTGCCCCGTGCTCGCCGCACACGGCCGCGCCGATCTGGCCTACGCGTTGCTGCATCAGGACACCTATCCGTCCTGGGCCTACTCGATCAGGCACGGCGCCACCACGATCTGGGAGCGCTGGGACGGCTGGACCGAAGAGCACGGCTTCCAGTCACCGGCCATGAACTCCTTCAACCACTACAGCCTCGGCTCGGTCGGCGACTGGTTGTACGGCGGCGTCGCCGGCATCGACCAGCATCCCGACTCCGTCGCCTACCGGCACCTGCGGCTGCGCCCGAACGTCGGCGGACGGCTCACCTGGGCCCGCGCCCGCCAGGAGACCCCGCTGGGCACCGCCGCCTGCGGCTGGTCGCTCCATCCCGGTTCCGGGCCACAGGAGCTGCGTGTCGAGGTGACCGTGCCTCCCGGTGCCCGGGCCACCCTGCACATCCCCACAGCCGATCCGAGAAGCGTTCGCGAAGGCCGAGGGGAGCTGCCCGAATCCGGCGGGATCGACATCGTCGACAGCCTTCCCGAGGAGCTCGTCGTGCGCCTGGGATCCGGGACCTACCACTTCAGCGCCGCGGCACCGAGACGTTGACGAGCCGGCCCCGCATCCGCCGTTTTCCGTCCACCACCCCGTTACCCCCGAGGAGGACTCCAGATGAGTCCCGTCCCACGGCTCACGGCCGCCCTGGCCGCGGGCGCTCTCATGACCAGCGCGTGCAGCAGCGGCACCAACGCCTCCGGCGGATCGGACACCCTGCGCGTCGCCGCGGTGGCCACCGACCGCGCCGGCACCGAGGCCGTCCTGAAGGCGTTCAAGGCCAAGAACCCCGGCGTGGAGTTCACCACCTCCTACTCCGACACCGACCAGTACCAGGGCACCCTGCGCACCCAGCTGTCCTCGGGCACCGCACCCGACGTCTTCTTCGCCTGGCCCGGCAACGGCAACCCAGGCGCCATCGAGGTGCTCGCCCCCACCGGCTACCTCGCCGACCTGTCCGCACGCCCCTGGACCTCGCGGATCCCCGCCGGGATCAAACCGGTGACCCAGGTCGCCGGCAGGACCTACATCGTGCCGCTCACCTTCGTCGGCATCGGCGGCCTCTACAACAAGAAGGCCATGGACGAGGTCGGCGCCGGGCCCCCGGCGACCTGGCGCGAGCTGCTGGCGTTCTGCGACGCGGCCAAGTCCAAGGGCAAGGTCGCCTTCGCCCTCGGCAACCAGACCGACTGGGTCACCCAGCTCGTCGACTACGCCCTGGTCCCCACCACCGTTTACGCCGGGAACCAGAACTTCGACCAGCGAATGAAGGCGGGCTCGGCGACCTTCGCCGGTTCGGGCTGGAAGACCGCCATGGACAAGTACCTGGAGATGAACGAGCGCGGGTGCTTCTCCAAGGATCCACTGGGCACCTCGTTCGAGACCGCGGTGTCCCAACTGGCCAAGGGCGAAGCGGTCGCCGCGATCCAGGTCACCTCCACGCTCAACCAGGTCAAGTCCGAAGCCCCGCAGGGCAGCGCGTTCGGTCTCTTTCCCGTTCCCGCCACCGACAACGCCGACCAGACCCGCATGCCCGGCGCGGCCGGCGGCGCCTTCGCGATGAACGCCAAGGCCAAGAACCCCGAACTCGCCACCAGGTTCATCGACTTCCTCGCCACCCCCGAGGCCATGAACCTGTACGCGGGCGCCACCGGCAACCTGCCCAGCATCCCCAACGACCGGTTCAAACTCGACCCCACCCTGCAGCCGCTGGTCGACTTCCAGAAAGCGAACAAGACCGTCCCGTTCATGGACCAGCTCTGGCCCAACCCCAAGGTGCAACAGGCCCACTTCACCGGTGTCCAGAACATGTTCGCCGGCAAGGCCGACCCGACCACCGTCCTCCGCCAGATGGACCAGGCCTACAAGGACAAGTGAGGAATCGGAGGTCACCGCCCGGGGGCGAAGACAGCCTGCCCGGCCGACCGGCAGACCGCCTACGAGATACAGGCGGCCGAGAGCGTACAGAAACTCAGGGCCGGTGACCTGATCTGGAAGACGGGGCGCGTCAACGGTGCCCGGCAACGCGTGACCTTCGGCCATGAGCTGCACTCCCGCGACACGGTCGCCTGGCGGGTACGGGCCTGGGACGCCGACCGGCGGCCCTCCCAGTGGTCGGCCCCGGCCACCTGGTCGATGGGCCTCCTCCAGCAGGGCGACTGGGGCGCCGCCCGGTGGATCGACTACCCCGACCGTGCCGAGAACCAGCCGATGCCCATCTTCGCCCGCCGGTTCGACGTGCCGCGCGGCAAGAAGGTCGCCAAGGCCCGCCTGTACCTGTCGGGCGTCGGGCTGCACCACGCCACGGTCAACGGTAAGGAACTGACCGACGAGGTGCTGGCGCCCGGCAACTCCAACTACCAACTCTCCAGTGAATACCGCACCTACGACCTCACCAGCCTTGTCCGCAACGGCGGCAACACCGTCCTGGCCGCCGACGCCGCGGCCGGAGCCACCACGGTGAAGCTCAACGACGTGACCGGATACCACGTCGGCGGCACCATCAACATCGACACCGGCGACGGCGGTGACCGCCTGGAGTCCCGCAAGATCACCGCAATCGGCACGGCCGGCGCCGACGGGACCGGCATCACCTTCACGCCTGCGCTCTCGAGCGCGCACGCGGCCGGCGCCAAGGCCACCGGCTCGGGCAACAACATCGCCGCCGGCGACGCCTCCGCCGGAGCCGCGGTGACGCCGCGCCTCATCGGCCGCATGGAGATCACCTACAGCGACGGCGGCGGGAACGTCATCGTCACCGACCGGTCCTGGCGCACAGCCCCGGGCCCCCTGGTCACCGACGCCTGGTACTCGGGATCGGACTACGACGCCCGCCGTGAGCAGCCCGGCTGGAACCTGCCCGGTGCGAACCTGACTCCCTCCGCCAAACGGCGCGACGGCTCGGCCATGGGATGGACCAGTGCGGGCATCGCCCCACCGCCCAATCTCGCAACCCGACTGGTGGCGCGGACCGCCGAGCCGATCGTCGTCCAGGAGGAGCTGACGCCGGTCAAGATGACCAATCCCGCCCCCGGCACCTGGGTGTTCGACTTCGGGCAGAACATCGTCGGCCGGCCCAAGCTCGACCTGGGCAGGCTCCCGGCCGGCACGACGGTGAAGGTGGCCCCGGCAGAGTCCCTCAACGCCGACGGCACCGTCGACCAGGCCTCACTCATGGGCGGCGGCGGATCCCGCGGCACCGACCTGTTCAACACCTACACCGCCCACGGCGGCCGCCAGGGCGAGTCCTGGCAGCCCGGCTTCAACTACTTCGGCATGCAGTGGGTTCAGGTCACCGGGCTGCCGGCGGGACACAAGCCGAACCGCAAGCTCGTCACCGGCGTCCGCCTGCAGGCCGACACACCCGCCGCGAGCACCTTCACCAGCTCGAACGGGCGCATCAACCGCATCCACAAGATGGCGCGCCACTCCTTCGCCGGCAACATCATGTCGGTCTTCACCGACTGCCCCGGCCGCGAGAAGCTGTCCTACCCGGCCGACTACACCATGCCGATGGGCGCCATCCACCGCGACTTCGAGCTCGCCGCCTACATGCGCACCACCATGAGGCACCTGGTCGAAGGCCAGTCGATCGCCGACACGCCCATGGCCGGGAACGTGGCGCTGAAGACCCCCGTGTACGACTGGGGCTACTCCGGTCGCTTCGGTGATGAGATCAACTGGGGCGACGCCATCGTCCTGGTGCCGTCCTTCCTGTACGAGCTGTACGGCGACACCCAGACGATGTCCACCTATTACGACCGCATGGTCAAGTACATCGACTACATCCGGCGCGAGAAGGCCGGGACCGGCGCCGACGAGCAGATCGTCGACGCCGCACTGGCCGACTGGGTGGCCGCCGATCAGACCTCCGGCCGCATCACCGGCACCTGGGGCTACTACGTCATGATCAGCAAGATGGCCCGTATGGCCGAGCTGACCGGCCATGCCGCCGACGCCCGCACGTACCGGCAGCTCGCCCAAGACATCAGGCAGGCGTTCAACAAGGCGTTCTTCAACGACTCCCTGGGCCGCTACACCGCCACCGGCAACGAAGGAGCCACCCAGACCGCCCAGGCACTGGCCCTGGACGCGGGACTCGTACCGGACGACAAGCGCAAGGGCGTCCTGGACGCCCTGGTCGAACTCGTCTACGCCTTCCACCCCAACGGCGACGGCCCGCACTTCAGCGGCGGCACCATCGGCATGGCCCCCACCATCCGCGCCCTGGCCGAAGGCGACCGCGACGACGTCCTGTGGGATCTCCTTCACGAGAACGACCAGCCCAGCTACGGCTACTTCATGGAGTCCACCACCGCCAATCCCGGCGGCATGACCACCATCGGCGAACGCTGGACCCGCGGCGACTCCAAGAACCACATGATCCTCGCCCAGGTCGAAGAATGGTTCCAGTCCCACCTGGCCGGCATCCGTCCGGCCACCGGCTCCACCGCCTACGAAAAGCTGATCATCCAGCCCAAGCCCGTAGGCGACCTGCGCTACGTCAAAGGCAGCTACAACACCCCCCAGGGCACCGCCCGCACCTCCTGGGCCAAGTCGGGCCACCGCTTCGAACTGGAGATCACCATCCCGGCCAACACCGGCGCCGAGATCTGGGTTCCCACCGACGGATACGACAACGTCCAGAAACCGGCCAGAGCGACCTTCCTGCGGACCGAAGGAAGGCACGCCGTCTACTCGGTGCCCTCGGGGCAATTCACCTTCACGGCAACGAACAAATAAACGTACGGCACTTGACAAGTCGCGCTGCCGTCTGGTGTCGCGAAAAATGTGAAGCCGACCGGCAGTACGTCTGAACGGCTGTTGCCGGTCGGCTCCACTGTACGACGCAGAATTTGCCGACTCCCTTATGCAGGCCGCGGCCCGTCCAGACACACGGCACCAGCGCCGTCCAGAACCCATACCCAGGTGGAGATCCCGAAGGGGATCTCACAGTCCAGAGCCGCGGCCCGAGGTTCAGGAGTCGTTCCGGTTCCTGGGGCGCCTCCGCGGAGGTGCGCGGTCGGCCCTCGCGTGGCGGCCCTCCACCGCGCCCGCTTCATGCCGCGATGCGGTGGAGGCTCGGGCTGGTTAGCGGGATGCCTTAGCGCCTGCCGTAATCCTCGACACGCTCCTTTTGCAGCCGTTCGCCATCAATGCAATCGCCACCAAAACAGATCCACAACATGAAGATCATCTGGGAAGACGAAGAAGGCGACGACCCCGAAGACCAGAGCAAACCTTGATCTTCAACTAACCCGGCATCCGCCCCATCCTGCCTCGGGTTTGGGGTTCTATCTGTATTGGGTCGCCCGGAAAAACATCGACCCTCCACGTGGCAGATCGCGGTGGAACCGGCGCGCAGCGGGCAGTGGGAATTCCATCCCGGGAAGGCTGTCAAGCCTGCAGAATGCCCAACAACATTCCTTCACCCCCGCCAAGTGATCAACCTGGATTCTTCAGCGGTGTTGGGGGTTGAGTGAGTCCGACTTCATCCAGCCTTGTGGTGGAGGGTGAGGATGGCTTGAACGATGCCGGTCAGGCGGCTGGGTGAGCAGCGGAAGAGCACCAGGCCGCTGTGAAGGTCACCCGCAAGGCCATCAACGAGCTCACAGCGGCGGGAGCGACTGATCGCCAGTCTCGAACATGTCGAGGTGCCGGACCCCGAGTTCACCCGCGACGTCAACGCCCGAGCCGCTCAGCTCAGCGCCGAACGCGACGAGAAGAAGGCCAAGCTCGCCGAGTTGGAAAACACCCGTCCCATCCGCCAGTGCCCCGACCTTCTCAACAAGATCCCGACGGGAAGCATCGATCTCGGCCAGGTTCCAGAGGCGACGTTGCGGAAGCTGTTTCGAGGCGTTCCGGCTGGAGATGCGCTACGACCGCAAGGCCAACAAGGTGCTCTGCCAGGTGACCATCACGCCCGAGGTGATTCCCGCTCAGCGAGAGGCGGCTGAGGACAGCCTAAAAGATCAAAAGCCCGCACACGATGATGATCGTGCACGGGTCTGTGGGGCGCCCCCTGCAGGATTCGAACCTGCGCACACGGCTCCGGAGGCCGTTGCTCTATCCCCTGAGCTAAGGGGGCCTGCGCCCTGGTCGTTCGGCGCGAGAAGAAGGCTACCAGGGTTGGGGACCACGCGCGCACCTGGACGGTTCGCTGTGCGTTGCCGTGCGGAGTCGACTAACTTCGTGGCCGTGACCGAGCCCCTGGGACGCGTGCTCGTCGTCGATGACGATGAGGTGATACGCCAGCTCATCGCCGTGAACCTGCAGCTTGAAGGGTTTGATGTGGTGACCGCGGTGGACGGTCAGGACTGCCTGGAGAAGGTCCGGGGGGCCTGCCCGGACGTGATCACGCTCGATGTGATGATGCCGCGGCTGGACGGGTGGGGGACCGCGATCCGGCTGCGGGAGGACGAGGAGACCCGGCACATCAAGGTGGTGATGATCACGGCCAGGGCGCAGGAGCACGATGTCAGGAGGGGGTATGAGATCGGTGTCGACGCCTACGTGACCAAGCCCTTCGACCCCAACCAGCTGATCCAGACGGTGCGGAAGCTGGCGGCGGCGTCCACATAGTGGTCGGATAGTCTCACCAGAGTGACTCCGGCCGAGGTGAATGCTGCCCTCATGGGTGCGGTGGGCGAGGTGGGCCCGCCTGACCTGGGGCTTCGGTGTCTGGGGGCGGGGATCTACGGTAGTCCCGCGGCGTTGCGTACCGGGGTGGATGCTCGGGTGCTCGCCGGCCGACTCGAGAAGGTCCCCGGGATCGCCCGGGTGGACGTGGACGGGGGGTTCCTCCGGATCGCCGTTGCGTGCCCTGGGGATTTGGCGGCGGACGTCGTGGCCGAGGGGGAACGTTACGGGTGGGGATCGGTTCGTTCCTTTTCGTGGCCCGATCGGCCTCGGACATTTGAAAACCCTGGGTTTCGGGTGCGGTACGCGTTCGCGCGCGCGGCGGCCGTGGGGCGGCGCGCCCGGGATTTCGGGATGCGCGGCGGACGGCCCGTGGGGCTGGAGCGGCCGGAAGAGCAGGCGTTGCTCGCCTTGTTGGGGGAGATGCCCGGATGGGCCCGCCACGGTGAGTTGTCGGGGTTTCTGGTGCGTCTCGCGGACGGCTTCCACGACGTTTACGAGCGGTGCCCGGCGCTGCCCCAGGGTGAGGAGAAACCAGGGGCGGTGCACGCCGCGCGGATCACGCTGGCGGAGGCGGCGCGCATCGCCCTGAGCAACGGCCTGAAGATGATCGGTGAAATCCCTAGAGAGCGACTATGAGCAGAGTTCACCCGGCCGGACCGCGGCACGCCGACGTCCTGCCCGAAGAACACCCGCTGCCTCCGGCGGAGGACCTGAATGTGCTGGATCCGCACATCTGGCCCCGCGGCGCCAAGCGCGAGGACGGCGTGGTGACGATCGGCGGCCTCGACGTGCGCGACCTGGCCCGGGAGTACGGGACGCCGCTGTTCGTCTATGACGAGGAGGACGTGCGGTCGCGCGCGCGGGAGTACGTGACCGCGTTCCATGACGGCGACGTCCACTATGCGGGCAAGGCTTTCCTGTGCACGGCGGTCGCCCGGTGGCTCAAGGAGGAGGGGCTCGGGCTGGACGTGTGCAGCGGGGGAGAGCTCGCGGTGGCGCTGGCCGCGGATTTCCCCGCCGAGCGCATCACCATGCACGGGAGCAACAAGTCGGTCGGGGAGCTGGAGCGTGCGGTCGAGGTGGGGGTCGGACGCATTGTGCTCGACTCCTTCCAGGAGATCGCGCGGGTCGGATACCTGGCCAAGGAGAAGGGCGTGCGGGCCAAGGTGATGGTGCGGGTCACCACGGGTGTGGAGGCGCACACGCACGAGTTCATCGCGACCGCACATGATGATCAGAAGTTCGGTTTCTCCCGGAGTTCGGGGGCGGCCCTGGAGGCCGTCCGGAGGGTGCTGGAGCTCCAGCAGCTGGAACTGGTGGGACTGCACTCCCATATCGGTTCGCAGATCTTTGAAACCGACGGTTTCGAAGTTGCGGCGCACCGCCTGGCGCAGCTCCTGGTGGCCATCCGGGACGAGCACGGGATCGAGCTCCCCGAGCTGGACCTCGGCGGCGGCTACGGGATCGCCTACGTGCCGGGCGACGAGCCGCACGACCCCAAGGACCTGGCGGACGGGCTGCGCTCGATCGTGAGCCGCGAGTGCAAGGCGTACGGGCTCGCGATGCCGCGGCTGACCGTCGAGCCGGGCCGGGCGATCATCGGCCCGGGCGGGGTCACGCTGTACGAGGTCGGCACCGTCAAGGACGTGGAGGGCCTGCGCACCTACGTCTCTGTCGACGGGGGCATGAGCGACAACCTCCGAACCGCCCTGTACGGCGCCGAATACACCTGCGTGCTGGCGAGCCGGTCGTCCGACTCCGGCCCGATGCTCGGCAGACTTGTCGGCAAGCACTGCGAAAGCGGCGATATCGTCGTGCGAGACCTGTGGCTGCCCGAAGATCTTGCGGCGGGAGACCTGGTGGCGGTCGCGGCGACCGGTGCGTACTGTCGATCAATGGCCAGTAACTACAACTTCGTTCCGAAGCCGGCGGTGGTGGCGGTGCGGAACGGCGCGTCGCGGGTCATCGTCCGCCGGGAGACCCAGGACGACCTGTTGCGGCTTGATGCGGAGGTTGGAGCGTGAAACCCGAACGGGGCCCGCTGCGGGTGGCGCTGCTGGGATGCGGCGTCGTCGGCTCGGAGGTCGTGCGGCTGCTGCGCGAGCAGGCGGCCGATCTGACCGCGCGGGTCGGGGTCCCCCTGGAGGTGGCCGGGATCGCGGTGCGGCGGCTGGACCGGGTCCGCGAGGGCATCGACCCGGCGCTGCTCACCACCGACGCGCAGGCCCTGGTCACGCGGGACGACGTGGACCTGGTGGTGGAGGTGATCGGCGGCATCGAGCCGGCCCGGTCGCTGATGCTGGAGGCGATGAAGGCCGGCAAGTCGGTGATCACCGCCAACAAGGCGCTGCTGGCCGAGGACGGCGAGACGCTGTTCGCCGCGGCCCGCGAGTGCGGCGCCGACCTGTACTACGAGGCCGCGGTGGCCGGGGCGATCCCGCTGCTGCGCCCGCTGCGCGAGTCGCTGGTCGGCGATCACGTGCACCGGGTGCTGGGCATCGTGAACGGCACCACCAACTACATCCTCGACCAGATGGACACCCACGGCGCGGGTTTCAACGACGCGCTGGAGGAGGCCCAGGCGCTCGGCTTCGCGGAGGCCGACCCGACCGCGGACGTGGAGGGTTTCGACGCGGCGGCCAAGGCGGCGATCCTGGCGCAGCTGGCGTTCCACACCCCGGTCACCGCCGCCGACGTGCACCGGGAGGGGATCACCGAGGTCACCGCGGCGGACGTGGCGGGCGCTGAGGAGATGGACAGCGTGGTCAAGCTGCTGGCCATCTGCGAGCGCGTCCCGGCCGAGGACGGCCGGAACGGCGGGCGCGGCGTCTCGGTCCGGGTCTACCCGGCGATGATCCCGCGCTCGCATCCGCTGGCCAGCGTGCGCGGGGCCTACAACGCGGTTTTCGTCGAGGCCGAATCGGCGGGCCCGCTGATGTTCTACGGGGCGGGCGCCGGCGGCGCCCCGACCGCGTCGGCGATCCTCGGCGACCTGGTCGCGGTGGCCCGCAACCTGGTCGCCGGCAGCCGCGGGCCGGTCGAGGTGACCTACGCCAAGCTGCCCGTCCTGCCGATGGGCGAGACGATCACGCGCTACTACGTGCAGCTGGACGTGGCCGACAGGTCCGGCGTGCTGGCCGCGGTCGCCGAGGAGTTCGCCCGGCACGAGGTCTCCATCCAGGCGGTCCGCCAGGAGGGGCTCGGCGACGACGCCCAGCTCGTCGTGGTCACCCACCGCGCGCCGGACGCCGCCCTGTCGGCGACCGTGGAACGGCTCCGCAAGCTCGACATCGTCCGCGAGGTGGCCAGCGTCATGCGGGTCGAGGGCGAGGACTGACCCCGGACCCGGAATGGGGCGGTCCTGCCCGCACCGGTGATAGCATTCCGGTGCCTGAGCAGCGAAAGCTGCGATGATCGGGCCTACCGCCGGGCTGGCGGGATGTTAGGTCTGTGGAGCTTGTGTAAGACCGTGGGCGGCACACCGTCCCTTGCTGGTAGCCCCAGGCGGCGACGGGCTGTGAAGCAGAACACCCGACCCGTGAGGGGAGGAATCCCCCTCGTTTACGAGGGGGGTGAGGTCAACTGAGGAGATCGACGTGAACCCGACCGTCCGCACCTGGCGCGGTCTCATCGAGGAGTACCGCGACCGCCTTCCGGTGACGGACGCGACTCCGGTCGTCACCTTGCAGGAGGGCGGGACGCCGCTGCTGCCCGCCCTCCGCGTGTCCCAGCTCACCGGCTGCGAGGTGTTCCTCAAGGTCGAGGGCGCCAATCCGACCGGGTCGTTCAAGGACCGCGGGATGACGATGGCGATCAGCAAGGCCGCCGAGGACGGCGCCAAGGCGGTGATCTGCGCCTCCACCGGCAACACCTCGGCCTCGGCCGCCGCCTACGCGGTCCGGGCCGGGATGACCTGCGCCGTGCTGGTGCCGCAAGGCAAGATCGCGATGGGCAAGCTGGCGCAGGCGCTGGTGCACGGCGCCCGGCTGCTCCAGGTCGACGGCAACTTCGACGACTGCCTGGAGCTGGCCCGCAAGCTGTCGGTGGACTACCCGGTGGCGCTGGTCAACTCGGTCAACAAGTACCGGCTGCAGGGGCAGAAGACCGCCGCGTTCGAGATCGTGGACGCGCTCGGCGACGCCCCCGACGTGCACTGCCTGCCGGTCGGCAACGCCGGCAACATCTCCGCGTACTGGATGGGCTACAAGGAGTACGGGGCCGACGAGGTCGCGTCCAGGACCCCGCGGATGCTGGGGTTCCAGGCCAGCGGGGCGGCGCCGTTCGTCAAGGGCGAGCCGGTGCTGAAGCCGCAGACGATCGCCACCGCGATCCGGATCGGCAACCCCGCGTCCTGGGATCTGGCGATCGCGGCGCGGGACGAGTCCGGCGGCGCGATCGACTCGGTCACCGACCGGCAGATCCTGCGCGCGTACCGGCTGCTGGCGGCGGAGGAGGGCGTGTTCGTCGAGCCCGCCTCGGCGGCGAGCGTGGCGGGGCTGCTGCAGGCCGTCGAGGGCGGCGTGGTGGAGCGGGGTTCGAAGGTGGTCTGCACGGTGACGGGGAACGGTCTGAAGGACCCCGACTGGGCGATCTCGGGCGCGCCCGCCCCGACCACCGTCAAGGTGGACGCGCACATGGCCGCGTCCGCGCTGGGCCTGGCGTGACCGTCCGGGAACCCGGCGCCGCCGTGCGGGGCTGGGCCGAGGCGCCCGTCCTGGTGCGGACGCCGGCGACCAGTGCCAATCTCGGGCCCGGGTTCGACTCGCTGGGCCTGGCGCTGACGCTGTACGACGACGTCGAGGTCGCGGTGACCGGCGGCGGGCTGGAGATCGAGGTGGACGGCGAGGGCGCCGAGGTCGCCGACCGCGGCGAGGGGCACCTCATCGTGACCGTCCTGCGGCGCGCCTTCGCCGAGCTGGACGCCCTGGCGGGGACCGATCCAGGCCGGCCGCCGGGGCTGCGGCTGCGCTGCGTGAACCGGATCCCGCACAGCCGCGGGCTCGGGTCGTCGTCCGCCGCGATCGTGGCGGGGATCGTCGCGGCGCGGCACCTGCACCCCGCGGGCGCCCGGCTGGACGACGCCGCGGCGCTCCGGCTGGCCACCGAGATCGAGGGCCATCCCGACAACGTGGCGCCGTGCCTGGCGGGCGGGCTCACGATCGCCTGGACGGACGCGGGCGGCCCCCGTTCGGTACGGCTCGATCCGCGGTTGGACGAGGTCACGGCGCTGGTCCCGGAGCAGCGGCTGGCGACCGAGCAGGCCCGCGGGCTGCTGCCGGAGACCGTCCCGCACGGCGACGCGGCGGCCAACGCGGGCCGCGCCGCGCTGCTGATCGCGGCGCTTTCGGGGGGCCTCGGCGGGGACGTGCTGCTGGCGGCGACCGAGGACCGGCTGCACCAGGATCACCGGGCGCCCGCGATGCCGGAGTCGGCCGCGCTGGTGGCGCGGTTGCGCGCGGCGGGCCTTCCGGCGGTCATTTCCGGGGCAGGTCCTACTGTCCTGGTCTTCACAAGCGCCGCGCAAGTTGATTCGATGTGCGCGGAAGTGGGTAATGGCTGGCACATACACCCGCTGAACGTCGCCCCCGACGGAGCCCGCGTTCGGCACCACGGTTCCAGCCTCCGGCCCTGACCTTCTCGCGGGGCCGGACGGACCGATCCTGCTAGTAAAATGCGAAGACATCGACCTCTGGGGAATAGCAGTGCGCCCTGGTGATGTTAGGCTGATTGCCGCACCAGATGCCCCGTTCGGGGCCGTGTGCTCGTCAGCCGCGCGTCGCCTCTACGGCCCTCCGGCCGTGTCGGTCCCGCGTACTAGGCTTCCCGACACCGTGACATCCCGATGTCAGGCGTTTCAACGAACCAACTTCGGACGTGGCGGTACCGGGAACTCGCACGAGCGAACCGTCCCGACCACCATCTGGCTATGCCCAGAAATCGCGGAACGCGGTAAAACCGCGGGCCGCGGAGCCCGACTCGGCGCCCCCGCCGGGCCGCACTACCGGGTTGCCTGGCCGATCGCCGGCCTACACCCGCTCCCTGGGAAGGACCCTTAGTGAGCGAATCCAGCGAACTGCTTACGGACGCATCCAGCACGGCACCTGCCGCCGAGGCCGCGGCCGATGCTGCCGCGCCTGCCACCCCCCGGCGCCGCCGGACGGGCACCGGCCTTTCGGCGATGGTGCTGCCCGAGCTCAAGGCGCTCGCGTCCAGCCTCGGCATCACCGGTGTGACCGGGATGCGCAAGAGCCAGCTCATCGCCGCCATCCAGGAGAAGCAGGGCGGCGAGGGCCAGGGCTCGGGCGGGGGCGAGCAGGGAGCCGCTGGCCCGGCGAAGGCGGAGCGGCCGCGCCGGACCCGTTCCACCAAGCGCGATGCGGCCGAGGGCCAGGTGACCATCGCCGAGGCGGCCGCGGAGCAGCCGGCGGCGGAGCGGCCGGCCGGCGCGGGCGGGGGCGAGGCCAAGGGCGAGCCGCAGGGAGACGGCCAGGGCGAGGCCAAGGGCGCCGAGCGGGCCGAGAAGACCGACCGCGTCGAGAAGACCGACCGCGCCGAGCGGGCCGACAAGTCCGAGCGGTCCGAGCGGTCCGAGAAGAGCGAGGGCCGCCAGGAGCGGCAGGAGCGGCGCGACCGGGGCGAGCGCGGGGAGCGGGGCGACCGGCAGCAGGGCGGGCGCGAGTCCGGCCAGGGCGGCCGGTCCGACGACGACGGCGAGGGCCAGGGCGGCCGGGACGGCCGCGACGGCGGTCGCGAGGGCGGTCGGCAGCGCGGTCGCGGCCGGGAGCGCGGCGAGGGCCGTGACCAGGGCGGCCGGGACGGCGGTCGGGACGGCGGCCGGCAGCGCGGCGGCCAGGGCCAGGGCGGCCGGGACGGCCGGGACGCCCAGTCCGACGACGAGGACGGCGGCGGCCGGGGCCGGCGGGGCCGCCGGTTCCGCGAGCGCAACCGGGGCCGTGGCGGCCGCGAGCGCTACGAGGAGCCGGTGATCACCGAGGACGACGTGCTGATCCCGGTCGCGGGCATCCTCGACATCCTCGACAACTACGCGTTCGTGCGCACCACCGGCTACCTGCCCGGACCCAACGACGTGTACGTCTCGCTGGCGCAGGTCCGCAAGAACGGGCTGCGCAAGGGCGACGTCATCACCGGCGCGGTCCGCCAGGCCCGGGAGGGCGAGCGGCGGGAGAAGTTCAACGCGCTGGTCCGGCTCGACACCGTCAACGGGATGGAGCCCGAGCAGGCCAAGGGCCGCGTCGACTTCACCAAGCTGACCCCGCTGTACCCGCAGGAGCGGCTGCGGCTGGAGTCCGACCCGGGGATCCTCACCACGCGGATCATCGACCTGGTGTCGCCGATCGGCAAGGGGCAGCGCGGTCTGATCGTGTCGCCGCCCAAGGCCGGCAAGACGATGGTGCTGCAGTCGATCGCCAACGCGATCACCAAGAACAACCCCGAGTGCCACCTGATGGTCGTCCTGGTCGACGAGCGTCCCGAAGAGGTCACCGACATGCAGCGGTCGGTGAAGGGCGAGGTCATCCACTCGACCTTCGACCGTCCGGCCGAGGACCACACCACGGTCGCCGAGCTGGCGATCGAGCGGGCCAAGCGGCTCGTGGAGCTGGGCCACGACGTGGTCGTGCTGCTCGACTCGATCACCCGGCTGGGCCGGGCGTACAACCTGGCCGCCCCGGCGTCCGGGCGGATCCTGTCCGGTGGTGTCGACTCGACCGCGCTGTACCCGCCGAAGCGGTTCTTCGGCGCGGCCCGCAACATCGAGAACGGCGGCTCGCTGACCATCCTCGCCACCGCGCTGGTGGAGACCGGGTCCCGCATGGACGAGGTCATCTTCGAGGAGTTCAAGGGCACCGGCAACATGGAGCTCAAGCTCAACCGGCAGCTCGCCGACAAGCGGATCTTCCCCGCGGTGGACGTGGACGCGTCCGGCACCCGCAAGGAGGAGATCCTCATGGCGCCGGAGGAGCTGCGGGTGGTCTGGCAGCTGCGCCGGGTGCTGCACGCGCTCGACACGCAGCAGGCTCTGGAGCTGCTCATCGAGAAGATGAAGGAGACCAAGTCCAACGCCGAGTTCCTCCTGCAGGTGCAGAAGACCACGGTGGCGGACGACCGCTGACGGCGGCGCGTCCGTGCACGCGCCATGATGATCGCCTAACGGCTGGAAGAAGGGCCCGGCCCCGCGTACCACGCGCGGGCGCCGGGCCCTTCTCCATGCCTTCTCCATGCCCGTCGCCGCGCCGGTCCCCATGCCGGGACGCCGCGCGCCGGCCCGTCTGAGGGCTTGGCAGCCGCCCGCCGGGCCCGGATGGTGGGGTTAGCCCTACCTCGGGTCGGCGGCGGGCACCATGGCCCGGTACGGGGCTGATCGGCAGGCTGGGATCGTACGGTGGACCGGGCATGGAGGAACGACGTGGGCGAGCTGAGCAGCACCGCCGCCGCGGGGGGCCGCGCGACGATAGTGAGCGGGTCGTGGCGCCCGATGGCGATGGCCAGGTCACCGCTGACCTGGACATCGCTCCTTTTCATGGGGACGAGCATGGCGCTCGGGCTGGGCTGGTTCATATTCCTGGTCGTCGGGCTGACGCTGTCGACGGCGCTGACGATCATCTGGGTGGGCATCCCGATGCTGGCGCTGATGGTGGTCGGCTGGCGGTTCGCGGCGATCGTGGAGCGGACGCTGGCGCGGCTGGCGTTCGGGGTCCCGATCCCCACCCCGTACCGGAGGCTTCCGGAGGGTCTCAACCCGCTGAAGAAGCTGAAGGTGATGGCGCAGGACCCGGCGACCTGGAAGGACCTGGTGTACCTGTTCCTGCGGTTCCCGCTGGGGATCTTCGAGTTCGTGGTGGCGGTGGCGGTCTGGTCGTTCACCGTGACGTTCCTGGCGCTGCCGCTGATCGCGATGGAGTCGGGCGGGGTCGAGATCGGCCTCGGGTTCGTCTCGATCTGGGCGGGGAACGCGTTCGCGGCGCTGCCCGGCACCGCGTTCGGGCTGGTGCTGCTGGTGATGGCGATGTACGTGACGCGGGCGCTGGCGGTCGGGCACATGCTCGTCGCCCGGCTGCTGCTCGGCCCGAACCGGTCCCAGGAGGAGAACGTGCAGCTGCGGGAGCGCACCGCGCACCTGCGGGCGAGCCGGGCGCGCGGGGTGGACGCGGCCGAGTTCGAGCGGCGCCGGATCGAGCGCGATCTGCACGACGGCGCGCAGCAGCGGCTGCTGGCGGTCGCGATGGACATCGGCCGGGCCCGGGCCAAGCTGGACGACGACCCGGAGGGCGCGCGGGCCCTGATCGAGCAGGCGCACACGGGCACCAAGGAGGCGATCACCGAGCTGCGCGACCTGGCCCGCGGCATCTACCCGGCGATCCTCACCGACCGCGGGCTGGACCCGGCGCTGTCCGGGCTGGCGGGGCGCGCGCCGGTGCCGGTCGAGGTCGAGGTGGACCTGCCCGAGCGCCCGCCGGCCGCGGTCGAGAGCATCGCCTACTTCATCGTGGCCGAGGCGCTGGCGAACATCGCCAAGTACGCCCGGGCGACCCGCGCCACCGTGCGCGTCGCCCGCGAGGACTCGTGGGTGGTCGTCGAGGTGGCCGACAACGGGGTCGGCGGCGCGGTCGCCCGTCCGGAGGGCGGGCTGGCGGGCCTGGCGGACCGCGCGGCGACGATCGACGGCATGCTGATCGTCGACAGCCCGCCCGGCGGGCCGACCGTGCTCCGCGCCGACCTGCCCTGCACCTGGTAGCCGGCGGGGCGCGTCGCTCCGGGCGCCGTCCCCCGCATTCGGACGAGATCCCGGCCGTTCCGGTACGACGGCCGGGATCTCGCCTTCGTGTCCCCTGGCCTGCGGGTTCTTCCGTGCCGTCGAGCGCGCGTCCGCCCGGGATTCCGGCATGCGGGCGCCGCGACGGCGCGGGCGCCTGATAATGGGGGGATGCGGGTGGTGATCGCCGAGGATTCGGTGCTGCTGCGGGAAGGGCTGGTGCGGCTGCTGGCCGACGCCGGGATCGAGACCGTGGCGACGGTGGGTGAGGGTCCGGGCCTGCTCGACATCGTGCTCGAGCACCGGCCGGATCTGGCGATCGTGGACGTGCGGATGCCGCCGTCGTTCACCGACGAGGGGCTGCGCGCGGCGCTGGCGGTGCGCGAGCGGGTGCCGGACGCGCCGATCCTGGTGCTCTCCCAGTACGTGGAGGAGCGGTACGCGACCGATCTGATCCTCGGCGGCGCCATGGGCGTGGGCTACCTGCTGAAGGAGCGGGTGGCCGAGGTCGCCGAGTTCATCGACGCGGTGCGCCGGATCGCGGCCGGCGGCACGGTGATCGACCCGGAGGTGATCGGGCAGCTGCTCGGGCGGCGCCGCACCGGGGACCCGCTCGACGTGCTCACGCCGCGCGAGCACGAGGTGCTGGGGCTGATGGCGCAGGGCCGGGCGAACGGGGCGATCGCCGCGGATCTGGTGGTCACCGAGGGTGCGGTGGAGAAGCACATCTCCAACATCTTCATGAAACTGAACCTGCAGCCCGCGCAGGGCGGGC
This sequence comes from Actinomadura vinacea, assembly GCF_039532545.1. Classification (NCBI taxonomy): domain Bacteria; kingdom Bacillati; phylum Actinomycetota; class Actinomycetes; order Streptosporangiales; family Thermomonosporaceae; genus Actinomadura; species Actinomadura vinacea. The sequence goes on along the minus strand of NZ_BAAARW010000012.1, from coordinate 842,612 downwards.
ACCGCCGGGTCATGGCGGTCCTGGCCTACCTGGGCCGCGCCGAAGCCTGACCCGGGGCATGATCGGGAATGCCGGGTGACCTCGGCACGTTCGAGGATCTGGCACACTTGGATTGCAACCGCTGCGGTACCGGTTCACGCTTCCCCCTTTTCCCGCGCGTCCCGCGCGAATCCGGGGAGTGCCCGGCGACCGCCAGAAGCGAGGAGAACCCGTGAAGCCTGACATCCACCCGAACTACGTCGTCACCACCGTGACGTGTACGTGCGGCAACACCTTCGAGACCCGCAGCACCGCCGAGAACGGCGTGATCCACGCCGACGTGTGCTCCAACTGCCACCCGTTCTACACGGGCAAGCAGAAGATCCTGGACACCGGCGGCCGGGTCGCGCGCTTCGAGCAGCGCTTCGGCAAGAAGGCCGGCCGCGGCAAGTAGGCCCCTGGCGGCCCGGGCACACGGCCGCTCGCAGCACCGGCCCGGCGTCATCGGGCGCCGGGTCCCGGCCCGGGGAGCGACCGCGTTCCCCGGGCCGTTCGAACGTCACCCGCGGCCCGCGAAACGGCCGAAGCGGGTCATGACCGGCCGTGACGGGCCAGAACAAGGCACACCGTGAATCTCGACGATCTGATCAGCGAATACGCCGACATCGAGGGCCGGCTCGCCGACCCGTCCGTGCACGCCGACCAGAACCTGGCGCGCCGGCTCGGCAAGCGCTACGCCGAGCTGCGGCCGATCGTCGAGACCCGCCGCGAGCTGGCCGCCACCGAGGACGATCTGGCCGCCGCGCGCGAGCTGGCCGGGGAGGACGAGGCGTTCGCCGCCGAGGCCGCCGAGCTGGAGCGGCGGGGCGAGGAGCTGGCGGAGCGGCTGCGCCGCCTGCTGGTGCCGCGCGATCCCAACGACGCCAAGGACGTCATCCTGGAGATCAAGGCCGGCGAGGGCGGCGAGGAGTCGGCGCTGTTCGCCGGCGACCTGCTGCGCATGTACCTGCGGTACGCCGAGCGGGCCGGCTGGAAGACCGAGGTCATCGACTCCCACCCGTCCGACCTGGGCGGGTACAAGGACGTCACGGTCGCGGTGAAGGCCAAGGGCACGCCGGAGGAGGGCGTGTGGACGCGCCTGAAGTACGAGGGCGGCGTGCACCGCGTCCAGCGGGTCCCCGTGACCGAGTCGCAGGGCCGCATCCACACCAGCGCGGCGGGCGTCCTGGTCACCCCGGAGGCCGAGGACGTCGACGTCCAGATCGACCCCAACGACCTGCGCATCGACGTCTACCGGTCGTCGGGGCCGGGCGGGCAGAGCGTCAACACCACCGACTCGGCGGTGCGGATCACGCACGAGCCGACGGGCGTGGTGGTGTCCTGCCAGAACGAGAAGAGCCAGCTGCAGAACAAGGAGCAGGCGCTGCGGATCCTGCGGTCCCGGCTGCTGGCGATGGCGCAGGAGGAGGCCGACGCCGCCGCGGCGGCCGAGCGCAAGAGCCAGGTCCGCACGGTCGACCGGTCCGAGCGCGTGCGCACCTACAACTACCCGGAGAACCGGATCTCCGATCACCGGGTCGGCTACAAGGCCTACAACCTCGACCAGGTGCTCGACGGCGACCTGCACAACGTGACGCAGTCGCTGGTGGACGCCGACATGGAACGCCGGCTCGCCGAGGCGCAGCAGCCGGCGGGCCCGGGGCGGGAGACAAGTCGGTCGTCATGAACCTGCTGCTCGACGAGGTGGCCAGGGCCACGGCGCGGCTCGCCGACGCCGGGGCCGCCTCGCCGCGCGCCGACGCCGAGGAGCTGGCCGCGTCGGTGCACGGGGTGAACCGCTCCGAGCTGCACAAGGTGGCCGACGCCGCGTTCGACGCGCTGTTCTGGGAGTACGTGGCGCGCCGCGAGGCCGGGGAGCCGCTGCAGCACATCACCGGGCGGGCGTTCTTCCGCTACCTGGAGCTGAAGGTGGGGCCGGGGGTGTTCGTCCCGCGGCCGGAGACCGAGGTGATGGTCGGCTGGGCGCTGGAGACGCTGCGCGACATGGACGTCCAGGACCCGCTGGTGGTCGATCTGGGCACCGGGTCGGCGGCGATCGCGCTGTCGATCGCGGTGGAGGCGCCGCGCGCCAGGGTGCACGCGGTGGAGAAGGACCCGACGGCGTTCGTGCACGCCACCCGCAACATCGACGAGCTGGACGAGCGCGGCCGGGTGCGGCTGCACCTGGGCGACTTCGGCGCCGCGCTGGGGGAGCTGGACGGCACCGTCGACTTCGTGATCAGCAATCCGCCGTACATCCCGATGAGCGAGTGGGAGTACGTGCCGCGCGACGTGCGCGACCACGACCCGGCCGACGCGCTGTGGGGCGGCGGCGACGACGGGCTGGACGCGATCCGCGTGGTCGAGCGCACCGCCCGCCGCCTGCTGCGCCCCGGCGGGTACGTGGCGGTGGAGCACAGCGACCTGCAGGGCAACGGGGTCTACTGGATCTTCGCGGAGGAGAACGGCTGGCGCGACGTGCGCAACCGCCGCGATCTGACCAACCGCGACCGCTTCGTCACCGCCCGGCTGGGCGTCCCCTAGACCATCCCGCCCTAGACTCCGCAGGGAATGCCCTTGTGCACCAACCGCAAGCGGCCTGCCAGGCCAGCAACAACCCCAACCGCTGCGATCGCGTCCGAAGGCAGGTTCGAGCGGAGCGAGAACCTGATCGCGAAGCGAGCCGTCAAGGCGAGTCGGCGCGATGCGGCGATCGCCGCAGGCGCGGCAAGCGAAGAGCCGCCAGGCGAGGAGCGCAGCTCGCGTCTGCAATGAGAAGGAGCGACCGTGAGCCGACGTTATGACTGCTCCGAGCCGATGGAGCGCACCCGAGGGATCGCCGAGGCGGTCTCGGCCGCGCGGCGCGGTGAGCTGATCGTGCTGCCGACCGACACGGTGTACGGGATCGGCGCCGACGCGTTCACCCCGCCCGCGGTGTCCGCGCTGCTGGACGCCAAGGGGCGGGGCCGGGAGATGCCCCCGCCGGTGCTGGTGGGCTCCGTCCGGGCCGCCACCGCCCTGGTGGAGGATCTGGGCACCTACGGTCAGGATCTGATCGACGAGTTCTGGCCGGGCGCCCTGACGCTGGTGTGCCGGGCCAACCAGAACCTGCTGTGGGACCTGGGGGAGACCAAGGGCACGGTCGCGGTGCGGATGCCGATGCACGAGCTCGCGGTGGAGCTGCTCAAGGAGACCGGCCCGCTCGCGGTGAGCAGCGCGAACCTGAGCGGGGAGGCTCCGGCGCGCACCGTCGCCGAGGCGGAGAAGATGCTCGGCGACTCGGTGTCGGTCTATCTGGACGGCGGTGCGACCGGGCATGCCGAGCCGTCCACGATCGTGGACCTGACCGGGTCGATTCCGAGGCTGCTGCGCGCGGGCGCGGTGTCGGAGGACAAGATCCGTTCCGTGGTCGGCGTGCTGCTGACCGACGAGGACGACGCCGACCCCGACGACACCGACGACCCCGACGACACCGACCACACCGGCGACGCCGCCGGAACGGACCACGCGGACGGCGGCGGGGTCGACCTCGCCAAGCCGGCGGACGGGGCCGGAAAAACGTCCCTGACAAAGGACGAACCCGGCCCTTCCCTCAGCAAAGAGGACTGATCTCCCGGGGATCATTATCCCGACTTGTCAGAAACCCTTGTCAGAACGCTTTGCCGGTAAGGGCTGAACGCGTTTCCTGGATTCAAGTCGCATGTCACGCGGTTTCATCCTGCATTGTGTCCAGCAGCGCGCGCATGTCGGTGAGCGCGGCCCGCGCGTGCTCCGCGACGGCCGCCAGCGCCTCCTGCGCCTTCCGCATGTCCGTTTCCGCCGACGCCAGCCCCGCGTCCGCGGTGTGCACGACCCGGGCGATGTGCTCCAGGACGGTCCCGCGCAGGCCCATCGCGACCCGGTGCCGTTCGGCGAACACGACCTCGCCGGCGCGGGCCGCCATCGCCTCCAGCGCGTCGGCCTCCCACCGCACGCCGCGGCCGGCGACCGCCCGCCCCCACGCCCAGAACGGCAGCAGCAACAGCACGGAACTCACGCTCGCGACCACTCCGAACGCCACCGCGTCGGGGTCGCCGGCGGACGGGTCCGTCAGCGCGCCCAGAACGCCGGACGCCACGCCCCACGGCACCGCGGCGAGCAGCGGCGCGGGCCAGGTGGCCTTCGTGCGCCGGGCGTAGCCGCCCACCGAGGACACCGCGATCATCGCCGTGGGGCAGCCGAACAGCAGCATGAGCAGCATCGTCGTCGACCCCGTCCACCCGGCCAGCACCGCCCACGAGGTGTCGATCAGCGCCAGCGCGACCAGCGTCGTGTACGGGGCGCGGCGCCGCCACCACAGCGGCAGGGCTCGTCCGACCAGCGCCGCGACCGCCAGCGCCCCCGCGCCGAGCGGCCAGTCGGCCAGCAGTTCCGCGCCGGGCGTGAAGCCCAGCACCACCGGCAGCGCCACGCACAGCCCGATCGCGGCGCCGTCCAGCACCTCCGGCCAGCCGACCCTGCGCCGCCCGCCGGACGCCGAGGCGGGCAGCACGGCGCGGACCGTCCAGCCGCCCGAGCCGTCCGGCCCGGCGTCGAGGGCGCCGCCCAGCGACTCCGCGCGTTCGCGCATCCCGGCGATCCCGCGGCCGCCGCCGAGCGCCGGGGCGGGGATCTCCTCGGCCGGCGCGGCGTTGTGCACGACCACTTCCAGACCGCCCGCCCCGTAGCCGATCTCGACGGTCACGGCGGCTCCCTGGGCGTACCGCATCGCGTTCGTGAGCGCCTCCTGGACGATCCGGTACGCCGCGTTGGTCACCTGAGGTCGCAGGCGCCGCGGTCCCTCGACTGAGAGCGTCACAGGGACGCCCAGGCGTACCAGGCCCCGGCAGAGGGGAGGCAGAAGCGTCTCCAGCCGGCCGTCCCCCGATTCGGGCCCGACGACGTCCACCAGGCGGTCCAGCGCCTTGAGCACGTCGCGGGCGGTGTCGGCGGCGGCCGTCAGCGCGCGGTGGACCAGGGCCGGGTCGTCCAGATGGGAGGCGGCGGTGCTGTGCACGACCACTGAGCTGAGGTGGTGGCCCGCCACGTCGTGCAGGTCGCGGGCCAGGCGCTCGCGTTCGGCGGCGGCGGTGTCGCGGCGCTCCCGCTCCGCCCCGGCGAGCCGTTCGGACAGTTCCCGGTGGCGGGCCTTGCGCTGCCGCCGCAACTGGCCCAGCGCGGTGACCGCGACGAAGGTGACGACGTCCAGGGTCCCGTTGGTCAGCAGCTCCACGCCGGGCCGTACCGGGGCGAAGGCCAGCGTCACGACGACCAGCACGGTGGCGCAGCCGAGCATGGCGTCGCGGCGGCCGCGGTGCACCGCCACCGAGAACAGCGCCACGACCTCGGCGAACCCGCTGACGAGCGCGTCGGCGTCGTGGACCGCCAGCGTCCCGGCGGCGCTCATGACGAGCGTCACCGCCAGCACGGCCCGCGGCGCGACCCGGCGCCAGATCAGCGCGAGGTTGCAGCACACGATCGCGGCCACGCCCGCCATCCAGCGGTCCCGGTCCAGCGGGCCGTCCGCACCGGCCGTGTTCAGCCACGTCCCGCCCATCTGAGCCGCCGCGAGCAGGGCGGGGACGGCGAAATCGGTGATGGCGGGCCAGCGCCCGCCGGCCGCCCCGAGCCACCCCCATCGCCGCACACCCGGTGACTTTACGGGCGTTACCGCGGGCCAGGGGACCCGAACCCGGCGATGCGAAACGGCTCGTTACGGCGCGACGGGTGCGGAATCGGTGACACCATGCCTGACGTGCGAGGCCGGATCCGGGGGCTGGCGGTCGCGGTCGGTGTGTCCGCGCTGGTGACCGCCGGACCGGCGCTGCCCGCCCGCTCCTCGTCCGCACCCGCGCCGGTCCCCGAGGCCGCGCCCGGCCGGGAGGCATTGCCCGTCCGGGAGTCGGCGGTGCCCGGGCTGCGCCCGGTGGAGAGCATCCCGGCCTACGACGTCGTCATGGCCATCGGCCGCGACGGCGTGCTGCGCGTCCGCGAGACGATCACCTACGACTTCGACCGCGGCGGCGAGCACGGCATCGAGCGGTACGTGCCGTACCGCCGCGGCGACCGGCTCTACGAGGTCCGCGACGTGCGGACCAGCTCGTCCACCGGTGCCCCGGCACGGGCCCGCACGCTGCGGCTGCTCAACGACGTGCGGATCACCATCGGCGGCGGGGGGCGCCGCGTCACCGGCCGCCAGGCGTACGTGCTCGAGTACGCGGTGGCCGGGCTGTTCACCCCGCACGGGAACCGCGTCGAGCTGGCCTGGGACGCGATCGGCAGGTCATGGGACGTGCCGATCGGGGAGGTCGCGGTGCGCGTCCAGGCCCCGGTCCCGCTGCGCAAGGTGTCCTGCCACGCCGGCGGAACGCTGGCGGCCACGCGCTGCCTCCGCGACCGCGACGGGCCGTACGCGATCGGCTTCACCCAGCGCGGCCTGCGCCCCCGCGAGGGCGTGCTCGTCCAGGTGCGGCTGCCGGCGGGCGCGGTGGACGACCCGCCGCCCCGGTACGCGCGCCCCCGCTGGGCGGGCACCTGGGCGGGCACGGCAGTACTGGGCGTCGCGCTCGGTGCCGCCGCACTGGTGGCGGGCCGCGCCGCGGGCGGCGGCCCGCCGCCGCGCCGCCGGGCCGGCCGGATCCTGGTCACCGGGGGCGCGCTGGCCGTCCTCGCCGACGTGGCCGACGACGTGGTGCCGGGCGGCCCGTGGGCGTTCTCGCTGGGCGACCTGTCGGTGACGGGCCTCGCGCTCGCGTCCGTCGGCACCGGTTCCGTGCTCGTCCATCGGGCCATGAACCGCGAACCCGCGCCGACCGTTCCACTTGAGGACTACAGTTGATCGGTACGCCTCGGGTGCGAACCGGTCGCCCGGGGCGCGCGTCATACCCCGTTGGGGCCGGGCACGGCAACGGCCGCCCCGCGGAGACCGGTGCGGACACGATGAAAGGAGACGTGCGGCGTGCGGGAGTACCTGCTCACCATCCTCATCGCCGCCCTCGTCGCCTACCTGCTCACTCCCGCCGTCCGCCGGTTCGCGGTGTGGTTCGGCGCCCAGGCCGCCCCCCGCGAACGCGACGTGCACGTGATCCCGACGCCCCGGCTGGGCGGGCTGGCGATGTTCGGCGGCATGGTCGCCGCGCTGGTGGTCGCGACCGGGCTGCCGGAGATGCGCGACGTGCTGGCCAACGGCGATGTGAGCGTCGTCAAGGCGCTGCTGCTGTCGGGCGGGCTGATCGTGCTGGTCGGGATCGCCGACGACCGCTGGGGCGTGGACGCGCTCACCAAGTTCGCCGGCCAGGTCGCCGCCGCCGGGATCTTCATCATGCAGGGCATCCAGCTGTACGTGATCCCGATGCCGACCGGGGAGTCGCTGTCGCTGCCCCCGGCCTACGGGGTGCCGCTGACGGTGTTCATCGTGGTCGCCACCATCAACGCGGTGAACTTCATCGACGGCCTGGACGGGCTGGCGGCGGGCGTGGTGGGGATCGCCGCGCTGGCCCTGTTCTCCTACGCCTACCTGCTGACCTACACCAACAAGCTCACCACGCTCAGCGGCGCCACCCTGACGGCCGCGGTGCTGGTCGGGATCTGCGCCGGGTTCCTGCCGCACAACTTCAACCCGGCCCGGATCTTCATGGGCGACACCGGTTCGATGCTGATCGGGCTGCTGCTCAGCGCCTCGACGATCATGCTCACCGGGCAGTTCGACTCGGCCCTGCTCGGCACCTACCGGCTGTTCCCGTTCTACGTGCCGCTGCTGCTGGTCCCGGCGGTGGCGGCGGTGCCGTTCGTGGACATGCTGCTGGCGGTGTGGCGCCGCACCAACCAGGGCCGCTCCCCGTTCGCGCCGGACAAGCTGCACCTGCACCACCGGCTGCTGGAACTGGGGCACTCGCACCGCCGGGCGGTGCTGATCATGTACTTCTGGGTGTCGCTGCTGGCCTCCAGCCTGGTGGGGCTGTCGTTCACCAACTCGGTGGTGCTGGTCGCCTCGGTCACCGGGGCGGTCGCGGTCGCCGGGCTGACCGCGATGATCGCGGTGCCCCGGATGGCGGCCCGCCGCACCGGGGCGGAGGCCCCCGAATCCGTCGCCCCGGCCCGCACCCGCGAGCCGGTCTGACGCTGTATTCATGCAATCCCGGCCCAGGGTCCTCGCCTGGCGGCTCGGACCCTGACCGTGCTTGGGGCGAGCGCGACATCGCTTCGCGATCTGGCCGGTGAGGCTCGCCTTCGGCATCGCTTCACCGGCCAGGTAGCGCGCTCGCGCGACACTTGAGGTCACCTTGAGACAGGCCCTCCCGGGCTCCGGAGCGAGACCCCGGTACGACCTGGGCGATGATCATTTCGGGGTGTTCCGGGGTGTTCCGGGGGTTTGAACGGCGCTCGGTTCATGGCAGGCTCCGGGGGAGCGGACATGCGGAGTGCCCGGGCCGTTCCGGCGTGACCATCGGTCGTCCTGGGCTACAGTCCGTGTTGTTCGCGCGGGTGACGGTCGAGCAAAGCCGTTACATCCAGGGTAATTGCGGACGTTCCGGACGCTTGTGATACCTTTCACGAGCAAGGGACGAACACGAAAAGTGACCAGCCGGAGCCATCATGCACTCTTCCGACGCCCGGATCCTCCGTGGCGCCGCGATCCCGACCGGTCTCGCAGGCATCGCCGCCGTCGCGGCGGGCCTGGCGCTGGCCGGTGCCAAGGGAGCGCTGGGTGCCGCGATCGGCGCGGTCATCGTGATCGCCTTCTTCTCGGTCAGTGTGATCGCGGTGAGCTACGCCTCCAAGATCTCGGCGCAGTTGATGTTCACCGCCGCCGTCTTCAGCTACATCATCAAGATCTTCGGGATGTTCGCGCTGGTCGTCGCCTTCGAGGGCGTCACCGCGTGGAACTCCAAGGCCTACGCCTGGTCGGTGATCGCGCTGACCGTGGTCTGGGTCTGCGCTGAGATCCGCGCCTCCACCAAGCTCAAGACCCCCTACGTGGACCCCGCGCCGGCCACCGGAACCGCCGCCGCGAGCGCGTCCGAACAGGCCGCCGAGCCCATAGCCGATGCCACTCCGAAGGCCGGTGCCGCCGTCGCCGACCGGGGCCCGTGATGCACCCGTGGGCGGTATCGGCGCAAATGGACTACTCCAATATGACCATCCGGGGGGTGGCCTGCTATGGTCCGTCCTGCGATGAGCGAGGAGGGGCACCCACCCGATCCGGAGTCCGCGGAGGACTCCGAACAGCGAAGCTTCGCCAACGCCGCCTGGTCGATCCCCAGCTACCTGCTGAGCGGGATGGCCGTCTACGGCGGCCTCGGCTGGCTGCTGGATCAGTGGTGGGGCACCTCGGCGATGCTCCCCATCGGGATCCTGGTGGGCCTCGGTCTCGCGCTCTACCTGGTCTACCACCGCTACGGCCGCTGACCGCGCCGCCGGCGGGGGAACAGGCCGCCACCGACCGGGACTGACTCCGCGTGGCCCTCGGGCCCGCACCTGACGAACCGACTGACCTGCAGAGTCACTGACGAAGGGACTGCCGCGTGAGTGCGCGACACCTCCTCGCCGCCCCGAGCGGAGACGAGTTCAAGGCCCCGGGGACCGAGATCTTCGAGTGGGGGCCGCTCTGGGACGGTGCGCCCTCCTGGGTCACCAAGCCGACCCTCATCGTCGCGCTCTCGGTCATCATCGTCGTCGGCTTCTTCTGGGCCGCCTTCAACAAGCCCAAGCTCGTCCCGCGCGGCGTGCAGAACGTGGGCGAGGTCGGCTACCTGTTCGTGCGCGACCAGATCGCCCGGCCGATGATCGGCAAGGACGGCGACAGGTGGATGCCGTTCCTGGTGTCCACCTTCTTCTTCATCCTGATCATGAACTGGATGGGCGTCGTCCCGGTGATGCAGCTGCCGGTGAACTCGCACATCGCCTTCCCGATCGTGCTGGCGATCGTGGTCTACGGGATGATGTGGTTCCTGAGCATCAAGCACCAGGGGCTCGTCGGGTGGTTCAAGGGGATGCTGTTCCCGCCGGGCCTGCCCAAGCCGCTGTACGTGCTGTACGCCCCGATCGAGCTGCTGTCGGTGATCATTCTCCGGCCGTTCACCCACTCGGTCCGATTGTTCGCGAACATGTTCGCCGGCCACCTGCTGCTCGCCTTCTTCGCCACCGTCGCCTGGTGGTTCCTCGCCGAGAAACTCACCGTCCTCGGGGCGGGTGTCGGCCTGATCGGCCTGGTCATGACCATCGTCATGACCGCCTTCGAGATCTTCGTGCAGGCGCTTCAGGCGTTCATCTTCACGATGCTGGCCGCCTCCTACATCGGCGGCGCCCTGCACCCTGACCACTGACCGACCAGCTACCCGCAACGCAAGCTCGGTGGGGCGGCTCCCCACCGCCGAATGAGAAGGAATGTCAATGAGCACTCTCGCTGCAGTCTCCGGCGACCTCGGCTCGATCGCGTACGGTCTGGCCGCCATCGGCCCCGGTATCGGCGTGGGCATCATCTTCGGCCAGGGCGTGCAGGCCATCGCCCGCCAGCCGGAGCTGACCAACGTGATCCGTACCAACATGCTGCTGGGCTTCGCGCTGACCGAGGCGCTCGCGCTCATCGGTTTCGTCGTGCCGTTCGTGCACAGCGGCGGCTGATCCTCCTGGCACCCACTGACAGGAAGGCGGAATCCCAATGACCAACCTGATGACCGCCGTAACGGTGGCCTCGACGGAGGGCGGGGAGAGCAACCCGCTCCTGCCGCACACCTCCGAACTGGTCATCGGCACGATCTCGTTCATCATCGTGCTGGTCCTGGTCGGCTGGAAACTGGTCCCCCAGATCCAGAAGACCCTGGAGGAGCGGACCGACGCGATCGAGGGCGGGCTCAAGCGCGCCGAGGACGCGCAGTCCGAGGCGCAGGCCACGCTGAAGGAGTACCAGGCCAAGCTGGCCGAGGCGCGGCACGAGGCGTCCCGGCTGCGCGAAGAGGCCCGCGAGCAGGGCGCGCAGATCATCGCCGAGATGCGCGAGCAGGCCCAGGCCGAGGCGCGCCGGATCACCGAGGCCGCACAGGCCCAGATCGAGGCCGAGCGGCAGGCCGCGTTGCAGTCGCTGCGGGGCGAGATCGGGACGCTGTCGGTCGAGCTGGCCGGCCGCGTGGTGGGCGAGTCGCTGGACGACGCCGCCCGGCAGAGCCGCGTGGTCGACCGCTTCCTTGAGGAGCTCGAGGACCGCGCCCGCACCCAGGAGCAGGTCACCTCATGACCATCACGGGAGCGGTGAGCAGGGCGTCGCTGGCCGAGGCCAGGGAGCGGCTGGAGGCGGCGATCGCCTCGGGCGACCCGGCCACGCTCGGCGGCGACCTGTTCGCGGTGCTGCGCCTGATCGACCGCGAGCACGGGCTGCGCCGGGCGGTCTCCGACCCGGCACGGGACGGGGCCGACAAGGCGCGGCTCGTCCAGGCCCTGCTGGAGGGCAAGGTCTCACCGGCCGCTCTCGAGCTGGTCGCCGACGTGGTGCGGCTGCGCTGGTCCAAGCCGTCGGAGCTGGCGGACGCGGTGGAGACCCTCGCGGTCACCGCCGAGGCCGCCCGCGCCGAGTCGGAAAGCCGGCTCGACGACCTGGAGGACGAGCTGTTCCGGTTCTCCCGGGTCGTCGAAGGCGAGCCGGAGCTGCGCGCCGCCCTCTCGGGGTCGCGGCTGCCGGACGACCGCAAGGCCGGTCTGCTGGACGCGCTGCTGGACGGCAAGGTCACCGCCGCCACCAAGACGCTGGTCACCGAGCTGGTGCTGCGGCCGAGAGGCCGTAGCCTGGAAGGCGGGCTCGCCGAGTTCGGCAAGCTCGTCGCCCAGCGCAGGCAGCGTCTGGTGGCGCTGGTGCGCAGCCGGGTGGAGCTGACCGAGTCCCAGCGGACCCGGCTGGCCGCGGTGCTGGCGACGGCCTACGGCCATGACGTACACCTGAACATCGAGCTCGACCCCAACACGATCGGCGGGCTGTCCATCCAGATCGGGGACGAGATCATCGACGGCACCATCTCCGGGCGGCTGGACGACGTCCGACGGCGGCTGGCCAGCTGACGCGGGCCGGCAAGGCGACCCCTAAGGGAGCAAGAGAGGAATCATGGCGGAGCTGACGATCCGTCCGGAGGAGATCCGGGACGCGCTGGAGCGCTTCGTCCAGTCGTACGAGCCCGAGGCGGCGGCGCGCGAAGAGGTCGGCACCGTCGTCGATTCCGGCGACGGTATCGCCCACGTCGAGGGCCTGCCCTCGACCATGGCGAACGAACTCCTCGAGTTCGAGGACGGGACCCGTGGCCTGGCTCTTAACCTGGACGTGCGCGAGATCGGCGCCGTCGTCCTGGGTGACTTCAGCAAGATCGAGGAGGGCCAGAAGGTCCGCCGTACCGGCGAGGTCCTCTCGGTCCCGGTCGGCGACGGCTTCCTCGGCCGCGTCGTGGACGCGCTGGGCAACCCGATCGACGGCAAGGGCGCTATCGAGACCGACGAGCGCCGTGCGCTCGAGCTGCAGGCGCCCTCGGTGGTGCAGCGGCAGTCGGTGAAGGAGCCGCTGCAGACCGGCATCAAGGCGATCGACTCGATGACGCCGATCGGCCGGGGCCAGCGGCAGCTGATCATCGGTGACCGGCAGACCGGCAAGACCACGGTCTGCGTGGACACCATCCTGAACCAGAAGGAAGCCTGGGAGTCCGGCGACGAGAGCAGGCAGATCCGCTGCATCTACGTCGCGGTGGGCCAGAAGGGCTCCACGATCGCCAACGTGCGCCGCACCCTGGAGGAGGCGGGCGCGATGGCGTACACCACGATCGTGGCCGCCCCCGCCTCCGAGCCGGCCGGCTACAAGTACATCTCCCCCTACACCGGGTCGGCGATCGGCCAGCACTGGATGTACCAGGGCAAGCACGTCCTGATCATCTTCGATGACCTGTCGAAGCAGGCCGAGGCCTACCGCTCGGTGTCGCTGCTGCTGCGCCGCCCGCCGGGCCGCGAGGCCTACCCGGGCGACGTGTTCTACCTGCACTCGCGGCTGCTGGAGCGGTGCGCGAAGCTGTCGGACGACATGGGCGGCGGCTCGATGACCGGCCTGCCGATCATCGAGACCAAGGGCAACGACGTGTCGGCCTACATCCCGACCAACGTCATCTCCATCACCGACGGCCAGTGCTTCCTGGAGACCGACCTGTTCAACCAGGGCGTCCGGCCGGCGATCAACGTCGGTATCTCGGTGTCCCGGGTCGGCGGCTCGGCGCAGGTGAAGGCGATGCGCAAGGTCGCCGGCACGCTGAAGCTGTCGCTGTCGCAGTACCGCGACCTGGAGGCGTTCGCCGCGTTCGCGTCCGACCTGGACGCGGCCTCCCGCGCCCAGCTCGACCGCGGCGCCCGGCTGGTGGAGCTGCTCAAGCAGCCGCAGTTCAGCCCGTTCCCGGTGGAGAAGCAGGTCGTGTCGGTGTGGGCCGGCACCTCCGGTGAGCTCGACGAGGTCCCGGTGGCGGACGTCCGCCGGTTCGAGAACGAGTTCCTCGACCACCTCGAGCGCAACGAGAGCGGCCTGCTCACCTCCATCCGGGAGACCGGCGAGCTGTCCGACGACGGCCTGACGACCCTCAAGGACGCGGTCACGGAGTTCAAGAAGGGCTTCGAGACCAGCGAGGGCCTGCTGCTCGGCGAGGACGAGTCGGCCGAGCCGGCCGAGCCGACCGCGGACGAGGCCGTCGAGCAGGAGACCATCACCCGCGTCAAGAAGGACTGACCGCGATGGCTCAGATTCGTCAACTGCGGCAGCGGATCAGGTCGGTCAGCTCGACCGCCAAGATCACGCGCGCCCAGGAGATGATCGCGACCTCGCGGATCGTGAAGGCGCAGCAGGCGGTGGCGGCCTCCAAGCCGTACTCCGACCAGATCACGCGAGCGCTGACGGCGCTGGTCAGCCACCATGTGGGCATCGACCATCCGCTGCTGCGCGAGCAGCCGGAGGACAAGCGCTCCGCGGTGCTGATCATCAGCAGCGACGGCGGGTTCTGCGGCGCTTACAACGCCAACCTGATCCGCGAGGCCGAGTCGCTGATGCAGACGCTGCGTGACCAGGGCCGCGAGCCGGTGCCGTACGTGGTGGGCAACAAGGGCATCACCTGGTACCGGTTCCGCGACCGGGAACTGGCCGCGGAGTGGCGCGGCATCAGCAGCCGGCCCGACTTCGCCAACGCCGAGCGGATCGGCCGGCGGCTCGTGGACGACTTCCTCAAGACCGACGCCGAGGGCGGGGTCGGGGAGATCCACGTGGTCTACACCGAGTTCGTCTCGATGCTGACCCAGCAGGTGCAGGTGCGCCGGCTGCTGCCGCTGGAGGTCGCGGAGCAGGAGCAGGAGTCCGCGCAGGTGCCGCCGGCCTACGACTTCGAGCCGTCGGCGGCGGACGCGCTGGACCTGCTGCTGCCCAACTACATAGAGAGCCGCATCTTCCACATGCAGCTCCAGGGGGCGGCGGCGTTCCACGCCGCGGTCCGCCGGGCGATGAAGTCGGCGACCGACAATGCCAACGAGCTGATCGAGGTCTACACGCGCCAGATGAACCAGGCGCGGCAGGCCGCGATCACCCAGGAAATCAGCGAGATCGTCGGTGGCGCTGACGCGCTGGCCGATTCTGGCGGGGAGTGAGAATGACCGCAGAAGTAGAGACGGCGACGGCGACGGGGCGCGTCGCCCGGGTCATCGGCCCGGTCGTCGACGTGGAATTCCCCGCCGACGCCCTTCCGGAGATCTACAACGCCCTGAACATCGAGGTCACGCTGGGCGAGGAGACCAAGACGCTGACCCTGGAGGTGGCCCAGCACCTGGGCGACAACCTGGTCCGCGCCGTCTCGATGCAGCCCACCGACGGCATGGTCCGCGGCGCCCCGGTGATCGACACCGGCAACTCGATCGAGGTGCCGGTCGGCAACGTCACCAAGGGCCACGTGTGGAACGCGCTGGGCGACTCGCTGGACGTGCCCAAGGCGTCCCTCGAGGTCAACGAGCACTGGGGGATCCACCGCAAGGCCCCGCCGTTCGACCAGCTGGAGTCCAAGACCGAGATGCTGGAGACCGGCATCAAGGTCATCGACCTGCTCACGCCGTACGTGTCGGGCGGGAAGATCGGGCTGTTCGGCGGCGCGGGCGTCGGCAAGACGGTGCTCATCCAGGAGATGATCACCCGTGTCGCGCGGAACTTCGGCGGCACCTCGGTGTTCGCCGGCGTCGGCGAGCGGACCCGTGAGGGCAACGACCTCTGGGTCGAGATGGAAGAGGCGAACGTCCTCAAGGACACCGCGCTGGTGTTCGGCCAGATGGACGAGCCGCCGGGCACCCGGCTGCGGGTGGCGCTGTCCGGGCTCACCATGGCCGAGTACTTCCGGGACGTCCAGAAGCAGGACGTGCTGCTGTTCATCGACAACATCTTCCGGTTCACCCAGGCGGGTTCGGAGGTGTCCACGCTGCTCGGCCGCATGCCGTCCGCGGTGGGCTACCAGCCGACGCTGGCCGACGAGATGGGCGTGCTGCAGGAGCGGATCACCTCGACCCGCGGCCACTCGATCACCTCGATGCAGGCGATCTACGTGCCCGCGGACGACATCACCGACCCGGCGCCGCACACCACCTTCGCGCACCTGGACGCCACCACGGTGCTCTCCCGGGCCATCACCGAGAAGGGCATCTACCCGGCGGTGGACCCGCTCGACTCGACCTCGCGGATCATGGACCCGCAGATCGTCGGGCGGGAGCACTACGACGTGGCCCAGGAGGTGAAGCGGATCCTGCAGAAGTACAAGGAGCTGCAGGACATCATCGCCATCCTCGGTATCGACGAGCTGTCGGAAGAGGACAAGGTCACCGTCAACCGGGCGCGGCGGATCGAGCGGTTCCTGTCGCACCCGATGTACACGGCCGAGCAGTTCACCGGCCAGCCCGGTGTCACGGTGCCGCTGAGCGAGACCATCGCCTCGTTCAAGGGGATCGCCGAGGGCGAGTACGACCACCTGCCCGAGCAGGCGTTCTTCATGTGCGGCGGCATCGAGGACGCCGAGAAGAAGGCCAAGGAGCTGGAGAAGTAGGCAGTTCCGGCGGGGCGGGGCGACCCGTCCCGCCGGGACCGTCTCACCGGTTCCGGTAGTCGGAGGACGGACTTGTGGCAACTCTGAGGGTCGGGCTGGTCTCGCCGGAGCGCGAGATCTGGTCCGGCGAGGCCAAGATGGTGGTCGCGCAGACCGTCGAGGGCCAGCTCGGCATCCTGCCGGGCCACGCCCCGGTGCTGGGCGTGCTGCTGGACGGCAGCGTGGTGAAGATCGAGCCGGCGGATGACGGCGAGTGGGTGACCGCGATGGTCGGCAGCGGGTTCTTCTCGATCGCCGGCGACGAGGTGTCGATCCTGGCCGAGCAGGCCGAGCTGGGCACCGAGGTGGACGTCGCGGACGCCAACCGGGCGCTGCAGGACGCGCTGGCGGCCGGCGAGGATGACTCGACGTCCGAGCGGCGGGCCCGGGCGCGGCTGCGCGCCGCGGGCGTGGACGCCTAAGAAGATCGTCTGAAGGCCACGGCCGGTTCCGTATCACGGAACGGGTCGTGGCCTTCGGCGAACCCGCGGCGTTTCGCTCGCCTTTACCCAGCGGGCGGAAGGCTTGACGCGTTGAGCATGGGGTGCCGTGCACGGCGGCCGCGTGCGGGTTGTAGGCTTCCGCAAAACTCGGCCGGCGGGCCCGGTACGGCCCGGACGACGCGGCTCTGTCAAGCAGGAACGGCGGGGGGACTTGGGCGAGCACCTGGCAAGGGACGCGGGCGCGGTCCTCGCCGCCGTCGTTGTGCTCGTCGCGCTGGCTTTCGCCCTGATGGCGCTGAGACGCTGGCTTTTCGTCCGCGGTGGCGGCGCGGTGGAGTGCAGCCTGCGCGTGATGCCCGCGGACGGCGGGCCCGGCCCTTGGCGGCTGGGCATCGGCCGTTACAAAGGGGACGTGCTGCACTGGCACCGTGCCTTCGGATTCCGCAGGAGGCCCCGGCAGGTGATTCACCGCCGGGGCCTTGTCGTGTCCAACCGGCGCCGTCCCGAGGGCGAGGAGGCGGAGGGGCTGCTGCCGGAGGTGTCGGTCATCGAGGTGCGGGACGGGGACCTGCGGGTGGAGCTGGCGATGAGCGCCGCCGCGCTGACGGGTTTCCTGGCGTGGCTGGAGGCGGCCCCGCCGGGCTTCCCCGTCGACCTGCACTGAATTCATGCAATCCCGGCCCAGGGTGCTCGCCTGGCGGCTCGCACCCTGACCGTGCTTGGTGCGAGCGCGACATCGCTTCGCGATCTGGCCGTTGAGGCTCGCCTTCGGCTTCGCCTCACCGGCCAGGTAGCGCGCTCGCGCGGTACCTGAGGTCACTTCGAGATAGGCCCGAGGTCTGTTCCGGGACGCGACGGCGGGTGCTATCGAATCGGCGTCATCGGCGGGTGGTATCGAATCGGCGTCGGGACGGTGGGGCCCTTGTGGCGTCCGGGAGAGGGCGGAATGATCGAGCGGATTCCGCTCTCCCTCACCTCAGGAGTGCATGTGCGAAGACTCTCCCTCGGTGCAACAGCGCTGTTCACCGGTTCCGTGGTGGCCGCCGCCCTGGTCGCGGTCCCGCAGGCGTCCGCCTCCGCCGCGCCCGACCTGGCCAGGCTGGTCCAGGTCAAGGACATCCGCCGGCATCTGGAGGCGTTCCAGGAGATCGCCGAGTACAACGGCGGGAACCGGGCCGCGGGCCGTCCGGGCTACGACGTCTCGGTGAAGTACGTGGTGAGCCAGCTGAAGAAGGCCGGTTTCACGCCGCAGGTGCAGAAGTTCGAGTTCGACTACTGGGAGGAGCGGTCCCCGGCCGTGTTCGCCCAGACGGCGCCCGAGCAGAAGACGTACCAGCCGGGCACCGACTTCCAGACGATGCAGTACTCGGGATCGGGCGACGTGACCGCGGCCGCCGCGGCCGTGGACGTTCCCGCGGCCGGCCAGGCCGGCACCGCGGGCTGCGAGGCGGCCGACTTCCAGGGCTTCGCCGCGGGCTCGGTCGCGGTGATCCAGCGCGGCGGGTGCAGCTTCGAGATCAAGGCCGCCAACGCGCAGGCAGCCGGCGCCGCCGGCGTGGTGATCTACAACCTGCCGACCGAGCAGGGCCCGGTCAACGGGACGCTGGGCCGGGCGTTCACGCTGCCGGTCGTGGAGACCCCGCACGCGCTGGGCGCCGAGCTGGCCAAGGCCGCGCAGGCCGGCGGGCTGAAGCTGCGGGTCAGGACCGACACCGCCACCGGGAAGCGGTCCTCGTCCAACGTGATCGCCGAGACCGCGCAGGGCCGCGCCGACAACGTGGTCGTGGTCGGCGCGCACCTCGACAGCGTGCCCGAGGGCCCCGGCATCAACGACAACGGCAGCGGCTCGGCCACCATCCTCGCCGTCGCGCAGCAGATCGCCAAGCTGGGCGAGAAGGGGCTGCGCAACAAGGTGCGGTTCGCCTGGTGGGGCGCCGAGGAGGACGGCCTGCTCGGCTCCACGCACTACGTCTCGTCGCTGAGCGAGGCCGACCGCGCCAAGATCGCCCTCAATCTCAACTTCGACATGCTGGGCTCGGTGAACGGGGTCCGCGGCGTCTACGACGGCGACGACTCCCTGGGGACCGGCACCAACCCGCCGCCCGGCTCGGGCGCCATCGAGAAGATCCTCAAGGACTACTACACGGGGCGCAAGCTGCCGACGCTGGAGAGCGAGTTCACCGGACGGTCCGACTACGGGCCCTTCATCGAGCAGGGCATCCCGGCCGGCGGGCTGTTCAGCGGCGCCGAGGTGATCAAGACGCCGGAGCAGGCCAAGCTGTTCGGCGGGGAGGCGGGCAAGCCGTACGACCCGTGTTACCACGCCGCGTGCGACTCGATCGCCAACATCGACTGGAAGCTGCTGGACACGCACGCCGACGGGGTCGCGTTCTCCGTCCAGCGGCTGGCCAAGAGCACGCTGCCGGTGAACGGGGAGACCCGCCGGTCGGCCGCCGCCAAGCGGTCGGCCGCGTCGCCCGCCGAATGGCGCGGCGGGCACCGGATCCGCTGACCGATGTGAAACGGCGCGCCGCCCGTCCCGTGGGCGGCGCGCCGTCGCGCTACGCGCCGGACGTGGGGGTGACGCTGATCGGGCCCGAGTCGTTGCTGATCGTGACGCGGTGCTTGGAACGGCTGTCCTGCCGCAGCCCGAAGATGTCCCGAGCGCCGGAGTCGGTCTTCAGGTCGAAGGCGTAGCCCTCGGCGACGTCGGGCAGCTCGACCTTGATCGCGCCGGAGTCGTTGGTTACGGCGACGCTGTCGGGTGCGGCGGTCAGGCGCAGCTTCACCGCGCCGGAGTTGCCCCGTGCCGTGATCTGCGACGTGTGCAGGCCGTCGGCGTCGATCGAGCCGGCGTCGGCGACGATCCGGGCCAGGTCGGCGCGCCCCGTGATCTTGATGCTGCCGGAATTGGCCGTGGCGGTGAGCGCGCCGGTGCGCACCCCTTCGGCGGTGATCGAGCCGGCGTCGGAGTTCAGGTTCATGCTCTTGCCGGTCAGGCCGCTGACCCGAAGGTCGCCGCTGTCGGTGTTCAGGTCGACCGCGGTCGCGCGGGGGACCTCGACGCGGTACCCGGCGCCGCACGCGTTGTGGCCGATGACGGTGCGGTTGCAGTTGCTCTTCAGGGTGAGCGTGCCGTCCTTGACGATCCGCTCGGTCCTGGGCTTGTTGCTGGAGTTCGACCAGCGCAGATACTCCACGATCTTGATGTCCGGGGAGTCGGTACCGACGACCTCCAGCTTGCCGCCGTCGCCGTTCACCTTGAACGTGGGGAAGGTGCCCTTGACGGTGTGCGTCCGCGTCTCGCGCTGCGTCTCGGTGTTGAACGACACGTTGCAGCCGGTCGTTCCCAGCGCCACGAGCGCCGCCGCCGCGATCCCCACCGCCACGCGCCTCTGCGTCTTCACGTTCACTCCTGGTTGGCCGGTTTCCCCGTTACGGGTACAAGCTTCACATCGGCGTACCAGGGCGGGCCAGGTGGAGAGCCAGCCTCCCGATGGTGGGGCTAGCCCCACCTCACCGCTCGCCGCCCGGCTTCCACAGGAGGTCGCCGTGCCCGGCGTTGGCGACCCGGCACAGGATGAAGAGCAGGTCGGAGAGCCGGTTGAGGTAGCGGGCGGTCAGCGGGTTGACGCCGCCCTCGCGGTCGCCGACGAGGGTGGCGCCGTGCCGTTCGATCGCCGCCCACGCGGACCGCTCCGCCCGCCGGGTCACCGTCCGGGCGACGTGCAGGAGGGCCGCGCCGGGCGTGCCGCCGGGGATGATGAAGCTGCGCAGGGCCGGCAGGTCGGCGTTGTGCTCGTCGCAGGCGGCCTCCAGGCGGTCGATGTAGGAGTCGTCCACGCGCAGCGCCGGGACGCCGGTGTCGGGCACGACGGGGCGGGCGAGGTCGGCGCCGACGTCGAACATGTCGTTCTGGACGCGGGTCAGCAGGGTGACGAGCGGCTCGGGCAGGGAGCCCAGGGCGATCGCCGCGCCGATCGCCGCGTTGGCCTCCTCGGTGTCGGCGTAGGCGGCCAGGCGGAGATCGGACTTGGACGTGCGGGACATGTCGCCGAGATGGGTGCTCCCGTCGTCGCCGGCACGGGTGTAGATCTGCGACAGCACGACCGGGGTCTCCCTGTTCTTCGCCATGCCCGTCACCCTATGTCGTGCGGCCGCCGCCGCCATCGGTAGGGTTTCCCGACATGACCGATGATCCCGGCTATGACCACATCATCGTGGGCGCCGGCAGCGCGGGCTGCGTGCTGGCCGCCCGGCTCACCGAGGATCCCGGCTCCCGCGTCCTGCTGCTGGAGGCGGGCCCGCCCGACGACGCCCCGGAGATCCACATCCCGGCCGCGCTCACGTCGCTGATCAAGGGGCCGTACGACTGGGACTACACGACCGTCCCGCAGGAGCACGCCGCGGGGCGGGGCGTCTACTGGCCGCGCGGACGCACGCTGGGCGGCTGCTCGTCCACCAACGCGATGATCTACATTCGCGGGCACCGGCACGACTACGACACCTGGCGCGACTCCCACGGCTGCGCCGGCTGGGGGCACGCCGACCTGCTGCCGTACTTCCTGAAGGCCGAGGACCAGCAGCGCGGCGCGTCCGAACACCACGGCGCCGGCGGCCCGCTGCGCGTGGAGGACCTGCGGTACAAGCACCCGCTCACCCGCGCCTGGGTGCAGGCGGCCAAGCGGTACGGGCTGGCGGCCAACAGCGACTTCAACGGCCCCGAACAGGACGGCGTCGGCTTCTACCAGGTCACGCACAAGAGCGGGAAGCGCTGGTCGACCGCCGCCGGCTACCTGCGGCCCGCGCTCGCCCGTCCCAACCTCACGGTCGTCACCGACGCGCTCGTCACCCGCGTCCTCATCGAGAACGGCCGGGCGACCGGCGTCCGGTACGAACGGCGCGGCACCCGGCACGAGGCCCGCGCGCACGGCGAGGTGATCCTGTCCGGCGGCGCGGTCAACAGCCCGCAGCTGCTCATGCTGTCGGGCATCGGCCCCGCGGACCAGCTCCGCGCCCACGGCATCGACGTCCTCGTCGACGCGCCCGTCGGGCAGGGCCTCCAGGACCACCCGTTCGTGAACGTGATGTTCGCGACGCCGAGCGTCAAGGGCCTCTGGGAAATGGCCAACGTCCGCTCCTACGCGCTCTACCAGACCCTGGCGCGCGGCCCGCTCGCGTCGAACGTGGCCGAGGCGGGCGGCTTCGCCCGCACCGCCGAGGGCCTGCCCGCCCCCGACCTGCAGTACCACGTGCTGCCGGCCCCGTTCATCGACCAGGGCCTGGTGGAGCCGTCCCAGCGGCTGCTGTCGGTCATGGTCACCGCCATCGCGGTCGCGAGCCGGGGCAGCCTCGCGCTCCGCTCGGCCAGCCCGTACGCCAAGCCGCTCATCGACCCCGCGTACCTGGCCGACAAGGCGGACGTGGACATCCTGGTCGCGGGCGTCCGCCAGGCCCGCCAGATCGCCGCCACCGCCCCCCTGGCCGACGTCGTCGGCGGCGAATGGGCGCCCGGCGAGCAGATCGACGGCGACGAGGCCCTGGCCGGCTTCGTCCGGCACGCCTGCGCGACCCTGTTCCACCCCACGAGCACCTGCGCCATGGGCGCCTCGGAGGACACCGTCTGCGACCCCGACCTGCGCGTCCGAGGCGTCGAGGGCCTCCGCGTGGTGGACGCCTCCGTGATGCCGTCCGTCCCACGCGGCAACACCAACGCCCCGACCATAGCCATAGCCGAACGCGCCGCCGACCTGATCCGCGCCCGCACCCCCTTGACCACCGCCTGAGGTCGGTGGCCCACGGCCATCGACCGGCCCCTTCCGTGTGGCAGCACCGGGGAGCAGCAGCCCTCACCCGCCCACAGGTAGGGCGAGGTCAGGCACGGTGTTCGATCTGCTCAAAGATGTCGGCGTCGGTCTGCTGCTGCCACTCGGGAAGAGCATCCCAGTCGGCGACATAAGACGGCTTGGGATCCTGGATGTGTTTGAAGATCTGCGCGATCCAGCACAGGGCGACGAACCGGCCCTTCTGCTCGCGCGTCAGCTTGGCGGTGGCGCCTTCTGAGAGCGAGACGAAATCGGCCACCTGCCGATAGACGGCGCTTGCCGCCTGCCGTTCCCAGCCGGGCGTGTCCTCCCACGGGGCCACGTAGCCCGGCTTGGGCTCTCCCGGGTAGTACTTGCGGACTCCGGAGATCCACGCTTCGCGGAAGACACGGCCTTGCTCGTCCTGCAAGGTCTCCGGTCGGGGCTGCATGATGACTCCTCACAATTGGGTAATGCGCTCGCTGAGCTGCGACGCTCGCGGATCGGACATCAATGGGGCGAGTTCGCCACGCAAACCTTGAAGTTTGCGGCCGACATAACCCGACGATCGGGTCTGCTCGGCCAGGTCGATGGCCTGCCCGCCGTAGTCGAAGACCTGATCCAGGTCACGAGCCTGGAGGCCCAGCGTGGCCAGATCCGCGAGGATGCTGCCCCGGCGGCGTAGCGATGTGGCCTTGCCAAGGGCATTGGTCAGCGCTTGGGTCGCCAGATCCGTCCGGCTGAGCGCTGCGTAACACGCGCCGCGTTCCTCGTCGAGCCGTCCCCCGTCGAACCGGAGCCACCCGCCCGGCATGTCGGATCCACTGAGCGCTTGGACCTGCTCAGCGAAGTCGAGCGCGCGGCGGCAGGCGTCGAAGTCTCCGATACCGGCGTACGTCTGCGCCTGAACAGCGGCAACCCAATGCCGGGTTGACAACTGGCTATCGCCACGCCGCGCGAGGCGAGCGGCCCCTTCCAGGACGGGCGTCACGTCGCTGAATTGGCGTTCGTAAATGCCGAGGTAGGCGTGCCGGGTGAGAGCGCAGGCCCAAAGGTCGAACGCGCCCGCTTCCTTCCCGGCATCGGCGGCGAGTTTGTAGCAGTGCGCGGCGTCGGTGTACCGGTCGGCGTCGAAGAAGATCTCTCCAGCGAGTTGGAGCAGGTCACCGGTCAAGACACAGAGCCGTTTGTGAGCCGACGAGGAGTGCGCCTGGTGCAGGCTGCCGGTTACCAGGTCGAGCTGCTGACGTATGACGGGATAGACGGTGCGCTTTGACTCGGAGAGCGCGAACACCTGCCACAGGTGAGAGTTCAGCAGCTCGTACTGGTAGAGCTGCTCGGAGTCATCGGCACGTGCGTCATCGGCGAGGTTGGGGACGGTGACCAGCGTTCCCGCGATGCTCAGCAGGCGGAGCAGCTTCCGGCGGTTCATGTCCTCCAGTTCATCAAAGGTCCCGCCGGGCGCGACCACCGCGTGGCCAATAACGCGGCCCTGCAGGGTTTCGACGGAGCCGGACGCCAGCTCTGTCTGCCCGGCGCCCGGTTCGGGCATCAGCAACTCGTCCAGCTTGTCGGAGGTTACCTGGAGCAGACCGCACAGCTTGGCCCAGTGGTAGGGCTGTGGGTCGCACTGTCCGCGTTCCCACCGCGCGATGGTGGACCGGTCGGCCTCCAGCATGGCGGCAAGGGACTCTTGACTGAATCCCAACGTCCGACGGCGCTCTGCCAGACGGGGCCGCCGTCCTGCCGTCATCGAAGCCCTCCCGAGATGAAGCCGTTTCCACTCTGCGTCACCTTGTCCAAGGTCAGCGTAAGACGCGAATCGGCGATGCAGTGCGGATGCACCAGAGATGCACCAGGCATGCCTCAGCGGTGCGCCGCCACTGCCCTGGGCTGGACCCGGCCCGCGGGCTTTCCTGGAAGGGAAACAAAACAGCAGCCAAGGAGCCCAATGGCCAACCATCGCCGGGGCCGGCATCGTCTTCGCGCCCCTCTTGTGCCGTTTGACCAGTCCGACGGGGATCAGTCGACCATGTCGATTTCGGACGGGCAGGGGGAGGCTGTCCAGCACCTGGAGAACCTCCGGCTTGCGCTGAACACCACCGATCCGGCCCTGTTCGTGCGACTCGTCCGCGCCCAAGGTGAACCGCCTTACCTGCACGTCAACAACCCAGCGGGAGCAGACCGGTTCGCCGAGGACATCGGCGTACGACCGGCACAGGTCCCCGAAGACCCCCACCGCTATGTGTGGTCGTGGGGCGAGGAGATCACCTCCGTGACGACTCCAGAGATCGCGGCCCAACGCGTCCGGAACGTGCTGGCCGTGCACCAGCAGCAAATGTGACACCAGCGGAGTGGGCGACCCATCCACCCAGCCGCAGCGATCACCCCGAACGGACCGCGCGAGGTGCGCGGTCGGTATCACCGAGGAAAGGAGATCCCCGATGGTCCCGTACGGCTTGAGACATCAGGTGCACCTTGACGGCGCGTACACGGCCTCGATTCCCGGAATCGTGTACGACCCGCATCGTCAGCTCTCGACCGTGGGCGGTAGGCCACTGGTCGAGCAGCCCGCCCTGATGCGCCAGTACACCGTCACCTGGGGCACGACCCACAACGACAACAAGACCGACGACGGAGGCTGACCGGTGAATGGCGCGGTGCTGGTCATGACCGACGCGACCGACTACACCGCAGATCTGATCGTCGCTGATCTGCAAACCCGAGGTGTGCGGGTGGCCCGGCTGGACCCCGGCGCGGGACCGGTTCGGATAGAGGCGACATTGGCGCGCGGACGCTGGCGGGATGCGATCGGCGACGAGCACCGTGCCATCGACCTGGGCGAGGTGGTGTCGGTGCTGTGGCGCTGGCCCACCGCGCCCGCCGGTCACCCTGCGATCGCTGATACCGCGCAGCGGTCCTGGGCGGCCCGAGAGGACATGGCGGCGGTGTTCGGAGTGCTGAAGTCGCTTCCGGTCCGCTGGATCAACCACCCCGATCTTGCGGCGGCGGCCAACTCCAAACCGGGCCAACTCGTCACAGCGACAGAATGCGGATTGACAGTGCCGGACACGATCGTCACAACCTCCGGGGAAGCGGTCCGCCGATGGGCGCGAGGCAGGGAAGTGCTGTTCAAGGCGTTCTACGCCCAAGGGGCCGACGAGGACGCGATGGTAGTCGCTACTCGGGCCGATCCCGACACCGTCCCGGACGGACTGGGCGCGGCCTGCTTGTTCCAGGAGGTCATCCCCGGCGCGCCTGTACGGTTGACCATGATCGGCGCACAAGCGTTCGCCGTGGTCATCACGGGCACCGGCGACCTTGACTGGCGACCGGTACAACACCGACTGACCTTTACTCCGACCGGTGTGCCTCCCGAGGTGATGGTGGGAGTCCGGGACTTCATGCACCGTTACCGGCTGGAGTACGGCGCGTTCGACTTCATCGCCACGGCCGACGACGCTTGGACGTTCCTTGAAATCAACCCGACCGGCATGTACGGCTTCGTCGAGATCCAGTCGGGCTTGTCGATCACGGAGGCGATCGCCGACCGCTTGTGCGATCCGGTGCGTTCGGCTATACGGCCCGGCGTTGAAACGCGAGTATCTCGGCCGGGTGTCGATACGTCATTACCCTGCCACTGAGGCTCTCGGCGAGCCCGGTAGCCAACTGTGGATCACGGTGCGCCCGTCACGGCGCGGGCAAGGTATCGGGCGGCGGTTGCTCGCGGAAGCGTGCAAGTTCGCGCGGGCGCAAGGAATCACCACGGCTGTGGTGGAGCTCGCCGAGGGCAACGAGGCGGGACGGCACCTGATCGCTCCGCCCAGGCGGACCCGATCGAACATCGAGCGGCGGAACGGGCAGGGCGCCGCCGTTACCTACTACCGACCGCCTGAAGGCGCAGCGAACCCGAGACAGGGCTCTGCATGGAGCGCTGGCCAGAGAAGTCGCCTGGGACATCTCTGGCGCTGGTGGACGCCGGTGGCCGCTTGGTCGAATCCGGTTGCTCGTATCCGGCCGGGCGGCTTCCAGATCTCCGGTCAGCGCTTGTAGCGTTTGGCGTGCAGGACGTTGATCAGCTGCAAAAGGCGGGCCATGTCCTTCTCCGTCCGGTCGAAGGAGGTCAGGTTCATCGGGAGGTTGAACCGGGTCCGGGTGATGGCCTTGGGACGGGCGAACTCGCGCAGCCCGTCCGCGCCGTGGATGCGGCCGAAGCCGGACTCGCCGACGCCGCCGAACGGCAGCGCCGCGACCATGGCGAACGAGGCGAAGGCGTTGATGGAGGTCATGCCGGAGCGCATCCGGCGGGCGGCGTCCATGGCACGGCGCTTGTTCCCGGAGAAGATGGTGCCGGCCAGCCCGTAGTCGGTGCGGTTGGCCTTCTCCAGGGCCTCCTCCAGGTCCGCCACCTTGTGGACGGTGACCGTCGGGCCGAAGGTCTCCTCGCGGACGGCGGCGGAGTCGTCCGGCACGTCGGTCAGGACCACCGGTTCCACGTACGGCTCGCGGACCGACTCGGCACCGCCCACGACGGCCCGGCCGCCCTTGTCGAGGGCGTCCTTGATGTGCCGTTCGATGATGTCGAGCTGGGCGGGCATGGTGATCGGCCCGTAGGCCGCCTCGCGGTCGAAGCCGGGACGCAGGTCGCGGGCCTTCCTGGTGAGGGCGTCGAGGAAGGCGTCGTAGGCCCGGTCCACGACGTAGATCCGCTCGATGCCGATGCAGGTCTGCCCGGCGTTGGCCATCGCGCCCCACAGCGCGGCGTCCGCGGCGGCGTCCAGGTCGGCGTCGGCGTCGACGATGCAGGCGTCCTTGCCGCCGCACTCGGCCACGATCGGGGTGAGGTTCGCGGCGCAGGCGGCCATGACCTTCTTGGCCGTCCGCGCCGACCCGGTGAAGGCGATCTTGCCGATGCCGGGGGAGGAGGCCAGCGCGGCGCCGGTGTCGCCGAGGCCGGTGACGGTCTGCAGGACGGGCTGCTCCGGGACGACCCCGGCGACCAGTTCGGCCAGGAAGACCCCGACGCCCGGGGTGAACTCCGAGGGCTTGAACACCACCGCGTTGCCGGCGGCGAGCGCGTAGGCGATCGAGCCCATCGGGGTGAAGATCGGGTAGTTCCACGGGCCGATCACGCCGACCACGCCGAGCGGCTGGTACTCCAGCACGGCCTTCTGGTTGAGCGAGGCGACCCCGGGGAAGACGGTGCGCGGGCCGAGCACCTTGCGGGCGTTGCGGGCGGCCCAGTCCAGATGCACGATCGCCATGATCGTCTCAAGCTGGGCGTCCTGCACCGGCTTGCCGGTCTCCTGGTGGATGAGCTCGGCCATGCGGTTGAGGTTGCGGGCCAGCGCGCCCTTGATGTTGAGCAGCCGGACCCGGCGTTCCTTCCAGCCCAGCGCGCGCCACCACCGGGCGGCGGCCCGGGCGCGTTCGACCGTGTCGGCCACCGCGGCGGGATCGTGGACCGGATGCTCGGCGACGACCTCTCCGGTGGCCGGGTTCAGCGACGCGAAGGTGGCGGGGCGCTCCGTGGCCACGGACATGGGGACCTCCCGGGATGGGCTGGGCGAGCGCTCGGTAAGCGGTTGCTTGCACAGCCTACCGGCTAGTATCACAACCCTATTGGGGACAGGTGGGCCGAGCACGCGCCGCCCAGAGCCAGGCAAGGGGGCTCCCCGACGTCAAGCGTCCGGGATCCAGCTCCCGTGGAAGCCGGCCGGGACCCGGCGCGGCAGCCGCACCGCCGCGGTGCGGGACAGGTCCGAGGCGTCCAGTACCAGCAGCTCCGAGCCCCGGCCCGCGGCGTCGGTCACGACCGACATCAGCCAGCCCTCGTCCTCGCCGCGCGCGTCCGCCGCCGGGACGAACACCGCCTCGCCCGGGATCAGCCCCTGCCCCGGCGAGTGCGTCGCCGACGAGCCGGTGCGCAGATCGTGCTTGATGATCGAGTCGCCGGTCACCGTGTACAGGTAGCGGTGCGACAGGCCCGTGCGGCCGTCGTTGTGCGTCGGGAACTCGGTGCCCCGATCGTCCAGCGCCTCCCCCAGGACCTTGCCGCCGGACGGGTCGATCGTCCAGCGGTGCAGCCGCGCCATGCCCTGGACCGCGGCGGCGTTCACCGCCTCGGCCGCCGGCAGCCCGCCGATCGTCGCC
This sequence comes from Actinomadura vinacea, assembly GCF_039532545.1. NCBI lineage: Bacteria > Bacillati > Actinomycetota > Actinomycetes > Streptosporangiales > Thermomonosporaceae > Actinomadura > Actinomadura vinacea. The sequence continues at coordinate 814,061 of NZ_BAAARW010000012.1, read as the reverse complement.
CACACCTTGGCGAAGTCGGCCGGGGCGTACCGCACGCAGTCGAGCACCACGCGGCCGGCCGCGTCCTCGTGCGCGTTGCCGACGTGGAAGACGTAGCAGGGGTCGATGTCGAACCAGCGGACCTCGCCCGCCCGGTCCGGATCGCGCGGCATCACGCCGAGCCGGGCGCCGTACCCGTCGTCCCAGCGGTACGGCATGACGCCCTGTACTGCGAGGTCGGCATCGAACACCAGCGGCAGGTCCAGCCACACCACGTGGTTCTCGGTGACGGCGAAGTCGTGCATCATCGTCCCGCCCGGGACGTCCACCTCCCGGCTCTCCACCAGCTCGCCGTCCGCCGACAGCCGGTGGTAGGTGAGGTAGGGCGGGAAGAAGCCGTACCCGAAGAACAGCAGTTCGCCGGTGCGCGGGTCCTGCTTGGGGTGCGCGGTCATCCCGCTGGTCAGCCGCCCCCCGAAGTCGCACGGCCCGACCGTGCCGAGCTCGGGCGTCAGCTCGTACGGGAAGCCCACCTCGACCAGCGCGTAGATCTTGTCGTTGAACGGGATGACGTGCGTGTTCGCGGTGACGGCGGCCCGGTCGAGGCCGAGGTCGGGGCCGACCAGATCGGCGCCGCCGGTGAAGTGCGTCGTGCGGACCCAGCGGTTGCGATACCACTCGGCGCGGCCGTCGCGGAGTCGAAGGCCGTGCACCATACCGTGCCCGGAGAACCAGTGCCCGGTCTCCTCGCCGGGGGCGGGGTTGGGGCCGTTCCGGAAGTAGCGTCCCGACAGCTCGGCCGGGAGGGTGCCGTCGACCTCCAGGTCCACAGCGTCGATCTCGTCGGGAACGGGGGCCATGTGGCCGTCCATCCAGAGGGGCCGGCCGGTCTGCGAGCTCATCAGCGTTCTCCTCAATATGTCAGTATTGACAGGTCGAAACTAAAGTTTCTTAGACTGACATGTCAATACTGAAAGGTGGGAATGGAGTCGAAGCGGTGGTCGCGTCAGGGACGGACGATCAGTCGTTCCAGAACTGGAAGGCCGTCCGGCAGCGCGCGAAGGCCGGCACCGCGGTGTCGATGTACACCACGATCACGTTCTACTCAAAAGATCGGAGAGTGACCGCAGGCCGGTAGCGGGGTGTACGGTCACCGACCGGCGGGGCTTCCGCACGTTCACGCGCGAGCGCGGAGCACGGCGTCGGTGTACTGCTCCGTTGTCAGGTCGGCATCCGTGATGCCCGACTCGGACAGCACACCGCGGACCGCAACGAGCGCCTCGCTCAGCTCCTCCTCGAGGGCGAGTGTTTCCAACTCGATGAACGTCCCGTCGAGTTCGGGCACGGTGACCACCGTGGCGAGCATGTCCCGGCCGTGGGCGTTGAACCGGTAGTTCGCGCAGTTCTTCGTCAGCCGGACGTACTCCACGGCGCCCAAGACGCGCAGCACGGTGTCAACCACGGCAGGGTCGGCGACCTTGGTCTCGTGCTCGGGCTTGGAGCCGGACTCCTCGTCAACAGCTGGTTCCTTGTAGGTCAGGATCGTCTGACGCGTGCCGCTCCGGTCTACCACACGCACGCGCAGCTCCCGGCCCTCGGCGGTCAGGGATTCGTCTGCCCGGTCGTAGTAGGTTTCCCGGTAGATGCTGCCCGCGTTCCGCCGGCCGAGCGGGAGCAGCGCGCCGTCGCGTCGATGGGCCGGGCTTGGCTGAAGATCCGCACGAAGGACGGATCTCGGCTATTGGAGGCGTTGCGTCCGCTGAGCAGCGCCGAGGGCTGGGTCCTGCACGCCGGGGAAGCGCGCGGCCGGCCTTGGGTGTCGCTCACCTTCCCCAGGCGGGACATCGGTGAAGCGGCCCGGTGCGCCCTAAGGGGATCAACATGGCGCAAAGCGTCAGGTCGGGGCGATTTGAGCTCAGTCGTTCCAGAACTGGAACAGGGCGTGGCCGGTGCCGATCGGGGACACGTTCAGCGACAGCCGGAACGGAAACTCCTCCAGCCCGATGAAGCCCGCGATCCCGTAGGTGACGTCGAAGAACGCCTGGTTCACCGGCGGGACCAGCCACAGCGCGGCCAGCAGCGCCAGGAAGGCATAGCCCGCGTACTCGTTGGCCTTCAGTACCCACTTCCGCGGCAGGTACGGCTCCAGGATCCCGAAACCGTCCAGGCCCGGAATCGGAAGCAGATTGAGGAAAGCGGCTGTGACCTGCAGGAACGCCAGGAATGCCAGTCCGGCCCAGAACACCCCGTGCTCGGCGTCGGCGAAGTTCTTGAAGATCACCGCCAGCATGATCGCGAACACCGCGTTGCTCAGCGGCCCCGCCGCAGACACCAGGCTGTGCCGGATCCGCCCCGAGATCGCGCCACGGTCGATCCACACCGCGCCGCCCGGCAGCCCGATCCCGCCCAGCAGGATGAAGAGCAACGGAAACCCGAAACTCAGCATCGGGTCGGCGTACCGCGCGGGGTTCAATGTCAGGTAGCCCCGCGTCGCGACGCCGCGGTCGCCCGAACGGAACGCCAGATACGCGTGGCCGAACTCGTGCAGGCACAGCGACAGCACCCACGCCGCCACCACGAAGCCGAACACCGCGACCCGGGCCGGGGTGGTCGTCATCGCCCCGTACCGCCAGGCGACCAGGCCGCACAGCACGGTGATCGCCACGATCGCCAGGAACACCGGGCTCGGCTGAACCGAGGACCGGTCCCGTTCGTGGTGCACCGTCTCCATTCCGGCCCCTCTTCCCGCCTGGTCCGCTTCCCTCATCGATCTTTGAAGCTACCTGCTCCGCCGACCGTCCGGGCCCATGGTCATGGACCCGTGATCACCGGCACCACGTAAGTGCGCAGGAACCGGCGCAACGCCGCCGGCTCCCGGTCCCGGTCCAGCACGATCAGCGAGGTGATGATCCGGAACAGGAACTCCACCGTCCCCTCCACCTCGATGTCGGCCCGCAGCAGCCGGCGCCGCTGCGCCGCCTCGAAATGCGGGCGCACCTGGTCGCAGCACACCGCCAGCACGTGCTCGGCCGACCGCGCCACCGCCGCCTGCATGTGCCCGGCCGACTCCGGCACCAGGAACGCCGCGGTCGCCGGGCGCTCCCGCACGTAGGCGATCGCGTCCATGGTGCCCTCCACTACGGCCTCCGCCACCGAACGCCCGGTCCGCAGCCGCTCGGCGAGCCGGTCGAGGAAGCGCCCGAGATCGCGCAGCACCACCGCCAGGATCAGCTCGTCCCGGCCCCCGGTGACGCTGCGGTAGACGGTCGCCCGCGACAGCTTCGCCGCGGCCGCGATGTCCTCGACCGTCGTCTTGGCCACGCCGAACCGGGCGAAGCACTCCTCGGCCGCGTCGATGATGCGCTCACGCGTGGTGTCGGTGCTCGCCGGGGGCATGCCCGCAGATTATCGGCACCGGCGGGCCCGGGCCCGGTGGGCATCAGCCGAGGAGGTAGTCCAGCGTCCACGAGTGGCCGCCGTCGGGCGCCACGATGATCTGCCCCTGACCGCGGATCCCGGTCAGCTCGCCGGTGCCCGACGTCGGCACGATCAGCCAGCGGAGCCACTGCGACTCGTCGCTGCCCGCGCTGTGCTGCAGGACGAACGTGCCCTCCCGCCCGTGCAGGATTCCCCGGACGGTCTCCACCCCGACATAGGCGACCGGCCCCGCCGCCGTCTCGACCGTGATCAGCTCCGCCGTGCTGGAGCCGACCAGATCACCGTGGAAGGTCTTGCCGACCCGGACGCGGGTGAGCCTGACGCCGTCCTCGTCCTGGTACGGCTCCTGCGCGTCCCAGGAGTCGATGTCGAAGGTCCCGGCGGCCTGATTCGTCATGCCCGCCATGATGCCGCAGGTCAGAACAGGGTGCCCTCGTGCTCGATCCCGCGCAGCGCGTCGTAGTCGAGCGTCACGCAGCCGATGCCGCGGTCGGTGGCCAGCACCCGCGCCTGCGGACGGATCTCCTGCGCCGCGAAGATCCCCCGCACCGGTGCCAGATGCGGGTCCCGGTTGAGCAGCTCCAGGTAGCGGGTCAGCTGCTCCACCCCGTCGATCTCGCCGCGCCGTTTGATCTCGACCGCGACCGTGGCCTGGTCGGAGTCCCGGCACAGGATGTCCACCGGGCCGATCGCGGTCGGGTACTCGCGGCGGACCAGCGTCCAGCCCTCGCCCAGCGTGGTGATGTGCTCGGCGAGCAGCTCCTGCAGATGCGCCTCCACACCGTCCTTGACCAGGCCGGGATCCAGGCCGAGCTCGTGGCTGGAGTCGTGCACGATCTCGTTGATGGTGAGGATCAGCCGCTCCCCGGACTTGCCGTGCGTGACCGTCCAGCGGGCGATGGCGCCGTTCTCCTCGTACGGCTCCTCGCGCAGCGAGCACGGCGGGTTCATCCAGTTCAGCGGCTTGTAGGCGCGGTCGTCGGCATGGACGCTCACGCTGCCGTCGGCCTTGATGAGGACGAGCCTGAGGGCCATCGGCAGGTGGGCGGTGAGCTTGCCGGCGTAGTCCACGCTGCAGCGGGCGATTACGAGACGCACGAGGCTCAACCTTAGTGAGCCCTGGGACTGGTCGTGCGCGGCTTGGGTCACTCCGCAATGTCCTGAGGCCGCACCAGTCGATCCGGACACGCCTAAGCCGGTTAAAGCGGGGCGTAGGCCGCCTAAGGCGCTCGAACCCGCGCAGATAAGGCTAAGTCCCAATGTGGTGGCACCCGCCTTAGGACGAACCTTGAGGATGTCGGGCCGGACACGCGGCCCGTCAGCCAAGGAGGGGCGATGTTCCACAACGACATCATGTACACGGTGATGCAGGAGCGTGCCCGTGACCTGCGGGCCAAGGCGAAGACCGCCCGCGACATCAGCGCGTACCGCAAGAGCCGGAAGTTCGGCGCGGACGAGGCCGTGGAGCAGCCCGAGCCCGCCCCCGCCCGGCGGGGCACCCGGACGCGCGGCGCCGCGCCGGCCGCCGGGCGCTGACCCGTTACCTGAACCGAGAGCCTGTCAAGACCTGGAATTCTCACGGAGGCGTGGTTAGCGTCACGGGAGGTGGGTGCTCATCACGTTCGGTGAAAGGAATCCCATGTCCCTTGACGTCACCCCCGAACTCCTCGAGACGGCGCAGCGCGGTGAGGTAGGCGACGCCGCATTCGTCGAATGCATCCGGACCTCCCTTCCCTACGCCTGGGAGATGGTCAGCGGTCTGGTGGCCAGGCTCCAGGTGGACGGCGGCGAGTTCGCCGACAACCTGACGCCGCCGCCGGACGAGCAGGCCCGCGGCCAGCTGCTGCGGCTGCTGGCCAGCGACGCCATGCGCGGCACGCTGGAACGGTACTTCGGAGTGAAGCTGGCGTTCCAGAACTGTCACCGCGTCGCGGTCTTCCCGGTCGGCGACTCGGAGGCGTACCGCACGTTCGTGACCGCGCGCGAGCAGATCCTCAACCAGTCCCCGGAGCTCCGCGACTGCTGACCCGGCCGTCGCGCAGACCCTTCGCAAGGGCCGCCACCGGGCCGGACTCGCCTCCGGCCCGGTGGCGGCCCGTCCAGGGCCGAGTCCACCTCGGCCTTCCCCTCGTGGGCGGCCACGATCGCCAGGCCGGTCGGATCCGCTTCGCTCACGCGGGACGGTCGTCCTCGACGGCGGTCCGGACGCGGGGGAGGACCTCCTCGCCGAGGCGCGTGATGTTCTGGAGTGTGGCCTCGTCCGAACCGGCCCCCTCCACCAGCAGGATGAGGTGCCGGATGCCGGTACGGCGCACGGTGCGGATCATCGACTCGGCGCATTCCTCGGGCGACCCGACCGGGTGCAGGTCGCAGAGGTGCCGGGTGTATTCCAGCGGGTCGCGTCGCGCCCGGGGACGGTCGTCCACCGGCACGTAGCCGTCCAGTCCGGGGCCGAGCCAGCGCGGCATGTCGCGGAGCAGCAGCGACACGGCCTCGTCCCGGCTGCCGGCCACCTGGGCGAGATGCGTCGAGACGTGCGGCAGCCCGGGGGCGCCGTGCCGGGCGACGGCGGCGGCCTTCTCCTCGTCGCCGACGTGCATGCCCAGGAGCATCGGCAGCCCGCGTTCGGCGGCCAGCTTCCCGGTCTCGGGGGACGTGCACGCCACGGCGACCGGCGGGGGAGCCGCCGCCCGGGGCACCACGGGCACCTCGCGGAAGCGGAAGTGCTCGCCCGTCCAGGCCAGGCGTTCGGGGCCGCCGAGCCAGGCGAGCAGCAGGTCCAGCGACTCGGCGAAGCCGTCCTCGTAGCGGGCGAGGCCGGTGCCGAAGACCTCCAGGTCGCGCCACGGTCCGCCGCGTCCCACGCCGAGCCGGAACCGCCCGCCGGAGACGAGCGCGAGCAGCGCCGCCTGCTCGGCGAGCGCCACCGGATGCTGGCTGGACAGCACGCTCACGGCCGTGCCGACGTGGATCCGCCGGGTCAGGCCGAGCAGATGACCGGCGAGCGCGGTCGCGGACGGCACGACGCCGTACGACATGAAGTGGTGCTCGGCCAGCCACACGTCGTCGAACCCGGCGCGTTCGGCGGTCCGGGCCGCCTCGACGGTGCGGGCGAGGGCGGCGGCGTCGTCCTGGCCTGGGAAGCGGGCGGCGAGAAGGAAGATTCCAAGGCGCACGCCCCGGGTCGTACCCGGTCTCGGGGGGCGTGCGGCGGCTCTGCGAGACTGCCGTGCATGACTGAGGCTTCGTTCGGCAGGGTCGGGGTAGTCGGGCTTGGGACGATGGGCGCGGGCATCGCCGAGGTGCTCGCGCGCGGCGGCCTGGCGGTCGTCGGGATCGAGATCGACGCGGCGGCGCTGGAACGCGGCCGCGGCCATCTGGAGAGCTCGACGGGACGTGCGGTCAAGCGCGGCAAGCTCACCGAGGAGGCGCGGGCCGAGATCCTCGGCAGGGTCGTCCTCTCCACCGACTTCGCCGATCTGGGCGACTGCGACCTGGTCGTCGAGGCCGTCCCGGAACGGCTCGACCTCAAGCGCAAGGTGTTCGCCGAGCTCGACCGGGTGTGCCGGGACGACGCGGTGCTGGCGACCAACACCTCCTCGCTGTCGGTCACCGAGATCGCGGGCACCACCGGGCGGCCCACCAAGGTCGTGGGCGTGCACTTCTTCAACCCGGCGCCGGTGATGCGGCTGGTCGAGGTGATCGGCACGGTGCTGACCGAGCCCGCGGCGGTGCGGCGGGTCGCCGAACTGGTGCGGGGGCTCGGCAAGACCCCGGTGACGATCGGCGACCGGGCCGGGTTCGTGGCGAACCGGTTGCTGTTCGGCTACCTGAACCAGGCGGCGGCGATGCTGGAGTCCGGGCATGCCACGCGGGACGACATCGACACGGCGATGACGGCCGGCGCGGGGCTGCCGATGGGGCCGTTCACGCTGATGGACCTGATCGGGCTGGACACCTGCCTGGGCGTCCTGGAGGCGGTGTACGCCGAGTCGCGGGACCGCCGGCACGCGCCCTCGCCGGTGCTGTCGGAGCTGGTCAGGGCCGGTCTGCTGGGACGCAAGACCGGCCGCGGGTTCTACTCCTACGGCGCGGAGGCGGGCGCGGACGCCGAGCCCGCCGGGACGTCCGCGGAGCCGCCCGCGGTCGGGATCGTCGCCGCGGGCGGCTCCGCGGCCGCGCTCGTGTCCGCCGTCGCCGAGCGTGCCGCCGGCGGCCGGGTCCGGCTGGTCGCGGCCGACGACGCCCGCGCCGAGGTCGAGAAGGCGCTGGACGGGACCGCGCTCGCCGCAGTGGGCGCCGGCGACCTGGCCGGCTGCGACCTGATCATCATCGAGGCCGGTGCCGACGCCGCGCTGGCGGAGGCGGTCGCGGCCGCGGCGGGGGCGGACGCGGTCCTCGCCGTCACCGGCTCGGTCGCGCCGATCCTGCCGCGGGCGATCGCGACCGGCCGGCCCGCCGCCGTGGTCGGCCTGCACCTGCCCGAGGCCGGGAGCGGCCTGGCCGAGATCGCGACCACCGCGGCCTGCGGCGACGGGGTCGCCGACCGGGCCGTCGCGCTGGTCGCCGCGCTCGGCCTGCTGCCGGTGCGGTGCCGCGGCCGGGCCGGGTTCATCGTGGACGCGCTGCGCTTCCCGTACCTGAACGACGCCGCCGCGATGCTGGAGGCCGGGTACGCCGACGCGGACTCCATCGACGCCGCGATGACGCTGGGCTGCGGCTACCGGTCCGGGCCCGTCGCCGACCTGGACCGGCTCGGCCTGGACCGCGCCGTGACGGTGCTGCGGGCCCTGCACGCCGAACGGCACGAGCCCGCGCTGGCGCCCGTCCCGCTGCTGGAGGAGCACGCCGCCGCCGGGCGCCCGCTCCGCTGAGGCCTGGCCGATCCCGGACGTTCGGCCTCATATCCTGGTTGCCATGAGCCCGCGCAAGAACCGCCGTCCCGCACCGGACCCCCGCCCGTCCGGTGGTGCCGGTTCCGCGCTCTGGGCTCAGCGGACGGAGCAGGCGGCGGACGGGGACTGGAACGTCCGGACGGTCGCCGGCGCGAACGCCACCAAGCCGTACCGCTGCCCCGGCTGCGACCAGGAGATCCCGGCGGGCGTCGGGCATGTGGTCGCCTGGCCCGCCGACGGGCGGGGCGACGCCGACGACCGGCGGCACTGGCATCGTCCCTGCTGGCAGGCGCGCGACCGGCGGGCGCCGCGCACCCTGCGGTCCCGCGACGCGCCCCGCCGCTGACGGCACGACCGACGAAGGAGACCGATGGGGGAGATCCGCGCGAGCACCGTGCTTCCGGCCCGGCGCGAGGCGATCACGCTGCACACGGCCGACGGGCTGGAACTGGTCGGCGAGCTGGCGCTGCCCGCCGACCGGCCGCCGGTGGCCACCCTGGTCTGCCTGCATCCGCTGCCGACGGCCGAGGGCATGATGGACAGCCACGTGCTGCGCAAGGCGTCGTTCCGGCTGCCCGCGCTGGCCGGCGTCGCGGTGCTGCGGTTCAACACGCGCGGGACGACGTCGGCGCACGGCACCAGCCAGGGCGAGTTCGGCGGCGGCGAGACCGAGCGGTTCGACGTGGCGGCGGCGCTGGAGTACGCCGAGTTCGGCGACCTGCCGCATCCCTGGCTGCTGGGCTGGTCGTTCGGGACGGAGCTGGCCCTGAAGTGGGGTCTCGACCCGCTGGTGGAGGGGGCGATCCTGCTGTCCCCGCCGCTGCACCGCGCCGGCGACGCCGACCTGGACGCCTGGGGCGGGGACGGGCGTCCCGTGGTGGCGCTGGTGCCCGAATTCGACGACTACCTGCGTCCCGCCGAGGCCAGGGAGCGGTTCAAGCGGATCCCGCAGGCCGAGGTGGTCGCGGTGGACGGCGCCAAGCACCTGTGGGTGGGGGAGCCGTACGTCCGGATCGTGCTCGACGAGATCGTCAAGCGGGTCGCGCCGCAGGCCTGGCCGCTCCCCACAGAATGGGACGGTCCACCAGCCAAAAGCCAATAAAGGGGTCGATAAACCGGAGCGACCGATCGCGGCCAGACCTCCCCGCCCGACCCCGATCACGGGTGACGATTGCGTAGCCGCCATGTGGACGGCAGCCGTTCGTGACCGCGGAGGGGGAGGGCCACGCCACCATGACCGTGCAGCTCTACGCGAGGGACATCGGTGCCGGAACACCGCTGGTGCTGCTGCACGCCTTCCCCCTGTCCTCGGCCATGTGGCTGGCGCAGCGCGAGGGCCTGGCCGGACGGTTCCGCGTGATCACACCCGACCTGCGCGGGTTCGGCGGCTCGGTGCTGGGCGACGATCCGCCCTCGGTCGACGCCATGGCCGACGACGTCGCACGGATGCTCAACCAGCTGGGACTGCCCCGCGCGGTCGTCGGCGGCCTGTCCATGGGCGGGTACGTCGCGATGGCGCTGTGCCGCCGCCACCCCGACCTGCTCCTCGGCCTCGTCCTGGCCGGGACCAAGGCCGCCGCCGACACCGAAACCGCCCGCGCCACCCGGATCCGCCAGGCCGAACGGCTCGAAGGGGACGGGGACGTCGCCGCCCTCATCGAGGAGGTGCTGCCGAACCTGGTCGGGCCCACCACCTTCCGGCAGCGGGCCCTGGTGTACGGGCGGGTGCGCGGTCTCGTCCAGTCGGCCCCGGCGGCCGCCGCCGCGTGGGCGCAGCGCGCCATGGCCGGGCGCGACGACTCGTTCGGGGCGCTGCGCGAGCTGCGGGTCCCGGCCCTGGTCATGGTGGGCGACGAGGACGTCATCGCCACCGAGGGCGACGCCCGCGCGATGGCCGAGGCGATGCCCAACGCCGAGCTGATGGTGATCCCGCGCGCCGGGCACCTGTGCGCCGTCGAGCAGCCGGACCTGTTCAACCAGGCCGTGGCCGAGTTCGCGACCGCCCTGGCCCGCGCCCCCCAGTGAGCGCTACAAGGTCTCCTGGCGCGGCATGAAGACCTCGCGGATCACCAGTGAGATGGCGGCGGCGGTCGGGATCGCCAGCAGCGCGCCGAGGACGCCCAGCAGCGCCGCGCCGACCAGCGCCGCCACCACCGTCACCGCGGGCTGCACGTCCACGGTGCGTTTCATGACCCGCGGATACAGCAGGTAGTTCTCCACCTGCTGGTAGATCATGTAGAAGACCAGGCAGCTGATCCCCTCCGGCAGCCCGGTGAGGAAGGCGACCAGCGTGACGATCACCGCGCCGATGGTCGCGCCGATCAGCGGGATCAGGTCGGTCACCGCCACGATCAGCGCCAGCGCCAGCGCGTACGGCACCCCGAGGATCTCCAGGAAGATGTAGCTGGAGACGCCGGCGATGAACGCGATGGTGAACTGGCCGGCCACGTACCCGCCGATCCGGTCCAGGATCTCGTCGCCCAGCAGCGCCACCCGGGCCCGCCGCGAGCGCGGCGCCAGCTGGTAGAAGAACGTCTTGATCTGCGGCAGCGAGCCCAGGAAGTACAGCGACAGGATCAGGATCGTCAGCGTCTGCACGGTGCCCGACAGCGCCTGCCGGCCGACCTCCAGGGCGCGCTCGGCGAGCGTCTGCTGGAAGTCCGGTTCGCTGATCTTCGCCTGCACCTGCTCCAGCAGCTTGTACCGCCGGTCCCACTCGGCGATCTTCGGGTTCTTCTGCAGCTGCTCGATGTACCCGGGAACGTTCCTGGTCAGCGCGGCTATCTGCTCGGTCAGCGGCGGCACCAGCGAGGCCACGAACCCGGCGAAGAACAGCACCACCATCAGGAACACCACGGTGACCGCCCAGCCGCGCGACAGCCCGATCCGCTTCAGCCGCTCCACCGCCGGGTTCAGCCCGACCGCCAGGAACATCGCCACCACGATCGTGATGATCACCGACTGCGCGTTGGCGGCGGCCCGGACCAGCAGCCACGCGGTGATGACGCCCAGCGCCCCGGTGAAACCGAACACGAACGGATGCGCGTTGCCCAGCGGCTGCCCGGGCCGTCCGAACGGGAACCGATGGTCGACCCCGGCCTCCCGCTTGCGCTGCTCGATGTCGTGCGCCGGATCAGGTGTGGCGGCAAGGACGGTGTCGTCGGTGACCGTGCCCGGGGACACCTTCCCGACGGGGACGGGCAACCGCTCGTCCGCGTCCTCCTTCTCCTCGCCTGCACCCTGCTGCGGCTCGGGAATGTCCTCGGGCGGCGGCACGTCCCCCAGACGCACCGAGCCCCCGGACACCACAGGCTGCTCGCTCTCCCGCCCAAGGGCCCCACCCCCGTCGCCAACAGGCACCGACGGCTGTGCGCCCTGTCGCGCCGGGATCTGAGCGTCGTCGGGCGGGGCCGGTGCCTGCCCAGCAGGTGTGGCCGATCCGGTCTGCTCAGAGGGCGTGCTTGGTGGAGCTTGTTCGGTGTCCGTAGCCGGCGAGGTCTTTTGTTCTGGGGTCTGGGCGTCGTCGGGCGGGGACGGAGCCTGCCCGGCAAGCACGGTCTGCTCGGCGGGCACGGTCTGCTCGGCGGGCACGGTCTGCTCGGCGGGCACGGTCTGCTCGGCGGGCACGGCCTGCTGGGCCTCGCGCGCGGGGGGCTTGTTGTCGGCGGGTGGGGACGGGGCGGGCACGGGAGGGTTCGGGTCGGCTCCCGTGTCGTCGGGAGGGGCAGGCCGGTCCTTGTCGGGGGTCTCGTCGGGCACGCCAGTCTCCTTGCTTCCATCTGTCCGGCCGCCGGCCGTGCCGTCGTGGACACGGAAAAGCCTAGAGGCAGTTGCCCACCTCTAGGCTTTTCGTTCGACCCGTACTCGGAACGACCCCGGGGCGGCGCTCAGCCGGCGGCCGGAGCCGGTCGTCTTACTCCTGCCACCAGTCCTCGTCGTCCTCCTCGGACTTCTTGGCCTGCGCGCCCTTGGCCGGTGCCGCGGCCTTCGCAGGAGCGGGCTGCTTGGCCTGCTGCTGCGGCTGGGCGGGCTTGGGCTCCGGGGACGACAGCGCGGGCTTCTCCGGCGGAGCGGTCAGCTCTTCGGCCCCCATTGACGGCGCCACGCCGCCGATCAGCTGGCGCAGCTGGTTGAGGTGGCTGGTGATGCTGTCGCGCTGGCGGGTGAGCTCGTCGACCTGGCGCTGCGCGGCGGTGCGGACCCGGTCGGCCTCGGCCTTGGTCTCGGCGAGCAGCTGCTCGGCCTGTGCCTTGGCCTCGGCGATGACCTGGTCGGAGTTCTTGCGCGCGTTGGCCATGAGCTGCTTGGCGTGCGAGTCGGCCTCGCGCCGGGTCTGCTCGGCCTGCTGGGTGGCCTTGGCTGCGCGCTGCTCGGCGGACGCGGCGCGCTGCTCGGCCTCGGCGACCAGCTTCTGGGTGGCGGCCTGCGCGGCGGCGTGCCGCTCGGCGTCCTGCCGGTCGGCCTCCTCCCGGCGGGCGGCCAGCTGGATCTCGAACTCGGCCTCGGCCTGGGCGCGCTGGGCCTCGCTCTCCTCCAGGATGCGCTGGGCCTGGGCCCGCATCTCGTCGGCCTGCCGCTTGGCCGTGGTGAGGATCTCGTCGCGCTCGCGCTTGGTCGAGGCGCGCAGCTGGGCGACCTCGCGCTCGGTCGTGGTGCGCAGCTTGGCGATCTCACGCTCGGCGCTGGCGCGCTTCTCGGCGACCTCGTGGTCGGCGGTGGCGCGCAGCTTGGCGACCTCGCGCTCGGTGGTGGAGGTCAGCTCGTCGGCCTCGCGGCGGGCCGAAGTGCGCACCTCCTCGGCCTCGCGCTCGGCCGCGTTGCGCATGTCATCGCCCTCGCGCTGGGCGGTGGCGCGCAGTTCGGAGGCCTCGTTCTCGGTGGCGGCGCGCAGTTCGGCGGCGTCGACCTTGGCCGCGGCCTTGATCTCGTTGGCCTCGGACCGGGCGGCCTGGACGAGCTCGGTGGCCTGCTCTTCGGCCAGCCGGAGCAGCTGCTCGATGCGGGCGCCGAGGCCGGAGTAGGTGGGCCGTTCCTGTTCCTGCAGCTGGCGGTGCGCGTCCGACAGCTCCCGCTGCAGGGCCTGGGTCGACTCGCGGGCCTGCCGGACCTCGTTGTCGAGCTGTTTGATGTGCTCGTCGACCTGGTGCCGGTCGTAGCCGCGGAGCACCACGTCGAACTCGCGTGGGGGCGTGTCTTCGAAGAAGTTGCTGAGCTGGGCGTCGATGTCGGACTGCATGTGGCTCAATCCTGATGTGACGGGGCTACGGGTGGTTCCGGGGACCGGTTGATCGCCTGGCTGGATCGGCGCACGGCCCCAGACCTCTTCCGGCGACAGAAGCGTACTCCGGGAGCTGCCTTGTTGGGGGCTCATCTTGACGCGCTGCGTATTTTGTCGTGTTTGCAAAGTCGCCGCTGAACTCAGCGGTGCCCGTCGGCGCCTCGCTCAAAAAGCACCAGACGTGCCCGAATCACTACACACCGGCGCTCACAAACCCGGCGGTCCGCCGTGTGATATCGAACACGTCACGATCCAGAGCCGTTCGGTCTTACCGCCCAAATCAAGATCGATGAACGCCTCGAACCGTGCGAAACCGGGCGGGCCGCGGCATCGGAGTCAGCCGGCCGAGTCAGACCCGGAAACGGCGCGGCGCCCCGGGCGCGGCCCGCCGCGCGATCAGGAGGTCGCCTTCTGGACCAGCTCGGTCAGCACGCCGTGGCAGTCCTTCGGGTGCAGGAAGGTGATCCGGGACCCCAGCGAGCCGCGGCGCGGGCTGTCGTACAGCACCCGCACGCCCTTGCCGGAGATGCCGTCCGCCTCCTCCTGGACGTCGCCGTCGGTGCCGAACGCGATGTGGTGGACGCCCTCGCCGTTCTTGGCCAGCCACTTGGCCACCGTCGAGTCGTCCCGGATCGGCTGGAGCAGCTGGATGTAGCTGGCCGCGCCGTCCCCGGTGTCGTTGATCCTCAGCATCGCCTCCCGGACGCCCTGCTCCTCGTTCACCTCGTAGTGCACGTCGCTGAAACCGTAGGTCTCCAGGTAGAACTCCACGGTCGCCTCCAGGTCGTGGCAGGCGATCCCGATGTGGTCGATGCGGGTCAGCATGGCGGTGTGCTCCTCACGGTGCGGGCTCCGGCGCGGCCGCCCCGTCGTCCAAAGGGACGGGGCGGCCATAATCGGGCTCGGTCGTCCTGGGTATCGTGGCAAACGTCGCCGCCGAACCTTTGTGGAGGCCCCCGTCATGACCGAACGATCGGTGATCGTCGCCGGAGCGCGTACCCCCATCGGCCGCCTGCTCGGCTCGCTGAAGGACTTCTCCGCGGTCGATCTGGGCGCGCACGCCATCCGGGCCGCGCTCGAGCGGGCGGGTGTCGCCGGCGACCAGGTGCAGTACGTGATCATGGGCCAGGTGCTGCAGGCCGGCGCCGGGCAGATCCCGTCCCGGCAGGCGGCGGTCAAGGCGGGCATCCCGATGAACGTCCCGTCGATCACGATCAACAAGGTCTGCCTGTCCGGGCTGGACGCCATCGCGCTGGCCGACCAGCTCATCCGGGCGGGCGAGTTCGACATCGTGGTGGCGGGCGGCATGGAGTCGATGACCGGTTCCCCGCACCTGATGCCCAAGTCCCGGGCCGGCTACAAGTACGGCTCGATCGAGGTGCTCGACCATATGGCCTACGACGCGCTCACCGACGCGTTCGACCACGTGTCCATGGGCGAGTCCACCGAGCGGTACAACGCGAAGCTGGGCATCAGCCGGGCCGAGCAGGACGAGTTCTCCGCCCGTTCGCACCAGCGCGCCGCCGCGGCCATCAAGAACGGCCTCTTCGACGAGGAGATCGCCCCCGTGGAGATCCCGCAGCGGCGCGGCGAGCCGGTGCTGTTCGCGACCGACGAGGGCGTGCGCGGCGACACCACCGTCGAGACGCTCGGCCGGCTGCGCCCCTCGTTCACCAAGGACGGCACCATCACGGCCGGGTCGTCCTCGCAGATCTCCGACGGCGCCGCGGCGGTCGTGGTCATGTCCAGGGCCAAGGCCGCGGAACTCGGGCTGAGCCCGCTGGCCGAGATCGGCGCGCACGGCAACGTCGCGGGTCCCGACAACTCGCTGCAGTCGCAGCCGTCCAACGCGATCGAGCACGCCCTGTCCAAGGAGGGCATCGGCGTCGGCGACCTGGACGTCATCGAGATCAACG
Organism: Actinomadura vinacea; assembly: GCF_039532545.1. NCBI lineage: Bacteria > Bacillati > Actinomycetota > Actinomycetes > Streptosporangiales > Thermomonosporaceae > Actinomadura > Actinomadura vinacea. The sequence continues at coordinate 798,555 of NZ_BAAARW010000012.1, read as the reverse complement.
AGGCGTTCGCGTCGGTCGGCGTCCAGTCGATGCGGGACCTGGGCGTCGGCCCGGAGAAGGTCAACGTGAACGGCGGCGCGATCGCGCTGGGCCACCCGGTGGGCATGTCCGGCGCCCGGATCGTGCTGCACCTGGCCCACGAGCTGAAGCGCCGCGGCGGCGGCACCGGCGCCGCGGGCCTGTGCGGCGGTGGTGGCCAGGGCGATGCGTTGATCCTTCGCTCAGTTTGATTTCGCGCGGCGGCGTCGTTCGCCGGGCCGGTCACCGGGTGGCGGTGCTCTGGACGGTCACCGTCTTGAAGCCCAGCGCCTTGAGCATGTTCTGCAGCATGAGCTTGGCGTTCTGGTCGGCGCGCTCGCGCAGCCCGCTCTCGGTCGCGGCGGACTGGATCTTCTGGCTCGCCAGCACGTACAGCTGCTGCTGGTTGTTGGGGTTGCCGCTGAAGAAGTCGCCCATGCGGTTGACCAGGCCGCGCTGCTGCTCGAAGACGTAGCTGCGCTTGGTGTCGAGGTTGGTGGCCTCCAGTTGCGCACGCGGCAGCCGCACGGTCGCGGCGGTGCGGTCGGCGTTCACGGTGACCGCGCCGGAGCCGAGCTTGGCGAAGTCCACGTAGGCGTCGACCGAGCCGTGCCCGACGAACAGAGTCCGGGAGCCGCGCACCGCGCCCGGCAGGAACCTGGCGTCCTTCTCCAGGTCCACGATGACCTGGAAGTTGCCGGAGGCGGACTCGAACCGGGCCAGGTCGCGGATGGACTGCAGCACGACCGGGCCGCTGCGGTCCTTGGTCTCCTCCTCGAACGGGTTGATCCAGTCCGGGAGCATGCGCATCGCCTGCTGCGCCGCGAGGACGACCGCCACGGTCAGCACGATCAGCACGGCGGAGGTTCGCAACCCCCGGCCTGGCATTCGCCGTCCCGGCGAAGCGGAGGACCCGGAGGAGGGCCCTGCGGCGTTCTCGGGGGACGTCTCGGGGGCGGCCTTGCGGGTGTCGGCGTCCTTCTGCTCAGAACGTGCCATGTGTACGGCATTCCCGGCGAATCGGCCGGGTCACCTTACCCGGTGGTTGCGGTCGGCTCGATGAACCGGACAGCACGGACGAACGGGACGGTCAACGGGCGCCGATCATGCCCGTGGCCTCACGTAACCCTGGAGAGGGACGTGTGAGCAGGGCCATACGGACGTTCGAAACCATTCCCGGGGGCCGGTACGTTGGCCTGCCGTGGACATCGTTCGTGCTCTCCGGATCGTCTCGATCGCCGAGGCGGTCTCCTTCCTCGTGCTGCTGCTGATCGCCATGCCGTTCAAGTACATGGCGGACACCCCCCAGCTCGTCCAGCTGGTGGGGCCGATCCACGGCGTCCTGTTCCTGGCGTACGTGGCGCTGGTCCTGGTCGGGCGGGGCGCGATGGGCTGGAACGCCGCACGCACGGTGCTCGCGTTGATCGCCAGCGTGCTCCCGGTGGCGCCGCTGCTGGTGGAGCGCCGCTGGATCAAGCCGGCCGAGGCCGAGCGGGCCCCGGCCTGACGGCTCTGCATGGCCGCGGCGGGCCTGGGGGGTCCCGTCGTGGCCATGCAGGGGATTCAGGCGGAGCCGCCGGCGGGCAGGCCGCCGGCGGGCAGGTGCCCGGTGTCCGGCCGTACCGGACGGGGTGAGGGCCGCGGCGCCTCCGCCGGGCGCGGCGCGACCACCGGCCGGAAGTCGCCCGGGCCGAGCGCGCAGCCGCGATAGCGCCCGTAGTTGGTCCGCAGCCAGTAACGCTTCTGCTCCTCGCTCCAGGCTTCGAACCGCTGCGCCGTCCGCTGGTCCGAGATCGCCGGCCGCGGCCCGCCGAGCAGCCACGCGTCGACGACGGCGCGGTACTCCAGGCGCCGCGACGGGCCGATCACCCCGGGCCCCCGGCCCGATTCGAGGGCGGTCGTCCCGGGGTCGGACGTTCCAGGCGTCCCGGGAAGCGGCCCCCACGCCCCAGCGTCGCCCTGGCATGCGCGGGAGTCCGTGAGCGCGTCCTTGATCTGACGCACGGCCCGCTCCACGTACCCCGGTGACAGCCGGCCGTCGAGGTGGATGGACGCCGTCCCCCCCGCCACGGCCACGGGCTCCACGGCCGGACGCTGAACCACCTGCGTGAACCCTCCCGGGGTGCCGCTCAGCCGGGTGGCCAGCGGTGTCGCCGCCGCCATCAGCGCGGGCAGCGCCGACCGCAGCGCCGGATGGACGCAGACCCGCAGCGGCCACTCCCGGCACGCCAGCGCGACCGGTGCCGGCGCGGCCGCGCTCCCGTCCGACGCGTGCAGCCGCGCCGTGGCGGACCCGGTCCCGGCCAGCGCGACCACCAGCGGGACGGCCACCACCACGCGCCGCGTCACCCACCCCACGTACGCCAGGATCAGCACCGCCGTCACCGCCAGCGCCCACAGCGTCTGATCGGCCAGGACGCGGCCGCGCAGCACGGTGAACGGCTCCACGTGATCGAGCACCGCGGGCGGCAGCAGGCTCCACCAGGACGCGCCCGGGACCCGCAGCGCCGCCCACGACCAGGTCGCCACCATGACCGCCGCCGCCGTCGCCGGCCGCGGGACCAGCCGTGCCGCCAGGTAGCCGATCACCACGTGCAGGACGAGCGCGGCCGCGCCCGCCAGGAAGCCCAGCGGGGACGGCCGTCCCGCCTCCTGCCGCAGCACCGTCTCCACGGTCACGACGGCCGTGACCGTGCCGTACGCGAACACCGCCGCCCCCGCCAGCAGGAGCAGGTCGAACAGCGCTCCGGTGGCGGGGGAGCGGGGGGAGAGGTCCCTGAGGTAGTTGAGACCTCGTTCGCGTACCGCGGCCCAGGCGGCCAGCCCCGCGGCGACGGGGCCGAGCAGCCGCACGGCGTTGATGAGCGCGACGACCGAGTTGTCCCAGTACGCGACGCCCGGGACCAGGGACAGCCAGACGAAGACGATCCCGATTCCCGTCAGCAGGGGAACCGCGACGAGCAGTGCCGCCCGCCGGGCGTCGAGGCGGAGCACCCGCCCCAGCTCAGACACCGGCGCCGCTCCCCGCGGGCCGCCGTCCCGCCTGGATCCGGGGCGGCCCGCACGGGGCCGGCGCCGTCGCGGGGACGGGCGCGAGCGGGGCCGGCGCGGTCTTCCAGACGATGGGGATCGAGGGGCCTTCGGGGATCATCGAGCTCGTGAGGGAGGCGGGGGCGGTGGGGTCGGCGGGGGTGGAAGCAGGTATCGGAGGAGGTAGAGGACCGTTCATCGCAATCGTCATGTAGGGCGTGGGGTCGGGTCTCATCGGATCCGGTGGGGTGCCTGGCGCGTCGGTGGGCCCGCGTCCCGGCCTCCTCTGGCGGGGCGTGCCCGGGGGCGGGCGGTACGGGTCCGGGCGGTACGGATCCGCGCCGTCCGGCCCAGGCGTACGGGGCGCGCGCCTGGACGAACGGTCTCGCACGGACTCGGAGGCCGGAGGCATTGACCCGTACGAGGAACCGGACCTGGGCTTGGGGATGGACCCGGACACGGGTCCGGGCATGGACGTGGACGTGGACGTGGACGTGGACGTGGACATGGACGCGGGTGCGGACGTGGACGTGGACGCGGACACGGATGCGGACACGGATGCGGACATGGACGCGGGCACGGACGCGGGGGCGGTGCCGGCGGTGAGGAGCCGGCCCGGAGCCCGCGACGGATGCTCGGCCGGGCGGTGCTCGGTCAGACGGCCCCGGGCGAGTGTGTAGACCTCCCGGCACCACGATGCGAGATGCTCCGGCCGCGCCGCCGAGACGACCACCGTGGGGGCCAGCGCCCGGATCAGCGGGATCAGCTCGGCGACCGCCGCCCGGTCCGCGGCACCGCGGCCCTCGTACAGCTCCTCCAGCGGATCGTCCAGGACGACCAGTTCGGGCCCGTGCACGCAGGCCGCCGCCAGCCCCGCCCGCAGCCGGACGTCCGGCGGCAGCAGCGCCAATTCCGTGCCGCCGGCATCCGCGACGTCCAGTCTTTTCATGATGTTCCGGGCCGCGGGAGCGCGCACCTTCTTGTAATAGGCCGCATACTCGACCAGTTCCTCTGCGGTCATGTTCTTGGCCCAGCGGAATCGGCCCGGCAGGAAACCGATACGCGCCCGTACGGCGCGCAAATCGGTGGCTTTGCCGATGTCGTGGCCGAGAATCCTCAGTGCGCCGGCATGCGGCCGACGCAATGTCGCGAACGTAGCCAATAGAGTGGATTTACCGACACCAGGTGGACCGGCCAGGCCGATCACGCCCTCGGCGATGCCGAAGGCCACCGGGCGCAGGAGCCACCGCCCCCCGCGGCGGACACCCATCCCTCGGGCCACGATCGCGGAATGCTCCGCGATCACTCATACCCCCCGTTGTTTCGTCATGCGCTTGCGGGCGACCCCGCGGGAACGCCGGCGGCCTTTTCTGCCCCGGCCGCGCCCCCGCTCCGGCCGGGATCGGACCGGGATCTCAGGCGAGCCCGGCGGCGCTCCTCTTTGCCGTCGCACCATGCATCGACATCGTGACTATAACCAGGCTTGGCGATTGCTGTCAGCCTTCTTTCTGCTCCCGCGCCATGCCGCGCGGATTCTTTGCCCGCACAGCGAAGACGTGAATTCCCAGGAATTGGCCGCTTGTGTCCGGACAGGCCGGAAAGCCGCAGCGGGCGAGAAAGCCGTCCCCGAACGGTCCGCCGCAGCCGCCACCGGCCGGGCCGGCGGCGCGCCCGTCCGCACCGCGCGCTCCGCTGGGAGCGGACCGGCGTACGGACAAGGGCGTTCATGAGGCAGGATGGACCCATGCCTTCTCGGGACTTTTCGTTGCACGGGGCCATTGATCTTGGGGCCCGACAGGCTGCCGCCAAGAAGCAGCAGGAGCGCCAGGCCAAAGGCGGTGCGGGCGCGGGCGGCGACAGCGGCGCGTACGTCGTCGACGTCACCGACCAGACCTTCAACACCGAGGTGGTGGAACGGTCGCGGACCGTTCCCGTACTCGTCGACTTCTGGGCCGATTGGTGCGGGCCGTGCAAACAGCTCGGCCCCATCCTGGAGAAGCTGGCCGACGAGGCCGCCGGCAAATGGATCCTCGCCAAGGTCGACATCGACGCCAACCCGGCGCTCGCCCAGTACATGCAGCAGATGGGCGTCCGCGGCATCCCGTTCGTCGCAGCCGTCGTCGGCGGGCAGCTCCTGCCCTTCCTGAACGGCGCCGCGCCCGAACCGCAGGTGCGCCAGGCCATCGACCAGCTCTTCGAAGCGCTGGCCAAGGAGGGCATCCTCCCCGAGGACGCCGGGCCCGAGGCGCAGGAGGAGCCGGGCCAGGCCCCCCTCGACCCGGTGTACGGCGCGGCCGAGGAGGCCCTGCGCAGCGGCGACCTCGACACGGCCAAGGCCGCGTTCCAGAAGATCCTCGAAGGCTCGCCGCAGGACACCGAGGCCAAGCGCGGCCTGGCCCTGGTCGACCTGAGCCTGCGGGTCGGATCGCTGGACGCCCAGTCCGTCATGCAGAAGGCCGCCGACCAGCCCGGCGACGTCCAGGCGCAGATCGAGGCGTCCGACATCGAACTGGTCTCCGGCCAGATCGAGGAGGCCTTCGACCGGCTCCTGTCAGCCGTCCGCCGCACCGCCGGCGACGACCGCGACGCCGCCCGCAAGCACCTCCTCAAGCTGTTCGAGGTCCTGCCGCCGGACGACCCCAGGGTCGGCAAGGCCCGCCGCGGCCTCCAGTCCGCCCTGTTCTGAGCCGCGCACGATCCGTGCGGCGACGGACCGCGAGAACGGGCATGATGGCGGTGTGAGCGCACACGTGGTGACGATCTCGGCCACGTTCGGCGCCGGCGGGAGCAGCATCGGGCCCGCCGTCGCCGACCGTCTCGGCCTGCCCTTCGTCGACCGCGCCGTCCCCGCCGCCGTCGCCGCGGAGATCGGCTGCACGCTGGAGGAGGCGCTCGCGCACGACGACCGCGCCGCCAGCGGGCTCGGCCGCATCCTCGCGGGCGCGGCACGGCTGCCCAGCGTCCCGCTGGGCGGCATGGACGTCTACCTCCCCGAGCGGACGATCGTCCCGGCGGAGGAGGAGTTCGTCACGCACACCGAGCAGGTCATCGGCCGGGCCGCCGACGGCGACGGCGGCGTCATCCTCGGCCGCGCGGGCGCCGTGCTGCTCGCCGACCGCCCCGGTGTCCTGCACGTTCGGCTCGACGGCCCCCGCGAACGCCGGCTGGCCCGCGCCCTCACCGAGGCGGAGGCGCAGGCCGGAACGCGAAGCGGGACGTCCCAGCGCCGGGTTGAGCGTATGCTCGACGACAATGACCGCGCCCGAGCGGCCTACGTGAAGCACTTTTACGGGGCCGATCCCGCCGATCCGCGGCTCTACCACCTCGTGATCGACACCACGAGGTTCACCGGGCCCGCAGCCGTGGAACTGATCACGACCGCGGCCCGGGCGCTCTGAGCCGCGGAGGAGCCGGGCGTCGGCCCCCCGCCGGCCGTCCCCGTGGGACGGTCCGCGCGGGACAAGGACGTACCCGGTAGCAGAGGGAGCAAGTCGTGGCCAGCGTGCCCAGCGTGTCGTACTCCATCACCGTCCGGCTGGAGGTCCCCGCCGGCGGCAAGGCCGTAAGCCAGATCACTCACGTGGTCGAGAACGCCGGCGGCATCGTCACCGCGCTCGACGTCAACACCGCCGGGCACGAGACGCTGCGCATCGACGTCACCATCGCCACCCGTGACACCGAGCACGCCGAGGCGATCGCCGCCGCCCTGGAGAAGCTCGACGCGATCCGGATCCACAAGGTCAGCGACCGCACCTTCCTCATGCACCTCGGCGGCAAGATCGAGATGCAGTCCAAGGTGCCGCTGCGCACCCGTGACGAGCTGTCCATGGCCTACACCCCCGGCGTCGCCCGGGTCTCCCTGGCCATCGCCCGCAACCCCGAGGACGTCCGCCGCCTCACGATCAAGCGCAACAGCGTCGCCGTGGTCACCGACGGCTCGGCGGTGCTGGGCCTGGGCAACATCGGCCCGGAGGCCGCGCTGCCCGTCATGGAGGGCAAGGCCGCCCTGTTCAAACGGTTCGCCGGCATCGACGCCTGGCCGATCTGCCTGGACACCCAGGACACCGACGAGATCGTCCGGACCGTCCAGATCCTCGCGCCCGCGTTCGGCGGCATCAACCTCGAGGACATCTCCGCCCCGCGCTGCTTCGAGGTCGAGGCCCGGCTGCGCGACCTGCTCGACATCCCGGTCTTCCACGACGACCAGCACGGCACCGCGATCTGCGTGCTGTCCGCGCTCACCAACGCGCTGCGCGTGGTCGGCAAGGACATCGGCGCCGTCCGCATCACCATGGCCGGCGCCGGCGCCGCCGGCAGTGCCATCCTGCGGCTGCTGATGCACGCCGGCGCCCGCGACCTGGTCGTCTGCGACTACAAGGGAGCGGTCCACCAGGGCCGCGACGACCTCGACGACTCGCTCCGCTGGATCGCCGACAACACCAACGCCGCCGGCTACGCGGGCGACCTGCGCGGCGCGGTCAAGGACGCCGACGTGTTCATCGGCGTCTCCGCCCCCGGCATCCTCACCGGCGACGACATCGCCACCATGAACGACGACGCCATCGTCTTCGCACTGGCCAACCCCGAGCCCGAGGTGTCCCCCGACGAGGCCCGCGAGCACGCCGCCGTCGTCGCCACCGGCCGCAGCGACTACCCCAACCAGATCAACAACGTGCTGGCCTTCCCCGGCGTCTTCCGAGGCCTGCTGGACGCCCAGGCGGACGGCGTCACCCAGGACATGCTCCTCGCCGCCGCCACCGCCCTCGCCGAGGTCGTGACCGACGACGAACTCGGCCCCAACTACATCGTCCCGAGCGTCTTCCACGCCGACGTGGCCCCACGCGTGGCAGGCGCCGTCCGCGAAGCCGCAGGCGGCCGCCCGAGAACCGAACTCTAGCCATCTGGGGGGCTGTGTTTATCTGGGGGGCGACCCCCCAGACCCCCACGCAAGGGACGCGCACCTCCTGCGCTCGCTGGCGCTCGCTCCGGAGGCACCCGCCCCTTGGCAGGGGGCTCCCGCCCCCCGCACCCCCCGGCTGGGGGGCTCCGCCTCCCCTCGTCCCCCCATCTCCTGGGGGCTTCGCCCCCTTGCCCCCCTTTACTGAGGGGCTGGGGCGGGGCGGGCCTCGGACGGGGGGTCAGTCGGTGTTCTTGCGGGCGAAGATCTGTTCGCGGCGGCGGGGCCAGATTCCGCCGTACCAGAAGATGATCACTCCGGTGATCATGGCGCCGGCGCCGGTGGCGGCTCGGGCCCACAGGAGGGTGCTGTCGGATCCGGTGCGCGGCAGTTCGTCGTCGGGCGAGTCGTTCGGGGCCGGGCTGGCGGCCCGGCGGCAGTTGGCGGTCAGCGTCCGCGAGCGTACCGGCTCGTTCCGCCAGGTCACCTGGACGCGGGTGCGGCGGTCCTCGCGCAGCGAGACCGAAGTGGTCCGGGTCGCGCCCGGGCCGATGCGTCCGGGCACCGCCCCGGTGTCGTCGTTCTTCTCGATCGCGTAGTCCTCGGTCCGTGAGCCGGTGTTCCGGACGGTGACCTCGACCGTCCGGTTGGAGCACCGGACCGAGCCGATCGTCACCTGAAACGGCTGCGCGGGTACGGGCGTCGTGCGGGTCCGCGTCGGGGACGGAGACGGGGACTTGGACGGGGACTTGGACGGGGACTTGGACGGGGAGCGGGTGGGCGAGTTGGTGCGCGTCGGCGACGGGCTCGCGGACGGTGAGGTGGTGGCGCCTTGGGGTGTGGCACCGTCGTCCGATGACATCGCGTTCGCCAGCGCGGGGACGGCGATCAGCGCCCCGATGACGAAGAACACGGCTGCGATGACGACCCTGGGCAACTGCATCGCGTTCCTCCCGGCTGGCCGCCCGCCGGTCCGCACCCGCGCGCGGTCGCTGTTCCTAGATCATTATTGACCCAGGCCCGTATTGTGCTCTGTACCCCGAAGAATGGGAACGCACAACAGGCTAACGAGTGGGGGGACGTGCCGCCGAAGCTCTCGGCAACGCATCATGGAATCCATGGAAGACGGCATCAGGGTGGGGCTTCTGCTGGTCGCGACCCCTCAACTGGAGGATCCCAACTTCAAGCGCAGCGTGGTCCTGCTGGTCGAGCACGATGCCGAGGGCGGAACGCTTGGAGTTGTCCTGAACCGGCCGACCGAGGTGCCGGTCGATCGGGTGCTGCCTCCCTGGGCCGAGCTGGTGACCGGGCCGTCCGTCGTCTTCCAAGGCGGGCCGGTGGCGCTCGACAACGCGCTCGCGCTGGCCAGGCTGCCGGGCGAGGACGAGCCGCTGGGCTGGCGGCCGCTGGACGGCGGCTCGGAGGTCGCCCGGGTCGGGCTGGTCGACCTGGACGCCCCGCCCGCGCTGCTGGCCCCCGAACTGCTCCAGTTGCGCGTGTTCGCCGGGTACGCGGGCTGGTCGGCGGGGCAGTTGCACTCGGAGATAGAGGAGGGCGCCTGGTACCTGGTGCCCGCCGAGGCCGGTGACGTCTTCGCGGGCGCCCCTGACCGGCTGTGGCAGGAGGTCCTGCGCCGGCAGGGCGGCGACCTGGCGTTCGTGTCGACGTTCCCGGAAGACCCGACGCTGAACTAAGGTGTGCCGACGCTGAACTATCGTGTGGGGCGAGGCGCGCTGCGCGCCGACGACGACATCTGCCAGGCGAGCGCGGCCGTCGGGCCGCCGGGGTGAGGAGACCGCATGAGCACCAAGATCCTTCCCGAGAGTGATACCCGGCCGGACCTCTCGCACGGCGACGGTGACCATGAGCGGTTCGCGCACTACGTGAAGAAGGCCAAGATCACCGAGAGCGCCGTGACCGGCACCCCGGTGATCGCGCTGTGCGGCAAGGTCTGGGTCCCCAACCGCGACCCGAAGAAGTACCCGGTCTGCCCGGAGTGCAAGGAGATCTACGAGTCCATGAAGCCCGGCGGCGGCGACAACAAGGACTGACCGTCCGGACCCGGGTCCCGGACGTGCGTTCCCGGGCCCGGTCGCCGGGGGTGAGCGTTCCGTCCCTCTTGGGTTCGGGGCGCTTCTGCATGGGCGGGTCGGCTGGCGGTCGCGGGCGGACCTGTTGTACGTCGGATGGGGCGGCGCGCCGGGATGAGGGCGGCCGCTGATTCCGCGGTCGCCGGCCGCGGAGTCGCGACGTTCTGAACTCGGGGGAGTCTCATGAGCCGGACCCTTGCGGTCTCACTGTGCGCTGTTTCGGTCACGATGTGTGCCCAATCAGGGGCGGTGCGTGACCGCGGAGTGGCCGTACGGCCCCAGGCCGTCCCGGCCGAGGAACGGCAGTGCGCCGGTGCTGCCGCCAGGACGGGCGTCCGCGGAAGGCACGGCCGCGACGCGCACGAGTTGGGCCGCGACCAGGTCATGGCGATGCTGGACGACCTCCGCCGGACACTGGCCCACCGCTACGGCACGGCGGACGAGACGATCGCGGCCGGACGGGCGACCGCGGGGCAGGGGGAGCGGCGCCCGGCCGGGCGGATCGTCGTACCCGTCTGGTTCCATGCCATCTCGGACGGGGCGACGGGACAGGTGTCGCGGACGAGGGCGCGCAAGCAGGTCAGCACGCTCAACCGTGCGTACGGCGGAGAGAAGGGCGGGGCCGACACGGGGGTCACCTTCAGGCTGGCCGGACACGACGTGCGATCGGAACGGAGGTGGTTCAGGGCACCGGAGCGGTACGAGCGCGACATGAAGCGGGCATTGCGCAAAGGAGGCGCCGGCACGCTCAACCTCTACACGGCGGCGGTCGGTTCCGACGTGCTCGGATTCTCCACGTTCCCGCAGTGGCTCCGGGAGGACCCGATGGCCGACGGCGTGGTGATCGACTACCGGACGCTGCCCGGCGGTTCGATCCGGCACTACGACCGCGGCTTCACGGCGGTGCATGAGATAGGCCACTGGCTGGGGCTCCTCCACACCTTCGAGAACGGCTGCGCGCCGCCCGGCGACGGAGTCGGCGACACCCCGTACGAGGCGCGGCCCGCCGACGGCTGCCCGCACGCCCGCAACACCTGCCGGCAGCAGGGGCGCGACCCTGTGCGCAACTTCATGAACTACGGCTGGGACGAGTGCATGCGCGAGTTCACAAAGGGCCAGGGCCTGCGCATACGCGCCTCCTGGGCCGCCTACCGCTCGCCGGGGCGACGGGGCGCGAACGGTCCGGATGAGGGCGGCGGGGCACGATCTGTCGGTGGGGCTCGGTAGCCTTCGATGACCGTGAGCACTTTCGCCGCATCGGACATGCCCCCCGCGTTCCCCGAGAGGGCCGCCTGGGGGACTGCGTCGTCCCTGCGCGCCTGGCAGCAGCAGGCGCTGGAGGCGTACTTCGGCAGCGACGGCACGCAGCCGGGCCCGCGCGACTTCCTCACCGTCGCGACCCCCGGCGCCGGCAAGACCACGTTCGCGCTGCGCCTGGCCAAGGAACTCCTCGACCGCCGGATCGTCGCCGCGATCACGGTGATCTGCCCGACCGAGCACCTCAAACGGCAGTGGGCGGAGTCGGCGTCCCGCGTCGGCATCCGGATCGACCCCGAGTTCCAGAACGCGCAGGGCCGGGTCGGCAAGGACTTCCACGGCATCGCCGTCACCTACGCGACCGTCGCCGCGCGGCCCGCGCTGCACCGCAACCGCACCGAGGCGCGCAAGACGCTGGTCATCTTCGACGAGGTGCACCACGCCGGCGACGGGCTGTCCTGGGGCGACGCGGTGCGCGAGGCGTTCGAGCCCGCCACCCGGCGGCTGTCGCTGTCCGGCACGCCGTTCCGCACCGACATCAACCCGATCCCGTTCGTCCTGTACGACGAGGGCCCCGACGGCATCCGCCGCAGCCGCGCCGACTACACCTACGGCTACGGCCCGGCGCTGACCGACGGCGTCGTCCGGCCGGTGATCTTCCTGGCGTACGCGGGCGAGATGCGCTGGCGCACCCGGGCCGGCGACGAGATCACCGCGACCCTCGGCGAACCCCTCACCCAGGACCAGACCGCCCAGGCGTGGCGCGCCGCGCTCGACCCCAAGGGCGACTGGATCAAGCAGGTGCTCGCCGCCGCCGACCGCCGGCTCACCGAGCTGCGCCGCGCCATCCCGGACGCCGCCGGCCTGGTGATCGCCACCGACCATGAGGCGGCCCGCGCGTACGCCAAGATGCTGCGCGCCGTGACCGGCCAGGGCGCCACCATCGTGCTGTCGGACGACCCCACCGCGTCCAAGAAGATCAAGCAGTTCGGCGAGACCGACGACCGCTGGATGGTCGCGGTCCGGATGGTGTCCGAGGGCGTCGACATCCCGCGGCTGTGCGTGGGCGTGTACGCCACCTCCACCAGCACCCCGCTGTTCTTCGCGCAGGCCATCGGGCGTTTCGTCCGGGCGCGCAAGCGCGGCGAGACCGCCTCGGTGTTCCTGCCGTCGGTGCCGACGCTGATGGGCCACGCCGCCGAGATGGAGACCGAGCGCGACCACGTCCTCGACCGTCCCGTCCGCGAGGACGGCCTCGACGACGACCTGCTCGCCGAGGCCAACCGGCAGCGCGACACCCCCGACGTGGGCGAGGAGCTGCCGTTCGAGACGGTCGAGGCGTCCGCCACCTTCGACCGGGTCCTGTACGACGGCGGCGAGTTCGGCATGCAGGCCGCGCCCGGCTCCGCCGAAGAGGAGGAGTACCTCGGCATCCCGGGCCTGCTGGAGCCCGAGCAGGTGTCGGCCCTGCTCCGCAAGCGGCAGGCCGAGCAGGTCAAGGCCGAACGCAAGCGCAAGACCGGCGACCCGCGCGCCGACCGCACCGCCGCCGAAGACCTGCACACCCTCCGCAAGGAGCTGAACGGCCTGGTCGGCGCCTGGAACCATCGCACCGGGCAGCCGCACGGCGTGATCCACAGCGAGCTGCGCCGCAGCTGCGGCGGCCCCGCCATCGCGCAGGCGTCCGCGGACGACATCCGCAAGCGCATCGCCAAGATCCGCGAATGGGCCGCCCGCCGCGGATCATGACCACCCCGACCTGCACATCCGCATGATTGTCGGCGACAATCGATGGCGTCCGGATGCAGGATCAGGGAATCATGGAGCCGTGGAACGGATGCGGGGTTGGCCGGTCACGCTGACCGAAGGCCCGGTGGGGCTACGGCCGCTGCGGCATCGGGACGCCGCGACCTGGCGCGATCTGCGGGTCCGCAACGCCGAGTGGCTGCGCCCCTGGGAGCCGACCAACCCCGAGACGCCGCTGTTCCGCAGCGGCCTCGGCCCGTACCTCAGCATGGTCTACACGATGCGGCACGAGGCGCGGCAGGGGCTGGCGCTGCCTTGGGTCGTCACCTACGAGGGCGATTTCGTCGGCCAGCTGACCATCGGTGCGATCGTGTGGGGCTCGGCCCGGTCCGCGCAGATCGGCTACTGGGTGGATCGGCAGGTCGCCGGACGCGGCGTGATACCGACCGCCGTGGCGATGGCGGTCGATCACTGTTTCTTCACCGTGGGGCTGCACCGGGTCGAGGCCAATATTCGCCCGGAGAACACCGCCAGCCGCCGGGTCGTGGAGAAACTCCGTTTCCGGGAAGAGGGAATTCGGCGCCGCCATCTGCACATCGACGGCGCCTGGCGCGACCACATCTGCTACGCCCTGACCGTCGAGGACGTCCCCGGTGGCCTGCGCTCTCGCTGGCTCGCCGACAGTAGCCGGGCATTTCCGCGACCGTCTTCGTGACCTTGACTTTCCCTCGTTAGAATCCTGCGAACGAGAAGAGCCGGCAAACGGAGAGTAACCCCGGGATCGATCTCGCGACACACCGCCCCTTATGCTCGTCAACCTCTGACAGCGGCTCGTACCGTGCGGGGCGTGACCCTGCTCCCATTGCACGTGCGCGCGCCGAAAGTCGGCCCGCCCTTGGCCCCGGCGGTGGGCCGGTGAGCAGTGCTGTCCTTTACCTGGCCATCGTCGCGGTGTGGGCCGTCGTCCTGGTGCCCATGTGGCTGCGCCGCGACTCCGAGTCCTCCGGCTTTTCCCGCCTGCTCGGCAAGCGCGGCGAGGAGGAGGAGCTCGACGAGCCGGAGGAGCCGGCCGGAGCACCGGCCCCGGCACGGCGCCGCTCCGGCCGCGCCGCCGTCATCGCCCGGCGCCGCCGCCGCACGTCCGGCCTGACGCTCCTGCTGGCCACTTCCATCGCCGTCGTCGCGGCCGGCTACGCCCCCTGGTGGATCGCCCTGCCCCCGACCCTCCTCCTGGCGGCCCACCTGACGCTCCTGCGCGTCGCCGTGGGCATGGACACCACCCGCCGCCAGGAACGCCGCGCCCGCGCCCAGGAGGCCCGCAGAGCCGCCGCCCAGCAGCCCCAGGCCGAGATCATCGAACTGTCCGCCCCGGCCGAGGAGGAAGTCTTCGACCAGTACGCCGACGACCGCCGCGCCGTCGGCGAATAACCGGTGCGCGAGCACCCCCTGGAGTTTGCTAACCTAGCGGAGTCCTTGGGGCTGTAGCGCAGTCCGGTAGCGCACCTCGTTCGCATCGAGGGGGTCAGGGGTTCAAATCCCCTCAGCTCCACCCAGGGCCGTTTCTCGAGACGGCCTGAGAGCGGTTGACGAGATCCCGTCCGATCATCTTGATCGGGCGGGATCTCGCTTTTGGGCAGGTGGAGTGATCTTCGGGTGGGCTCAATCGGGGCTGCGAGACGAGCCGCAGGCCGGGCGGCGTCCCTCAGGGACCGCGCCGGTCGTGCGAGCTCGCGATCGGCAGGCTCGGTGTCGTCGGCTCGGGGAGCGCCCTCGGCGCCGTGGTCACAGATCGAGGACGACCTTGCCCGGGACGCGGCGGGCGAGCAGGGATTCGGCTGCTTCGAGGGCATTGTCCCAGGGGCCTCGCCAGCCGATCTGCGGATCTAGGCCGCCCCTCCGCAGGAGGTGCACGAGGTAGACCAGGTCGTCGCCGAGTGGGGTGGTGAGGTTGAAGGTCTCCAATCGGCCTCGGTCGACGCGCGTGCGCGCCTCCTCGAAGTCGATCAGCGTCGGCTCACGCGAAGCCATGCCGATGGCCTGGACGATCCCCCCGTTCTCCAACTGGTTGTAGGCCTGCGCGAGTTGCGGTCCGCCGACGTTGTCCAGCACGCCGTACACCCGGCCGGACACCTCCGACGGGCCGAAGACGATCTCTGCGGCGCCGAGTTCGCGTAGACCTTCGCCGCGGGCAGGGCCGCCGACGGAGGCGATGACGTGCGCGCCGGCGCGGGCGGCGAGCTGCACCGCATACCGTCCGACGCCTCCGGACGCGCCGGTGACCAGCACCCGGCGGCCGATCAGCGGCCCCAGCCGCCGGACCGCCTGCAGTGCGGTGGCTCCGGCGACCGGAAGCGCGGCGGCCTGGCCCAGGTCGACGCTTTCGGGCACGACGGCCAGGTCGCCGGTGTCCACGGCCCGCAGTTCGGCCCAGGCACCCGACCAGCCGAAGGTGACCACGCGGCTGCCGACCGCGGGCCCGGATCCGTCGGCGGCGGCCTGGACCACCACCCCGGCGGCGTCCCAGCCGGGGACGTGTCCCGCTGGCCCGCCGCCGGGTCTGAAGGCGATTTCGCCGAAATTGAACGAGACGGCGGCCACCCGGACCAGCACCTGAGAGGGCGTGGGCGCCGGGTCGGGGGCGAGGCCGAGGCGAAGGCGGTGAGGTACTTGCGGGTCGTAGACCAAGGCTTGCATCGTCGCTCCTGTCCGAAGGGGTACGGTGCGACACTGCCGATCGATGCGCATGATCGGCTGACGGTCAGCGCACGGTGCCGCCATCGCCCAGCGCCGCCCGGATCCGGTCGACGTCGCCGCGCTCGGCGGGCGGCAGGGGCGCGCCGACCGACTCCCGCAACGCGGTCGCCTCCTCAAGCAGGCGCAGCGCCTCCTCGGCCGCGCCCTCGAGCACCGCGACTCCGGCCAGCCCCTCCTGGGCCAGGGCGACGGATCGCGGATCGCCGATCTCCCGCGCGGCCGCCAGCCCTTTGACGTGCAGGGTCCTGGCCAGGGCGGCGTCGCCGCGCTGCTCGGCGATGAACCCGAGTTCGGCCAGGATCAGCGTCACTCCGTAGAACGGCATGCCGTAGTCGGCTTCCAGCCGCCGGTTCCAGTCCAGTGATTCCTGGAAGAGCCGCTCCGCGGCGTCGAGGTCACCGGCGCGCCGCGCCACGAGGCCGAGCCCGACTCGGGCGAAGTCTTCGGCGAACGGGTTCGACTGCTCGGCCGCCAGCCGCATGCCCCGCTCATGGAACTCGTGTGAGCGGGCGGGGTCCCCGTTCAGAAGCGCGATCCTGCCGAGGCTGGACAGCCGGTAGGAGACGTCGGTCCACAGCCGCAGATCCTCGGCGATGCGCAACCCTTCCCTGTGCAGCCGGCCGGCGTGTTCGTGGTCGCCGGTGACCTCGGCCAGGTATCCGAGGATGTCGGAGGCCTGCAGCTGCCCCCACCGGTCACCGAGGTCGGTGAAGATCGCGAGGCTCTCCGTGCCGCTGCGCTCCGCGGTCGGCAGGTCGCCCTGGAACATCGCCTGCTTGGCGCGGCCGGCCAGCGCGGCCGCCTCGCCCCAGCGGTCGTCGAGTGCGCGGAAGTCGGCCAGTGCCCGGTCCAGCAGTGGCTCGGCCGCGGCGACATCTCCCAGATGCAGGTAGACGTGCGCCATGAACCAGCGAGACCTGGCGTCTGGGAACTCCTCCACCTCGGCGCGGCGGGCGCCGACCAGCATGGCGAACCCGGCCTCCCAGCTGGACCCCTCGCTCACCGCGGCCAGGTGGCGATGTCCTTCCCGGTGCCTGCCGCGCAGGTACCAGTACCAGGTCAGGGCCTCGGCCAGGCGCCTGGATCCGGTGACGGCACGCAGGTTGAGCGCCTCGTCGTCGAGGCGCCGCAGCCACTCGCGCTGGGCGTGGCCGTGCAGGTGCGGTCGGGCCCGCTCGGCCAGCCCGGTGTAGAACTCGTCCCGGCGCCGGAACGTCGGATCGTCCGCCTCGAGCCGTTCGAGGCAGTAGGCCGCGATGCTCTCCAGCAGGCGGTACCTCGGCGGATCGGCGACCACCATGGACCTGTTCACCAGCTGGTCCAGCAGATCGAGATCGACGCCGACGGCCTCGGCCGCTTCCAGAGTGCAGCCGCCCGGGTGGGCCGCCAGCGCGCACAGTGCGGCGCGTTGGGGCTCGGTGAGCTGTTCCCAACTCCAGTCGATCACGGCTCGCAAGGTCTGCCGGCGAGCGGGCCGGCCTCTGTGCGCGGTGGCGAGCAGGCGGAAGCGGTCGTCGAGCCGCTCGGCCACGCCGCGCACGCCCAGCACGCGAACCCGGGCGGCGGCGAGCTCCAGCGCGAGCGGCAGGCCGTCCAGCCTCCTGCAGATCACCTCGGCCCACGACGCGCTCTCGGCATCGAGAGTGCGGCCCGGCGCGGCGCGGGCGGTGAACAGCTGGACGGCGGCGGACGAGTCCAGCGGGGCGACCGGGTACAGGACCTCGCCGGGAACGGCCAGCGACTCCTGGCTGGTGGCCAGGACGCGGAGCCCCGGGGCCGCCCGCAGCAGCAGGTCCACCAGCTCAGCGACCGGTTCGACCAGATGCTCGCAGTTGTCCAGCACCAGCAGCAGTTCCTGTCCGCGCAGGGCGGCGGCCAGCCGGGCCGGGGAATCAGGCGGCGGCACGCCCGGACGCGACCCCGGCTCGTCGCGGATCCCCAGCTCGGCAGCCACGGCGTCGGCCACCGCGCCTGTGGTGCCCGCGAACTCGATCAGCCAGGAGCCGTCGGGAAAGTCGAGCCCGGCGGCGGCGGCCAAGGCCAGGCGGGTCTTGCCGACCCCGCCGGGGCCGGTCAAGGTGACCAGCCGGGAGGAGCCGAGCAGGGCGCGTACCTCGGTCACCGCCTCCTGCCGTCCGACCAGGTCCGTGAGCGGGACGGGGAGGTTGGTGCGGGGACGCGCGGCCGAGGTGGCAGGAGCCGGTACGGGCGCCAGCGCCGGGTCCTGCCGCAGGATCGCCTGGTAGAGGTCCACCAGCTCGGGCCCCGGGTCCAGCCCCAGCTCGTCCGCCAGCCGCTGGCGCAGTTCCGTGTACCCGGCCAGGGCCTCGTTCTGCCGTCCCGACCGGTAGAGGGCGCGCATGTGCGCGGCACGCAAGCGTTCGCGCAGCGGCTGCTCGGTCACCGGCTCGCCCAGCTCATCGGCCAGTTGGCTGTGCTCGCCGAGCGCGAGCCGTACCTCCGCCTGCTCTTCGAGCGCGGTCAGCCGCTGCTCGTCCAGGCGGGTGGCGGCCGCACGGGCGAACTCCTCGTCGCGGAAGTCGCCGAAGGCGGGGCCGCGCCACAACGCCAGCGCATCCGACAGCAGGCCCGCCTTCGTCCGGAGATCCGCGGTCGCGCGGGCCCGGTCCAGCAGACCGGCGAACCTGAGCGCGTCGATCTCGTCGGTGCGCAGCGCGTAGCCGACCGGCTGGAAGACCACCAGGTCGCGACCGCCCGGCCCCAGGGCGCGGCGCAGCTGGGAGACCTTGGTCTGCAGCGTGTTGGTCGGATTGCCGGGAGGGTCCTCCCCCCACAGGTCGTCGACCAGCCGGTCCGCGGAGACCGGGCGGCCCTCGTGGACAAGCAGGTCGGCCAGCAGCGCGCGGACCTTCAGTTCGGGGACCCGCACGGGTCGTCCGTCGGCGGCCCACACGGAAAGCGGGCCAAGCACTCCGAATCGCACCGGGTCACGCTACCCGCAGCCAACCCCCAGCCAACCGTGCGCGGCCCTCGGCAGAGTCGGGTCCGTCAACGAAAGGAGGCGGGATGAGGCTCGCGATCATCATCGGCAGCGTCCGGCAGGGACGCTTCGGCCCTACCGCGGCGGCCTGGCTCCACGCCAGGGCATGCCGCCGCGAGGACCTTGACGTGGACGTCATCGACCTGGCCGAGGCATGGCTACCGGTGGTGCTCCCGCAGGAAGGCGGTCCCGCGCCGCCCGCCGTACGGGATCTTCAGCCCTGGCTGGCCGCGGCGGAGGGATTCGTGATCGTCACGCCGGAGTACAACCACAGCTTCCCGGCTTCGCTCAAGAACGCCATCGACTGGTATCGCGACGAGTGGCGGGGCAAACCCGTCGTCTTCCTCTCCTACGGCGGAGAGTCGGGTGGCCTGCGGGCCGTCGAGCAGCTCCGGTCGGTCTTCGCCGCGCTCGGCGCGGTGACCGTCGGAGAGCCCGTCGGCTTCTACCACCACGAGCCCCCCTCAGACCTGGCCGCCGAGCGGCTGCTCGACGCCGTCGCGAACAACGCCACCACTAACGACCCCATCACACACAGGGAGAACAGCGTGTACGCAAACCGTGAGATCCGCTTGGCCGCCCGCCCCGCCGGTGAGCCCCGTCCGCAGGACTTCGAGCTGGCCACGACCAAGGTCCCGGTGCTCGCCGATGGACAGGTCCTGGTCCGCAACACCTGGATGTCGGTGGACCCGTACATGCGGGAGCGCATGAACGACGGCGAGTCCTACCTGCCGCCCTTCCGCCTCGGCGCTCCTATGGACGGTTCGGCGGTGGGCGAGGTCCTGGACTCGCGCTCCCCGGACGTCCCGGTGGGGTCCACCGTCGTGCATTTCCTGGGCTGGCGCGAGTACGCGGTGCTGGACGCGGCCGACGCGACCGTGGTCGACACCGGGCTCGCCCCGGCGGAGGCATACCTGGGCGTGCTGGGCACCACAGGGCTGACGGCCTACGCGGCCCTGACGGAGGTGGCTCCAGTACGTCAGGGCGACGTGGTCTTCGTCTCGGCCGCGGCCGGAGCGGTGGGCAGCGTCGCCGGCCAGCTCGCCCGCATGCTCGGAGCCTCCCGAGTAGTCGGGTCGGCGGGAGGCCCGGCCAAGGCCGACAAGATCGTGACGGACTTCGGATTCGACGCCGCCATCGACTACCGGGCCGGTTCCGTCGCCGACCAACTCGCCGAGGCCGCTCCCGACGGCATCGACGTCTACGTCGACCACGTCGGCGGCGACCACCTGGTGGCCGCCATCAACGCGCTGCGCAACGGCGGCCGGATCGCGATGGTGGGCGCCATCAGCGCCTACAACGCCACCGAACCCGTCCCCGGCCCCAGCAACCTGTTCGAGCTGGCCGCCAAGGACGCCACCCTGCGCGGCATGCTGGTCAACTCCTACTTCCACCTCTTCCCAGAGTGGATCGGCAAGGCAGCGGGCTGGCTGGCCGACGGCTCCCTGCGCACCGAGCTGACCGCCAC
This sequence comes from Actinomadura vinacea, assembly GCF_039532545.1. NCBI lineage: Bacteria > Bacillati > Actinomycetota > Actinomycetes > Streptosporangiales > Thermomonosporaceae > Actinomadura > Actinomadura vinacea. Next base: position 778,294 of record NZ_BAAARW010000012.1, on the reverse strand, counting down.
CGAGGGCATCGAGCAGGCGCCCGCCGCCTTCCTGGACATGATGCGCGGCGGCAACGTCGGCAAGATGCTCGTGAGGCTCTGATCCGATGACCGCTCCCACGGCACTGCTCGTGCTGGCCCACTCCCGCTCGACCTCGCTCACCGCGCGAGCCGCCGACCGTGCGCGTCGGCGGCTGGAGCGGGGCGGCTTCACCGTCGACCTGCTCGACCTGCACGCCGAGGACTTCGACCCGCGCATGACCATCGAAGACGAGCCCGCCTGGACCGACCCCGGCAAGGGCTACTCCGCCGGAACCGAGGCCCATATGCGACGCATCGAAGCGGCCGACGTCATCGTCGTCGTCTTCCCCGTCTGGTGGTTCGGCCTCCCTGCCATTCTCAAGGGATGGATCGACCGGGTCTGGAACTATGGGTTCGCCTACGGCCGCAGCACGCCCCGCCTGCACGGCAAACGCATCGTCTGGATCGGCTTGGCCGGCTACTCCGAGGAGCACTTCACGTCGACCGGCTGGGACGAGTCGCTGACCCGCACCCTCACGGTGGGGATCTCCAACTTCTGCGACATCGACGATGTGAAGGTCCATCTCGTCTACGGGACCGTCCCCGACCAAACCGCCAGGGCCGGACATGCGGAGGACATCCTCGCCACCGCCGAGGCAGGGTTGGACAGAATGCTGCAGCCGATGGTCGCCTGACTCCGGTCGACCATGGCACGGACGATCACGGGCGGACCCTGCATCATCGGGATCCGCCCGTGACGGCGTGCCGTGAGGTCGGCCGCATGGACGTGCTCGCGCCCTGTCGGCGGAGATGCCTGACAGCAGGAAGGGCACAACAATGGTCAAGCCGATTGCTTGTGACCGGGGGCGGTACACGTCACGCCGAGCACATCCCGCGGCCCATGACCGGTCTTGTCGCCCGCGCCGCGCACCACGTCCAGCCCGGCGACTACCGTATCTACGCGCTCCCGAACCGAGGGGGCGGGCTGGGGAAACGATCAGTTCTCTCCTGGGACGTGATCACCGGGGAAGGACGTGTTCTGCGCTGCGAGCGCCGGTCACCCCAGGGGTGTTTACCATCGGGAGCTGTGACAACCTCCGCGGAATGCATGTGCTGCGGCAACAACGGACGGCTGAGTTCCCTGCCACCTCGCGAGCGCATCGCGGCCGACTCCCACTGGCGGGTGGCGCACGCGTTCGGCACGGGCCTGCTCGGCTGGTTGGTCCTGATGCCTCTGCGGCACGTGACCAGCGTCGCCGAACTCACCGACGCCGAGGCGGCCATGCTGGGCCAATGGCAGGTACGGCTCTCCCGGGCCCTGCACGCCGTCACCGGCTGCACCAAGACCTACATCGCGCAATTCGCTGAGGCCGAAGGCCATGCCCACGTCCACTTCCACATCATCCCCCGCATGAGGGACCAACCGGTCGAACAGCGCGGCCCCAAAGTGTTCACCAGGCTCGGGCGACCCGAGCACCGTGACCTCAGCACCGCCCAACGCGACGAAATCGCCGCCAAGATCCGTAACCATCTGGAACGCGGGCAAACACATCGCCGAACCGAGTGAACGAGCCCACCGAGGCCGGCCACCAGATCGTGGTCGCCACCCCCGCGGAAGCCCTAAACGGTGGTTGACCGCAACCTGTTCACCGGACAGAACCCTGCCTCGGCAGCCGTCCTGGCCGGACGACTGCTCGAGGTCCTCAAGACGCCGGCGGCCACTTGGGATTACACGGCTGGGCGTTCGGGTTGGACGAGTCTCAGGAACGAGCGGGTTCGTTCGTGGGCGGGGCGGCTGAAGAACTGGGCGGGCGGGCCCTGTTCGAGGATCCGGCCGTCGTCCATGAAGATCACTCGGTCGGCGACCTCGCGGGCGAAGGCGACCTCGTGGGTGACGACGACCATCGTCATCCCGTCCTCGGCCAGGGAGCGCATGGTGCGCAGGACTTCGGCGTGGAGTTCGGGGTCGAGTGCCGAGGTCGGCTCGTCGAACAGGATGACCTCGGGTTCCATGGCCAGGGCGCGGGCGATGGCGACGCGCTGCTTCTGGCCGCCCGAGAGCCGGGCGGGGTAGACGTCGCGTTTGTCCGCGAGGCCGACGCGTTCCAGGAGCCGTTCTCCCAGGGCGACGGCGTCGGCTTTGGGCATGCCCCGTACTGAGAGGGGGCCTTCGATGACGTTGCCCAGTGCGGTCATGTGGGGGAACAGGTTGAAGTGCTGGAAGACCATGGCGGCGCGGTTGCGGAGTTGGCGTACCGCCTTGGCGCGGGCGCGGTTGCGGCGGGCGTTGGGGCCGCAGGAGATGCTCTGGCCGCAGATGTGGATGTGCCCGGCGTCGGGTTCCTCCAGGAGGTTGATGCAGCGGACCAGGGTGGTCTTGCCCGATCCGGACGGGCCCATGATGACCAGTACCTCGCCGCGCGCCACGTCCAGGTCGACGCCCTTCAGGACGGCGAGGGAGCCGAAGCTCTTGCTCACGCCGGTGACCGTGACCACGTGGCTCATGCGTACGCCCTTCCCATGCGCCGTTCCAGCACGGCTTGGCCGATCGAGAGTGCCGCGTTCATCAGCCAGTAGACGACGGCGGCGAGCAGGAACATCTCCATGTACCTGAAGGTGGACGAGCCGACGGCCTCGGCGGCCTGGGTGATCTCGGCGACGGTGATCACCGAGGCCAGGGAGGTGTCCTTCATCAGGGCGATGAACCGGCTTCCGACCGCGGGGGTCGCGACCCGGATGGCCTGGGGCAGCACCACGCGGCGCAGGGTTCTGAGGGACGACATGCCGAGCGAGTCGGCGGCCTCCCATTGGCCGCGGTCCACCGCGAGGAAGCCGGCGCGGAAGTTCTCGCTGAGGTAGGCCGCGGTGTGCAGGGTCAGCGCGGTCACCGCGGACAGGAACGCGCCGAGCTGGATGCCCATCTGCGGCAGCCCGAAGTAGATCACCAGGATCTGGATCAGCAGCGGCGTGCCGCGGAAGACCGAGACGTAGGCGATCGAGAGCAGCACGAGCGGGCGCCGTCCCGAGAGCCGCGCCAGGGTGAGCAGCATGCCCAGGACGCAGCCCGCCGCGAAGGACACCAGGCCGAGCAGCAGGGTCATCATGAGGGCCGGCCCCAGCAGCGGCAGGGCCCGGTCCAGGAGGGCGGGGTCGAGGAGATTCACGGTCGGCCTCCCGGTCTTACTGTGCGGGGAGTTTGCGCAGCTCGGCGGCCATGTCGAGACCATTGAGCCACGTTCTGGAGATGCGGCTGAGCGTGCCGTCGGCGAGCATGTCCGCGATCGCCTCGTCCACCGCGGTCTTCATGGCGGTGTCGCTCTTGCCGAAGGACATTCCGGTGATCTCGGTTTCCAGCAGGGGGCCGACCGGCTTGACCTTGAGGTTGTTCTTGCCGGCGAGGTAGGAGCCCTGGAACTTGGAGACCAGGCCCGCCTCCTCGCGGCCCAGCGAGACGTCGGTCAGCGAGAGCGTGGCGTTCTGCAGGGTCTTGACCTTGGCTCCCGGCACGTTGGCGAGGACCCACTGCTCCTGCGTGGTGCCGGCGGTGACGGCGATGCGGTGGCCGCGCAGGTCGGAGGCGGAGCGGATGGAGGTGTTGCCGGCGGCGACGAAGACCGCGATGCCGTTGACCTGGTAGGGGCGCGAGAACCCGACCTGCTTCTTGCGCTCGTCGGTGATGGTCTGGCCCGAGATGACGATGTCGTACCGGCCCGACTGGACGCCCGGGATGAAGCTCTTGTAGTTGGACTTGACGAACTTGACCTTGCCGATTCCGAGCCTGCGCGCGATCTCGTTCGCGACGTCGACGTCGTAGCCCGCGGGCCTGTCCTGCTCGTCGACGAAGTTCCAGGGCGGGTTGGCCTGGGTGTTGGCGACCAGGAGCGTGCCGCGCTCCTTGGCGGCCGCGAGCCCGGACCGGGGGCCGCCGACGGCGGCGCCGCCGCACGCGGCCGCGCTGCCGAGGAGCAGGACCACTGCTGTTGTGATGAGGGGTCGGGGACGGCTCATGATCACTCCCTCGTGTCCCGCAGGTGCAGGACGCCGATGATCCTTTCGAGTGCCTTGCCGAGCACATGCGGCGGCGTGGCGAAGTTGACGCGGACGAACCCGCCGCCCGCCGCCCCATAGCCGGCGCCTTCGCCGACCGCCACACCGGACCGTTCCAGCAGCACCGCCGCCGGCCGTTCGGGATCCAATCCCCGCAGGTCCAGCCAGGCGAAGTAGGTGGCGTCCGGCGTCCGCCACAGGCCGGACAGCCCGGCGGCGTCCATGCGGTCGCGGACGAGGTCGCGGGCGGCGCCCAGATCCTTCAGCACCGACCGCAGCCACGGTTCGCCGTGGTCGAGCGCGGCGGCGGTCGCCACCATGCCGAGCGGGCTCGCCCCGCTCGTCTCCAGGTGCCGCAAGCCGTCCCAGACCTCCCGGTCCCGGACGTTGGTCAGCACGACCATCGCGGTGCGCAGACCGGGGAAGTTCCATGCCTTGGTGGCGCTGGTGACGGTGATCGCGTGCTCGCGCGCCGCCTCGTTCAGCGCCGCGTAGGGCGTGAACGGGTGGCCGTAGCGGATCGGGGCGTGCACCTCGTCGACGATCACGCGTGCGCCGTGCCGGTCGACGATCTCGGCGAGGGCCGCCAGCTGCTCGTCCCGGACGATGGTGCCGACCGGGTTGACGGGATTGCACAGCAGCACGCTGCCCGCTCCGGCGGCGAGGGCGCCCTCGATGTGTTCCAGGTCCAGTTCGGGCCCGTGCGGGCCGGTGACGAGCGGCACTTGGACGCAGCGCCGTCCGGTGAGCGGCGCGACCTCGAGGAAGCGCGTGTAGGTCGGGGTCGGGATCACCACGGCCGTGTCGGGCCGGGTGAGCCTGCGGATGGCGACGGCGATGCCGCGCATCACGTCCGGCACCACCCGGACGCCTTCGGAGCCGACGTCCAGGCCGAGGCGTCCCATCCACCGCGCGGTGGCGTCCGGAACCGCGCTGCGCGCGTCGGGGACGGGATACCCGAACGCCTCGGTCCGGGCCGCGTCGCGGACCGCCGCCGTCACCGCGGGACTCAGCGAGACGTCCATTTCGGCCACGCCCAGGTCCAGGACGCCGGGCGCATAGGTGGACCAGCGCTTGCACCCCTTGCGGCGCGACTGCTCCACGTCCCAGATCGGCGCTTCGGACGTCTCCGCCACGCTCAATGTTCGCTCCCTGAGCGGGGGTTCGGGAGGTTAGTGGGCATCTGGCCCTCCTTGCTAGTAAGTCGTGGCAAGTGCGACTTATGAGCAGATACGTCACTATCCTCCAGTTCTGATTTCGTTTGAGTAGTAGTCACCTCGCTGGGGGAAGCCATAGGTTGCGGCTATGGGACGGCCGCTGATCGAGACCATGGACCTGGTGGTCTTCGACGCCGTCGCCAGGACGGGCAGCTTCGGCAGGGCGGCCGTCGACCTGCAGCTCGCCCAGCCGTCGATCAGCGCCCGGGTGGCCGCGCTGGAGCGCAAGCTCGGTGCTCGGCTCGTCACCCGGGGCCCGCGCGGAACCCTGCTCACCCCGGCCGGGGAACGGCTCGCCGACTACGCGCGCCGATGCCTCGACCTGCTGCTGGAGACGCAGACCGCGGTCGGCACGCAGGGGATCGACAGGATCGTGGTCGCCGCCCCGGCCAGTCTCGGGCCGCCCGTCTTCCCCGCTCTGCTCCAGGCCCTCGCCGGTCATCCCATCGACGTCGTCTGCCGGGTGGCGCACAGCTCCGAGGCCATCGCGGCCGTCCTGGACGGCAGCGCGCACGCCGCGTTCGTCCTGCGACGGGCGCTGCCGCCGGGCCTGGAGGCGATGCTCGTCGCCGCTTCGCCCATCGTCGCCGTGGCCGCCCCGCGGCATCGGCTGACCGCGAACGCCGACCTGCGGCCCGCCGATCTGGCCGGCACCCCGATCGTGGTGCACAACTGGAGCGAGGACGCGCAGGACCTCGCCAACGCCTTCACCAGCCCGCGGCGCGACGCCGGATGCCCGGTCCGCCTGGTCGGGACGCCCGACATCGCCGTGGACCTCGCGCTGCGCCTCCAGTACGTCGCCGTGATCCCGCTGTACGCGGCCGTCCCGGCACTGCGCGCCGGCTGGCTGCGTGACCTGCGGCTTCCCGGGCTGCACTGGGAGCAGCAGATCCGGCTCATCCACCGGGCGAACGACGATCGGCGACCCGGCATCCGGCGGCTCCGGGCGGCCATACCGGCGATCCTCGCCGAATTCACCGAGCACTGACCCTCAGGACGGGGCGGCCGCTTTCAGAAGCGGGTGTACGGCTCGAAGCCGAGGAACTCCAGGGGGTCGTCGTCCTCGTCCAGGACCGCGAGGCCCTCTGTTTCGAGGCGTCCTCGCATCCAGTCGAGCAGGGTGTCGACCAGCCCGCCGGGCAGGGGCGGGCCCTGATCGGCGTGCCGGGGGTGGACGATCAGGGGCCAGGTGTCAGGATCGCCTTCGGTCAGCCAGCCGAGGTAGTCGCCCTCGATCGAATCGGCGAACGGCAGGAAGCCCCCGGGCTCCGGCCAGGCGGGGAGCGGGTAGTACGCGGGCAAGGCTTCGCGCAGATGGCGGTATCCGTCGAGGACTTCCTCGGCGAACCGCGCCAGCCCGTTCTCGTCCAGACGGGTGGGAGGACTGAACCTCAGCCAGTTGGAGAAGCAGCCGGACCCGTAGGACTCCATCAGCGTCACGTACTCGGACGGAAGGGGCGTGCCGAGTGCTTCGAACAGCCCGTCCCAGGTGCCGTCGCCCAGGTACGGCACGTCCGGCGGGGGTGCGAGCAGGTGCAGGGCTTCCATGCCTGTGCCCTGGGCGAGCGCGGCACGGCGCAGCGCGACCGGTACGACCTCTGGCTCGGGCACCGGTGGGCTCCAGGGGATGGCGCCGGGCAGGAAAGCGGTTCGCCGCGCGGTCGCCGGCAGCGGTCCGAGAGTGTGGCCGCCGGGCAGCGGGAGGCCCGTTCGGACGGCCGTCGAGAGCGTTTCCAGTAGCGCCGAGTCATAGGTGTGCCAGGGGCCGCCGTCGGTGGCCATGGCGTCCCTGTAGAAGATCACGACCGGCCATTCGTCGGGGTCCGCGGACGCTGAGGTGTCCCAGAAAAGGTAGCTGGCCGATCGCGTCGTACCCCATGCGAGCAGGCCGCCCTGGGCGGGGTGGAACGCCGGTGGTTCATAGGGCGGGGCCGACCGCGAAAGGATGCGGCAGTCGCGGTGCGTCGTTTTCAGCCACTCGCCGTAGTCGAAGCGACCCGGCAGGGCGCACGGGGTGTGCAACCAAATGGCCTCCCCGATGTCGAGCGGGCCGTAGGCGGTCACCAGCGCCTTGTAATCGCTGGGCAGGGGAAGACCGAGCCAGGACTCGACCGCGTTCCAGTCGACGGTTACGGGTTCGGCCTGCGGTGGACCGAAAAGCGCGGCGAATTCATTCACGGGGGCTGAGTGTCGCACGACTCGCCGTTCTCCAGGTCGTTCCAGCCGAGTCGCAGGCGGGGTCGCCGCTGCGCAGGTACGGCCGCAGGACGAATCCTTCGACGATGCGGCCTTTCTGGACCACCCACAGGTGCAGGACAGCGCCGTACCACATCAACTGGTAGGGGATCACGTGGTCGTAGCCGTCGCCCCAACGCCCTTCGAAGGTCTCCCGGAGCGCGGCGAGATCACTGGCGGCGTAGACGTCTCCCAGGCGGGAGCCGCCCGGCCCCACGGAGAACTCCAGCAGGTAGCAGCTCGGCTCGTCCACGGGGCTTCTCCGCTCGGGAACGTGTCGGTTGCGGACGCTACCGTGGTCGATGAGCCGCTGGACGAAGATGATGAAGACGAGGAATCACAGGCGAAGACCTCCGAAGTCCCACAGGAAGCCGCCGACGTGGCCGATCTGCTGAAGTCGCCTTCGGAAGCGCCCCCGCTGGTCGTCCGTCCCCTTGACGGGCCGGGCGTCCTCGACCTGCGGGGCGGTGTCCTGCCCGGGCGGGCGGAGCTGCGCCTGCCGGCCGGGGACGTGCTCGTCGTCTCCGGGCTGCCCGGCAGCGGCAAGAGCACGCTGATCGGCCGGGCCGTGCCGGGCGCGGCCGTCCCGGGCACTCGGCGCGGCGCGGGGGTGTGGCGGGTGGACTCGCAGGACAGCCGCGAGCGCTGGGCACGGTGGCTGCCCGCCTCGGTGCCGTACGCGACGTACCGGCCGCTGGTCCGGGTCGTCCACTATCTGCGTCTGCGCCAGGCGCTCCGAACCGGGGCGGCCGTCGTCGTGCACGACTGCGGGAGCCAGGCGTGGGTGCGCCGGTGGCTGGCGCGCGATGCCCGCCGCCGGGGCCGCGGCCTGCACCTGGTGCTGCTGGACGTGCCGCCGGAAGTGGCCCTGGACGGGCAGGCCGAACGCGGCCGGTGGGTGTCCGACCACGCCTTCGCCCGGCACCGCCGGGCCGTCGGGCGGCTCGTGGACGAGGCCGGGCGCGGGTGCGTCCCGAGGGGCTGCGCCGCGGCCGTGATGCTCGACCGCCGGGCCGCGACCGCCCTCCACACGATCAGCTTCGGCGGCGACCAGGACCCGTAAAAGGGTTTCGGCGCGAGCGGAGCCGCCGTTTACACTCGGGGCCATGTCGACACCCCGGATGTCCTAGCTCGGGACACACGCTTCACGCCACCCGTGTGTCCATGAGCTGCTCCGGAGCGTCATTCCATGATCTCTTTTCGTGATGTCGACGTGCGCGTCGGCCCCCGTCTCCTGCTGTCCGGCGTCACCGCGCATGTCGCGCCCGGTGACCGCGTCGGCCTGGTCGGCCGCAACGGCACCGGCAAGACCACCCTGCTGGAGATCCTCGCCGGGCGGGCGCGGCCCGCGGCGGGGGACGTCGTTCGCACCGGTCCCGTCGGCCATCTCCCGCAGGACCCGGCGGCCGCCGACCCGGCGGTCACCGTGACCGGGCGGATCCTGTCCGCCCGCGGCCTGGACGAGGCGGTGCGCCGGCTCCGCGCCGCGGAGGCCGAGATGGCCGCCACCGGGGACGGCGCCGCCGCCGGACGGGCGATGGCCCGGTACGCGCGGGCCGAGGCCGAGTTCCAGGCGCGCGGCGGGTACGCCGCCGAGGCCGAGGCCGCCCGGATCGCCGCCGGCCTCGGTCTGCCCGACCGGGCCCTGGACCGTCCGCTCGGCGATCTGTCCGGCGGCCAGCGGCGCCGGGCCGAGCTGGCGCGGGTCCTGTTCGCCGAGCGCGGCACGCTGCTGCTGGACGAGCCCACCAACCACCTCGACGCCGACTCGATCGGCTGGCTCCGCGGGTTCCTGGCCGGGTACCCCGGCGGGCTCGTGATGATCAGCCACGACACCGGCCTGCTCGCCGGCATCGCCAACCGGATCTGGCATCTGGAGCACGGCGCGATCGAGGTGCACAACACCGGGTGGCGCGCCTACCTCGCCGACCGCGAGGCGGCCCGGCGGCGCGGGGAGCGGCGCCGGGCCGCCGCGGAGCGGAAGGCCGCGGCGCTGCACGCCCAGGCCGACCGGATGCGCGCCCGCAGCGCGACCGCCGTCCGGGCCAAGGACATGGCGCGGCGCGCCGACCGGATGCTCGCCGAGGCCGAGCCGGTGCGGCGGTCCGGGAAGGTCGCCCGGATCCGGCTGCCCGAACCCGCCCCGTCCGGGCGGATCCCGCTGGGCGCGGTGAGCCTGGCCAAGTCGTACGGGGACCTGCGGGTGCTGGCGGGCGTGGACCTGGCGGTCGACCGGGGTGGGCGGCTGCTCGTGCTCGGGCTCAACGGGGCGGGCAAGACCACGCTGCTGAAGATCCTCGCGGGACGGCTGGCGCCCGATTCGGGACGGGTGGTGCACGGCCACGGCCTGCGGCTGGGCTATTTCGCCCAGGAGCACGACACTCTCGACCCCGGCCGCACGGTCGCGCAGAACCTCGCCGACGCCGCACCGCACCTGGAGCCGGGGGAGGCCCGCCGGATCCTGGGCTCGTTCCTCTTCTCCGGGGACGACGCGGGCAAGCCCGCCGGTGTGCTGTCGGGCGGGGAGAAGACGCGGCTGGCCTTGGCGACGCTGGTGAGCTCGGGCGCGAACGTGCTGCTGCTGGACGAGCCGACCAACAACCTGGACCCGGCGTCGCGCGAAGAGGTCCTGGGGGCGCTCGGCGCGTACAAGGGGGCGGTGGTGATGGTCACGCACGACCCGAGCGCGATCGAGGCGCTCCGTCCCGAACGGGTCCTGCTGCTGCCGGACGCGACCGAGGACCTGTGGAGCGAGGACTACATGGAGCTGGTCTCGCTCACCTGACCGGCCGCTCCGGCGGCGCCGGCCAGGTCTGCGGCGGTGCCCTTCCGGTACGCGGTGGGGCTCTTGCCGAGGGTCCGCTTGAACGCCGAGCTGAACGCGAACGCGTCCGTGTAGCCGACTTCCCGGGCCACCGCGGCGACCGTCGCCGACGGGTCGGCCAGGCGTTCGGCGGCCAGGGCCATCCGCCACCCGGTCAGGTAGGCCAGCGGGGGTTCGCCGACCAGTTCGGTGAAGCGGCGGGCGAGGGTGGTGCGGGAGGCGTGCGCGGCGGCGGCGAGGGAGGCCAGCGTCCAGGGCCTGGCCGGGGCGTCGTGGACGGCGCGCAGGGCGGGTCCGACCACCGGGTCGGACAGGGCCTGGTACCAGCCGGGCCGGATCGCCTCCGGGCGGTCGAACCAGTCGCGCAGCGTGCACACCAGCAGCCAGTCGAGCAGGCGGTCCAGGACGACCTGGCGGCCGGGGCGGCAGGCGTCCAGCTGCGCCTCCAGGTAGTCGCGCATGGCGGCGCAGTCGTGGTCGTCCGGGATGACGATCATCGGGGGCAGCACCCGGACCAGGCGGCGGGAGACCTCGCCGGTGAGCCGGTACGAGGCGGCCAGCAGGACGGTGTCGCCGGACGCCTCTCCGGCGCCGTCGCAGCGGACGTCCCGCACGGTGCGCGGGGTGGCGGTGTCGGCGAACATGAACGGCTCGGGCCCGCGCACGATCGCGGCCTCGCCGACCTTGATCGGCATGGTCCGGTCCCCCTGCACGAGCAGGCCCTGCCCGCGCAGCGGCACGCACAGCGTCAGCGGCGGGCCGGCGGCGAAGCGCAGCCCCCACGGGGGCGTCAGCGTGGAGGTGCCGAACGCGGCGCCCTCGCCGCGCACGCCTTTCAGCAGATCGTCGAACGGGTCCACTCCGCCACGATATAGCGGCCCGTGACCGGGACGACCGGGCATGTCCGCGGCGTTGGCCGGGGGCATGGGCCGTCGGGACGATGGGGCTGGTCCTGATCTTTCGCACGCCCCCCTGTGACCCGGCAAAACGGTGAAAGGCCGGATAAACCCGGGTGTTTTCCAGTACGTTCCGTCGTCTGCACCAGGAAAGATCACATCCCGAGGGCCGGGATACGGGGCCGGGGAACGAGGGGGAAGCGGGCATGTCTTCGTGGGCCGGACGGCTCCAGGCGGCGGTCGAGCGGTGGCGGGAGGGCGATCTGGACGGCGCGGCGGGGGCGCTGCGCGAGATCGTCATCTCCGCCGAGACCGGGGACGCGGACGGGGACGGCGGCGCCGAGGTCGCGGTCGAGGCGTCCCATCTGCTCGGCCGGCTGCTGCAGGAGCGCGGCGACCTGGACGGGGCCCGCGCGGCGCACCGCGCGGTCGCCGCCGGCGGCCATCCGGTCTTCGCGCAGCGCTCGGCGGTGGCGCTCGGGCTGATGCTGGTGGACGAGGAGGAGTGGGCGCTGGCGCACCGCCCGCTGCGGGCCGCCGCGAGCGGCGCGGACACCGAGATCGCGGCGATGGCGGAGCTGACGCTGATCACCGTGCTGCGCCGGCTGGGCGACCTGGACGGTGCCGAGGCGGCCGTGGAGCGCGCCCGGCGCGGCGCCGACCCGGACATCGCCCGGATGGCGGGGGAGCTGTCGGGGGCGGGCCGGCCGGCGGACGGCGGGGAGCGCGAGCGGCAGGCGTGGGAGGCGTACGAGTCGATCACCGCGCTGCTGGACGGGCACCCCGACGAGGCCGAGGCCGCCGACGAGGTCGTGCTGACCGCGCTGGACAGGATGCTCGCGCACGGCATGCCCGAGCTGTGCACCCGGGCGGCGTTCCGGCTGTACTCGATCCACGCCCGGCGCGGCGAGTTCGCCGCCTGCCGCCGGGTCATGGAGCACGCGATCGCGGTCGGCGACCCGGCCGAGCGCGGCCCGGCCGAGAAGCTGCTCGGCGCCGCGCTGTTCGACCTGGGGGAGAACGCCGAGGCGCGGGAGGCGTACCGGCGGGCCGCCGCGGACCACCGGCCGGAGATCCGCCTGGACGCGCTCATCCAGGAGTCGAAGTTCACCCGGGAGATGGACGGCGCCGAGGGCGAGCGGGAGGCGCGGGCCATCCTGTGGCGGGTGGTCGAGTCGGGCCATCCGGAGTTCGCCCTGGAGGCGCGGGCCTGCCTGGGCCAGGTGTACTCCGAGGCGGGCGAGGTCGCGGACGCCGTCGACTGCTGGCGGGCGGTGCTCGAAGGCGGCTCGGAGTTCCGCAAGGGCGCCGTGCACTTCCTCGGCATGCTGCTGACCGGCCTGCCGCCGGACGATCCGCGCCGCGCCGAGATCGGTGAGCTGCTGGAACGGGCGGGGGAGATCGACGACGATCCCGATCTGGCGTTCCAGGCCGGCATGATCCTGGCGCACGCGGACGCGGCCGTGCGCGGCCCGGACGAGGTGTACGAGCAGGCCGTCGACGACTGCGACGCCGCGCTGGAGCGGCTGCGCGAGGGCGAGGTGGACCGGGCCCGCGCGCTGCTGCGCCAGGTGATCGACGCCGGGATCGCCGGGCAGTCCGAGCGGGCCGCGACGATGCTGGCGGCGCTGGAGTTCGGCGAGGGCGACGCCGAGCAGGCCGACGAGCTGCTGGAGGACGTGGCCGCCGGCGAGGAGTTCGCGCGCGGTTTCGCCGCGGCCGTGAACCGGCTGATGATCGCGGCGAGCGGGGCCGGGGCGCCGCATCCGGTGCTCGCCGCGCTGGTCGACTACCAGCGTCTCGGCCGGGAGATCGGGATCGCCCGCTACCAGGAGTGCGCGGGGGGCGCCGATCCGTCGGTGGCGGCACTGGCCAAGGGCATGCTGGGGCAGGTGTACGTCTCCCTCGGCGTGCCGCGGTCCCAGGGCGTGGAGCTGCTGGAGGAGGCCGCGGCGGCCGGGGACCCGCTGGCGCTCTCGCACGCCGCCGTGCTGTCCTGGATCGTCCGCGACGCCGGCGACCCCGCCGAGGCCGGCGCGGTGATCGGCCTGCTCCGGCGGGCCCGGGACGAGGGACATCCGGCGCTGGCGCCGTGGGTGGCGTGGGCGCTCGGCGCCGCGCTCCAGCGGCGGGACGGGGACGGCGACGCGGGCGACGCGCTGGCGGCGTACGAGGACGTCTCCCGCTCCGGGCATCCGGGCCTGATCGTGGAGGCCGAGGCGAACGCGCTGCAGATCCTGGAGGCCCGGGGCGATCTGGCCGGGGCGGCCGCGGCGCACGAGCGGATCGTGGCGCGCGGCGACCGGCTTCGGGCGCCGCGCAGCGCGTGGCTGCTCGGCTTCACGCGCGTCCGGCTGGACGACTTCGACGCCGCCCGCGCCGCGTTCGCCAAGGTTCCCGAGGACCATCCGGAACTGGCCGCGGACGGGGTGTTCGCGCGCCACCTCCTCGACCGCGACTTCGAAGCCGCCGCGGCGGCCCTGGACGGCGTGCGGGACCGCGGCGAGGACCACCTGGACGCCATGACCGCCTGGCTGACCCTGGAGGCGGCGCACGCCTGGCAGCGCGCGGGCGAGCACGCGGCCGCCGACGCCGCGCTGTCCCTGGCGGCCGAGCACGCCCCGGCCGCCCAGGCGCAGGAGGCCGCACTCTACCTCGGCGCGCTGCGCAACGACGTGGGCGATCACACGGGCGCCGCCGAGGCGTGGGCCCGCGCCGCCGACGGCGAGGACGAGTACCGGGCGGGCAAGGCCGCCGGTGGTCTCGGCGAGGTCCTGTTCCACCTCGGCGATCTGGACGGGTCGGCCACCGCCTACCGGCGCGCGCTCGACGCCACCGACCCGGGCGACGACGAGCACCCCGGCCTGCTGGACTCCGCGGTGCGCGTGCTGGTCGCCGCGGGCCGGGTGGACGAGGCCCGCGCCGTCCAGGTGGAACGGACCGGCGACGGGCCGCACGTGGCCCTGGTGATCGGAACGGCGCTCCGCGACGGCGGCGATCCCGACGCCGCAGCGGCCGAGTTCCAGGCCGCGGTCGACACCCCCGCCGGGGACGACCGGGCGGTCTGGGCCGTGGCCATGGCGGGCGTCATGCTGGCCAGGTTGTGCGCCGGATGGGGCGAGCCCGCGCAGGCCGCCGAGCACGCCGCGCGCGCCGTCGCGGATTTCGAGCGCCTCGCCGCGCCGGACCAGGACGCCGCCCAGAACCTCGCCGCCGCCGCGTTCGAGCTGGGCGGCTACCTGGCCGAGACCGGCGACGCCGAGGGCGCCCGGGAGGCCTACGAGCGGGCCGCCGCCTCGTCCGACCCCGACATCGCGCTGCCCGCCATGGAACGTCTCGGCACCGCGGACCTCATGGAGCGCGCGGTCCTGCGGCTGGGCGAGGGCGACGAGATCGAGGCCCTGGAACTGCTCACCCGCCACTACGACTCGGGCGTGCTCGCCGAGCTGCACGTCGCGCTCTTCCACTGGCGGCTTCCGGCCGTCCGCGAGCTGTTCCGGCGCTCGGCGGGCACCGAGCACGCCGGGGCCGTCACGGACATGGTCTCCTCGGCCGCCCAGGAACGGCTCGCGATGGGCGCCGACGGGGCCGACGAGCTGTGCGGGCTCGTCCTCGCCCACGGCACGCCCCGGCAGGTGGCCGAGATCTGCGCGGCGTTCGGGCACGCCCAGGACCAAGCGGGGGACCTGGACGCCGCGATCGAGACCCTCGAACGGGGCGCGGCGGTCGACGACCCGGCGGGGCTGCTGTGCCTGCGGTACCTGCTCCCGGTGCTGTCGCGGCGCGACGATCACGATGCCCTGATGGCGGCCGCACGCCGGGCCGTCGCCACCGCCGACCCCGAGACCGCCACGCAGGGGCACTGGATGCTGGGCGGCGCCCTGTGGACCAGGGGCGATCTGGAAGGCGCGGTCACGGAGCTGCGCGCCGCGGCCGCGGTCACCGACGCCGCGTTCCGCCCGCACATCGAACTGCAGCTCGGCGGGGCGCTGCACGAGTACGGCGACGTCGAGGGCGCGCACCGCATCCTGGAGCCGCTGCTGGCCTGCGAGGAGCCGTACGTGGCGCTGCACGCGGGCAGCCGTCTGGGCGCCTGGCTGGGCCGGGACGGCCGGCACGCCGGTGCCGCCGAGGCGCTGGGCGCGGCCGCGGCGGCGGCGCTGCGCGTCCCGGAACCGGACGAGGAGGTGCGCGAGCTGCACCAGATCGCGCTGAACAACCTCGCGACCGTGGCCGGGATGGCCGACGAGGCCGGTGAACCCGCCGTCGCCGTGCGGGCGCTGCGCCTCGCCGCGGCGGGCGGCGCTCCCGGGGACGCCGTGGAGATCGCCAAGGGGTACGGGACCGCCGCCGCCGAACGGGACGACCTGGACGCCGCGCGCGTCTACTACAAGGGCGCCGCGGATTTCCCGCCCGACGGCGACCCGGGTGCCCTGCTCGAACTCGCGGCGCTGCTCGCCCAGCGCGGCGCGAACGACGAGGCCCGCAGGCTGCTGGAACCGCTCGCGCCGTCCGATGACGCGGCGCTGCCGGCGCCCGCGATCGAGCCGAAGCTGGCCCCCGATCCGGAGCCGGTACCGGCGCCGGACGCGAGTGAGCGAGAGGACGAGCGGCGCCGGGACGATCTGTTCGCGTTCCTGGGGGAGCACGAGAGGGAGCGGGAGAAGGAGTTCGGCGCCGGCCTCGACGACGGGCACGGCCCCGACGGGCTCGACTCGCTGCTCTGGCTGATGCGCAACCAGTCGGGCACGGCCACCGCCGGGGCCGCCGGCCGGCAGCTGATCCGCGCCGCCCGCCAGGTCGTGGACGACGACCCCGGGCAGGCCCGCGAGATCCTCGCGATGGTCGTCGAGCACGGCGATCCGGAGGAGGTCGCGACCGCCTACGACGACATCGGGGACATCCACGGCTACGTCGAGGACGACATGGCGGCCGCCGTCGCCGCGTACCGGAAGGGCGCGGAGGTCGACCACCCGGCCGCGCTGCTCCCGCTGCGCAGCCTGCTGCTGGCGCTGTCGAACCTGGAGGACTACGACGCCGTCGCGGAGACCGCCCAGCGCGCGGTCACCACCGGCGACCCCGAGACCGTCGCCGTCGGCTACTGGCTGTGGGGCGAATCGCGCGGCCACCGGGGCGACTCGGACGCGGCGGTGCGGCTCTACCGGCGGGGCGTCGAGGCCGGGCATCCGGACGTCACCCCCCGGATCCGCGCCGACCTGGCCCGGACGCTCCGCGATCGCGGCGAGGCCGAGGAGGCCATGGCGGAGATCGCGCACGCCGCCGCGGCCCCCGACCGGGACGTGCGCGCCCGTGCCGGCTGCCTGCACGGGCAGTGGGCGTTCGACGACGGCGACCTGGAGACGGCGGCCGAGGCGCTCGGCGCCGTGGCCCTCATGGAGATCGATCCGGCGGATCCGGAGCCGGTGGCCTCACTGGCCGACCAGTCCGCCCGGAACCTGCTGGTCGTCGCCGAGCGGGCGCATCGCGAGGGCCGGTACGAGACCGCGACGCGGGCGCTGACGCTGCTCGGCCGGACGGGCCGGCACGTGGCGGGCGAACTGGCGGGCAGGCGCGCCACCGAGCTGGCCGAGGCCGGCGACCGCGCCGCCGCCATGCTGTACGTCGAGTGCATCGCCGGGATGCTGTCCGACCCCTCGGCCGACATGGAGATCGGCCTGGCCGACCTGTACGTCTCCGCGGGCGACCCCGAACGGGCCAGGGAGATCTACGAGCGGCTGGCCGGGCACGACGACGCCGAGGTGCGGCTGGTCGCCAACGGGCGGCTGGTGCCGCTGCTGCGCCACACCGGCGACGCCGCCGGACTGGAGACGGTCACCCGGGCGATGACCGGCGACTCCGCGGCGACCGGGCTCGACGAGGGCGATCGGGCGTTCCTCGGCAGCCTGCTGGGCCTGCTGCAACAGGAGCAGGGCGACGACGAGGGCGCGATGCGCACCTTCCGCGCGGCGGCCGAGAGCGGCGCGTCCTCCGCGCTGTTCTCGCTCGGGCAGGCCCTGGTGGACGCGGGCGAGTTCGAGGAGGCCCGCGAGGTGCTGGGCCGCATCCCGGACACCGCGACGCGCTACACCCGGCACATCGCCGTCCTGCTCGCCCGCTCCCACCACGAGGAGCGGCCCGACCAGGCCCGGGAGCTGTACCTCCGGGCCGTCCAGGGCGAGGGCGACGCCGACGCGCGAGCGGAGGCGCTGGCGAAGATGTACCTGGGCGCGCTCGCCAAACGGGACCGCGACTGGCCGGAGGCGCTGCGCTGGTACCGGCAGGTGATCGACGCCGGGGTCGAGGGCCAGGCGCCGCTGGCCGCCGCGCACCTGGGCGAGCTGGCGTACTGGCTGGGCGACCGCGATTCCGCCGTCCGGTACTACGAGCTGACCCTGGCCACCGGCACGACGAAGGCGGAGCTGGTGGGCGAGGCCGCGTACCGGCTCGGCGAGATCCGGCACGGCGACGGCGACCTGGACCAGGCCGCGCGGCACCTTCGCCAGGCGGTCGACTCCGGCGACGAGGGCTTCGCCGACCAGGCCCGCGCGCTCCTGGCCAAGATCGACCAGGACACCTGAGCCGGGCCCGGACCAGGTGTCAGAGGCGGCCGTTGCGGCGGAGGACGTCGATCGCGTGGACCGTGATGACGCCGCGCCAGTCGAGCGAGCCCGCCGGGGAGATCTTGGCGTAGTCGACCGTCCAGCCGCCGTCGTCCCGCTGGAGGGCGGCGAGCCGGTCCAGGTCGGCCGAGATCACGCCCGGGTCGAGCAGGTCCCGAACAGGCCGCCCGGGGGTGGGGGCGATGTCCAGCGGGCGTAGTTTCTCGTCCGCCGTGCCGCCCTCGACCGGCAGCGTCCCCTCGGGCGGGACGAACTTGCCCAGGCGGCCCAGCAGGGCGCCGGCGTCGTCCGGACGGGTGTCGTGCGCCGCGTCCAGGAAATGCAGTGCGAACGACAGGACGTAGGCGTGCGGCATCTCCTCCAGGGCCTCGATCGCCTCGAAGCAGTAGCCCACGGCCCGTTGCAGCCACGGGTGCGCGGCGACGGCCGGGTCGTGCGCGGCCACCCGCAGCGCGGCGGCCGCCGACACTGACGTGATCTGCAGGGACGAGACGGACGGATCGGCGGCGGCCCACCACGGCGCCGTCGCCTCGCCGACGGTGAGCGGCAGCGCCATGGGCAGGCCGCCGTCGGGCAGCGAGACCGACTCCAGCCAGTCGCAGAGGGCGGCGGCGTGCGGTGAGGTGACCGGCGGGTCGGCGAACCGCGCGACGCTCTCGAAGACCCCGAAGGCGTGCAGCGCGGCGCCGGGCTGGCTCTCGGGAGAGCGCAGGTCGGGCTCCAGCCCGAGGCCGTACCCGCCGTCGGGATTGCGGTAGGCGTCCAGCGCGGCGAGCGCGCCGGCGGTGTCGGACCCGCCCATGAGCAGGGCGAAGCAGCGGCGGTCGAGGACGCGTGCGTGGCCGGCCATGAACGATTCGGCGGCTCGGATGTCGATGTCCATGCCGCCATCGTGGTCCGCGGCCTGCCGCCCGGTCTTGCAGAATCCGGCCGTCCGGGCCGCGTGGCCTCCTGCCCGGGGTGACGTGACGTGTTACGGGGAACGATCGAACCATCACCCAGAGTGAACGGACGGGCGAGAATGCCGCGGGGGAGCGATGGCCGGCTGGAGGCGCGTGGTGCCGCGGTCGCTGCGCGCCCGGCTGACCATGCTCGCCGGGCTGATCGCCGTCCTGGTCTTCTCGACCACCTCGACGCTGATCCTGGCGCTGGTGCCCGGCAACCTGCGGGAGACGCTGGAGGCGCGGGCCGAGCTGGCCGTGCGGCGGGTCGCCGACGAGGCCCGTGCCGGGAGGCTGCCGCCGACCGTCGATGAGCCCGTTCGCGGCGAAGGGCACGAATCCGCCGTCCAGGTCGTCGACGAGCAGGGCCGGGTGCTGGCCGCCAGCATCGGGGTGGGCGGCCGGGGCCGGCTGGCCGGCTTCGTCCCCGACGGGTACGGGAACGTCGCCGACGAGGAGGTCCTGATGCGGCCGCCGGGCACCCGCCGGGCGCCCCCGGAGGAGTATCTGGTCGCGGCGATGCGGGTCCGGACGCCGGGCGGCCCCGTGGTGGTGTACGCGGCGGTCGATCTGGCCGAGGTCAGGCGCTCCCGCCTCCTGCTCAACCTGCTGATCTTCATCGGCACGCCGTTCGCGGTGCTGGTGGTGGCGTCGGTGGCGTGGTTCGCGGTGGGGTTGAGCCTGCGTCCGGTCGAGCGGATCCGGGCGCAGCTGGAGGAGATCAGCGGCCGGGACCTGAGCCGCCGGGTGCCGGTGCCCGGTTCCGAGGACGAGATCGCCCGGCTGGCCGCCACCACCAACGCCACGCTGGGACGGCTGGAACGGTCGGCCGAGGCGCAGCGCCGTTTCGTCGCCGACGCCTCGCACGAGCTGCGCAGCCCGATCACCGCGCTGCGGCTCCAGATGGAGGCCGAGTGCGTCGCGCCCGAGGCGGCCGACTGGCCCGAGGTCTGCCGCCGCGTCCTGGTCGCCACCGAGCGGCTCGCGGGGATCGTGGACGAGCTGCTGATGCTGGCCCGGCTGGACGCGGGCGCGACCGCCGAGCGCCGGGTCGTCGACCTGTCCCTGCTGGCGGCCGACCAGATCAGGCGGCGCGCCGGGGGACGGGTACCGGTGCACGGCGACATGGCGCCCGACGCGGTGGTGTTCGGCTCGCCGGTCCAGCTGGACCGGTCGCTGACGAACCTACTCGACAACGCCGTCCGGCACGCCCGGGAGCGGGTGGACCTGCGGGTCGCGGTCGAGGGCGGCCAGGTCGTGGTGACCGTGACCGACGACGGGCTCGGGATCGCCCCGGAGGACCGGGAGCGGGTCTTCGAGCGCTTCACCCGGCTGCGCGAGGGCCGCCGGCTCGACAAGGGCGGCAGCGGCCTGGGGCTGCCGCTGTCCAGGGAGATCGCGGCCGCGCACGACGGCACCCTGGTCGTCGAGGACAGCCCGCGCGGCGCCCGCTTCGTACTGCGGCTGCCGCGCAGCCCGGCGCCCGCCGACGGACTCTAGAGGTCACGGCGACCGGTGCGCGCCTCAACCGGTCGCCGTGACCCGTCCCCCTGCCCAGTGTGCGCGGTCGCCGGCCCCGGGGCGGCGGCCGGACCCGGCCGCCGCCCGCCCCCCGACCATGAGCCGATGCGAGCCTCTCTCCCACAGGGTGCGATGACGGTATTGCCTACCCGGACGTAGGTTCGCGGCAACGACGCCCCGGTCGACGAACGGCCGAATAGGCGCGCCAAGTGGTCGCTCCATTGCGGTGTGTTCGGTCCGGTCATGCGTGCACGTCCGGAACCGGCGCTACAGGTAGAGGCCGAACAGCTCCTCCGGATGATCGAGCAGCGGCGGCAGATCGTCCGCACGCAGCGTGATCAGCTCCTTCTTGCTCGGCGGCCGGGCGTCCGCGCCGTTCTCCGCCGCCCTGCCGGTCCCGGCCGCCTTCCCGTTGGCGGCCGCCTTGCCGTTGGCGGCGCGCCCGGCGTCCCGGGACGCCGACGCCACCCGCTGCGCCTGGTTGGCCACCGCCACGTCGAGGAGGTTGCGCATCAGCCGGCCGTTCCCGAACGACGGCCCCCGCTGCACCCGCCGCAGCGACGAGCGCAGCAGGTCCGACGTGCCCGGCGCCAGCCGGAACCCGTCCGCCTCCGCCAGCCGCTCGAACACCGCCACCAGTTCGGCGTCGCTGTAGTCGGGGAAGTGCAGCTGCTTGGGGAACCGCGAGTCCAGGCCCGGATTGGCGGCCAGGAACTCCGCCATCTCCCGCTCGTACCCGGCGACGATCACCACCAGGTCGTCCCGGTGGTCCTCCATCAGCTTCACCAGCTCGGCGATCGCCTCGTGCCCGTAGTCGCTCTTGTGCGGCGATTGGGTGAGCGTGTACGCCTCGTCGATGAACAGCACCCCGCCGATCGCCCGCTCCACCAGCCGCCGCGTCCGCGGCGCGGTCTGCCCGATGTACTCGCCCACCAGATGGGCGCGGGACGCCTCCACCACGTGCCCCGACGACAGCACCCCGAGCCGCTTGTAGATCCGGCCCAGCAGCCGGGCCACCATCGTCTTGCCCGTCCCCGGATTGCCGGTGAACACCATGTGCCGGGTCGGCGGGCTGATCTTCAGCCCGTTCTCGCCGCGCAGCCGCGCCGCGTGCGTCCCGGCGACCAGCAGCCCGATCTCCTCCTTGATCGTCTCCAGCCCGGTGAGCTCGCGCAGCTCGGTCAGCGGGTTGCCGGGGCTCTGCGTGGTGTCCAGCGAGGCCGGGATGTCCCGCTTGCCGACCACCGGCTCCTCGCCCTCGGCCGTACGGGCCCGCACGGCCTCCACCACGACGTCGGCCAGGTACGGCGCGAGCCGGGCGTTGCGCAGCGTCTGCACCGGCGGCGCGGCCGCCAGCAGCTTGCCCGCCGCCGCGACCGCGTGCCGGGTGCCCCGCGCCCCGCGCTCCCGCAGCGCCCTGCGGAACAGCTCGGCGTGGCCGTGCTCGTCGAAGGGCACGGTGCGGGCGACGCGGAACCGGTGCGGCAGCACCGGGTTGATCTCGCGGATCCGCTCGTCCCCGCCGGTGTCGCACAGCGCCACCAGGTGCAGGTCCTCGTGCACCGCCAGCAGCCGGTGCAGCTCGCCCGCGATCGCCTCGCCGTTGCCCGGGTCGGTCACGATGCCGTCCAGGCCCTCGACGATCAGGAGCCGCTCGCCGGCGCAGTCGCGGACGTCGGCGTGCAGCTTGGCGACGGCGTCCGACAGGCGCTGTCCCACGAACAGGTTGTCGGTCAGCCAGACCGGGTCACGGGCCAGGTTGAGCGCCTTGCCCAGCTCCTGCGCCGCGTCCCGCTTGCCCGTGCCGTCCGGGCCCACCAGCAGCAGCCGCACCGGCTCGCGGCCGCGGCTCAACTCCGCCAGCGCCCGGCTCACCTCCGGCTGCCCGACCAGCCCGCTGGCCACCGCGGACGGCTCCGCCGCCGGGGCCCGCACGGCGGCCGCCGCGACCGGCTTCAGCTCGTCCACCAGCGGGTTCACCACGCGGCGGCGCGGCACGAACAGGCGCCGCAGATCGGTCTGGAACTGCCCGACCGGGATCCACTCCGGCCTGGGGAACCACGGGTCGCCCGGCAGCCCCTGCACCGTCGCGATCCACCGCATCGCCATGTCGAGCCAGGCCCGGCAGGCGTCGACCGCGCCCGCCACCAGCGCCCGTACCAGCCATGCCCGGGTCCGCTCCTGCCACGCGGCCGCCTTGAACCCGCCCCGCTCGGCCGGGAACCGCGCCTGCAGCTCCCGGTAGCGGTCCTCGCCCAGCGCCGCCACCAGCTCGCCGGGGACGTCCTCCATGTTGCCCTGGAGCAGCAGCTGGATCAGGTGCGTCTCCACCGTCTCGTCGCGCGGCGCCACGTCCACCAGGTGCTCGTACGCGGCCAGCAGCCCCGCCGTCACCCATTCCAGGTAACCCACCGGCCCCATCAGCTCGGGCACGGCCGAGAGGATCTCGTCGTCGGCGTGGGAGTGCCAGTGCTCGCGCAGTTCCAGCTTGGGCAGGTTCATGTCGCACTGCGGCGGATCGTCGTACAGGCGCAGCAGCGCCTTGCGGCGGTGCTCCAGCGGCTCGACGCCCTCCAGGACCTCCAGGCAGTCCCGGGCCAGGGAGATCGCCAGCTCCCGGTCGGGGGCCTCCACCAGCCAGTCCACGGGTGGCCGCCACCGGCCGCCCGGGGCGTCCCACCGGGTCATCCGGGTGCTGAGCGGCCCGGGATTGACCAGATGCCGGTGCAGGAGCCGTTCGGGCAGCTGCGAGTACGAGCCCGCCTTGATCGCCCCGCCGCCCGGCAGGAACGCCAGGATCCCGAAGATCTCCGCCGTCACCAGCGAGGCCGGCAGCGTCAGCAGCTTGTGGTCGTCGGTGGTGAGCCCGGCGCACCGCGGATCGCGCGCCAGCGCGTCGATCCGCGCCCCGATCTCCTCGAACAGCCCGTCCGGCACCCGCCAGGGCCCGTACGAGTAGACGTCGAGGACCGGCTCGTCGGTGAGCAGTAGCCCCAGATGATCCGGCAGCCGCAACGCATTCTCCCCAAGAGTGACTAAAATCGGGGTAACAGCCTATGGTTCCGGAGCGCCTGGCTTCTCCATCGGAGCCGGCCCCCCCACCCCGTTCCATTGAACTGGCACCGGCCGCGAACCACCCCCGCGTTCACCCAGGACGTACAGAGCCGCGGTCAACGGCCCGGTCCGAGGGCCTCCCGCGCCCAGCGGGCGGCCTTGAGGGCTTGCCGCGACGTGCCCATGCCGCCGCTGCCGAGCCGCTCCCCGAGCCGGTAGCGGCCGGCGAGCACACGATCAGGCATAGGCGTCCTTTCCAGGATCAGGTGGGACGGCGTAGGGCTTCTATGGCCAGGCGCGCGGTGGTGCCGATGGCGGCGTCGGCCTCCGGCAGGACGGCGACCGGGAGGAGCGAGCGGGTGAAGACAGCCACCGCGTAGCGGCCGCCGTCCGGGTATTCGACCACGCCGATCTCGATGCGCAGCGTGGGGAGGGTACCGGTCTTGCCGCTGACGCGGACGTCGTCGTAGGGGAACCCGGACGACAGGCGGTGCGGCCATACCTGGAGGCCCAGGAGGCGGCGCATCTGTTCGCAGTCCTCGGGTGTGCCCGCCTCGTCCCGCCAGATGAGCGAGAGGAGGCGGGTCATCTCCTTGGGGGTGCTGGCGCTGGTGTGGGCGGGGTCGAGGACGCGCAAAGAGGGCAGGAGGCCGGGCTCGTCCAGGCGCGGCCACAGTTCGCCGAGGCTGTCGACGCCGGCGTCGCGCAGCAGGAGGTCGTGCAGGCGGCGGGCGTCGCCGTCGACGCGGGTGCGGCGCAGCCCGAGCGCGGCGATCGCCGCGTCGACCGCCTCCTGGCCGACCCGGGCGAACAGGAGGTCGGCCGCGGTGTTGTCGCTCACCGCGATCATGAGGTAGCACAGGTCGCGCAGCGACATCCGCACCTCGTCCAGCATCACCGACACGCCGGTGGGGCCGTCGGTGCGGCCGCCGGGCGGGAGCGTGACCGGCTCGGTCGGGTCCAGCAGGCCGGCGGCGGCCTGCCGGTAGAATGCCACCAGCAGCGGCACCTTGAACACCGACGCCAGCACCACCGGGTCGCCGTCGCGGATGCCGATCTCCCGCCCGCTGTCCACGTCGATCGCGTGCAGGAAACCGGTGACGCCCGCGTTCCGGAACACCGCCTCGATCCGGCCGATCGCCTCGCCGCTCATGCCAGGAACCCCGCGGCCGGACGGGGCGGGACGCGGCGCACCGGGGGCCGGTCGAGCGGCACCATGCCCGCCTCGCGGCGCAGCGCGGCGGCCGCGGCGGAGACGAAGTCGGCGATGGCCGGATCGGGCTCGGCGGCCTGCCGCCAGGCGCACGAGGTCCGCCACGCCAGCGGTTCCCCGGCCAGCGGCCGCCAGACCACCCCGGCGGTGTCGCCGGTCCGGGGCGCGAGCGCGACGGCGGTCCCGGCCAGCACCAGGCCGAGCGCGAACTGCGGATTGGCCGTCTCGTGCACGGCCGGCGGGTCGTAGCCGTGCCGGCGGCAGATGACCAGCAGCTCGTCGTAGGTTCCGGGCGCCTCGTCCCTGGGGAAGATCACCAGCTCCCGTCCCGCGAGATCGGCCAGCCGCACCTCCTCCGGGTCCTCGCCCGCCGGGCGGGGCAGCAGGACGCCCACCGGCTGCCCGAGCATGGGCCCCAGCGCCAGCTCCCGGGTGTCGCACGGATGCCGCAGCACGCCCGCGTCCAGGACGCCGTCGGCGAGCGCGCGGGCCTGCTCGTCGGTGGGCAGCTCGCGCAGGTCGAGCCGCAGGTCGGGACGGTGCTCCCGGAACGCGGCGATGATCGCGGCGACCACGTCGCCGCCCAGGCCGGAGGGCAGCCCGGCGCGCAGCACGCCCGCGCCGCCGTCCCGGGCCCGCTCGGCCAGGGCGTAGATGCGGTCCGCCCGGGCCAGGAACTCGCGGGCCTCGTCGAGCAGCAGCCGGCCGGGGGCGGTGAGCGCGACCCGACGGCTGGACCGGTCGAAGAGCCGCACGCCCAGTTCCCTCTCCAACCGCTGGATTCGCTGGCTGAGCGGCGGCTGCGCCATGCCGAGACGGTCGGCGGCGTGCCCGAAGTGCAGTTCCTCGGCCACGACGACGAAGCACCTCAGGTGCCCCACCAGGTTCACGAGCCGGGATCATACCAATCCGGATATCGTCCCCGGGCTCAGGTGCGTACGGTGCGGGCCGCGGCCAGGTGGAAGTGGGACAACCGGTGCAGCGCGGCGGCGCGCTCGTCCGGGGGCTCGTCGGTCTCGGCGCGCTGGCGGGCGTAGAGCTCGACCAGGGCGTGGTAGCGGTAGTGGCCGGCGGCCGGGGAGCGCAGCAGGCTCCCGTCGACCAGCGATTCGCACAGCTCGTCGGCCTCGTGCTCGGGCAGGCCGAGCAGCGCGGCGGCGGCCTCCCGCGTGATCGTCGGGCTCTCGGCCAGCGCCAGCAGCCGGAACGCGCGCCGCTGCGCCGGGTCCAGCTGGTCGTACCCGAGCTGGAACACCGCCTCGACGGCCAGGCCCGCGACGCGCAGCTCGGCCAGCCTGCGGCGCCGGTCGGCGAGCCGTTCCACGAGGGACGCGACCGTCCAGGACGGGCGGGCGGCCAGCCGGGCGGCCACGATCCGCACCGCCAGCGGCAGGTGCCCGCAGGCGGCCAGCAGGTCGCGGGCGGCGGCCGGCTCGGCGGCCAGCCGGTCCTCCCCGGCGACGCGCCCGGCCAGGACGCGCGCCTCGCCGGGCTCCATGACGTCCAGGTCGACCGGCCGTCCGGCGCCCAGCCCGCCCAGCTTGGACCGGCTGGTGATCAGCACCGCGCAGCCGGGGGAGCCGGGCAGCAGCGGCCGGACCTGGCGGGCGTCGCGGGCGTCGTCGAGCAGCACGAGCACCCGCCGCTCGGCCAGCCGGGTGCGGTACAGCGCGGCGCGCTCGCGGAGACCGGACGGGATCGCGTCCCGTTCCACGCCGAGGGCCGGCAGGAACGCGCCCAGCACCGGATGCGGGTCGGTGCCCGCGACGCGCAGGTTGACGTAGAGCTGGCCGTCGGGAAAGCGCGCCCGGACGCGGTGCGCGACGTGCAGGGCCAGCGCCGTCTTGCCGACCCCGGCCGGGCCGGCGATCGGCACCAGCGCCACCGCCCGCCGCGGCTCGGCCAGCAGCGCCGCCAGCTCCTCGACGAGCCGCGCGCGGCCGGTGAAGTCGGGCACGTCGCCCGGCAGTTGCGCGGGCGGGCGTCCGGCCGGTACGGGCTCGTCCGGCCCGATGTGCTTGCTTTCGGTCAGCAGGCGTTGGTGGAGGGCGGCCAGGTCCTGGCCGGGCTCGATGCCCAGGTCTTCGACGAGGGTGCGGCGGGTCTCGGCGTACACGGCCAGCGCCTCGGCGTGCCGTCCGGCGCGGTGCAGCGCGAGCATGAGCCGGCCGCGCAGCCGCTCGCGCAGCGGATGCGCGGCGACCAGGGCGGACAGCTCGGGCACGAGCTCGGCGTGCGCGCCCAGCTCCAGGTCCAGTTCCAGCCGGGTCTCCAGGGCGGCCAGCCGGCGCTCGGCCAGCCGGATCCGCTGGGCCCGCGCGTACGGGCCGGGCACGCCCGCCAGCGGCTCGCCGCGCCATCGGCTCAGCCCCGTGCGCAGCAGTTCGCGGGCCGCCGCGGGCCGTCCCGCGGAACGGGCCCGCGCGGCCGCGGCGACGTCGCGTTCGAAGAGGGCCGCGTCGAGCGCCTCGGGCGGGAGCCGGAGCGCGTAGCCGTCACCGACCGACGCCATGATCCGGTAGCCGCCGTCGCGGTCGGGCTCCAGCAGGCGGCGCAGCCCGGACGCGTAGGTGCGCAGGGCGCCGACCGCGCGCCGGGGCGGCGCGTCCCCCCAGACGGCCTGGACCAGTTCTTGCGCGGTGGCCGGACGGCCCTCCCTGAGCAGCAGCGCGACCAGCACGGCCCGCTGCTGCGGCGGGCCCAGCGGCAGCTCGGTCCCGCCGCGCCGGGCGAGCGGGGGGCCGAGGACGGCGAACTCGAAGGTGTGCGACGTGGCGGACATTTCCATTGCGTAAGTACCCTATGAGCCGATTCAGACGGGCGGACGACGGCTTCTCGAAGATCGTCCGAATGAGGTGAAAGACTCCGCCACTGTGGACACTCCCGCGTTGCGCTTCACCGTGCTCGGCCCCGTGCGCGCATGGCGGGGCCCCGCCGAACTGGACCTCGGCGGCCCGCAGCAGCGGGCCGTGCTCGCCGTGCTGCTCCTGAACCGCGGCCGCGCCATGCCGATCGAGGGCCTGGTGAACGCGCTGTGGGGGGACCAACCACCCGCCCGGGCCGTAGGAACGGTACGCACCTACGCCTCCCGGTTGCGCCGAGTCCTCGAAGACGACCGGGCCAACCCGGAGGTCCTGGTCTCGACCGGGAAAGGCTACGTCCTCCGTACGGAACCGGGCATGCTCGACGCGGACGTTTTCGCGGCCCGCGCGGACAAGGCGGGCCGGGCCCGCGCCGCGGGCGATCCGGCACGGGCACGCGAACTTTACGGCCAAGCCCTGGACCTCTGGGACGGCGCGCCGCTGCCCGGGCTGCCCGGCCCCTACCTCCAGGCACGCCGGCTGCGCCTGGCGGAGCGGCGGCTGGCGGTCCTCCAGGCGCGGCTGGAGGCCGATCTCGAGCTGGGCCGGCATGCCGAGATCGTGGGCGAGCTGGCCGTGCTGAGCGCGGAGCATCCGCTGCGGGAGCCGCTGCTCGGCCTGCTGATGCTGGCGCTCTACCGGTGCGGACGCCAGGCGGAGGCGCTGACCGCCTACACCTCGGCGCGCCGGACGCTGGTGGGGGAGCTGGGCGTCGACCCGGGCCCCGAGCTGCGCGCTCTGCACGAGCGGATCCTCCGGAACGACGCCGCGCTGGCCGCGCCCGTCCCGGCGGGCGAGGAAGGCGGTCCTTACCAGCGGCCTGCCTCGCTGCCCGCGGACCTGGCCGACTTCACCGGGCGTGCCGCGCTGGTCGACCGCCTGACCGGATGGCTGGTGTCCGAGCGGCGCGAGGCGCCCGCCGTCATCGCCGTGTCGGGGGTCGGCGGCGTCGGCAAGACGGCGCTGGCGGTGCACGTCGCGCACGCCGCACGGGACGCCTTCCCCGACGGCCAACTGCACATCGACCTGCAGGGCGTGAGCGAGCACCCCGTGCCGCCCGCCGTGGCGCTGGGGGAGTTCCTGCGCGCGCTCGGCGTGCCCGCCGGCTCCGTCCCGGAAGGGGAGGGCGAGCGGTCCGCGCTCTTCAGATCGCTGCTCGCCGACCGGCGCGTGCTGATCTTCCTCGACAACGCCCGGGACGCCGAGCAGGTCCGGCCGCTGCTGCCCGGCACGCCGGGCTGCGCCGCCCTGGTGACCGCGCGGGCCAGGCCGGGCGGTCTCCCCGGCGCCCACCCGGTCGATCTCGACGTGCTCGACCCGGTGGAGGCGATCGCGCTGTTCACCGGGATCGTCGGGCCGCGCGCCGCGGCCGAGCGCGGCGCCGTGGTCGACGCGGTCGGGCTGTGCGGGTTCCTGCCGCTGGCCGTCCGGATCGCCGCGGCCCGGCTGGCGGCGCGGCCCGGCTGGTCGGTGGGGTCGCTGGCCGCCCGGCTGGCCGACGGCCGGCGCCGGCTGGCCGAGCTGCGGATCGGCGACCTGGCCGTCGAGGCCACCTTCCGGCTGGGATACGACCAGCTCGACCCGGCCACCGCGCGGGCCTTCCGGCTGTTCGCCGTCCCGGACACCGGCCAGGTATGCCCGCCCGGCGCCGCCGCGCTGCTCGGCACGTCCCAGGCGGAGGCCGAGCGGATGCTGGAGGCGCTGGTCGATCTGGGCCTGATGGATTCCCCGGCCCCGGACTGCTACTGCTACCACGACCTGCTGTGGCTGTTCGCCCGGCAGATCCCCGAGCCGCCCGGCGAGCAGGGCGAGCGCCGGGCCGCGCTGCGCCGGCTGCTGCGGTTCGCGCTGGCCGCCCAGCGGGAGGTGTTCCGCCTGGTGCGGCCGGGCGCCCCGGTGGCCGTGGCCGCCCCGGTCGCGACGGATGCGGTGGAGTTCCCCAACGCGCACGAGGCCCGCGAGTGGGCCTTCCACGAGCTCACCAACATGCTGACCATCGTCCGCCAGGTCGCCGTCGAGGCGCGGGAGCACCGGGACGGCTCCCTAGGCGAGGCGGCCGATCTGCTGCTCGCCCTCGACCCGCTCCTGGAGGACGGCTACCGCTGGGACGATGCCCGCCCGGCGGCCCGTGCCGTCCTGGACGAGGCGCTGCGCAGCGGTGACCGCAGGGCCGAGGCGCGGGCCCGGTTCGTCCTCGGCCGCGGCTTCACCCACACCAGCCGCCTGGCCGAGGCCCGCGAGCACGCCGGACGCGTGACCGCGCTCTGCCGGAAGACCGGCGACCGGGTACTGCTGCTGGCCGCCTTCGACCTGCAGGCCCACATCGCCTTCTACGAGCACGACCTGGGCGCGGCCATCGAGCACGTCGAGCGGGCCCTGGAGCTGGGCCGCGAGTTCGGCGACGGGGCGGGCGAGGCCGAGCGCACCGGCAACCTCGCCTACGCCTACGCGGAGGTCGGGGAGGCGGCCAACGCCGTCCTGGCCGCCGAACGCAGTCGCGAACTGGCCCGCGAGGCCGGGCACGGCGCGGCCGAGGCGTACGCCCTCTACACACTCGGCATCGCGCTGCGCGAGCTGGGCCGGCTGGACGAGGCGCTGGCCCGCTTCGACGACGGGCTGGCGATCTGCTGGTCGCAGGGGCTGCGGGCGCGCGAGTCGTACATCCTGCTGCGGATCGCCGAGACCCACCTGCGGCGCGGGCGGGCAGCCGAGGCCCTCGACCCCGCCGGGCGGTCGCTGGCGGTCAGCCGGGAGATCGGCGAGGAGTACCAGCAGGGCCGCGCGCTCACCGCCCTGGGCTCGACCCTGGTCGCGCTCGGCGACCGGGACGGCGCGCGCCGCCGCTGGGCGGAGGCGCTGGCGCTGTTCGGCGAGCTGGAGGTCGCCGAGGCCGACGACGTGCGGCGCCTGCTCGACGGGATCGCCGCGGCCCGGCCTTGAAGATCGTCAGCCGGGGCCGGCCGGGGGCGGCGCGGTCGAGGTCCGCACGACCAGCTCGCCCGGCAGCGCGCGGGACGGCGGGCGGCCGCCCTCCAGCAGCTCCAGCAGCGCGCTCATGCCCTGCGCCCCCAGCTCCTGCGCGGGCAGCCGGACGGTGGTCAGCTCCGGCTCCAGCGCCCGGGCGATCTCCACGTCGTCGAACCCGGTGACCGACAGGTCGCGGGGGATCTCCAGGCCGCGCGCCCGCGCCGCCTTGTACGCCCCGGCCGCCAGCAGGTCGTCGTCGCAGATCAGCGCGGTGGGACGATGTGGCAGGTCCAGCAGCCGCCCGGCGGCCTCCTTGGCCGAGTGGACCTCGATGCGCCCCGCGGCGCGGTCGAGGGTCCCGCCGGGCAGCGCCGCGACGGCCGCGGCGGCGGCGTCGCCGCGCGCCCGGAACGTCCACTCGTCCACCGCGGCCGCGACATGGCCGAACCGCCGGTGGCCGAGCGCCGCCAGATGCGCCACGACGGCGCGCATGCCGTCCTCGACCGCGAAGTCGACGGCGGGCGCGGCGCCCGCCGCGGCGGGGCCGCTGTCGAGCATGACCAGCGGCGCCGGGCCGAACCCGCGCAGCGCGTCCAGGGTCATGGACGAGGCGATGATCCCGTCGATCGCGTCCTGCGGCGCCGCGAACGGGCTCCCGGCCGGACCCGCGTCGTCGGGCGGGTAGACCACGACGGCGAGCCCGTTCCGGGCCGCGACCCGGGCGGCGCCGATGTAGACGGCGCCGAAGAACGGCGCGGTGATGGTCGGGATCACCAGCAGGACCGTGCGGGTGGTGCCGAGGCGCAGGTTGCGGGCGGCGGCGTTGGGCCGGTAGCCGAGCCGCTCGGCGGTCTCCTGGACGGCCCGCGCGGTGGCGGGCGACACCCGCCCGGTCCATTTCCGGCCGAGGACGAGCGAGACGGTGGACTGCGAGACCCCGGCGGCCTGGGCCACGTCCTTGCTGGTGGGGCGCGCGGAACGGCCGTTGACGGTCTCCCCGGCCTCGGTCACGGCGCGCTCCTCGCGATCTCGCTCGATGAAAAACAGGGTAGAGCCGACCCCGGTCTTGGTGGTACGTATGACGTGAAACGTAATACGTATGACGAACTCCGAGCGGGCTCGGAGACGGCTCAACGGCGGCCCCGAGACGTCACGGAGAGTGAATGCGCGTCTACCTCGACTTCCTGCGGACCACCCACGCCGCCCGGCTGCTCGGCGGAACGCTGCTGGGACGGCTGCCCAACGGCATGGGCATGCTCGCGGTCGTCCTGCACGTGCGCGCCGAGGGCGGCGGCTACCCGCTCGCCGGCACCCTCGCCGCCGTCTTCGGCCTGGCCACGGCCGCGGGCCAGCCCGTCCTGGGCCGGACCATGGACCGCTTCGGCCAGCCCCGCGTCCTGCTCCCGGCGGCGCTGCTCTCCGCCGCCGGGTTCGGGCTGCTCGCGCTGACCGGCGGCGACCCGCTGCCGGTCACGGCCGGCGCGGTCGTCCTCGCCGGGTTCGCCACCCCGCCGCTGGAGGCCGGCCTGCGCGCCCTGTGGAGCCTGGTGCTGCCGGGCCCGGCACAGGTCAAGGCCGCGTACGCGCTGGACGCCGCCGCGCAGGAGACCCTCTACACGGTCGGCCCGCTCCTCGTCGTCGCGGCCGCGCTGATCAACACCGAGACCGCGCTGCTGCTCACCGGCGCCCTCGGCGTCGCCGGCACGCTCGTCATCACCACCTCCGGGCCGTCCCGCGCCTGGAAGGGGGAGCCGCGCGCCGCAGACTGGGCGGGACCGCTCCGCGAGCCCGGCCTGCGCGTGCTCTTCATGGCCCTGACCTGCGCCGGCATCGCCCTGGGCGTGTACGCGGTGGCCGTGGTCGCCTACGCCGAACGCGCCCGCGACGACCTCGCCTCCGGGCTCCTCCTCGCCGCGATGTCCGCCGGCGCCCTGGCGGGCGGCCTGGTGTACGGCGCGCGGTCCTGGCCCGGCGAGGAGCACCGGCGCTTCCCCTGGCTGATGGCCGCGCTCGCCGCCGGCTACCTCCCGCTCGTCTGGGCCCCCACGCTGCCGATCATGACGGTGCTGGCGTTCGGCAGCGGCCTGTTCCTCGCGCCCATGCTGGCGTGCAGCTTCACCCTGGTGGACCGGCTGGCGCCGAGCGGGACGGTCACCGAGGCGTTCGCGTGGATCGTCGCCGCGGTCGCGGTGGGCGGCGCCCTCGGCTCCGCCGCCGCCGGACTGGGCCAGGACCTCGGGGGCGTCCCCGGCGCGTTCGCGGCCGCCGGGCTGGGCGGCCTGCTCGCCCTGGCCGTCTGCCTGCTCGGCGCCCGGACCTACCGTCCCCGCGCCGAGCCCGGCCCCGGCAGGCTTCCCGAGTCGGCCGCGCGCCCGCTCTGACCGGGCCGGACCCGGCTCAGACCCACTTCTTGAACCAGATCCGGTCCAGCCAGGCGTCATACGGCATGATCTTGGCGGCCAGGATCGGATAGAAGTAGGCGAAGTTCGCCAGCACCAGCAGCACGAACGCGCCCGCCGCCGCGGCCCCCACCACCCGGCGGATGCTGACCTGCCCGTTCTCCTTGAAGATGGCCGTCGCCCCGCCGGGGGACACCACCAGGGGGCCCAGGGGCAGGCCGTGGAGCCCCGTGGCGGTGCCGTGCCCGGCCACCGGGCCGGAGCCCGGCGACCCGGCCTGCGCCGGGTCCCTCGGTCTCGGTTCTCTGCGTGCCGGGCCCATCAAGTAGCCGAACACCAGGACGATCGCCAGCACCATGAACGGCAGCATCGGCGTCGCGTAGAACAGGAACATGGTGCGGTCGGCGAAGGCCGACGGGAACCAGGTCAGCCAGCCGCCCAGGAAGCCCAGCAGGATCGCGCCCGCACGCCAGTCGCGCAGTGCCAGCCACAGGGCCGCCACCGCGACCAGGGCCAGCAGCGCCCCCCACCACAGGGCCGGAGTGCCGATCCCCAGGATCTCGCGAGAGCACCGCTCGGCGCCGCAGACGCCCTTGGGCTCGCTGTAGAAGAACGCCACCGGACGCCGCAGGACCGGCCAGTCCCACGGCCAGGACTGGTAGGGATGCTCGGAATCGAGCCCGGTGTGGAACTCCAACATCTCCGCGTGGTAGCCCCACAGGTTGGGCAGCGCCTCGAACGGCCGGGCGAGGACGAACCCGGCGACCTCGCCGCGCCCCCAACCGCCCGGCCGGAAGATCCACCCCCACCAGGTGGCCAGGTACGTCACCGCGCCCACCAGCACCAGCTGCGCGAATGCGGGAACGGCGTCCAGCAGCAGCGCCCCGGGGAGCGGCCGCCGCACCCCCGCCGCCCGGCGCGCGCCGTAGTCCCAGAACACGATCATGATCCCGAACACGGCGACGTAGAAGATCCCGGTCCACTTGGTGGCGCAGGCCAGGCCCAGGCAGACCCCGGCGGCGATGCGCCAGCCGTGCAGCACGAACGGCCCGAACCCGGACGCTCCGCCGGCGTCCGTGATCCCGGCTTCGATCTTCTCGGCCAAGCGGCGCCTGGACCGGTCGCGGTCGGCCACCAGGCAGGCGAACCCGGCCAGGATCCAGAACATCACGAAGATGTCCAGCAGCGCGGCCCGGCTGGTCACGAACTGCAGGCCGTCCAGCGCCAGCAGCAGCCCGGCCATGCAGCCCAGCAGGGTGGAGCCGGTCATCCGGCGGGCCACCCGGCACAGGATCAGCACCGACAGCGTGCCGCACAGCGCCGCCGCGAACCGCCAGCCGAACGGGGTGGCGCCGAACAGCCACTCGCCGATCGCGATCATCCACTTGCCGGCCGGGGGATGCGCCACGAACGACGGCCCCGCCGCCCAGATGTTCGCGTCCGGATCGGCGATGAGGAGCTTGTCGGCGTCCTTGACCGTGTTGTGCTCCCAGCCGAACTTCAGCAGCGCCAGCGCGTCCTTGGCGTAGTAGGTCTCGTCGAAGACCACGGCCTTGGGCATTTCCAGCCGGTCGAACCGCAGGAACCCGGCGAAGATCGTCACCAGCAGCGGGCCCAGCCAGCTCAGCACCACGTTTCCCGGAATGGGCGGGGCGAGCCAATCGCGCAGGGACGGCGGCTCGGACCGCCCTCCGGTGGCCCTTGCCGGCGCGAAATCCGTCATCGCCATTTGGCCATCGTACGGGCGCCCAGGGTGAGCACCGGGCCGTCCCGGCGAACCGGACGGCCCGGCCGGTGCCCGCGAGCGACGAGAATGGTCGCGTGACGGGGACGGTGAACGGGAACGCGACCGCCGGGACGGGCCGGCTGGTGCTGGCCGCGGCGCCGATCGGACGCGCCGACGACGCCTCGGCCCGGCTGCGCGCGGCGCTGGCCGAGGCGGAGATCGTCGCGGCCGAGGACACCCGGCGGCTCCGCCGGCTGGCCGCCGACCTGGACGTGCAGGTGCGCGCCCGGGTGGTGTCGTACTACGACCAGAACGAGCGGGCGCGGGCGGCCGAGCTGCTCGGCGAGCTGCTGGCCGGACGGGACGTCCTGGTGATCACCGATGCCGGGCTGCCGGGCGTCTCCGACCCCGGCTACCGGCTGGTCCAGGCGGCGGCCGCCGAGGGCGTGCCGGTGACCGCGCTGCCCGGCCCGTCGGCGGTCACCACGGCGCTGGTGGTGTCGGGGCTGCCCACCGACCGGTTCTGCTTCGAGGGCTTCCCGCCGCGCAAGCCGGGCGAGCGGGCGCGGCGGCTGGCGGCGCTGGCCGCCGAGCCCCGCACGATGGTGTTCTTCGAGTCGCCGCGCCGGCTGGAGAGCACGCTGGGGGCGATGGCGGCGGCGTTCGGCGCGGACCGTCCGGCCGCGGTCTGCCGGGAGCTGACCAAGACCTACGAGGAGATCCGCCGCGGCCCGCTGGCCGAGCTGGCCGCGTGGGCCGGCCCGGACGTGCGCGGCGAGATCACCATCGTGGTCGGCGGCGCGCCCGAGCCCGAGGGACTGTCCGACCCGGCCGACCTGGCCGCCGCGGTCGCCGCCCGGGAGGACGCCGGAACGCCCCGCAAGCAGGCCATCGCCGAGATCGCCAAGGAGAACGGCGTGCCCAAGCGGGTCGTGTACGACGCCGTCGTCGCCGCCCGCCAATAGACCCCCGGCATTCGGTCAAATCGGTTCGGATCCGGACGGTCCCGATGCCGCGTCCGGGGGGATACTGGAACCAGGAGCGCGCCCGGGCGCGCGAGCTGCCCCGGAGCGCGAAGTGGCGGTCACCAAGGGGGTGCAGGCTATGCACGAGGCATGGTCGAGCCACGAGACCTGGGTCTACGAGTGCCAGAACTGCTTCACGACCTGGGAAGAGGAATACGACGTCCGGCACAGCGCCGACGGCCATGGCGGCGAAGTGGAACTGTTCGAGAAGGACGGCCAGCGCTGCATGACCCCGTGGGTCGACCACGTCTGCCCCACCTGCGCGGGCCAGAACGTCAAGACGCTCCCGACGCCCTTGGGACGGCACGCCACGGCCACCCCGTCGGGCAACCGCGAGGACCTGGAGCTGGTCTTCCGCCTCCGCCGCCTGCATGCGTACTAGTTGTACTGCCCACCCAGCCGCCGGTAAGGGCGCCGGGTGAAAGGGCCGCAGGACTGTGTCTCGAAGTGGCCTCAGGTACCGCGCGAGCGCGCTACCTGGCCGGTTAGGCGACGCCGGAGGCGAGCCTCACCGGCCAGATCGCGAAGCGATGCCGCGCTCGCACCAAGCACGGTCAGGGTGCGAGCCGCCAGGCGAGCGCCCTGGGCCGAGCTTGAAACAAACACAGCGGTCTAGTTGGTCGCGGGCTCGGGGACCTTTTCCTCCAGCGGCTCGGGCACGGGACCGTCGGCCCCGAGCTCGGCGTCGTCCCGGCGGCGCCGCACGGCTCGCAGCGCCCCGGACGCCCGGCCGCGCGCCTCGGGCGAGAACGCGATGCCTGCGGCCAGGCAGGCCAGCGGGACGGCGGGCAGCACGTACCGGTAGTCGAACTCGGCGGTCGCGGCCGGGGCGAGCAGCAGGCCCGTGCCCAGCGTCCACGGGAGGAACGCCATCCCGCCGAGCCGCCGCCACATCACCGCCAGGCCGCCCAAGCCGATCAGCAGCAGCACCCCGACGCCCGTGCCGCGCAGGTAGAAGTGGTCCTGGTAGAAGCGCATGACCCCGGCGAACGGCTCCACGACCAGCGTCCGGGCCCGGCCCTGCTCGTACTTCACGGCCTCGTCGGCGGCGGTGTTGTCGTTGTCCATCCGCCAGTTGGGCAGGGCGGCGGTGGTGCGGCCGAACTCGTACTGCTGGTAGGTCGCCCGGTCGGGGAACACGGTGCGGTCCCACCGGAAGACCCGCAGGAAGTCGTACCCGACCACCTGCAGGTAGTCGACCGGCTGGGAGAGGATCGCGCGGCGGGAGAAGCTGTTGGCGACCTGGTTCTGGTCGGCGCTGAACCGCTTGCCGGTGTAGCGGTTGAGCGGTGAGGCCGCGTTCCAGATCCCGTCCTGGGAGTTGGGGAGCCGGTTCTCCGGCTCGGTGCACAGCGGGATCTCCTCCACCGGCGGGTTGATCTTGTGGCAGTCGGCGAACTTGTAGACCCGGGCGTACAGGAAGATCCCGTTGCTCTCGGTGATGGTGAACTTGTCGTTCTCGATCTTGTACCAGCCCGCGTAGGCCACCACCGGCAGCGCGCAGGCGGCCAGCGTGACCGCCAGCATCCGCCATCCGGTCCGCCGGATGAGCATGTAGGTCAGCACGCCGAGCAGCACCGGCAGCCCGACCGAGCGGGTCAGCCACGCCAGCCCGATGATCAGCCCGAGCGAGGCGGCGATCTTCCAGGTGGTGCGGTCGTGCCAGAGCAGCACCGTGACCGCGGCGACCACCAGGAAGGTGAACATGGTGTCGGACAGGATCAGGTGCTCCAGCTGGATCTGGTACGCGTCCAGCAGGAACGGGGTGGTGGCCAGCGCCGCGCCCCAGCCCGGCAGCCGGAACCGGCGGCGCAGCAGCGCGTACACCATCACGCCCATGGCCAGGCCCATGAGGTGCTGCATCGCGATGACCAGGCCGAAGCTGTGGAACGGCTTGAGGAGCAGCAGCAGGAACGAGTAGCCGTCGGGCCGCAGCGGGTGCGGGTACGGCTTCATCGCCACGTGCAGGTAGTCGAAGCTGTCGTTGAAGAACATCGCCGGCTGGTAGCCGACCATCGCGATGGCCCGCAGCAGTACCGCTGTGGCAAGGATCACAGCAAAGAAAGGGTGACGGCGCACGAGCGCCCACAGGCGCGCGGCGCGTTCGCGCAGGTGCCCTCCCGGGTCCGCGGCGAAGTCGCGGGCGCGGTCGCGCAGCGATCCGGCCCGGGCCGCGGCGGCCGCGCGGACGCGGCCAGAGGCTCCCGTGAACCAATCCTTGCCAAGACGTCGACGCTTCGGCGTGTCGCCGGGCTCGCCGGTTGTGCCGGGTTCGTCTTGCCCGGGTGCGTCCGGGCCGGGCGAGCCCTTGCCGGGGGCGGTGTCCGGGGGATCGGTGACCCCCGCCACCGCGTGCGGGCCGGACGGGGCATCGCCCCCGTCCGGCCCCGGTTCGGCGCCGTCCGGCGGATCTGTGTTCAAGCCTGCGACGGCCCCCCGTGGGCCGGCACCGTTCCCGGGCTGACCTGCACTGTCCTCTCGGGCCCCGAGCTCGGTGGCACTGCGTTCTCCGGCGCGCGTCAAAGCCGACCCAACCTTTCCGGGCCGCGGTGCCCGTATGCTTGTTCCTCTAGCCTGCCGCTAACGGCCGTGACTGAGCGGGTCTTCAGGTTGCAAGTACGCAACACGATACGGGCGCTCTTGATCGAAGATGCGCGCATCGCTCGCTCCGGGCAGGCATCATGAACGACGGCCGGCCGCCCGGCGGAACATGACGAGATTAGTAGAAAATACCGCAGACGGTCACCAGGGGTAACGAAGGAGATCGCGTGGAACTCTCCGTAGTGATGCCATGTCTGAACGAGGCTGAAACGGTCGAGACCTGCGTCCGCAAGACGATCGGCTTCTTTGAGGACAACGGGATCGACGGCGAGGTCGTCATCGCCGACAACGGCAGCACCGACGGCAGCCAGCAGCTGGCCCGGGACGCGGGCGCCCGGGTGGTGCCCGTGATCGACAAGGGTTACGGCAACGCCCTGATGGGCGGCATCCGCAGCGCCCGCGGGCGCTACGTCGCGATGGGCGACGCCGACGACTCCTACGACTTCACCACCCTTGGGCCGTTCCTCGAGCAGCTGCGCGACGGCGCCGACCTGGTGATGGGCAACCGGTTCAAGGGCGGCATCGCCGACGGCGCCATGCCGCCGCTGCACCGCTACCTGGGCAACCCGGTGCTGAGCTTCGTCGGCCGGCTGTTCTTCGGCAGCAAGATCGGCGACTTCCACTGCGGCCTGCGCGCCTTCAACAAGGACTCCATCATGCGGCTGGGGCTGCAGACCGGCGGCATGGAGTTCGCCAGCGAGATGGTGGTGAAGGCCACGCTCGCCAAGTACGACATCCGCGAGGTCCCGACCACCCTCTCGCCGGACGGGCGGACGCGGGCGCCGCACCTCAACACCTGGCGGGACGGCTGGCGCCATCTGCGCTTCCTCCTCCTCTACAGCCCGCGGTGGCTGTTCCTGATCCCGGGTCTGGTGTTCATGACACTGGGTCTGATCGCCGGAATCGCGCTTTCGTTCGGGCCGGTCCGGGTCGGGGAGATCGCCTTCGACGTCGACACGCTGGTCGGCGCGGGCGCGGCGATGGTGATCGGCTTCCAGGCGGTGGTCTTCGCGCTGCTCACCAAGATCTACGCGATGCAGGAGGGATTCCTGCCGCATGATCGGAGAGTACAGAAGATCACCGACTGGTGGAGCCTGGAACGCGGACTCGTGCTCGGCGGGCTGCTGGCCGTCGCCGGTCTGGCCGGTCTGGCCGCCTCGCTGTTCCACTGGCGGGTCAACAACTTCGGCGAGCTGGACCCGCGGCAGTCGCTGCGGATCGTCGTGCCGGCGGCGACCGCGCTGGTGATGAGCTTCCAGGCCATCTTCGGCTCGCTGTTCGCCAGCATCCTGGGCATCCGCCGCCGCCAGCACCCGCCGGCGATCGACCCGGCCGACGAGGCCGCGGGAGTGGTGGACGCCGCCGCCCGCCAGGTCGCCGCCGAATCCGCGGCCCAGAAGGCGGCCGAGTCGGACGCCGGCTTGGACGACGAGGCGGGCACCGAGGTGGACGCCGAGGCCGAGAAGGCCCCGGCCGGTAAGACCGCGTCCAAGACCGCCGCCAAGCCGTCTTCGAAGACGGCTCCGAAGACGGCGTCCAAGGCGAGGGCCAAGACCGGGTCCAAGGCGGCCCCCAAGGGCAAGGCCCCAGGTAAGGGCGCGGGCAAGACCCGGACAAAGGACGAGCCGGCTAGCGGATCCGGCGCCGCCGAAGACGAATAAATCCGGACGAACGGGTACATCTCCGGCGTCGGCGCACTTCTTCGTTCTTTCCGCGCGCCTCTCCCGCGCATTCTCCTTAAGGGGGCGGAAACGTGTCCGAGCTCGCGCACCGCCTCTCACGGAAAGGAACGCCGCCGCCACGCTCCGGAGCGGATTCCGACAACTTGCTGAGTGTTTCGCGCGCAAGGGAAGCGGCCGCGCCGGACTGTGACAGGCTGACTCGCTGATGGATCTTTCGCCCGTGCCGGCCGTCAACGCCGTCCTCGCGGACCTCGGCCACTGATGACCACCCAGGCAGCGACCCTTCCCGTCGCACGACCGCCGGCCCGTTCCACGGGCGAGCGCCCGAGCGGCGCGGACCCGCGCTTCCGGCACTGGGGCCTCCTGCTGCTGCTCGGCTGGGCGGCCCAGGTGGCCGTGCGGCTGTGGCTGGCCGCCGGGCAGACGATGCCGGTGGCCACCCCCGACGAGGCGGGCTACCTGTTCGCCGCCCGGGTGCTGACCGGCGGGCCCGAGGCCGACATGTCCTACGGCACGGTCTACCGCGGCGGCTACGCGCTGCTGCTGCTCCCGGCGTTCTGGATCTCCGACGAGCCGGTGACGATCTACCGGATCTGCCTGGTCATCAACGCGCTGATCAGCGCGGCCCTGCTGCCGCTGGCCTTCCTGATGCTGCGCCGGATGGGCCTGTCGCGCAGCTGGTCGTACGCGGTCGGGCACGTCACCGCGCTGCTGCCCTCGGTGGTCTTCTACGCCGAGTTCGTGCTCACCGACGCGGTGCTGCCGGTCGCGGTATTCGGCTGGCTGCTGCTGACGCACTCCTGGCTGACCGCGCCGCCGGGCACCTCCCGGGCGCGGGTGGCGCTGTACGGGGCGTCGGCCGCGATGGTGGTGGCGTACGTGTACGCCTCGCACACCCGCGGCGTGCTCCTGGTCGTCGTGCAGGCCGGGCTGATGGCGGCCGCGGTGCTGCTGCGATGGCGCGACTGGCGCACCACCGGGATCGCCGCCGCCGCGATGGCGGCCGTGGCGGGCGCGGGCGCGCTGCTCAACAACAGCCTGCTGCCCAAGCTGTACCCGGGCGGCGACAACAACCTCAGCGGCAATCTGGAACGCCGCCTGACCAGCCTGGACGGCTACGGCTGGGTGCTGTCGCTGGGCACCGGGCAGGTCTGGTACCAGATCGTGGCGACCGGCGGCATCGCGGGAATCGGGCTGGTCACCGTCTCGGTCCTGGCGGCCCGGCGCGGTACGCCGGGGCGGTTGCGCGCGCTGGCCCTGGCGATCCTGGCGACGATCGCGGGAATCGCGTTCGCGACCTCGGCCGCGCTGCCCGTCGAGTGGCGGATCGGCAACTACGTCTACGGCCGCTATCTGGCGTGCGTGACGCCGGTGCTGTTCGCAGTGGGCGCCGCCGTGCTGCTGCGCGCCGCGCTCCGCACCGTGCTGTGGGCCGCGGCCGCGACGGTGGCGCTGGCGGTGGTGACCGCGAGCGTCGTCCAGTGGTACGCGGGCGATCTGCTGAGCCGCTACACCTACACCCGGTTCGACTTCCCCGAGACCTCGTTCCTGACCTGGAACTGGACGGAATTCCACCTGTGGCGCGCCACGCTGGCCGGGCTGGTGCTGCTGGGGCTGGCGCTGATCGCCGCCCGGCTCCCCAGGCACGGGCGGGGCGTCCTGGTGGTGCTGCTGGTCGGGGTCAACCTGACCGCCGTGACGACGGCCACGATGCAGATCTCCCAGCCCTTGGTACAGGGGCTGACGGCGTACACCGACCTGCGCGACAAGACCGACCTGGACGCGCAGCGTTCGATCGCCCTGGACTGGAACGTCCCCTGGACGGTGCGGCTCGCGCAGTTCTACTGGGCGTGGGACAGCAAGGGCACCCTGTTCGACGCCCGCTGGACCCCGGCGCCGCGCAACGTGGACCTGGTCGTCCTGGCGTGGCCGAAGGGCGTTCCCGCGGAGCAGACGTGGCGGGACGCCCCGGACGGCTGGCGGATCGTCGACAGCCGCCGTACCCCGGAGGGCGACTGGGTGGCGTGGCGCAGCCCGTCCCCGGCGCAGAGCGACCCGGAGCGCATGGTCACCGGCGGCCGCCCGTAAGGAAGGCTTCCACCGGGCCGGCCCAGGCCCAGGCTCAGGAAGAGGCGGCCGGTCCCCAGATCTCCAGGACGCCGTCCGAGGACCGCCACATCAAGCGCCACCCGCCCTGCGCGCTGGGCCGCCAGCCGGCGAAGATCTGCGCCTCCTGGCCGCGCCACTTGGTGAACAGCATCGGCTGCCCGTAGGAGTCCTCAGGCAGCTTGGTGGAAGTGTGCTCGAAGTCGCGGATCCGGCCGTGCCACAGCGTGTCGCCCCACATGGAGCGGCTGTAGAAGGTCAAGGTCTGGGCGAGCCGCCGGTCCGCCCACAGGACGGGCATGTCGCGGTCGTGGCCGGCCAGGTAGCCGCGCAGCTCGTTCCACGCCCTGTCGCGGGGGAGGTACGGGACGGCGCGCACCGCCGACACGGCATAGGTGCCCGCCAGGACGACCGCCACGGCCGGGGCGACGACCGTACGGAGCCGGAACCGGGCCGCCAAGCCCTCGGGGATCCGCCGGACCAGCAGGATCAACGATCCCGTGCCGCCCGCCAGCAGCGCCGGGAAGATCGCGAACCAGTACCGCAGCAGCCAGGCGCGCAGCGAGATGTCCTGCGGGTCCAGGACGCCCGCCAGCAGCGTCAGCGGGGCCGCCAGGGCGAGGAACCACACCAGCGTCAGCGCGAGCCGCCGGTCGCGGGTCACCGCCCAGCCGACGACCGTCAGCACCAGCGCCGCGACGAAGACCATGCCCATCGGGTGCCAGTCGTCCATCGCCCGCACGAAAGACTTCAGCGCCAGCGTCCGGGTCACGTAGTCGCGGGACTGGCCGCCGTGGCTCGCCGCCGACATCAGCCCGGCCAGCGGATCGCCCCACACGATCGCGTTGTGCGTCAGGTTCGCGGCCAGGATCGCGGCCATCGGCAGCCCGACCGTGACGTTGCGCCGCCACGGGATCCGCAGCAGCGCCAGGTAGATCGGGATCGCCAGGAACAGGAACGCCAGGAACTCCCGGACCAGGAACGACGCGCCGAAGCAGGCGCCCGCGGCCAGCAGCAGCCGGGTCTGGGCGCGCCCCGTGCGGCGGCTCGCGACCACCAGCGCCGCCATCCCGAACGCGAACAGCCCCGCGCCCGGCATGTCCGGCAGCATCACCCCGGCCGACCAGGTGACCTCGATCCCGTACGGGTTGGTCATGGTGAAGAACGGGTGGACGATCAGCAGCAGCGTCGTCGCGACCCCGGCCAGGTCGCCGAACAGCGACCGGACGGCCAGGTAGCAGCCCACGAAGAACAGGCAGCCGCCGAGCGCCGCGACGGTGGAGTAGGCGGCCTGCCCGTCGCCGAGCAGCTCCTGCGCGACCCGCGCGGGCAGCACCAGCCCCAGCCGGGTGACCTGGTGCGGGACCTCGTTGAACGGCCACTGGTCGAGCGGGATGTCCGGCCAGTCCCGCGCCGCCAGCCACACGTAGTAGGGGTCGAAGTA
The DNA here is from genome assembly GCF_039532545.1 of Actinomadura vinacea. NCBI lineage: Bacteria > Bacillati > Actinomycetota > Actinomycetes > Streptosporangiales > Thermomonosporaceae > Actinomadura > Actinomadura vinacea. The sequence continues at coordinate 734,915 of NZ_BAAARW010000012.1, read as the reverse complement.
CATCGGCGGCGGGTTGGTGATCCACTGGGCCAGCACGGTGCACGTCGCGACCAGCGCCGACAGCCACACCGCCCGGCGGCGGGGCCGTCCCCAACCGGCACGGAACCCGCCCGCGAACCGCGCGGCGGGCCCGGTGCGGGCCTCGGTGTCGTCCTGGCCGGCCGGCTCGCGCACCGTGGTCTGGCCCATGCCTGTGATCAACCTCTGCTGTGCGGGTGATGGATCCGAGGGACGGGCGGGGAAAGGGACACCGCCCGGTTCGCAGAGTATCGGCAGGCGCGCCCTGCCCGGGTGGCTATACCGTTCGAGCGGGACCGGTCGGCCCTCTACTCTGGGTGCATGTCCTCGTCGAGCCGACACATCCTGACCGCGCCAGCCTGGCCGTACGCCAACGGGCCCCGTCACATCGGGCACGTCTCCGGATTCGCGCTGCCCGCCGACATGTTCGCCCGCTACCAGCGGATGGCGGGCAACCAGGTCCTGATGGTCAGCGGCACCGACGAGCACGGCACGCCGATCCAGGTGCAGGCCGACAAGGAGGGCGTGACCGCGCGCGAGCTCGCCGACCGCTACAACCGGGTGATCGCCGAAGACCTGCACGGCCTCGGCATGTCCTACGACCTGTTCACCCGCACCAGCACGCGCAACCACTACGCGGTCGTCCAGGAGATCTTCAAGGGCCTGTACGACAACGGCTACATCTTCCCCAAGACCACGATGGGGGCGATCTCGCCGTCCACCGGCCGCACCCTGCCCGACCGCTACATCGAGGGCACCTGCCCGATCTGCGGGTACGACGGCGCGCGCGGCGACCAGTGCGACAACTGCGGCAACCAGCTCGACCCGATCGACCTGATCAACCCGGTCAGCCGGATCAACGGGGAGAAGCCCGAGTTCGTCGAAACCGAGCACTTCATGCTCGACCTGCCGGCGTTCACCGACGTGCTGGGCCGCTACCTGCGCGGCAAGCAGGGCGAGTGGCGGCCGAACGTGCTGAAGTTCTCGCTGAACCTGCTGGACGACCTGCAGCCCCGCGCGATCAGCCGCGACCTCGACTGGGGCGTGCCGATCCCGCTGGACGGCTGGCGCGACAACCCGGCCAAGAAGCTGTACGTGTGGTTCGACGCGGTGATCGGCTACTTCTCCGCCTCGGTGGAGTGGGCGCGGCGCCAGGGCGACCCGGAGGCGTGGCGCGCCTGGTGGCAGAACCCGGACGCCCTGTCGTACTACTTCATGGGCAAGGACAACATCGTCTTCCACTCCGAGATCTGGCCCGCGATGCTCATGGGCTACGGCGGCCAGGGCGACAAGGGCGGCACGCCCGGCTCGCTGGGCGCGCTGAACGTGCCCACCGAGGTGGTGTCGTCGGAGTTCCTGACGATGGAGGGCCGCAAGTTCTCCTCGTCCCGCCAGGTGGTCATCTACGTCAAGGACTTCCTGGAGCGCTACGACGTCGACGCGCTGCGCTACTACGTGGCGGTCGCCGGCCCGGAGAACCAGGACACCGACTTCACCTGGGCGGAGTTCGTCCGCCGCAACAACGACGAGCTGGTGGCGGCCTGGGGCAACCTGGTCAACCGCTCGATCAACATGGCCGCCAAGAACTACGGGGCGATCCCGGAGCCGGGCGAGCTGACCGACGCCGACCGGGCGCTGCTGCAGCGCAGCCGCGGCGCGTTCGGCGCCGTCGGCGCGGAACTGGGCCGGTCCCGGTTCAAGAACGCGATCACCGAGGCGCTGGACGTGGTCCGCGACGCCAACCGCTACCTGTCCGACCAGGCGCCGTGGAAGCTCAAGGACGACCCCGAGCGGGTGAAGTCGATCCTGCACGTGGCGCTGCAGGTGGTCGACGACGCCAAGTCGATGCTGACCCCGTTCCTGCCGAACTCCTCGCAGAAGGTGCATGAGATGCTCGGCGGCGAGGGCACCTGGAGCGCGATGCCGCGGCTGGAGGTCGTGTCCGAGGAAGGCGGCGCCGACTACCCGGTGCTGACCGGCGACTACGTCTCCGAGGCGGTCTGGGAGTCCCGGCCGATCAAGCCGGGCGTGCCGCTGACCAAGCCGACCCCGCTGTTCAAGAAGCTCGACCCGTCGGTCGCCGACGAGGAGCTGGCCCGCCTGGAGGCGGGCAAGGCGCAGAACGGGGGCGACGCCCAGTGAGCAGGGGGCCGGGCGGGGAGGCGTCCCGAGCCTTTCCGCCGCTGCCCGAGCGCCTTCCGGTGGACGTGTTCGACAGCCACTGCCATCTCGACCTGGCCGACACGCCGGTCACCGAGGCGCTGGCGGCCGCGCACGCGGCCGGGATCGCGCGGATCGTCACGATCGGCTGCGACCTGCCGTCGTCGCGGTTCGCGGTGGAGGCCGCCGGCGAGTACCAGGACGTCTACGCGGCGGTGGCGATCCACCCCAACGAGACGACCGGCATCAGCGACGCGGTACTGCACGACATCGAGGCGATGTCGGTCCACCCGAAGGTGCGGGCGATCGGCGAGACCGGCCTGGACCGCTACCGCGACTGGGCCCCGCAGGACGATCAGCAGCGCTCGTTCCGGGCCCACATCGCCATCGCCAAGCGCACCGGCAAGGCCCTGGTCATCCACGACCGGGACGCGCACGCCGACGTGCTGCGCATCCTGGCGGAGGAGGGCGCCCCGGAGCGGGTGGTGTTCCACTGCTTCTCCGGCGACGCCGAGATGGCCAAGGTCTGCGCCGAGCGCGGCTATGTGATGAGCTTCGCGGGCAACGTCACGTTCAAGAACGCCGAGCCCCTGCGGGACGCGCTGCGCGCCGCCCCGCTCGATCTGCTGCTGGTGGAGACCGACGCGCCGTTCCTCACTCCGATCCCGCACCGCGGCAAGCCCAACGCCTCCTACCTGATCCCGCACACCGTCCGGTTCATGGCCGAGGTGAAGGGCGTCGACCTCGCCGAGCTGTGCACGGCGATCGCGGCCAACGGCGAACGCGTCTTCGGCCCATGGTGAGCCGACACCTTTGAACCGACACCGCTGAACCGGCGCCGCTGAACCGGCGCACCTGAACCTCACCCGACCGGGACGCGGGGTCGGGAACATCGCCGTTCGGGTGGCGGGAGAGCCCCGCGGGGCTCTAAGGTCTGGCAGTTGCACAGGGCACCCCCCGGAGCCCTGTCGGCCATGGAGGAAACGAAGGTGCGCCGACCCCCCACGCGCTCTGCGCTGTCCCTGCTCGTGACGGCGGCCCTGCTCGCCGGCTGCGGCGGCGAGAAGGCCCCGTCCACGAGCGCCCCGTCGTCCGCGGCCGCGGACGCGCCCCGGCCGAGCGCCACCCCGCGCAAGATCGTGCTCATGGTGGACAAGAAGAAGTCCGAGGTCATGAGCGCGGGCGCGACCGTGGAGCAGGTGCTGAGCCAGGCCCGCGTCGCGCTCGGCCCCTACGACCTGGTGTCCCCGCCGCGGCAGTCCCCGCCCGGCGAGATGATCAAGGTGGTGCGGCTGCTGTCCAAGCCCGTGACCAAGACGGTGAAGACCAGCGCGCCGCCCATCCGCAAGAAGAGCTCCAAGGTGGCGCCCTTCAGCGAGAAGGTGATGCGCAAGGGCAAGCCCGGGATGAAGGTCGTCCAGATCGCCTACGTGCGGCGGCGCGGCAAGAAGGTCAAGGCGGTGATCTCCGAGCAGGTCAAGCGCAAGCCGGTGGCGGCGATCGTGGCGGTCGGCCCCAAGGGCGCCTCGACCGGCTCCGCCGCCCGGCTCAACTGGGCGGGCCTGGCCAAATGCGAGTCCGGCGGCAACCCCAAGGCCGTCAACCCGGCCGGCTACTACGGGCTCTACCAGTTCTCGATGCAGACCTGGGGCTCGGTCGGCGGGTCGGGCAAGCCGTCCGACGCCAGCGCCGCCGAGCAGACCTACCGGGCACAGCTGCTCTACAACAAGGTGAACGGGCGCTGGCAGGGGCAGTGGCCCAACTGCGGCAGCAACCTCTTCGGCTAACGCGCACGACCCGCCCGGCCGACCTGAGACACTGGAGCCGTGGGGGACGTACAGGCACTTCTCGGACCGGCGGACGTCCGGGAGCTGGCCGCACGGCTGGGCATCCGGCCGACCAAGACGCTCGGCCAGAACTTCGTCATCGACGCCAACACCGTGCGGCGGATCGTGCGGACCGCCGGTCCGGCCACCGACGACGTGGTGATCGAGGTCGGCCCCGGGCTGGGCTCGCTGACCCTCGCGCTGCTGCCGGAGACGCGCCGGGTCGTGGCCGTGGAGATCGACCCGGTGCTGGCCGGGGCGCTGCCCGGCACGGTCGCCGCACGCGCCCCCGGACAGGCCCGGCGGCTGGAGGTCGTCCAGGCCGACGCGCTGCGCCTCACCGGCCTGCCGGGGCCCGAGCCGACCGCGCTGGTCGCGAACCTGCCCTACAACGTGGCCGTCCCGGTGGTGCTGCACCTGCTGGCGACCTTCCCGTCGCTGCGCCGCGCGCTGGTGATGGTGCAGGCCGAGGTCGCCGACCGGATGGTCGCCACGCCCGGCGGCAAGATCTACGGCGTACCGTCGGTGAAGCTGGCCTGGTACGGGGAGGCGCGGCGGGCCGGGGCGGTGGGCCGGTCGGTCTTCTGGCCCGCGCCCAACGTCGATTCGGGCCTGGTGGCCTTCACCCGGGCCGAGCCGCCGCCGACCCGGGCGTCCCGCGCGGAGGTGTTCGCCGTGGTCGACGCGGCGTTCGCGCAGCGCCGCAAGACGCTGCGCGCGGCACTGGCGGGCTGGGCCGGATCGGCCGCGGCGGCGGAACGGGCGCTGCGCGCCGCGGGCGTTGATCCACAAGCTCGTGGCGAAGCGCTGGACGTGGCCGCCTTCGCCCGGCTCGCCCAGTATCGTCCTGGGGGCGTGCTGGACCGGAACGAGGCGGAGGAACATGCTGAAGGGGCGGGCGAAGGGGCGTTCGCGGACGGCGCCGGCGAGGAGGCCCGTGGCGGCGCCGGCGAGGGGGCCCCTGGCGGCCCTGGCGGCGCTGGCGTTCGCGGCGGGCTGTAGCAGCGGCGCGGGCGCGGCACCGACGATCACGAGCACCGCCCGTCCGGGCGTCGCCCCCGTGCCGCCCAAGCAGGGCGCCTACTTCGGCGCCTGGATGCCGCCCGACGCCGCCGGGCCGTCCCCGTCGGGCTCCCCGTCCGGCAGCCCGTCCGAGGCGGCGGGCGGCCCGTCGGGTTCGCCGTCGTTCCGCCCGGTGCCCGGACCGGTGGGCGACCTCGAACGCGACCTCGGCCGCCGGCTGGACATCGTGCAGAGCTACCGGGGCTGGAAGTCCGCCTTCCCGAGCCGCGACGACTCCCAGCTGCTCAACGCCGGGGACCGGTACCTGCTGCTGAGCTGGGCGGGCACCGACACCCGGGAGATCGTCTCCGGCAAGCACGACCGGCTGATCCAGGAGCGGGCCCGCGCCATCAAGGCCACCGGCAAGCCGATCTTCCTGCGCTGGCAGCGCGACATGGACAAGGAGAGCCTGCGCGATTCCAGGATCTACGGGCCGGCCGACTTCATCGCCGCCTGGAAGCACCTGCGCGGGATCTTCCAGCGGGAGGGCGTCGACAACGTCGCCTGGGTCTGGTGCCCCACCGCGGGCGGCTTCGGCTCCCGCAACGCGCCCTCGTTCTACCCGGGCGACGACCAGGTGGACTGGATCTGCGTGAACGCCCAGCCGGGCGGCGAGTACGACTACCGCGACCTGTCGGAGTCGCTCAAGCTGTTCCTGGAGTGGGCCGACGACCGGCCCAAGCCGATCATGGTCGCCGAGTTCGGCGTGCCCAAGTCCTACGGCGTCCGGCGCGCCGAATGGCTCCGCAAGGCCGCCGAGACGCTGCAGAACCCGCGGGTCAAGGCCGTGGTCTACTTCAACTCCGACGAACAGGCGACCGAGTCCAGGGACGAGCGGCGCCGGTACGCCGTCACCGGCGACAACCAGGCCGTCTCGGCGCTGCGCGAACTGGCCACCACGCCGTACTTCAACCCCCGCAACCTCCCGGTGACCAGCGGCGGCTGAGCGGGCCTCGGGCCGGTGGCGGGGACCCGGTGCGCCCCGCCCGCCACGGAGGGGCCCGGGTCCTCTACGCTTCCGTGACGTGACCGCAGTGACCGTACGCGTGCCCGCGAAGGTCAACCTCCAACTCAGCGTGGGGCCGCTTCGCGACGACGGGTATCACGACCTCGTCAGCGTCTTCCAAGCCGTCTCCCTCGTCGACGAGGTGACGGCCGTTCCCGCCGAGCGGCTGGAGGTGACCGTCGAGGCCGCCCCGCACGCCCGGGTGGCGATCGACGGCGTCCCCGTCGACGGCGACAACCTCGCCGCGCGGGCGGCGCTCCTGGTGGCCGAGCGGCTCGGCGTCGAGCCGCAGGCCGCGCTGCGCATCCGCAAGGCCATCCCGGTCGCGGGCGGCATGGCGGGCGGCAGCGCCGACGCCGCCGCCGCGCTGGTGGCCTGCGCCCGGCTCTGGGACGACCGCGAGGACCCCCTGCTCACCCGCGACGACCTGCTGGAGATCGGCGCGCTGCTGGGCAGCGACGTGCCGTTCGCGCTGCTCGGCGGCACGGCCGTCGGGGTGGGGCGGGGCGAGCGGCTGACGCCGGCGCTGACCCGCGGCACCTTCCACTGGGTGTTCGCCACCGCCGACGGCGGCCTGTCCACCCCGGCCGTGTACGCCGAATGCGACCGGTTGCGCGCCGCCCGGGGCGAGCGCGCGCCCTGGCCCGAGGTCTCCCAGGCCCTGATGACCGCCCTGGCCACCGGGGACGTCAAAGGGCTGGGCGCCGCGCTGGACAACGACCTGCAGCCCGCGGCGCTGCTGCTGCGGCCCGCGCTGCGCCGCACGCTGGCCACCGGACGCGACTCCGGGGCGATCGGCGCGCTGGTGTCCGGGTCCGGTCCGACCTGCGCGTTCCTGGCCGAGTCGGAGGAGCACGGGGCCGAACTGGCGGAGGCTCTGGACGACACCGGCGTGGCCCGGTCGGTCGTCCGCGCGCAGGGACCTTTCCCCGGGGCAACAATTATCTGACTGAACCGCCACCGGACCGGCCGCGTCTAAAACCGAAAGCCCTTCACCCCGCAACTGCTCGACCCGTCGGAACCCCCGACCCTTCGGAAAGGGAGACGCGGTGGCCAGTATCACCTTGCTCCTCGTGCTAGTCCTCCTCCTCGCCCTCGTCGTGGTCGTGGGCGTGGTGATCGCGCTCGCCGTCCGCTCGTCCGCCGGACGCGGCCGGGCGCCCGGGTACAACCCGTACCAGCCCGGCGGACCCGGATCCCAGCCTGGCCCGTACGGCTCCCACAACCCGTACGACCCGTACAGCGCCGGCCCGGCTCCCTCTCATGGCGGATACGCGCCGGGCGCCGACCCCTACAGCGGCTACTCCGGCGGACCGTCGCCCGATCCCGGTTCCTCGTCCGGCGGGTCTTACGGCGGCTCCTCGGGCTACGACAGCGGCGGCTCGTCCGGTGGTTCCTCGGGCGGCTCCTCAGGTTTCGACAGCGGGGGCTCCTCCAGCTCGAGTTCCAGCTACTAGCCAGAACTCGCGGCGGCGGAGCGGAACGGAAGGAGAACGGCCATGGATGCCCTCCCAGGTTTGTTCGTCATCGGGGTGATGGTCCTCATCGTGAGCGTCATCGTGCTCGTCAACACGACTGAGCGCGGCCGGCAGAGCAAGCGCCGGCGCGGCAGGGGCGGCGGCGGATTCTTCGGTGGCGGTGGCGGCTACTCCTGCAGCAGCGGCGGCTCGTGCAGCGGGGGATCGTCCTGCGGTGGTGGCGGCGGCTGCGGGGGCGGTGGCGGAGGGTCCTGAACCCTCCCCGGCGCCCCGGCCCAAGGTGCTCGCCGGGGCCACTAGCCTTGAAGATGTCGTGAATCTGATCAACGCTGAGAACGTCACCAAGGCCTACGGCCCCAAGCCGCTGCTCGACGCCGTGTCGCTCGGCCTCGACGAGGGCGACCGCGTCGGCGTCGTCGGCCGCAACGGCGGCGGCAAGAGCACGCTGGTCGAGATCCTCGCCAGGACCGCCGAGCCCGACCAGGGCCGGGTCACCCACGCCCGCGGGCTGCGCCTGGGCTACCTGACCCAGCGCGACGCCTTCGCCGAGGACGCCACCGTACGCGGCGTCGTGCTCGGCGACCGTCCCGAGCACGAATGGGCCGGCGACACCCGCGTCCGCGACATCCTCGCCGGCCTCCTCGCCGACCTGCCGCTGGACGCCCCGCTCGCCGGGATGTCCGGCGGCGAGCGGCGCCGGGTCGCGCTGGCCCGGCTGCTGGTCCCCGAGTCCGACCTGATCGTCCTGGACGAGCCCACCAACCACCTCGACCTGGAGGCCATCGACTGGCTGGCCCGGCACCTGCGGTCCCGCCGCGGCGCGCTGCTGGCGGTCACCCACGACCGCTGGTTCCTCGACGAGGTCACCGAACGCACCTGGGAGGTCGTCGACGGCCAGGTCGAGCGCTACGAGGGCGGCTACTCCGCCTACGTGCTGGCCAAGGCCGAGCGCGACCGGATCGCCGCCGCCACCGAGGCCAAACGGCAGAACCTGCTGCGCAAGGAACTGGCCTGGCTCCGCCGCGGCCCGCAGGCCCGCACGTCCAAGCCCAAGTTCCGGGTGGACGCGGCACAGGCCCTGATCGCCGACGAGCCGCCGCTGCGCGACTCGGTGGAGCTGACCCGGTTCGCCACCGCCCGGCTCGGCAAGACCGTGATCGACCTCGAGGACGCCGCCGTCGAGGTCGGCGGCCGCCCCCTCTTCGAGCGGCTGACCTGGCGGCTCGGCCCCGGCGACCGGATCGGCCTGGTCGGCGTCAACGGCAGCGGCAAGAGCACCCTGCTGCGGCTGCTGGACGGCTCCGTCGCCCCCGGCGCGGGCCGGGTGGTCCGCGGCCGCACCGTCCGGCTCGCCCACCTGTCGCAGAACCTGGAGGAGCTCGACCCGGGCCGCCGGGTGCTGGAGTCGGTCGAGGAGATCAAGCAGCGGATCACCGTGGGCAAGCGCGAGTGGACCGCGAGCCAGCTGCTGGAGCGGCTCGGCTTCCGCGGCGACCGGCAGTGGACGCCGGTCGGCGACCTGTCCGGCGGCGAGCGGCGCCGCCTGCAGCTGCTGCGGCTGCTCATGGGCGAGCCCAACGTGCTGCTGCTGGACGAGCCCACCAACGACCTCGACATCGAGACCCTGACCGAGGTGGAGGACCTCCTCGACGGCTGGCCGGGCACGCTCATCGTCGTCAGCCACGACCGCTACTTCCTGGAGCGGGTCACCGACCATTCCGTCGCGCTGCTCGGTGACGGGCGGGTCTCGATGCTGCCCGGCGGGGTCGAGGAGTACCTGCGGCGCCGCGCCGAGGGCACCGCCCCCACCCGTGCCGCGGCCTCCGGGACGACCGCTGCCGCCGTCACAGAGCCCAAGACCGGCGCCAAGGGCGGCGGGCAGGAGTGGAAGGCCCGCAAGGAACTCGACCGGCTCGAACGCCGCCTCGACAAGCTGGCCGGGCAGGAAGCGGAGCTGCACGAGCGACTGGCCGCCGCGGCGACCGACTACGAGCGGCTCCAGGAGCTCGACGGCCGGCTGAAGGAGATCCAGGCCGAGGCGGCGCAGGTCGAGGAGGAGTGGCTGATGCTCGCCGAGGACGTCGGCTAGGCCTCGGACCCCTCGGGGCTGTCGAAGGGGATCAGCAGCGTCCGCAGCAGCCCCGACAGCGTCTCGCGGTCGTCGGGGGCCAGCCCCTCGAGGATCCCGTGCTCCCGGTCGAGCAGATCCGCGAACGCGGCGTCCACCCGGGTCATGCCCGCCGCGGTGAGCCGCACCTGCACGCCCCGCTTGTCCTGCGGATCGGGATGCCGCTCCACCAGCCCGGCGGCGGCCAGCCGGTCGATCCGGTTGGTCATGGTGCCGGAGGTGACCAGCGTGGCCCGCAGCAGCGCGCCCGGACTCAGCTGGTACGGGGTGCCCGCCCGGCGCAGCGCCGTGAGCACGTCGAACTCCCAGCCCTCCAGCTCGTGCGCGGCGAAGACGGCGCGGCGGGCACGGTCCAGGTGCCGGGCCAGCCGCGACACCCGGCTGAGGACCTGCAGCGGCCGGACATCGAGGTCCGGCCGCTCCTTGCGCCAGGCCCCGACGAGCCGGTCCACCTCGTCCTGCATGCCGGACAGCCTACCTGTCTCGATATCGAGAAGACTTTCTTGACATCAAGATTATCGCCGGGCATCCTGTCTCTTGATGTCGAGACAAGCAGCGGCCGAACCGCCCGCCGCCATCTGGGACCCCGCACAGTACGGGGCCTTCGGCGACGAGCGCGGCCGCCCGTTCACCGAACTGCTGGCCCGGGCCACCCGAACGCCCCCCGCGCCCGCACGCATCGCCGACCTCGGCTGCGGCACCGGCGAACTCACCGCGTCACTCGCCCGCCGCTGGCCGGACGCCGACATCGAAGCCGTCGACAGCTCACCCGAGATGATCGACGCCGCCCGCGCCCGCACCATCCCCGGACGCCTCCGCTTCACCGTCGGCGACATCACCACCTGGCACCCCGAACGGCCCCTCGACCTGATCGTCTCCAACGCCGTCCTGCACTGGATCCCCGAGCACACCGACCTGCTCCCACGCTGGATCGACGCCCTCGCACCCGACGGACGGCTCGCCTTCCAGGTCCCCGGCAACTTCGACGCCCCAAGCCACGCCCTGCTCCGCCAGACCTGCGAAAGCCCACGCTGGCGCGACCGCCTCGGCGGCCTCTCCCGCCCGCACCCCGTCCTCGACCCCGCCGGCTACCTCGACCTGCTCACCCGCCACGGCTGCCACGTCGACGCCTGGGAGACCACCTACACCCAGGTCCTGCAGGGCGACGACGCCGTCCTCGAATGGATGAAAGGCACCGCGCTGCGGCCCGTCCTGACCGCCCTCGGCCCCGACGAGGCCGACCACTTCCTCACCGAATACGGCGCCCTGCTACGCGCGGCCTACCCGGCCACGCCATACGGCACCGTCTACCCGTTCCGGCGCGTGTTCGTCATCGCGGCCCGCGCCGGCCCCTGAACGGCCGCCCACCGTGGGAGGGAAGCGACTCGTTCCCCTGCGGTGTGCCAGCTCGCACGGTGGGCGGCGCCCCAACGGCCGCACACCCCGGGCGCACGACCGATCCCATGATCGCGACGCTGCGCCCACCAAGACCCCGGCCTCGCGAACCGAGGCACGGGCCAACCGGTAACACGGTGACCCCGGCCGGTGGCCGCCCGGACGAACTCCAGGCGGCCACCGGTCAACCGCTCAGCGAGACCCGCGCGACGCCGCCTTCGCGGCCGCCTTCTCCTCGGCCTTCTCCGCCTTGGCCGCCGCCTTCTCCGCCTGCTTCTCCCGGCGCTCGGCCTCCTTGCGCCGGCGCCTGGGATCCAACGACGGGCGCGGCTCCAGACCGGACAACCCGTTCCACGCCAGATTGACCAAGTGGGCCGCGACCTCCTCGCGCTTGGGACGCCGCGCGTCCAACCACCACTGGCCCGTCAGCGCCACCATCCCCACGAGCATCTGCGCGTACATCGGCGCGTACTTCTCGTCATAGTCGCGCCGGTCCAACTCCCGCGCCATCACATGCTCGACCTCACCCGCGATCTCACTCAGCAGGCTCGCGAAACTCCCGGTCCCCGTACCGCCGTGCGAATCACGCACCAGAATGCGGAACCCGTCGGGATTGGTCTCGATGTACTCCAGCAGCGCCAGCGCCGCCTTCTCCAACTTGCCGCGATAGTGGATCGCCGAGCTCAGCGCCTCGGTCACCAGGCCGAGCAACCGCTCGAACTCCCGGTCGACCACCACCGCGTACAACCCCTCCTTACCGCCGAAATGCTCGTACACCACCGGCTTGGAGACGCCCGCCGCGGCGGCGATCTCCTCCACCGACGTGCCGTCCAGCCCGCGCTCGGCGAACAGGGTCCGCCCGATGTTGAGGAGCTGCTCGCGTCTTTCCTTGCCGGTCATCCGCTTTCTGCGCGACCGGGGGGCAGGTTCAGTCACAGGTCAATTGTGACGCTCACCCAGGCCGCTTCGCGCGCCTGGCGTCGAGCCGCTCGGCGTCCGGCCAGCGCACACCGTGCGCCCAGCCCGCCTTCTCGAACACCCAGATGACCCGGGCACTGATGTCGACCTGACCCTTGAGCACACCGTGCCGCGCGCAGGTCGGGTCGGAGTGGTGCAGGTTGTGCCACGACTCGCCGAGCGAGGGGATCGCCAGCCACCACACGTTGCGGGACTTGTCGCGGACCTCGAAGTCCTCGTTGCCGAAGGTGTGGCAGATCGAATTGATCGACCAGGTCACGTGCTGCACCAGCGTGAGCCGCACCAGCCCGGCCCAGAAGAACGCGGTGAACGCGCCGGCCCAGGACATCGTCAGCAGCCCGCCGAGCACCCCCGGCAGCAGCAGCGTCACCGCGACCAGGCCCGGGAAGGCCTTGTGGATCCGGACGATGTCGCGGTCGTTCAGCAGGTCCTTGGCGAACCGCTCCTTGGACGTGCGGTTGCCGTCGAACAACCAGCCGTAGTGCGCCCACGCCAGCCCCTTGGCGAGGGCCTTCCAGTCATTGCCGAACCGCCACGGCGAGTGCGGGTCGGCCTCCTTGTCGGAGTGCTTGTGATGCCGCCGGTGGTCGGCGACCCAGGTGATGACCGGACCCTCCATCGCCAGACTCCCGGCCAGCGCCATCGCGATCTTCAGCGGGCGGCGGGCCTTGAACGAGCCGTGCGTGAAGTACCGGTGGTAGCCGACGGTGATCCCGGCGGCCGAGACGAAGTAGAAGACCGCCGTCAGCGCGATGTCGGTCCAGCCCAGGAAACGGCCCCAGGCCAGCGGCACCGCGGCGAGCAGGGCGAGGAACGGCACACCGGTGAAGACCCCGACGAGGATCCGTTCGAGCCTTCCCGACGGCTCCGGCTCGATCTCGGGTCGGCGCTGCGGGCGGGGCGGATCGAGGACGGGGGCTGAAGACATGCGTCACCACTTCCCTGCTTTCTCCGGGTCGCCTTACCTACGCCAACGTAACCTACGCTTGCGTAGGTTGACAGTGTCCGATGCGTAAAATCACGGTGGACTCGTGCCCCGTGCGGCCCTTGAATCACCAGGTCAGACGGGTCGCCGGACGGCGCCCGTCACCGGCCCCAGAGAGCGTCCGGACGCCTCCTTCAGGATGTAAGTGCTCACATAAAACTGCACTAAACCTACATAATTCGGGCAGGTGAGCTTGCCCACAGTCATATCTGACCGGCCCGCCCCCCCGTCTGCAGGCGTTCCCCGAGGTGGGGCCATACATCCTGACAAGATGTAACTATCTGAAGTCAGATGACTTCGGATTGTCACCATCGCGCCGTACTGTCGAACGCATGGTCGAAAAACTCCCCGAAGAACTCCGCGAACTGGCCATCTCCCTCCGCAAGGAAGGCCGCACCTACCGCGAGATCGCCGGATCACTGGGCGTCTCCATCAGCACCTGCTCCCTATGGCTCCGCGACGTCCCCGCGCCGCCGCGCCCCGGCCACGAACAGGAGCGCGTGGCCGCGATGTGGCAGTCGCGCTGGGCTCCGTACCACGAAGCGCGAGAACGAGAGCGCCATGAGACCAAGCTCGCCGCCTCCTCCGAGTTCGGAGATCTCGACGAGCGTGACATCCTGCTCGCCGGCGCGCTGGTCTACTGGTGCGAGGGTTCGAAGGACAAGATCTACCGCCGTCAGGAGCGGCTGGTCTTCATCAACAGCGATCCCGCGCTGGTCCGCTTCTTCCTGAGGTTTCTGCAGGTCGCAGGGGTACCTCGCGAGCACCTCAGGTTTCAGCTGCACATTCACGAGACGGCCGACATCCCGGCTTCCACGCGTTTCTGGGCAGAGCTGACCGGCACGCCCGAGGACGCCTTCCAGAAGCCGGTGATCAAGGGCCACAAACCCAAAACCAAGCGTAAGAACCTCGTAGAGGACTACCACGGGTGCCTGTGCGTCCGTGCGGTGCAGAGCGCCGACCTCTACCCTCGCGTCGAGGGCTGGGCTTACGGCGCCATGCTCGGCGCCGAGGAGGCTGCTGCTCACTTCGCCCGTCGTTCCGAGGCGGCTCTCGATAGGCTGGCGGACGATCAATCATCCGCCCGGCTAACTGGGGTGAGGGTTGAAGCCCCAAACCGGTATCGTGAACCGGGCGAGCAGCCCCCTTAAGGGGGACATGTCCGAACTATCCGCCGTGGCGTAATTGGCAACGCATTGGGTTTTGGTCCCAAAGTTCCAGGTTCGAGCCCTGGCGGCGGAGCTCAATGTTCGAGTGTTGAACGGCGGGTCCGGCCCACAGCGGGCCGGGCCCGCCGCCGTTCTGGGGGTGTGGGTGCCCGGCGGGGTGACAGTTCCGGGCTGGGCGGTATCCTTCCGGTGTCGGGCGTGTTGCGAGCCTGTTTGAGCAGGTAGATCTAGGTGGGCGAGGCCCCCGTGATCGACGCCCGAGCCAAACCGATCCCGTCCGCACTGCCGAGGAGCCTCCACGTGAGTGCTAGCCGCCCGGCTGCCGTCATTGTCCTTGCCGCGGGCGAGGGCACCCGTATGAAGTCCCGCACCTCCAAGGTTCTCCACGAGCTGTGCGGGCGCCCCATGCTCGGTCACGTGCTGGCCGCCGCCCGCGCGCTGGACCCCGGCCGCCTGGTGGTGGTCGTCGGGCATCGCCGCGAGCAGGTGGTCGCCCATCTGGAGCAGGCCGAGGCGGAGACGTCCCCGCGGCCCGAGCCCGTGGTGCAGGAGCGTCAGGGCGGCACCGGGCACGCCGTCCGGATGGCCATGGAACGGCTGTGGGACGGCGGCGGGCCGAGCGGGACCGTGGTGGTGACCAACGGCGACCACCCGCTGCTGCGCGGCGAGACGCTGGCCGAGCTGGTGCGGGTGCATGGTGCCGAGGGCAACGCCGTGACCGTCCTGACCACCGAGATGCCCGACGCGACCGGCTACGGGCGCATTCTTCGCGAGGGTGACGGGTCGGTCGCCGCGATCGTCGAGCACAAGGACGCGACCGAGGTGCAGCGGGCCGTCCGTGAGATCAATGTCGGCATGTACGCCTTCGACGGCGCGTTGCTGGCCGACGCGCTCAAGCGGGTGACCACCGACAACGCCAAGGGCGAGGAGTACCTCACCGACGTGGTGGGGATCCTGCGCGGCGACGGGCATCGGGCGGGCGCGTACCTGACCGCCGACTGGGTGGAGACCCAGGGCGTGAACGACAAGGTGCAGCTGGCGCAGGCGCGGCGGCAGTTGAACGACCGGATCCTGGAGGCGCACATGCGGGCCGGGGTCACGATCGTCGACCCGGCCTCGACCTGGATCGATGTGGACGTCACCGCCGAGGCGGACGCGGTCGTCCACCCGGGCACGCAGTTGCACGGCCGTACCCATCTGGGCGAGGGTGCCGAGGTCGGGCCCGGTTCCACGCTGACCGACACCCTGGTGGGGGCCGGTGCGCGGGTGGTCAACACGGTCGCCGACGGTGCGGAGATCGGTCCTGAGGCGTCGGTGGGTCCGTTCGCCTATCTGCGGCGGGGTACGCGGTTGAGTCGCAAGGTCAAGATCGGCGCGTATGTGGAGACCAAGAACGCCGAGGTGGGTGAGGGCAGCAAGGTGCCGCACCTGACCTATGTGGGCGACGCGGAGATCGGCGCCGGTTCCAATATCGGCGCGTCCAGCGTGTTCGTGAACTATGACGGTGTGGAGAAGCACCGTAGCGTGGTGGGAGACCACGTGAAGGTCGGCAGCGACACCATGATCGTCGCGCCGGTCACGATCGGCGACGGCGCCTATACGGCGGCCGGGTCGGTGATCGTCCAGGATGTTCCGCCTGGTGCGATGGCGGTGGCCCGCGGGCGGCAGCGCAACATCGAGGGCTGGGTGGAGCGGAAGCGTGCGGGGACTCCGGCGGCCGAGGCCGCCCGCCGGGCCTCCGGGCGGGACCGCGCGGAATGACGCGGCATGTGGGCACGACACCCACGGGAAGTACAGTTCCATTGAGGGGGAGTTGTCAGAGGTGAGTGGGATCAAGGCGAGCGGCCAGAAGAAGCTGATGCTCTTCACCGGCCGTGCTCACCCGGACCTGGCCAAGGAAGTAGCCGACAACCTCCATGTCGAGCTCACGCCGACCTCGGCGTACGATTTCGCCAACGGCGAGACTTTCGTGCGTTTCTTGGAGTCGGTGCGCGGTTCCGACGCGTTCGTGATCCAGAGCCACACGGCGCCGATCAACCAGTGGATCATGGAGCAGCTGATCATGGTGGACGCGCTGAAGCGCGCGTCGGCCAAGCGGATCACGGTGGTGGCGCCGTTCTTCGGATACGCGCGGCAGGACAAGAAGCACCGTGGACGCGAGCCGATCTCGGCCCGGCTGATGGCCGACCTGTTCAGGACGGCGGGGACCGACCGGCTGATCACGGTTGATCTGCACACCGCGCAGATCCAGGGTTTCTTCAACGGTCCGGTCGACCATCTGTTCGCGCTGGACCTGCTGGCCTCGCATTTCGAGAGCCGGCTCGACCTGTCGCAGGTGACGGTGGTGGCGCCGGACGCCGGGCGGGTGCGGGTGACCGAGCGGTGGTCGGACCGGCTGGGCGGCGTGCCGATGGCGATCATCCACAAGAAGCGCGATCCGGACGTGGCGAACGAGGTCAAGGTGTTCGACGTCGTCGGTGAGGTCGAGGGCCGCACCTGCGTGGTGGTCGACGACATGATCGACACCGGTGGCACGATCGTGAAGGCGGCGGACGCGCTGTTCGACAACGGTGCGACGCGTGTGGTGGTGGCGGCGACGCATGGCGTGCTGTCGGGTCCGGCGGTGGACCGGTTGAAGAACTCGCGGATCTCCGAGGTGGTGCTGACCAATACGCTGCCGATCCCGCAGGAGAAGCAGTTCGACAAGCTGACGGTGCTGTCGATCGCGCCGCTGGTGGCGCGGGCGATCAATGAGGTGTTCAGTGACGGGTCGGTGACCAGCCTGTTCGGCGGGCACAGCTGAGTCGGGCAAAGACACGGGCAAGGATGCGGGCCTGGGACGATCTCGGTCGTCCCGGGCCCGTGCCGCGTCCGGAAGCGATGATCTTCGCGGTCGGTCCGGCCCCACTGGCTTTGCGTGTTGGGACGATCGGCTAGACTTGCTGAATCCGCGTATGGCCCGGGTCGTTCAGTGCGGCTCCGTGCGAGGTTTCGCACTCCCCGGGCAACGCAAAGAATCTTCGAGGCGCCTGACGCATCGAGCAACGCCTGATTCGCTCTGTCCGTAGCGGACGTCCAGGTTCGGACGGCCGTGGATCGCAACAACGAGGAGTTTTCGCCGTGTCCGAGGTACGTATCGCCGCCGAGCCGCGCACCGAGTTCGGTAAGGGTGCCGCGCGGCGCACCCGCCGGGCCGGCAAGGTTCCCGCCGTTCTTTACGGTCATGGCACCGACCCGCAGCACATCTCGCTGCCCGGCCATGACCTGATGCTGGCCCTGAAGACGCCGAACGTGCTGCTGCGCGTGGAGGGCGTGGGGGCGGGGTCGGAGCTGGCGCTGCCCAAGGACGTGCAGCGCGACCCGATCAAGGGCTTCCTCGAGCATGTCGACCTGCTGCTGGTCAAGCGGGGCGAGAAGGTCGGGGTGTCCATCCCGGTGCAGATCGAGGGCGATGTGGTCGCGGGCGGCCGGCTGGTGCAGCCCGAGGTCGAGATCGCGGTGGAGGCCGAGGCGACCCGGATTCCGGAGTCGGTGACGCTGGACATCTCCGCTCTGGAGATCGACTCGCAGGTGCTGGCGCGGGATCTGAAGCTGCCGACGGGTACCACGCTGGTGGCCGACGAGGAGCTGCTGATCGTGCAGATCGTGGACGCCTCGATCTCGGCCGGCGCGGCCGAGGCGGAGGCCGAGGGCGAGCCCGCGGAGGCGGCCGCCGAGGGTGGCGAGCAGGCCGAGTGAGCGATGCCGCCACGGGTTTCGTGGCGCACTGTCTTCCGAACGGCCCCCGCGGCGTCAGCGCCGCCGGGGGCCGTCGGCCGTGAAAGATGGTGAGAAGCGTGGTGGCACTGGGTGCGAGGGGTCTGCTCAGGTGACGCATACGTTCAGCGTCGCGAGCGCGTCCGGAGGCCAGCAGGATCGAAGCCGGAGGCGAGATCCGGCTGATCGCGAAGCGATGCAGCGCTCGCCGCTTGCGCGACCAGCGACGAGCCGCCAGGCGAGGAGCGCAGCTCGCGCGAGCCGTGAACTCGGGACGAGCCGCTAGGCGAGGAGGGCAGCTCGCGCATGCAATCAACACTTCTGGTGGTGGGGCTGGGGAATCCTGGTCCTTCGTACGCGGGGAACCGGCACAACGCCGGGTTCATGGTGCTGGACGCCTTGGCGGCGCGGGTGGGTGGCCGGTTCAAGGCGCACAAGGCGCGGTGTGACGTGCTGGAGGGGCGCCTGGTGGGGGCTCGTGCGGTGCTGGGGAAGCCGCGGGGTTATATGAACGAGTCGGGCGGTCCGGTGAAGGCGCTGCGCGATTTCTATAAGGCGCCGGTGGAGCACTTGATCGTCGTCCATGATGAATTGGACATTCCGTATGGGGCGGTGCGGCTGAAGCGTGGTGGCGGCGATAACGGTCACAACGGGTTGCGGTCGATCACGCGTGCGTTGGGCGACAAGAATTACTTGCGGGTACGGTTCGGGGTGGGGCGGCCTCCGGGGCGGATGGACGCGGCGGCGTTCGTGCTGAAGGACTTCTCCGCGGCCGAGCGCAGGGAGTTGGAGCTGAACGTGGAGCGCGCCGCGGACGCGGTGGAGGCGCTCGTGACGGTGGGCTTGGAGGCGGCCCAGAACTCCTTCCACGCGTCTTGAGTGATCCCTGTCATCTGGCTGAACAGCGGCATTTCCCTATCACTCTGATGGACATCAACAAGCCGGGCTGTCACGGCGTATCGGGCGCATTTTTGTCATCGTGCTCGTAAGATGCAGGACAAACGCGCTTCAGGTGACATGTGAACCTTCCCTGCCGCTCGGCCGTCTCTGTGGTGGACCGTGCGTTATGGGGCGCATGCGGCAGGGGTGGTGAGAGTTCCGATGGCGGTCGTTGACAAGGTCAGGCTCGAGGAGTCCCCGACTGAGCCGGCCCGGGTTCTCCGTCCGATAGGGACGCGGTGGACCGGCCGGTACCGGGGGACGGCCGCTTGGCTCGACTTCCTGAGCATGCTGTCGGCCGGTGTGATCGCGTTCGTGTTGCGGTTTCCGGGCTTTCCGAGTGATCCGACGGTGCCGTATGCGGTGCTGACGGTGGCGTTGCCGGTGCTGTTCGTGGTGACGCTGGTGCTGTGCCGGGCCTACCAGCCGCGGTTCGTGGGTGTCGGGTGGGAGGAGTTCCACCGGGTGCTGCGTGCCGGGTTCGTGTTGACGGCGACGGTGGCGATCGGGGCGTACGCGACCAAGACCGAGGTGGCGCGGGGCTATGTGGTGATGGCGCTGCCGTTGGGCACCTTCCTGGCGCTGGTGGCCCGCTACCGGTTGCGCAAGTGGCTGCACAAGCGGCGCTGGAAGGGCGACTGCATGCGGCGGGTGATCGCGGTCGGGCACCGGACGTCGGTGGCCGATCTGATCCGGCTGCTGCGGGAGAAGCGTTATCACGGGATGGACATCGTGGGGGTGTGCCTGCCGCCCGGGCCGGCCTCCGGCGACGACGCGGTGAGCGAGGTCGAGGGCGTCCCGGTGCTGGGTGACTTCAACCAGGCCGCCCTTGTGGTGCACGCCAGTGGCGCCGACTCGGTGGCGGTGCTGGCGTGCCCGGAGATGGACGGGGTGGCGCTGCGGCGGCTCGCGTGGCAGATCGAGCGGGACGATGTCGAGCTGGTGGTGGCGCCCGCGCTGATGGACGTGACCGGTCCGCGGATCTCGATCCGTCCGGTGGCGGGTCTGCCGCTGCTGCATGTGGATCATCCGGAGCTGGACGGTTCGCGCAAGGTCCTCAAGGGTTTCGTCGACCGGGCGGCGGCGGGTGCCGGGTTGCTGGCGCTGAGTCCGCTGCTGCTGGTGGTGGCGTTCCTGATCAAGGTGACGAGTGCGGGGCCGGTGATGTTCCGGCAGACCCGGGTGGGGCGTGACGGCCGCGAGTTCACCGTGCTGAAGTTCCGCACGATGGTGCAGGACGCGGAGGCCCGCAAGCGCGAGTTGAAGGCTTACAACGAGCACCCGGAAGGGGTGCTGTTCAAGATGAAGGCCGATCCGCGGATCACCGCGGTGGGCCGCCGGTTGCGCCGGTACTCGCTGGACGAGCTGCCGCAGTTGTTCAACGTGCTGCGCGGGGAGATGTCGCTGGTGGGGCCGCGTCCGCCGTTGCCGGACGAGGTCGCCAAGTATGGCGGTGACGTGTACCGGCGGCTGGCGGTGAAGCCGGGGATGACGGGGTTGTGGCAGGTGAGCGGGCGTTCGGATCTGACCTGGGAGGAATCGGTCCGGCTCGATCTGCGTTACGTGGAGAACTGGACGCTGGCGCTCGATCTGCAGATCATGTGGAAGACGTGGTCGGCCGTGTTCAAGGGCTCGGGGGCGTATTGACCCGACCCGGCTCGGGGGCGGGTTTCCGGTGTGCTTCACAATGTAGACCGGACCGATAGGACGAGCCGGGAATGTGATGGGGTCTATGACGGAGCAGCCGGCGGCGGACACCGCAGGGGATCATGATTTGGCCGCGGAGCTGGCCGGGCGCGCCGGGGAGCTGCTGCTCGGCGTGCGCGGGGAGCTCGGGTTCGGCGACACACGGGCGCTGAAGGACACCGGTGACCTGAGGGCGCACGAGTATCTGATGGGGGAGCTGGCGCGGCGCCGTCCCGGTGACGCGATCCTGTCGGAGGAGGGCCGGTCGTCGGTCGCCGCGAAGCGGGCGCGTGGCGATGACCGTTCTCCGACCGGGAACACCGCCGATGAGGTGCGGCTGGCGGCCGACCGGGTGTGGATCGTGGATCCGCTGGACGGGACGCGGGAGTTCTCCGAGGAGGGGCGGGCCGACTGGGCCGTCCATGTCGCGCTGTGGGAGAAGGGGCGGCTCGTAGCGGGTGCCGTGGCCCTTCCGGCGCAGGGGCGTACGTTGCGGACCGCGCCCGGTGGGGCGTTGGACGAGCCTTCGGACGGCGGGCGGGCCGCCGGGCTGCGTGTCTCGGCTCCGGAGCCTGGCCGGTTGCGGGTCGCGGTGAGCCGCAGCCGTCCTCCCGAGTTCCTGGAGCGGCTGGCGGTGCGGCTGGGCGAGGCCGGTGTCGAGGTCGAGCTCGTGCCGATCGGCTCGGCCGGGGCGAAGATCGCGGCGGTGCTGCTGGCGGAGGTCGACGCGTACGTGCACGCGGGCGGCCAGTACGAGTGGGATTCGGCGGCCCCGGTGGCGGTGGCGGTGGCCGCGGGCGCGCACGTGTCGCGGATCTCGGGCGCCGCACCGGCGTACAACCAGAAGGACCCCCGGCTGCCGGATATCCTGGTGTGTCATCCCGGGTCGGCGTCGACGCTGCTGACCGGCATCCGGGATGTGACGGCGGCCCCGCCGGGCTGACCCCCGGTCCCCGTCCGCGTCCCGCGGGCCCGTCCCCGACCGAAGCCCCCGAATACCCACCCACCGGCGCACTGCAAGACGAGCGTGGAGAGAGCCCCAGACCATGCAGCGTTGCGATTACCTGCTGTCCCAGCTAGACGTGCTCGAAGCCGAGTCGATCCACATCATCCGGGAGGTGGCCGCCGAGTTCGAGCGGCCGGTCCTGCTGTTCTCGGGCGGCAAGGACAGCATCGTGATGCTGCGCCTGGCGCAGAAGGCGTTCGCGCCGGCGCCGGTCCCGTTCCCGGTGATGCATGTCGACACCGGTCACAACTTCCCCGAGGTGATCGAGTTCCGGGATCGGCTGGTGGCCGAGCTCGGGGTGCGGCTGGTGGTCGCCTCCGTCCAGGACTCGATCGACCAGGGCCGGGTGGTGGAGGAGACCGGGCGGCGCGCGTCCCGGAACCGGCTGCAGACCACGACGCTGCTGGACGCGATCGAGGAGCACCGGTTCGACGCGGCGTTCGGCGGGGCGCGGCGGGACGAGGAGAAGGCCCGCGCCAAGGAGCGGGTGGTGTCGTTCCGCGACGAGTTCGGGCAGTGGGATCCCAAGAGCCAGCGGCCCGAGCTGTGGAATCTGTTCAACACCAGGATCCGGCAGGGCGAGCACGTCCGGGTGTTCCCGCTGTCGAACTGGACCGAGTTGGACATCTGGGATTACATCCGGCGTGAGCCGCTGGAGCTGCCGCCGATCTACTTCGCGCACACCCGGACGGTGTTCGAGCGCGACGGGATGCTGCTGGCCGATCTGCCGTACGCGAACCGGGGCGAGGACGAGCCGCCGTTCGAGGCGATGGTGCGTTACCGCACGGTCGGCGACGCTTCGTGCACGGGTGCGGTGAAGTCGGCCGCGGCGACCCTCGACGAGGTGATCGAGGAGATCGCCGCGACGCGGATCACCGAGCGCGGCCAGACCCGTGCCGATGACCGGTCGAGCGAGGCCGCGATGGAGGACCGCAAGAAGGAGGGGTACTTCTGATGCGCTGGTCGGGGCCGAGGAGATCGCGGCACAGTACCCATTTCACCGAGCGCGGCCAGACCCGTGCCGATGACCGGTCGAGCGAGGCCGCGATGGAGGACCGCAAGAAGGAGGGGTACTTCTAATGTCCGGCACGACCGCGCCCGTTCCCGGTGGTGGGGCCAAGCAGATGGACATCCTGCGGTTCGCGACGGCCGGGTCGGTGGACGACGGGAAGTCGACGCTGATCGGGCGGCTGCTGTTCGACTCCAAGTCGATCTTCGAGGATCAGCTGGAGTCGGTGGAGCGCACCAGCGCCGACCGCGGCGAGGAGTACACGAACCTGGCGCTGCTGACCGACGGGTTGCGGGCCGAGCGGGAGCAGGGCATCACGATCGACGTGGCGTACCGCTACTTCGCGACGCCGCGGCGCAAGTTCATCATCGCCGACACGCCGGGGCACATCCAGTACACCCGGAACATGGTGACCGGTGCGTCCACCGCCGATCTGGCGATCATTCTGGTGGACGCGCGCAAGGGCATCCTGGAGCAGTCGCGGCGGCACGCGTTCCTGACGACGCTGCTGAAGGTGCCGCACCTGGTGGTCGCGGTCAACAAGATGGACCTGGTCGGGTACGACAAGGACGTCTTCGAGCGGATCGTGGACGAGTTCACCGCGTTCGCGGCGAAGCTGGAGGTGGCCGATCTCACCTTCATCCCGATCTCGGCGCTGCACGGCGACAACGTGGTGGAGCGCAGCGGGAACATGCCGTGGTACCAGGGGACGTCGCTGCTGCACCATCTGGAGCATGTGCACATCGCCTCGGACCGGAACCTGATCGATGTGCGGTTCCCGGTGCAGTACGTGATCCGTCCGCACGCCTCCACCGATCCCGAGCTGCACGACTACCGCGGTTACGCGGGGCAGGTCGCGGGCGGGGTGCTCAAGCCGGGGGACGAGGTGGTGCATCTGCCGTCCGGGCTGACCACCACGATCACCGGGATCGACGGGCCGAACGGTCCGGTGGAGGAGGCGTACCAGCCGATGTCGGTCACGCTGCGGCTGGCCGACGACATCGACATCTCGCGCGGCGACATGATCGCCCGGCCGAACAACCGGCCGGAGACGGCGCAGGATCTGGACGCGATGGTGTGCTGGATGACGCCGGACCGGCGGCTGGCGCCGCGGATGAAGCTGGTGATCAAGCACACCACCCGTACCGCGCGGGCGATGGTCAAGGACCTCAACTACCGGCTGGACGTGAACACGCTGCACCGCGACGATTCGGCGGACGGGCTGGGGCTGAACGAGATCGGCCGGATCTCGCTGCGGGTGACGCAGCCGCTGTTCGTGGACGACTACTCGCGCAACCGGCTGACCGGCGGGTTCGTTCTCATCGACGAGGCGACCAACAACACCGTCGCGGCGGGGATGATCATCGGGGCGCGGTAGCGGGCCGGTCGGTCCGTTCGGGGGGGGCGGTCCGGGTCCGGCCTCGGACCGGTCCCGGCCACCCGCGCGGGGGGTCAGGGCGGCCTCGACTGCCGGTACTGTCGATGGGCGGCCGGTGTTCCCGGCATCCCCATCCTCCCCCCGCATCCTTTGGAGCTGCGTTGAATCCGTCCGTTCCCTCCCGCAGCGGCCGGGACGTCCTGTGAAGGCGCTGGTGCTGGCGGGCGG
This sequence comes from Actinomadura vinacea, assembly GCF_039532545.1. Taxonomy (NCBI): domain Bacteria; kingdom Bacillati; phylum Actinomycetota; class Actinomycetes; order Streptosporangiales; family Thermomonosporaceae; genus Actinomadura; species Actinomadura vinacea. Next base: position 710,708 of record NZ_BAAARW010000012.1, on the reverse strand, counting down.
TGCGGGGTCCCGGCTGCGGCCGATCACGCACACCTCGGCCAAGCAGCTGGTGCCGGTGGCCAACAAGCCGGTGCTGTTCTACGGCCTGGAGTCGATCCGGGACGCCGGGATCCGCGAGGTCGGCATCGTCGTCGGCGACACCGCCGCGGAGATCCGGGGGGCCGTCGGGGACGGCTCGGAGTTCGGGCTCGAGGTGACCTACCTGCCGCAGGAGGCTCCGCTCGGGCTGGCGCACGCGGTGCTGATCGCCCGTGACTTCCTCGGTGACGAGGACTTCGTCATGTACCTGGGCGACAACTTCATCGTCGGCGGCATCAGCGACCTGGTGGAGCGGTTCCGGCGGGAGCGTCCGGCGGCGCAGATCATGCTGACCCGGGTGTCGGATCCGCGCGCGTTCGGGGTGGCCGAGCTGGACGGCTCGGGCCGGGTGATCGGCCTGGAGGAGAAGCCGGAGCGTCCCAAGAGCGATCTGGCGCTGGTCGGGGTGTACCTGTTCGGCCCGGACGTGCACGGGGTGGTGGCGGGGCTCAAGCCGTCCTGGCGGAACGAGCTGGAGATCACCGACGCGGTGCAGGGGCTGATCGACTCGGGCCGGCGGGTGGAGTCGACCATGATCTCCGGTTACTGGAAGGACACCGGGAACGTGACCGACATGCTGGAGGTCAACCGGCTCGTCCTGGAAAGCGTCGAACCTACTGTGGAGGGGAGCGTGGACGAGGCGAGCGAGCTGATCGGCCGGGTCGTGGTGGAGCCGGGCGCGTCGGTGTCGGGGTCGCGGCTGGTCGGGCCGGTGATCGTGGGGGCGGGCTCGGTGGTCCGCGACTCCTACGTGGGCCCGTTCACCTCGATCGACCGGGACTGCTCGGTGATCGACAGCGAGATCGAGTACTCGATCGTGCTGCGCGGCGCGTCCATCGACGGGGTCGGCCGGATCGAGCGTTCGCTGATCGGCCGGGAGGTCGAGGTGACGCCGGCGCCCCGCGCTCCCAAGGCGCACCGTCTCGTTCTGGGGGACCACAGCAAAGTGCAGATCAGCAAATGAGGGTCCTGGTCACCGGCGGTGCCGGTTTCATCGGGTCGCACTACGTGCGGGAGCTGGTGTCGGGCGCGTACCCGGCCTGGGCGGGCGCGGAGGTCACCGTGCTGGACAGGCTGACCTACGCGGGCAATCTGGCCAATCTGGAGCCGGTCGAGGGCGATGTCGGCTTCGTGCACGGCGACATCTGCAACGACGAGCTGCTCGCGCACCTGGTGCCCGGCCACGACGTGGTGATCAACTTCGCGGCGGAGTCGCACGTGGACCGGTCGATCGCCAGCGCCGGGGAGTTCGTGCGCACCAACGTGCAGGGCGTGCAGGCGCTGATGCGGGCCTGCCTCGATGCCGGGACGCCCCGCGTCGTGCAGGTGTCCACCGACGAGGTGTACGGCAGCATCGACGCGGGTTCGTGGGACGAGTCGGCGCCGCTGGCGCCCAACTCGCCGTACTCGGCGGCCAAGGCGGGCGGTGACATGATCGCCCGCGCGTACGCGCGCACGCACGGCCTGCCGGTCAGCATCACCCGCTGCGGCAACAACTACGGGCCGTACCAGTACCCGGAGAAGGTCGTCCCGCTGTTCGCCACCAACCTGATGGACGGCCGCGCGGTGCCGCTGTACGGCGACGGCGGCAACGTCCGCGACTGGATCCACGTGGCCGACCACTGCCGCGGCATCCAGCTGGTGGCCGAGGCGGGCGAACCGGGCGGGGTTTACCACATCGCGGGCACCGAGGAGCTGACCAACCTCCAGCTGACGGAGCGTCTGCTGGACGCGTTCGGAGCGGGCTGGGACATGGTGGAACGCGTGCCCGACCGCAAGGGCCACGACCGCCGCTACTCCCTCGACGACGCCAAGCTGCGCGCGCTCGGCTACGCCCCGCGGGTCGGGTTCGAGGACGGCCTGGCGGAGACGATCCGCTGGTACGAGGACAACCGCGACTGGTGGGAGCCGCTCAAGAAGAGGGTCGAGGACGCGCGATGACCTGGCTTGTCACCGGTGCCGGGGGGATGCTCGGCACCGATCTGGTAGCGCGGCTGGGCGGGGACGCCGTCGCGCTGACCCGCGCCGACCTGGACCTGCGCGACGCGGCCGCGGTGCGCGCGGCGGTGCTGCGGCACCGCCCGTCGACGGTCGTCAACTGCGCCGCCTGGACGGCCGTCGACGACGCCGAGTCCGCCGAGGACGCGGCGCTGGCCGTCAACGGCACGGCCGTGGCGGCGCTGGCCGGGGCGTGCGCCGAGGCGGGCGCCACGCTCGTGCAGATCTCCACCGACTACGTCTTCGACGGGCGCGCCGACCGCCCGTACGCCGAGGACGCCCCGACGGCCCCGGTGAACGCCTACGGTCGTACCAAGCTGGCGGGCGAGCGGGCGGCGGCGGAGGCGGGCGCGTACATCGTCCGGACGGCCTGGCTGTACGGGGCGCACGGCCCCAACTTCGTCAAGACGATGGTGCGGCTGGCCGCCGAGCGGGACACGGTGGGCGTCGTCGACGACCAGGTCGGCCAGCCCACCTGGGCCGGCGACCTGGCCGACCGGATCGTCGCCCTGGCGGCCTCGGGCGCCCCGCCCGGCGTCTACCACGGGACCGGCTCGGGCCGGACGACCTGGTACGGGCTGACCCGTGAGATCTTCGCGCTGCTCGGCCTGGATCCGGACCGGGTCCGGCCGGTCACCAGCGCCGAGTTCCCCCGTCCCGCGCCGCGTCCGGCGTTCAGCGTGCTGGGCCACGACGGCTGGGCGCGGGCCGGCCTGCCGCCGATGCGCGACTGGCGGGACGCGCTGCACGCCGCCTGGCCGGAGCTGGCCGGGCCCGCTCCGGTCGGGGCTCAGGAGCGGCGGTAGAAGTCGAGGCACTCCCGGTAGTCGGGCAGCAGTCCCGACTTCTGGGCCTCGGCGAACGAGGGCGCGGCGGCGTCCTTGGCGGACAGGACCGGCTCGACCTCTTCCGGCCACGCGATGCCCAGCTCCGGATCCAGGGGGTGCACGCCGTGCTCGCGTTCCGGCGTGTAGGGGGCCGAGCACAGGTAGACGACCATCGTGTCGTCGGTGAGCGCCATGAACGCGTGTCCGAGGCCCTCGGCGAGGTAGACGCAGCTCCGGTTTTCGGCGTCCAGCCGCACGGACTGGTGCTGCCCGAACGTGGGGGAGCCGGTCCGGATGTCGACGGCGACGTCCAGGATCGCGCCGCGCACGCACGTGACGTACTTGGCCTGGCCGGGCGGCAGGTCGGCGAAGTGGACGCCGCGCAGCGCCCCTCTGGCCGAGACCGAGCAGTTCGCCTGCGCGAGGTCGAAGGTGTGCCCGGTCCGTTCCAGGAGGTCCTGCCGGAACCACTCGTGGAAGGATCCTCGGCCGTCACCGTGCACGCGCGGGGTGAAGACGTAGGCGCCTTCGATGGTCAGGGGGTCCACGGGCGCTAGCCTAGGGCCTCTCCGTGTTCGGCGGCGGTCGCGGTGACGGCGGGCGTGGCGGGCTCGATCGGGTCGCCGCCCTGGCGGCGCAGCACCTCCGTCCACGCGATGAGGACCATCAGCCAGATTCCCGAGACGTTGGCGGGCGCCGCCAGGTATTCGGTGGTGATGCTGTTCACCAGGAAGAACACCAGGATGCCCAGAAGCATGCCCGCGTCGGTGCGCAGGGTCCGGTTGCGGACCAGCAGCAGGCCCACGAAGCCGATCGTGAACAGCAGCACGACGAAGATCGCGAGGCCGACGGTGCCGTTGTCGACCATGGCGTTGATGAACGCGTTGTGCCCGCCGCCCAGGCCGATGTCGTCCAGGAAGAGCCCCCGGGACGCGCCCAGCCCGTGCCCGAAGATGGGCTGCTCCCGGTAGGCCTGCATCGCCAGCGTCCACAGCTCGGTGCGGGAGTTGAGGGAGGCCAGCTTCTCCGCGGTCTCGCCGCGCGCGACAAAGGCCATGATCTTGTCGGAGAACGCCAGCGTCGCGACGGTCGCGACGGCGACGCCCAGCACGGCGACGTCCACCCGGCCCTTGGGGCCGCGCGAGGTGGCCAGCAGCACCAGCAGGCCCACCGCGCACCCGGCCGCCGCGCCGCGCGTGCCGGTGGCCACCAGGGCGCCCGCCAGGACGGCCAGCGCGGCCAGATAGGCGAGGGGATGCCAGAGCCGGTGCCGCGGATTCTCCCAGCGGAGCAGGTAGCCGACCGTGAGGAGGATCGCCACCGCCAGGTAGACGCCCGCCGTGACCGGGTGGACGAACAGCCAGTTGAAGCGGTCCTCGGTGCGCGAGGTGCGGGGGAAGGGGTGAGCGACCCCGATCGCGACCGACGCCAGCACGAGCGCGATGAAGGCGTGCGCGAACCGGTGCAGGTCGCGTGCTTCGGCCCGGGTGGCGATCGTGTACGCCACGCACATGGTGATGAGCAGCTGCACGCCGCGGACGATGCCGAGCGACATGAACGGCGACCACAGCGCCGACATCGCCCAGTACACGGCGAACCCCCAGGCCGCCAGCAGCAGCCCGGTCGTGGGCCGGGACGGGGGCCGCAGCCCGAACCGGTAGTAGAGGTAGAGCGCCGCGAAGCCGTACACGGCGATCTCCACCAGCACGGTCAGGTCGGCGCTGCCGCCGACCGCCTGGTCCGCCTCGCGGTTGCGCAGCTTGTAGTCGCTGGCCAGCATGAGCGCCAGCGGCAGCATGACGGCCCACCACCCCGAGGTCGGCACGGCCTGGCGACGGTGCCGGCCCGGGAGGAGGGTCGGGCGCGGGAACGGGCCCGTGGTGGTCATGGGCGCCTCCTGGCGGTCACGAGCGGACTCAGAATACGGGCGGCACGCCCTAGTCGGCGCGCAGGTTCCAGGCGCCCATGTGCCGCGTGCCGGCGGGCCGGTCGAGCTTTCCGGCGACCTCGGCGGGCAGCGGCAGCGCGTTCGCGGCGGCCGCTCCGGCGACCGAGCCGTCCAGCGCGCCGTCGGCCGTGGCCGCGTTCCCGGCGTCGTAGGCCAGGCCGCGCTGCTCCTGGCCCGTCGTGGACCGGAACGCGGCCAGCCCCGTGAAGGCGGCCGGGGCGCCCGCGCCGCGCGACCAGGTGATCAGGCGGCGCGGCGACCCGGCGTCCGGGCGGACGTAGACGTTGCCGTTCGCGACGATCCCCCGCCCGCCCGCCGACCGTTGGGGGGAGTGGTCCTCCACGCACAGCAGGCACGGCGCGTCGCCGCGGGCGTCGGCCAGCACGTTGTTGCCCACCGTGATCTGCCCGAGCCGCCAGGTCATGCCCGGGTCGGGGAACGGCCGGCGGGGGTCCCGGCCGGGCGTGCCGGGACGGTCCGGGCGGCGCAGGTCCTGGACGAGGTGGACGGTGCGGCCGTTTCCGGCCAGCGTGTTGTTCCAGATCGCGACGTCGGCGGTGTCGTTGACGCGCACCCCGTCGCCGCCGTTGCCGCGGACGACGTTGCCCGCCACGACCGCCTTGGCGCTCAGTTCCAGCACGATCCCGTGCCCGGTGTTGCGGACGATCCGGTTGCCGGTGACGGTGGCGTCGTGCACGGACTCGTCCAGCCAGACGCCCTTGCCGAGGTTGTCGGCGAGCACGCTGTCGCTGACCTCGACCGTCCGGGACCGGGTGATCTTGATGCCGCCCGACACCGGCGCGGACTTGAACCGTTCGAGGTTGTTGCGGTGCGCGCGCACCAGCTCGATCCGCAGCTTGTCGGCGTGGTTGGCGTGGATGCCGAGCATGCCGTTGCGGGTGGCGGTGAACCGCCGGATCGTGGCGCGCGGGCCGAGCACGCTGAGCCCGGTGGTGGCCGAGTCGGTGACGGCCACGTTCTCCAGGGTCGCGTCGGCGCCGACGACCTTCACGCTGCCGAGGCCGGGCAGCGAGGTGGCGTAGCGGCGGACCCCGATGCCGCGCAGCGTCGACCCGCCGGCGCGCAGCGTGATGGCATCGCCCAGGGTGCTGGCGCGCACGTTCCGGCCGCGCGGGTCGGTGCCGAGGTAGAGCCTGCGGGCGCCTTCGTCGACGTAGAAGGTGCCGTCCTTCACCTGGTCGCGCGAGGCGACCTGGCGCTGCGCGGTGTTGTCGACCCACACCTGGTCGGGGTGGGCGGCCATCGGGTAGGCCGGGTCGACGAACTGGAAGTCCTTGTCGCTGTTCACGCGGGCCCCGGAGGTGTAGGTCGGGCTGGAGTCGAACTTGGCCGCCCAGCCCTCCTTCACCCAGACCCCGTCCCGGGACGCCCACCCGTCGACCGGAGAGCTGCCGTCGAACCAGACCGCCTCGCCGGGGTGGGCCTGGATGGTGAGCCGCTTGCTCTCCGGGACGGTGACCGACTCGTGGTACGTCCCCGCCCGCAGCACGACCGTCCCGCCGGCGCGCGCCTTCCTGATGGCCTCGGCCACCGTGCGCAGCGGCTTCTTGGCCGTGCCCTGGGCCGTGTCGTCGCCGGAGGGGGAGACCACGACCGCGTTGGCCGGGACCTTGTACGCGCTGGCGCCCACCGTGACCGCCCCGGGCGGGCCGGTCGCCCGCGCGGGCGAGGGCGGCGCGTCCTCGGCCCCCGGCAGCTGCCAGGCCAGCAGGCCCGCGGCGACGAGCGCCGGCAGCGCCCCGAACATGGCGACCTGCGCCCAACGCGACGTCGATGACGGCATACGGCGCCCCCTATCCCCGAAGTGCCCGCTATACCCGAAGTGCCGGTACGTCCACTATTGCTTGAGGGAGCCCGCGAAGACGGCCGTCTTGTGCTTGTCGCTGAAGGCCACGTTGAGCACGACCGTCCCGAACCCGGCCGTGGGCAGGTCGAAAGCGTAGGAGGCGGTGCGCTGCTTGCCCGCCGCGACCGTCCCGTAGAAGTCGTTGAGGTCGGCGTAGGAGGTGGGGCTGGCCTGGGCGCGGGACTTGCCGTACTGGGCCAGCACCCGCACCTTGTTGAGGTCGAGCGGCTGCCCGGACCCGTTGGTGAAGCGCAGCGTGAAGATGGTGAGGGTCTTGCCGGTCATCTCGCCCGGCCCCTTCGCCTTGTTCTTCACGTACTTGATGTCGGTGATCGCGACGCTGATCTTGTCGTTGTAGGTGACCGGCTTGCGCAGCCCCGTCATGCTGCTGAACGCCTGGGCGCCCGGCGCGCTGGTGGCCTCCGCCTCCGGCTGCTCGCTGGGCGGCGGCGGCTTGGGCCCCGACGCCTCCTTCTTGTCGCCCGAGCAGCCCGTCAGGGCCAGCGCGAACGCCAGCGCGAGCGCCGCTCCCCGGCCCGCCGAGCGCGGATTGGTGAACGGGCGCGATCCCGATTGGGACATGCGGATATCTCCTCGATCATGGTTCTGAGGGAGCCGGCGGCCTCGACGGCGGGGGGACCGGGGCGCGCCGGTAGTGGCCAACCAGTTTAGACATGGCCTCGGTTAATCTTCCCTTCGTCCTGTTAATCGCGTCTTCTTTGTCTTCTGACTAATTGCACGGGGACGTTGTACTGGGGGTAATCGAACCGGTGAGAGTTCTCGCAGCGCGCCTATGCCACGTGCGCACACCCGTCCGGCGGGCCGCCGTCGCGGCCGTCACCGCCGTCTGCGCGGCGCTGCTGGGCGTGCCGGGGGCGCCCGCGGGAACGGCCGCGGCCGACACCGCGCCGCCGGCGGGCACGCCGCCGACGGTGAGCGCGGACCCGCTGCCGACCTGGCAGGTGAACGGCGTCGTGTGGAGCATGGCCACGGTCGGGAACACCGTGTACGCGACCGGGAACTTCACCAAGGCGCGCCCGCCGGGCACCGCCGCGGGCAGCGCGCAGGAGGTCGACCGGCAGAACATCCTGGCCTTCGACGTCACCACCGGCGACCTGGTCGAGTCCTTCGACCACTCCTTGAACGGGCAGGGGCTGCGGATCGTCGCCTCGCCCGACGGCCGGCGGGTCTACGTCGGCGGCGAGTTCACGCAGGTGGACGGGCAGCCGCGCAGCCGCCTCGCCGCGTTCGACACCGCCACCGGCGCGCTGGTCGCCGGCTTCGCCCCGACGGTGTCCAACAAGGTGCGGGCCATCGCCGCGACCGACTCGACGGTCTACTTCGGCGGGAACTTCTTCAATGTCAACGGCAGCGGCCGTACCCGGCTCGCGGCCGTGCGGGCCTCCGACGGCGGCAACGTCGACTGGCGGCCGACCGCCGACGACGACGAGGTGTTCGCGATGGCGCTGGCGCCGGGCGGGTCCCGGGTGCTGGTCGGCGGACGGTTCCAGCAGCTCAACGCCACCGCCAAGGTCGGCATCGGCGCGATCGACGCCACGACCGGCGCGCTGGCGCCCTGGAGCAGCCGGCCGATCCCCACCCGCCAGGGCGACAAGTTCTCCTACGTCACCGACCTGTTCGTCTCCGGCGACACCGTCTACGCCTCGGCCAACGGCGAGGGATGGCACTGGTTCGACGGCCGTTTCGCGGCCAAGGCCCAGACGGGCGACCTGGTGTGGCTGGACAACTGCTACGGCGCCAGCTACGGGATGTTCGCACAGGGCCAGTCGGTCTACAGCGTCTCGCACGCCCACGACTGCTCCTCGCTCGGCGCGTTCCCCGAGACCGACCCGCAGACCTGGCACCGGGCGCTCGCCGAGACGTCCTACCCGACCGGTACCGACAAGGCGCCCCCGGGGGCGGGCAGCAACTATAGCGGGCAGCCGGTCCCGAGCCTGCTGCACTGGTTCCCGACACTGGCGATGGGCACGTTCACCGGGCAGAACCAGGCCGCCTGGGCCGTCACCGGCAACTCCGACTACGTCGCCATGGGCGGCGAGTTCCCGCGGGTGAACGGCACGCCGCAGCAGGGGCTGGTGCGGTTCGCGGTCAAGGACAAGGCCCCCGACAAGGAGGGGCCGCAGCAGCCCGACCTGGGCACGCCGTCGGCGCAGCCCGTCCCGGGCGGCAAGGTCCGCGTGACCGCGAGGACCACGTGGGACATGGACAACGAGAACCTCACCTACGAGCTGCTCCGGGACGGCGGCACCACGCCCGTCGCGTCCACTCGCAAGGCGTCGACGTTCTGGAACCAGCCGACGGTCGCGCTGTTCGACACGACGGCGGAGGCGGGCAGCTCGCACACCTACCGGGTCCGCGCCAAGGACGCCTTCGGCAACGCCGTGACCAGCGCCGCGTCCAACTCCGCCTCGCCGGGCGCGGGTACGTCCGGAGCCTACGACGGCCTCATCGCCGGGGACGGCGCGGACGCGTACTGGCGCCTGGGCGAGGGCAGCGGCCCCGCCTACGACCACGCCGGCGCCAACGACCTCACGCCGGCGTCGGGCGTCACCCGCGGGCAGGCCGGAGCCATCGCCGGGGACGCCGACAAGGCGGTGCGGTTCAACGGCACCACCAACGGCACGGCGTCCAGCGGCGCCGCCCCGACCCCCGGCGACTTCAGCGTCGAGGCGTGGGTGAAGACGACCAGCACGACCGGCGGCAAGCTCATCGGCTACGGCAACCGCAACAGCGGGGCCAGCAACGTCTACGACCGCCAGCTCTACATGACCAACGACGGCCGGATCGTCTTCGGCGTCTACCCGGGCGCGTCCAAGACGATCCAGAGCGGGACGGGCCTCAACAACGGGCAGTGGCACCACGTCACCGGCACCCTCGACTCCGCCGGCGGCATGAAGCTGTACGTGGACGGGCGGCAGGTCGCCGCCGACGCGAGCGTCAAGAGCGCCAACGGCCACACCGGCTACTGGCGGGTGGGCGGCGACAGCATCGGCGGCTGGCCGAGCAAGCCGACCAGCGACTACCTCAACGGCACCCTGGACGAGGTGGCGGTCTACCCGCGCGCGCTCAGCGCGGCCGAGGTGACCGAGCACCACGGCGTGGGCGCGGGCACGGTCACGCCTAACAAGCCGCCCACGGCCGCGTTCACCTCGTCCTGCGACCAGGAGGCGTGCACGTTCGACGCGTCCGGGTCCGCCGACACCGACGGCTCGGTCGCGAGTTACGCCTGGGACTTCGGCGACGGCCGGGCCGGCACCGGCGCCACTCCCGCGCACACCTACGACGCCGCGGGCGAGTACACGGTGAAGCTGACCGTCACCGACGACGACGGCGCCACCGGCGAGGCCGCCCGCACGGTCACGGTCACCTCGCAGACCCTCGCCTCCGACGCGTTCGACCGGACCGTGGCCTCCGGCTTCGGCACGGCCGACACCGGCGGGGCCTGGAGCGGGCTCGGCACCGCGGGAGCGCTGTCGGTCTCCGGCGGCGCCGGACGCGTCCAGCTCGCCGCTCCGGCCAGCAGCGGCGGCGGATACCTCAACGGCGTCGGCACGACGGGCGCCGACGTCTCCGTCAAGGTCTCCACCGACAAGGAGGGCACCGGCAACGGCGTCTACTTCTGGACGCTCGGACGCCGCGTCACCGGAGCAGGGGAGTACCGGGCCAGGATCCGGCTGCGGCCCTCCGGCGCGGTCTCGCTCTGGATCAGCCGCACCGACGCCGCCCAGGCCGAGACCGCCGTCGTCGCCGAGCAGAACGTGGCCGGCCTGACCTACGCGCCCGGCCAGGCGCTGCGGCTGCGCATGCAGGCCACCGGCACCTCGCCGACGACCCTGCGGGCCAAGGTGTGGGCGGACGGCGCCGCCGAGCCGGCCTGGCAGCTCACCGGCACCGACGACACCGCCGGAATGCAGGCGGCGGGCAGCGTCGGGCTGCGCGCCTATCTCGCGGGCAATGCCACCAACGCGCCGTCCGTGATCACGGTGGACGATTTCCGGGCCACCCGGATCGAGGACTGACGGGCGTCCCCATCAGGGGACTGCGACGCGCGAAGGCGCCCCGGGGTTGTCATCCCCGGGGCGTTTTCTTTTCGTGCTCCGGGGAAAAGCGCGCTGACCTAGAACAACGGAGTCCGGCGTTTCCGGTACCGGTCACGATTTCATAAGGTGCCCGCAGACGGTATGGGGCGAGGCATTAGTATCTCGGGGCCAGTGTGACCGTCGTGGTCACAGGGGGCTTCTGATCAGGGGAACCGATTCGTGAGAGCTCTAGTGCTTCCGCGCCGGACCGGGCGTAACGGCCTGCTGGCCGTGACCGCGTCCGCCGCACTCATCGGCGCTTCCGTGTCACCCGCCGGCGCCGACACCGCGCCGCCGCAGGGGACGCCGCCGACCGTGAGCGCCGACGCGCTGCCGACCTGGCAGGTCAACGGCGTCGTGTGGAGCATGACCACGGTGGGCAACACCGTGTACGCGACCGGCAACTTCACCAAGGCGCGCCCGCCGGGCACCGCCGCCGGCAGCGCGAAGGAGGTCGCCCGGAACAACATCCTGGCCTTCGACATCAGGACCGGGAACCTCATCACCTCGTTCAACCACTCGCTGAACGGGCAGGGGCTGCGCATCGCCCGCTCGCCCGACGGCAAGCGCGTCTACGTCGGCGGCGAGTTCACCAAGGTCGACGGGCAGGACCACAGCCGCCTCGCCGCGTTCGACACCGCCACCGGCAAGCTGGTCACCGCGTTCAAGCCCAAGGTGTCCAACAAGGTGCGGGCGATCGCCGCGACCAACAACTGGGTCTTCTTCGGCGGCAACTTCTTCAACGTCAACGGCAAGTCGCGGACCCGGCTGGCCTCGGTCAAAGCGGCCGACGGCGCGCTCAGCGAGTGGCGCCCGACCGCCGACGACGACGAGGTCATGGCGATGGCGATCAGCGGCTCCCGGGTCCTGATCGGCGGCAAGTTCCAGAAGCTGAACGGCACCGCCAAGGTCGGCATCGGCGCCGTCAACGGCTCCACCGGCGCGATGCTCCCCTGGAGCAGCCGCCCGATCCCCACCCGCCAGGGCGAGCGGTTCTCCTACGTGACCGACCTGTTCGTCTCCGGTGAGAACGTCTACGGCACCGCCAACGGCGAGGGCCACCACTGGTTCGACGGGCGGTTCACCGCCAAGGCCGCGACCGGCGAGCTGGTCTGGCTGGACAACTGCTACGGCGCCAGCTACGGCGTCTACGTCCAGGGCCAGTCGGTCTACAGCGTCTCGCACGCCCACGACTGCTCCTCGCTGGGCGCGTTCCCCGAGACGGAGCCGACGACCTGGCACCGGGCGCTGGCCGAGACCAGCTACGCCACGGGCGAGGACAAGGCCCCTCCCGGCTCCAACAGCAACTACCGCAACCAGCCGGTCCCGAGCCTGCTGCACTGGTTCCCGACCCTGGCGATGGGCTCGTTCACCAAGCAGTACCAGGCCGCCTGGGCCGTCACCGGCACCTCGCAGTACGTCGCGATGGGCGGCGAGTTCCCCCGGGTCAACGGCGTCAACCAGCAGGGCCTGGTGCGGTTCGCGGTGAAGGCCAGCGCGCCGAACAAGTCCGGCCCCCTCAAGGCCGAACTCGGCACGCCCAAGGCCGTCAGGAACGCGGTCTCCAAGCAGACGACCGTCTCCTGGAAGACCACCTGGGACATGGACAACAAGAACCTGACCTACGAGGTTCTGCGGGACAACGGCACCACCCCGATCGGGACGGTCAAGCGCGACTCCAACTTCTGGACGATGCCGACCGCGACGTTCACCGACACCTCCGCGCCCGCGGGCAAGCACACCTACCGGATCCGCGTGAAGGACCCCTTCGGCATCGCGGTGACCAGCGCGGCGTCCAACTCTGTGTAATTGTGGAGGGGCGTTTCATTGTGGGGGGCGACCCCCCACACCCCCCGGGACGGAGGAAAACGCCTCCTCCGCTCCGCTGGCGCTCCGCTCCGGGCCGGACAGTGGACAAGCGGCCGGGGAGCGGTTGGTGGGCCAGACACAAAGGCGCCCCCGGCGAGTTCATCGCCGGGGGCGTTTGGCGCTCGGGTCCGGGGCCGGTGGCCGGATGTGGCCAGGCCCCGGTGCGCGGTCAGTCGTCGCCCCGGCTTCCGCGACGCCGCTTCGGGCGGACGGTTCTGCGGGTGAGCCTGCGGGCCCGGAGGTCCTCGCAGAGGCGCTCGTAGGCGACGGCGACGTCGTCCCAGACGTAGTGCTCGGCCGCGCGCTTGCGGGCCGCCTGGCCGCGGTCGGCGGCGGCGCCCGGGTCGGCCTCGGCCACCTCGACCTCGTGCGCCAGCGACTCGGCGTCGCCGAAGAAGCGGCCCGCCTCCTCGCCCAGCACCTCGCGGTTGAAGTTGACGTCGTAGGCGACCACCGACGCGCCCGCGCCCATCGCGCGCAGCAGCGAGGGGTTGGTGCCGCCGACCGAGTGGCCGTGCAGGTACGTCAGCGCGCCCGCGTACAGGGCGTCGAGCAGGTCCTGGTCCCACACGCCGCCGAGGAACCGGATCCGCGGGTCGTCGCCCGCCAGGTCCTGCACGCGCTTGGTGTACTCGTCGGCGTACGGCGCCGAGCCCACCACGACCAGCGGTCGGACGGCCGCGCTGCGCCGGTAGCCCTCGACCGCGAGATGGACGTGGTTCTCCGGCTCGAACCGCGCCACGACCAGGTGGTACTCGCCGGGCCGGTAGCCCGCCTCGGCCAGCTTGGCGGTGTCGGTCTCCGCCAGGATCGGCGCGCCGTAGGCGATGAAGACCGAGTCGGCGCCGAACCGCTCGGTGTAGTAGTCCTGGATGCCGCGCGCGTCGGCGATCAGCGCGTCCGACCAGCGCACCGCCAGGCTCTCGGCCTTGCGGTAGTAGCCGCGGCCCGTGCCGCTCCACTTGGTCCGCTTCCACTCCAGGCCGTCGACGTGCGTGGCCACCGGGACACGCATCGTCCGCAGCACCGGCAGCAGCGGCGAGTTCGCCGCGTTGAACACCAGCGCCACGTCCGGGCCGCGCCGGGTGACGCGGCGCCAGGCGGCGTGCGCGACCGACAGCCCCGTGTGGCTCAGCGTCTCGGCGACCTTGCTCCGGACCGCGGGCAGGTGCACCAGCCGCATTCCCAGATACTCGCGCTCGGGGTGCCGTTCCCCCCGGCAGTAGACGGTGACCTCGTGCCCGGCGTCCACCAGCCGCCGGCCGATCTCTTCGACCGCGGTCTCGAATCCGCCGTAGCGCGCCGGTACCCCGCGAGTCCCAATCATGGCGATGCGCACCGTGACCCTCCGCCTCCTCTTCGCATACCATTCGGTCTTTTTTCGCCGGCGCCGCTAACGGATGCCGGTGTCAGGCGTCTTGACGGTAAAGCAGAGTTAATCTGAGCATGGCGCGAAACTGGTATCCAGGGTGACTGGATTACCAGAAGGAGGGGGAAGTTGGGCGATCGAGACCCGAGCTCAGTGGTGGTGCTTGCGCACCCCTCGCCCGATCTCTACGGCTCCGACCGGATGCTGGTGGAGTCGGTCCGGGCCCTGGTGCCGGCCCGGCGGGTGGTGGTGACGCTGCCCGCCGACGGCCCGCTCTCGCAGGCACTGCGGGAGGCGGGGGCCGAGATCGAGATCCTGCCGGTGCCGGTGCTGCGCAAAGCGTACATGTCGCCGTTCGGCCTGGTGAGGCTGACGGCGGCGGCCTTGCGCGCCCTTCCGGCCGCCCGGCGGCTGCTGCGCCGGACGAAGGCCGAGGCGCTGTATGTGAACACCGTCACCATCCCGCTGTGGCTGGTGGCGGCCCGGCTCGCCCGCGTCCCGGCGCTGTGCCACGTGCACGAGGCCGAGGACGGCGTGCCCGGGCCGGTCCGGGCGGCGCTGAGCGCGCCGCTGCGGCTGGCACGTTCCGTCGTGGTCAACAGCCGCGCCAGCGCCGCCGCGCTGGGCGGGGCCGGACGCCGGAGCCAGATCGTCTACAACGGCGTCGACGAGCCCTCCGAGGTCACCGAGCCGCGCGCCGTGCTGACCGGGCCGGTGCGGATCGCGCTGGTCGGACGGCTGTCCCCGCGCAAGGGCTCCGACCTCGCGGTGCGCGCGGCCGGGCTGCTGCGCGAGCGCGGGTACGACGTGACGCTCACCCTGGTCGGCGACGTCTTCCCAGGCTACGAGTGGTTCGAGCAGGAACTGCGCGAGCTGGCCGGCGACGCGCTGCGCGACGGGAACGTGGTGCTGGCCGGGTTCCGTTCCGCGGTGTGGGACTCCTTCGCCGAAGCGGACGTCGCGATCGTGCCATCTCGGGTCGAACCGTTCGGTAACGTCGCGGTGGAGGCGATGCTGGCCGGCCGGCCGGTGGTCGCCGCGGCCACCCAGGGACTGACCGAGATCGTCACCGACGGGGAGAACGGCGTGCTGGTCGCGCCCGACGACCCCGCCGCGCTGGCAGACGGCCTCGCCCGTCTGCTGGACGACTGGGACGGCGCCCTGGCCATGGCCAAGCGCGCCCGCGCGGACGCGGCCCGGCGGTTCGGCAAGGACCGCTACCACCGGGAGCTGCGAGAGGCAGTCCGCGCGCTCACCGACCCCGCTGCCGCCCCCGTTAGGACTTCGATCACCCGATGACAGCACAGACCCCCGCCACACCGGAGATCAGCCTCGTCGAGGCCGTCTGGCGCTTCCGGCTGATGTCGCTCATCATCGTGCTGGTCAGCGTCGTGGTCGCGGCCGGTGCCACCCAGATGCTGCTCGGCAGCGTGTCGGCGACCGCCAGGTTCGCCGTCACCGACCCGACCAACAACAACAACGTGCTGCGCATGGGCGTGGTGTCCGGGCAGGGCTACGCCACCTACACCGCGCAGCGGGCCGCGTTCGCCGGGTCCACCCCGGTGCTGGCCCGCGCCGCCGCCATCGTCAAGGAGAAGGGCGGCACGGCGATGTCGGGGGAGGCGCTGCGCGGCCGCGTGCAGACCTCCAGCAAGCCCGACGGAGGCGTGGTGATCGTGACCGCCTCCGGCGCCGACATGCGCGAGGCGGCGATGGCGGCCAACGCGGTGGTGCAGGCCTACCAGGAGGTCACGGTCAGCACCAACACCGACCGGCTGGACAAGCAGCTGGCCAACCTGCAGGCCGCGCAGAAGAAGATCAACGACCAGCTGGAGCTGGCCCAGGCCGGCAGCCGCAACCAGCGGTTGCTGACCAGCAACCTGGCCAAGCTCCAGTCGCAGGAGGCCGGGGTGGTGTCGGCCCGCGCCAACGCCAACGACGGCGTGCAGTTCGTCGACACCGCCGACCCGTCCGCCGCCTCGCCCAGCCAGCTGCCGCGCAACGCCGCGATCGGCGCCGCAATCGGGCTGATGCTGGCGTGCGTGGTGTCGTTCCTGCGTGCCGCGACCCCGGCCCGGCGCCGCTTCGTCCCGGGGACGGCGCCCATGCCGGCCGGCGGCGGCGGTCCCGGCCTGCCTCCCGGCGGCGGCGGTGGCGGGTTCGGCGAGCTGCCGCCGGGCCCGCAGGGCGACGGCGATCTCCGCGCCGAGATGGAGCCGCCGGTCGCCCGCGCCGAGCTGCCCCGCCCGGCGAGCGCGCCGCGCCGCTCCAGGGCCGCCGAGACCCCGGGCGGACGGCCCCGGTCCGGCGGCGGCCGCGGCACCCGCCGCGCCGGGCGCGACCTGCCGCCCGACTCCGGACGGGGCTGGGCGCCCGAGGACACCCACGGCACCGCCGGGCCCCCGCCGGCGCCGATGGCGCCCGCGCCCCCGGCGCCGTCCCCCGCGCCGTCCCCCGCGCCGTCCCCCGCGCCGTCTCCGGCACAGTCTCCGGCGTCCACCGAGTCGCTGCTCGACCGCGCCGAGACCCTGCTCGGCGGCCCCGAGGGCAACGGCTCCCGGCCCGCCAACGGTTCCAGGGCGGGCGGCCCGCCCCGGTCGTCAGCCCGCCCGTCGGGCAACGGCTCGTCCGGGCACCCGGTCGCCGGCAACGGCGCCCCGCCGCGCTCGAAGAGCCCGCGCGCCAAGGGCGGCTCGCACGCCAAGGGCGCGGTGCCCGAGCAGGACCGGCCGTCCTCGGACGTGCCGGTCGAGCTGTGGGGCGAGGGCGGCGACCCGACCCGTACCGTCGAGGACGGCATCATTTCCAAGGGCAAGGACGCCGCGTCCATCCTCAAGGACGTGAGCAAGGAAGCCGAGAAGGGCAAGAACAGCAAGAACGGCGCGTCGCCCCTGTCGCGCTACGACAGGTGAGTCCCGGCCCCTCCGGCCGTTTCGGACGCAAGCTGGGAAAGCTGCTTTCGTCGGCGGGCGGGGCGGTGACCGTCCAGTTCGTCACGGCAGGCGGCAGCCTGGTGGTGCAGGCGCTGGCCGCGCGGGAGCTGGGCGCGCACGGCTACGGCGGGTACGCGCTGCTCGTCGCCGTGCTGGTGATGATCACCGCGGTGCAGACCAGCTTCGTCGGCGACACCCTCACCGTCTACGACCGGTTCGAGCCGCGGGTGCGCGGCGCGCTGCTGCTGTCGGTGGCCGGGACGGTCGTCGCGGGCGCCCTGGCCGGCGCGGTGGTGGCGGTCGCGCTGGGCCTGGCCGGGCCCGCCGGGATCGCGCTGTTCGCGGTGCTGGTGGCGGCCTGGCTGCTGAACGAGACGCTGCGGCGGATCTTCACGGCGCGGATGGAGTTCTGGCGGCTGGCCGCCAACGACTGCTGCTACCTGCTGGGCACGTTCGCGACCCTGGGCGGCGCGCTGGCGCTGGGCGCGGACGCCTCGCTGGAGCTGCTGCTGGCCGCGATGTGCGCGGGCTGCGCCTGCTCGATCATGCTGGCGGCGCTGCGGCTGCCGGAGGAGGAGTTCGCGTCCGCCCCGCCGCGCGGCACCGCGCTGCGGGAGATCATGGGGTTCGCGTGGTGGCGTTCCGTCCAGGCCGCGATCCGGCCGAGCGCGCTGCTGGTCGCCCGGATCTTGATCGCCGGGTTCGCCTCGACCGCCGCGCTGGCCGGGATCGAGGCGGCTCGGCTGCTGCTGGCCCCGGCCCTGACGTTCGTGAACGGCGCCGGCTGGTTCCTGCTGGGCGACTTCGCCAAGGCCGAGCGGGAGGGCCGTCCGATGCGGGCCGTGCAGGCGCTGCGCGCCTGCGTCCTGATGGCGGGCATCGCGCTGGTGATGAGCGTCGCGGGCGTCCTGCTGGCGGGCCCGCTGGGCCCGGTGGTCACCGGCGGTACCTTCGCGGTGGACGGGACCGCGCTGGCAGGGTGGGGCCTCTACGCGGTCTGCTTCGCCTGCACGCTGCCGCTGGCGAGCCTGGCCACCGCGCGGAAGCGGTCCCGCACGGTCTTCGCCATCCGGGGCGCCGAGGCCCTCACCGGGCTGGTCGTCCTGACGGTCCTGCTGGCCCTGGACGAGGGGAACGCGGCGCTCGCCCCGTACTGCCTTGGGGCCGGCGGCCTCGTCTCGGCGGCGCTGCTGTGGCGGATGCTGCGCCGCGGCGACCCCGCCCCCGATCAGCCGACCCCGCGGACGAGCTCGCGGGCCGCGCCGGCGGTGGCGGCGGCCGTGCCGGAGTCCTCGGGACGGGGCATGGCCGGGAGGCCGTGACGGCGGCGCGGCTTCAGGCGCCGGTGCGGGTCCAGCCGCCCGCCGCCAGCAGGTCGAGCACCTCGGCCACGGCCTCGTCCGGGGAGAGCCGGGAGGTGTCCAGCACCAGATCGGCGTCGTCGGGCTCCTCGTACGGGTCGGAGATCCCGGTGAACTCGGGGATGAGCCCCGCCCGCGCCTTGGCGTACAGCCCCTTGCGGTCGCGCCGCTCGCACTCCTCCAGCGGCGTCGCGACATGGATCAGCACGAAGTCGCCCGCCGCGCGCACCATCCGCCGCACCTCGGCGCGCGTGGCGGCGTACGGGGCGATCGGCGCGCAGATGGCCACCCCGCCGTGCCGGGTGACCTCGGCGGCCACGAATCCGATCCGCCGGATGTTCAGGTCGCGGTCGGCCTTGGAGAAGGTCAGCCCGGCCGACAGCAGCCGCCGCACCACATCGCCGTCCAGCAGCGACACGGTACGGCCGCCGCGCTCGACCAGCGCGTCGGCCAGGCCGCGCGCCACCGTGGACTTGCCGGAACCGGACAGGCCGGTGAAGAAGACGGTGAGGCCGCGCTCGTGCTTGGGCGGACGGGCCACCGCCAGCTCGGCGGCGACCGCGGGCGGGGTGAACCAGTCGGGGATCGGCTCGCCGGCGTCCAGCAGCTCCTCCAGCCGCTCGGCGGTCAGCTCGGCCTGGACGTGGTCGGGTTCGATGCGGGCGACCGGGCGCCACACCTCAACGTCGGCGTCGTAGGCCCACGGCTCGGGCACCGCTACCGGGACCGCCGTGCCCTCGGCCTCCTCCGCGGCCAGCAGGTGCGTGGCGCCGTAGGCCGCGGCGACGTGCGCGCGCAGCAGCAGGTCGCGGCGGGCGGCGTCGCTGGAACCCGCACCGGTGGCGTCGCGGAGGGGCAGCGGCACCGGGACCACCTCGGTGCCCTCCGGCAGCTCCTTGCGCACCGCCAGCAGCGCCCGCACCAGCGCCTCGTCGTGCCGGCCGGCCAGCAGCGGCAGGACCAGCACCCGGGCGTCCAGCCGCTCGGCGACCTGCCGGAGCTGGCCGAGCTGCTTGCGGTGCAGCGGTTCGCGGGTCGCGACCGCCAGCGTGTTCCCCTCCCGCGGAGGGATCTCGTCCGGGCGGCGGCGCAACCGGTGGAACGGTCCGTGCGCGGGCGCGCGCAGCGGCTCCAGGGTGCCCGCCAGCCGCCAGCCCTGGGAGGTCGGGTCCTGCCAGGCCTCGGCGACGTCGAGCACCGCCAGCGGCACGCCCTCCGGGTCCTGCAGGACGATCCGCTCGTCCGCGGTCAGCTCCTTGGGCACCTCCAGCGTGACCGGCACCGGCCACGGGGTGCCGTCGGCCAGCCGTCCGCCCGCGATCACCATCGCGGTGTCGTACGAGCCGAGGAACCCGGCCAGCGGGCGGTACACGCCGGCCAGCAGCAGCTCCAGGTCGGCGAGCTCGGTCGCGGACGGGCTCCATGCGGGCAGGTCGCGCAGTGTGTCGGGAAGGCCGGCTTCGGCGGTCACCGCGGTCTCCGATCCCGCCCGGCATCGCTACCGGGCTGGTCCAGGTCAACAGGGGTTTCCGCAGAAAAATACCGACCGGAGGCCGGTGCGCGCACCTCGGCGCGGGCGCGGCCGCCCGGATCGGCTGCTCAGATCGGCTCAGATCGGCTCAGATGACACGGGCGAACCGGTTCTCGGGCTTGCGGATCACGAGCGTCACCTCGCTGTGCCGGGCGCTGAACCGGCCGCCGCTCAGCAGCGCCACCAGCCGGCAGAGCAGCCACACCGGACGGCCGGTCGCAGCCCCGAGCGCGTCCGGGCCGTCGGACGAGACGTACTCCTCGCTGATCACCAGGCCGCGCATCGCGCAGTACCACCGCATGCCCTGGCGGGACGCGACCCGCTCGTAGACCGCCCGGGGCGGCGGGGCCGGCTGCCGGGCCGCGGCCGGTTCCGGCCGCGGGGAGGTGGCCGCCGGGTCCCGCGGGACGGGGCGCAGCGCCTCGCGCCGGCCCAGCCCGCGCCACAGCGGCTCCCGCAGCCAGCGGGGCAGCCGGCGGTCGAGGAACCCGAAGGCGGAGTCGCGGTCGCGCAGCCGCACCAGCAGCAGCCCGCCCGGCTTGAGCGCGGCCACGAACCGGTCGAGGACCAGCTCGGCGTGCGGCACCCGCTCGATCAGGAAGGGGGCGTGCACGATGTCGTAGGCGCGCGGCGGCATCGGCACCGTGCGCAGGTCGCCCAGGTGCCAGGCATCCAGGTCGGCGCGGGCGCGGGTGTGCGCGCGCAGCGCCGGGGCGTCCCGGTCGACGCCGGTGGCCTGGTGGTCGCGGCCGCCCAGATCGAGGCCCCGGCCCCAGCCGCACCCGGCCTCCAGCACGTGCACGCGCTGCAGCGGCCGGTCGTGCGCGTACCGCCGTGCCCGGTCGGAGCACAGGTCGCCGGCCTCCAGCGGAGCCGGATGCGCGTCGGCGACCCGCCCCACCGCCGCGCGGCGCGGGAGTCCCCTCATCGAGCCGATCATGCGACCCGCTCCTTTCCGGATGGTCGACCGTCGGGGGGCGACACTGCGTTCGAGTGACACTGGGCGTTCGAGTGACACCGCGGTTGTTCGAGTGACACTGCGGTTGGGCGACACTGCGTTGCGGGGGGCCGGTCACGGATCCGACACACCTGCTCTCGCAGAGTAATCGTGCGACTGCGGACTGTCCTCCATTTGTCCATTCTCGGCAAGTGACGTGTCGCCTTCCGGCCATGGTCGTTTCCGTGGCCGGGGGCCAAACCGGTCGATACCAACCGGCGGACGCAAGTGTTACTTCAGGTGAATTGAGAGCTGCTAACGTACGCCTGATTCCGTAGGTCAGATAGGCCGGATAGGCCGGATGCGCCGCCATGTCGGCCTTTGCGCTTTTTCAGGGGGAATACATGCAGGGCGTGGTCGGCTACTCGCCAGGAGTGTTCGACCTGTTCCATGTCGGGCACCTCGATCTGCTGCGCCGCGCCGCGGCCGGGTGCGACCGGCTCGTGGCCGGCGTGCTCACCGACGAGCTCGCCGCGGAGCTGCACGGCGTCCGCCCGGCCGTCCCGCTGATCGAGCGGATGGAGATCGTCGCGAACGTGCGGCAGGTGGCCGACGTCGTCCCGCTGGGCGAGGCCGGCCTGCACCGCGCGTGGCGGTCGCTGGCCTTCGACCGGCTGTTCACCGGCGCCCCGGACGGCTTCGCGGCCGGGGACGCCGAGCGCGCCCTGGCCGGCACCGGCGTGCGGGTCGTGCGCTTCGACGGGCTGGCCGAGACCGGCAGCCCGGTACTGCGGGGCGCGCTGCGCGGCGCCCGGCACGGCTCCGGCCCGAGGACGTCGGTCGCGTGAGCGCCCCCGCCGCCCCCGCCCCGCCGCCGCGCCGGTTCAGCGCCGCGCTGACCCGGCTCGCGTCCGCGCAGAAGAGCGCCAAGGGCGCCCCCGCCTACTCCCGCTTCGTCAACCGGAAGCTGGGCCGGCTGCTGGCCGCGGCGTCGTACGTGGTCGGGCTGACGCCCAACCAGGTCACCGCGATCAGCGCCGCGTTCACCTTCACCGGCATCGCCCTCATCGCGCTGGTCGACCCCGCGCCCTGGCTGGGCGCGGCGGTGTGCCTGGCGCTGGTCGTCGGGTACGCCTTCGACGCCGCCGACGGCCAGCTGGCCCGGCTGCGCGGCGGCGGCTCCAAGTCCGGCGAGTACCTGGACCACATGGTCGACAGCGCCAAGATCTCCGCGCTGCACCTGGCCGTGCTGGTCTCCTGGTACCGGTTCGGCGACCTGGACCGGGCCGCCTACCTGCTCGTCCCGGTCGGCTTCACCGTGGTGGCCGCGGTGATGTTCTTCGGGATGATCCTCAAGGACCTGCTGGCCCGCGCGCACCGCGCCGCGACCGGCGCCCCCGCCCCGCCCGCCGCCGCGCCGTCCACGCTGCGCTCGCTGCTGGTGATCCCGACCGACTACGGGCTGCTGTGCGTGGCCTTCCTGCTGATCGGGCTCCCCGCGGTGTTCCAGCCGCTGTACGGGCTGATCTTCCTGGGCAACCTGCTGTTCCTGATGGCCGCCTCGGTCAAGTGGTTCCGCGAGGTCGGCGCGCTGGACGCGCCCGCCTCCGCCGACCGCGTGCCGGTGCCGCGGTGAGCGCGCAGGGGGGCCGGCCTGTCGTCGGGTACGTGCCGGGCGCTTACGACATGTTCCACATCGGCCACCTCAACATCCTCAAGCGCGCCCGGACCGAGTGCGACCGCCTGATCGCCGGGGTGGTCACCGACGAGGTGCTGGAGAAGGCCAAGGGGCGGCCGCCGATCGTCCCGCTGGCCGAGCGGCTGGCGATCGTCGGCGGCATGGCGTGCGTGGACGAGGTCGTCACCGACGTCTCCAGCGACAAGGTCGTCATGTGGGAGCGGCTGGGCTTCGACGTGCTCTTCAAGGGCGACGACTGGAAGGGCACCGAGAAGGGCGACCGGCTGGAGGCCGATCTCGGTGCCCGCGGCGTGCGGGTGGTCTACTTCCCCTACACGGTGCACACCTCCAGCACCGCGCTGCGCCGCCTGATCACCGGCTCCTGAGACCGCGGTCCGAGGATTCAGTGGTCTGAGTCGGAGATGTCCAGATCGCTCGGGGTCAGGAACCACACCAGCAGCCCGGCGGCGAGCAGCAGCGCCCCGCCGGCCAGGCTCGCCCCCTCCAGCGAGGCCGTGAACGAGGCCTGGGCGCGTGCGGCCAGCTCGGCCCCGGCGGCGCCCGCCTGCGCGGCGACCTCCATCGCCCCGCCGAGCGACTCCCGCGCGTCCACGGCCGCGGCGCCGGTCACGCCCCGTTCCGCCAGCCAGGACGGCGGCAGGTCGCCGCGGTAGGCGGCGGCGGCCACGCTGCCCAGGACGGCGACGCCGAGCGCGGCGCCCAGCTCGTAGCTGCACTCGTCGACCGCGGCGGCGCTGCCGGACTTCTCCGGCGGCGCCCCGACCATGATCACCGCCGAGGCGATGGCGAGCGCCCCCATCCCGGCGCCGGTCAGCGCCAGCGCGGCCGCGACGGCGAGGTACGACAGCGGCCGCGGCCCCAGGACGATCACCAGGTAGCCGACGCCGCTGACGGCCAGCCCGCCGGCCAGCACGCTCCGGGCGCCGATCCGGGCGGCCAGCGCGGGCGCGGCGGGCGCCATGATCGCGGCGCCGACCGCGGCGGGCAGCAGCCGGACGCCCGTCTCCAGCGGGCCGTACCCCTCGACCAGCTGCATCCACTGGGCGAGCAGCAGCATGACGGCGGCCACCGCCAGGCTGGTGCACAGCGCGGTCAGCGCGCCGGCGGAGAACGCACGGTCGCGGAACAGCCGGACCTCCAGGATCGGGTACGGGGTCCGCGCGCACCAGCCGACGAACAGGGGCAGCGCCACGGCGGCGATCCCGGCCGCGACCAGCGCGCCGGTGTCGCCGAGCCCGTCCTTGCCGAAGTGCTTGATCGCATAGACGAGTGCGACCATGCCGACGATCGACAGGACCGTGCCGACCGCGTCCCAGCGGCCCGGCCGGGGCGCGCGGGACTCGGGCAGCAGCCACAGCGCGGCGGCGACCGCGACCACCATGACCGGCACGTTCACCAGGAACGCCGAGCGCCAGCTGAAGTGCTCCAGCAGCGCGCCGCCGACGATGGGGCCGAGCGCGGAGCCGACCGCGGCGGTCGCCGCCCAGACGCCCAGGGCGGTGGCGCGCTCCTTCGGCTCGGTGAACAGGTGGCGGATCATCGACAGCGTGGACGGCATGATCATCGCCCCGCCGATCCCGAGCAGCGCCCGCACCGCGATGACCTCGCCCGGGCCGTCGGCGAGCAGGACGGCAGCCGAGGCCAGCCCGAACACGGCGAACCCGCTGATCAGCATGAGCCGCCGCCCGAAGCGGTCGCCGAGCGCGGCCACGGTGACCAGCAGGCCGGTCACCACCAGCGAGTAGACGTCCAGGATCCACAGCAGCTGCACCGAGTCCGGCCGCAGGTCGGCCGACAGCGCGGGCAGCGCCACGTTCAGGATCGTGATGTCCATCACGATCAGCAGCAGGCTGGCCGACAGCACGGCCAGCCCGGCCCAGCGCCGCGGGTGCGCGGGCGGCACGGCGGACGGCGCGGCGGGCGGCCGGCCGGACGGGGCGGAGGGCCCGCCGGCCGTGGCGGGGGAGCCGAGGCCGCCGTCGGAGAGGCGCGTCATGAGGTCTCCTCCGCCGCCGGGCGGAAGCCGTCGAAGAACGTCGTGAACAGCAGGCGCTCGATGTCGCGCGGGGCCACGTCCCCACGCAGCAGCCGGTCGCGCAGCGCGACCAGCAGGCCGAACAGGGCGCCGCTGATCCACCGGGCGGGCAGGTCGGCGCGCAGCATCCCCGCGCGCTGGAGCGCGGCGTAGAAGGCGATCTCGCGGTCCTCCAGCCGTTCGCCGCGCTCGACCAGGGCGGGCAGGTCGGCGATGAGGTGCACGGTCAGCGCGAAGCCGTGCTCGTCGACCACATTGAGGAAGCCGCGCAGCAGCGCGCGGAGGGCGGTGTCGAGCGCGGCGGGGTCGCCGGACGCGGCGGCCGCCTCGATCCCGGCCTCGTCCTGGATGGCCTCCCAGCGGTCGAGGGCGCGCCGGGCGATCGTGTGCAGCAGCGTCTCCCGGGTGGCGAAGTGGCGGTGCAGGGTCGCCCGGCTGACCCCGATCCCCTTGGCGAGGTCGCCCATCGAGGCCGTGTGGTGCCGGTTCAGGTGCCGTGTGGCGGCGGCGAGGATGGTCTCTTCGTCGGCCATGTGCGTCAACTCTGTTTCTTATGAGACAACTTCGTCGCAAACGATACATGTCCGACGCAAACGGCCCGCCCGGGGACCGCCACGCGGCGCCCGTCCGGGGCGCGTAGTCTGGTACAGCACCGGGATCTGGAGAGATCACCGGTTCTTCGGGCTGCCTCGCGACCGGCGGGGCGCCCGCCCGGCGGGAATTGAGTGTGCGGGCGAAGATGACGCTTTCTGGACTTGTTGATCTGGCGTGTTCCGGGCCTGAACTGGAGCGCGCACTCAAAGAAGTACGCGTCGACCACGACGTGGTGGCGCCGCCGGCGGTGTGGCCGATCATGGCGTCGGCGCTCAGCCGCGCGCTGACCGAGCGCGACCCGGGCGGCGTGGTGCTCGCGGTGACCGCTACCGGCCGTGAGGCCGAAGACCTGGCCGCCGCCCTCACCAGCCTGCTCGACCCGGAGCGGGTCGCGCACTTCCCGGCCTGGGAGACGCTGCCGCACGAGAAGCTGTCGCCGCGCTCCGACACCGTCGGGCAGCGGCTGGCCGTGCTGCGCCGCCTGGTCCACCCCGAGGCCGCCGGCGACGGCGCCGCGGGGCCCGGCAAGTCGGGACGGCTGGAGGTCGTGGTCACCCCCGTCCGGGCCGTGCTCCAGCCCATCGTGTCCGGCCTGGCCGACCTGGAGCCGGTACGGCTGCGCGGCGGCGAGGACGCCGACCTGGAGGACGCCGTCCACCGCCTGGTCGAGGCCGGCTACCACCGCGTCGACCTGGTCGAGAAGCGCGGCGAGATCGCCGTGCGCGGCGGCATCCTGGACGTCTTCCCGCCCACCGAGGAGCACCCGCTGCGGGTGGAGTTCTGGGGCGACACCGTCGAGGAGATCCGCTACTTCAAGGCCGCCGACCAGCGCTCCCTCGAGATCGCGCAGGACGGGCTGTGGGCCCCGCCGTGCCGCGAGCTGCCGCTGACGCCCGAGGTGCGCGAGCGCGCCCGGCTGCTGGCCGAACGGCACCCGGCCCTGGAGGAGATCCTCACCCGCATCGCCGACGGTGACACCGTCGAGGGCATGGAGGCGTTCTCGCCCGTCCTGGCCGAGCGCATGGAACTGCTCACCGACCTGCTGCCGGCGGGCTCGGCGCTGCTGGTGTGCGAGCCGGAGCGGATCCGCACCCGCGCGGTCGAGCTGGTCCGCACCAGCCAGGAGTTCCTGGAGGCCAGCTGGGTGACCGCCGCCGCGGGCGGGGAGGCCCCGATCGACCTGGGCGCCGCCGCGTTCCGCTCGCTGGAGGAGGTCCGGCTGCACAGCACCGAGCTGGGCCTGCCCCGCTGGACGGTCACCGCGCTGAATCCCCTCGGCGCGGGAGGCGCCGAGGACGCGTCCCCACTGGACGGCACGGCACTGGACGGCACGGCGCTGAATAACACGGCGCTGGATGACACGGTGGACGTGCTCAACCTGGGCGTGCAGCCCGCCGAGGCGTACCGCGGCGACACCGCCCGCGTCATGGGCGACCTCAAGCGCTGGATCGACGACGGCTGGCGGGTCGTCCTGGTCACGCCCGGCCACGGGCCCGCCGAACGGCTCGTCCAGCTCGTCGGCGAGGAGGGCCTGGGCGCCACCCTCACCGACCTGGACCGGCCGCCCAGGACCGCGGTCGTGAACGTCACCACCGGCCTGCTGGAGAACGGCTTCACCTGGGAGAGCGTCAAGCTCGCCGTGGTCACCGAGGCCGACGTGTCCGGGCAGAAGTCCTCCACCAAGGACATGCGGCGGATGCCGTCCCGGCGGCGCGGCGGCGTCGACCCGCTCCAGCTGCGCGTCGGCGACTACGTCGTGCACGAGCAGCACGGCGTCGGCCGCTACGTGGAGATGGTCAGCCGCACCGTCCAGGGCGCCACCCGCGAGTACCTGATCCTGGAGTACGCCAAGAGCGACCGGCTGTTCGTCCCCACCGACCAGCTGGAGGAGCTCACCCGGTACGTCGGCGGCGAGGCGCCGAGCCTGCACCGGCTCGGCGGCGCCGACTGGCAGAAGGCCAAGTCCCGGGCGCGCAAGGCGGTCAAGCAGATCGCCGGCGAGCTGATCCGGCTCTACTCCGCCCGGATGGCCAGCCCCGGCCACGCCTTCGGGAACGACACGCCCTGGCAGCGCGAGCTGGAGGACGCCTTCCCGTACGTGGAGACCCCCGACCAGCTCGCCGCCATCGACGAGGTCAAGGAGGACATGGAGAAGCCCGTCCCGATGGACCGGCTGATCTGCGGCGACGTCGGCTACGGCAAGACCGAGATCGCGGTCCGCGCCGCGTTCAAGGCCGTCCAGGACGGCCGGCAGGTGGCGGTGCTGGTGCCGACCACGCTGCTGGTGCAGCAGCACCTGTCGACCTTCTCCGAGCGGTTCGGCGCCTTCCCCGTCGTGGTGAAGCCGATCTCCCGGTTCCAGACCGACGGGGAGATCGACGAGACGCTGCGCGGGCTGGCCGAGGGCTCGGTGGATGTGGTCGTCGGCACGCACCGCATCCTGTCCGCGCAGACCCGCTTCAAGGAGCTCGGCCTGGTCGTGATCGACGAGGAGCAGCGCTTCGGCGTCGAGCACAAGGAGGAGCTGAAGCGGCTGCGGACGCAGGTCGACGTGCTGGCGATGTCGGCCACCCCGATCCCGCGGACGCTGGAGATGGGCCTGACCGGCATCCGGGAGATGTCCACCATCCTCACCCCGCCGGAGGAGCGGCACCCGATCCTCACCTTCGTCGGGCCGTACGAGGAGAAGCAGATCGCCGCGGCCGTCCGCCGCGAGCTGCTGCGCGAGGGGCAGGTGTTCTTCGTCCACAACCGGGTCCGCTCGATCAACAAGGTCGCGGCGAACCTGGCGCGGCTGGTCCCGGAGGCGCGGATCGCCACCGCGCACGGCCAGATGAACGAGCACGAGCTCGAGAAGGTCATGGTGGACTTCTGGGAGAAGAACTACGACGTCCTGGTCGCCACCACGATCGTCGAGTCCGGGCTGGACGTGCCCAACGCCAACACGCTGATCGTCGACCGCGCCGACATGTACGGGCTGTCGCAGCTGCACCAGCTGCGCGGCCGGGTCGGCCGGGGCCGGGAGCGGGCCTACTCCTACTTCCTGTACCCGCCGGAGGTCCCGCTGACCGAGACCGCGCACGAGCGGCTGGCCACCCTCGCCCAGCACACCGAGATGGGCGCCGGCATGTACGTGGCCATGAAGGACCTGGAGATCCGCGGCGCCGGCAACATCCTGGGCGCCGAGCAGTCCGGGCACGTCGCCGGCGTCGGGTTCGACCTGTACGTGCGGATGGTCGGCGAGGCGGTGCGGGAGCTCAAGGAGGGCGGCGAGGGCGTCCCGGAGATGCCGGAGACCAAGGTCGAGCTGCCGGTGGACGCGCACCTGCCGCACGAGTACGTCCCGGGCGAGCGACTGCGGCTGGACGCCTACCGCAGGATCGCCGCGATCACCTCCGAGGACGAGATCGGCGCGGTGCACGAGGAGCTGAAGGACCGGTTCGGGCCGCTGCCGGTGCCGGTGCTCAACCTGCTGGAGGTCGCCCGGTTCCGGGTCCGGGCCCGGAAGGCGGGCCTCACCGAGGTCACCCTGCAGGGCAACTTCGTCAAGTTCTCGCCGGTGGACCTGCCCGAGTCCCGCCAGGTGCGGCTCCAGCGGCTCTACCCCAGGAACGTGCTGAAGCAGAACGTCAAGACGCTGCTGGTGCCCACGCCCAAGACGGCGCCGCTCGGCGGCCGCCCGCTGCGCGACATGGAACTGCTGAAATGGGCCGCCGACCTGGTCGAGGCCCTGTTCCTGGAGCCGCCCGGCGGCACCATGGGCCCAGGGCCTGTCTCGAAGTAACCTCGGGTACCGCGCGAGTGCGCTACCTGGCCGGTGAGGCGATGCCGGAGGCGAGCTTCACCGGGCAGATCGCGAAGCGATGTCGCGCTCGCACCAAGCACGGTCAGGGTGCGAGCCGCCAGGCGAGTGCCCTGGGCCGGGATTGCAAAAACACAGCCCGACGAGATGGGAGGATCCGTGTCCGGTAGAACGATCAAGGCCGTGGCCGCCGCGGCGGTGGCCGCCGCCGCGCTGGCGGGCTGCGGCGGCGGTGAGATGAAGGTGGGCTCCGCCGCCCTCGTCGGCGACGAGCGCATCGCCGTCTCCACCCTCAACGGGGCCGTCAGCGACTGGCAGCGCGAGTTCCGCGCCGACCCGATGGCCAACCGGATGCGGGCCGACCCGGGCAGCTTCGGGCAGGGCGGCACGGCCGAGCCGCTGTCGGAGACCGATCTGCGCCGCGCCCTCGACCTGCTGGTCCGGTTCCGGATCGCCGACGAGGTCGCCCGCCGGCAGAACCTCCCGGTCTCCGCGGGCCGGGTCGACCAGATCGTGGACGACATGAACCAGAGCGGCGGCGCGGCGTCCACCGTCCGCGCCGTCGGGCTGCCCGCCCGCTACACCCGGGACGTGGCCCGGCTGGTGGCCGTGGAGCTCGACCTGGGCAAGCGGTTCGGCGGCACCGACGACCCGCGCAGCCCGCAGAGCATGGCGGCCGAGGCCCGGGTCGACGCCGTCCTCACCGGCACCGCCGGGAAGATGAAGATCAAGATCAATCCGCGGTTCGGCTCCTTCGACCCGAACCGGGTCTCGATCAGCCCCGTCACCGCCCGCCTGTCCGCCCCCGAGTCGGGTACCCGCTGAGCCATGGACGCCAATCTGATCCTGCTGGCGACCACCCACCGGGTGGCGCCCGGCCTGCTGACCTGGAGGGCGTGGGAGGCGCTGCGCTCGGCCGGGCGGGTGCTGGCCGGGGCGGCCGACCACCCGCTGCTGCCCTACCTCCTGGACGCCGGGGTCGAGGTCCAGGTGACGGCGCCCGACGCCCGCGAGCTGGTGGACGCGGCGCGCGCCGAACCGGTCGTGTGGCTGGCCGCGCCGGACGGCGACGAGCGGCTGATGCGCCGCGTCGGTGAGATCGCGGTCGGCGACCCGCTCGACATCGAGGTGCTGCACGGCTCCTACGACCTGCCGGGCGCCCGCCTGCTCGACCTGGTCTCGGTGATGGACACGCTGCGCCGCGAATGCCCCTGGGACGCCGAGCAGACCCACGCCTCCCTCGTCCGGTACCTGCTGGAGGAGGCCTACGAGGTCGCCGAGACCGTCGAGGAGGGCGACTACGGCGCGCTCCGCGAGGAGCTGGGCGACGTGCTGATGCAGGTGGCCTTCCACTCGGTGGTGGCGGGCGAGCGCACCGACGAGACCGCGTTCACCATCGACGACGTGGCGGCGGGGATCGTCGACAAGCTGGTCCGGCGGCACCCGCACGTGTTCGGCGACGTGACCGTGTCCGGCGCCGACGAGGTCAACGCCAACTGGGAGGAGATCAAGGCGGCCGAGCGGGCGGCCAAGGCCGAGGCCGGCGACGGGACGGCGCCCTCGGCGCTGGACGGCGTGCCGATGGGCCAGCCCGCGCTGTCGCTGGCCGCCCAGCTCCAGCGGCGGGCCGCCCGGGAGGGCGCCCCCGAGGACCTGGCGCCCGCCGGGGACGGCGTCGCGGAACGGCTCTTCGCGCTCGTCCGGGAGGCGCAGGACCGAGGGCTGGACCCGGAGGCGGAATTGCGGGCGGTCTCCCGGGTATTCCGTGACCGTGTCCAAGCCTGGGAACAGGAGCGGAACACCGGATAAGGCGGCGGGCGCCCGGAAGATCGCTGTTTGGGTGGTCCGCCGGGTGCGGCTTGTCTACGCTGAGCCCGTGCTGGCTGACGCTCAGGACGACGCCGAGGACGGTTCCACGGGACTTTGGCGCGCGGCCGAGGCCGGCCGGCCCGCCGGCGCCGACCGCGCCCGGGTCATCCGCGGGCTGGGCGGCCTCAGCGTGCTCGCCGGCGTGCTGGTCGCGCTGGTCGCGCTGCCGGCCATGTGCCTGACCGGGGTCGGCGCCCGCGACGCGGCCCACTGGTTCCAGAGCGAACCGGAGGACCTCGACACCGCCGGCGTCCCGCAGCGGTCCCGGATCCTGGCCGCCGACGGCAGCACCATCGCGACCTTCTACTACGAGAACCGGATCGACGTGCGGATCGACCAGGTCGCCCCGATCGCCCGCCGCGCCGTGCTGGCCATCGAGGACAGCCGGTTCTACGAGCACGGCGCCCTGGACGCCCAGGGCACGCTGCGGGCGCTGGTCAGCAATCTCGACTCCGGCCAGGTCACCCAGGGCGGCTCGGGCATCACCCAGCAGTACGTGAAGAACCTGCTGCTCACCACGTCGCAGTCGACGGAGGAGCAGCGGGCGGCCAAGGAGGTCACGGCCGCCCGCAAGGTCCGCGAACTGCGGTACGCGGCGGCGCTGGAACGCCGCTACTCCAAGGACGAGATCTTCGCCCGCTACCTCAACATCGCCTACTTCGGCGGCGGCGCGTACGGCATCGAGGCCGCCTCCCGGTACTTCTTCTCCAAGTCCGCCGCCCGGCTGAACCTGCCGGAGGCGGCGCTGCTGGCCGGGGTGATCCGCTACCCCTACGCCTACGACCCCGAACGCCGTCCCGGCGCCGCCAAGGACCGCCGCGACACCGTCATCAGGCGGATGGCCCAGCTGGGCTGGATCACCCGCGCCGAGGAGTCCGCCGCCCTCCGCCGGCCGCTCGGGCTGCGCGTCCACCGGACCCCCAGCGGCTGCGTCACCAGCACGGCCCCGTTCTTCTGCGACTACGTCCAGCGCGAGATCCTCACCGACCCCGTCTTCGGCGCCACCGCCAAGGAACGCGAGAAGCTGCTGAAACGGGGCGGGCTCACCATCCGCACCACCCTCGACCGCAGGACCCAGAAGGCCGCCCAGCGCGCCGTCGACCGGCACGTGCCGCGCAAGAACTCCGCCCGCAAGGCCGCCGCGGAGGCGCTGGTCGAACCCGGCACCGGCGAGATCAAGGGCATGGCCGTCGACCGGCGGCTGGGCTCGGACAAGGAACGCGGCAAGACCTGGATCAACTTCGCCGCCGACGCCAGCCACGGCTCCAGCATCGGGATGCAGGCCGGGTCCACCTTCAAGGCGTTCACGCTGGCGGCCGCGCTGGAGGACGACATGCCGTTCGGCACCCGGCTGATGGCGCCGCGCGCCTTCACCCCGTCCGGGTTCCGCGACTGCGAGGGCCGTCCGCTCAAGAGCAGCGAACGGCTGCGCAACTCCGCCGACGGCGAGGGCGGCAAGCGGTTCAGCCTGGTCACCGGCACGCACCATTCGGTGAACACCTTCTTCCTCGTCCTGGAGCGCGAGGTCGGCCTCTGCGAGACGGTCAAGATGGCCGAGCGGCTGGGCATGCGGCAGGCCGACGGCAAGCCGATGGAGCAGTACCCGTCGTTCACGCTCGGGTTCAACCAGGTCTCGCCGCTGCGGCTGGCCGCCGCGTACGCCACGTTCGGCGCCCGCGGCCGGCACTGCGAGCCGATCGCCATCAAGCAGATCACCGACCCCGCGGGGAAGCGGCTGAAGGTGCCGTCCGCCAACTGCCGGCAGGTGCTGGACAAGGGCGTCGCGGACGCCGTCAACCACGTCCTGCGCGGCGTCCTCACCAAGGGCACCGCGCGCGGCATGGGCCTGGGCCGGCCCGCCGCCGGCAAGACCGGCACCGTCGACAACTTCTCCGCCGCCTGGTTCGCCGGCTACACACCCGACCTGGCCGCGGCCGTCTGGGTCGGGGACCCGCGCGGCGGCTACCGCCACCCGATGACCAGCCTGTGCATGGACGGCCGCTGCTACGGCCCGGTGTTCGGCGCCACCATTCCCGCGCCGATCTGGCGGGACAGCATGGTCGGCGCGCTGGCCGGACGGCCCGCCTCCGGCTTCCACCGGCCGCCCTCGCACTACTTCAGCAAGGGCTCCGGGGAGGACCGGGTCGAGCTGCCCGACGTGCGCGGCCTGGAGGTCGCCGAGGCGATCGCCAAACTCCGGTCCGCCGGCTTCAGGGCACGGATCGGCGCGGCCGTCGAGTCCGGCGAGTACCCGCGCGGCCGCGTGGCCGAGATGTCCCCCGGCCCCGGCCGGGCCGAGCCGGGCGGGACGGTCACGCTGCGTCCCAGCAAGGGCGACGACGCGGCGCCGCCCCGCACCCCGGAGCCGTCCGGCCCGCCCGGCCCGGGCGGACCGGGCGGGCCGCAGCTCCCGATCCCGACGATCCCGCCGGTCCAGCGTCCCGCGGATTGAGGGCGATGACCGGCATGATTGTGTGACGGGTCCGGCGGCCGGGTAGATCCTTCGGCGGTACGGGGCCGTCGGGGGACCCGTCCAGGGGAGCGGGGAAGATCGTCATGCGTGCCATCGCCATTGCCGAGCTCGGCGCCGCGCCGGTGCCGATGAACCTTCCGGTGCCGGCACCCGGGCCCGGGGAGGCACTGGTCAAGATGGTCGCGGCCGGGCTCAACCCGCTCGACTGGAAGATCGCCGACGGGATGCTCAAGGACTCGGTGCCGCACACCTTCCCGCTGGTCATGGGCGTGGACGGCGCGGGCGTGGTCGACGCCGTCGGCGAGGGCGCCCGGTTCCCGGTGGGCGAGCAGGTCTTCGGCCGGTTCTTCGGGGTTCCGCGCGGCCTGGGCACCTACGCCGAGTACACGATCGCGTCCCCCGAAGACGCCGTGATGCCGATGCCGGAGGGCCTCCTCTACAGCCGGGCCGCCGCGCTGCCGACCCCATGCATGAGCGCGCTGGCCATCCTCGACGAGGCCGATCTGGAGCCGGGCCGCTCGGTCCTGGTCGTCGGCGCCACCGGGGGCGTCGGCCGGCCGGTGGTACGGCTGGCGTCCGCCCGCGGCGCCACGGTCATCGCCACCGCCCAGCCGGATCTGGCCGAACGGCTGCGGGAGCTGGGCGCGGCCGAGACCGTCGACCACACCGCGGGCGATCTGAACGAGCAGGTCCGGGCGCTCCGCGGCGACGGCGTGGACGCGATCATCGACCTGGTCGGCGACCGGGCGGCGGCCGAGCGGCTGGCCGCGCTGCTGCCCCCCGGCGGCGTGTACATCAGCACGGTGTGGGCGCTGAACCCCGACGCCATGGCGGCCCAGGACCTCCGCGGCGTCAACCTTGAGTACACCCCCACCTTGGAGCTGCTCGAACGCGCCGTGGACCTGGTGGGCAAGGGCGAGATGGCGGTCGACGTCGCGGAGGAGATCCCCCTGGCGGAGGCGCCCGCCGCGATCGCGCGCAGCCGTTCGGGCAGCATCCGTGGCAAGACCGTGATCCGTCCCTGAGGCGGTTGCAGGGGGAGGCGACCATGAGCGAAGAGGAGAAGCGGACCCGGCTCCGCCAGATCGAGGAGACCCTGGCGACGGTGCGCGGCGAGCTGGGCGACCGCTCCGACGACCCGCAGGACTACGGCGACGCCGGCCAGGACCTCGTGGCCCGCGAGGAGCACGCCGCCCAACTGGAGGCCCTGGAAACCGAACGAGACCGCCTACTGGAAGAACTGGGCGAGTGATCGTCGTGTTCCCCAGGGCCTCCACTTAGATCAACGCGGCTCGCCAGAAGATGCGGGCAGCTGGAGGACGAATCTGGCGCCGGGTCTGCCGTCCGGGCGTCCGGTCAGGACGAGGGATCCGCCGTGTGCGATGGCGATGTCGCGGGCGATCGCCAGGCCCAGGCCGGTGCCGCCGGCGTCGCGGTGCCGGGATTCGGCGAGCCGGGTGAAGCGTTCGAAGACCCGTTCCTGGTCGGCGGGCGGGATGCCGGGGCCGTCGTCGTAGACCTCGATGACGGCGGTGCGGGGCGAGTCGGCGGCGCCCGCGTGCGGGACGAGGCCGACGGTGACGGTCACCTCGCTCTCGGCGTGCCGGTCGGCGTTGTCGAGGAGGTTGGTCAGCAGCCGGGCCAGTTCCGACCGGCCGCCGCGGACGATCACCGGTTCGCCGCCGGTCACCGTGAACCGGGACCGCCGCGGCCGGCTCAGCACCTCCTGGTCGGCCAGCGCCTGGAGGTCGATCTCCTCCATGGCGATCCGCGGGTCGGACTCCAGGCGGGAGATGGCCAGCAGGTCGTCCAGGACGGCCTGCAGCCGCTCGGCGTTGACCAGGATCGCCTCCAGGGTCTCGTACTGGTCAGGGGGGCGCTCCGGGTCCGACAGCGCCAGTTCCAGTTCCATCCGCAGCCCGGTCAGGGGGCTGCGGAGCTCATGCGAGGCGTCGGAGACGAAGCTGCGCAACCTGGCGACCGCGCCCTCCAGCCGGTCCAGGGTGGCGTTGACGCTCTCGGCGAGCCGGGCCACCTCGTCGTTGCGGTCGGGCACCGGTACCCGGCGCTGGAGGTCGGTGGCGGTGATCTCGTCCAGTCGGGCGCGGATCTCCTCTACGGGGCGCAGCGCGCGCCCGGCCGCCTGCCAGGTCACGTAGCCCGCCAGCAGCATCAGCAGCGGGATCGACAGAAACGCCAGCAAGGCCCCGCGAGGACTCGGTATCAGGCCGGGTTCGGGGGCCATGGCGTAGACCAGGTACCCGTACGGGCCTCTCTCGACCCTGTAGACGACCACCAGGTAGCAGGGCCCGTCGGGTGCCTCGATGTCGCAGCTGCGCCCCTCCCGCCTGGTGAGCATCGGATCGGGCGGCGGGAAGTCGACCCGCGGGTAACCGGCCATCCCGTTGGTCGTGCTCACGATCACGCCCCGGCCGTCCACGACCTGGATGAGCTCCACGGAGATCAGCCGCGGGACGAGCCGGCCCACCTGGATGAGCCGGACGATCTGGCTGCCGGATCTGGCCAGGTCCCCCTTCGTGTCCCGCACGTCGTGCTGACGGAGCAGCACCAGCACACCGATGCAGAGCGCGACCGCGAGGACCCCGGCCACCAGCACCGCCCAGGCGGTCGTCCGGACGCGGATCGCGGGGTCGAGCAGCCCGCCGCGGCGTGCCCACGGGGTCCTGGCCGCAGCCCGGTCGCGTCCCACCGGAGAAGCGTTCCCCGGGGCGGGTAAAAGGGAGCCCCGCCGAGGGTAAACCTCGGCGGGGCTCGCGACGGGCGGCGGTCAGGTGGACGCGGCGGCCTTGTCGGCGTCGGGCGGCGCCTGGTCGGCGGGGACGGCGGGCTCGGCGGCGGGCGGCTCCTGGCCGCGCTCGGCGAGGTGCTGCCGGATGGAGTAGGCCAGCGCCGCGGCCCACACGGCGTAGATGACGGCGTAGAAGGCGTACCGGACGCCGTCGGGCGCGTCGATCCAGTCGCCGCGCAGCAGGGTGCGGGTGTTGGTGAGGATGATGATGCCGCCGACCGCGCTGCCCAGCACCCGCGGCGGGACGTGCCGCACCAGCCAGGCGGCGATCGGGGCGGCGATCACGCCGCCGATCAGCAGCGCGGCGACCCAGCCGTAGTCGATGTCCTCGGAGCCGATGCCGACCAGGAATCCGAGGCTGGCGGCGACGGCGATGAGGAACTCGCTGGTGTCGACCGAGCCGATGGTCTTGCGCGGCTCGAGCCGTCCGCTGGCCAGGATGGCGGGGGTGCCGACGGGCCCCCATCCGCCGCCGCCGGTGGAGTCGACGAATCCGGCGACCAGGCCGAGCGGGCCGAGGAACCGCTTGCGCAGCGGCTTGCCGAGCTGGTCCTTGCGCAGGCCCCAGGCGGTGAAGCGGACGAGGATGTAGACGCCGAGCGCGAGCAGGATGATGGACATCACAGGCTCGGCGGTCTCGGTGGACAGCTTGGACAGGAAGGTCGCGCCGGCGAAGGCGCCGACCGCCCCGGGGATGCCGATCTTGGCGACGACCCGCCAGTCGACGTTGCCGAACCGCCAGTGCGAGGCGCCCGAGACCAGCGTGGTCCCGATCTCGGCCAGGTGGACGGTGGCCGAGGCCGCGGCCGGGTTGGTGCCGATGGCCAGCAGCAGCGTGGTCGATGTGACCCCGTAGGCCATGCCGAGGCTGCCGTCGACGAGCTGGGCGCCCAGGCCGACGAGGGCGAGCAGGACGAGTTTGCGCACGGGCTTCACCACCAGGGGTGTGTGTGGAGAGGAGGAGGGGGCTGGCGGGCGTCAGGGAACGCCTTGGCTTGATCTATTTCCTACTATTCTAGTTCTGTTGGTTTTCATAGTAGACATTCCACGGATTGTCACGTCAAGTGGGCCTCCGTCCGGCATCGGCCGCCGGATCGGCCGCGGCAGGGCGCCGATATGGGCGGTTCCGGGGGAACAGGCGTGCCAGTTGGGCGGGGCGCGGGCCGCGCGGATAGGCTCGGGTGCCGTACGCCCGCGGTCTCCGCGACCACGTGCCGGCGAACGCACCGACATAACGCACCAGCAGAACGCACCCACAGGGAGATGCCCGTGTCGTCGATCGAGGCCGTCCTCGCCCGGGAGATCCTGGACTCTCGCGGCAACCCGACCGTCGAGGTCGAGGTGCTGCTCGCCGACGGGACCGAGGCGCACGCCGCCGTCCCCAGCGGCGCCTCCACCGGCCAGTTCGAGGCCGTCGAGCTGCGCGACGGCGACGAGCGCTACGGCGGCAAGGGCGTGCGCAAGGCGGTCAAGGCCGTCAACGACACCATCGACGAGCGCCTGGTCGGCTATCCCGCCGACGAGCAGCGCCTGATCGACCAGCTCCTGCTCGACCTCGACGGCACCCCCGGCAAGTCCGAGCTGGGCGCCAACGCCATCCTCGGCGTCAGCCTGGCGGTGGCCAAGGCCGCCGCCGAGTCGGCCGGGCTGCCGCTGTTCCGGTACGTCGGCGGGCCGAACGCGCACCTGCTGCCGGTCCCGATGATGAACATCCTCAACGGCGGCGCGCACGCCGACAGCAACGTCGACATCCAGGAGTTCATGATCGCGCCGATCGGGGCGCCGACGTTCTCCGAGGCGGTCCGCTGGGGCGCCGAGACCTACCACGCGCTCAAGTCCGTTCTCAAGGGCAAGGGCCTGAGCACCGGCCTCGGCGACGAGGGCGGCTTCGCCCCCGACCTGCCCAGCAACCGCGAGGCGCTCGACCTCATCCTGGAGGCCGTCCGCAAGGCCGGGTTCACCCCGGGCCGCGACATCGTGCTGGCCCTCGACGTGGCCGCCACCGAGTTCCACTCCGGCGGCTCCTACGGGTTCGAGGGCGCCAAGCGCTCCTCGGAGGAGATGGCCTCCTACTACGCCGAGCTGGTGGACGCCTACCCGCTGGTGTCCATCGAGGACCCGCTCGACGAGGAGGACTGGGACGGCTGGAAGGCGCTGACCGACGCCGTCGGCTCCCGCGTCCAGCTGGTCGGCGACGACCTGTTCGTCACCAACCCCGAGCGGCTGGCCCGCGGCATCGGCTCCGGCGCCGCGAACGCGCTGCTGGTCAAGGTCAACCAGATCGGCACGCTGACCGAGACCCTGGACGCGGTCACGCTGGCGCAGACCAGCGGCTACCGCTGCATGATGAGCCACCGGTCCGGCGAGACCGAGGACACCACCATCGCCGACCTGGCCGTCGCCACCAACTGCGGCCAGATCAAGACCGGCGCCCCCGCCCGCAGCGACCGGGTGGCCAAGTACAACCAGCTGCTGCGCATCGAGGAGCTGCTCGGCGACGCCGCCCGCTACGCCGGCGCCGCCGCGTTCCCGCGCTTCGACCGGCAGGGCTGATCGGCCTTGGCGCGGGACGGCGAGGACCGTACCGCCGCCTGGGGACCCCGCGAGGAGTCCCCGGGCGGCGTGCGCCGCGGCGGCAACCCGGCCCTGACCAGCCGTGCCGCGATCCTTGCGGTGGTGGTCTGCGCGATCGCGCTGAGCCTGGCCTACCCGGTGCGCGAGTACGTGGCGCAGCGCCGGCAGATCGCCGAGCTGAAGCACAAGGAGCGCGTGGCGCAGAAGCAGGTGGAGGATCTCACCCGGCACAAGCAGCGGCTGGGGGAGGAGTCGTACATTAAGCGCGAGGCTAAACGAAGGTTCCATTACTGCGAGCCGGGCGTGAAGTGCTACATCGTGCTCGACGGCGGCGGGGGTGCCGGGCAGCGGCCGCAGCGCGCCGGGACGCCGGCGAAACCGCCCTGGTACGAGACGCTCTGGCGGTCGGTGCAGGCCGCCGACCGGCCGCGCTGACCAGGCCCCGGGGGACGAACGGGTTCGGATGATCGACGAAAGTGACGAGGCCGCGATCGCGGCGCAGCTGGGCCGTCCGCCGCGCGGAGTGCGGCGGGTGGCGCACCGCTGCCCCTGCGGTGCTCCGGCGGTGATCGAGACGGCGCCGCGGCTGCCCGGCGGCACCCCGTTCCCCACCCTCTTCTACCTCACCTGCCCCAAGGCCGCCTCGGCCATCGGCACGCTGGAGGGTTCGGGCGCGATGCGGGAGATGCAGGAGCGGCTGGCCGCCGACCCGGAACTGCGCGCCGCCTACACCGCCGCGCACGAGGACTACCTGCGCCGCCGCGACGAGGCCGCCCGCGACGAGGGCGTCGAGCCGCTGCCGCCCGGCACGCAGAGCGCGGGCGGCATGCCCGAGCGCGTCAAGTGCCTGCACGCCCTGGTCGCGCACGAGCTCGCGGTGCCGGGCGCCAACCCGTTCGGCCGCGAGGCCCTGGACGCGCTGCCCGAATGGTGGCGCTCCGGCCCGTGCTCCGGCCAGTGCTCCGGCCCGTGCGCCGCCCCCGACCACCTCGGCTCGGACACCGAGTCCGACACCCAGGAGGCCCGATGACTCGCGTCGCCGCCGTCGACTGCGGGACCAACTCCGTCCGCCTGCTGATCGCCGACGTCGTCACCGGCGACGACGGCGGGACGCTCACCGACGTGGAACGCCGGATGGAGATCGTCCGGCTGGGCCAGGGCGTCGACGAGACCGGGCGGCTGGCGCCGGAGGCGCTGGACCGCACGTTCACCGCGATGCGCGGGTACGCCGAGCTGATCGACCGGCACGGCGCCGAGAAGACCCGGGTGGTGGCGACCAGCGCGACCCGGGACGCGGCGAACCGGGCCGACTTCGTGACCGGCGTGGTGGAGATCTTCGGCGTGGTGCCCGAGGTGATCACCGGTGACGAGGAGGCCGCGCTGTCGTTCACCGGCGCCACCCGGGAACTGGCCGCGCTGCGCCCCGCCCGCCCCTACCTGGTGGTCGACATCGGCGGCGGCTCCACCGAGTTCGTGCTGGGCAGCTCGTCGGTCCAGGCCGCCCGGTCGGTGGACATCGGCTGCGTGCGGCTGACCGAGCGGCACCTGCGCGACGGGGACCCGCCCTCGCCGGAGCAGATCACCTCCGCGGTGGCCGACATCGAGAGCGCGCTGGCCCTGGTCCGCGAGACCGTCCCGGTGGACGAGGCCCGCACGCTGGTGGGCCTGGCCGGGTCGGTCACCACCGTCGCCGGGATCGCGCTGGACCTGCCGGAGTACGACTCCGAGCGGATCCACCTGTCCCGGATCACCGCCGCGCAGGTGCACGAGGTGACCCGCGACCTGCTGCACGCCACCCGGGCCGAGCGGGCCGCGATCGGCGTCATGCACCCGGGCCGGGTCGACGTGATCGGCACCGGCGCCCTCATCCTGGACCGCGTCATGCGCGAGTACGGCTTCGGCGCGGTCGTGGTCAGCGAGCGCGACATCCTGGACGGCATCGCCTGGTCCCTGGCCTGACCCCCGGCCCGCCCGGGCCCGCTCAGCGCGGGTCAGGAGCCGCGCAGGACGGCGAGCAGCGCGGGGATGAGCACCGCGTTCGGGTTCTGCTGCGGCACGTACAGGACCGGTGCCGTCCCGGCGGACTGCCGGATCCAGACCCGGCCGTCCTCCAGCACCGCACCGGCGATCGCCGACCAGCTCAGCGACACCCGCCCGCCGCGGACGCCGCCGGGGTGCACGCTCAGGCCGTGCGCCACGTCGACCGCGTCGCCGTCCCGCACGCGGCGGGCGAGCTCGTCCACGAGGCGCTGCTCGGCGCACATCCGGCACAGCTCGACCAGATCACGCCAGACGGCCTCCGCCGTGGCGTCCGCCCGGCCGGGGACGTGCACCGCCACGTCCTCGAACACGACCTCGACGCGCGGGCCGCCGTGGAAGGGGTGGCGCCCCACCTGGAAGATCCACTGGACGGCGGGCGCCCGCTCGTGCCCGCCGGGGGCGGTCGCGGCCCAGTAGGCGACCCATTCCACGTGCGCCCAGGGCATGGACACGCCGGCGTAGGTCACCGCGTGCTCGTCGGCGCGCAGCAGCGCCCCGCGGACGATGGCGTCGACCGGCCGCTGGTAGGAGGAGACCGGCTGCCACGCGGGCGCCGCGGGCGGGTCCGGCCGCCGGGACGCGGGCGGCTCGGGGTTGAGGTGCTCGGTCCAGTGGTCACCGTTCCACCAGCGCAGGCTGCCGCTTCCCTGAGGGTCGGGATACCAGCCCGGTTGGGACAACGCTCGCCTCCGCTCGCACGGCGCGCCGGATCTCGCACGGCACGCCGGAATCAGCCACCCCCCGACCGGCGATCCGCATCGTACCGAGACCTTCCGCGGACGTTCCGCGCCGTGCCGGGACCTGCGGCGTCCGGAACCGGCCCCCGCGGCCCTCCCCGCACCGCCCGCTCCGGACGGTGATCGGCGGGTGCCCGGACGTGCGAGGATCGGGGACCATGACCAGCACGCAGCCGGGTCCGTCCGGGAGGAGGCCGTTCGTGCCGCCGGGGTCGGGCTGGCCCGAGGATCCCGCCGCCCCGGACACCCCCGTCGCGCACGGCCCGGCGGAGGTGGCGGAACTGGCCGCGGCCGCGCCGGGGCTGGCCGGGCTGTGCGCCCGCCAGTCGGTGTGCCGGGCCTGCGACCGGCTGGTGGAGTGGCGGGAGCGGGTCGCCGTCGAGCGGCGCCGCGCGTTCGAGACCGAGGAGTACTGGGGGCGTCCGGTGCCCGGCTGGGGCGCGGACGAGCCCCGGATCCTGATCGTCGGGCTGGCCCCCGCCGCGCACGGCGGCAACCGCACCGGGCGGATCTTCACCGGGGACCGTTCGGGCGACTGGCTGTTCGCGTCCCTGCACCGGGTCGGGCTGGCCGCGCTGCCGGCCAGCGTCCGGGCCGGGGACGGGCAGCGGCTGCTGGGGGCGCGGGTGGCGGCCACCGTCCGCTGCGCGCCGCCCGGCAACAAGCCGACCCCGGCCGAACGCGCCGCCTGCCTGCCCTGGCTGGCCCGGGAGGTGGCGGAGGTGGCGCCGTCGGTCCGGTGCGTGGTCGCGCTCGGCGGTTACGCCTGGCAGGGCGCCTGGCCCGCGCTGAAGCAGGCGGGGTACGGGCTGCCGCGGCCGCGGCCCGCGTTCGGGCACGGCGTGCAGATCGAGATCACCTCTCCCGAGGGGGCGGCCGTGGCGATGCTGGGGTGCTACCACCCCAGCCAGCAGAACACCTTCACGGGCCGGGTCACCGAGGCGATGCTGGACGAGGTCTTCACCCGCGCCCGCGAGCTGGCGGGCCTGCCGCCCGCGCCCCAGGGCCGGTGAGAGCCGCCACGTGAGCTTGGTCACGCCGGCTGCGCGAACGGCGGGGCAGGGCCGTGGCCAAGCGGACGGAACGCGATCTCGCCCCCCGCGAGCGATCATGCGTTCCGGCCGCTTGGCGCCCCCGTCGGGCCCTGTCCCGCCGCCGTTCCCTCGATACATCCAGTGAGATGCCGCCGGGGCCCAAGATGTTCGCCGGAAACGCGGGGATTTCGTGGATCTTGTCCTTCTGTGGTCGGGGTGGCGTGACCCCCGTCCCGGAGCGGGTACCGGACGGTCATGGCTGCTGAACGACGAACGGACTCCGCCAAGCACGTCGTGATCGTCGGCGGCGGTTACGTCGGCATGTACACCGCGCTCCGCCTGCAGAAGAGGCTGCGCGGCGAGCTGCGCCGGGGCGAGGTCGTCATCACCGTCATCGAGCCCCAGTCCTACATGACCTACCAGCCCTTCCTCCCCGAGGCGGCGGCGGGCAACCTGGAGCCCCGGCACGTGGTGGCCCCGCTGCGCCGCGTCCTGCGCCGCTGCCGGATCGTCAACGGGCACGTGACCCGGATCGAGACCGCCCGCCGCCGGATCGGGTTCGTGCCCGCGGGCGCGGAGGCGGCCGGCGTCGTCCACGAGATGGCCTACGACCACCTGGTGGTCGCGGCCGGATCGGTCTCCCGCACCCTGCCCATCCCCGGGCTGGCCGAGTGCGGCATCGGCTTCAAGACCCTCGAGGAGGCCATCTACCTGCGCAACCACGTGATCCGGCAGCTCGACGTGGCCGCGTCCCTCACCGCCGGCTCGGCGGATTCGCCCGCCGGCGGGTCCGCCACAGCGTCCGCCACCGAGACCGCCGAGAGCATCGAGAGGGCCCGCCGCAGGGCCCTCACCTTCGTGTTCGTGGGCGCCGGATTCGCCGGCGTGGAGGCCCTCGCCGAGCTGGAGGACATGGCCCGGGACGCCTGCAAGTGGTATCCGAACCTGGACGCCGACGACATGCGCTGGATGATGGTCGAGGCCACCGACCGCATCCTGCCCGAGGTCGGCCCCGAGATGGGCCGCTGGACGGCCGAGGCGCTGCGGCGCCGCGGCATCGAGGTCCGGCTCGACACCCTGCTGAAGTCAGCCGAGGACCGGCACGTCGTGCTCAGCGACGGCGAGGAGTTCGACGCCGGCACGCTGGTGTGGACGGCCGGGGTCAAGCCCCACCCGGTGGTCGGCGAGGGCGACCTGCCGATCGACGACAAGGGCCGGATCAAGGCCACCGCCGAGCTGACCGTCGAAGGCCTGGACGGGGTGTACGCGGCGGGCGACAACGCACGCGTGCCCGACCTCACCCACGAGGGCGAATACTGCGCCCCCAACGCCCAGCACGCCGTCCGCCAGTCCAAGCGCCTCGGCGACAACATCGTGGCCGACCTGCGCGGCAAGCGCCGCAAGCCCTACAAGCACGCCTACGTCGGCTCCGTGGCCGGGCTCGGCC
Source organism: Actinomadura vinacea (assembly GCF_039532545.1). NCBI lineage: Bacteria > Bacillati > Actinomycetota > Actinomycetes > Streptosporangiales > Thermomonosporaceae > Actinomadura > Actinomadura vinacea. The sequence continues at coordinate 666,777 of NZ_BAAARW010000012.1, read as the reverse complement.
TGCACAAGGGGGTGGCCAACGTCTACGGGCTCAAGGTGCGCGGGCTGCCCGCCTGGTTGATGCATCGGACCTACCATCTGTCCCGGATGCCGACGACCAACCGTAAGATGCGGATCACCGCCGACTGGACGCTGGCGCTGTTCTTCCGCCGCGAGATCGTCTCGCTGGGCGAGCTGGAACGGCCCCGCCACGAGTTCGAACTCGCGGCCGGGCGGCGGAGCGACGCGTGACCCGGTGACACCCGTCACCCGGTCGGGAAGGAGGTACGGCCGCCGATGCAGGACGGTGTCGCCTCCCGGCTGGCCCCGCTGCTCACCAAGATCATGCTGGGTGACGAGCGGGACGCCGCCGCCGGCGAGCTGCCCATCCGGGTCCAGGCCTGGGACGGCAGCGTGGTGGGCCCCGCCGGGGCGCCCGCGTTCGTGATCCGGCACCGCCGGGCGCTGCGCCGGCTGCTGTGGAAGCCCGGCGAGATGGGGCTGGTCCGCGCGTACGTGGCCGGCGAGCTGGACATCGAGGGCGATGTGTTCGCCGCGCTCGGCGCCGTCCAGCGGGTGATGCGCAGCGGCGACGAGCCGATCCGGCTGAGCAGCGACGACAAGCGCGAGATCGTCCGCACCGCGGTGATGCTCGGCGCCGTGGGGCCCGAGCCCAAGCCGCCGCCCGAGGAGTTCCCGCCCGGCCGCCGCGGCGAGCGCGGCTCCGGGCCGCTCCAGGAATCGGCGGGCTTCTTCGCCCGGATGCTCGGCCCCGGGATGGCGCACGCCGGCGGGCTGTGGGACGAGGCCGTCGACCTCGACGACGCCCAGCGGACCGCGCTGGAGTCGGTCACCCGACGGCTCGGCCTGTTCCAGGGCGCGCGGGTCCTCGACCTCAACGCCGGATGGGGTGCGCTCGCCTGCCACCTCGCCGAGTACCACGGCGCCCGTGTCGTCGCCCTGACCCGCAACGCCGAGCAGGCCGCCCATCTGGAGGAGCGCGCCGCCGCGGCCGGGCTGGACGGGCGGGTGACCGTGCACGGCTGGGACCTGGACGCCGCGGGCGGCGGCCCCTTCGACGCCGTCGTCGGGCTGTCCGCCGCCGAGCCGCTGGACCACGCCGTCCCCCGCGTGTACGAGCTGCTCGCGCCGGGCGGGCGGCTGGTGCTCCAGCAGCCGGTGCGGCGCCCCGGCCCGCACCGGGTCCGGCGCACGTTCACCACCAGCTACATGTTCCCCGAGGGCGGCGAGCTGGTCCCGCTCGGCGAGTTGGTCGGCGCGGTGGAGGACACCGGGCTGGAGGTCCGCGGCGTCGGCGCGCTGCGCGAGCACCACGCCCGCACCCTCCGCGCGTGGGCCGCCAACCTGGAGCGGCACTGGGCCGAATGCGCCGGGCTGGCCGGCGACGGCCGCGCCCGGGTCTGGCTGCTGTACCTCGCCGCCTCGGCGCTGGCCTGCGAGAGCGGCCGGGTCGGGGTGCACGAGATCCGCGCGATCCGCCGCGACCGGGACGGCCGCGCCGGCACCACCCTGGTCGAGGGCCGGGCCGTACCGGGCTTCGCGGCGCCGTGACGTGCCGTCCCTGCCTCGGGCCGCCGTTTCCTTTACGGTAGGCCGGCGTGGGACCGGGAAAATATCGCGTAGACCGCCGACCGGCCACGCCAGACTCGCGAGCATCGGACACACGGTTAGAATCCGGAGAAAAGCGGTGCCGGGTAAATATTGCTTCTCTGGGACTTCAATCTGAATCAATGTAACCCGGTATGATTACGCCGCCCCTGTAGCCCAATGGCAGAGGCAGGCTCCCTAAAAGAGCTTTTGTGTCGGTTCGAATCCGACCGGGGGCACCATCACCCGGCCGGCGCCTCCACACCGAGGCGCCGGCCGGCCTGTGTTCATTCAATCCCGGCCCAGGGATACTCGCCTGGCGGCTCGTATCCCTGACCGTGCTTGGTGCGAGCGCGACATCGCTTCGCGATCTGGCCGGTGATGCTCGCCTCCGGCTCGCCTCACCGGCCAGGTAGCGCGCTCGCGTGGTAGTTGGGGCCACTTCGAGACACACCGGTACGGCGTGCGCGCAAGGGGGCGCCCGTGATCGCGTCCGGCTTGATACCGACCCGTCACCCGCCAGGAACCTTCACACCTGCTCATCCGTCTAGACTGATCGGAAAGGTCGCCCCACAGTGGAGGCTCCAGATGGAGAGCAGAAACCCCGCCTTCCGGGGTAACGCCTTCGGGCAGCAGGGCGGGAACGGCGCCCCGTCCGCCCACCAGTTGCAGAACATGTACGACGCGCCGCCGGCCGTCCGGCCGATGACCATCGACGACGTCGTGGTCCGCGGCTTCCTCACGCTGGCGACGCTGGTGGTCACCGCCGCGCTGGCCTGGGTGCTGGTCCCGACCGAGCTGGCCATGCCGGTGCTGGTGGTCACGCTGGTCGCCGAGCTGGGCATCTGGGCGTTCATCACCTTCGGCCGCAAGGCCAACGCCCCGCTGGTGCTGGCGTTCGCCGCCGTGTACGGCGTGGCGGTCGGCATCATCAGCCACGCCTACAACGACGTCTACAACGGCGTGGTGTTCCAGGCGGTGATCGGCACCGCGCTGGCGTTCGGCGCCATGCTCGCCGTCTACTCGCTGCGGATCATCAGGGTCACCCCGAAGTTCACCAAGTTCGTGATCGCCGCCGGGCTGGCGATGGTCGGCCTGATGCTGGTCAACCTGCTCGTGCAGGTCTTCGGCCCCGACAGCGGGATCGGCATCCGCGACCCGGGCAACCCGATGGCCTACGTGTTCAGCGTCGCGGCGATCCTGGTCGGCTGCTTCTTCCTGCTGCTCGACTTCGACTCGATCGAGAAGGGCGTCCAGCAGGGCGCGCCGGAGAAGTTCGCGTGGTACTGCGCGTTCGGCCTGGTGCTCAGCCTCGTCTGGATCTACCTGGAGATCCTGCGCTTCATGTCCTACTTCACCGGCCGCGACTGACGCCTGGCGCAGCCGGTCCCTCCCGAGCGCCCGCGCCCCGCGAGAAAGCGCCCGCGGACACAGCGATCAGCCCCCTGCCGGTACGAGCGGCAGGGGGCTGATCTGTTGCGGACCGGCTCGGCGCCAGGGCCGTACCGCATCGCGGCTACGGTGGCGGGGATCATCCCCTTGGCGGGCCGGACCGCAACACGCAGAGACGCGCGGGGGACGCGCGTGCGGACTGCGCAGAGGGTTTGTGGAGTTGTGCAGCCTTTCAGTAGTGGCGTGCGCGACGGGTGCGCTCGTGCTCGCGCACCAGGGCCGCCGCGTAGCCGTGCGAGAGGCCGTGCTCGTCCGCCAGCCAGTTGCTGCGCTCATCGCATCGGACGAAGCTCGGACCGTTCTCGATGGTGGTGAACCACTCGGGGATGTCACGTCCTGTGACTTGCGGAATACGGGCTATCAGCTTGCTGTGCGTCTCCGGCGAGTGGTTCAGTGACAATTGGCACCTCCAGGTCGCGGGGCTCTTCCTGGCACTCTGCAACACCTCCTCCGATGTGACAACCCCCTAACGGGGACCTATCCATGACGTTACGTAGATCATTCGTAACGTGACGATCGCCTGTGAACGCGCAGGTGGCCCGGGCGTGTGCGCCCGGGCCACCCGTCAGACGTTTACCGCCGGTTGGTGTACGCCCGCTGAACACCCGTCCCGCCAAGGGGTTCGGGCCACCGCCGGCCGGTGCTCAGCCGAGCCGCTCGACCACCATCGCCATGCCCTGGCCGCCGCCCACGCACATGGTCTCCAGCCCGAACTGCTTGTCGTGGAAACGCAGGCCGTTGAGCAGCGTGGAGGTGATGCGCGCGCCGGTCATCCCGAACGGGTGGCCGACCGCGATGGCGCCGCCGTTGACGTTGAGCTTGTCGAGGTCGATGCCCAGCTCCTCGGCCGAGGGCAGCACCTGCGCGGCGAACGCCTCGTTGATCTCGACCAGGTCGATGTCGTCGATCGTCATCCCCGCCTTGGCCAGCGCCTTGCGGGACGCCTCCACCGGGCCCAGCCCCATGATCTCCGGGGACAGCCCGGTGACCCCGGTGGACACGATCCGGGCCAGCGGCGTGATGCCCAGCTCGGCGGCCTTGGTGTCGCTCATGATGACGACCGCGGCGGCGCCGTCGTTGAGCGGGCAGCAGTTGCCCGCGGTGACCGTGCCGCCGGGCCGGAACACCGGCTTCAGGCCGGACACCTTCTCGTAGCTGGTGCCGGGCCGCGGACCGTCGTCCTTGCTGACGACGGTGCCGTCGGGCAGCGTGACCGGGGTGATGTCCTGCTCCCAGAACCCGTTGGCCAGCGCCTTCTCGGCCAGGTTCTGCGAGCGCACGCCGAACTCGTCCTGCGCCTGCCGGGAGACGCCGCGCAGCTGCGCGACGTTCTCGGCGGTCTGCCCCATCGCGATGTAGATGTCGGGCAGCGCGCCGTCCTCGCGCGGGTCGTGCCAGGTTTCGGCGCCGTCGTCGGCCCGCCCGGCGGTACGCGACTCGGCGTCGTCGAACAGCGGGTTCTTGGTGTCGGGCAGCCCGTCGCTGCTGCCCTTGCTGAACCGGCTGACGGTCTCCACCCCGGCCGAGACGATCACGTCGGCCTCGCCCGCCTTGATCGCGTGCAGCGCCATCCGGGTGGTCTGCAGCGAGGACGAGCAGTAGCGGGTGACGGTCGCGCCGGGCACGCCGTCCCAGCCGAGCAGCACCGCCACCACCCGGGCCATGTTGTAGCCCTGCTCGCCGCCGGGCAGGCCGCAGCCCAGCAGCAGGTCGTCGATCTGGGCCGGGTCCAGCTGCGGGACCTTGGCCATCGCGGCCTCGATCATCTGGGTGGTGAGGTCGTCGGGACGGATGTCCTTGAGCGATCCCTTGAAGGCGCGGCCGATCGGCGAGCGCGCGGTGGCGACGATGACTGCCTCGGGCATGTGCGGTCTCCCTGTCTGAGCGGCCTGGGTCCCGGGCGGCCTGGCTCGGCGACCCCCGGCCTCCGGGTTACTCACCGGTCATCATCGCAATCTAGCCGCTGCCCGATCCCCCGTACATCACGGGGGTCCTAGGCCACCGCGCGAGCGTGCTACCTGGCCGGTGGGGCGATGCCGGAGGCGAGCCTCACCGGGCAGATCGCGAAGCGATGTCGCGCTCGCCCAAGCACGGTCAGGGTGCGAGCCGCCAGGCGAGTGCCCTGGGCCGGGATTGAAATAAACACAGCGGTCAGGCCCCGTACATGCCCGGCGCGCTGCCGGATCCGTCGCGGACGCCGTGCACCGCGCCGCGCTCGTCCCGCCACACCCGCCAGCCGTCGGACGACCCGGTGTACCAGAGGGGCGGCGCCCCCGGCGCGGCGGCCTTCTTCCCCGTGGCGACGTCGTAGGCGCACAGTGCCGCGATCGGGTAGAAGCCGCGCAGCCCGGTGATCCTCAGCTCCGGCGGGTTCATCGAGCAGAACGACCAGGCGCGCAGCGCCGGGTCGGTGACCCGGGCGCCGTTGCTCAGCTCGTAGGCGGAGCCCGGCTTGCCCTGGACGACGAACCCGAGCTTGCTCATGTCGGCCGGAAGCGACAGCCACCACAGTGACCGGGGGGCCTTGTCCGCGCCCAGCGTCGCGGTCGTCCGGCCGGAGCCCGGATCGATCCGCTCGAACGCGCCGAACCCGCCGCGCGGCGTGATCTGCCGGGCGAAGAGTCCCGTGGCCGGGTTCGGGCTGGGGTAGATCCGCAGCAGCCGCTTGCGCGTCCACACCTGCTTGCCGTCGGCCAGCCGCAGCCCGAAGAACCCGTACGGCGACAGTGTCCCGCCCTTGCGCGCCTGGTAGGGCGCCATGTAGCCGACGAGCACCTCGCCCGCGCCGCCCGGCGCCTTCGCCGTGCCGAACGCCCAGCCGCCCGACAGGTTGACGCCGGAGCCGACGGCCCGGTCGACCGGGAACGTCCACAGCGTCCGCCCGGTCCGCAGGTCGCGCGCCTCCAGTGTCGGCTTCTTGGCCATCCGGAACAGCACCGCCCTGGACGCGTCCTGGTGTTCTACCTCGGCGATGCCCGGAGTGCGCCACAGCGGCCGTCCGGTGGCCGGGTCGAGCGCCACGAACTGCGCGTTCTTGCGCGCGGTGAACTCCGACAGGCACACGTTCGGGCCGCAGCGCACCGGGCCGAACGTCGAGTCGACCGGCCGCGCCCACCGCTCCGTGCCGGTGCGGGCGTCCCGCGCCACCAGCGTCGCGTTCCACTTGCCCGTCTTGCGCGGTTCCACGGCGGTGACCAGGCCCTTGCCGGGGGTGCCGGTCACCGCGGGCGGCTGGACGCCCATGCCGGACAGCCGCCCGACCATGGTCGCCGGGCGCGACCACAGCCGCCGGCCGCCGGCCAGGTCGAACACGCTGGTCTCCAGCGAGCCGTCGGTGCGCAGCCCGGTCACCGCGGTCACGCCCGCGCCCGCCATCGGGCGGCTCACGGAGTTGACGCCGGTGCCGGTCCATCCCTGCGCGGCGAGGGCCCCGCGGTCGGGGTCGCCGGAGCAGCCCGCCGCCAGGAGCAATGCCCCCAGTGTTGCGATATGTACCGGAATGGCTGCGGAGGGTAGCGGTCGGTGGGCAGGCAGAGCCATTGGTTTTCCCCCTGGGAGGCGCGCCGTGAAGGACGCCGTGATCCGTGATGGACGTGCGTGGCCGCGACCCTGGACGGGCGGGACCGCCGTCAGGCGGTTCCCGGCGCCAACGCCGTGGGGCCGCCGCCGGGCTCGCCGGAATCGCCTGTGCCCGTGGCGCCCTCGACCCTGCGGCGCCGCAACAGCATGGCCCAGCGGCCCCGGGGACCGCGCTCGCGCCCCGCCACCCGAGCCCCGGCGACCTCCGTACCGGGCTCCTCCGCGGCCTCGGCGGCCGCGAGGTAGACGGGGAGGATGCCGAGCCCCCGCTCGGGGAGCGCCTCGATCTCCGGCTCCAGCCCCAGGGCGGCCGCCATCGACGGTAGCACCGCCGCGGCCGCCGCGGCGTAACCTCGCGCGGACGGATGGTAACGATCCGCGCTGAACATCTCCCGCGGATCGGCGGCGAACTCCCGCCCCAGCAGGTCCCCCAGGGACACCGAACGGGCGCCCCGCTCCACCGCCGCGATCGTCTGCGCGGCCGCGAGCTGCCGGCTGGCCCGCCGCGCGAACCACCGCAGCGGCTGCATCAGCGGCTTCACCGACCCCAGATCAGGGCAGGTGCCGACCACCACCTCGCACCCGGCCTCGCGCAGCCGCTCCACGGCCTCCGACAGATGCCGGACCGACTCGGGCGCCGGCACCCGGTTGGTCACGTCATTGGCGCCGATCATGATGACGGCGACGTCCGGACGCACCTCCAGCGCCCGCCCGACCTGCCCCTCCAGCATCGAGGACTGGGCACCCGAACGGGCCACGTTGGTCAGCCGCACCGGCCGTCCCGCGATCGACGACAGCCCCGCCGCCAGCAGCGCCCCCGGCGTCTCCCCGGGGGTGTGCACGCCCAGCCCCGCGGCGGTGGACTCGCCCAGCATGACGAACGACAGCGGCTCCCCGGTCAGCGCGGCGCCGTACGCGCCGTCCGCGACCGGCGGCTCGCCGTTGGGCGTGGCCAGGATCATCTTGCGGGCCAGGAAGGCCTCCAGCCTGATCAACCCGTACGTGAGCCCGCCCACCGCGGTGAGCCCGCCGCCCCCGTACGCCGCGGCCGTCGCGATCCGCCGCGCCTTCAACGCTCTCAGCATCCGCGCTGACCCTCCGTCACTGCCGCGGGCCCGTCCCCCCGCGGGTTCGATGCCCTTGACCGCCGATCTGGGCTACCGTCGAGAACTGGAATCTATCCGAATCCACATCCTCCGTCCTCGCAGGACACACGCCTGCCACAGGGGTTGAACGGGGACGCAACATAGTGGAACCGACACACTGAACCGACAAGGACGTTGCGTGCGCGTACACGATTCGCTCGTCGAGCTGATGGGTGACACTCCGCTCGTTCGACTGCGCAAGGTGACCGCCGGGCTGCCCGCGAGGGGCGCCCCGCAGGTGCTGGCCAAGGTGGAGTACCTCAATCCCGGGGGGTCGGTGAAGGACCGCATCGCGGTCCGGATGATCGACGCCGCCGAGGCCTCCGGCGAACTGCGCCCGGGCGGCACCATCGTCGAGCCTACCTCGGGGAACACCGGTGTCGGCCTGGCCATCGTCGCGCAGGAGCGCGGCTACAGGTGCGTGTTCATCTGCCCCGACAAGGTCGCCAAGGACAAGATCGACGTGCTCCGGGCCTACGGTGCCGAGGTCGTGGTCTGCCCGACCGCCGTCTCGCCCGACCACCCCGACTCCTACTACTCGGTCTCCGACCGGCTCGCCGCCGAGATCCCGGGCGCCTGGAAGCCCGACCAGTACCGCAACGAGAACAACCCCCGCTCGCACTACGAGACGACCGGCCCGGAGATCTGGGAGCAGACCGGGGGCGAGGTCACCCACTTCGTGGCGGGCATCGGCACCGGCGGCACCATCAGCGGCGCCGGCCGCTACCTCAAGGAGGTCTCCGGCGGCCGCGTCCAGGTGGTCGGCGCGGACCCGGAGGGCTCGGTCTACTCCGGCGGCAGCGGCCGCCCCTACCTCACCGAGGGAGTCGGCGAGGACATCTGGCCCGAGACCTACGACCGGACGATCTGCGACGAGGTGATCGCGGTCTCCGACAAGGACTCCTTCCTCATGACCCGCCGGCTCGCCCGCGAGGAGGCCCTGCTGGTCGGCGGATCCTGCGGGATGGCGGTGGTGGCGGCGCTGCGGCTGGCCGCCCGGGTCGGCCCGGACGCGGTGATCGTGGTGCTGCTGCCGGACGGCGGCCGCGGCTACCTCTCCAAGATCTTCAATGACGACTGGATGGCCGACTACGGCTTCCTCACCCCGTCCACCGAGGAGGCCCGGGTCGGCGAGGTGCTCACCCGCAAGGACGGCGCCCTGCCGGAGTTCGTCCACGTCCACCCGAACGAGAGCGTCGAGACGGCGATCTCGATCATGCGCGAGTACGAGGTCTCGCAGCTGCCGGTCATGAAGGCCGAACCCCCGGTCATGGCGGCCGAGGTGGTCGGCTCGATCGTCGAGAGCGACCTGCTGGACCTGCTGATCAAGGACCGCGGCCGGCTCGGCGAGCCGATCGAGGCCCACATGTCCGCCCCGCTCCCGATGATCGGCTCGGGTGAGCCGGTGAGCAAGGCCGTGGCCCTGCTCGAGCGCTCCGGCGCCGCGGTGGTCCTGGTGGACGGCAAACCCGAGGGCCTGATAACCCGTCAAGACCTCATCGCCTTCCTGGCGAACGCGCGCTGAATCGCCCGTCCGGGAAGTGCGAAGCGCCGGAGGCGTCGGCCTCCGGCGCTTCATTCACAGGGAGTCGGGTTGCGGTTCCCGGTCGTGTGGGCGGCTTTTCTAACCGTGGCCCCGCAACCCGACGTCTTGGGCCGCTCCCGGGCGGGAGCGGTCAGTGGCCGATCCCCGAGGGCTGCTTGATGTCCTCGACCGGGTCGGCGGCGGGCTGCTTGGGCTTGCCGACGCGTGCCGGCCACCAGGCCTTGTTGCCAAGGAGGGCGGTGACGGCGGGGACCAGGAAGATCGACATCACGAAGGCGGCCAGCGCGATGCCCATCGCGATCGAGAAGCCCATCTGCTGCAGCATCGAGACCTGGGCCAGCAGCATCACCGAGAAGGTGCCGGCCAGGATCAGCCCCGCCGCGGCGACCGTGGGACCGCCGTGCTGGACCGCCAGGGCGGCGGCGCGGCGCGGCTCGTGGCCCTCCTTGGCCTCCTCGCGCAGCCGGGCGGTCATCAGGATGTTGTAGTCCGTCCCGATGGCCAGCACGAACAGGTACAGCATGATCGGCAGGTGGAAGATCTCCCCGGGCTGGCCCATCAGGCCCTGGAAGACGTACACCGCGGCGCCCATGGTCGCGGCGAAGCCGAGCAGCACCGCCGGGACCAGGTAGAGCGGCGCCACCACCGAGCGCAGCAGGAGCAGCAGGATCAGCGCGATCAGCACCCCGGCCACCGGCAGGATGACCGACAGGTCCCGGTTGACCACCTTGTTGATGTCGCCGTAGATCGCGGTCTCGCCGCCCACCAGCATCTTGGTGCCCGGCGGGGTGAGCTTGTGCACCGCGGGACGCAGATCGTCCTTGACGAAGCTGATCGACTCGTTGCTGACCGGGTTCTTCTTCAGCAGGAGGTCGACCTGGACGACCTTGCCGCCGGGAGCGGGCTGGGCGGGCTGGACGTTGCCGACGCCCTCCAGCCCCTTGGCCTGCTGCGCGAAGGAGTCGAGCGTCGCCTTGGGGATCGGCTGGCCGTCGGTGGACTGCAGGTAGACCTGGACCGGCTTGGTCAGGCCGGGCGGGAAGCCGCCCTCCATCTCCTTCATGGCCTGCGCGGACTCGGTGTCCTGCGGGAAGCTGGACTGGAAGTCGTAGTCGGCCTTGAACCCGAACGCGCCGGCGGCCAGGGCCACCATCAGCGCGCCGGAGCCGAGGGCGACCAGGGCCGGGCGCCGCCCGACCATCCGGCCCATACCGGAGGAGATCCGCTCCTTGGGCTGCTTCTTCCAGGACTTGGACGGCCAGAACACGGCCGTGCCCAGCAGCGAGATCAGTGCGGGGAACACCGTCAGCGAGGTGATGCCCATCACCAGCACGCCGATGGCCAGCGACGGGCCCCAGGCCGCGAAGATCCCGAACGAGGCGAGCATCAGCACCAGGAACGTCACCGCGATCGCGGCCGCGGCGGAGGTGATGACCTCGCCGACCCGCTCCATCGCGCTGATCATCGCGGTCTTCTTGTCCTCGCCGGCGCGCAGCCGTTCCCGGTAGCGGAACAGGATGAACAGGTAGTAGTCGGCGCCGACGCCGAACAGCACGATCGTCATGATGATCTGCAGGCTGTCGTCGGCGGAGAAGTCCAGCACCTTGGACGCCACGCCGATCAGGCCCATCGAGATCATCTCGGTCACGACGATGACCAGGATCGGCAGGACCGCGGCGATCGGCGCCCGGAAGATCACCAGGATCAGCCCGATGATCAGGACGAACGTGGCGATGGACACGATCGCCATGGACGTGGTGAAGGAGTCCTCGTTGTCGGTGAACGCGGCGATCTCACCGCCCACCTTGGCGTCCAGATCGCCGCCCAGCGTGCTCGGCAGGTCCTTGCGCAACTGCTTGATCGCGTCGCCCTGCTTGGTCTGGTCGGCCGGGGTCAGACCCTTCATCGGCACGTTGACGATCTGCACCGTGCCGTTGGGCGCCACCGCCTGCGGGCTGGTCATGAAGCCCTGGACGGTCGGGTACTTCTTGGCCGTGAGGTCCTTGGCGGCCTGGGTCACCTTGGCGGTGTCGGCAGGGGTGAGCTTGCCCCCGTCGGCCCGTTTGACCACGACCAGAGCGGTCGTGTCGGCCTGTTGGGGGAAGGCCTTCGCGGCCACCTCGCCGGCCTGCACCGCCTCGTAACTGGACGGCAGGAACTCGCCCTGGTCGGACTCTGTCTCGAGCTTGGGGGAGAAGGCGACGATGACGACTGCGGCCACCACCCACGTCACGAGCGTCCACCACGGGTGTCTCACGACGAATCGCGCAAGCCGTGCGAACATGCGTCTTCCTTAGATTTGGGTTCTGGGGGGTTACGCTCCAAATTTAGGGATCGATTCGCCGGAAGTAGTCAGCCGGTGAGCCGAATTAAGGGCTGATACCTGCGGGGGATCGCCTCCTCCTCCAGGAGGGCGGGCCGGTGGATAGCCTCATGCGTATGGATAAGGACGTTCACCAGGGGTTCGAGACCCTGGCGATACACGCGGGGCAGGAGGCCGACCCCTCGACGGGTGCGGTCGTGACCCCGATTTACCAGGTCTCCACGTACAAGCAGGACGGCATCGGGGGCCTGCGCGGGGGCTACGAGTACTCCCGTTCGGCCAATCCGACGCGTACCGCGCTCGAGGTATGCCTCGCCGAAGTCGAGGCCGGCACACGCGGGCTGGCGTTCGCCTCCGGGCTCGCCGCCGAGGACGCTCTGCTGCGCGCCCTCTGCCGGCCCGGCGACCATGTGATCATCCCGGGGGACGCGTACGGCGGGACCTACCGGCTGTTCGCGAAGGTGGCCGAGCCGTGGGGGCTGGCCTACGATCCGGTGCCGCTCGGCGACGTCGACGCGGTCCGCGCGGCGGTCCGGCCCGACACCAGGATCATCTGGGTGGAGACGCCGACCAACCCGCTGCTGGGCATCGCCGACATCGCCACCCTGGCCACCGTCGCGCACGAAGCGGGAGCGCTGCTGGTGGTCGACAACACCTTCGCCTCCCCTTACCTGCAGCGCCCGCTCGCGCTCGGCGCCGACGTGGTCGTGCACTCCACCACCAAGTACATCGGCGGCCACTCCGACGTCGTGGGCGGCGCGCTGGTCACCGCGTCCGCGGAGCTGGGGGAGCGGCTGGCGTTCCACCAGAACGCCATGGGCGCCGTCGCCGGGCCCTTCGACGCCTGGCTGACCCTGCGCGGCCTCAAGACCCTCGGCGTGCGGATGGACCGGCACTGCTCCAACGCCACCGCCGTCGTCGACATGCTCACCCGGCACCAGGCCGTCCGCCAGGTGCTCTACCCGGGGCTGTCCGAGCACCCCGGGCACGGGGTCGCGGCCAAGCAGATGCGGGCCTTCGGCGGCATGGTCTCGTTCCGGACGCACTCGGAGGAGGCCGCGGTACGGGTCTGCGAAGCCACCAAGCTGTTCACCCTCGGCGAGTCCCTCGGCGGCATCGAGTCGCTGATCGAGCACCCGGGCCGGATGACGCACGCCTCGGCCGCCGGATCCCCGCTGGAGGTCCCCGGCGACCTGGTACGGCTGTCGGTCGGCATCGAGGACATCGACGACCTGCTCCGCGACCTGGAACGGGCGCTGGCCGCCGCCACGCTCTGAAGCACCCCGTGGCGTGACCATGGCGTGACCGCGCGGCGTTCCCCGAGGTGGCACGGGGCCGCGCGGAACGCCTGAGGCCCCTGCGCGGCATTCCGTGAATCCGCCCCGATGGGGGATTTCCTCGGCGTTGCGGCCCCGGTGGTGATCAAGGCTCTATGATGTGCGCGCCAGGTTCCGCCAAGAAAGGGCCCGGAGTGCGCAAAGTACTGGTGTGCGGTGCGGCGTTCGCCGCGACGTGTATCTCGGCCGTCGCCGTTTCCGGCGTCGCCCAGGCGACGCCTGGGCCCACGCCGACGCCCGTCCCATCGGCGTCCACGCTGCCCGGCCTGCCAGGCTCGACCCCGGCACCCGGATCGCAGGCCCCGGCCGCGCCGGACTCGTCCAGCCCGTCCACTTCGCGGCCCTCCACGGGACAGCAGCCGCCGGCGTCCACCGGCACGGCCGACACCGTCGTGTCCGCCCGCGCCGTCATGGTCACGCCGAAGCTGCCCAAGGCCGGCACCTACGCCTACGGCACCCACCCGCGCCAGCGCCTCGACGCGTACTGGCGTCCCGACGCCGCCCAGCCGGCCCAGGGGCAGCAAGCCCAGGCCCGGCCGCCGGGCCCGGCCATCCTGGTCTTCCACGGCGGCTCCTGGATCTCCGGCGACAAGTCGTCCTGGAAGTACTTCGCCCGCCGCCTCACCGCCCAGGGCTACACCGTCTTCTCCGCCAACTACCGGCTGGCCACCCAGGCCGCCTGGCCCGCCCAGCGCGACGACGCCGCGGCCGCCCTCGACTTCGTCAAGAAGAACGCCGCCCGCTGGAACATCGACCCCAACCGCGTCGTGGCCATCGGCTCCTCCGCCGGCGGCCTCCTGGCCAGCCAGCTCGGCACCTTCGGCGAAGGCGCCCAGCGGGTCCGCGGCGTCCTGACCCTCTCACCGGTCAACACCCCGTACCTGGCCTACACCGACGGCCTCAAGGTCACCGCGACCCCCAGCCAGCGCGGCCTGCGGCGCGCCGTGACCCAGCTCGTGGGCTGCACCCCCACCGAAGCCGACCCCACCTGCTGGCAGCGCGTCGAAGACGCCGACGCCGCCAGCCACGTCACCGGCGGCGACGCCCCCATGCTCGCCATGCACGCCGCCTCCGAACTCGTCCCGGCCACGCACAGCACAGGCCTGGCCGCCTCGCTCCGCGGCGCCGGCGTCCCGGCCAGCGTCAAGATCGTCCCAGGAACCGGCCACGCCTCCGAACTCCTGAACGACCCCACCGTCTACCCCGCGATCCTGAACTGGCTGAAGGCCAGAACCAGGTAGCTGTGTTTACCTGGGGGGCCACCCCCCAGCCCCCTGCAACCCCCGGCAGGGGCTCCGCCCCCACACCCCCGTTGGGGCTTCGCCCCTTGCCCCAGCGAGGGCGAGCGCGGGTTGGGGATTGTCCGGCATCCGGGTCGAAGTGGCATCAGGTAGCGCGCGAGCGCGCTACCTGGCCGGGGAGGCGACGCCGAAGGCGAGCCTCACCGGCCAGATCGCGAAGCGATGCCGCGCTCGCCCCAAGCACGGTCAGGGATGCGAGCCGCCAGGCGAGTATCCCTGGGCCGTGATTGCAATAAACACAGCGATCAGCGGCGGCCGCGCCGGACCCTCAGGTAGTCGCTGACCACGTACTGGCCCAGCCGTTCGGCGTCGGGCGCGAAGACGCGGCCGCCGTTGCGGCGTGCCACCTCCTCCACGAACGACACCAGCCGCCTGTCGTCGGCCAGCATGAAGAAGTTCATGCACGCCCCGCGCCGGGTCATCTTGTCGACCTCGGCGAGCGTCAGCACCAGCGTGTCCGGAGAGGGCGGGTAGTCGAACAGCGACCGGCCGTCCGGACGCAGGTGGGCGGTCGGCTCGCCGTCGGTGACCACCAGGACGATCGGGTCGAAGTCGGGGTGCCGGTCCAGATGGCGGCCGGCGATCATCAGCGCGTGGTGCAGGTTGGTGCCCTGCACCATGTCCCAGTCGAGCCCGGCCATCTCGGTGGGGTGGAGCGTCCTGGCGTAGTTGGAGAACCCGATGATCTGGATGGCGTCCTGCGGGAACTTGCTCGTCACCAGCGCGTGCAGGGCGAGGGTGGTCTGCTTGGCCGCCGCCCATGTGCCGCGCAGCACCATCGAGTACGACAGGTCCACCAGCAGGCACACCGCGGCGGCGCTGCGCCGCTCGGTCTCCTGGACCTCGAAGTCGTCCACGCTCAGCCGGACGCCTCCGCCGCCGGAACCCGGCGCCTCCATGGCGTTGCGGCGGATCGCGTTGCCCACCGTGCGGACGACGTCCAGCGGCTGCTCGTCGCCGAACCGCCATTCGCGGCTGGACCCGGTCAGCTCGCCCGCCTGGCCCGCGTCGCGCTGGTCATGGTCGCCCTGCCGGCCCGCGGTGAGCTGGGAGAACACCCGGCGGAGCGCGGTGTCGCCGAGACGGCGCACGGCCTTGGGGGTCAGTTCGAGCTTGCCGCGCTTGCGCTGCAGGTAGCCCTGCCGTTCGAGTTCGGCCTCGATCCGGCGGAGCGCGTCCAGGTCGTCGACCGCGCGGCGGCCCAAGGCGCGGCGGACGGCCTCCTCGTCGATGTCGTCGAGCCGGGCGCCGGGGTAGTCCTGGGCGAGGGCGGCCTCCAGTTCGGCCAGGTCGGCCAGTTCGGCCAGGGCCGTGGTGGCGTCGGCCATGCCGAGCGGCTGCTCGCCCGACATCCGCTCGGGGGTGCCCCAGCCCAGGTCGGGACGGCGGGCGCGGAGCGCGTCGTTCAGCCGGGCCATCTCCATCGCCAGCCCGGCGTCCTGCATGACCTGGTCCATCAGCCCGGCCAGCTCGGCGCGCTGCTCGGGGCTGAGCGAGGCCAGCAACTGGTCCATCGCGGCGGCGCGGCGGGCCAGGGAGTCGACCAGCTCCTCCAGGTTGCGGGGCTGATCGGGGAACATGTCCCCGTACTCCCCCATGAACCGGTCGAAGTCCTCCTGCGTGTGCTCGCCGCGGGCGTCCTTCTCCAGCATCTGGTTGAGCGCGGCCATCATGTCCTTGACCCGCTCCATGGCGCGCGGGTCCTGGCTTTCCAGGGCCTGCTTGATGCCCTGGAACTGGGAGTCCAGGATGTCCTTCCGCAGCAGGTCCTTCAGCTGCTCGAACGTGGCACGGGCCGCGTCGGACTTCCAGTCGTAGTCCGACAGCCGGCGGATCGCCTGCGAGGTGTCCTGCGGCAGCGTGTCCAGCTCGGCCTCGCGCAGCCGGGCGTCGTCGCTCGGGTCGGGGAACAGCTCCGCCCGCTCCTGCCCGATCGCGGTGTCCAGCAGTGCCCGGGCCTGCTCCAGGGTGCCGTCGAGCCGGCCCTGGTCGCGCAGTGCCTGCCGCCGCTCCCGCACCTGGCGGAGCAGGTCGTCCAGGCTGCGCCGTCCCTCGGCGCCGGGCAGCCCGCGGCGCAGCAGGTCGCGCAGTGCCTCTTCTGGGCGGGTGCCCTCCAGCACCGAGTCGCCCATCGCGTCCAGGGCGTCGCGTACGTCGTAGGGCGGGGCGAGCGGGTCAGGGCCGTCCTCGTACGCTCCGTAGCGGTATCGGCTCATCGCACTCCCAACTCACGTGTGGTACGTGGCCGTGCCGTCGCCTCCGCCCGCCCCGACGTCCTTGGACAGCCGGCGGGTGAGGTAAAGGCCTTCCAGGGCGAACTCGAGCGCGGCCGCGGCCTGCTCGGGAGACTCCCCGCTCATGTCCAGCCGCTCCATGATCTTCGCCAGCCCGGGGACCTGGCCGATCCGGCGCAGCAGCTCCGCCGCCGGAACCAGCTCGCCCGACTCGACCAGCTCGCCGGAGTCGAACTTGTCGAGCAGCCCGGTCAGGTCGGCCGGGCCCAGCGTGCGCCGGTAGGTCTCGGCGATCGCGCGGCGCAGCAGATGCTCCAGCACCTCCTGCTCGCGGCCCTCCTCGCTGACCTCGAACTCCACCTTGCCCATCAGCGACGGAACCACGGACGGCAGGTCGCACACCCGGGCCACGGCCCGCTCCTCACCGGTCAGCGCGGCCCGGCGCGCCGCACCGGCCGCGACCGTCTCGGCGCCCGCCAGGGCGAACCGCGCCGACACGCCGGACCGGCCGTCCACCGCCGTCGACTCGCGGACCAGCCGGGTGAACCGGGCGATCACCTCGACCAGGTGGCCGGGCACCTCCGCCCCGTCGGCGAACTCGGCCTCCTGGCGGATCAGCTCCAGCTCGGTGTCCAGCTCCAGCGGGTAGTGGGTGCGGATCTCGGCGCCGAAGCGGTCCTTCAGCGGGGTGATGATCCGGCCCCGGTTGGTGTAGTCCTCCGGGTTGGCGCTGGCCACCAGCAGCAGGTCCAGCGGCAGCCGCAGCGCGTACCCGCGGACCTGGACGTCGCGCTCCTCCAGCACGTTCAGCAGCGCCACCTGGATCCGCTCGGCCAGGTCGGGCAGCTCGTTGATGGAGAAGATCCCGCGGTTGGTGCGCGGCACCAGCCCGAAGTGGACGGTCTCGGGGTCGCCCAGCGTGCGGCCCTCCGCCACCTTGATCGGGTCGACGTCGCCGATCAGGTCGCCGACGCTGGTGTCGGGCGTGGCCAGCTTCTCGCCGTAGCGGTCGTCGCGGTGCAGCCACGCCACCGGCAGGTCGTCGCCGGCCTCGGCGGCCAGCCGTCGGCAGCGCACGCACACCGGCTCGTAGGGGTGGTCGTTGATCTCGCAGCCCGCCACCACCGGGGTCCACTCGTCCAGCAGCCCGCCCAGGGTGCGGATCAGCCGCGTCTTGCCCTGGCCGCGCTCGCCGAGCAGCACCAGATCGTGCCCGGCCAGCAGGGCCCGCTCCAGATGGGGCAGCACCGTCTCGTCGAACCCGACGATGCCGGGGAAACGGGGCTCGCCGGATCTGAGCCGGGTGAGGAGGTTGTGACGGATCTCGGCCTTCACCGAGCGCTGGACGTGGCCGCTGGTACGCAGGCCGCCCAGTGTGCTCTCACGAGGTTCGGTTGGACGCACGCGATCGACATTACGTCGCCGGATCGTCGAATCGCACCCTCGCCCGGCGATTCCCGTCCGGGGACGGGGCCCGGGATTCGTTTGGGTCCCGGAGACGAGAAGGGGGAGACTGGAGGAGTGAAGGATCGCGCGAACCGCACGAGGGAGGCGCCGCCGATGACCAGATTCGGTGATGGCCTGGCCCTCGGCCCCGATCTGTCAGCCGCCGCCCGCACCGCGGTGGAGAAGGCCCTGGCCCCGCTGAGCGCGCCGCCCGACCTGGTGTGCGTGTTCGTCTCGGCGGAGGATCCGGACGCCGTCGAGGCCGCCGGGCTGGTGGCGATGGAGGCCGCCGGCGGCGCGGCGGTCGTCGGCTGCAGCGCCAACGGCGTCATCGGCGGCGGCCACGGGATCGAGGAGGCCAGCGCGGTGAGCGCCTGGGCGGCGGTGCTGCCCGGGGCCCGGCTGGAATCGTTCCGGCTGGAGACCCTCAAGACCGAGGACCGGCTGATCGTCGTCGGGATGCCCGAGGGCCACGACGACGACGTGGTCGGCGTGCTGCTCGCCGACCCCTACACCTTCCCGGTGGACGCCTTCGTCGAACGGTCCGCCGAGGCCCTGCCCGGCCTGCCGCTGGTCGGCGGGATGGCCGACGGCCGCGGCCGCGGCGACACCCGGCTGTTCGCCAACGGCGAGGTGTTCGCCGACGGCGCCGTCGGCGTGGTCCTCGGCGGTCAAGTCACGGCCGCCACGCTGATCAGCCAGGGCGCCCGTCCGGTCGGCCCCGACATGGTGGTGACCAAGGCCGACGAGAACGTCCTGTACGAGCTGGCCGGCACGCCCGCGCTCGACAAGCTGGAGCAGATCGTGCTCGGCCTGCCCGAGGAGGAGCAGGAGCTCGCCGGGCGCGGGCTGCTGATCGGGGTGGCCATGGACGAGTACGCCGACGAGCACGAGTACGGCGACTTCCTCGTCCGCGGCGTCGTCGGCGCCGACACCGACAGCGGCGCCATCGCGATCGGCGACGTGGTCGAGGTCGGCCGCACCGTCCGGTTCCAGGTCCGGGACGCCGGCGCCGCCGAGGAGGACCTCGCGGCCCTGCTGGAACGGTTCGATCTCGAGCCGGTCGAGGGCGCGCTGCTGTTCTCCTGCAACGGCCGCGGCCGGGCCATGTTCCCCGACTCCGATCATGACGCCCGCGTGCTGAACCGCGTGTTCGGGGCCGCGGGCGTGGGCGGGTTCTTCGCCGCCGGCGAGATCGGCCCGGTCGCGGGACGCAACCACGTGCACGGCTTCACCGCGTCCATCCTCGCCTTCGGCCCGAGCGGAGACAGATGACCGGACATCCCGCCCTGGCGATCGACATCGGCGGCACCAAGCTCGCCGCGGCCATCGTCCACCCGGACGGCCGGATCGCCGCACACGACCGGACCGCCACCCCCTCCCCACCGCCCGAGCGCCCGAAGGGCGGTGGGGAGTCTTCGCCGGGGGGTGTGGGGGGTCGTCCCCCCACAATGAATCGGCCGCCCGAGCGCCCGGAGGGGGCCGAGGCCATCTGGTCGGCGCTGGTGGCACTCGTCGACAAGGTGTTCGCCGACGCCGGCGCGCCGTCTCTGGCGGGGGTCGGGGTCGGGTGCGGTGGGCCGATGACCTGGCCCGCCGCGGAGGTCTCTCCGATCAACATTCCGGCCTGGCGCGGCTTTCCGCTGCGCGAGCGCCTCCGTGCCCGCTATCCGGGCCTGCCTGTGCGCGTCCACAACGACGCGGTCTGCGTCGCCATCGGCGAGCATTGGCGCGGCGCCGGGCAGGGGCACGACAACGTCCTGGGCATGGTCGTCTCCACCGGTGTCGGCGGCGGCCTCATCCTCGGCGGCCACCTCATCGACGGGGGCACCGGCAACGCCGGCCACATCGGACACGTGATCGTCGATCCCGACGGGCCGCCCTGCGGCTGCGGCGGCCGCGGCTGCCTGGAGGCCGTCGCCCGCGGCCCCGGGCTCGCGGCCTGGGCGCGTGAACAGGGCTGGCGGGGGGACGAGGACGACCCCACCGGCGCCGACCTCGCCGAGGACGCCCGCGCAGGCCACCCCGTGGCCGCCGCCGCGATGCGCAGGGCAGGCAGGGCCCTCGGCCTGGCCATCGCCTCCGCCACCCACCTGTGCGATTTGGACGTCGTGACGGTAGGCGGCGGCGTATCCCAAGCAGGCGACCTTCTTTTCACCCCGTTGACCGAGACATTCAACACCCACGCCCGCATGGACTTCGCTCAACGTGTGCGTATCGTCCCCACCGCATTGGGCCAGACCAGCGGCCTTGTAGGAGCCGCGGCCCTCGTTTTCCGCGCTTCCCGCTACTGGGGGCCCTCAGATAAACAATGAAAAGATGGGGGTATGTCACTCGTCAGTGTTGACGATATTCGTGCGGCCCGCACGTTGTTGCAGGATGTCGTGGTCCCCACCCCCTTGATGCATTCTCGGGCGTTGTCCGAGGCCATCGGGGGGCCGGTGTACCTGAAATGCGAGAACCTGCAGCGGACGGGGTCGTTCAAGATTCGCGGGGCGTACGTGCGGATCGCACGGCTCAGCGAGGGGGAGCGCGCCCGGGGGGTGGTCGCGGCCAGCGCGGGCAATCACGCGCAGGGGGTCGCGCTGGCGGCGTCCATGCTGGGGTGCAAGGCGACCGTGTTCATGCCGCAGGGGGCGCCGCTGCCGAAGGTGGCGGCGACGCGCGCGTACGGCGCGGAGGTGGTGTTCCCCGGGCCGACCGTGGACGACTGCCTCGCGGCGGCGCAGGAGCACTCCGAGCGGGACGGGGCCGTGCTGATCCACCCGTTCGACCACCTGGACGTGGTGGCGGGGCAGGGCACGATCGGGCTGGAGATCCTGGAGGGGTGCCCGGACGTCCGGACGGTCGTCGGCGCGGTCGGCGGGGGCGGGCTGATGTCGGGGGTGGCGGCGGCGCTGAAGCAGGGCGCCGATCACGACATCAAGGTGGTGGGCGCGCAGGCCAAGCGGGCTGCGGCGTTCCCGCCGTCGCTGGCGGCGGGACGGCCCGTGCGGGTGGAGGTGCAGCCGACGATGGCGGACGGGATCTCCGTGGGGCGTCCCGGCGATCTCACCTACACCCTCGTGAACGAGCTGGTCGACGCCGTGGTGACGGTGACCGAGGAGTCGATCTCGCAGGCGCTGCTGCTGTGCCTCGAACGGGCCAAGCAGGTGGTGGAGCCGGCGGGCGCGGCGGGCGTGGCGGCGCTGCTGGAGCACTCGTACGCGGTGCGGACGCCGGTGGTGGTGCTGCTGTCGGGCGGGAACATCGATCCGGTGCTGCTGGCGAAGGTGCTGCGGCACGGGCTGGCGGGCGCGGGACGGTACCTGGTGGTGCGGTGCCGGCTCACCGACCGTCCGGGCGCGCTGGTGACGCTGCTGGGCGAACTGGCCGGGCTGGGCGTGAACGTCCTGGACGTGATGCACGAGCGGGTCGCCGCGCGCCTCCACGTCGAGGAGGCGGAGGTGCTGATGCACCTGGAGACGCGCGGCGCCGAGCACAGCGAGGAGGTCCTCGGCCGGCTGAGGGACAAGGGTTACACCTTGACCCTCAGCTGACCGGCCCCCGGAGCGCCAGCGGAGGGGGACGGTCAGCTTGCTCTTGCCGGGGGGTGTGGGGGTCGTCCCCCCACTGAGGTGCTGACCGTTTAGAGGGAAGGCTTGCCGGAGGTGTAGACCCACTTCTGGAACAGGTCGTCGAGCTGCTCGCCGGAGGTCTTCTCGGCGAACCGGATGAAGTCCTGCGTGGAGACGTTCCCGTCGCGGTTGGCGGTGGGCCAGGCCTTGACCAGCTTGGCGAAGTCGGCGTCGCCGATGGCCTTGCGCAGGACGTGCAGGGTCATCGCGCCGCGGTCGTAGACGGTCGGGTGGAAGATGTTGTCGCGGCCGGGGTCGGCGGTGAGCGGCTTCCACAGGTCGTTGTCGGCGGGCGTGGCGTAGACCTCGTCGAAGCTCTTCTGGACGGGCTTGCCGTTGTACTTCTCGAAGTACAGCCACTCGGAGTAGGTGGCGAAGCCCTCGTTCAGCCAGATGTCGGCCCACCGCTCGGGCGTGAGGCTGTCGCCGAACCACTGGTGTCCGAGCTCGTGGGCGATGAGGTCGGGCCGCGGGATCGTGCCGGGGCGGCTGCCCAGGTCGTACACGGGGCGGCCCTGGGTCTCCAGCGCGTAGCCGACGCCCGCCTTCACGGCGATGCCGCCGGTGGAGGAGAACGGGTACTTGCCGTAGTGGCCGGCGAGGAAGTCCTGGATGTCGCCGGTCTGGGTCTGGAACGACTTGGCCAGGTCGGAGCCGATGCCGAGGGCCTTGTCGGTGGCGGTGATGTTGGGGACGCCGCTCTTGGTCCTGCCGCTGATCACGTCGTACCTGCCGATGGCGACCATGCTCAGCTCGCTGGCCATGGGCTGCCGCATCCGCCAGTGCGAGACCGTCCAGCCGCCCTTGGCGGCCTTCCCCGCGAAGTCGCCGTTGGCGAGCGTGACCAGGTCCTTGGGGGCGGTCAGCGTGAAGCTGTAGGTGGCCTTGTCGTTGGGGGTGTCGTTCACCGGGTAGACGGTCGCGGCGCCGATCGGCTGGTTGAGCATGACGGCGCCGTCGGGGGTGGGGATCCACCCGGAGGTGCCCAGCGCGTCGTCGTTGATGGTCTGCGGAACGCCGGAGTAGGCGACCGTGACGGTGAACTTGCCGTTCTCGCGCAGGCCCTTGGACGGGGTGATCTCCAGTTCCTGGGCGCCGGTCCGCTTGAAGGCGGCCTTGGCGCCGTTCACCCGCAGCGAGTTGATCGTCAGCGGGCCCAGGAAGTCCAGGTTGAACCGGGACAGGTTCTGGGTGGCGCGGGCCTGGATGGCGGTGACGGCCTGGATCGCCTTGGTGGCCGGGTCGTACTTCAGCCCGATGTCGTAGTGGGCGACGTCGTAGCCGCCGTTGCCCATGTCGGGGAAGTACGGGTCGCCGGCGCCGGGCGCGCCCGGGGTGAACCGGGTGGGGGCGGCCCCCGCGGGCACCGCCGAAACCAGGAGTCCCGCGGTGGCGGTCAGCGCCACGGCGGCCAGTGCTCGGGGGGTTCTGCTCATCGACCTCGTCCTTGAAGTGACGTCACATTCGCCCCAAAAATTTCAGCCGCCCGGCCGCCGGATCAAGCGCGGTTCGGTCTCAATTGGGGCCGGTTCGGGCCATGCTTTTGGGCTGGACGGGCTTTCCCGGCCGGTAGAGCCATTCGTGGAAGACCGGCCGCAGCCGGCGTTCGGCGACCCGCTCGGCGTGCCGGATGAAGTCGGCGGTCGTCGCGTGGCCGTCCCGGCGGGTGGGCGCCCAGGTGCGCAGGATCTCGAAGAACGCGCGGTCGCCGACGGCGACGCGGAGCGCGTGGACGGTCATGGCGCCGCGGATGTAGGTGGGGAAGTACTTGAACATGCCCTTGCGGCCGGGCGCGCCCGGCCGCTGCCTCCACTGGGGGTCGTTCGCGGGCAGCGCGTACGCCTTGGTGAACTCCTGCGCGGCGGTCGGGCCGCCGTGCTGCTCGGTCCAGAGCCATTCGGCGTAGGTGGCGAAGCCCTCGTTCAGCCAGATGTCCTGCCAGCGCCGCAGGCTGACGGCGTCGCCGAACCACTGGTGCGCGATCTCGTGGACGATCAGCCTGGTGTCGGCGCGCTGCGGGTAGACCGGCCGGTTCTGCGTCTCCAGCGCGTACAGGACCGGGACGTTGTCGACGATGCCGCCGGTCGAGTCGAACGGGTAGCGGCCGAACATCCGCACGCCCCAGTCGGTCACCTGCCCGGTGGTCCGCTGGAACCAGGCGATGTCCTGCTTGACGGTCGGGTCGACGGCGGTGAAGGTGCGGATGCCGCCCGGGGAGCGGCCGTCCCGGGTCTTGAACCGGCCGATCGCGATCATCGCGAGGTAGCCCGCCATCTGCCGCTTGGACCGCCACCGGAACGTGGTGGTGCGGGCGTTCCCGGCCTTGGCCGCGGGGGCGCGGACCGGCTCGCCGTTGGCGACGACGGTGAGCCCCTTCGGCACGGTGATCGTGTACGCGTGCAGGGCCTTGTCGCTGGGGTGGTCGTTCAGCGGGAACCAGGTGGCCGAGCCCTGCGGCTGGGACAGCGTGATGGCGCCGTCGGGGGTGCGCATCCAGCCGCTGCCGCGGCCGTCGGGCGCGCCGTCGTAGGCGACCGCGACGGTGAACGGGGCGCCCTTCCGGATCCCGGCCTTCGGTGTGACCGTCAGTTCCTGGCCGGCGCGGCGCCACGAGGCCGGCATCCCGTCGACGGTGACGTTCCGCACCTGGTTGCCGACGAAGTCGAGGTTGAAGCTGCACAGGTCCTGGGTCGCCAGCGCCCGGATCGTGGTGGTCGCGGAGATGCGGCCGCTCGGCCGGTACCGCAGCCGGACGTGGTAGTGGGTGGCGTTGTAGCCGCCGTTGCCGGCGCTCGGGAAGTAGGCGTCGCCGATCCCCTCCGCGCCCGCGACGAACCGCGCGTCCCGCGCGGGCGCGCCTGGCCCCGCGCCGGGCCCGTCGGGCACGTCCGCGGGCCGGGCCGTCGCGGGCGTCGCCGACGCGGCGGTCAGGGCGGACGCGGCGAGCGCGGGGACCAGGAGCAGCGAGGCGGCCGTGCGCGCCTTATGGGTGTTCACCACGCGGCCCACCTTGGCGCGCGCGTCACGGGGACGCGCGCCGCCCGGCCGCGCCTTTCCCCATCTCTTGCCGCTTCGTGGGCCTCGCTAGAGATCGAACAGGGGATCCGCGCCCTGCACGGGCTAGAGCTTGGGGCGGCCCCGCTCGTACAGCCAGGCGTTGAAGAACGAGTCGAGCTGCTGGCCCGACACGCGCTCGGCGACCGCGATGAACTGCTGCGTGGTGGCGTTGGAGTAGCGGCGCTCCTTCGCCCAGGTCTTCAGGATGTCGAAGAACTTCTCGTCGCCGACCTTGGTCCGCAGCACGTGCAGCGTCGCCCCGCCCCGGTCGTAGACGGTGCGCCCGAACATCTGGGCGCGGCCCGGGTTGCCGGTCGGGACGTCCCACAGCTCGCGGTTGCCGGCGTCCTGGTAGACGGAGTCGAAGTGCTGCTTGACCGTCTGGCCGCCGGACCTCTCGTCCCACATCCACTCGGCGTAGGTGGCGAAGCCCTCGTTCAGCCAGATGTCCTGCCAGCGGGTGACGCTCACGCTGTCGCCGAACCACTGGTGCGCCAACTCGTGCGCCACGATCGACTCGTCGGCGCCGAACGACCCGTACACGGGGCGGGTCTGGGTCTCCAGTGCGAAACCGACGTTGGCGTTGTCGACCATGCCCCCGGTGGAGCCGAACGGGTAGGGCCCGAACAGCTTCGCGAACTCGTCGGTGATCTGGGAGTTCTTGGCGTAGAACTGGTCCAGGTTGAGCCCGCCGACCGTCGGGTCGACCGCGGAGATGTTGGTGATGCCGCCGGGCGTCTTGCCGGTCCGCACACTGAACCGGCCGACGGTGACGGTGGCCAGGTAGGTGGCCATCGGCTGCTTGACCTGCCAGGACGTCGTGGTGCGCTGCGCCGCCTTCGCGCCCGCGGGGACGATCGGCGGCGCGGTCGGCGGACCCTCCGGCGGTCCTTCCGAGGGCGCCTGCCCCGGCGGGATCTGCTCGGGCGGCGGCGCGCCGCCCGTCCCGCCCCCTCCGCCGTCCGACCCCTGGACCGGCGTGGTCGGCTCGCCGTTGGCGATCGCCGTCAGCCCGTCCGGGACGGTGATCTGGAAGTCGAAGGTGGCCTTGTCGCTGGGGTGGTCGTTGCTGGGGAACCAGTTGTGCGCCCCGCTGGGCTGGCACGCCACGAAGACGCCGTCGGACGTGCGGATCCACCCGTACCGGCCGAGGACCGGGTCGGCCACCGGCCGCGGCGTGCCCGCGTACCGCACCGTGGTGGTGAAGACGGAGCCCTTCTCCACCGGCTTCGCCGGGGTGATGATCAGCTCGTCGCCCTCGTGCCGCTGCTGCGCCGCGGCCCCGTCGACCTGCACTCCGGACACCTGCAGCCCGGTCAGGTCGAGGTTGAAGCGCTTGAGCCGCTCGGTGGCCTTCGCCCTGATCTCCGCGGTGCCGTCCAGCTCCCGCGCCCCGCCCGGAGTGATCGCCAGCCTCAGGCCGTAGTGCTGGACGTCGTAACCGCCGTTGCCGTTGCCCGGCGTGTACGGGTCGCCGACGCTGTCGGGTCCGGCCGGGCCGGACGGCGGCTGCGGGGAGGCGCCGACCGGCGGCTCGGCGCTGGGATCGTCCAGGACGATCTGGCAGCCCGTCAGCGCGCCCGCGATGGCGAGGGCGGCCAGGCCCGCGGTTCCGCGCCGGGCGCGGCCCGGTGCGCCGTCGCGGCGACCGCTGAGGAGACCGCGGCGGGGACCGCGTGAGGGACGGGGCGTACTTCCGGCCGTATGCACGTTGCCCAGAGTGCCCGGAGCGGGCACTCTGGGCAACTCGGTTGAATCTCGCACCCGGGGGACGGGGGCGCGCGAGTTCAGGCTCACAGAGCGATGCCCTTCCCGCGGAGGCACCCCGCCAACCCGTCCCGGCGAGGACCGGCCAGAGGTTTTACCGGCCGCGGCATCCCCGATCACAGGTTGCCGCGGCGCTCCTGCTCCCGCTCGATCGCCTCGAACAGCGCCTTGAAGTTGCCCTTGCCGAAGCCCAGCGAGCCGTGCCGCTCGATCAGCTCGAAGAACACGGTCGGACGGTCCTGGACGGGCTTGGTGAAGATCTGCAGCAGGTAGCCGTCCTCGTCCCGGTCCACCAGCACGCCGCGTTTCTGCAGCTCCTCCACCGGCACCCGCACCTCGCCGATCCGGGCGCGCAGCCCGGGGTCCTCGTAGTAGGAGCCGGGGGTGTCCAGGAACTCCACGCCGGCGGCCCGCATCGCGTCGACCGAGGAGAGGATGTCGTTGGTCGCCAGCGCGATGTGCTGCACCCCCGGCCCGCCGTAGAACTCCAGGTACTCCTCGATCTGGGACTTCTTGCGGCTCTCGGCCGGCTCGTTCAGCGGGAACTTGACCTTGCGGGTGCCGTCCGCGACGACCTTGGACATCAGCGCCGAGTACTCGGTCGCGATGTCGTCCCCGACGAACTCGGCCATGTCGGTGAAGCCCATGACCCGGTGGTAGAAGTCGGCCCACTCGTCCATCCGCTCGACGTTGCCGACGCAGTGGTCGATCGCCTGGAAGTACCGCTTGGCGGGCGGCGGGATGATCGGGCCGGCGGGCGCGTGGCCCGGCAGGTACGGGCCGGCGTAGTTGGAGCGGTCGACCAGCGAGTGCCGGGTCTCGCCATAGGTGGCGATGGAGGCGATCACGACCTTGCCGTGCTCGTCCTCCAGCACGTGCGGTTCCTCGATCCCCCTGGCGCCGTTGGCCAGCGCGTGCCGGTAGGCGGCCTCGGCGTCGGGGACGGTGATCGCCAGGTCCAGCACGCCGTCCCCGTGCGCGGCGATGTGCCGGCCCAGGTCGGTGCCCGCCCGCACCGGGCCGCGGAGGACGAACCGGGCGCCGCCCGACTCCAGGACGTGCACGGCCTCGTCCGGGCTGCCGTTCTCCGGCCCGCGGTAGGCGACCCGGCGCATCCCGAAGGCGGTCGAGTAGTAGTGCGCCGCCTGCTTGGCGTTCCCGACGGCGAAGATGACGGCGTCCATGCCCATGACCGGAAAATCATCCATACGGCCAATGTCGATAACCGGCTACAGAGTGCGCAAGAGTGACTTGATCTGCTGGACAATCTGTAGGGTGATGTGCCGGAAGGTTCGGCCGATCTGTACAGGATGACCACCGTGGCGGGGAGGTGCCGGAAGCGATGATCGACGAGCTGGACGGCCGGGTGATCGCGCTGTTCGCCGCCGAGCCCAGGATCGGGGTGCTGGAGGCGTCCCGGCGGCTCGGCGTGGCGCGCGGCACCGTCCAGGCGCGGCTGGACCGGCTGGTCCGGGACGGCGTGATCCGCGGCTTCGGCCCGGAGATCGACCCCGCCGCGCTCGGCTACGGGGTCACCGCGTTCGTGACGCTGCAGATCCGGCAGCCCGGCGGGCACGACCCGGTCGCCGAGCGGCTGGCCGGGGTGCCCGAGGTGATCGAGGCGCACACCATCACCGGCGGCGGCGACATGCTCTGCCGCGTGGTGGCCCGCAGCAACCAGGACCTGCAACGGGTCATCGACATGATCGTCGCGGTGCGCGGGGTGGAGCGGGCGTCCTCGGTGATCTCGCTGGCCACCCAGGTGCCGCAACGCACGCTCCCCCTGGTCGCCGCAGTCGCCCAGGGCGAGCGCCCTGGGCCGGGACTGCGATGAATAAGCGTCAGGAGCCCGCGTAGGGGGTGGCGTCCAGGATCTCCACCGTCATGCTGCGGCCGTTGGGCAGCGAGTAGGTGGCCTTGTCGCCGACCTTCTTTCCGTTGATGGCCGCGCCGAGCGGGGAGTTGGGGGAGTACACGTCTATCGGTGCCCCGCTCTCCTCCCGCGAGGCGAGCAGGAACGTGACCTCCTCGTCGTCGCCCTCGAAAGCGACCGTGACGGTCATGCCGGGGCCGACGACCCCCTCGGTGCGGGGAGCCTCCCCGACGCGCGCGTTCTCCAGGATGCCCTGCAACTGGAGGATGCGTCCCTCGATCTTGCCCTGCTCCTCCTTGGCCGCGTGGTAGCCGCCGTTCTCGCGCAGGTCGCCCTCCTCCCGCGCCGCCTCGATCTTCTGAGCGATCTCGATGCGGCCCGGGCCCGACAGGTGGTCCAGCTCAGCCTTGAGCCGGTCATACGCCTCCTGGGTGAGCCAGGTGACGTTGTCAGCGCGGGTCTCGGTCACGGGTACTCCTCATCCACATGTTGCGATCCTCGCTCGTCCCGGCTGGGAGGAGCGACACATCGACATGAAGTGCGGCCGGGTGAAACCTCTAGCCTATCCGGTGTGTGCGGGTAAAGGTTCCCTGAACACGGCGCACGCAACCCGCCAAACACCGTCTGGCTTTTCGCCAGGTCACACCCGTGTGATTCACACCTTCCGGCAGTCCTTTACCCGGGCGCCGGTGGCCCGCTTGGACGTCCGCAGCGTGTCCGTCCGGCTGATCTTCTTGGTGCCGGCGGGAATGGTGATCTGGGACGAGGCGACAATGGCGAAATCGGTGTCGAAGGCGTCCACCGTGCAGCGCACCACATCCCCCTCGGCCTTGGCCACCGCATAGCTGACCTGTACCGACGAATCGCTCTGCACCACGTAGGTGATGGTCTGGGAGGCGATGCCCGGGGTGTTGTTGGCGTTCCCCATGATCACAGCCCAGCCGCCGGCCAGGACGGCCGCGAACACCCCGATGACCACGTAGCCGAGCGGCCCGCGGCGCTTCCCGTCCTCCGGGCCGCGCCCGCCGCCCGAGGAGCCGCCGTCCGCCGGGGTGCCGGGGCCGCCGCCCGACGTCCCGGGCCAGTCCGCCGCGCGGCCGCTCTCGGACGCCCCTTCCGCGCCCTCGCCGCCGGGCTCGGCGGCCTGGCCTGCTGCTGCGGCTCCTGGTGTGACGCTCGTGGACATGCCGGGAATCTCCATGCGGGACGCGGACGTTGTCAGGGACAATTCTCTTCTGTAGAGACGCGCGCCCCGCACCGGGGGCCGCTCATCACGGTATCTGCTGGTAAACGATGCTAATGGTCAGTGAGAGGGAGTACCCCAGGTGTCCGAGCCCATCGATGCCCCCATCGATCAGTTGACGCTCGACCCGTCCGGCGGACCCGGCGAGACGCTGCGGCTGATGGCCGTGCACGCCCACCCCGACGACGAGTCCAGCAAGGGCGCGGCCACCATGGCCCGCTACGTCGCCGACGGGGTCGAGGTCCTGGTGGTGACGTGCACCGGCGGTGAGCGCGGCGACATCCTCAACCCGGCGATGGACCGTCCCGAGGTCAAGGCGAACATCGGCAAGGTCCGCGAGGAGGAGATGGCGCGGGCCCGGGAGATCCTCGGGGTGCGGCAGAGCTGGCTGGGCTTCGTCGACTCCGGTTTCCCCGAGGGCGACCCGCCGCCGCCCCTGCCCGAGGGCTGTTTCGCGGTGCAGCCCCTGGAGGTGGCCTCCGAGCCGCTGGTGCGGGCCGTCCGCGAGTTCCGCCCGCACGTGATGCTGACCTACGACGAGAAGGGCGGCTACCCGCACCCCGACCACGTGAAATGCCACGAGGTGTCGGTGGAGGCGTTCGAGGCGGCCGGCGACCCGGACCGCTACCCGGGCACCGGGGAGCCGTGGCAGCCGCTGAAGCTCTACTACCACATGACCTTCCACAAGGAGCGGATCCTGGCGCTGCACGGGGCGATGGAGCGGCTCGGGCTGGAGTCGCCGTACACCGAGTCGCTCAAGCGGCTCGACGACGCCCCGCCGCCGCTCTGGACCGTGACGACCCGGGTGCCCTGCGCCGACCAATTCGAGACCCGCGACAAGGCGCTGCTCGCGCACGCCACCCAGATCGACCCCGAGGGCTTCTGGTTCGCCTGCCCGCTGGACGTCCAGCGCGAGGTATGGCCGACCGAGGACTACCATTTGGCCAGGTCCCTGGTCGACACCGAGCTGCCGGAGGACGACCTGTTCGCCGGCATCCGGGAGAAGGTGTGTTTGTAGTGCCCGTACTCGCCAACCCTTCCTTTCCGCTCAACAACGACACGGTGACGCCGGGCTTCCTCGGCTTCGGGGTGTTCCTGGCGCTGCTGGTGGCGCTGGTCTTCCTGGTCCGCTCGATGAACAAGCAGATCGGCAAGATCCAGGCGCCGCGCGAGGCCGACCTCAAGCAGCGGGAGTGGGAACGCGCCCAGGCGGCGTCCGCCTCCAAGCCCAAGGCGAAGGCCGAGTCCGAGGACAAGTCCGAGGCCGAGGTCAAGGCCCGGTCCGGTGCCAAGGCACCCGGCAAGGCCTCCGACGACGAGCCCGCCCCCGGCGCCGGTACCTGAACCGGCGCCCGGCGGAGGGCCGGCACGGGCCCGCCGGCACGGGCCGCGGTCAGCTCTTGCCGTGGTCCCAGCTCATGACGCGGTCCGGCTCCATCACGACGATCACGCGCTTCGCCAGCGCCGGCTCCAGGCCCGCGACGAACGCGGGATCGACCGGCGCGCCGATCTCCGGCACCGGCAGCCCGGCCATCCGCGAGCCGACCACGACCCCGACCTTCGTGCGGACCTCCGGGTCCTCGATGACGACGCCCTTGCCGTGCAGCGCGACCCCGCGCAGCTCGTTGTACTCGGTGCCGTCCTCGACCAGGCAGGTCATCGCGGGGTCGCGGCGCAGGTTGAGGACCTTCTGCGAGGTGCGGTAGGTGGTGAAGGCGATCTTCCCGTCCAGCAGCGTGTAGAACATGGTGACCAGATGCGGCGCGCCGTCCTTGCCGTTGGTGGCGACCTGGACCTTGAAGTTGGCGGCGAGGAAGTCGGCGACCTCCCGCTCGGTCATCCTGATCTCCGCTCGCTTGTTGCTGCCCACGGGCATCTCCTCCTGGCTGCCGGCCGCGCGTCCGGGCCAGCATAGCCAAGCGATGTAACCAAGCGCTTGCCTGGGTGGCCTACCGGCACCATGGGGGGCATGTCCGCCCGTGATCTGATCGTCCTCGGCACCGCCGGCGCGGTGCCCACCAAGACCCGCAACCAGAACGGCTACCTGCTGCGCTGGGACGGGCACGGCCTGCTGTTCGACCCGGGGGAGGGCACCCAGCGGCAGATGACCCACGCCGGGGTCAGCGCCACCGACCTCACCTGGATCTGCGTGACGCATTTCCACGGCGACCACTGCCTGGGGGTGCCCGGCGTCGTCCAGCGCATCGCCCGCGACGGCGTCCGGCACGAGGTGACCGCCGTGTTCCCGGCGAGCGGGGCCGTGTACTGGCGGCGGCTGCGGTACGCGGCCTCCTTCCACGACACCGGGGTGATCCGCGAGCTGCCGGTGTCGGGCGAAAGCATGGTGCTGGACACCGGCGACGCGCCCTTCACCCTGACCGCGCGCCGCCTGGACCACTTCGTCGAGTCGTACGGCTACCGCCTGGAGGAGCCCGACGGGGTGACGATGCTGCCCGCCGAGCTGGCCGCGCGCGGCGTGCGCGGGCCGCTGGTGCGGCGGCTCCAGGAGGACGGCGCGGTGACCGGCCCCGACGGCCGCACCGTCACGCTGGAGGAGTGCAGCGTCCGCCGGCCCGGGCAGAAGGTCGCGTTCGTCATGGACACCCGGCTGTGTCCGGCGGTGCACGAGCTGGCCGCGGACGCGGACATGCTGATCATCGAGTCCACGTTCCTGGACGAGGACCTGCGGCTGGCCGAGGAGCGGTCGCACCTGACCGCCGGGCAGGCGGGCGCCGTGGCCGCCGCGGCCGGGGTGCGGCATCTGGTCCTGACGCACTTCTCCGAGCGGTACGGGCCCGAGGACGAGGAGCGCTTCCGCGGCCAGGCGGCGGAGTCCTTCCAAGGCGAGATCACGCTGGTCCACGACCTGGACCGGATCCCGGTGCCGCGGCGCCGCACCGTCCCGCTGAATAGGTGACGACCGCCTGGGGAGAAGTCCGGGCATGGCTGACGAAGTCGATGTGGTGGTCATCGGGCTGGGCCCGGGAGGAGAGGACGCCGCCGGGCGTCTCGCGGACGCGGGGCTGGCGGTGGCCGCGGTGGAGTCCCGGCTGGTCGGCGGCGAATGCCCGTACTACGCCTGCGTCCCGACCAAGATGATGGTGCGCGCGTCGGATCTGCTGGCCGACGGCCGCCGGGTGCCGGGCATGGCGGGCGACGCGACGGTCCGGCCGGACTGGTCGCCGGTCGCGGCCCGGATCCGGGACGACGCGACCGACGACTGGGACGACAAGGTCGCCGCGGACCGGCTGACCGGCAAGGGCGTCACCCTGGTCCGCGGCCGGGGCCGCATCACCGGGTCGCACGAGGTCACCGTCGGCGACCGGACGCTGCGCGCCCGCCGCGGCATCCTGATCAACATCGGGTCGGAGCCGGTCGTGCCGCCGATCGACGGGCTGGCCGGAACCCCGTACTGGACCAACCGCGAGGCCGTGCGCGCCACCGCCGCGCCCGGGTCGCTGATCATCGTGGGCGGCGGCTTCGTCGGCGCGGAGCTGGCGCAGGTCTTCGCCCGCTTCGGCAGCCGGGTCACGATCCTGGAGGCCGGCGACCGGCTGCTGGCCAGGGACGAGCCCGAGTCGTCGCAGATGATCGCCCAGGTCTTCGAGAAGGACGGCATCAAGGTCCGGACCCAGGCGCGTGTGGACGCCGTCCGGCACGAGAACGACGCCTTCACCCTCCACCTGGACGGCGAACACCTGACCGGCGACCGGCTCCTGGTCGCGACCGGCCGCCGCAGCGATCTCAAGAGCCTGGGCGTCGCCGCGGCCGGGCTCGACGAGGACGCCAGGGGGATCGAGGTGGACGGCCGCATGCGCGCCGCCCCCGGTGTCTGGGCGATCGGGGACGTCACCGGCAAGGGCCAGTTCACGCACGTGTCGATGTACCAGAGCGCGGTCGCGGTGCGCGACATCCTCGGCCAGGACGGGCCGTCCGCCGAGTACCGCGCGGTGCCCCGGGTCACCTTCACCGACCCGGAGATCGGCGCGGTCGGGCTGACCGAGGCGCAAGCCCGGGAGGCGGGTCTGACCGTCCGCACCGGCTTCGCCCCGCTGAGCGCGGCCGCGCGCGGCTGGATCCACAAGGTGGGCAACGAGGGCTTCGTCAAGCTGGTGGAGGACGGGGAGCGCGGCGTCCTGGTCGGCGCGACCACCGCGGGCCCGACCGGCGGCGAGGTGCTCGGCGCGCTTGCCGTGGCCGTCCACGCGCAGGTCCCGACGGCCACCCTGCGCGGGATGATCTACGCCTACCCGACCTTCCACCGCGCCATCGAGGCCGCCCTCGCCGACCTGGAAGGGTGAGCCCGGGGGCGTGAACCCGCGGCCGGATCGGGCAGGATCGGGGCATGAACCGCCTCAAGGACGCGACCAGTCCCTATCTGCTCCAGCACGCCGACAACCCGGTCGACTGGCGAGAATGGTCGCAGGAGGCGTTCGCCGAGGCCGGGCGCCGCGACGTGCCGATCCTGCTGTCCGTCGGGTATGCGGCCTGCCACTGGTGCCACGTGATGGCGCACGAGTCGTTCGAGGACCCGGCGACGGCCGAGTTGATGAACTCGATGTACGTCAACGTCAAGGTCGACCGGGAGGAGCGGCCCGATGTCGACGCCGTCTACATGGAGGCCACCCAGGCGATGACGGGCCAAGGCGGCTGGCCCATGACGGTGTTCATGACGCCCGAGGGGCATCCGTTCTACTGCGGGACGTACTTCCCGCAGGTCCAGTTCCAGGCGCTGCTGCGGGCCGTCCACAAGGCGTGGACGGAGCAGCGGGACGAGGTCGTCGGGCAGGGCCGGCAGGTCGTGGCGGCGCTCACCTCGCAAAGCGGCCTGACGGGGCAGGGGGAGCCGCCCGGCCCCGAGAAGCTCGCGGCGGCCGTCCAGGTGCTGGCGCGGTCGTACGACACGGCGCGGGGCGGTTTCGGGGGAGCGCCCAAGTTCCCGCCGTCCATGGCGCTGGAGTTCCTGCTCCGGCACCACGCGCGGACCGGGGACGAGCAGGCGCTCGCCATGGCCGGGCACACGCTGGAGGCGATGGCCCGCGGCGGCATGTACGACCAGCTCGGCGGCGGGTTCGCCCGTTACTCGGTGGACGACGCCTGGGTGGTGCCGCACTTCGAGAAGATGCTGTACGACAACGCCCTCCTGGCCCGGGTCTACGCGCATTGGTGGCGGCTCACCGGAAATCCGTTCGCGCGGCGCATCGCACTGGAGACCTGCGACTGGATGCTGCGCGACCTGTACACGCCTGACGGCGGCCTGGCGTCGGCTCTGGACGCCGACAGCGAGGGCGTCGAGGGCAAGTTCTACGTGTGGACGCCCGAGCAGTTGCGCGAGGTCCTCGGCGACGAGGACGGCGCGTACGCGGCCGAGCTGTTCAACGTGACCGCGTCCGGGACGTTCGAGGGCGGCGCTTCGGTGCTTCAACTGCTGCGCGACCCCGAGGACTTGGAAAGGTACGAGCGTGTGCGCGCCGCTCTTCTGGCGTCGCGGGAGCAGCGGATTCCTCCGTCCCGTGACGACAAGGTGGTGGCCGGCTGGAACGGTCTTGCGGTGGCGGCGCTGGCCGAGTGCGGGGCACTGCTCGACCGGCCGGATCTGGTCAGCGCGGCGGCGGAGGTGGCCGGGCTGGTCACGCAGCTGCACATCAGCGACGGCCGTCTGGTGCGGACGTCGCGGGAAGGCGCCGCCGGGGCGAACGCGGGCGTCCTGGAGGACTACGCCGACGTCGCCGAGGGCCTGCTCGCCCTGCACGGAGTCACCGGGGAAGCGATGTACGTCCGGCTGGCGGGGGAGCTGCTCGACACCGTCCTGGACCGGTTCGGCGACGGCGCCGGGGGCTTCTACGACACCGCCGACGACGCCGAGCGGCTGTTCCGCAGGCCGCAGGACCCGACCGACAATGCGACGCCGTCCGGGCAGTTCGCGGCGGCGGGGGCGCTGCTGTCGTACGCCGCGCTCACCGGTTCGTCCCGGCATCGGGAGGCTGCGGCGGCGGCGCTGGCCCCGGCCGGGCTGCTGGCGGACAAGCACGCGCGCTTCGCGGGCTGGGGCCTGGCGGTGGCCGAGGCGCACGCCGCGGGCCCGCTGGAGATCGCGGTGGTGGGCGCGGCGGACGACGAGCGGTGCCGCTCGCTGCACCAGGCCGCGCTCATGGCGGCCGCCCCGGGCACGGTGGTGAGCGTTGGCGCGCCGGGGCCGGACGGCGGGCCGGGGGAGGCCGGGGTGCCGCTCCTGGAGGGCCGGGGACTGGTGGACGGCGCCCCGGCGGCCTATGTCTGCCGCGGCTTCACATGCCGGCTGCCCGTCACCACGCCCGCGGACCTGGCGCGTGAGCTGCGGGCCTGACCGCCGCGACCGCCCGTCCGCGCATTCGGGCGTTGGACCGGTGGTCCGATTTGTGCGACTGTGACCTTGATCTCGTGAACTCTTGGTGTTACCACTGAGTAGCAGAGACGGGCTGGTGAAGTGTGGCCATTCCGACAAGGGTGACGCACGGCGCCACGGGTATCGCATGTGTGATTCGGACATGTGTGATTCGGGCCGGTGGAAGGGCCGATCTCGACCGGGACCGTGCCGTTGCGCCATAGTCGGCCTTAGTCTCCGACCGCAGTGGCGGTCGAGCCGTAGCCGCAGGGCCGCCAGGCCGGGGTATGAGGAGTGTTGCCGTGCGCAAGCCGGACCGCCGGGTTGTTCCGACGATCATCGGCGTTTCGGTGGTGACCACGCTGGCCGCGAACGGCGCGGTGCTGGTGGCGCACGAGCGGACCCGCCCCGACCTGAGCACCCGGGCCGAGCACCAGAGGCTCGTGGCCGCCTCCGGCAGCACCCGGCTGACCCCGGCCGCCGTCGCCCCGCTCGGCAAGCGGCTCGACCCGCACATCCTGGTCGCCGCGCCGACCGCGCTGCCCGCCGACACCGTCGCCGAGGTCCGCGGGCTCAAGGGCGTGGCGGGCGTCGAGGTCGTCGACGCCGTGCAGGCCATGGTCGCGGGACGGCGGGTGGGCCTGCTGGGCGTCGAGCCGTCCACCTTCCGCAACTACACCCCGAAGCCGACCGCCCAGTCCGACGCCCTGTGGCGCAACGTGGCCGCCGGCGACGTGGCGGTCTCCTTCACCATGGGCAGCGACGGCGGCGTCGAGCTCGGCACCCAGGTGCCGGTCGGCGGAGAGCAGCGGCCGGAGACCCGGGTGCGCGTCGGCGCGTACGCCACCATGGGCATCGGCGACGTCGACGCGATCGTCTCCCGGACCACCGCCCGCGCCCTGGGCGTGCCCGCCGCCAACGCGATGATCGTCAGCGTGCCCAAGGGCAAGAGCGGCGACTACGTCAAGCGGCTCAAGAAGGTGCTGCCCAAGCAGGCCAAGACGACCGAGATGAACCCGAGCGTCGACTACCCGAAGGCGGAGAAGGTCCCGTCCGCGAGCGGCCGGGTGATGACGGCGTCGCAGGTCCGGACCGTGATCCGCGCCGCGCAGACCCGGCTGGGCTGGCCGTACGTGTGGGGCGGCGAGTCGGAGGCCGAGGGCGGCTACGACTGCTCCGGGCTGATGCAGTTCGCGTTCGCCAAGGCCGGGATCAGGCTGCCCCGGGTCGCCGCCGACCAGGCCCGCGCCGGCTGGGTGATCCCGTACAAGAAGGCGCAGCCCGGCGACATGCTCATCTGGGCCAACGACCCCACCGCGCCCGGCTACATCTCGCACATCGCGCTCTACCTCGGCGACGGCAAGATGATCGCCGCGCCGCGCCGGGGCACGGTGGTGCAGGTGCAGGACGTCTACACGCGCAACATGAAGGGCGCCGTGCGGGTCAACCCGCGGCACGCCGGCGGCCTCGCCGGCTGAGTCGCCTCAGGCCCGTCTCAGGGGAGCGGGAGGCCGTCGCCCAGGAACTTCAGATTCTGGTCGACCAACTCGGGCAGGTCCACGTCGGCGTCGCTGTCGAGCCAGGTGTACATCGCCGAGTGCAGCACGCCCAGCACCGCCCAGCAGAACGCCTGGACCCGCATGTCGGCGCGGTCCAGCCCGGTCCGCTCCGACACCAGGTCGACCATCACCGCCAGGGTGCCGCTGCGCATCGACTCGAACATGCGCGCGCGCAGTGCCGGCTCGGCCATCATGAGCCGCACCCGGTCGATCATCGGCTCCCGCTCGTTCTCGTACACGAACGGGAAGACCGCGCGGAACGCGGCGCGCAGCGCGTCCATCACGCTCACATCCGGCGGCTGGGCGCGGAACACCTCGGCCAGGATCGGGTCGTACTCGTCGTCGAGGACCACGTCCTCCTTGGTGGGGAAGTAGCGGAAGAACGTGCTCGGCGAGATCTCCGCCGCTGCGCAGATCTGGTCCACCGTGGTCGCGCCGTAGCCCCGCTCGGTGAAGAGCCGGAGGGCGTGGTCCTGGATCGCCCTCCGGGTCCGCAGCTTCTTGCGTTCCCGCAGCGGCAGCCGCCGCAGGTACTCGTCGAACCGCTCCAGGGAGCGCTCAGGAAGCGACGTGCTCATGCACCGATTCTGGGGTATCG
Source organism: Actinomadura vinacea (assembly GCF_039532545.1). Classification (NCBI taxonomy): domain Bacteria; kingdom Bacillati; phylum Actinomycetota; class Actinomycetes; order Streptosporangiales; family Thermomonosporaceae; genus Actinomadura; species Actinomadura vinacea. The sequence continues at coordinate 628,750 of NZ_BAAARW010000012.1, read as the reverse complement.
GCGGACGGGCGCGCACGCTCCCGTCCGCGGCCGGGCTGGAAGGCCGCCACGAGCACCGCCACCGCCAGCGTGCCGAGCGCGCACACCGCCAGCGCCGCGGACATGCCGTGCACGTAGGCGTCCCGGGCCGAGGCCAGCGCGGCGGTGTCGCCCAGCCGGGCGGCGACGGCGGCCGCGCCGCCGATGGAGTCGCGGGCGGTCTCGGCGGCCTGCGGGGGCAGCCCGCCCGGGTCGAACCGGTCCCGGTAGACCGACGACACCAGGCTGCCGAGCCCGGCGATGCCCAGCGCGCCGCCGGTCTGGCGCAGTGCCTGCACCAGCCCGGAGCCGCGTCCGGCCTGGTTTTCGGGCAGGCAGGACAGCACGGTGTCCATGGCGGGGACCATGGTCAGCCCGATGCCCAGGCCCACCACGCTCAGCCAGAACGCGGTGAAGGGGTAGCCGTCGCCGACTTCGGTCAGCGCGCCCAGCCCGAACCCGGCGGCCAGCAGGAACAGCCCGGCGACCATGATCGGCTTGGCCCCGGTGCGCCCCGTCCCGATCAGCCTTTCGGTGACGAGCCCGCCCAGCATGAGGCCCGCCAGCATCGGGATCAGGCGCACCCCGGTGCCCAGCACGTCGTTGCCCTGGACGACCTGGAGGTACTGCGGCAGCACGAACAGCACCCCGGCCATGACGACCGTTCCCAGGACGCCCGCGATCAGCGCCCACACGAAGCGGCGCTCGCGGAACAGCCCCATGTCCATGATGGGCTCGCGGGCCCGCCGCTCCCACAGCGCGAACGCGGTCAGCAGCGCCGCGCCGCCGCCGATCGAGCCGAGCGTGAAGGGGTCGGCCCAGCCCCGTACCGGGCCCTCGATCACCCCGTACACCAGCGCCACCAGGCCGGCCATCGACAGCGCCGACCCGGCCCAGTCGATGCGCGGCGCGGCGGGGTCGCGGGACTCGGGCAGCAGTAGCGCGACCGCGATGCCGCCGATCACCACCATCGGCACGTTGACCAGGAAGATCGAACCCCACCAGAAGTGCTCCAGGAGCCAGCCGCCCAGCAGCGGGCCCAGCGGCAGGCCCAGCGCCATCGACGCCGACCAGACCGCCACCGCCCGGGTGCGCTCCTCCGGCGGGAAGATCGCCGGCAGCATCGACATCGACAGCGGCATCACGACCGCCGCGCCGATCCCCATGACGGCACGCGCGGCGATCACCGCGCCCGCGCCGTCGACCAGCGCGCCGGCCAGCGAGCCCGCGCCGAACAGCGCGAGCCCGGCCAGCAGCAGCCGCTTGCGGCCGAACCGGTCGCCCAGCAACCCGGCGGGCAGCAGCAGCGCCGCGAAGACCAGCGCGTAGGAGTCGACGATCCACTGCAGCTCGCTGGTGCTCGCGTCCAGCTGCTCCGACAGCGTGGCCAGCGCCACGTTCAGGATCGTCAGGTCGAAGCCCAGCGTGAGGAGGGCCAGCGAAAGCGCGCCCAGTCCCCACCAGCGCCGGGCGTCCCGCATCGTCATGAGGGTCACCTCCAGATAGTAGTAGCTCCGAAGTGAAAGTAACTCTCATAAGAGAGTCTGTGTCAACACGGTGGCGGGCTCGACCATGCCCCTGAAGGGGGTGTAATTTTGATTACATGACTACGAACGAAGCGGCCGGCGAGCTCCGGGGCTGGTTCGCGGGCCGGCTGCCGGAGTCCTGGTTCGAGGGCGTTCCGGAGATCGTTCTGGACCGGGAAGAGGTCAGCGTGGTGGGGCGGTTGCCCGAGCCGCGCGCGGCGGAGGGGGCGGGCGACAGCGAGCGCGCCGGGGTGCTCGCCGGCCACGTCAACCGGTTCCGCGAGGAGACCCGCGACCAGCGCATCGCCATAGCCCGCGAGGCCGAGCACCGGTTCGGCCTCAAGGTCTCCTGGGGTGCCGCGTGCGGCGACCACCGGGAGATGTTCACCACGCTGTCGGTGCCCGTCATGACGCGGCTCCGCCAGCCCGAGCGCCGCGTCCTCGACACCCTGGTCGAGGCGGGCGTCGCGCGCAGCCGCAGCGACGCCCTGGCCTGGTGCGTGCGGCTGGTCGGCAAGAACACCGACGAGTGGCTGTCCGAGCTGCGCGACGCCCTGGAGTACGTCGAGCGCGCCCGCGCCGCGGGCCCCAGCGCCTAGCCTTCAGAGGGTCGCCGACCACCCTCGGGGAGTTTCACCGGAGTTCGTCGGGCTCGCGCGCAATGGTCGATACGGTGGGATATGTATCCCCGCCGGGGCCATAATTGGGCATCTTTTCGGAGCAGGTGCGGTCGCGCGAAGGGAAGCCCGCATGGGGGTTCGGCGAGATGGCAGGGACCGGGGCGGACAGGGGGACACGGTGCGGCACCAGTCCGGGACCGGCGACGAGGGCCCGAAGGAGAAGCTGAGCTCGGCGATCCGGCGCAGCGGCCCGTACGCCGCCATCCGCGACGCCGTCTACCGCATGTACGAGCGGCGCGTCGAGTCGTCCCTGCCGGCGACCGGCATCATCCCGCGCCACGTCGGGGTGATCCTGGACGGCAACCGCCGCTGGGCCCGCTCGATGGGCATCGACGACGTCAACACCGGCCACCAGCGTGGCGCCGACAAGATCTCCGAGCTGCTGCACTGGAGCACCGAGGCCGGCGTCGAGCGGGTCACGTTGTGGCTGCTGTCCACCGACAACCTCACCCGGCCCGCCCGCGAGCTGGACCCGCTGCTGGAGATCATCGAGAACACCGTCCGCAAACTCGCCGACGACGGCTGGCACGTGAAGCCGGTCGGCGCCCTCGATCTGCTGCCCGACAAGACCGCTCGTGTCCTGAAAGATGCCGGTGAGGCCACATCCGGCGCTCCCGGCCTGATTGTGAACGTCGCCGTTGGGTATGGAGGTAGGCGTGAGATCGCTGATGCGGTGCGCTCTCTGCTCCTCGAGCAGGCGGGCAAAGGCACCAGCATCGAGGAACTCGCCGAGATCCTCGACGTGGAGCACATCGCGGAGCATCTCTACACGCGCGGCCAGCCGGACCCCGACCTGGTCATTCGCACCTCGGGGGAGCAGCGACTCTCCGGCTTCATGCTCTGGCAGAGCGCCCACTCGGAGTTCTACTTCTGCGAGGTCCACTGGCCGGACTTCCGCAAGGTCGACTTCCTGCGGGCGCTGCGCTCGTACGCCGCGCGTCATCGGCGCTTCGGTACCTAAGGGCCGTCCGGCACCGCTCCGGGGGGCCTCGCGTCCCCAGGGGCCGCCGCCGGCCACCGCCCCGGGCCAGGGCCTCCCTGACCGCACGGGGGCGGACTGTGGCGCCACCGGTAGTTCCCCTCTTCTCAGGGAGATCGAGTGGCCACAACCTCCGCGCGCCGTCCCGAAGACCACGGGATCCCCACCGGGGCGGCCTCCGTCCCGGACCGGCGCACGTACGTCCTCGACACCAGCGTCCTGCTCGCCGACCCGGGAGCGATGACGCGGTTCGCCGAGCACGAGGTCGTACTCCCCATCGTCGTCATCTCCGAACTCGAGGCCAAGCGCCACCACCCGGAGCTCGGCTACTTCGCCCGCCAGGCGCTGCGCACGCTGGACGACCTGCGCCTGGACCACGGCCGCCTGGATGAGGCGATACCGCTCGGCGAGCTGGGCGGCACCCTGCGGGTCGAGCTCAACCACTCCGACCCCAGCGTGCTGCCCGACGGGTTCCGGCTGGGCGATAACGACACCCGGATCCTGTCGGTGGCCGGCTGGCTGGCCAAGGAGGGCCGCGACGTCGTGCTGGTCTCCAAGGACCTGCCGATGCGGGTGAAGGCGTCGTCGGTCGGACTGGCGGCGGAGGAGTACCGGGCCGAACTGGCGGTGGTGGAGTCCGGCTGGACGGGGATGCGGGAGCTGGAGATCTCCGGCGGCCAGGTCGAGGAGCTGTACGAGGCGGGCACCGCCGATCTGGAGGAGGCGCGCGAGCTGCCCTGCCACACCGGGCTGCGGGTGCTGTCGGAGCGCGGCTCGGCGCTGGGCCGGGTGCAGGCCGACAAGTCCGTGCGGCTGGTGCGCGGCGACCGCGAGGTGTTCGGGCTGCGCGGCCGTTCGGCCGAGCAGCGGGTCGCGCTGGACCTGCTGATGGACGAGGACATCGGGATCGTCTCGCTGGGCGGCCGGGCCGGCACGGGCAAGTCGGCGCTGGCGCTGTGCGCGGGCCTGGAGGCCGTGCTGGAGCGCCGCCGGCACCGCAAGGTGGTCGTCTTCCGCCCGCTGTACGCGGTGGGCGGCCAGGAGCTCGGCTACCTGCCCGGCTCGGAGAACGAGAAGATGTCGCCGTGGGCGCAGGCGGTCTACGACACCCTGTCGGCGGTGACCACCCCGGAGGTCATCGAGGAGGTTTTGGAGCGTGGCATGTTGGAGGTCCTGCCACTCACCCACATCCGGGGGCGCTCGCTGCACGACGCGTTCGTGATCGTGGACGAGGCGCAGTCGCTGGAGCGCGGCGTGCTGCTGACCGTGCTGTCGCGGATCGGCGCCGGATCGCGGGTCGTGCTCACCCATGACGTGGCGCAGCGCGACAACCTGCGGGTGGGGCGGCACGACGGGGTCGCGGCCGTGGTCGAGCGGCTCAAGGGGCATCCGCTGTTCGCGCACGTGACGCTGACGCGCTCGGAGCGGTCCCCGATCGCGGCGCTGGTGACCGACATGCTCGGCGACGTGGGGGCCTGACCCGGCACCCGGCCTCAGCGGCTCGACGACGGCGGTCCGTCTCGCGGGCTCCGGTCCACGCGGCCGGGGCCCGCTCGGCGTTCCGTGCGTGCGGCCGGATCCGGTCACGTTAGGTGATCGCTAAACGTCATCCCGGTTACCTGTGGCGAACGTCACATGAACCGGGGCGAAGTGGAGGAATCCCAGCTCTCATCGCCGATACGGGGCTTCGGCCAGGGAGTTGACAATCGCCACACCCATAGCATTCGCCCCGTTCCGGTTGCGGACCATGCCCCGGGCTGGGGCATTGTGTCTCCTCGTAAGCACCCCCAGAACGCTGCCGCATGCCTCCTCACCCCTGAACGACCGAGGCGGCCGCGGCCTTGTTCCGGCCCGGGGCCATCGTGACCCGGCCGGCTCGGTGGGCCGGGGGTGGAAGCAGCTCGTGCGCGTGTCCATGCGCGCATGACCGTCGGAAGGACCGCCTTGTACGGAGACCGTCCCGGGTCCCCTAGGCGAGACGATCGACAGAGCTTTGCCCCCCACGACTCCCAGGGCCCTGCTTACGGCGATCGGCACGATGACGACGTGAAGGTCGCCGGTTCCCCGTTCGCGACGCAGGCCATGGGCCCGATGGGCCGTCCCGGCGATGCCGGCGGGCCGGGTGGTACCCACGCGATGCAGGCCGTCCAGGACGAGCCGCACGGCCCCGGAGCGGCAGTGGGCCTGGCCGAGCCGCCGCCCTCGCCCTACCCCGGCCCCGGCGAGCCGATGGGCCCCATGGGCCCGGCGGGACCCGCCGACGAGCTCGCGGCCGGCCCCGGAACGCACGGCCCTCGCGGCCCGCGCGGCACGCGCCGTTCCGGCGGTGGCAAGGGCAACGGGATGAAGATCGTCGCCATGGCCGCGGGCGCGGCCGTCGTGGTCGGCGGCGGCGCGGTCGCCGCGCTCGCGCTGACCGGCGGCGACGAGGGCAAGGCCAAGGTCTCCTCGGCTCCGCAGGCCGACGCGCCCAAGCCGCCGCCCGTCGACCCGTACGTGGAGGTGCAGCAGCGCCGCAAGCTGGCCTACGAGCGGGCCACGCGGGCCGCGCGGACGGCCCCCAAGGGCAAGAAGCCGGTGCTCATGCCCAAGGGCGAGCCGATCCCGACCAAGAAGCCCAAGCCCGAGGGCGGGGACGAAGGCGGTGTGCCGTCGCTGGGCAGCCCGGTCCCAGCCGGTGTCGCGCAGGCGTACGCCAAGTCGGTCATGGACGACCCCGGCACGCAGTTCGGTTGCCTGCAGAAGCTGTGGAACAAGGAAAGCGGCTGGAACTACAAGGCCGCCAACCCCTCGTCGGGCGCGTACGGCATCCCGCAGGCGCTCCCGGGCTCCAAGATGTCCAGCGCGGGCGCCGACTGGAGGACCAACTACAAGACGCAGATCAAGTGGGGCCTCGGCTACATCGAGGATCGCTACGGCTCCCCCTGCAAGGCGTGGGGCCACTCTGAGTCGGTGGGCTGGTACTGAGTCGGTGGGCTGGTACTAGGCCGTAACAGCAGTCGTGAGGCCGCGCGGGCATGTCCCGCGCGGCCTTTCGCGTTCCCGGGGTCAGCCGCGCGGCGCTGAGCGCGTCATGGAGAGGACGTCGAGGGCCGCGTCGAGTTCCTCCTCGGTCAGCTTCCCGTCGGCCACGTGGCCGCGCTCCAGGACGACCTGGCGGATCGTCTTCCGCTCGGCGAGGGCCTGCTTGGCCACCCGGGCCGCCTCCTCGTACCCGAGATAGCGGTTCAGCGGCGTCACGATCGACGGCGAGGACTCCGCGTACTCGCGCAGCCGCTCCTCGTCGGCCTCGATCCCCGCCACGCAGCGGTCGGCCAGCAGCCGCGACGCGTTCGCCAGCAGGGTGATCGACTCCAGCACGTTGCGGGCCAGCATCGGCAGCATCACGTTCAGCTCGAAGCTCCCCGCCGCGCCGCCGAACGCGACCGCCGCGTCGTTCCCGATCACCTGCGCGGCCACCTGCGCCACCGCCTCGGGGATCACCGGGTTGACCTTGCCCGGCATGATCGAGGAGCCGGGCTGCAGATCGGGCAGCCGGATCTCGGCCAGCCCGGCCCGCGGTCCCGAGCCCATCCAGCGCAGATCGTTGGCGATCTTGGTGAGCCCGACCGCGATCGTGCGCAGCGCCCCGGACGCCTCCACCAGCCCGTCCCGGGCGCCCTGCGCCTCGAAGTGGTCGCGCGCCTCGGTCAGCGGCAGCCCGGTGGCCCGGGCGATCTCCGCGATCACCCGGGCCGCGAAGCCCTCGGGGGTGTTGATGCCGGTGCCGACCGCGGTGCCGCCCAGCGGCAGCTCGGCGAGCCGCGGCAGCACGGCGTCCAGGCGCTCCACGCCGTACCGGACCTGCGCCGCGTATCCGCCGAACTCCTGGCCGAGCGTGACCGGCGTGGCGTCCATCAGGTGGGTCCGGCCCGCCTTGACCACGGTCGCGAACGCGGCGGCCTTGGCGGAGAGGGCCTCCTCCAGGTGCCGCAGGGCCGGGACGAGGTCGTCCACCACCGCCCCGGTCGCGGCGATGTGGATCGAGGACGGGAACACGTCGTTGGACGACTGCGAGGCGTTGACATGGTCGTTGGGGTGGACGGGCCGGCCGAGGCGCTCCTCGGCGAGCGTGGCGATGACCTCGTTGGCGTTCATGTTCGAGGACGTGCCGGAGCCGGTCTGGAACACGTCGATGGGGAACTGGTCGTCCCAGCGGCCCGCCGCGACCTCCAGCGCCGCCTCGTGGATCGCCGCCGCCAGGTCCTTGTCGAGCACGCCCAGTTCCGCGTTCACCGTGGCCGCGGCCGCCTTCACCCGCCCCAGCGCGGCGATGTGCGCGGCCTCCAGCCCGCGGCCGGAGATCGGGAAGTTCTCCACGGCGCGCTGCGTCTGAGCGCGCCATTTGGCCGTGGCCGGGACGCGCACCTCCCCCATGGAGTCGTGCTCCGTCCGATACTCGGGCTGCTCCGGCGCACCCTCGGTCATGGAAAAGCCACCTCCGGATTCGAATCTATCCCTGCCCTCGTGGCAGCCCCGGAGACGGTGCCCGCATTCCCGTCGGCCTCACCCGCCGGAAGTGGCCCCCTGCACGGTGTAGGAGCGACGCTCGCCGGGCTTTCCTCCAGGCCGCCGCTCGCCGTTCACCCATACCTCGCAGGCCGCGGCGTCGTAGACGACGGCGTTCAGGTTGGGCTGGTCGTACTGGCGCGCGTCGCCGGCCGCCAGCGTCTCGTCCGAGATCACGTTGATGTTCGGGCCGGGCACCGAGACGAAGATCTTGCAGGGGCCGGTGCGGGCCCGCACGACCAGCGTGCTGGAACCGACCCCCGGCGGCGGGGCCGCCGCCGGCGCGCGGCCGGGCGAGCTCCCGTCCGGGGCGGTGGGGGAGGGGCCGGGGCTCTCCCGCATCATCCCGACGATCAGTGCGGTGGCGCCGATACCGCACGAGGCGACGGTGGCGCCGATCAGCGCGATCACGGCCATCACGCGCAGTCGCGGGGTGGGCGGGCGGCGGCCGGAGCGCGGACCGGCCTGCGCCCGTTCCAGCCGGTCCACCGCGCGCGCGTGGCTGAGCCGCCGGGTCGGGTTCTTCTCCAGCAGCCCGTTCACCACCGGGGCCAGCGGTCCGGCGTTCTGCGGGGCCGGCGCGGATTCGTTGGCCAGCGCGCTGAGCGTGGCCATCACGTTGTCCCGCTCGAACGGGGGACGGCCCTCCAGCGCGGCGTACAGCGTCGCGCCGAGCGACCACAGGTCCGACCGCGGTGTGGCCTTCTCCCCGGCGGCGACCTCCGGAGCCACGTACGCGGGCGACCCCATGAAATGGCCTGATCTGGTCAGGCTGGCCGAGCCCGGCGAGAAGGCCAGGCCGAAGTCGGTGAGCACGACCCGGTCGCCGTCCAGCAGCACGTTGCTGGGCTTGAGGTCGCGGTGCACGATCCCGGCCTTGTGCGCGGCGGCCAGCGCCTCCAGCAGCCGGCGGCCGATGTGCCCGACACGCTCGGGGGGCAGCGGCCCGGACCGCTCGATGAGCTGCTCCAGGTTGGGCGCCTCGATCAGCTCCATCACGATCCACGGCCGGCCCTGCTCGATCACCACGTCGTACACCTCGACGATCGAGGGGGTGCGGAGCTGGGCCGGCGCGCGCGCCTCGCGGAGCGTACGGCGGTAGAAGACGACCCGGTCGTCCTCGGAGAGGTCCGCGGGGAGCCGCAGCTCCTTGACCGCTACGGCGCGATCGAGGAGGTCGTCATGGCCTCTCCAGACGGTGCCGTTGGCACCCTGACCTATTTCCGAGACCAGCCGGTAGCGCGTCGCGAGCACGAGGCGCTCTGACTGAGACATGGCGGAAAAGATACCGGAGAGACCATGCGCCCATCGGGGAGATTTCGGGACTTACTTGGATATTGCTCCAATTCGGGCATTACCCCTTGACGGAGATCAACGCCTGCCGATCGTGAGCACCGGGCCGGTGGTGTCGGCGAAGAAGTCATTCCCCTTGTCGTCGACCACGACGAACGCGGGAAAGTCCTCCACCTCGATCTTCCAGACCGCCTCCATGCCCAGCTCCGCGTACTCCAGGACGTCCACCTTCTTGATGCAGTCCTGCGCCAGCCGCGCCGCCGGGCCGCCGATCGACCCCAGGTAGAACCCGCCGTGCGCCTTGCACGCGTCGGTCACCTGCTGCGAACGGTTCCCCTTCGCCAGCATGACGAACGAGCCGCCCGCCGCCTGGAACTGCTCGACGTAGGAGTCCATCCGGCCCGCCGTGGTCGGGCCGAACGACCCCGAGGCGTACCCCTCCGGAGTCTTGGCCGGACCCGCGTAGTAGACGGCGTGGTCGCGCAGGTATCGCGGCATCGGCTCACCCGCGTCCAGCCGCTCCTTGATCTTGGCGTGCGCGATGTCCCGCGCCACCACCAGCGGCCCGGTCAGCGACAGCCGCGTCTTCACCGGATACCTGGTCAGCTCGGCGCGGATCTCCTCCATCGGGCGGTTCAGGTCGATCCGCACCACGTCGCCGTCCAGCTGGTCCTCGGTGGTCTCGGGCAGGTACTTCGCCGGGTCGGTCTCCAGCCGCTCCAGGAACACGCCCTCCGCGGTGATCTTCGCCAGCGCCTGCCGGTCCGCGCTGCACGACACCGCGATCGCCACCGGGCAGGACGCGCCGTGCCGCGGCAGCCGGATCACCCGCACGTCGTGGCAGAAGTACTTGCCGCCGAACTGCGCCCCGATCCCCAGCTTCTGCGTCAGCTCGAAGACCTGCCCCTCGAGCTCCACATCGCGGAACCCGTGGCCCAGCGGCGACCCCTCGGACGGCAGCCCGTCCAGATAGTGCGCGGAGGCGTACTTCGCGGTCTTCAGCGCGAACTCGGCCGACGTACCGCCCACCACGATCGCCAGGTGGTACGGCGGGCACGCGGCGGTGCCCAGCGACCGGATCTTCTCCTCCAGGAACGACAGCATCCGCTTCGGATTCAGGACCGCCTTGGTCTCCTGGTAGAGGAACGACTTGTTGGCGCTGCCGCCGCCCTTGGCCATGAACAGGAACTTGTACGCCTCACCGGGCGCCGCGTACAACTCGATCTGCGCCGGCAGGTTGCTGCCGGTGTTCTTCTCGTCCCACATCGTCACCGGTGCCATCTGCGAATAGCGCAGGTTCAGCCTGGTGTAGGCGTCGTAGACGCCCCGCGAGATGTGCTCCTCGTCCCGCTCGTCGGTCAGGACGTGCTGGCCGCGCTTGCCCATCACGATCGCGGTACCGGTGTCCTGGCACATCGGCAGCACCCCGCCCGAGGCGATCCCGGCGTTCTTGAGCAGGTCCAGCGCCACGAACCGGTCGTTCGGCGACGCCTCCGGGTCGTCCAGGATCCGGCGCAGCTGCGCCAGGTGCGCCGGACGCAGCAGATGCGAGATGTCGCGCATCGCCGTCTCGGTGAGCAGCCGCAACGCCTCCGGCTCGACCTGCAGGAACGTCCGCCCGCCCGCGTCGAAGGCGGACACGCCCGCGGAAGTGAGCAGCCGGTACTCGGTCTCGTCCGGGCCGAGCGGCAGCAGGTCGGTGTAGGAGAACTCAGGCATCGAACATCCTCGCGCGCTTACTGAATGAGGGGCACCTAAAGGTTACGGCCCGCCCCGGCCACCGCGACCGCCGCCCCGGAAGGCTTCTCGCGTCCGCGGCCCAGCCCCAGCACCACCCCCGCGCCCACCAGGACGGCGCCCGCCAGATCAGCCGGGCCCGGCCGGCCCAGCCCGAGCACCACCGTGGTGATCAGCGCGCTGATCGGGATCAGCCCCGCGAACAGCCCCGCGCGGTCGGGCCCCAGCCCGCCGAGCGCGCCGTACCAGAGGCAGAACGCCACCGTCGTGACGAACACCGCCAGATACCCGAACGCCGCCAGCTCGGCCCAGGTCGGGACGCGCAGCACCCCGGAGCCGTCCACGAGCAGCCCGACGACCAGCAGCATCGGCGCGGCCAGCGCCGCCGAATACGCCGACACCCGCAGCGGCCCCAGCCTCGGCAGCAGCGGCACCGCCAGCAGCGAGAAGCACACCTCACCCGCCAGCGCGCCCAGCGCCAGCAGCAGCCCCCGCACCGTCCCGCCGCCCAGCCCGTTGGCCAGCGCCGCGCCCGCGGCCACCGCGCACGCCGCCAGCACCACCTGCGGAGCCGGACGGCGCCGCTCCAGCAGCGGGCCCACCAGTGCCAGCACCACCGGCACCGTCGCGACCACGGTGCCGATCGTCGCCGGGCTCGTGTCCTCGGTCGCGGCGACGATGCACACGTTGAACGCCGCCAGCCCCGTCCCCGCCAGCGCCGTCAGCAGTACCAGCTCCCGCCCCGACGGCCGCCCGGGTCGCGGCCCGCCGCGGACCAGCACGACCGCGTACAGCAGAACGGCCGCCACCGCGTACCGCAGCGCCTGGCCGCCGAAGACGGGATAGCCCGAGACCGTCGCCGACACGGCGGTGAGCGTGCCGACCAGGAACATCGCCGACCCGGCGCCGATCATGTGAACCTTCATGCCCGGGACGCTAGAAGCGACTTGGACCCCGAGGAAGGTCCAATAGGCCCCGCAGAACCAGAACCAATTTCACAGGACGTGACATCTGGGCGCCCCCGCGACGCTGAGATTGATGTGACCGACCTTCATCTGCCCCTCGACCGCTCCGCCGGACGGCTGGCCGCGCAGATCGCGGCCGGATTCCGCGGCGCGATCCGCTCCGGCCGGCTCACCGCCGGAACCCGGCTCCTGTCCAGCCGCGACCTCGCCCGCGACCTGGACGTCTCCCGCGGTGTCGTGGTCACCGCCTACGAGCAGCTCATCGCGGAGGGCTTCCTGGTGGCCCGCCGCGGCGACGGCACCCGCGTGGCCCCCCTGGCCCGCCCGGACGCCCCGCCGCCCGTCCCGGCCTCGCACGCGCCCCCCGCGCCCATGCCGGGCGGCCCTCCCGGCGGCGACCCGCACGGCTTCCAGTACAACCTGTGGCCCGGCACCCCCGACCTGAGCGCCTTCCCCCGCGAACGCTGGGCCGCCGCCGTCCGCGCCGCCCTGCGCGCCCTCCCGAACGACGACCTGACCTACCCCGACTTCGCCGGCACCGCCGCCCTGCGGACCGAACTGTCGGGCTACCTCGGCCGCGTCCGCGCCGCGTACACCACCCCCGACCAGATCGTCGTCATGAGCGGCGTCGCCCACGGCCTCTCCGCCGTCGTCGCCAACCTGGTCGCCCGCGGCCACCGCACCCTCGCCGTCGAGGACCCCACCAGCGCCCGGCAGCTCCCCATGCTGGACGCCGCCGGCATCCGGCTCGTCCGCGTCCCCGTCGACCGGCACGGCATCGACGTCGAGGCGCTGGCCCGGCTCGAGGCCCGCGCAGTCCTCGTCACCCCCGCGCACCAGTACCCCACCGGCGTCGTCCTCGCCCCCGAGCGCCGCGCCGAACTCATCGCCTGGGCACGCTCCGCCGACGGCCTGGTGATCGAGGACGACTACGACGCCGAGTTCCGCTACGACCGCGACCCCGTCGGCTGCCTCCAGGGCGTCGACCCCGACCGCGTCGTCCTCCTCGGCTCCGTCAGCAAGGCCCTCGCCCCCGGCCTCCGCCTCGGCTGGGCCGTCGCACCACCCCGACTCGCCGAACGGCTCCGCGCCCACCGCGCCCACACCGACCTCGGCGCCCCCGTCCTCGACCAGCACGCCCTCGCCCACCTCATCAGCACCGGCGCCTACGACCGCCACCTGCGGCTGATGCGCCGCCAATACCGCGCCCGGCGCGACGCACTCGTCAACGCCCTGCGCGAGCACATCCCGGGCGCCACCGTCCGAGGCGTCTCCGCGGGCGTCCACCTCTACGTCGAACTGCCCGAAGGCAGCGACGAAGACAAGGTCGTCACCGCGGCCGCCGGCCTGGGCGTCGCCGTCGCCGGCGCCAAACCCATGTGGTCACGAGGCCGCGCCCCCTACGCCCCACCCGCCCTCGTCCTCGGGTACGCCCAGCTCAACGAGGGCCGCCTGACCGAAGCTGCCGAACTCCTGGGCAAAGCGATTACAAAAGGCGCCCCCGGGTAGTTAGCCGATCCCGGCGAAGGAGGATTGCATGTCTCTGGAAGAGGCGGCGCGGCAACTGAAGATGGCGGTCCACGACTCGCAGGTGGCGTTCGACTGCGTCGGACTGGGCGACCTGGAGCGTGCACAAGAGCACGCGGTGATCGCGCGGGCTGCGACCGACGCCGCCATGACCGCACTGGCCCAGGCCCTGGAGGACATGACGCCGGAACAGGCCCTAGCCGAAGGCGAACGCGCCATAACAGCGATGGAAGACGCTTAATTTACCTGGGGGGCCAGCCCCCACGCCCCCCGGCAGGGGCCCCGCCCCCACACCCCCCGTCGGGGGGTGTGGGGTTTCAGGCGATGAGGCGGCGGCGCATTCCTCTTACGGCGATGAGCCACATCAGGGCCGCGAAGACCAGCAGGGCGGCCAGGTGACCCAGGTCGGCCAGGGGTTCCAGGCCGAACACCGCGTGCCGGATCAGCTCCACCGTGTGGAAGAGGGGGTTCAGCAGGGCCGCCTTCTGGGCCCACTCGGGCAGCGACCCGACCGGGAAGAACGTCCCGGCGATCAGGAACAGCGGGGTCACCACGCCCGTGATCACGTAGTCGAACGAGTTGATCGACGGCACCACCGACGAGGTCCACATCCCGAACAGGCCGAAGCCCAGGGCCGTCACGAAGACGATGAAGGGGACCAGCAGCATCCCGAACGAGGGGTCCAGGCCGAAGAACATCGCGACCACGATCGGGGTGCACGCGTACACCGCGGACTTGGCCGCGATCCACAGCGCCTCGCCCGTGACCAGTTCGTGCACGTCCACCGGCGCGGCCAGCATCGCGTCGTAGGTGTGCTGGAACACGCGCCGGATGTAGCCGTTGAACATGCCCGGGAAGACCGAGGTGAACAGCGCCGCGATCCCGACCACGCCCGTCGCGACGAAGTCGATGTAGCGGTAGTCGCCCACCGCCGCCACCATCGAGCCGAACCCGTACCCGAAGGCGAGCAGCATGAAGGTCGGCTCCACCATCGAGGCGAACGACTGGGAGCCCCAATAGCGCTTGAACAGCGCCAGCTCGTGCCGCCATATGCCCCGCACGGGCGCCATCTCGAACCGGCGCAGCGGCGCCTGTGCCCGCGTCGTCATTCCACCCGCTCCCCGGTGAGCACCACGAAGACGTCCTCCAGGTTCGCCGCGCGGCGCACCCCGTCGGGACCGAGCCGGTCGTCCAGTGACGGCGGGATGGTCTCCGCCTTCAGGACCGACACCGAAGGCCCGGTGCGGCGCGTCGGCAGCCCCGCCCCGCGCGCCAGCCGCTCGACCTCCTCCAGCCGGTCGGGCGGCCCGTGGTGCTCCACCACCAGCTGCCCGGCATGCTCCTCGATCAGCTTGGACGGCCCGCCCCGCGCGACCACCCGGCCGTGCGACATCAGCGCGCAGTCGTCGGCCAGCCGCTCGGCCTCCTCGATGTAGTGCGTCGACATCAGCACGGTCGTGCCGCTGTTCCGCAGCCCGTCGATCAGCCCCCACAGCTCCGCCCGGACCTGCGGGTCGAGGCCCACCGTGGGCTCGTCCAGCAGCACCACCGCGGGACGGTGCACCAGCCCGCGCGCGATCAGCAGCCGGCGGCGCATCCCGCCGGAGAGATCATCGACCTTGGTCCGCTGCCGCTGCGTCAGATGGGCCAGCTCCAGCGCCGCGTCCACCGCCTCCCGGCGGCGCGCCCGCGGGACCCGGTAGAGGTGCGCGAACACCTCCAGGTTCTCCCGGGCGGTCAGCTCCTCGTCGAGGTTGTCCTGCTGCGGCACGACGCCCATCGCCGCCCGCGCCCGCTTGGACTCGCGCGGCACCGCGTACCCGAGCACGTCGATGGACCCCTCGTCCGGCCGTGCCTGCGCCGTGAGCAGCTTCATCGTCGTGGACTTTCCCGCGCCGTTGGGCCCCAGCAGGCCCAGGCAACTGCCCGCCTGGACGTCCAGGTCGAGCCCGTCCACCGCCCTGAAGTCACCGAACCGCTTGACCACCCCGCGCAGGCTGATGGCCGAACGGACGCCGGTCCCCTCCCCAGTCACGAGCCCGTGACGCTGAACCGTCATGTCCGCCACACTATGCACAAGGCCGTACAAATCCCCATCGGTTTTCGGGCGGCTAACCTTGACCCGTGGACACGCCCATCCGCCGCCCAGCAGAACAGGCGACGCACGTGCGCGACCTGCGCGCCTCCGATGCCGACCGCGAACGGGTGGTCAACGTCCTAGGCGAGGCACTCGCCGACGGGCGGCTCACCCTCGATGAACACTCCGAGCGCACCACCCGTGCCTACCAGGCCCGTACCCTCGGCGAGCTGACCGGCCTCACCGGCGATCTCAGCCCCGAAGAGGCCCAGCCCATCCTCGTGGACGACCGTCCGGTTTCGGCCTTCTTCGGCCGGATGCGCCGCGAAGGCCGCTGGGTCGTCCCCGTCAAACTCCCCATCCTGGCCCTCTTCGGCACCGTCGAACTCGATCTCCGCGAGGCCGTCCTGCAGCGCCGCCACATCGTCCTGGACTCCCTGGTCGTCGGCGGCCGCGTCCGGATCGTCGTCCCCGAGGGCGTCCAGGTGAACGTCACCGGCCGCACCATCCTCAGCACCCGCGAGGTCCGCACCCGCCCCGCCGCCGAAGGCCCCACGATCGAAGTCGGCGGCACGTTCCTCTTCGGCTCGGTCAGCGCCCGCTCCCCGAAACGCAAATTCACCGCCCGCCTCTTCTCAAGATGGAGAGGCGACCCCCCACACCCCCCGAAACGATGACCCTCGTGGCTCTTTAGAGCCGATGTTCAACCCGTTCCGCTCACTTTGCGGGGTGTGGGGGCTGTCCCCCTGGCAGGGGGTGTTGGGGGGCGTCCCCCCGACAGTGATGAGAAATTGGTAGTGCCGTCACGGTCTCGGCCTTTTAAGAGCCGATCTTCGACCCGTTCCGGTTGCTTTTCGGGGTGTGGGGACGGAGCCCCTGCCAGGGGGCGTGGGGGGCTGGCCCCCCAGAAGATGCTTCTAGAAGTTGATGTTGCTGTAGGCCCTCAGCTTGTTGAGTTTGTGTTCGCTGGCGACGGTCCGGATGGTGCCGCTGCGCGAGCGCATGACCAGGGAGTGGGTGTGGGCGGAGCCTTTGCGGTAGCGGACGCCGTCGACGAGTTCGCCGTCGGTGATGCCGGTGGCGGCGAAGAAGACGTCGTCGGAGGTGACGAGGTCGTCGGTGGTGAGGACGCGGCCGAGGTCGTGGCCGGCGTCGATGGCCTTCTGCCGCTCGGCGTCGTCCTGGGGCCAGAGGCGGCCCTGGATGACGCCGCCCAGGGATTTGATGGCGGAGGCGGCGATGATGCCCTCGGGGGTGCCGCCGATGCCGAGGAGGAGGTCGGTGCCGGTGTCCTCGCGGGCGGCCATGATCGCGCCGGCGACGTCGCCGTCGGTGATCAGCTTGACCCGGGCGCCGGTCTCCCGGACCTCCTTGATCATGCCTTCGTGCCGGGGGCGGTCGAGGATGACCACGGTCACGTCGGCGGGGGCGGAGCCCTTGGCGCGGGCGATCGCCCGGATGTTGTCGGCGACCGGGCGTTCGATGTCGACGACGTCGGCGGCCTCGGGGCCGGTGACGAGCTTCTCCATGTAGAAGACGGCGGACGGGTCGTACATGGAGCCGCGGGGTGCGACGGCGAGGACGGCGATCGCGTTGTTCATGCCGAGGGCGGTGAGGCGGGTGCCGTCGATGGGGTCGACCGCGACGTCGCATTCGGCGCCGCTGCCGTCGCCGACCTCCTCGCCGTTGAACAGCATCGGGGCGTTGTCCTTCTCGCCCTCGCCGATGACCACCACGCCGCGCATGGAGACGGTGTTGATCAGTTGGCGCATGGCGTTGACGGCGGCCCCGTCGGCGCCGTTCTTGTCTCCCCGTCCGACCCAGCGGGACGCGGCCATGGCGGCGGCCTCGGTCACCCGGACCAGTTCCAGCGCCAGGTTGCGGTCCGGCGCCGCGGGCTCGGTGGTGAGCGGGGAGAGGATAGTGTCGTCGGACATGCGAGGCAGCCCTTTCGGTCAGTTGGTGACACGAATTCTCCGGGTGCCCGGTGCCGTGCCACAAATTGGACCAGACCAGCGATCCGCCTCCGGTACCGGAGGCCGGCCGGGGGCCCGATTCGGTCTCCGCGCGTGCAAGGGATCGTTTCCCCACCGTGGGAGGGCGTAATCTCAGCTTCCATGAGCAGCGACATCGACCTCTCGACCGCGGGTGGGGCGGCCGCGCAGGAGACGTCCTCGGTGAGCGGGGCGTCCGCCCGGACCTCCGACCGCGGGGCGGCGACCCGCAGCGCGTTGCTGGCGGCCGCCAGCGAGGTGTTCAGCGAGTCGGGGTTCGCCCAAGCGGCCGTGACCGACATCGTCGCCAAGGCGGGGGCCAGCGTCGGCAGCCTTTACCACCATTTCAACGGCAAGGCCGACCTTTACCTGACGCTGTTCGAGGAGTTCCAGACCCGGCAGCAGGAGCGCACCCGCAAGGCGATCAACGCGGTGCGGGACGCCGGGGAGAGCGACCCGATGCGGCTGTTCATCGCGGGCGCGGGCGCCTACCTGGACGGCTGCCTGCAGGATCGGCACGTGGCGCGGCTGTTCATCTCCGGCGACGGGCCGCCCGGGTTCGACCGGGTGATGCGGCAGCGGCTCAACAAGTGGGCCCGCCGGAACGCGGCGCTGTTCCACACGGCCGACGGCGGCGTGGACGAGCCGCTCGTGATCGTGTTGACGGGCGCGATGGCGGGTGCGGTCTCGGAGGTGTCGGGCAGCGACGACGAGGAGGCCACGCGGCGGCTGGCCGACGACATCATGGCGATCGTGGGGACGATCAGGAACCCCCGTTCGGAGCAGCCCTGACCGTGCGGGATGCTTGAGGGGTGACCGACAAGACCTCTTCCCCCACCGCCTCCGCCGAAGCGCGCGGGACGGTCCAGGTCAGCCCCGGGGTCTACAAGCGGCTGACGACCGGGCTGGGGGGCTTCACCCTGGCGATGGCGGCCTGCCTGCTGCTGGTGGGCGCGATCTACCTGGTCACGCCGCGCGGCGACAAGGAGCTGCTGCCGACGGTCGACTACAGCACGCAGCTGTGGGCGATGCGCAGTGACGCTCCGTACACGGTGCAGGCCCCGGAGGGGCTGCCGGCGGGGTGGCGGGCGACCAGTTCGCGGATGCACGGGCTGAACGGCGACGGGCCGGTGGCGTGGCATCTGGGGTTCGTGACGCCGACCGAGCAGTACGCGGCGGTGGAGCAGAGCAACGAGAAGGCGTCGGCGTACGTTCCGCGGATGACCAGCATCAAGAAGACGATCGGCACGATGCAGGTCGGCGGCGCGTCCTGGGCCAAGCACCACCGGGTGGACAAGAACGCCCGGTCGCTGGTGCGGACCCTGCCGGGCGGCGTGACGGTGGTGGTGACGGGGACCGCGTCGTTCGAGGAGCTGGCGGTGCTGGCGGGGGCGTTGAGGCCGCAGTCCAAGCAGGGCGCGTCGTCGGCGCCGCGGTCCTGAACGGGCCGTTCAGAAGGGCGCCTGGGCGCCGTCGTCGCCGTTCTCCGGACGGGCCATGGCGTTGGCCAGCCGGGCGCGTGCGCCCTCCAGCCATTCTTCGCAGACCGCGGCGAGCTTCTCGCCGCGCTCCCACAGCTCGAGCGACTCCTCCAGGGTGAGCCCGCCGGTCTCCAGGCGCTTGACGACCTCGGTGAGCTGGTCGCGCGCCTGCTCGTACGACATCTGTTCGGTCACGCGACAACCCTATGACCCGGGCGGGGCGGTGTCGTCCACGGTCACGGTGAGGCGGCCGCCGGCGAGCCGGACCAGGAGCCGGTCGCCCTTGCCGGTGCCGGCCGCGTCCCGGACGACGGTGCCGTCCTCGCGCTGGACGATGGCGTAGCCCCGTTCGAGCGTGGCGGCGGGGGAGAGGGCCAGCAGCCGGGCGCGGGTGTGGGACAGCTCGTCGCCGGCCCGGTCCAGGGAGCCGGACAGGGCGCGGCGGGCCCGGTCGCGGAGGGCGAGGACCAGCTCGGACTGCCGTTCGATCTCGCGGACGGGGTCGGCCAGCGCCGGTCGTGACCGGACCGCCTGGAGCCAGGCCCGTTCCCGTTCGATCCCGCCCGCCAGGCAGCGCCGCCCGCGGTCGCGGAGCTGCCGGACGAGCTGGAGCTGCTCGCGCACGTCCGGGACGACCTTCTTGGCGGCGTCGGTGGGGGTGGAGGCGCGGACATCGGCGACCAGATCCAGGATCGGACCGTCCTGCTCGTGGCCGATGGCGCTGACGACCGGTGTGCGGGCCGCGGCGACCGCCCGGACCAGGGCCTCGTCGGAGAACGGCAGCAGGTCCTCCATCGAGCCGCCGCCCCGGGCGATGACGATCACCTCGATCTCGGGGTCGGCGTCCAGCCGCCGCAGCGCCTCCATGACCTCGCCGACCGCGTAGGAGCCCTGGACGGCGGTGTTCTCGACCCGGAACGCGACGGCGGGCCAGCGGCGCCGCCCGTTCTGCAGGACGTCGTGCTCGGCGTCGGAGTCGCGGCCGGTGATCAGCCCGACCTTGCCGGGCAGGAACGGCAGCTGCCGCTTGCGTTCGGGCCGGAAGAGGCCTTCGGCGGCCAGCACCTGCTTGAGCCGTTCGAGCCGGGCGAGCAGCTCGCCGACGCCGACCGGGCGGACCTCCAGGGCGCTGAGCGAGAAGGTGCCGCGGTTGATCCAGAAGTCGGGCTTGGCGTGCACGACGACGCGGGCGCCGTCGGTCACGGCGGGCCCGGCGGCCTCGAACACGGCGCGGGGGCCGACGACCCGTACCGACATGTTGGCGACGGGGTCGCGCAGGGTGAGGTAGCAGGTGCCGCCGCGGGCGTTGAGGTCGGTGATCTGGCCCTCGACCCAGATGCGGCCCAGCTTCCCGATCCAGCCGCCGACCGCCTGCAGGACGGTGCGGACCGGTACCGGGGACTCGGCTGAGGTGTCCATCGCCATGGCACGCCAGCCTATGTGCAGCGGCTCAGTTGAGGCCGTTCAGCTTGGCGATCCGGTTCTCGTACATTTTCAGGACGTCCGGGCGGGCGGCGTGCTTGCGTTCGTATTCGCGCAGCAGCTTGACCTGTTCCGACGAAAGGCCGCGCAGGCGGGCGCGGAGCTGCGGGAGCGTGGCCTCGTCGTAGTTCGGGACGGGCAGGCCGGCCGCCACCCGCTCGGCCTCGGCGGGCGCCGCGGGCTTGCTCTCCGGACGCGGCTCGAGCTTCTCCTCGGCCTCCGGCTCCGGCTTGGGCTTGCCGACCGAGATCTCATCGCGGGGCGCGGCCTCGGGCTTGGCGGGCTCCGGCTCGGGCTTCGGCTCGGGCACGGTGCCGTCGCCGCGGACCCGCTCCACGACCTGTCCGACGACCTTCTCGGCGGTGTGCTGGACGTCGTCGCGCAGCCGTCCGATCACCGGGCGGACCCCGCCGCCCTCGGTGATCTCCTTGTAGTCCCTGGTCACCCGGTCGCTGAGCAGCAGTGCCCGGCCGACGCCGAACATGGCCAGCCGGACGGCGTGCAGCGGGAGGTCGCGAACCTGTTCGCCCACCGTTTCCTGCACCTGCTGCTTGAGGCGGCGCGGCGATTTCGTCATCGTCTCCATCTCCCTGCTGTCCCCAACACCGTCTGTCAATCATCACTTTGCCGTATGGCCGCGATAGGGGTCACCCCGGGTTAATGGAATTCTGGTCAACAGTGCCGTGCGGTGGGTCACGTTTTCGGGCGTGGCGCGACGACTTCCCAGAGTGACGCCCCGGACGGTACGCGGCCCCTCGGGTCGGCTCGTACCATGGAGCACATGACCTCCAACAGCCAGCGCCGTGTCCTGCTCGCCAAGCCGCGTGGTTACTGCGCGGGCGTGGACCGGGCCGTGCAGGCCGTCGAGATCGCCCTGGAGAAGTACGGGGCCCCCATCTACGTGCGCAAGCAGATCGTGCACAACGTGCACGTCGTGAAGACGCTCGAGGAGCGCGGCGCGATCTTCGTGGACGAGACCGAGGAGGTGCCGGAGGGCGCCATCGTGGTCTTCTCCGCGCACGGCGTCGCGCCCGTGGTGCACGAGGAGGCCAAGGGGCTGAGCCTGCGCACCATCGACGCCACCTGCCCCCTGGTGACCAAGGTCCACAAGGAGGCCGTCCGGTTCGCCAAGGACGACTACGACATCCTGCTGATCGGCCACGAGGGCCACGAGGAGGTCATCGGCACCACCGGTGAGGCGCCCGACCACATCCACCTCGTCGACGGCCCCGGCGACGTGGCCAACGTCGAGGTCCGCGACCCCGAGCGGGTCGCGTGGCTGTCCCAGACCACGCTGTCGGTCGACGAGACCATCGCCACGGTCGAGAAGCTGCGCGAGCGGTTCCCCAAGCTGATGGACCCGCCGTCCGACGACATCTGCTACGCGACCCAGAACCGGCAGACCGCGGTCAAGGAGATGGCGGCCCAGGTCCAGCTGGTGATCGTCGTTGGTTCGACCAACTCCTCCAACTCGGTGCGGCTCGTCGAGGTCGCCAAGGAGCACGGCGCCGACAACGCCTACCTGGTCGACTACGCCGAGCACATCGACGAGACCTGGCTGGAGGGCGTCACCACGGTCGGCGTCACCAGCGGCGCCTCGGTGCCGGACGAGCTGGTCCAGGGCGTCCTGGCCTGGCTGGCCGAGCGTGGCTTCGGCGAGGTCGAGGAGGTCGAGTCGGTGCCGGAGAGCATGCGCTTCGCGCTGCCCCACGAACTCCGCAGGAACCTGCGCATCACCCCGGTCGGCTGACCCCCTTCGCTCGCCTGGCCCTGGGACGTCTAGGGGCCGGACGGGACGTACGAGCGCAGCAGGCCGTCAATGTTGCCCAGCGCGGTGGTGGCCTCACGCAGGCGCGCAGGCCAGTCATCGTCGTCGCGGCGCGAGCCTGCGGCGGTCTCGATGGCCGACGGAGCGGCAGTCCCCCACAGCGCGGCGGCACAGGCGGTTCCGTCCCGCTGGTCGCGGTCCCACCGCGCGGAAACGTGCTCGAACTGCTCCGCGACGGTGGCACCAGGGATGTCGCGCCCGTGGACGGCCGCCCATTCACCGCTGCGGGGATGGCGTCCGGTACTGGGCGGTGCGGATCGCAGTTCTTCCAGCACCAGGCACCACCGGTAGGGGGCAGCGAGATAGGCGGCCTCCTCGGCCGCGCAGGCCACTCCGCCGTCCAGCCGGGCGTACAGGACGGCGGCCAGGTGCTCCCCGAGTGCCGCAGGGCCGATGGCCGGAGGGATGACGGTGGACCTGGACGCGGCGGCGGCATCCACGGCATGGGATATCGCGCACTCCCGCGACCGCACGGGCAGCGCCCGCACCTTCTCCAGGACGGTCTCGTCCGGGATCGGCGCGCCCCACCCGGTCAGGTGAGCCGCGGCGGCCAGCTCGGCCCACAGGACGAGCTCGGGCAGCTCGGTCAGGACGCGGTGGGCGTCGCGCATGTCGCGCAAGGTGCAGGGTGACGCCTGGCAATCGGTCCCGCATGTTCCGCTGCGCGGTGACACCACTGCCCTGGGGGAGGCCACGGCTGCGGTGGAGGCGGCCTCGGCCCGCGTGCCGTCGGGCATCCGGACGAGGTGGGGGAAGTCCATGCCGTCGGTGAAGACGGCGCCCTCTCCGGGGGTGAGGGTGACCAGGAACTGCGACTGGGCCTCGGTGATGTTCATCGTGGCGCCGACCGCGTCCCGGTCGTCCCGGGCGGGCAGCCGATGGACGATCTTGACGGCGGTGTTCTTGATGACGTCGGGGACGAGCTTCGCCGGGATCTGCTCGGCCACGATCAATCCCTCGCCGTAGGCGCGGATCTCGGCCAGCAGGCCCGCGAACGTCTCCACCGCGTGGGACGCCGGCCCCGGCTGTTCGCTGCGCCGCAGCAGGCGGTGCGCCTCCTCGAAGACGCTCAGATGCCGCAGCCCGGCCCCGCCTTCGTGGCGCTGCCTCAGCCGCAGGTGCTCCACCAGGCGTACCAGCACGGTGCCCATGAGGAACGCCTTGTCGCGGTCGTCTCCCACGTCCTCGATCTCCAGGACGACGTTGCGGTCGAGCAGCCGGCCGAAGTCGATCGGATGCCCGCCCTCGAGGAACCGGCCGGTGGTGCCGAGGCGGAGGCTGGACAGCCGCACCCGGATGAAGCCGCGGACATTGTCGGTGATCTCCTGCCCGTACCCGATCTCGTCCACCACGGTCTCGGCGGTGGCCTGCAGGTCGGCCAGCGTCGGGTAGCGCGGGCGGGCCCCGGGGACGGCGGGCTCGCCGAGCGCGAGGTCCCAGCCGAGCCGCTCGTAGCATCGGGTGAGGGCCGCGCTGAGCACCTGGGGGAACGGCTCGTCCGCCTCGAAGGCCGCCAGGAACAGCGCACGCACCAGGTCGGCGTGGGTCTGCAGCGGGAACGGACGGCCGTCCGGCCCGGCCGCGGGCTCCAGCGGGTTGATACCGGCGGCGATCGCCTCGGCGTCCCCGGGGCGGATCGCCACGACCTCGGCGTCCGGGAGGCGGGCGGCCATGAGCCGGTACTCGGCCTTGGCCGGTTCCACCACCAGCCATGGAAGCCCCGCCTGTGAGGCGGCGGTCAGCATTGCGCGGACGGTCTGGGACTTGCCCGCCCCGGTGGCGCCGCACACGAACGTGTGCCGGTTCAGGCTCGACAGCGGCAGCGCCAAGTGCCCGACCTCGCGGCGATTGCGGTCCAGCACCTGGCCCAGCCGGATACCGTCCGCGCCCGGAGCGGGTTCGGGGGTGACGTCGAACTCCGGGCGCAGCATGAACCGGACCCCGGCGACCTCCCGCAGCGGGGGCCGGGCGAGCGCGGCCAGCAGCCGCGTGCTCGCCTCGAACGGGAACGACGGTCCCGTGTCCGGGCTCGCCCGCGTCTCGGGGACGAGCGCGTACGGCAGCCCGTCCAGGTCGGCCGAAGCGCACACCAGTCCCGCCACCTGCGCGGCGGCGCGTGCCGTCATGGCGCCGGCCAGCAGCTGCACCCGCCACAGCCCGGATGTGGTGGCCTGGCGCAGTTCACGGTGACGATGCTCGTCGCGGATCGAGGCCACCGCGTGCTCGGGCGACATCTCCGCCATCGACGTGAAGTACTGCTGCCGGTCGGCCAGCTCGTCGGCGAGCCTGCCGGTCTCGCCAGGGTCGACAGGCTCGGCGAGCAGCAGCCACGCGAACGGCCGCATCCATACCGACAGCAGCCCGTCCTCCAACGACGGCCGCGCCGGATCCTTGGGGACGGTGTCGGCCAGCAGGCCGTCGGTGATGCCGCCGATCCGCACCCAGTGCGGGAAGGTGCCCATCGCGTCCGCCAGCGCCCCTGGCGGCAGCATCACTCCGCGCCCGCCGGCCGGCAGGCTCAACGTCGCGGCGTCTTCACCGTCTTCGGCGATGAGCGCGTCCCCACCGATGAACACCTCGGTGGGCCCGGACGCTTGCGCACGCCGCCAGCCCACCAGCACCGCGCCGCCGTCGCCGGCATGGTAGGCCGACACCAGTGCCGCGATCCGCTGGTCACGCCATTCGTCGCGGCCCTCGCTTTCCCCTTCCCGGCGGCGCGGCACCTCCAGGAGCCTGCACACGGGCAGTTCGCGCACCCTTTCCCACACGACCAGTCAGGGTATTGAGCAAGACCTCCAATGTGAAGCGCGATACTGGGCCGATCGGATGACAAGTCCCATGTCAATCTGCTTGGGTGTTTTGCGTACCACGGGCCCGTAACCGTGGCGATCGAACGGCACCCAAAAGAGAACAGGGGGGCGCACCCGTGAGGGGTGGCATCGATCACCACGCCTTTCTGAGCCGCCGCGCGCGGCTCTTCGATCCCGACCCGCGCCTGGGCTGGGTGTTCCGTGACCGCTGGTGGTTCCTGCGCCCCTTCCCCGAGCCCTCGCCCCGGCAGCAGCCGCTCCCCGACTACCTGGCCCGCCGGATGGCCGCCACCCGGCAGGCCGCCGACCGGCGGTTGCGCCGCACCCTGCCGGCCGGCCTGGCCGCCGCCGCGATCCTGTTGCTGTTCGCCGCCTTCTCAGCCCAGTCGCTGTCGCGCACCCCGGTCCCGGTCGGCTTTCTACTGCTGGCGCTGATCGCCGCGACGCCGAGCGCGGCCATGACGCTGTTCGCCGTACGGCAGCGCAACAGTGCCCGTGACGCCCACGAGCTGGCCCAGCGGCAGACCACCGGCGACCACGAGGACCAGACCCGCCAGTGGCAGGCGCGCAAACAGGCGCACGACGCCGCCGAACACGCTCGCCTCGACGGGCTCTCCGAATGGGGCGCCGTCCCCTGCCCCACCCGTCGCCTGGACGTCTTCGGCGGCACTCTGTGGTCATGGGAGGCGCTGCTCACCACCTACGGCACGTCCGCACTGGCCGCCCCGCTGCTGGTGCTGGACCTGTCCCGTGAACTGGTGAGCCGCGAACTCATCACGCTCGCCCAGCAGGCGGGGAAGGGCGTGGACGTCCAACTGCTGCCCAGCCGGCAGTCGTCCGCCACCCTGCTCGTCGACCTGCCACCGCGCGAACTGGTGGACGCCATCGTCGAATCCATGCACGGCGGCACCCCCGACACCGCCCGCGCCGAGCGCAGCATGGACGACCGCATCCTCACCGCGATCTGCGGCGCGCTCGGCGGCGACATCACCCTCGCCCGGATCACCGCCGCACTACGCGCCCTGATGGGGGAGCCCGACACCTCCGGGGCGCTGACCCGCGACGAACGCCGCCGCATCGCGAACGAACTGTTCACCGTCGAGTACCGGCGGCAGGCGCATGCGAGCCTGTCGCGCATCGAGTCCTACCTGCATCCGCTTGAAGACCTCGGCACTGAACCCCGCGAGGGCACCGGCGCGGGCTTCTTGACCGTCGTCGCGCTGGACAGCCAGGCGCGCAACGTCCGATCCGAGCTCCTGACCGACCTGATCGTGCAGTGGGTCACTCACCGCATCGCCGCCACCGCCGACTCCACGCCCGCGCTGCTCGTCGCCGGTGCCGACGAGCTGGCCCGCCGCCATCTGGAACGACTCTCGGACTCATGCGAGCGGCGCGGCGTCCCTCTCACCTTCCTCTTCCGGCGGCTACGGGAGGCCTCGGCGGAGGTGATCGGCGGCGGCGCGGTCGCGTTCATGCGGCTGGGCAACCACGAGGACGCCACCCGCGCGGCCGACTACATCGGCCGCGAGTACCGCTTCGTCCTGTCCCAGATCACCAAGAACATCGGCGGCAACGAATCCCACACCCAGACCGACACCACGGGCGAGAGCGACTCGGAGACCCTCTCCACAAGCCGGACCACCGGAACGTCCACCAACTGGGGCACCAGCCGCTCGTCGGGCGCCACCTACTCCGGCGGCGAGATGTTCCCCGACCGCTCGACCAACCGCCAGTCGGGCACCAACCGCGGGGGCTCCAGCAGCACCAGCGACACCACCGGCACCGCCACGTCCACCTCACGGAACTGGTCGGCGGCCTACTCCTTCGCCGAGGGCACCAACTGGAGCGACGCCGACACCACCCAGCGCGTCTACGAGTACGTCATCGAACCTGTCACCCTCCAGCACCTGCCGGACCACGCTCTCCTGCTGATCGAGTCGGCCCCCGGGGGCGGACGCACCCTCACACCAGTCGAATGCGACCCGTCCATCATCACGCTGGAGCGCGTCAGTACGTCCCCCTTGCCCGAGCCACCCGCCCCGCAGCAGGCCCTTACCACCGGGGCCCCGTCCACCACCCCCCAGTGGACCGCCGCCCCACCCGCCGCGCCGACTCCACGCGCGCCCCTCTCGCACGAACCAGGCCCACCACCCGGCCACCAAACCGGCCCGCGTCCAGGCCCCCCGCCTCGGCACCGTCCGCCGGGACCGCCACCCCTCTTCGGCGGAAAGAGCTGACCCATGGCGCTCGAACGCAACGATCACGGCACCGAGACGACCGACCGGCCGCCGCCCAGCGAGCAGTCGCCTCCCCAGGACAACCCCGGTGCTCCTGGCTACCCGTCCCGCCGCGAAAGCCTCGCCGCCGCCCGCACCGAAACCGGCGCGCAGACCGAGAGGACCGACGCAGGCGGGACCACCGAAAAGGAAACCACCGAGCCCAAAAGCGACACCAAATCCGGGCAGAACGACCAGACGGACCAGCCGCGGACCGACTCCCCGCAGACGACGGCCGATGACAGCCCACGCAACGACGAGCAGCCGGAAAAGCCCGGCACCGCCGATACCGGGACACAGTCGTCGACGCCCCGCCTGGACTCGCTCAGGGCAGCGTCAATTCCGAGCGAGCGCACGGACACCAACGGCACCAGCTCCCCACCGGAAACGCGCACCGCCAGGCCCGCCGAAGGCGGCGAAGCCCAGCCTCAGGACCAGACGATGTCCAGCGAGCATGAAGCCAAGGACCGGACCGCGATGCAACCGGACCAGGCCCAGCCACAATCCGAACCAGATGAGCGAAGCCCCCGCGAGACATCTGAGCAGCCCGCCGACGGCAGCGACACCGATCCCGCACAAGAGACGCCCGAGCCCGCCGGGCCGCACCAGGAGAAGCCCGAACCAGCCCGCGGCGGAACACGAACCACCGACGGAAGTTGGGCCGGCCCCCAGGAAGCACCGCCGACGGCCGACGACCAGCCTGAGCCCATGGACGCCCTACCCAGGGTCGAGCAAGACAAGACCAGCGAACGTCCAGACACCCCGCCACCCCCACGACAGGACGAGCCGGGCGACGAGCCGCAACCCACCGAGCCCATCCGAGCCGAAGTGAGCACCAGCGACACCGCGGGCCGGCCCTCCGAACGGACGGATATCCCCGACCCAGGAACAGACGACCCTGGCGCCCCCGTCGAACCTGCCCGGGACCTCGCCGAGCAGTCCCCACAGCAGGACAAACAGGTACTGGGCGGGTTGCGCGAGGAAGTCGACCCGACAGGCGCGGAGGGTGAATCCAACACTACTCTTGATGTGCGCGACGAACGGACCGGTGATCAGATCGCGGAGAGTGAGCCGGATTCCCGCTCCGATAGACTTCGCAGGAAGTTTTTCCAGCAAGGTGATGGTATTGGCATCAGTCAGGGAGGAAGGAAAGCAAGTAATTCTGTTCAAGATATCCTCAACAAACCTTCACCGACAGGGCACCCGGAGACCCGGACGAGTCCGACGATGTCTCAACCTGATCACCATGGAGTCGAAGCAGGGAATGCCCTGTCGGCTGCCGTGGTGGCGGGTGTGGTGATTACCGAGGTGGTTCGATGGTGTCGCAGTAGACGTACTCAGCGAACAGGAGTGTAGTGATGGCGATTTCCGCTGAGCAGGTGGCCACGCTGCGGGCGCAGCTTGCGGGCGACTTCACGGAATATGAACTGCGATGGGAGCGGTTGGAACCCACCGCTCGGGCTACTTATGGAGCACTTCTCTCCGCGGCGTTCTGTGAAGCCGTCGAGCGGAGGTTCAATGAGAGCACGCCGATCGAGGAAATAATCGAGTTCGTGAGTAGCGTGCGAGCCAGGTCGGAAAGAGTAACTGACGACCTTGATCCGCGTGTGGCCGAGCGTATGATTCTGGCGGTCTACACCAACGAGGAGATCGACGACGTCGACAGTCAAACGAGGGGAGTTGTTCAGATGATAGTCCTGGCGGCCCTAGTGTCGGACGCGCATTTGGATGACCTGGGTCTGGATGAACTTCTGGGCGAAGCTCGCAAGCTGGCTGACCAATGGCTGGAGTGAGCGATGGTGACCCCCGGATCGATATTTCGATATCCGATGATCACATTGCGACATTGCGTGCCTTCCTTGTGCTCGATTCAGGCTGGGAGGAGCTCGTATCGCAACTTGCCCAAAGAGGCTCTCTTGGCGGGTTCGCTGAGTTGGGGCGTGCTGCATTCGTTGTAGCAGTGCGGCGGCGGTTCTTCTCTTGGTCCGTGGCAGAGATAGTTCGTTTCGTCTCCGCCGTACGCGTCAGATTGCTCCAGGATGACATCGAGATCGATCCGAGCACAGCGGAGAGTCTCATCCGATCCGCTCTTGGGGACGTGTCGCAGGTCGATCTCGATCCAGATAAGATTGGCAGCGCTCAACTCCTCCTGCTTGGCGAGTTGATCTTTGAACGAGATCTTAACGATGCCGAACTTGATGACTTCTTGAATTTGGCCAGGCGATTTGCTGCAGGCAGAATCGGTGACGATTTATGAAACCGTCTGGCGACAAGTCGGTGCCTGCGCGCGGGTCGGCCGTATGCGTCGGTCGCGGCATGTTCGCCTCCTCGGCCACCCCATAGGCGAACACGCCGCCAGCCGATGGGGTGCCGCGATCAAGGACCGTTCGGCGTTCGTAACCGTGGTCGTCTTGGCACACGGCCGCGCAGCAGCCGTATGGGACGTCTTCACCAGACGGGCTGTCGGCGGAAATGTGGGGCGCCCGGCCCGTTGGGCCGGGCGCGAGGAGGAGGTGCGGTGCTTGCTGGATTCTCGTCTCAGTCGAAGAGTTCGTCGGTGGTGTTGATCGTGGCGGCGCGCTTCAGCCAGAGTTCGAGCCGGTCCAGGTCTGTACACCCCGTGATCTGCTCGCGGGTTTCATCGGAGACGCAGATCTTGCGGGCGCGCAGGAACATCAGGAGCGCCCTCGCCTCACCTTCGGCACGTCCTTCGGACCGGTGCTTGATGGCGAAGTCGGACTGCCACTGGTAGTCGTCGAGCATGATCTCCTCCAGGAGCTTGCGCGCCACGTCCGAGAATAGCGACCGAGCGTAGTCATGGTAAAGCTTGCCGGTTTCGCGATCGAGGGCTTCGAGTGCCTCGCAGTACCCGCGCAGGACGTCCTTGCCGTCCGGGCTGTCGGCATGGGCGGGAGCGGTGAGGACGGCCAGTTCGGGCCGCCGCCGGGCCTCTTGCGCGTCGGTCACCGGGGGTAGAGCCTTGGGGGATACGGTGACCGGATACACCACCGACCTCGAAGGGCTCAGCACGATCGGCTTCCCCAGCCGTTGGGCGGTGGTCTCGTCCGGGCACAGCACCAGCAGCTCCGCATCGCACTTGTGCTGGTGACGGAACGTGGCCAGATATGCCGGCCAGCTGTATTCCTTCTCGTCGTCGGTCCGCCGCTGCGACTCCACCACGACACCGAACACCGCCTTCCCGGCCTTGTTGGCCAGGACGGCGCCATCGCAGTTGAGCTCGGCCGGATGCAGCGTGGAGACGTTCTCCGACGCCAGGGTGACCTGATCGTGTGCGGGCACGTCGATGTCGAAGACATCACGCAATATTTCGACAGCGAGGCGGGGGCGCTGCCTGATCATGTGCAGTGGCACCTCGTGCTGATACGAGGGTGACATGCCCAGCAAACTATCGATAGTCGTGTGATCACGTACTGTTTACGACAGGGAAGCAGGCGCGGGGTGATCGCTCTTGTCGACCTTGCTGCTAGCCGAACACGCCACGATCAACAGGCTGGCGAACGATCTTGTTCGCAGTCGCCTTGACGAATGGCTGTGAAGAAAGCCTTGACCTCGGCTCGGGTGAAGGTGAGCTTGGGGCCCGCGGGGTCCTTGGAGTCGCGAACGGCCACCGAGTCGGCCAAGTTTGCGAGTTCGACGCACTCGCCGCCGGTGCCCTGGCTGTGGATGGACTTCCGCCAGACCGTCTTGGCAAGGTCGGTCGCCCGGGAGGTGCGGAACAGGGGGAGGGGCTGCATTGTCCTCACTCCAGCTGGCTGATCATTTCGGACAGGAACCGGATCGACGCATCTGGGGCCAGCGCGCTGGCCTGCAGGTGCTGGAACCTCACACTATGACGTTCCAGATCTTCCGGCTTGTCCAGATACAGCGCGTTCCCGCCGCCAGTCTCCAAGTACACGATCGAGGGATCCTGGGTGTAGCTGAGGATCACGAATCCGCAGGCGAGCCCTGCGTGCAGCCCGGCATCGAACGGGAGGATCTGCAGGGTGACGTGCTCAAGCGCGTCGGTGTCGACGAGCCGCTGCAGTTGCTCCCGCTGATCGGCGGTTGAGCCGAAGGGGCGGACGAGCGCGGCTTCGTCAATGATGACCCACATCGTCAGTGGATCTTCGTGTTCAAGGATCTTCTGGCGGGTCATGCGCATCTCGAGCCGCCGGTCGATCTCGTCCGCATCGCGGGCCAGATCCCCTCGGGCGAGCGCCCGAATGTAGGCGGGAGTCTGCAGGAGCCCTGGGATCACGAGTGGCTGGTAGGCGTGCAGGGACCTGGCCTCCTGTTCGAAGCCGACGTAGGCCGAGCCCAGCACGTCGCCGTACTCATCCTCCCACCAACCGCGCTTGCGGGACTCGCGGGCCATGGTCATCAGGGCTTCTCTGGTCGCGTCGTCGGTTTCGTACAGCTCGCACAGGTCCTTGATGTCGCGAGGGTTGGGGCGCTTCCACTTGTTGGTCTCCATCGCGGACAACTTGCCCTGTGACCATTCCAGCCGCCGGCCGACCTCGTCCGCGGTGAGGTTGGTTCCTTCCCGTAGCCGCCGGAGCTCGCGGGACAGGCGGCGGCGACGGACGGACGGGCTGTAGCGGGCGGTGCTGTCGATCACGTTCGGCTCCTGATCGTGTGCGGAGGGTGCGGTCACCTGGGTGGACAGCATCGTACGGAAACCGTTCCTCGTACATGGGTAAACGGACATATGGCCGCCAGATGGACTACTTCAAAGTCCGAGCTTGAGAATTTGAGCAACGGCGTTCATCATGGCACGAGTCCAGTTCCGTTACGTTCGGTGATCAATTGAGCTCGAATCGCTACCTTGCGGCGGCGATCATCTTCCGGCGTGCGGACGTCACCCTCTCCAGAGCTCGAGGAGGCGCAGATGATGGGCGGGAAGCCCTCGGATATTCCGTTCGGTGGTGCGTGTTTGTGGCGGTTCGCGGGGGATGCGTGCTGCGCGAAGCGGGCCAGGGATGCGCTCGGCTCGGTGATGGCGCAGTTGGGCTTTGCGCCCGACATGATCGACAGCGGCGTCCTGGCCGTCAGTGAGCTGGCGACCAACAGTCACCAGCACGCGGGCCGGGCGGCATCTGCCTCGGCCGACATGGTCGAGCTGTGGGTCTGGGCCCGCACCCATCCGCGTCTCGAACTGGTCGTGGCCGTTTTCGACGGTCACAGGGACGTGGTTCCCTGCCCCACGCCCGGAGATGTGCTGGACGAGCACGGCAAGGGCCTGGGAATCGTCGGGGCACTGGCCACGGCCTGGGGCTGGCATCCCTCGCGCTCACGCCTGGCCGCGCGTCCCGTCCTCGGCAAGGCGACTTGGTTCGCCCTGCCACTGCCCCCGGTCTGGCCGGTGCCGCGCCGGGTCATCGCACCGTCGGTAGCCGCTGAGCGGCTCCACTCGCTGCTCGGCTCGCGAGGGCTGGCCGTGACCCGCCGCAGCGACGCCACCGGGATATCGGTGATCACGAGTTGCGCGCTGGACATCTGGGTCACGCCCGGCTGGTTCGCCTGGAGGAACGGGTCCGGCTACGACCGGCATCCTCTCCTGGATCTCCAGGAGGCGGCGGAGAGCGTGGTCAGGAAGGTTGAGGCGGACGCGCGATCCCTGGCCACGTCCAGCGAGCCGCGGCGCGGGTGAGGCGGCCTCGATGATCGACGGGCCGCCGGAGGTGTTGAAGACCGGTGAGGTGGCGCGGATGCTCGGGGTCTCGCCTTCCACGGTGCAGTCGTGGGCGTACAGGGGCCTGCTGGACTACACGCGGACCCCCGGTGGGCAACTCCGCTTCTACCGGCACCAGATCGAGGCCATCCTGGACGGCACCGGGTCGGGGGACTAGAAATTCGCCTGGTCACGGCCCGGCGAGGTGGCGGCGGAGGCGTTCGGCGCGGCGGACCAGCGGAAGGGGCAGGTTGTCGCCGCTCGTCACTGTCTCGATCTGGTGCTCGACCGCCGCGAGCAGTTCGGATCCCAGGCCCAGCCGTACCGCGTAGGTGTCGGCTTGGAATTCGGTGTACTCCGACAAGGGGCGCATGACAAGGCGCAAGGCACGGGCCAGGCCGGCGGGCAGTGCGGACACGGCGGTGACTGCCGTGGCGGTGGTTGCGAGCAGGAACACCAGCAGGAAGCCGACCGGGCGATGCCATTTGACGGCTCGCTTCCACATGGGGCCGACCGGCGTCCACAAGGTTCTCAGTGTCCACCACAGCAGCCTGCTGGGCCAGGACAGGTGCGTGCCCGCGAAGTTCTGCACGGCCGAGCGGTGGCCCAGTTCGTGTGCGAGCACTGCTTCCAGTTGTCCGGCGGGCAGTGAACGGGCCGAATGCGCAGTCACGACCACGCGCTGCCCGGTGGAGCAGCAGGCGTTCAGGTCGTCCTGATCGGTCACCAGCAGCCGCCTGGACCGTTGCGTGAGGCGCTGCCAGGGGAGTTCGAGTCGGGCGCGTTCCGCACTGTTCGGCTCTCTGCACGGGCGGGACGCCGACCCGAATCGCGATACGGACAGCAGGAACGCGAGCGCTACCCAGATGGCCAAGGGCAGTGCCGCGCCCCAGACGGGCCAGCGGAGATGCAGGCCGTAGGCGATCGGCGCGACGACCGCGCCCTCGCTGACCAGAACCAGCAGGACAACGATCAGTGTCGTCCCTGCGGTCCTCAGCGGCTTGGACGCCGCCGGCGACGGACGATGTGACGGGCCCGCGATCTGAGGAACGGGCACGTCGGGCGGTGTGAGGGACTGGCGTGGGGGTGCTTGCACGGGGGCGGGCACCGCCGTGTCCCTTGCCGGGGGTTGGGTGCTCAGCGGCGCGGACGTGGATCCGCTCTTTCCTTCCCAACGGCGCGAGTGGTCGGTCCATGCCTGCCCGTCCCAGTACCGTTCCCGGCCCATCCATTGCGGATCCGGATACCAGCCGGGCACTGCGCTCACCGGGCTTTGCCTCCGGGTGCTGGGGAATCTGGTGTCTGCGCAAGGCTTGCGCACCTGGCGTCGCAGCGTCAACGCGGGCTGATCGGGGCGGTGGACGCCCTGGCGATCAGCTCTATGGGGTGGACGCGTTCGGTGCCGGGTGGGCTGGTGCCGTCGAGGAGTTCGAAGAGCAGTGCCGCGCAGGCGGCGCCCGCCCGGCGGGGGCGCAGGTCGATGGCCGTGACCGGCGGTTCGGTCAGGAGCAGGTCCGGGGCGTCGACGCAGGACGCCAGCAGGAGGTCCGTGCCGACGCGGCGGCCGGCGTCGCGCAGCAGGGGCAGGAGCTGGGCGGCGGAGCCGGCCGGCGCGCAGACCAGGGCGTCGAGGCCGGGTTCGTCGCGCAGCAGGTCGCGGCCGGCGGCGTGGACGTCGCCGGCGGGGGCCTCGAACGGGACGGTCCGGACGGCCGGGGCGACGCCGTGCCGGGTGCACCAGTCGCGGTAGCCGCGGTGCACGTTCGCCGCCCAGTCGCTCTCGTCGCCCGCGACGAGCAGCGCGGGCCGCTCCGCGCCGGAGGCGGCCAGGTGGTCGAGGAGGTCGCCGACCACGTCGGCGTGCCGTGACCAGACCACCCCGTCCGGGCGGGCCCGGCCGGGGAAGCGCTCGCAGGTGACGGTCGGCAGGCCCGCGTTCATCAGCTCCTCGACGACGGGGTCGCCGGTGAGGGGGTCGCCGAGCACCAGGCCGTCGACGCGGGGCGGGCGGGCCCGGCCCGAGGTGATGAGCGTGATGTCGTAGTCGTTGTCGGACGCCGTCGCGACGACGCCGAAGACGAACGACATGTAGTAGTCGGAGCGGGTGAGCACCTCGGGCACGTAAAGCCCGATCGTGCCGGTGCTGGCGCGCCGCAGGTGCCGGGCCGACCCGTTCGGGACGTAGCCGAGCGCGTCGGCGGCGCGCTGGACGGCGGCCCGCGTCTCCTCCGACACCCGGCCCGAGCCGCGCAGGGCGTCGGAGGCGGTCGTCTTGGACACCCCCGCCGCCTCGGCGACGGTGATCAGGGTGGCGGGCCGGTTGTTCTGCACGGGATCCCATCGTAGTTCCGGGGCCGGCGGGTCTTGTCGTCGCTCCGGGCGCGGGCTAGGTTGCTCTCCATTGCCGGAACGTTCCGGCAGCGGAAGGAGCCGCCGGAGATGGCAACCCTCGGGGCCGGTGCGCGGCCGCACCCGCTCGACCCGCTGGACGCGGCCGAGATCGACCGGGTACGGGAGATCCTCGCCGCGGCGGGCGTGCTGACGGAATCGACCCGGGTCGCCTACCTCGGGCTGCTGGAGCCGCCCAAGGACGAAGTGCTCACCGGCGGCGCGCCCGGCCGGCGGGCACGGGCCCTGCTGCTCGACCGGCGGGGTGACGCCGAGGACGTCGTCGTCTCGCTGACCTCCGGCGAGGTCGAGTCCATTACTGTGGTCGATCCCGTCAGCAGCGGGCAGGTGCCGCTGCTGGACGAGGAGCACGCCGCCGTCCGGGAGGTGCTGAAGAACGACCCGGGCTGGTCGGAGGCCCTGCTGCGGCGCGGGATCACCGACCCCGGCACGGTCTACACGGCCGCGCTGACCGCCGGCCACTTCGACCTCCCCGCGGAGAAGGGCCGCCGCGTCGCCCGGGTGCTCGCCCACCTGCAGCCCACGCCGGAGAGCCTGCCCTGGGCGCATCCGATCGACGGGCTGGTCGCCTACGTCGACCTGGTCGACCGGGCCGTGCTCGAGATCGTCGACACCGGCGCCCAGCCGATCCCGGAGGAGTCGGGCGACTACCACCGCCCCGAGGTGTCCGGCCCGCACCGGACCTCGCAGCGGCCCATCGAGATCACCCAGCCCGAGGGGCCGAGCTTCACCGTGGACGGCACCCTCGTCCGCTGGGAGAACTGGAGCCTGCGGCTCGGCTACGACATGCGCGAGGGTCTGGTTTTGCACCAGATCGGCTTCGACGACGCCGGCCGCACCCGGCCGATCGTCTACCGGGCCTCGGTGGCGGAGATGGTGGTCCCGTACGGGGATCCGAGCCCGGTGCGGTTCTGGCAGAGCTACTTCGACACCGGCGAGTACCAGCTGGGCAAGCTCGCCAACGCGCTGGAACTGGGCTGCGACTGCCTGGGCGAGATCACCTACTTCGACGTGACCGTCACCGGCGACGACGGCCGTCCCCGGGTGCTGCCCAACACGATCTGCATGCACGAAGAGGACTACGGCGTGCTGTGGAAGCACACCGACCCGGCCAACGGCTCCAAGGAGGTGCGGCGGCAGCGCCGGCTGGTGATCTCGTTCTTCGTCACCGTCGGCAACTACGACTACGGCTTCTACTGGTACCTCTACCTCGACGGGACGATCGAGCTGGAGGTCAAGGCCACCGGCATCGTCTTCACCGGCGTGTACGACGAGCGGGCGCGGCCGTACGCCTCCGAGGTCGCGCCGGGCCTGGCCGCCCCCTACCACCAGCACTTGTTCAGCGCGCGCCTGGACATGGCGGTGGACGGGACGCGCAACGCCGTCGACGAGGTCGAGGCGGCGCCGCTGCCCATGGACCGGGACAACCCCTATGGGAACGCCTTCGGCCGGGCGTCCCGGAGGCTGCGCACCGAGACCGAGGCGTGCCGCGACGCCGACCCGTCCCGCGGGCGCGCCTGGCACGTCGTCAACACCGAGACCACCAACCGGCTGGGACGGCCGGTCGGGTACGCGCTGACGCCCGAGGGCCTGCCCACCCTGCTGGCCGCCGCGGGATCGTCCATCCACGGGCGCGCCGCGTTCGCGACCCGGCACCTGTGGGTGACCCGCTACCACCCCGACGAGCGCTACCCGGCGGGCGACCTGGTCAACCAGCACCCTGGGGGAGCGGGGCTGCCGGCCTACACCCGGGCCGACCGCGACATCGACGGCCAGGACATCGTGCTGTGGCACACCTTCGGGCTGACCCACCACCCGCGTCCCGAGGACTGGCCGGTCATGCCCGTCGACACCTGCGGATTCACCCTCAAGCCGGTCGGGTTCTTCGACCGCAACCCGACGCTGGACGTCCCGCCGAGCACGGCCCGGCACTGCCACTAGGAAGGAACCCCCCATGCGCCCCACCTGGCTCGGTGCCGCGGCGACCGCCGTGCTGATGGCTTCGGCGTGCTCGGCTGGCACGACCGCTACCGGCGACACCCCCGCCGCCCCGGGCTATGCCGCGGTCGCGGACAAGGCGCTGCCCGCGGGCGGCACGCTCAAGCTGCAGACGCATGTCGACATCGGCGCCGCCACCGGGCTCGACCCGCAGATGGCGGACGTGGCCTCCTCCTGGCAGCTGCTGTCGCTGGTCTACGAGACCCTGGTCACCGTCGGGCCCGACTTCGAGGTCAGGCCGGGGCTGGCGGCGAGCTGGCGGACCCCCGACCCGACCACCTACGAGTTCACGCTGCGGGACGGCGTCGCCTTCTCCAACGGCAGGGCCATGACCGCCGACGACGTGGTGGGCAGCCTCGAGCGGCTGCTGGCGTCCAAGTCGGTGTGGCGGGGGCAGCTCGGCCCGGTGAAGTCGGTCGCCAAGACCGGGCCGCTCGATGTCGAGGTCAAGCTGAGCGCGCCCTACGGGCCGTTCCTCACGGCGCTCGCGAACGTCCCCGCGGCGGTCCTGCCGATGAAGGAGATCAAGGACGGTTCGGTGAAGCCGGAGACCGCGATGCTGGGCACCGGCCCGTTCACCGTCGCCGCCCACCGCCAGGACGTCTCCTGGAGCTTCAAGCGCAACGCCCGGTACTGGGCGAAGGGCAAGCCGGCGGTCGACGGCGTCGAGGTCACCATCGCGGCCGAGGAGAACGCGCGGGTCGCCGCGCTGCAGAACGGCGGCGCCGCCATGGCCACGCTCGGCAACGTCGACTCCCGCGCCACACTGGCGGGGGCGGCGAACGTCAAGGTCGTCACCCAGGCCACGACCGACTTCTACTACCTGATGCTCAACACCAAGAAGGCCGGTTCGCCGTTCGCCGACCCGCGGGTGCGGCAGGCGGTCAACATGGCGCTGAACCGGCAGCAGGTGTCGGACGTGGCGCTCGGCGGGCAGGGCAAGCCCACCACCGTCACCCCGGCGGGGCTGCCCGGGGCCTGCGACCCCGCGGCCATGCCCTCGGCCAAGGCGGGCGTCGCCCAGGCGAAGACGCTGCTGGCGCAGGCCGGAGTGCGGAACCCGACCTTCACGCTGAGCATCTACTCGACCCAGCCCGCCCCCGCCGTGGCGCAGGTGATCCAGCAGAACCTCCAGCAGATCGGGGTCACCGTGAAGATCGAGCAGATGGACGAGGCGAGCTGGGGCGGAAAGGTCTACACCCCGAAACCCACCTTCGACGCCGCGCTGTCGTGGTTCGCCGGGTACGCCGACCCGGCCATGGTGATGCGCTGGTGGAATCCCGAGCAGGGCGGCTTCAACGCCGCGTTCATGAAACCCGACCCCGATCTCGACAAGCTCATCGACACCGCGGGCCGGCAGCCCAAGGGCCGCGAACGGGACGAGGTGCTGCGCGCGGTGTGCGCCAAGGCCGACCAGGACGCGCAGATGATCCCGCTGGTCACCCGCCCGGCGACCACCGCCTACCGCACCGACTCGGTCAGCCCGACCTTCTACAGCGTCGAGGGCTACGGCAATCCGCTGCGGTTCCTCGCGGACCTGCGCATGAAGAAGGCCCAGTAGTCCGATGCGGCTGCTGCTGTGGTGGTCCGGCCGGGCGCTGAGCGCGGCCGCCACGCTGCTGGGCGTCTCGGTCCTGATCTTCGCGGCCGTGCGGATGATGCCGGGCGGCTTCGCCGAGACGATCCTGGGGCCGTTCGCCAGTGCCGCGCAGAAGGCCGAGCTGGCCGACCGCTACGGCCTGGACGAGCCCGTCCTCCTGCAGTACGGGCACTGGCTGGGCGCCCTCGCCCAGGGCGACTTCGGCGTCTCGATGATCAGCCGCGAGCCGGTCGCGGACGAGCTGTGGCGGCGGCTCCCGGTGACCGCCGAGCTGACGCTGTTCGCGGTGGGCGCGGCGCTGCTCGCCGGGGTGCCGCTGGGCGTGCTGACCGCCGTCCGCGCGCGCGGCGGCCGGGGCGCGGCGGCGGGCCGGCTGCTCAGCGGGCTCGGGGTGAGCCTGCCGGAGTTCGTGCTGGGCAGCCTGCTGGTGTTCGCGTTCTCCCGGTACGCGCTGGGCCTGCCCGTCGGCGGGTTCGTGCCGTTCACCCAGGATCCGGCGGCGAACCTGCGGTCGATGGTGCTGCCCGCGGCGGTGCTGTCGGTGTTCGCGCTGTCGGCGACGGCGCGCACGACCCGGGACGCGGTCATGGGCGTGCTGGTCGAGCCGTACATCACCGCGGCCGTCGCCCGCGGCCGCACCCCGTGGTCGATCGTCCGGCGGCACGTCCTGCGCAACGCGGCCGCCCCGGTGGTGACGCTCACCGCGACGGTCGCCGCGTACCTGCTGGGCGGGGCGGTGATCGTGGAGCACGTGTTCAACCTTCCGGGGATCGGCTCCTACGTCGTCCAGGCGATCACCCGGCGCGACTACGCGGTCGTGCAGGCGGGCGTCCTGCTGGCGGCCCTGGTGTTCATCGTGGTGAACGTCCTGGTCGACCTGGCCGTCGGGGTGATCGACCCGCGGCTCGGGACCGCGGGTGGGAGGAGCCGGCCGTGAAGGCGTTCAGGAGACTCGATCCGCTGTCCCGGGCCGGGCTGGTCTGCCTGCTGGTCCTGGTCGCGTTCGCGCTCGGGTCGGTGCTGGACCTCGGCGGCGATCCGGAGCGGATCGTCGGCCCCCGGTTGCGGCCGCCGGACGCGCGGTGGTGGCTGGGCACCGACAACCTGGGCCGGGCGATGCTGCCGCGCGTCATGGAGGGCGTCGCGACCACGCTGCTGCTGTCGTCGGCCGCGGTGCTGCTCACGGCGGTGGTCAGCGCGGCGTTCGGCATCCTGGCCGGATACCGGGGCGGGTACGTCAACGAGCTGGTCATGCGGCTGGTCGAGGTGCTGTACGCGTTCCCCGCGATCATCCTGGCCGTCCTGGTGTCGGCGGTGGCCGGCCCGGGACGGACGGCGGCGATGGCCGCCATCGTGCTGGTCACGATCCCGCTGATGACCCGGCTGGTGCGGACCGCCGCGGCCGGCGTGGCGGGGCGCGACTACGTGACCGCGGCGGTGATCAGCGGGGCGGGGCTGCCGCGCGTGCTGGGCCGCCATGTGCTGCCGAACGTCTCCGGAACGATCGCCGTCCAGGGCACCTACGCGCTGTCGGTCGGCATCGCGGTGGAGGGCGGGTTGAGCTTCCTCGGGCTGGGCGTGCAGCCTCCCCGCGCCTCGCTCGGCGTGCTGATCCAGCAGGGCGGCGCGTATCTCGTCGCCGCGCCGTGGCTGCTCGTCGGCCCCGGCGCGGTCCTGGTCACCGCGATCCTGGCGCTGAACGTGCTCGGCGACGGGCTCCGGGACCTCCTCGAACCCCGAGAGACAAGGTCGCTGGTATGAGCGTCGCCGGTACGGGCAAGGAGCCGTCGCCGCAGGAGCCGCTGCTGGACGTGCGGGGGCTGGTGGTGGACTACGCGGCGAACGGCCGCCGCGTCCGCGCGCTCGACGAGGCGTCCCTGTCGGTCCCGGCGGGCGGGACGGTCGGCGTCGTCGGCGAGAGCGGCTCGGGCAAGTCCACCCTCGGCGCGGCGGTGGGCCGGCTGCTGCCGCCGTCCGCGGAGCGCGTCGGCGGGACGGTCCGCGTCGCGGGGGCGCCGGTGTTCGAGCTGGCGCCCGCCACGCTGCGCCGGATGCGCCGCGAGCGGCTGGGCATGGTGTTCCAGGACCCGGTCGCCTCGCTCGACCCCACGAAGCGGATCGGCGCCCAGCTCCGGCTGGTGCTCGGACGCCGTGCGGACAAGCGGGTCCTGGCCTCCCACCTGGAACGCGTCCGGTTGCGCGACCCCCGCGAGGTCGCCCGCGCCTACCCGCACCAGCTGTCGGGCGGCATGGCGCAGCGCGTGGCGATCGCGATGGCCATGGCCGCCGGGCCGGAGCTCCTGGTGGCCGACGAGCCGACCGCCGCGCTGGACGCCCAGGTGCGCGAGGAGGTGCTCGACGTGGTGTTCTCGCTGGCCGCCGACGCGGGCACCGCCATCGTCTGGCTGAGCCACGACCTGGCCGCCGTCGCCCGCCGGTGCGCCCGCGTCGCCGTCATGTACGGCGGCCGGGTGGTGGAGGACGGGCCCGCGGGGCAGGTCCTCACCCGTCCCGCCCACCCCTATACCGCCGCCCTGGCGCGATCGGCGCCGGCGCGTGCCGGCCACGGGGCGCGGCTGGAGCCGGTGCCGGGACGGCCGCCCACGCTCACGGGGCCCTCACCCGGATGCGCGTTCGCTCCGCGGTGCGCGTTCGCCGTCGAACGGTGCGACCGGGAGCGTCCCGAGCCGGTCCGCGTGGACGGCAGGGACGTGCTGTGCCATCGGGTGGGGGAGCTGCCGTTCACCGAACCGGAGGAGGTGACCGCGTGATCCTCGAACTCGACGAGGTGACCGTGACCTTCACCTCCGGCCCACCGTTCGCGCGCCGCGTCCTGCGCGCGATGCGGGACGTCTCGCTCCAGGTGGCCGCGGGTGAGACGCTGGGCCTGGTGGGGGAGTCCGGGTCGGGGAAGACGACCACGAGCCGGGTCGCCCTGGGGCTGCGGCGGCCCGACTCCGGCACGGTGCGGTTCGACGGCCGCCCGTTCCCGCGGCGGCGCCGCCGGCTGGCCGGGCGGATGCAGGCCGTGCTCCAGCATCCGGACTGGTCGCTGAATCCCCGGATGCGGGTCGGGCAGAGCGTCGCCGAACCCCTCCACGTGCTCGGCGGCGCGAGCCGGGCCGGGGCCGCCGAAAAGGTCCGGCGGATGCTGGAGGAGGTCGGCCTGGAGCCCGAGCTGGCCCGCCGGTACCCGCACGAGCTGTCAGGCGGCCAGCGCCAGCGGGTGTCCATCGCCCGCGCCCTGATCACCAGGCCGGGCTTCATCGTCTTCGACGAGGCCGTCAGCGCGCTGGACGTGTCGGTCCAGGCGCAGATCCTCAATCTCATCAAGGACCTGCAGGACGAGTTCGGGTTCGGCGCCCTGTTCATCTCGCACGATCTCGGCGCGGTCCGCTACGTCGCGGACCGGATCGCCGTCATGCGGGCCGGTGAGGTCGTCGAGACGGCCGCGACCGAGACGTTCTACACGGGCCCGTCCCACGCCTACTCGAAGCAGCTGCTGGAGGCACTTTGACCACGACGAACGGGCAGGCGACCGGGGGGCGCCCGGCGACGCCGTCGGAGCCGCGCCCGGCGACGCCGTCGGAGTTCGCCGCGGGCGTCCCGGGCAACGCCGCCCCACCGCCGGTGCCGCGGGACAGCCCCGGCCGCGGCGTGGTCGAGTTCGACCTGCCGGGCGTGCTCGTCGGCACCGCCGAGTACGCCGAGGGCCCCACCGGCTGCACGGTCGTGCACGTCCCCGCGGGCGCCCGGACGGCCGTGGACATCCGCGGCGGCGCCGTCGGCCTCAGCGGCGGCTACGAGTTCAACCACGCCGTCTGCCTGGCGGGCGGGTCGGTGTACGGGCTGGCGGCCGCGGCCGGGGTGAGCGCCGAGCTGCTCGCGCGCCGCGACAACCGCACCAGGTGGGACGAGCTGCAGACGGTGTCCGGTGCGGTGATCTACGATTTCAGCTGCCGGGACAACGCCGTCCACCCCGATGCCGCCCTCGGCGCCGCCGCGCTGCGCGCCGCCCGGGAGGGCGCGTTCCCGGTGGGCCGGTGCGGCGCGGGCCGCAGCGCCACCGCGGGCAAGATCGACTTCTCCCGGGCCGAGTTCACCGGCCAGGGCGCCGCCTTCCGCGCGTTCGGCGAGGCCGGGGTGCTGGTCGCCACGGTGACCAATCCGATCGGGGTGGTGGTGGACCGGGACGGCACGGTCGTCCGCGGCAACTACCACGCCGCGGAGGGCGTGCGCCGGCACCCGTCCGCCGACTACACCGCCATGATCGGCGCGACGGACGCGGACACCGGCGCGGGCCCGGGCGCCGTCACCGGCAACACCACCCTGACGGTGCTGGTGACCAACGTCCGGCTGACCGACCGCGAGCTTGGCCAGCTCGGCCGCCAGGTGCACAGCTCGATGCACCGCGGCATCCAGCCGTTCCACACCGAGATGGACGGCGACGTGCTGTTCGCGATGACGACCGACCAGGTCGACCTGGCCGGCGTCCGGCCGTCCGGGCTTGGGGCGCTGGCGTCCGAGGTCGCCTGGGACGCGATCCTGAACAGCGCGGAGTGAGGAGGCGTCCGCGATGTACGCTTTTCCCCGTTTCGCGACCGGCGACCCCCGGCACGCCGTCGATCTCGTCCGGGACAACCCGTTCGCGCTCATCGTCAGCGTGGCCGGCGGGGTGCCCGTGGCCACGCACGCCCCGGTGATCATCGAGGATCCCGCGAGCGCGGCGACCTCGTTCGCCGGCACCACCCTGCTGGGGCACATGGCGCGGGTCAACCCGCAGTGGCGGACGCTGGAGGCGGCGCCGGAGATCCTGGTGGTCTTCTCCGGCCCGCACGGCTACGTCTCGCCGGCCATGCACGGTGCGGACCCGTCCGTCCCGACCTGGAACTACGCCGCCGTCCACCTGACCGGCCGGGCCGAGCTCATCACCGATCCGGACGGGGTGCTCGACGTCGTCGAACGAACCGTCCGGACGGTGGAGGCGCCCCGGACGCCCGAATGGCGGCCGAGCCCGGAATCACGGCGGACATTCCGGGGCATCCTCCAGGGCGTAGCGGCATTCCGGCTCCACGTGCGCCACGAGCAGAGCCTGTTCAAGCTGAGCCAGGACCAGGACGACGGGCTCCGCGGCCGGGTGTGGGACGCTTTCGCCGCAGGAGCCGACGCCAACCCTGACCTGGCCGACCTCATGAGCCGCGTGGACCCGCGAGGGAGTGACCGACGATGACCTTCCCGGTGGCGC
Organism: Actinomadura vinacea; assembly: GCF_039532545.1. Lineage (NCBI taxonomy): Bacteria > Bacillati > Actinomycetota > Actinomycetes > Streptosporangiales > Thermomonosporaceae > Actinomadura > Actinomadura vinacea. The sequence continues at coordinate 584,606 of NZ_BAAARW010000012.1, read as the reverse complement.
ATTCGCCCGAATCCGGACCGGTGGACCGCGGCCGGGCGTTCGGCACGCGGTGGCGCACCGAGGTGCGCGCCACCGCCGCCCGCTACGACGAGCTGTTCGCCGCCTCCGGCGCCGGCCCCGGGCAGGTCCGCGACTGGAGCCTGCGGGCGCTCGACCGCACCGCCGCCTGGGCGCCGGACCAGGCCAGGGAGATCGCCGCGATCGCCGAGGGCGCCGGGCTGCGGCCGTGGCAGGTCGCGGCGCTCAACGCGCGCACCGAGATCCTCGCGGCGCTGCGCGCCGGCGGCGAGGGCGAGTGCTCCACCGCGGTCACCCTGCCCGGCGCCGGGCTGCCGCCCCGCACCGTCCAGACCTGGGACTGGCACGACCGGCTGCGCGAGGCGCCCCTGCTGTGGGAGTACGAGCCGCGCCCCGGTCACCGGGTGCGCACCTTCACCGAGTTCGGCGTGCTGGCCAAGATCGGCGTGAACGGCGCCGGGCTCGGCGTCCACTTCAACATCCTGCGGCACGCGTCCGACCACGCGGACATCGGCGTGCCCGTGCACCTGGTGGCCCGCCGGATCCTCGACGAGGCCGCCGGCGTGGGGGACGCCCTGGAGATCGCGTGGTCCGCCCGGACCTCGGCCTCCACCGTCATCACCGTCGTCGCGTTCGACGGCGAACGCGCCACGGCCAAGTCGATCGAAGTGTGCCCGGCGGGTGTGGCGGCCGTCCCGGTGGACGCGGGCGGTGTGCTCCTGCACTCCAACCACTTCCTGGATCCCGCGCTGGCGGTGGGGGAGCGGCTGGGCACCGAGCGCCCCGGGACCTACACCCGGCTGAAGCACATGGAAGACCGCACCGGCGATCTGGGTGCCGCCGACGCCACCGGACGGGCGCACGCGATGCTGAGCCACGGCCCGGACGGCGCTCCCGTGTGCGCGCACGCCGACCCGGCGGAGGAGTTCAACGTCCGAATGGAGACCCTCGCCACGATCGCGCTCGACGTCGCCGCCGGACGGCTTCTGGCGCACCGGGGCGGCCCCTGCCAGGTCACGGCGTCGACCTGGCAGGTCCTCTGAGGGCCGGGGTCAGTCTGCTTCGTCGGGGGAGAGGCGGCGCCTGCCGCGTCCGCCGGCGGGGGGCTCCTCCCAGCGGACCGGGTTCTCGTTCTCCTCCTGCTCGAACAGGCGGCTCCCGGCGAGCCTGTCGCGCAGCTCGCGGACGTTCGCGGGCAGGCCGCGCGGCACGGTGATCAGCAGCGTCAGCAGGGTGCCGCCGAACAGCCACGGCGCGGTGCTCGCCAGGGCCGTCAGCAGCCCCACGGCGACGCCGCGCACCGGCGACGGCTCGCCCAGCGTCGTCACGATCTCCGCCAGCACCGTCACGGCCAGGAACACCGCGGGCGGGCTGACGGCCAGGGTGAGCAGGTCGGCGGGACGGGTGGCCAGCGCGGCCAGGACGCAGCCCGCCAGGAAGCCCGCCCCCGCCAGCACGCCGAGGTCCAGCCAGCGCGACAGCAGGGCGCCGGCCAGGGCGATGCCGGCCAGGACCACGACCCCGCCGCGTCCCGTCAGGGTGATCGGGCCACCGCCGGCAGCCCTGCCCCGAGAGCCCGGCCGCCCGCGCGTCCGGCCCCGCTGACCTCGCACTCGACCCCCTGAGTCCGGCGAGGCGCCCGAGGGCGCGTCGCCTACCGTCGGTGAACTCATGGCCGCCACCTCTCCCGGCGATCGATCCGGTCAGGGCCGGCCCGTCCGCCGAAACCTACCGCTTCGGCGGACGACTCCGCGTGCCCCGCGCCTTTCGCGCGGTGACCGTCCGGGGGCTCGGTCAGTTCGGCGGCCGACAGCGAGCGCGGGCTCTCCTCGACCGGGTCGGGCCCCTCCAGCGGAGCGTCCACCACGCCGAGCTCGTTCAGCTTGCGGGCGCTGACCAGCACCCGCGTCTCCAGGGACCCGACGGCGCGGTTGTACGACTTGATCGCCCCGGTCAGCGAGCGGCCCAGCTCGTCGACGTGCCCGCCCAGCGTGCCCAGCCGCTCGTACAGCTCCTTGCCGAGGTCGAACACCGCGCGGGCGTTGCGTGACAGCGCGGCCTGCTGCCAGACGTACGACGCCGTCCGCAGCATCGTGACCAGCGTCGTCGGGGTGGCGATGTGCACCCGGCGCCGCATCGCGTACTCCAGCAGGCCCGGGTCGCGGTCGAGCGCGGGCGCCAGGAACGCCTCCCCGGGGATGAACAGCACGACGAACTCCGGCGCGGGGCTGAACGCCTGCCAGTACGCCTTGGCCGCGAGCCGGTCGACGTGGTCGCGCAGATGCCGGGCGTGCGCGTCGAGCCGTACCGGGTCGCCGGTCTCGGCGGCCTCCAGATAGGCGGCCAGGGACACCTTGGAGTCGACCACGATGTTCTTGCCGCCGGCGAGGCGGATGACCATGTCGGGGCGCACCGAGCCGTCCTCGGTCTCGGCGGCGGCCTGCTCGTCGAAGTCGCAGTGGTGGGTCATGCCGGCCAGCTCGACGACCCGGCGCAGCTGCAGCTCCCCCCAGCGGCCGCGCGCCTCGGGACGTTGCAGCGCCCGCACCAGCGCCTGGGTCTCGCCGCGCAGCTGCTCGCCGCTCTGCCGGACGAAGTCGACCTGCTTGGCCAGCATCGCGTGCGACTCGCGGCGGCCGATCTCGACCTCGCGCAGCTGCGCCTCGACCTTGGCGAGGGTGTCCTTGAGCGGGGCGACGAGATGCTCCACGGCCTGCTTGCGGCGCTCCAGCTCGCCCGCGGCCTCCACGCCGGCGGCCTTGAGACGGGCGTCGGCCAGCTCCAGGAACCGCTGGTTGCTGGCGTCCAGGGCCTTGGCGGACAGGTTCTCGAAACGCTCGGCCATCCGCTCCTCGGCGTAGGCCAGCTTCTCCTCGGCGGCACGGGCGCGGGCGATCAGCGTGCCCTGGCGGCCGGTCGCGACGGCGAATCCGGCGATCGCGCCGAGAACGGCCCCGAGGACAAGCCCGGCGAGCAGCGCGAGATCCATTCTCTCATCGTGGCAGCGGATCCCGGCCGTTCCGGTGCGACGCGCCGAGACACGCCCCGCACCGGACAATTAGACTCAGCGCTCACTTACATCCTCAAACCGGGTGAGCGGCGTCGCCGAAGCCGCTCACGACCCCGCCGAGCGAGGAGAGAGCATGACGACCGGCATCGGTATGCCCACCGTCCACTTCGCGCCCAGGACGAGGACGCAACGACGGGTGGCCCGGGCGCTCCACCTCGAACCGGGCGGCCCGCCCAGCGCGCGGGCCGCGGTCGCGGGGCAGGTGGTCAAGGCCCTGCTGAAGACGGCTTGGTCGTCGGTGCCGAACTCGTTCGAGGGGCTGCTCCGCTTCCAGCGCGCCACCGGTGCCCTGGGACGCGTCCGGACCGTGCCGCGTGGGGTCTCCGTGGCCCAGGAAGATCTGGGGACGTGCACGGCCGAGTGGGTACGAGCAGGCGCCCCCGATGAGCGCAAGGTCTTCCTCTACCTGCACGGGGGCGGTTACTTCTTCGGGAGTGCCCGTCTTTATAGGCCGTCCAATTGGAGGCTGTCGGCGTCCACGGGACGGCCCGTACTGGCCCTGGACTACCGGCTCGCCCCACACCACACGCCTTACGACGCACTGGACGACGCCCTCGCCGCCTACGAGTTCCTCCTGCGCAGCGGGTACGCGCCGGGCGACATCGTCGTCGGAGGGGACTCGGCAGGGGGACACCTCACGCTCTCGCTGCTCCTGGAGTTGAGGCGCCACGAGGTGGACCTGCCCGCCGCGGCGGTGTGCGTGTCACCGTGGGTCGACCTGCTGTGCGCGGCGGATTCGCACCGCCTCAACGCGCGCAGCGAGGCGGTCATCCCGGCGGGCAAGCTCGCCTGGCTCGGCCGCCGCTTCTGCGCGGGCAAGGACGGAGACGACCCGCTGCTGGCGCCCCGCCGCGCCGACCTGACCGGGCTGCCGCCGCTGCTCCTGGTCGCCACCGGCGGCGAGATCCTCCGCGACGACGCCCGCGAGCTGTTCGAACGTGCCCGGTCCGCCGGAGTGGCGGCCGCCTACCAGGAGTGGGACGGGCTGATGCACAGCTTCACGATTTTCGCCGACCACGTCCCCGAGGGCAGGGCCGCCTTCCGGCACATAGCGGAGTTCCTCCACACCGCAGGAGCCTGAGGTGGTGGGCTTGACGGGGTGTTCACCTCGGCGTCGTCCGCGTATGGTCCGGCGGGCCCATAAACTTGTCCGCCGTGAGCCTCTCCATCGGAATCGTCGGGCTGCCCAACGTCGGCAAGTCCACGCTCTTCAACGCGCTGACCAAGAACGACGCGCTGGCCGCCAACTACCCGTTCGCGACCATCGAGCCCAACGTCGGCGTCGTCGGGGTGCCCGATCCCCGGCTGGAGCGGCTCGCCGAGATCTTCGGCTCACAGAAGATCATCCCGGCCACGATGGAGTTCGTCGACATCGCCGGGATCGTCAAGGGCGCCTCGGAGGGGCAGGGGCTGGGCAACAAGTTCCTGGCCAACATCCGCGAGACCAACGCGATCTGCCAGGTCATCCGGGCCTTCCACGACCCCGACGTCACCCATGTGGACGGCGACACCGACCCGTTGCGCGACATCGAGACGATCAACACCGAGCTGATCCTGGCCGACCTCCAGACGATCGAGAAGGCCCTGCCGCGCCTGGAGAAGGAGGCGCGCACCAAGAAGGACAAGGACCAGCTGGCGGTCGTCGAGGCCGTCACCTCCGCGCAGAAGCTCCTGGACGACGGCGTCACCCTGTTCGCGGGCGCCGAGCGCGCCGGGCTGGACCTGACGCTGCTGCGCGAGCTGCACCTGCTCACCGCCAAGCCGTTCCTCTACGTGTTCAACCTCGACGAGGAGGAGCTCACCGACGAGGCCCTGCGCACCCGGCTGAGCGAGCTGGTCGCCCCGGCCGAGGCGATCTTCCTGGACGCCAAGATCGAGGCCGAGCTGATCGAGCTGCCCGACGAGGAGGCGCTCGAACTGCTGCAGGGCATGGGCCAGGACGAGTCCGGCCTGTCGCAGCTGGTCCGGATCGGCTTCGCCACCCTCGGGCTGCAGACGTACCTGACCGCGGGCCCCAAGGAGTCCCGCGCCTGGACGATCCGCAAGGGCGCCACCGCCCCCGAGGCCGCCGGCGTCATCCACACCGACTTCCAGCGCGGCTTCATCAAGGCCGAGATCGTCTCCTTCGACGACCTGGTCGCCGAGGGCGCCATGGCCGCCGCCCGCACGGCGGGGAAGGTCCGCATGGAGGGCAAGGACTACGTCATGCGGGACGGCGACGTCGTGGAGTTCCGCTTCAACGTCTGACGTGGCGGGCCTGGCCGCGACGTCGTTCTACTGGCAGGGCTGTGCCGAGGGCGATGCGATCGCCGCGGACCGTCCGCTGCGTGAGCTGTTGCGGAGCGGCGAGACCGTCGCCATGGGCATCGCACTGGACCAGATCCAGCGCTCTTGGGCGTTGTCACGGTTCGGTGGGGACGTGCCGTACGAGGACTTCGAACAAGAGGTCCTGGAGTGCGCGCGTACGTTGCTGAGACAGCCGCCCACGCCCGCGGAGCTCAGCCCGTACACCGGGGAAGGCGCCAACCACGCGAGCGCCCTCAACGCGATGATGAACATCGCACGGGCCGAAGACTGCGGCCTCATCGCCGATGTGTTGGAACGCACATCCAATCCCAACGTGCGGGAGGCGGTGGCTTCCGCGGCGGGCGCCGCGTTGTCGTGCTGCGACGACGAGTCGGCCGGATGCGGACGCCTGGTGGGCCTGATCGGCACGTTCGCGGACGACCCGCGGCTGCCCGTGCTGGAACGCGCGCGATTGCTCGGGGCACTCGACCGCGCTCCGGGCGCCACGGCGACCGCCCTTCGGGACCGCGGGGCCAGGTTCCTGTGACCCCGGGTGACCTGCATGGCGCGGGTCGCGCACTGCCGGTGATGCGAACATTACGGTGATGTGTCGCGAACTGGACATGATGGCGGATTCAAGGGGAAGAAATTGCGCTCCGCCACGCCATGTGGTCATGAAGCACCTTCCGCACCGTGGTGCTTGTCCGGAACGGGTCCGCGCACGTCGTTCGGAGTCTGGGGCAGACGATCGTTACCGTTTGGCAATCTCACCCGCCGCTGTCGAGGTGAATCGCGTTATCCACAACCGCGTGCCGGGGGTGTGCTTCGCTCGGATGCGCTGGAACAATTGGCGCTCGTGGTTACGCTGGGCCCGAGGTGGGTGCAGGAGACGACCACACCCGAACACGAACCAGAGGCACAACATCACCGCGCCGACCGGGGGCGAGGCGCGAGCGGAGGCAGGATGGCTCGCAGGTCGGCCGTGAGACACGGCCGTGGGACCGCTGCGGTCGAGGACGACGCGGTGACCGGCCGCGCGCTCGACCCGTCCGCCGACCCCTGGCGGACGGGCGACGCCGGCCGGCGGCGCGGGCGCTCCGGCGACGACGGCTCGCGCGGCGGCCGATGGGGCGGCTCCGGCGGCCGCTGGTGGATGTGGGTCGGCCGCGCCGTGCTGTGGGCCGTCATCATCGTCATCCTGGTCAACGGCATCCGGGCCCCGTTCGAACGCTTCACCGCCACCGAGAAGACGCCCGCCGCCCCGTCCCCGGGCAAGGGCACGGGTTTCCCCAGCAGCGCCGCGGGCGCGTTCGCGCTTCAATTTGCGAACGTCTACCTCAACTACGACCAGAAGACCGCCGCAGCGCGCGAAACCCAGATACGCACCTTCGTGGCCGAGGGCGCCGACGGGCAGTTCGGCTGGAACGGCGTCGGCCAGCTGCAAATGCAGTCGGTCCAAGTCGCCGGGGTCGACGCGCGCGACGCCAACAACGGCGTCGTCACCGTCCTCGGCCGAAGCCATGACAACAAATGGTTCCGGCTCGCCGTCCCCGTCTACGCCAACAACGGCTCGCTCGTCGTCTCCGCCCGGCCCGCCCTGCTGCCGCCCCCGGCCAAGGCCGCACTGCCGCAACAGGCCGTGAAGGAACGCGACAGCGCCCTCGAAGGCGAACTCGGCCCGGTCCTCACCCCCTTCTTCCAGGCGTACGCCCAAAGCGACCAGGGCCAGCTGTCGCGCTTCGCCGCCGGCACGGCCATCGCGGGCCTCGCCAACTCGGTCACCTTCGTCCAGGTCAGGCAGGTCATCGCGCCCCGCGGAGCCACCGCGGAACGCACGATCACCGCCACCGTGGCCTGGCAGGTCCCCGGCGCCGCCGCCGGAGGTGAACTGGAACAGACCTACGAGCTTTCGATGGTGAAGAAGGGCACGACCTGGTACGTGAGAGACATACACGGCACCACCGAGCCGGGTGCGTCATGACGGGGCCACGCCTTGCGGGCGCGCCCCGTGCCCGACCCACCCGACGACCCAGGAAGGTAGTAAGTCGATGCTGCACCACATGATGGCGTCGATTCCGTTCGAGGTCCTGGCGGCGCCGAACGACGAGCTGCAAACCGATCAGCTGGCCGATTGGCTGCGGCAGATATTCGGCCCGCTATTCCTTGTGATCGTCTCCATTGTGGCGATCTTCTTTCTGTTCACCCGCGAGATCACGCGGTTCGTCCAATTCATCGTCCTCGCCATCGGAATCGGAGTGGTCTTCTACGTGCCCAACATCATCGAGACCACGGCCAGGGCGATCGCCCGGGCCCTGGGAGTGGACTTGACCTGACCTCGGGCACCGAGAGCAGGGGCGGCCCCGCACGCCGGGGCAGGCAGGCGACACTGTGCTCGCACAGTTAGGGGAGTAGGGGCGTGGATCTACCCACGTACACGAACATATGGCGCATTGAGAAGCGGCTGTACAAGCTGTACGACCTGCGGCTCCCGATGCCGCTGCCGCTGGTCCAGATCGGCGTGTTCGCCGGCGTGTTCGTGCCGTGGATCGTGCTGCTGCGCTTCATCGGGATCCCGTTCGAATCCCCGTGGCACGTCCTCTACATCGTCCCGCCCGGCGTCCTCACCTGGCTGGCGACCCGCCCGGTCATCGAGGGCAAGCGGCTCACCGAGCTGCTGCTCTCGCACACCCGCTACCTCAGCGAACCCCGCACCTGGTGCCGCCTGACCCCGATCCGCGAGCCCCGCGAGGCCGTCGTCGTGGCCCGCGTCTGGCGCCGCCCGCAGGCCCCCGCCCCGGTCGCCGCACCCGAACGCGCCCCCCGCAAGACCCGCCGCAAGGCCCGCAAGCAGCAGCGCCACCAGGTCGTCGAAGAGGCCCCCGCCACGCCCGTGTTCGCCCCGACCCCCGCCACGGCATCCGCCCCGCAGCCCCTGGCCGAGGTGGCCGCCCAACGCGACTTCGGCACCCTGGGCACCGAAGACGACATCCGCGTAGCCGGCCCCTCTGAGCAACCCCCCGCCACCAGGTCGGACCTGCACCCCGCCAGGTCCGAGGCACGCCCCACCGAAGCCGATCCGCACCTCACCAGGCCAGACATACGTCTCGCCAGGCCCGCGGCACATCCCTCCAAGGCCGAGCCGCATCCGGTCGAGACCGGCGGACGTCCCGCGAGGCCCGAGCCTCATCCCGCAAAGGCCGAGGCACGCCCCACCGAGGCCGACCCGCATCCGCTCGAGACGGGCAGACGTCCCGCCAGGCTCGAGCAGGCCGAGTCGCACGCGGTCGAAACGGGTGGGCGTCCCGCGAGGCCGGAGCCTCATCCCGCAAAGGCCGAGGCGCGTCCCGCCATGGCCGGGCCGCATGGTGCCGGGTCCGAGGCGCGTCCTGCCGAAGGTGAGCCGCATCCGGCCGCGGCCGGGGCTCGTCCCGCCAAGCCGTGGCGCCGCACCAGCCGTGACATCTCCCATGAGGAAGAGGCTCCACGGCTCGCCGACATGGAACGCCCTCCGGCGACCCCACAGCTGGAACTCGGGTCCTCGGGCAAACGGGCCCTCGCCTCAGGGGTCCGCCGACCAGGAAGCCCCCCCGAATTCTGGGAGGCGGCCCCCCAGCCCCCGAACACCCCCCAACCGGAGCCGACCCCCGACCCAGCCTCCCCGGCACGCGACGCAGCGACCCCCGCACCCGACCAGCTCGCCGCATCGGCCGCAGGCACGAACGGCAACGAGCGCGCCACGCCGGCTGAAGCGGCTCCAACGGCCGAGCACGCTGTCGGCGACGAGGCGCCCTCAGGGGACGGCGCGGCCATGGACGAGTCCCCGTCCGATGCGGAATCGGACGGGGCGGACGATCCGACACTCGAGCTGGAGCTTCCACCCGCCGAGGACCAGGCGCACGTCACGCAGCCCGACATTCCGCTGCGGCAGGCGAGCCCGCCGACGCAACCGGAGATTCCGCAGGAGGCGGAACTCACGCAGCCCGACATCCCGCTGGTTCCCGGCGCGTTCGGGAGCGCGGGGCAGCAGGAAGAGGAGCAGGAGGCTCCACACCGGGAGCCGCCCAAACCCTGGTCGGAGGAGTTGTCCAACCCGCAGCGCGCGGCCGCCACCGACGCGCGCGTGTGGCCTCCCGCACCGGCACCCCGGTCCGAGGAGCAGCAGCCCGCGCAACCCGAGAGCGCGCCGGACGAGCGGCCCGCGGCGGCGGGGCATCCCGGCCGGTTCCCGATGTCGGGCCCGGCACCGCGGCCCCCGGCGCGGGAGGAACCGCAGCCCACTTACGAGGAACCGCCGGCCGTGTACGAGGAACCGCCGCCCGCTCCGTCCCGCGAGGTGCGGTCGGGGCCCGCGTCGCCGGTACGCCCGCGCCCGCTGCCGCCGCCCCCCGCCGCGCCGCCGTCCGAACCGGCGATCACCCCGCCCGGGCCCGAGCACGAGGTCAGCTCCGGCGGGCTGCGCCGGCTCATCCAGGCCGTCGGCGGCGGGCACGGCGAGGCCGACGCCGAGTACCAGCAGCGGCTCCAGCAGCCGTTCCAGGGCACCCGGCACATCGTGGTGCTCGGCTGCACGGGCGGCGCCGGGCAGACCGTGACCGCGCTGATGCTGGGCCACACCTTCGCCCAGCACAACGGCGAGCCGGTCGTCGCGATCGACGTCAACCCGGGGCCGGGCGCGCTGGCGCGGCGGACCCGCAGCGAGACCAACGAAACGCTCACCGGCCTCATCACCCGTGCCGACCAGGTCAACAGCCTCACCGCGATGCGCCGCTACACCTCGCAGGCCAAATCCGGGCTGGACGTCATCGCCGCCGGGAAGAACCCGCTGCAGGCCCTCGACGACCGCGACTACGCGCTCGCGATCCGCACCATCGACCGGTTCTACTCGGTGACGCTGCTGGACGCGGCCGCCGCAGTGGTCGCGCGGGTGCTGCCGTACGCCGACCAGATCGTCCTCGTCGCCCCGGCCAGCGCCGACGCGCCGCGCGCGGTGGCGATGACGTTCGAGTGGCTGGACGGGCACGGCTACGAGGAACTGCGCTCCCGCGCCGTGACCGTCATCAACGGGGTCAGCCGCCGCAGCATGGACGACGTCGAGCAGGCCGAGGCGGTCGCCCGCGGCCGCTGCCGGGCCCTCGTGCGGATTCCATGGGACGATCACCTGAGCATGGACCGCGCGCCCCGCAACGAGCTCAAATCCTTGCGTGCGCCGACGCGGCGTGCCTACCTTGCCCTCGCCGGTGTGGTCGCCGGCGGGTTCACCGTCGTGCCCGAGCGTTACCACGAGCTTCAGCAGGAGCAGGAGGCCACCCGATGAGCGCCGCCACGAGCGCGAGCGGCCGTGCGGCGGCCGCGCCGCGGAATGCGCCAGGCGACGGAGGGACGAGCACCGCGTCCGTCGCGTGGGCCGTCCCGCCACAGGGAGGCGTCATGACCGAGCGCAGCGCGGTTTTCGTCGCGACGGCCCACCGTGACTCCCACGGGGAGGCGGCATGAGCAAGGCGTCCAAGGCGCGGGCCAGCCGGCTGCCCGTGCGGTACTTCGACGACCGGGTGGTGCTCACCGACAACGCGGCCTGGGCATACTTCCGGCTGCCGACGGTGTCGTACGAGTTCACCACCGGCGAGGAACGCGAGGCGCTGGCCACCAACATCACCATCGCGCTGGCCGGGATCCGGATGCAGGACGCCGAGATCCACCTGCGGATCGCGCACCGCACCTACCCGGCCGCCGACTGGGCGCTCGCGCTCGACCGCACCTCCGACGGCGGCGCGGGCTGGCGCGAGTACCTGGAGGAGACCTACGCGCACGTCTGGGCGAAGGACTTCTGGACCAAGGAGGTCTACCTCGGCGTGCGGCTCGGCCAGCGCGGCGTCGGCGCGCAGCTGTCCGGCGGCGTGCTGGCCCAGTGGCTCGGGTTCTACAAGCGCAGCGAGCAGGTCCTCGGGATCACCGACGACGCGATCGACAAGAAGGAGATCGCGCGCTGGACCGACCAGGCCGAACGCATAGGCCGTGCGCTGGGCGGCTCGGCCCTGTACGCGCGGCACGCCGCGTCCACCGAGGTGGCCTGGCTGTTCCAGCACGCGGTGACGGCGTCGCTGGCGGACCCGCCGCCGTCGGCCGTCCAGCGCCGTACGTGGGGCAAGGGCGAGATCGAGGCGCTGGTCGAGGGCGCGATCCACAACGGCCGCTCCTACCTGCGGGTGGAGCAGCCCAACTTCAACGGCGTGGGGACGAGCGCGACCGCGCAGTCGTACGTCGCCTACCTCTCCTTCGCCCGCTTCCCGGACATGATGCCGTTCCCGGACGGGGAGCCCTGGTTCCATTACGCCGACGCGCTGCCGTTCCCCGTCGAGATCAGTTCGCGGATGAAGCTGATCCCGCCGGCGAAGGCGTCCAAGGACGTCTCCCGCAAGCTCGCGCACGCCCGCGACATGGACCAGCACATCCGCGAGGCGGGCGCGGAGGCGCCGATCGCGCTGGCCGAGCAGATCGACGCGGCGCGGATGCTGGAGCACGGCATCACCAAGGAACGGCTGCCGTTCGTGTACGGCTGGCACCGCCTGATCGTGTCGGCGCCCACCGAGGAGCTGCTGGCGCAGCGGGTGGACGCCGTCGTCGAGCACTACCGCGACATCGGCATCGACGTGGTGAACTCCACCGGCGACCAGTTCTCCCTGTTCATGGAGACGCTGCCCGGCGACCGGATCAGGCTCAACGCCTACGCGCAGCGGCAGCCGCTCCGCACCATCGCGGGCGGGATGCCGGTGGCGACCGTCGACCTGGGCGACCGTCCCGACGACAACAACGAGGGCTGGGTCGGCCCGTACATCGGGGAGACGCTCGGCCGGGCCCGTTCGATCGTGCACTTCGATCCGCTCGTCGCCGCGGCCCGGAACCGTCCGACCGCGGTCGCGATCACCGGTGAGCCGGGCGGCGGCAAGACGACCCTCGCGCTGATGCTCATCTACCAGATGGCGCTGCGCGGTGTGACGATCGCCGCGATCGACCCGAAGGGCGACGCCGAATCCCTCGTCGAGCTGCTCCAGGCGCGCGGCCGGAAGGCGCGGATCCTGCCGCTCGGGTCGGCGGCGCCCGGCCTGCTCGACCCGTTCTCGTTCGGCGACGACCTGGCCGCCAAGAAGACGATGGCCACCGAGACGCTGCGGCTGCTGCTGCCGCGCATGTCGGAGGAGCGCGAGTCCGCGATGATCCAGGCGGTCGGCGCGGTCGCCAACGCCGCACGTCCTTCGCTCGGCAAGGTCGTGGACCACCTGGAGGGCTCCGCGGACCCCGCGTCCAAGAACCTGGGCGCGGTGCTGCGCTCGATGTCGGAGATGCGGCTGGCGCGGCTGTGCTTCGACCCGTCCGGCGGCGAGCGGATCGACACCGCCGGCTGGACGACCGTGTTCACCCTCGGCGGCCTCACCCTCCCCGACGTGGCCATCTCCCGCGAGGACTACTCCTACGAGCAGCGGCTCTCGGTCGCCCTGATGTACCTGGTCTCCCAGTTCGCCCGCCGGCTGATGCACGGTCTCGACCGGCGCCTGCCCAAGGCGATCTTCCTGGACGAGGCGTGGGCCATCACCTCGACACCGGAGGGCGCCAAGCTGATACCGGAGGTGTCGAGGATGGGCCGTTCTCGCAACACCGCGCTGATCCTGGTGTCACAGAACGCCGGGGACCTCTTGAACGAACAGGTGACCAACTGCCTCTCGTCGGTGTTCTCGTTCCGCTCCTCCGAACGGGTCGAGGTGGGGAACGTGATGTCCCTGCTGGGGGTGGAGACCTCCGACGAGCACAAGGCCGTGCTGCGCAACCTCGGCAACGGCGAGTGCATCTTCCGGGATCTGGACGGGCGCGCGGGCCGCATCGGCGTCGACCTGATCTCCGAGGAGCTGCGGCGCTGGCTGGACACCAACCCGACCCGGTCCCGCCCGGGCTCGGCCGAACTCACGGTCTCGGGGGCCGAATCCGCACAGGGGCAAGGTGGAGCCGGGTGAACACGAGAGGTCAGCCAATGAACCGACCCCGCGTCCCATCGGGAGGCACGCCGGGCCGCGGGTCCGCCCGGCGGTTGCAGCGTTCGCCGGCGGAAGGTCTCGACCGGTCGGTGCTCCAGGGGGCGCGGCGGCGTTCGCGGCGGATCCGGGGGCGCCGGTCGATCGTCATGATGGCGCTGGCCGCCCTGTTCATGGTCGGGCTGTCTCCGATGGCGGGTGCGGGTCCGTTCGGCGGTGACCCGTGTCGGCCGGCTGATAATCCGGCTCCTGAGCAGTACGGGTCGGGGACCGATGGGATGATCAAGCCCCCGGACTACCCGAGTGAGCAGTTGAAGAAGACGCCGGTCGACAGGCTCAGCTACTACGACCGGTACGGGACGGCCGGGCAGACCTGGTACGCGGTCGACATGGGCTGCGCGGACGCGATGGCGATGATGGGCAACGCGCTCGCCAACACCACCTTCACGCTGGTCCGCGCGATCGACCGGACGACGATCAGCGTGTACCAGGCGGCCGCGTCGGAGTCGTTGCTGGGCTGGTTGAAGAGCACCGTCGACGGTGTGATCAGCGACATCGGGAAGACGTTCAACGCGCGGTACTGGTCGTGGGTGGTCATCCTCGGCGCGATGTGGCTGGCGTGGTGGGGGCTGGTGCGCAAGCGGGCCAGCAAGGTCACCGAGGGCGTGATCTGGATGGTCGCGGCGATGGTGGCGCTGATCTGGCTGGTGGCGCGGCCCGCCGACTTCACGACGCTGGGCACCAAGGTGTCGGAGGCGACCAGTGCGGCGTTCAACGCGGCGCTGCCGCAGAGCGACACCAGGGGGACCTCGTGCATCCCGCCGCCCGAGGGCAAGGCGGATCCGATGAACTCGCCGAACGTCGACGCGACCACGCGCAACGCCAACGGGCTGTGGGTGGCGCTGGTCTGCAAGCCGTGGCTGATGGGCCAGTTCGGCACCACCGACCCGAACGCCAAGATCGTCAAGGACAACGCCGACAAGCTGCTGTGGTCGCAGGCGGTGGACCTGCCGGAGACGCATGGCGGGCAGAAGGTCGACCTGGCGAAGAAGGCCGACGCGTACAAGGCGGTCGCCGACAGCGTCAAGGAACAGCACGCCGGGGTCTACCCGCTGTTCCAGGGCAAGAACTGGACCAGCCGGCTGGCGGTGGCGTTCGGCGGGCTGTTCGCGGCGCTGGTGGCGGGGCTGCTGATCCTGGTGATCGCGATCGCGCTGATCGTGGTGAAGATCGCGTTCCTGCTGCTGCTGGTGGCCGGGCCGATCTTCCTCGGGATCGGGATCCATCCGGGCATCGGACGGGTGATCGCGGTGCGCTGGCTGGAACTGCTGCTGTCGATGCTGCTGAAACAGGCGGCGCTGATCGGCGTGCTGTCGCTGCTGCTGTGGGCGTACGGGCTGATCCTCGGCGAGACGCTGCCGTGGGGCCTGCAGATCCTGCTGATCGCGCTGGTGACGTTCGCCGCGTTCGTGTACCGCAAGCCGTTCCAGCACCTGTTCTCGGCCGTCGGGTACTCGGCGGTCGGGTCGCGGGAGAAGAGCCAGACGGAGCTCGACAAGTCGGTCATAGAGGCGCGCAAGAACACCACTGCGGTGGCCGGCGCGGCGGTGCCGGGCTACCGGCTCGCGCGGCTGGGCAAGAACGACGGTACCGGTGAGGCCGGGACGAACACGGCCGATGGGACGGGCGTGTCCGGGACGGGGCTCGACCGGCGCGGCGGGGCGGGAGACGGCCCGTCGCCGGAGGCGGCGCCGGTGCGGGCGGCCAAGCCGCGCGGCGGCGGCGCGGCGGCGCGGGGGCGGTCGCGGCGGGGCGCGCCGCCGCTCAACCTGCCGACCCGGGCGGGTGCCCGCGGAGACGCGCGCGGCGCCGTCGACGGCGGCGGTGCGGCGCCGGCGCCGTCGGGCGGCAACGGTGGCGGACAGCCGGCGGGTGCCGTTACCGGGGGCGGCTCGGGCGGGAAGTCCTCGGGCGCGTCCCGGCCCACGTCGTGGGGGGCGCGTCCGGAGAGCGGGAGTTCCAATGGCGGCTCGTCCGGAGGCGGCTGGTTCGGAGGCGGAAACGGGCGGTCGTCGGGTGGCCGCGACCGCGGCCGCGCGGGCGGTGGTTCCGGAGGTTCGGCGCCGTCCCGGGGCAAGGGCGGCGGCAGTCCGGCCAGGAGCAGGCCCGCCGACCCGTCGGGCGGCGTCCCGAAGCCGCGGACGGGTGCGTCCGGCACGGCATCCGGGCCCGGCGGCAGGCAGCAGCCGCCGCCGCTGTGGGGCCGCGGCGACGCCGGCGAGGGCCCGCCGCTCCCGTTCTGGCTGCGTCCGGTCGACCGCGACGCGGAGCGGGACGACTAGATGAACCTGACGGACCGCCAGCGCAAGCTGGTGTTCGCGGGGCTGGTGGTGGTCCTGGCCGTCGTCGGCGTGTACCTGACCGTCGCCGCCCCCGACGACGACACCGAGGGCGGCGCCGCGCCGACCCCCACGGCGACCGCGGGGCCGACCGGTCCCGCCTCGCCGCCGCCGGGCATCTCCGGCACGGTCTCCGCCGGCAGCTTCGACGTCTACCGGCTGCTGCCGTTCTCGCAGCAGGAGTTCGCCACCGCCGCCGATCTCGCGCAGCGGTTCACCGCGGCGTACGGGACGTACCGCTTCGACGAGGACCCCAAGGTCTACGGCGACCGGCTGGCGCCCATGGTGACCGCGGCGCTGCTCGCGGAGCTGCGGCGCGGCGAGGCCTCCCCCGGCAAGATCGATCTGCGCAGGCAGCAGCAGGTCGTCGCGGAGGGCTCGGCCACCCTCGACCGGGTCCGCGACATCGAGGACAACTCGCTCATCTTCCTGGTGACCTTGAAGCAGCAGGTCACCAAGGGCGGCAAGAAGGGCCAGGAGAGCCAGCAGTACGCGGTGACGGTGTCGCGGGACGGCGGCTCGCTGCGGGTGTACGCCTTCGCCCCCGCGGACGAGGGACAGGCGGGTGACACCGGATGACCAGGCGCAGGCTGATCATCGCCGGGGCGCTCGGCGCCGTCGGGACGCTCTTCGGCGCGCTGATGATCGTGCCGGTGCTGTTCGGTGCCAGCCAGTTCATGTTCGGCGGGGGCGGCGCGGGCAGCGGCGGATGCGTCGACACCAGCCAGGCGGGATCGCAGCCCGCCCAGGCCGGTGAGGCCAACGCGATCCCGTCCGGCTACCTGGCGCTCTACAAGAAGGCGGGCCAGGAGTTCGGCGTCCCCTGGAACGTGCTCGCCGGGATCGGAAAGGTCGAGACCAGCCACGGCACGTCCAAGCTGCCCGGTGTGAGCAGCGGCGAGAACTACGCGGGCGCCGGCGGGCCCATGCAGTTCCTGAAGGCCACGTTCGACTCGTTCGCCGTGGACGGCGACAAGAACGGCAAGAAGGACCGCTACGACCCTGACGACGCCATCCCGTCCGCCGCCCGCTACCTCAAGCACAACGGCGCCCCGGCGCGGATGCGGACCGCCCTCTTCATGTACAACCACTCGTGGGACTACGTGAACCTCGTCCTCGACTGGGCGAAGCGGTACGTGGGCGGCGACTTCACGGTCGTCCAGTCGAACGGCGTCGAATGCCAGGACAACCAGCTTCCGGCCAACGTGAGCGGCGTCGTCCAGCAGATCATCTCGTTCGCCATGGCGCAGCGCGGCAAGCGGTACATCTTCGGCGCCAACGGCCCGGACGCCTGGGACTGCTCGAGCATCCTCCAGGCCGCCTACCGCACCGTGGGGATCAGCATCCCGCGCACCACGTTCGAGCAGTGGCCGTTCGGAGTGAAGATCGACAAGGGCAAGGAGATCCCGGGCGACCTGGTCTTCTTCAACTCGGGTCCGGGCACCTCGGCCAACAATCCCGGCCATGTGGGGATGGTCATCGGCAACGGCAAGATGATCGTGGCGAGCTGCTCCACCTGCGTGCCGAACATCGGGGTCAAGCCGTACAAGAAGGCCAACTGGATCGGCACGACCCGGCCCCTCGCCCGCCCCGACATCCAGCGCCAGCTGGCCGAGGCGGGGCAACCCTGACCGGAGCGGTGCACTCGAGGACGCACCTGTGAGGCCGTCCCCGCGGCGGATGCCTGGGGGACGGCCGGTGGGGCTCAGCAGGTGAAGTCGATGTCCGAGAAGCTCTCGTAGTGGTCGGCGGTGTAGTACATCCCGTCGGCGCCCTGATCGCCCGCGGTGACGATGCGGCGGGCACCGCGGTCGTCCTCGCCGGGCGTCTTGACCGTGTACTCGTGGTAGTAGCCGCTGGGCTCGTCAGGGAGCAGGCCCTCGCGGTTCTGGAACACGGTGCCGTCCTGGGGGTAGGGGTACGGGCCGCCCTGCTCGATCAGCGCGATGGTGTCGTGCGCCTCGGCCGGGAGCCGGGACTCGCAGATCGGTGGGATGTCGGCCGCGAGCACGGAGGCGACCGCGGGCGGCCCGGCCACCGGCTGGGCGGGCCCGGCCTGCGCCGGGCCGGCCAGACCGGCCACGATCAGCGGCACCAGGAGCAGGAGACGGAGGAGCTTGGGGGAGCGGGGGGTCTTCATGGGGCGAGTGTGCGGTCCGCACCCCCGGCCCGGTCAAGGCGGGGCCGCGCTTTTCGGTTGATGTTGCCGATCGTGTCATCGGTGATTCGGCAGGGATCCCGGGTGTCGCACGGCCTCGGCCGACGGCGGGCGTTCCGGGGGTGAACCGCCGGTTAATCCGATCGACATCTCGCTCCGGCATGGCATGCTGGCCGCGTGGAGCCCGGGATGACGATTCGGATCGCCGAAGAACTGCTGATGTTCCTGCCGAGTGCGCGGCGGCGCGCACGGCAGGAGGTGGCGCACGACGGGACGTCGACGCTGGGACACATCGTGGAGTCCCTCGGCGTGCCGCTGCCCGAGATCGGCGCGCTCACCGTGAACGGCGAACCGGTCGAGCCGGGCCACCAGCCGGCGGCGGGCGACGAGGTGGCGGTGGCGGCCGTGCCCCGTCCGCAGCCCGTTCCGCTGGAGCCCGGCCAACTCGCGCCCCGGTTCCTGCTCGACGTGCACCTCGGCACGCTGGCCCGCCGCATGCGGCTGCTCGGGCTCGACACCGCCTACCACAACGACATGGACGACCCCGCGCTCGTCGTCCAGGCGAACGAGGAGGGCCGGGTCCTGCTGACCCAGGACCGCGGCCTGCTGCGGCGGCGGGCACTGTGGTTCGGCGCGTACGCGCGCGGCTCGCGCCCCGATGACCAGCTGCGCGACCTGCTGGAGCGGTTCGCGCCCGAACTGCGGCCGTGGACGCGCTGCACCGCCTGCAACGGCGTGCTGGCCCAGGTCGACAAGGAGGAGGTCGAGCGGGACCTGGCCGACGGCACCCGCCGCAGCTATGACGTGTACGGCCGCTGCGTCGACTGCGGCCAGGTGTACTGGCGCGGCGCGCACGGCGACCACCTGGAGACGATCGTCCAGGACGCGGCCCGGATCGTCGCCGCCGCCCGTAACGGCGCCGAAACGCCGCAGAGCGCGGCCTCCTGAGACGCGGACGGCCGCCGTCCGGCATCATGCCGGACAAGAGAGGGGCTGGTTGCGATCGGTGTTGTGGTGGGCGCGGCGATCATTTCCGGGGGGCGGCTGCTGGCCGCGCAGCGGGCGGAGCCGCCCGAGCTGGCGGGCGGCTGGGAGTTCCCGGGCGGCAAGGTCGATCCCGGCGAGTCCGACGAGGACGCCCTGGTCCGGGAGTGCCACGAGGAGCTGGACGTCAAGATCGCGCTGGCCGCGCGGATCGGCGGCGACTGGCCGCTGAGCCTGGGCGGCGTGCTCCGCGTGTGGACGGCGACGATCATCGAGGGCGAGGCGAGACCGCTGGAGCATCTGGCGCTCCGCTGGCTCGGCGCGGACGAACTCCACGACGTGCTGTGGCTCGCCGGGGACCTGCCCGTGGTGGAGGCCGTCCGCCCCCACCTGCGAGGCGCCGCGGGCCCCTGACCGCCGTTCGGCCGGCCGGCCGTCCTCGCCGGGGCCGTCGCCGGCCCCGGCGGGCGGTCACTCGATGCGGTTGGCGCCGGCGTAGTCGGAGCGGTCGGACAGCTTGGAGATCTTGACGACGTCGCCGGTCTGCGGGGCGTGCAGGTACTTGCCGTCGCTCAGGTAGATGCCCATGTGGTGCAGGTCACCGCCGAAGTAGACCAGGTCGCCGGACCTCAGCTCGCCCTTGCCCACCTTGCGGCCCTGGCCGAACAGGTCGCCGGTGTAGTGCGGAAGGCCGGGCTTGCCGACCTTGCCGTAGGCCCAGACGACCAGGCCCGAGCAGTCGAAGCTGCTCGGCCCCGCGGCGGCCCACACGTACGGGCTGCCGATCTTGCTCAGTGCCTTGCGGGCCATCTTGGCGGGCCGGCCGGAGCCCTTCACGGTCGCGCTCAGGCCCGTCCCGGGGTCCTTGGCGGTGGTGGTGGTCAGCTTGTCGAGTTGCCGGGTGACCTCGTCCACCTTGGCCTTGGCCGCCTCGCGGGCGCTCAGGGACCGGGCGGCGGCCCGCCGGACCTGCGCGGTCCTGGCCGCGGCGGCCTGCTGGGCGCGGACGGCGCCGTCGATCTGGGCCTGGAGGCGGTTGACGGCCGCGGCCCGGCTCTGGGCCAGGTAGGCGGAGGCCGACAGGCCGGTGGCGCCGCCGCCGGCGAACATCATGTCGGGGCCGCCGGTCATGTAGTCGGCGGCGGCGAGGCGGCCGAGTTCCTCGCGGGCGGGAGCGGCCTGGGCCTGGAGGGTGTCGGCGGCCTTGGCCGCGTCCAGCTCGGCCTGCTTGGCCTTGCCCAGCTCGACCCGGGACTTGTTGTAGCGCTCGGTCAGCTTCTCGGCCTCGGTGTTGAGGGCGTCCAGCCGCTTGCGCAGCTCGCTTTCGCCGGGCGCCGGTGCGGCGGCGTGCGCGGACGCCGGGGAGGCGGACGCGGCGGGGGAGGTGATGGGGAGGCCGACGCCGCACACGACGAGCGAGGCGGTGGTGAGGGCGGGCACGACGAGTCGACGTTTGGGGGGTGCCGGTGTCAAACCGGTGTCTCCTCTCCTTGGCCGCCTACCGGGTTAGCTGTCGGGTTCGGGCCAGGAGTCGCCCTACGGCGCGCACCAGGGAGTGTGCGCCGATTCACCCCGGGGGTCTGGGTCCCCGGTTCCCTCGCGGGATTCGGCGGTCCGGCCGTCGTCCCGGGGGGCGGGACTCCGAACGACCGGATCTGCAGGAGCGTACAAAATTGGGGCAAAATTAGCCAAATAGAGTATTTGTGACGGATCGGGCAAGGGGGTGGGGCGAGGGAGCCCCTACGGCCAAGTAGAATCAGGGGGTCGCACGTCTGCGGCGGACCCCACACTCTCACCCAAGGCGAGACCGCATGCCCATCTCCACGCGCGATGACCTCCGGAACGTCGCCATCGTCGCCCACGTCGACCACGGCAAGACGACGCTGGTCGACGCCATGCTCTGGCAGTCCGGGGCCTTCCGCGAGAACCAGGACGTGGACGACCGCGTCATGGACTCCAACGACCTGGAGCGTGAGAAGGGCATCACCATCCTGGCCAAGAACACCGCCGTCCGGCACGCCGGGATGACCATCAACATCATCGACACCCCGGGCCACGCCGACTTCGGCGGCGAGGTCGAACGCGGCCTGTCCATGGTCGACGGCGTCGTGCTGCTGGTGGACGCCAGCGAGGGCCCGCTCCCGCAGACCCGGTTCGTGCTGCGCAAGGCGCTGGGCGCGCGGCTCCCGGTGATCCTGGTGGTCAACAAGACCGACCGCCCGGACGCCCGGATCGACGAGGTCGTCGACGAGACCTACGAGCTGTTCATGGACCTCGACGCCGAAGAGGACCAGATCGACTTCCCGATCGTGTACGCCTCCGGCCGCGCCGGCCGGGCCTCCCTCACCAAGCCCGGCAACGCCGAGATGCCCGACAGCCCCGACCTGGAGCCGCTGTTCCAGGTCATCAAGGAGACCATCCCGGCGCCGTCCTACGACCCCGACGCCCCGCTCCAGGCGCACGTCACCAACCTGGACGCCTCCAGCTACCTGGGCCGGATCGCGCTGTGCCGGGTGCACTCGGGGATCATCAAGAAGGGCCAGCAGGTCGCCTGGTGCAAGCGCGACGGCAGCGTCGAGCGGGTCCGGGTCAGTGAGCTGATGATGACCGAGGCGCTCACCCGCAAGCCCGCCGACGAGGCCGGTCCCGGCGACATCATCGCGCTGGCCGGCATCCCGGAGATCATGATCGGCGAGACCCTGGCCGACCCCGACGACCCGCGCCCGCTGCCGCTGATCACGGTGGACGAGCCGGCCATCTCGATGACCATCGGCACCAACACCAGCCCGCTGGCCGGCCGGGAGAAGGGCACCAAGGTCACCGCCCGGCTGGTCAAGGACCGGCTGGAGCGCGAACTGGTCGGCAACGTCTCGGTCCGGGTGCTGCCGACCGAGCGTCCCGACGCCTGGGAGGTCCAGGGCCGCGGCGAGCTGGCGCTGGCCATCCTGGTCGAGAACATGCGCCGGGAGGGCTACGAGCTGACCGTCGGCAAGCCGCAGGTCGTCGCCAAGGACATCGACGGCAAGCGGCACGAGCCGGTCGAGCGGCTCACCGTCGACATCCCCGAGGAGCACCTGGGCGCGATCACCCAGCTCATGGCGGTCCGCAAGGGCCGCATGGAGCACATGACCAACCACGGCACCGGCTGGATCCGGATGGAGTTCCTGGTCCCGGCGCGCGGCCTGATCGGGTTCCGCACCGAGTTCCTCACCGAGACCCGCGGCACCGGCATGGCGCACCACGTCTTCGAGGGCTACGAGCCCTGGTTCGGCGAGCTGCGCACCCGGCCGTCCGGCTCGCTGGTCGCCGACCGCACCGGCGCCGCCACCGCCTACGCGATCATCAACCTGCAGGACCGCGGCACCTTCTTCGTCGGCCCGACCACCGAGGTCTACCAGGGCATGATCGTCGGGGAGAACTCCCGCGCCGACGAGATGGACGTCAACATCTGCAAGGAGAAGCAGAAGACCAACGTCCGCTCCTCCACGGCCGAGGCCACCGAGACGCTCACCCCGCCCCGCCTGCTGACCCTTGAGGAGGCGCTGGAGTTCGTCCGCGAGGACGAGTGCGTCGAGGTCACCCCGGCGGCCGTGCGGCTGCGCAAGGTCGTCCTGGACGCCAAGGAGCGCGAGCGCACCCGCGCCCGCGCCAAGCGCGCCGCCGGCTGAGCCGCCCGGCCGCGCGAAACGCCGAGGGCCGCCCCGGAGGATCGATCTCCGGAGCGGCCCTCGGCGTTTCGCGGCTCAGGTCAGCTGGACGGTGCCCGTCACGTCGGCGGCCAGGCGGAGCTGGTCGCCGTCGCGGAGCGGGGCCTCCACACCGCGCGGCAGGCGCTCGCCGTTGACGAACGTGCCGTTGGTGGAGCCCTCGTCCCGAACCCAGGCGGTGCCGGACGGGTCGAGCCACACCGTGGAGTGGCGGCGCGACACGTTGTCGTACTGCGTGAACGTGGCCGCCACCGGCGACTGGCCCGCGTCCCGGCCCAGCACCAGGTGCTGCCCGACCGAGACCTTGAGCTCGCCCGTGGGGAACTGCACCCGCAGCACCGGCGTGCCCTGCTGCGGAAGAGGCCGCAGGCAGGACTCGCACTGCGCGGCGGCCGGGTTGCTCAGCACCGCCTCGCAGTAGGGGCACATGTACGCCGTGCTGTCGGGGCCCGGCCGGTGCTGCTGGCCCTGCCCAGGCCCGCCCGGGGCGTCCGCCGGCAGCAGCGTCGCCTCACGGCCGTGCGGCGGAGGCGGCATAGGCGGCGCCTGTTGGGGCGGCGGCGGGTAAGCGTTGTCCGCAGGGCCGGGCGGCGGGGCGTACTGCTGGTGCGGCTGGTGCCCCTGCTGCTGCTCGGGAGCCTGCGGCTGCGGCGGGCCCCACTGGTCGGGAGACGGCGGCGCGGGGGCGCCCCACGGGTCCGGCTGCCCGCCAGGCCCCTGCCCCTGCTGGGGCGGCGGCGGGGCGTACTGCTGCTGCCCCTGGTGAGGCTGAGGCGGCTGATGCTGCTCGGCGGGCGGCTGCGGGGGCTGCGGCTCACCGTACTGAGGCTGCGGCGGCCCCCAACCCCCTTCAGCCCCCTGGCCTTGGCCCTGGCCCTGCTGGCCCTGCTGGCCCTGCTGGGGAGCGCCCCAGGGGTCGGGAGGCGGCGGGCCGGGCTGCTGCTGCGGCTCGCCGTACTGGGGCTGCGGCTCACCGTATTGAGGCTGTGGCTCACCGTATTGAGGCTGCGGCGGACCATACTGCGGCTGCGGCGGCCCGTACTGGTCCCCTGGAGGACCCTGCTGCCCGCCCTGCTGAGGCTGAGGAGGACCGGGCGGCATAGGAGGCCCAGGGGGGCCGGGCTGTTGCCCCTGCCCTTGCCCTTGCTGGCGCTGCTGGGCCTGCTGCGCATATGGAGAGTCTCCGAACGAGGGCTCTCCATACTGCTGATGCTGACCCTGCTGGTGCGGAGCCGGCTGCTGAGGCTGCTGCTGGCCCTGACCGTACGGGTCGTAGGACGGCTGCCCGTAGGGCTGCTGAGGGGCAGGAGGGGGTGGAACCCGCTGCGGCTGGCCGCCCCCGGCACGTGCCAGATTGGCCCCGCAGCTCAGGCAGAGCAGATCGCCCTGCTGGAAGGGCTCGTCACAAACCGGGCATTTCAAGGTCGCCATGACACATCCCCCGCTCGTACCCCAGCGCGCTCCAGCGTTGATGTGAGGTGCTCCATGTCACCCCTCCGCGGGATCCCGATGTAGTACACCCGCCTTCCCTCCGGCCCTTCGTCCACGGACACCTGCACTCGGGGCCCTGCGTCTTCTTTTTCCTTAACGGCGTCGGCGCCGGTCAAGGCCCCGTATCTCGCCTGCCCCAGCGGGGACAGCGGTACGACGCGCTGGTTGCCCGACCCCCTCCAGAGTAGAGAGCCACTCTGGGGGTGTCGCCCCCCCGGGTTCAGCCGATCGATGTACGGCCCCGTGATGACGGCGTCACATGACTCCAGGATCTCGCGCGCCTCCGGCGAACGCGAGAGCCGAGAGTAGACATATCCGCTGTAGACGAGAATGTCCAATGGAATCGTCTCATGCTGCGACTCCTCCCGCCACCTGCGGATACCCCGCACCAGCGCCGCCAGCGCCGCGGGCTGCTGGAACGGTTCCCCACCCGAGATCGTCACGCCCTCCACCGGCCCCGGCAGCGACGCCAGCCAGCCCAGGACGGCCTCCACCGGCACCTCCTTGCCCGGGTCGGCCTCCCAGGTGTCGCGGGACAGGCAGCCAGGGCAGTGCAGCGTGCAGCCCTGCGTCCAGATGCCCGCCCGCACGCCCGGGCCGAGTGTGGTCACCGGATAGTGCGCCTTGGCGAGCAGCAGCCCCGGTGCCCCGCCGCGGCCCGTCCCGTCCGCGGTCACTGGAGTTCCAGGTGGACGATGCTGCCCTCGCGCCGGATACCGGACACCGTGATCCGATCCTCGGGGGTCAGATCCCGGTCGAACAGCGCGCGGGCCAGCGGATTGACGAAGTACGACTCCAGCGCCATCCCGATGCCGCGGCCGCCCTTGTCCAGCTCCGTCGTGCACCATTCCCGCAGCTGCTGCAGGGCGTCCCCCTTCACCGCCAGTGACAGCCGGTGCTCCTCGGTCACCCGCCGGCAGATGTTGGCGAACTGCAGATCGAAGATCTTCCCGGCCGCCTCGTGGCCGATGAAGTCGAACACCACGATGTTGTCGCCGAACCGGTTCAGCAGCTCGGGACGGTTCAGCACCTCGGTGAAGTGATCGGCGACCGCGCCCTTGATCCGCGCCTCGACCTCGTCGTAGGACATCCCCGGCACGATGTTCTGGATCCGCGGCGCCGGCGGCGAGGCCACGTCCGAGCGCGCGGTGATGTCGCGGCCCTGCACGTACATCCCCAGATTCGAGGTGAAGATCAGGATCGACTCGGAGAAGTGCACCGTGTTGCCGCGCCCGTCGGTCAGCCGGCCGTCCTCCAGGATCTGCAGGAACTTGTCCAGGATCCGCGGATGCGCCTTCTCGATCTCGTCGAACAGGATCACCCGGAACGGGTCCTCCCGGACCGCGTTGGTCAGCTCGCCGCCCGCCTCGTGCCCGACGTACCCGGGCGGGGAGCCGATCAGCCGGTCGCCCGAGCCCTCCCCGGAGAACTCGCTCATGTCGAACCGCAGGTAGGCCGACTCGTCCCCGAACACCAGCTCGGTGATCGCCTTGGCCAGCTCGGTCTTGCCGGTGCCGGTCGGCCCGGCGAAGAACAGCACCCCGCGCGGCCGGCTGCCGGACCGGGTCGCCTGCGCGCCCGAAAGCCCCAGCACCGCGCGCTTGAGGATGTCGAGCGTCTTGGTCACCGCCTGCGGCTGCCCGATCACCCGCTCCGGGACCTTCCGCTCGCCCTCCAGCACCCGCCGCCGCAGATGGCCCCGGCTCCACGGGTTGTCCAGAACGCCCAGCTTGTAGGTGCGCACCGCGTCCGGCAGATCGGCCAGATCGACGTTGCGCTCCTTGGCCAGCCGGGTCACCTCGATCATCGACTGCAGGGTGAGCCCGTCGGCCTGCTCGGCGAACGCGTCGCAGGCCGCCGCCGCGATCTCGTCGTCGCCCACGTCGCTGACCCCGAACGCGCGGGCCAGCAGCCGCGCCGTCTCCTGCCGGTCGCCCAGATGCGGCCGCGGGATCGTGATCTCCCGCACGTTCTCGTTGTCGGCGGTCAGCCAGGGCGGCAGATCCCCCGGCCGCTCCACCAGCCACACGATCGGGTTGTACAGCGGCTTGGGCCGCGCACCCACCACCCGCACCGGCCGCGCGCTGCGCGACAACCTGGCGCAGAACCGGAAGAAATCGCGCTCGGCCGGCTCCATGTCGGTCGGGGTACGGGCGATCCGCGACGCCGAGTCGATCACGAACGCGGCGCGCAGATTCTCCGACGGCCGCGCCACCGCCGCCAGATGCCGGGTCAGCGCCTCCAGCGACGGCTTCTCGTCGGCCTTGCGCTTGCCCAGCAGCCGCTCCGCGGCCTGCGCCGCCTCCTCCGACAGCTCGTCGCCGGTGTCGGGGCACACCTGCAGGCCGTCCACCGGGTCGTACACGATCATGCAGGAGAAGCCGCTGGAGCGCAGCGACTCCCACAGCAGATCCCGCAGCGTCAGCAGCCGGCCCGGCCCACCGCCCTCCAGAGACGGCGCCAGGAAGCTGTCGTACAGATTCCCCGACAGCACGTACTGGGAATGCACCGACAGGGTCGCGTCCAGTTCCCGGATGAACGGCGGCCAGCCGGGCAGGCGCCCCCCGAGGGTCGGCGACTCGATGCTCACCTGCCCGCCCCCATCTGCGCCCCCGCGCCTTCGGCGGCGGTCGGCCGCTCACGGTACGACGGCCTGGCCCCGGCCTGGCTGGCAATCACTTCTCACGCTCCCGACGGCGTTCACGTTGTCCGGTCCGACTCCTAGTCTCCCCCGTCGCGGCCCCCCGCGACCGCTCGGTGACCGTTAGTTCACGCACGCCGGGGGCCAGCCGCCAGGTGACCGCGGACCGGATCCCCGCGCCCTCCAGCCGCGCCCGGGCCGTCTCGAACGCCTCGCACCACTCCTGTTCCCGCTCCACGTCCAGGCGCCGGTCGTCCTCGCCGCGCGCCGGCCGCGTCCGCACCATCGCCGCCCGGACGTGCGCGGCGTCGTCCACCCGCATCCGCACGCTGTGATCGGGCCACGACCCGCGCGACAGCACGACCTCGCCCGCCCCGGCCGTCAGCGTCTCGAAGCCCTCCTGGACCTCGTACCCCATCTCCTCGAACGCCGAGGTGATGGAGCTCAGGACGTACCGCCGCTCGGCCTCGGCCTGCTCGGCGGCGTCCCGCTCGGCGGCGCGGCGGCGCGCCTCGGCCCGCAGCTCCTCGGTACGGCGGTTGGCCGCCCGCACCCGCAGCCGGACCTCGGTGAGGGCGCCCTCGGCCTCCTCGATCGACCCCGCGCCCGCGAGCAGCCCGGCCGCCTCGGCGACCGACCCGCGGTGCTCCTCCGGCACGTCCGGCAGCAGCCTCGCCAGGACCCGCTCGAGCGTCCGCCGCGCGTCCTCGAGCCCCTGGTCCGCGGCGGCGTCCGCCGCGCCGGCCGGGGGCGTCCCGAGATCGGCGCGCAGCCCGGCCGGCCCGGCGGGACGCGCGAAGATCTCGGCCGCGACCTGCGCGGCGAGATGCTCCGACAGCGCGGCCTCCGCCTCGTCCAGGACCGCGTCGACCTCGGCGCACCACGCCGTCAGCGCCTCCACCGGCCGCTCGTCGGGACGCAGCGGCGCGGGCAGCAGGACCTCGGCGCCCAGCTCCTCCCGGGTCCCCGCCAGCGCCGCGATCCGGGCGTTGCGCTCCAGGACCTGGCGCAGCGCCTGATCCTGGGACTCGGCCGCGGCCAGCGCCTCCGCCCGCGCCTCGGCCCGTCCGGCGGCCAGCGCGGCCAACGCCTCCGCGCCCCGTCCCGCGAGCCCGGCCGTACGGCCGAGCGCCCGGTTCATCCCCAGGCTGAGGACGACCGCCGCGTCCAGCGCGATATCGGCCTCGACTCCGCTGCTCATCCTGCCTCCCCGTGGAGGGCGACCCCCCACACCCCCCGGCAAAAGCCCGCGCTCAAGCCCTCGCTCCGCTCGGTCATGCTGTTCAGCTCGTGGGGGGACGCCCCCCCACACCCCCTGGCAAGAACAGCGCTCAAGCCCTCGCTCCGCTCGGTCATGCCGCCCCTTCCCCATGCGGCCCGGCCTTGGCATGACCCTGCCGCCAGCGATGCAACCGCACGCCCGCGGCGACCGCGTGCGCGACCGGCCCGGCGACCAGCACCAGCCACCACAGCAGGCTCGCCACCGACGTCAACGCCGCCATCAGCAACAGAACGAGCAACAGCGGCACGGTGCCCGCGAGCAGCAGCAGCCCGCAGCCACGCCGCCCGGTCCGCTGGGCCGCCCCGGACATCGTCTGCGACGCCTTCGCCAACCCGCGCCCGCTCACCCCTAGAAAGCGTGACAGCCACGACCACGGCCCGTAGGGCAGATAGTCGTTTCCCTGCGCGCGCGCGAGCGCGACCTCACAGCCGCACTGCACCCCCCAGGCGAGGAAGGAGAACGCCACCAGGACGCCCAGAGGCACTCCAGACGTGCGCTGGAAGCCCCCGACAGAACTGGTGCCTTTCCCACCATCGCCGCCGAAAAGCGCCCCGACGACCCAGCTTCCTAGGAGCCACAACGCCAGCAGGGGCAGCGACCACGCCACGGCCCTCTGGACGGCCTTGCCCCTGCCTGCGAGGCGCTGCCGCTCCCGTTCGGCCCACCGCCGGTCCAGCTCCTGTGAACGCTCCTCGGTCGCGCGGCGATCCCGCGTCTGCGCCTCGGCCTCCAGAACGGCCACAGGCGCCGCCCTGGCCACGGCCAGCAGACGCAACGGGTCGTCGCCCGCGCCGTCCGCGATCCACTCGAACCAGGGGACCGGCTCGCTGACCCGCGCCCGCGCCCGGGCCGCCGCCTCGGCGATCCGCTGCCGCGCCTCCACGGGACGCGCCGCGAGCGCCAGCAGCGTCAGCAACACCTGCGCCTCGCCGCTCCCGGCATCCGGCAGCCGGGCCGCCAGCCGGGGCGGAGTCGCCTCCTGCTCCCGCAACCAGCCGGCGAGGTCGTTCCAGGCCGCCACATGGGCCCGCCACTGATCGTCGATCGGCGCCATATCCCCGCCCAGCACGGGCAGCAGCCGCCACTCCCACAACCCCTTGCCGAGCCTGCGGGCGACCTGATGATCGGGATGCGCGGGATCGTCCGCCAGAACCGCCAGCCCGGCCAGATCGTCGGCCGCGACCCGCCGGCCTAGAAAATGCGGGGGCAGCCCCGGATCGAGCCACCGCACCAGATGAAGCAGCTTCACATCGGCGGGCAGATCGGACGCGGCGAGCGGGCCGTCCATCAACCGGATCCGGGTGTCGTCCGGAATCCGCGCCAGCCACTCCCGCAGCGCCCGCCAGGCCTCCCCGGACTCGCCCCGCCCGAAGAAGTAGAGCGCGGCCTCGTCCCAGCGCTCCACCAGCGCCCGCGCCAGCTCGCCCCGGTCGTCGAAACGCCGCCCGGCGAACGGCACCCCCGCACCTTGCGCGCGCACCGGCTCCTTCGCGACCGCCGGAGCACCGCCGCCCAGCCACTCCGCCACCTGCTCACCGGCCCACCGCCGGCGCGGATCCCGGGTCAGCAGCCCCTGGCACAGCACCCGCACCCGCGGATCGGCCACGCCGTCCACCGGCACCGCCCGCGTCGCCAGATGGTCGACCACCGCCGTCTCGCTCAACCCCGGGAACGGCGCCCGGCCCGTGGCCAGCTCCCGGACGATCATCCCGAGCGACCACCAGTCACGCGCCGGCGATATCTGCCCCGACAGCGACTCGGGCGCGGCATAGGCCAGCGTCCGCGACGACGAGGCGAAGATCACGCTCTCGTCCAGAACCTTGCTCAACCCGAAATCCGCGATCGCCAGCCGCACCGGCTCCTCGCCGAGCACCAGCACGTTCTCCGGCTTCAGGTCACGGTGGACGATCCCGGCCCGGTGCAGGGCGGCCAACCCGTCGGAGAGCTGCGCCACGACCTGCTCCACGTCCAGCCGGGGGCTGCCCATCAGGCCCCGCAGATTCCCCCCGGCCGCGTACTCCGAGATCTCGTAATCGCGTCCCTCGGCCTCACCGGTCTCCAGGATCCGCAGCACATGCGGCGATCCGAGCGCCGGGAGCTTCGCCCACACGTCCCGGTCGGCGTGATAGCCCCGCCGGAACAGCTTCACGACGAACTCGCCGCCGGCCACGTCCCGTACCAGCAGCAGATCCGACTCGGCACCCTGGACGGGCAGTTCGGCCACCACCGCGAACCGCTCTGCGAGCACACCGGGAAGCCGCAGCAGCGGCTGCGCTGCCGCGTCACCGCCGTCCCGCCGGGTGGCCCCGGGCCCCGCCGCCGGCCGCGGCCCAGGGACGTACGGATCCCGATGGGTCACTCCAGGATCCCGCCGTGTCGCACGTGGCGGAGCGTCCTCTTCCGGCTCCTCGTCGAAGTCGCCCACCTGCATTGCCCCGTCTGTGTCGCGCGCGCCTGCCCGCGAGCCTAACGCGCCCCTCCAGGCTGTGTTCAAAGTCCCGGCCTACGGCGCTCGCCGCCAGCATCGCCCCACCGGCCAGGCTGTGTTTTTTTGCAACCCCGGCCCAGGCTGCTCGCCTGGCGGCTCGCACCCTGACCGTGTTTGGTGCGAGCGCGACATCGCTTCGCGATCTGGCCGGCGAGGCTTGCCTTCGGCATCGCCTCACCGGCCAGGTAGCGCGCTCACGCGGTACCTGAGGCCACTTCTAGTCAGGCCCTAGATCTTGTCCTTGATGGCCCGGAGGTGCTCCACCCCCTTGAACCGCACCACCACCGCCTCCATGAGGATCCGGACCATGAGCACCTCGAACAGCCAGACGAGCGGCGTGGCGACGGCCATGATGAGCCCCCAGGCCCAGAAGTCGTCCCAGGTCGCGATCCAGAGCCCGAGCCCCAGGACGACCAGGCACTGCAGGGTGATCAAAAGCAGCGCGATGACGTACCACAGCTTGATCAGCTTGGGGGTGACCAGGTAGTTGAAGTTCGCGTCGAACAACGCTCCGAACAGCCCCTTGTCGGTGCGCTCCGGAGGCGTCCATCCGTCCTGCTGCTGAGGCGGCACGTTCGGAGGAGGCGCCCCCATGGGCCCTGCGCCTTGCGGCGGCCCCGCGGGACGTGGCCCCGGAACGCGCCCGGGGTGCTGCTGAGGCGGCGGCCCGTACGGACCAGGTGCACGACCGGGCTCTGATGGGTTCGTCATCGCCGTCTCCTGCGCTAGAACGGGGCCGATGCCCAGACTCTAGGGCGTGACGCCTTCGGACACCCTCTCTGGAGCGGCGGTGTTGTGGGATCAAAGCCACGGGATGTTGATCGGACGGCGAAGCCAGCGCTCATGGAGCGATGGAGCCCCGAGTGAGGAGTCCTCTCTCAGCCGGCGGGTGTACGGGCGGAGCGCGGCGCCGCCGTCGGGCACCGTCCGCCGCCGGAATCGTCCGTCCAGCTGCGCGAGGAGCTCGGCCAGTGCGCCGACGGCCAGGACGGGACGGGAGGCCATGATCTCGTCGAGCGCGTCCCTCGATTCGAGGTCGTTGATGTACTCGTCGACGACGTAGCGGCCGTCCGGGGCCCATTCGTGCTCCATGCGGACGATCAACTGTTCCCACAGCCGGGCCCTGGAACGCACGGCGTAGATCGGTTCCGTGAGCAGCCGGGCGGTCTCCTCGGGGAGTCGTGAGCGTTCGAGCGCCAGCCGCTCCTCGTCCACCGCGGACACCTCGGCCAGCTGCTCGGCGGTCAGACCTTCCCAGGCCGTGTCCGTGGCCCGCGTCTCCCGCATCGGACGTGCCCCCAACTACTCGTTGATCTGCTCAAGGAAGTACTGGTATCCCCGGCCGGGCTGCATGAACGTGCCGTTGTCCCCTTCGCGGATGAGCATGGTGCCGGTTCTGCCATCCCACCAGGCCCAGCGGGGTGTTCCGGACGGCGTCGGACGCATCTTGATCCCCGGCGAGCCCCGCATGATGTTCTCCAGGTATTCGGCCACGTCATCGTCCCTGACTCCCGGAATGCTCCGCTGGTTGGCGTGCGCGGCGATCCTGTCGGCCACCATGTCGACGTTCCCGGCCTGGCTCGCGGGGTCGGGCTGGCCCTTCGACGGGGTGGGCGTCGGGGTGGGCGTCGGGCTGGGCGTGGGCTGGTCGACGTCGCAGCTCTCGCCGGGCGTCGGCACCGGATCGTTGTGGACCAGGACGCCCCGGTCCGCCGCGACGACATGGAACGTGTGCGGGCCGGCGACGGTGAGGTTGTGGACACGCTGGAAACGGGCCCGTTCCTGGGTGGCGACGACCGTCGCGTGCCGACCGTCGGCCGTGGTGAGCCGGTCCCCGAAGACCAGCTCGTCGGCGTCGATCCAGTCTCCCGCGGCGCGCACCCAGAAGGGATGGTCGCCGGTGCCGGTGAGAGTGGTGGTGCGCCCGCCGACCTGGCCGTCCAGGTCGATGGTGATGTCGACCAGCCGCTTGATGCCCGTTCCGCCGATGACGGCGGTGACGGGTTGCGGCCCGCCGCGCCCGGAACGCGGGTCGGCGGCCCAGACGAGGTCGCCGACGCGGACGTGTTCGATCGGTCTTCGCGTTCCGTCGGCCATCAGCACGGGTGTGCCGGGAACGAAGCTGTTGCGCTGCTTGCGCTGGCACGCCTCCAGGGCCCGGTCCAGCCGGTCCCGGGCGTCCTTGCGGCCCTTCCGGGCCTTGTCCAGGCGGCGTTTGAGGTCCAGGAACCGGTCGATCAGCTTGACGACCTTGGGGATGGACTTCAGCAGCTTGCCGATCTTGCCCCAGGGCACCAGGCCGACCAGCGCCCACAGGCAGTCGCCCAGATTGGGGTTCTCGACGCACGCGATGATGTCGCCGGCGATGAAGTCCAGCCCCAGCTTGCCGATCTCGACCAGCAGGTCGAAGTCGTCCCACTCGTTCTCAACGCCCTGGGCGTCCCGTTCGGCCTGGGCGAGCGCGGCCAGGGCCTCCCGGTACTCGCGTTCCTCCGGCGTCTCAGCGTCGGTCGGGGAGCCGCCGGGCGTCCCCGACGGCCCGGGCGAGACGCCCGGCGACCCTGAGGGGGACGGGGCGGCGTCGGTCCGCTCCCGGCCGCCGCAGTCCCGGCCTCCGGCGACCGTGCAGATGCCGGCGCGGATGTCGGCGACGACCTCGTCGGGGAGCGCCACCGCGGTCACCGCCGCGACGATCGAGCCGAACAGGAGGATCACCGCCAGGTAGGACAGCGATCCTTCTCCTCGGTCCCCCAGCCGCCTAAGCACCCAGGCCCCCGCTTCCGCTCCCCGTTCGAACCCGGTAGGGGAGCCAATCAACCACCGGCCGCCGCAGGGCGCACGGGCCCCTGGGCCTAACAAAGACCCAAAAACCGTCCGGAGTGCGGCCTCTCCCGCAAGTCACATTTAGGCTGCGGTGCCATGAGGTGTCTCGCCGTGATCGTCGTCCTCGCGTTCGCCGTGGCCGGCGCGGCGGCATGCTCGGGCGACGGGGGCGAGAAGGCGCGACCCGGCGCTGGGCCGACCGCCCCGCGGCCGGTCCCCGCGGCGCAGCTCGCCGCCGTCACGCTGCCCGGGTCGCCCGGTCCACTGGTGGACGTGATCACGCGGCAGGTGGGGGCCGCCGGCACCGTGCGCGCGGAGCACACGTCGGCCGGCACCGAGGGTTCGAAGAAACTCGAGGAGAGGATCAGCGCTCAGTTGCGGACCGGGGTACGGCCGCCGAGCGCCCAGATGACGATCATCGACCGCGATCCGGCCGGCCCCGGCACGACGGAGGCCGTCGTATCGGGCGGGGTGATCTACACCCGGGTCGACGGTGAGGAGCAGGCTCCGGGCAAGCCATGGGTCCGGCTCTCCCGGCAGGACGCGAGCAATCCCGAGCTGGCGCCGTTCGCGAAGATGCTGGCCGGCTTGGTCGACGAGGTCGAGAGGTCGCTCGCACAGTTGTCCACCGACACCGGCCTCGCCTTGGTCAGGAATGGTGCTTTTACCGGCGCACCTGTCGCGGAAACGCTTGAAGGGCTGCGGGTGCGGCGCTATTCGGGAGTCACCCCTGCGTCGAAGCTGTCCGGAACGGAAAAGGCTTTCCAGGCCCTTTCCAAGGCCGGTCTCAAGCAGATCACCTGGAGGCTGTGGGTGGACGATAAAGGCTTGCCGCGAAAGTTCCAGGCGGACTACAGCACACCGCAGAAGCTGCGGGGATCACAGACGGTGACCTACTCCCGGTGGGGCGAACCCGTCCTCATTCAGACCCCGCCCGCGAACAAGGTCCACAAGATCGGCACCTGATCGAATGGTCGACGTGAGGTGAGTGGGATGATGGTGACCGCAACGAGGGTGGTGTTCTTCGTCCTCGGGATCACCGTTCTGCTGGCCCTTTCCGGATGTGCCGGATCCGGTGGAGAAGGAAAAGGCAGGGCATCGCCTTCCGCGACCACGTCCGCGACGCAGCGGCCGGCGCCGGATGCCGGACCTTCCGTGCCGCCCGCCGGCGGCGGAACCCGTCTCGGTGGTGGCGAAGCCGGGGTGACGATTCGGCTCCCGCCGGGCTGGAAGAGGGTCGACCCCCTCCAGGACGGCTCGCCCGTGGTGCGGGCGAGCTTCGGTCTCGACGGCGACACCGGCCCGTTGATCAGGAACCTGATGCGGCGGCAGGCGCGGCAGGGCACCGTCTTCGCCATCGACGCGTCGGTGACCAACGGGATGGCTCCGCACCTGTCGGCGGGGTGCGACAAGGGTGGTGTCATCGGGGCCGCCTTGGATCAGCTCAAGCGCAAGCAGCGGGCTCTGGCGCCCAACTCACGGATCACCGATCTCACCGTCGGCGGCAAGCCCGGCTTCAAGGCCGCCTACGACTCGGCGAAGAGGAGCGGGCCCGTCAGTGGCCTGACCGTGCGGGTGCCGGTCGCGGCCGACCGGTTCTGCTTCGTGGACATCGAGGCCGCGCAGGGCGCCCTTCCATCCCAGGCCGAAGGGATCGCCACCTCCTTCAAGCCAGCCTGATCGGCCTGGGCGGCGCACTCGGCCGCCGTTCGGTCCGGGTCTCCGGTCAGGCCCAGAGGCCCGTGTGTTCACGCCCGGGTCGCTGGTCGGCTTACGCCTCTTGCCGGTTACTGATTTGGGGGTGGCCCGGTGCTCGGGCCGATGGAGGGTCGTGGCGAAGGCTTGCTCGCGTCCATCGCGAACACCCTTCTCGTGGGGATGACCGTCGCCGCGGTAGTGGTGGCGCTTCCCGGAGGAGACCCATTACCCGAGCTTGTCGAACCCCCCGCCCACTGCCAGTCCCAGAACGGTTTGGGGAACGATTGACTGGAGATGTTTTATGTGTTGACGTGTTAAGGAAAGGCGGCGTTGCGGTCATCGTCACGCAAGTAACTTCAGGGGATCCGCGTGACTACTGATCGTAACGGTCGGGGACGAACTCCGGTTCATCTGCCTTCTCGGCAGGCGCAATCTACGGGTGGTGCACCTCCTGGGTGCGGCGTCCCGTGAAGGGGACGACGTTGTATTGATCATCTTTGCGGGCGTGCTGCGGTTCCGGCCGGAGTCCGGCCCGCGGGTACGGGATCATCGCGGGCCCGGTGATGTCGGATCCGGATGGCGGAATGATGGCCGCATCGAAAATCCGGGGTGTGTGTCAGCAAACATGGTTGAGTTCGAGTTGGCGGGGCGGCTATGGTCAATTTTGAAATGTTTAAATTCCTGCGGCTCGTGTGTCCGGATGGGTAATGGAGAGTTGCGAGTGAGGAAACGGCGCGTGGTGCCCGTCGAGACCGGGACGAGCAGATGACCGCCGTGCTGCTCGTGGGTGACCTTCCGAACACGGGCATCATCCCGGACCAGGTCGCGCCGAGGATCGCCGATTCCGCGACGCCCGAGGCGGCGCTGGCCTTCGTC
Source organism: Actinomadura vinacea (assembly GCF_039532545.1). Lineage (NCBI taxonomy): Bacteria > Bacillati > Actinomycetota > Actinomycetes > Streptosporangiales > Thermomonosporaceae > Actinomadura > Actinomadura vinacea. The sequence goes on along the minus strand of NZ_BAAARW010000012.1, from coordinate 548,664 downwards.
GATGGCATGGCCGCGGATTTGCGCCGGCATGGCGCGGCGCTGGTCGTCTGCCCGGCGTGGCGTTCCGATTCCGCTCTCAAACTGGTGCGGTTCGCGCGAGGGCTGCTGGACACCGACCGGATAGCGCTGGTCCCGCTCGACCTTCCCCCGCTCGCCCTCTCGCTGGTCGTGGACCAGCTCACCTTCATGGCCCCGCACGTCCGTTCCGGCGTGCTGGTCAGCGTCGCGCAGGTGCTGGCCGACCGCCTTTACGCCGGTGCCTGGGTCAGCAGCGTCGCCAAGCTGGAACACGTCCGCACCGGCCTGGGGCAGCACATGGCCTCGCTCATGCCGGGGAGCGGCTTCATGGTCGCGGCGGGGCGCAGCCCGCGGGTGCAGCGGGTGACCACGGCCAAGCCCCTGCTGGACATCAGCCACCGTCCGATCGACCCGGTCCTCGTGCTGGCCGTGCACGAGAACGGCGATGTGGACTGGCTGCAGAACAGGCTCAAGCCGGAGCTGCGCGCCGTCTCGCTGACGTTCGTCGCCGACCAGCCGCTCAGCTCCCGATATTGGGGCAGCAAGAAGTACGCGGAGTTCGTCGCTTTCAGCGGCAACCCGAGGGACCTGCAGCTGGCCCTGGAGACGCCGAAGTACCGTCCTTGCCCGTGGTGTGAGGAACCGACGGCTCTGCCCGCCTGCCCCTTCTGCCATCGGGCACAGCCGCCCTCGCCTGAACCGCAGGCCCCGCATCAGGTCGCCGCTGAGACGCCGGGCGCGGGCCTGCCCTCCGGGCCCGGTGGGAATGTTCCCGGGGCATTCCCCGTGCCGGCGGGACATCAGCCCGCCGCCCAGGTCCCGCGGCACCAGGCCCCGCCATCTCGGCCACCCGTGCAGGTGCCGCAAGGCCCGGTACCGGTGCCTCTGGCGGCCCCGACGCCGTCCCCGGATGGTCCACCGCCTGTTCCTGGAGCGCCCCAGACGCGCCCGCAGTCCTTCGGCGGCTTCCAGGGGCCGGGCGCCAAGCCCCGACCGCAGGACCCGTCTCCGGCTCCCGCTCCTCGACCGGACGGCGACGGCAGGACACCGGAGACCGTGTTCCCGACCACCGGCCCTGTGGATTCCACGGAGCCCGCACCCCCGAACGGTGCCGGAACCGTCGAATTCCGCTCGGCCCGGAACCGCTAGCCGCATGACTCTGCAGGACGGAGTGACATGAACCCCCGCCAGCGACGTGGTGTGCTGTTGATGATCTTGGCGGCCGTGGGAGCCGTCTTCGTGTTCATCACGGTCATCGGGTACGTCGGCAAGGTCCAGGCCGACGCCGACGCCGCTGTCGGTGAGATGACCACGGTGCTGCAGGTGCAGTCCAACGTCGAGGCGTTCCAGCCGGTGACCGCGTCCGCGGTCAAGCAGACGCGGATACCGAAGAAGTGGTCGACGAACGCCTTCGTCACCAACCTTGCCGATCTCCAGGGCAAGGTGGCGGCCGGCGGCATCCCGAGCGGGGCCTACCTCCAGCAGGGCATGCTTCTGGACGCGCCTTCACTGCAGCCTGGACAGCGCGAGATCGCGATCATGATCGACGCGGAGACCGGCGTGGCGGGCAAGGTGATCAACGGGTCGATCGTCGACGTGTACGCCTCGTTCGACTCCACTCAGAGCGGCCGGCAGGTCACCTCCGCCTGCGCGGTGCGCATCCTCAACCGCGTCCAGGTCATCAATGTCGGCCAGGTGCAGCAGACGCCCGAGACCGGTGGCGGGCAGCAGCAGAACGCCTCCAATCGTCCCAGCTCGGGTGCCGCCGTGCCCGTGACCTTCGCCCTCAACTCCGACGACGCCCTGAAGCTCACCTACGCCGAGTCATTCGCCCGGAAGGTGCGGCTGGCCCTGGTGGGCGGCGCGCAGGACGCCAAGCCGCCGTTCAACCGGCTCTGCGAGACGCCGCAGGTGGGACGGGGGGGCCAGTGAGCATCCAGGTCCTCATCGGCACGGCCGACCAGGAGTTGTCGACCCAGTTGCGTACGCAGATCGCCGAGCTGGCCGATGTCGAGGTCATCGAGGTCGAGACCGCCTCGGGCGACGTGCTCGGCATCGTGAGCTCCCACCAGGAGCTCGATGTCGTGCTGGTCGACGAGCAGCTCGCGCCGCAACCCGGGCAGGAGCTGATCAGGGAGATCGCGATGCGCCGTCCGCACGTCGCGGCGGTGCTGGTCGCCCGGAGGGTCGACGAGGACGTGCTGTCGCGCGCGCTGGAGGCGGGCGCGCGCGGCGTCCTCGGGCGTTCGCCCAGCCTGGAGGAGCTGAACTCGAGGCTGACCTCGGCCGCCGAGTGGTCGCGCGGGATGCGCCGCTGGCTCGGCGCGGGACAGGCCGCCGGGGAGATGGGCGGACGCAGGGGCCGGATCGTGGCGCTGGCCGGGGCCAAGGGCGGCACCGGGGCCACGACGCTCGCGGTGCAGCTCGCCCTCGCCGCCGCGGCGGCGGGCCGGACCGTCTGCCTGGTGGACATGGACCTGCAGACGGGGGACATCCCCACCTATCTCGACATGGTCCACCGGCGCAGCATCGCCGACCTGGTCGGCGTGGCCGACGAGCTCACGGGCGCGATGCTCGCCGACGCCCTGTTCGTGCATGAGGCGGGCCCGCACGTGCTGCTCGCGCCGGCCGAGAGCGAGCGGGCCGAGGATGTGACCCTGCTGGCCGCACGGCAGATCCTCGGGGTGCTGCGATCACGCTACGAGGTGGTCATCGTGGACTGCGGCGCCTTCATGACCGAGGCGTCGGTGTCGTCCGCGGAGATGGCCGACCAGGCCGTCATCACCGTGACGCCCGACCTGCCGTGCCTGCGGGCGGCCAAACGGCTGGCGGGCCTGTGGGAGCGGCTGCGGGTGCGCAAGCGGGACGAGATCTCGGTGGTGATGACCCGGCAGAGCCGCAAGAACGAGATCCAGCCCGACTTCGCGGCGCGGATCCTGGGCATGCCGCTGCTGCGCACGACCGTCCCGCCGGCCTTCCGCGCCCTGGAAAAGGCGATCAACAACAGCGCGATCGGCCGGGTCGAGGACGACGGGTTCCGGCGCGCGATGACCCAGCTCGGCGAGGAGCTGGGCGTCCTTCCCACCCCCACCGGCCCCGGAGCAGGCGGTCTGCGGCGCGCCAAGGCGGAGGGGACGTGAGCGGCCCCGCCCGCGGCCGCGACCCGCGCTCGGACACCGGCGCCGTGGAGTTCACCGGCATCCTCCCGGTGCTGCTCACCACCTGCCTCCTGGTGTGGGAGGCGTTCGTCGTCGGCATGTCGGCGACCTACACCGGCCACGCCGCCAACGAGGGCGCCCGCGTGGCCGCGGTCGGCGGCGATCAGGCGGAGGTCAAGGAGGCCGCGGTGAAGCGCATCGCCGGTGCCTGGGCCGAAGAGGAGAACATCCTGGTCCGCTACCCGACCGGGGACCTCTGCGATCCGGCCAAGGTGCCCCAGGTCGACGAGGACTGCGGGCACGTGCGGGTCGACATCAAGGTGCCGCTGCTGTTCCCCGGCGTCATGCTGCCGATGACGGTCAGCGCGCGGACCAAGGTCGTGTACGAGCAGGAGGGCGCGCGGTGACCAGGGACAGGGGGAGCGCGGCGACCGAGTACATGTCGATGATCGGGCTCTTCCTGTTCGTGCTCATGGTGTGCTTCGAGGTCTACGCCGGGTTCACCGCGGTGGAGAAGGTGGAGGACGCCGCCCGCACCGGGGCCCGGGTGGGCAGCATGCGGAGCGTGGCCGAGGGCCAGGCCGCCGCGGAGGCGGTCATGCCCGCGTGGATCAACGACCATTCCGTGCGGGTGTCCCGGGTCGGCGACGCCGTCCTCTGCGAGATCGACGCGACCGTGCCCGTGCTGGCCAAGGGGGTTCCGATCGACTTCTCGATCACGCGCAAGGTTCAGATCCCGGTCGGAGGGTGAGCGATGGGACTTCGGAACAGGCTGGAGGCCAAGGACGGCACCGGCAGGCAGACGGCCGGTGCGAACGTCGCCCACTGGCGGGCGCGGCTGCTCGAAGAGATCAACCTCGATGATCTGGCGGCGCTCGATCTGACCCAGCGGCGGGCGCGGCTGGAGAAGGTCGTGGGGCACATCCTGACCCGCGAGGGCCCGGTGCTGTCCACCCGCGAGCGGGCGGTGCTGATCCGCCGGATCGTCGACGAGGCGCTCGGCCTGGGGGTGCTGGAGCCGCTGCTGGCCGATCCGACGGTCACCGAGATCATGGTCAACGGGCCGGACGACATCTACATCGAGCGGGCCGGCAATCTCACCCGCCTGGACGTCGGCTTCGCCAGCGAGGGGCAGCTCCACCAGACCATCGACCGGATCGTGGCGCAGGTCAACCGGAGAGTGGACGAGTCCAGCCCGATGGTGGACGCCCGGCTCCCCACCGGTGAGCGGGTGAACGTCATCGTCCCGCCGCTGTCGCTCGTCGGACCGGTGATGACGATCCGGCGGTTCCCGCGCGCGTACCAGATGCACGAGCTGGTGAGCCGGGGGTCGCTGGACGGGCCCACCGCGGAGCTCCTGTCGGCGTTCGTGCGGGCCCGGCTCAACATGGTCGTGACCGGCGGTACGGGCAGCGGCAAGACGACGTTCCTGAACGCGCTCTCGGGGTTCGTCCCGAGCACCGAGCGCATCGTCACCATCGAGGACTCGGCCGAGCTCCAACTCCAGCAGGAACATGTGGTCCGGCTGGAGTCCCGCCCGCCCAACATCGAGGGCGAGGGCGCCGTGACCATCCGCGATCTGGTGCGCAACTCGCTGCGCATGCGTCCCGACCGCATCATCGTCGGTGAGGTCCGCGGCGCGGAGACCCTCGACATGCTGCAGGCGATGAACACCGGCCATGACGGCTCCCTGGTGACCGTGCACGCCAACTCGGCCGAGGACGCCGTCTACCGGCTGGAGACGCTGGCCTCGATGAGCGAGGTCAAGATCCCCTACGAGGCGGTCCGCGACCAGATCGCCAACGCCGTCGATGTGATCATCTTCCTGGAACGGGCGGCCGACGGGTCCCGGCGGGTCAAGGAGATCGAGGTGATCACCTCGGGGCGCAGGGAGGACATCCGGCTGACCGGCATCATGCGTTTCGAGCAGGAGCCGGTGGGGGGCGACCGGGTGGTGCGGGGGACGTTCGCGCACTCGCCGCTCCCGCGTGAGCTGGCCGACCGCCTGCTGCTGGGCGGCGAGCCGATTCCACCGATGTTCGGGGTGCGGGCCGGAAACGGGAGCGCGCCGTGAACCTTCCCACGATCGTGCTGCTGCTCGCCGCCGTGCTGATCGCCCTGGTCTGGGCCGCCTTCGAGTTCGGCCGCGGTCTCGACCAGCGGGCGGAGCTGGCCACCCGTGGCGCCCGCGGGTACGAGGAGCGCCGGATGGCCACGTTCCTCGACCGGTCCGACACCCGCCTGCGCCGCACCACGCTGGGCCGGCAGGTGCATCGCCGGCTGATCGCCTCCGGCGTGCGCGTCCGCCTGTCGGTCTTCGTCTATCTGCTGAGCGGCATGAGCCTGGCCATCCTCGTCCTGCTGGGGCGGTTCCTGTCGCCGCTCCTCGGCGCGGTGCTCGCGGCGGGCGCCTGCGGTGCCGTGTTCGCCTTCCTGCGGCACCAGGAGGACCGGCGCCGGGAGGAGTTCGTCGGGCAGCTCCCCGAGCTGGCCCGGGTGCTGGGGAACGCGACCTCCGCCGGCCTGTCCATCCGCACGGCCATCGAGATGGCGGCCGAGGAACTCGACGATCCGGCGCGCACCGAGCTGGCCCGCACCGCCGAGGCCCTGCGGCTCGGGCAGTCCTTCGACGAGGCGATGACGGACCTGCGGCAGCGGCTGCCGTCGCGTGAGCTGGCCGTGCTGGTCAGCACCCTGGTGGTGGCCTCGCGTTCGGGCGGCTCGCTCATCAGCTCGCTGCGCAACATCGCCACGACGCTGGAGCAGCGCAAGGAGACGCGCCGCGAGGTGAAGACCATCCTGGGCCAGTCGGTGGTGGCGGGCTGGGCGATCGGCGGCATGGGCGCGCTGATGCTGGTGGGGATCGCCGTGTTCAGCCCGGCGACGCTGGAGCGGATGACCTCCTCGTTGGCCGGCCAGTTCATCCTGGTCGCGGTGCTGGCGATGTTCTCCTCCGCGGTGCTGCTGATCCGCCGGATGACAAGGATCGATGTGTGATGCCGCTGATCATCGCGTTCGCCGCCGGGCTCACCGTGCCGCTGTTCGTCTGGGGCTGCCACTTGCGGAGCCTCGGCCGTCCGGCCGCCGCCGACGCCCAGGTCGTGACGAGGAAAGAGGCGAAGAAGGAGCAGTTCGGGCCGCTCGGCGACATCATCAATCCGCTCGGCCGGCCACTCGCCCCGCTGGTGCTGCGGATGATCTCGCCGTCCGGGCGCGGCAGGCTGCGGCAGCGCATCGAACGGGCGGGCCGCCCGGCGGGGCTGACGATCGAGGGATACGCGCGGAACAAGGCCGGCAACATCACGGTCTACGGTGTCGCCGGCCTGTGCGGCATGATCACCGACCATCTCTTCCTGGGCACGGGCCTGCTGGTGATCGGGATCATTCAGACCGACATCGTGCTGTGGAACCTCACCCGGGAGCGCCAGGAGGAGATCCAGCGGTCGCTGCCCGACTTTCTCGACGTGCTGACCGTGACCGTTTCGGCCGGGCTGGGGTTCCGGCACGCGCTCCGGCGGGTGGCCGAGAGCATGCCGGGCCCGCTTTCGGACGAGATGATGACGGCGTTGCGGCAGATGGAGCTGGGCTCGCCGTTCCGCACCGCCTTCGAGGATCTGCGGCAGCGCAACGACAGCGACGCGCTGACCAGCTTCGTGACGGCCATCCTGCAGGCGGAGGAGCTCGGCGCGCCGCTCGCCCGGGCGCTGAACGAGATCAGCGTCGACATGCGCCGGGACGCGTTCCAGGGCGCCCGGCGGCGTGCGCAGCGCGCCGATCCCCAGATCACCATGATCGTCACGTTCCTGATGGTGCCCGGCATGATCCTTCTCATTGTCTCGATGCTGTACTGGGGGAGCGGTGCCAAGCTCGGCGAAATCTTCGGCGGCTGACGGCCTCAGCGGCATCGCCGGCAGGCGGGTCGGCACGACCTTCCGCCTGCTCATGCAGATCCGGATCCTGCTGGCCGTGATGTCCATGCTCCTGACCCCCTACCACCGGTACAGCGTCAGCATCATGGTCGTGGTGGTGGGGGTGGCCCTGCTGTCCTGGCTCGGGCTGACCGCCTGGGAGCAGATCGTGCCCTGGCTGCTGGCCTATCCGGTGCTGATCGGGATTGATGTCTGCGTCGCCTACGTGGTGCTGGTCGCCGGGGGCGTGCTCGGGCCGTTCTTCCTGTTCACGGTGGTGACCTCCGCGGTCGCGGGGCTGCTCTACGGCCGGCTGGGCGTGACTCTGGTCTGCCTGCTCCAGGTGGCGGTGTACTACGCGGCCGCCGCGAGCGCCACGGACGTGGTGGTGAGCTTCCAGACGGTCGTGGCGATGCCCGCCTTCCACCCCATCTGCGCATACCTGGGGGCGAAGGTGCGCGGGGTCTTCGACGAGCACGAGTCCCTCTACCGCGCGCGCGGCCGGGCCGAAGTGGCGGCGGCCGCGGCCGAGGAGCGCGCCCGGCTGGCCCGCGAAATGCACGACTCGCTGGCCAAGACCTTGCGCGGCATCGCCATGTCGGCGGAGGCACTGCCGGTCTGGATGAGCAGGAAGCCGAGCCGCGCGCAGGAGGAGGCGGCACGCATCGCCGCCGCCGCTGAGATCGCCTCCCGTGAGGTCCGGGAACTCATCGCGGGCCTGCGGGAGGACATCGTGCAGCAGCCGATCGACTCGGTGGTCGGGGCCATCGCCGCGGGCTGGTCGGTCTCCACGGGCGTGCCCGTCAGCGTCCGGGCCGAACCGGGCCTGGAGCTGTCGCTGCGCACCCGCTACGAGCTGGTGGCGATCCTCAAGGAAGCGCTGGAGAACGTCGTCCGGCACTCGGACGCGTGCGCGGTGAGCGTCCGCTGGCACGACGGGCCGTCGGGCGCGGTCCTCACGGTCGCCGACGACGGGCGGGGTTTCGCGATCCCCACGGACGTCCGCGCGCTGGTCGGTGAGGGACATTACGGACTGGTCGGCATGCGGGAACGGGCGGCGGCCGTGGGCGGGGAGCTCATGGTGGAGTCGCGCCCGGGCGAGGGCACCACGATCTCCGTCGTCCTGCCGCTGGCCGAGGAGGGGCGGCGGCTTCCAGATCTCGAGGTGGCGTGAACGGAGCGGGGGCGAGGGGAAGGAAACCGATGTCTCTCATCAGAGTGGTCGTCGCCGATGACAATCCCGTGGTGCGCTCCGGCCTCGTCGCGCTGCTGGAGGCGCGCGGTGAGGCCGAGGTGGTCGCCGAGGCCGGGGACGGCAGGGAGGCGATCGAGCTGACCGAGCGGCTCCGGCCGGATCTGGTGCTCCTGGACGTGCGGATGCCGCTGGTCGACGGTGTCACCGCCCTGGAGACGCTCCGCCGGCTGACCCGGGTGCTGATGCTGACCTACACCGATGACGCCGAGGTGATCCGCGCCGCGGTGCGCAAGGGCGCCAGCGGCTATCTGGTCCATGGCACGTTCACCGCCGACGAGCTGGCCGCCGCGGTACGCGACGCCGCGGGCGGGACGGGCAACCCGCTCTCCTCGGCGGCCGTGAGCGCGCTGATGGCGGCGGTGCAGGAACCGTCGCAGGTGAACGTCGCCCGTTCCGCCGATCATGTCCGGTTCGGGCTGTCGATGCGGGAGGCTGAGGTCATGGACCTCATCGCACGGGGCCTGACCAACCGGGTGATCGCCGCCAAGCTCTTCCTGACCGAGAAGACGGTGAAGAACCACGTCAACCGCATTTTCGCCAAGATGGCCGTGGACAACCGGGCAGCGGCCATCGCCCGCTGGCTCGGCACCGCCGGCGGGGACCGGTGATGGGTCCGCGGAATGGGCCTGAATTGGGTCTGCAGGCCCTACGGCACCCGTTCCCGAAGCCGTACCTTCAATTGAAGCGAACGGATCGGGAAACGCGGAAGGTGCGAAATGGACCAGATTCAGATGGCGTACGCGTGGCTCGGTGCGCGCTGCACCCTGACCAAGGAGCGCATGAAGGAGGACCGCGGGGAGGGCCCGGTCTCCTACATCGCGGTTATCCTGCTGATCGCGGTCATCGCCGGCGCCTTTGTCAATTCGGGAATCGGCACGGATATCGTCACGTTCATCAAGAACGCCATCCAGAAGGTATTCAACAAGGGTGGCGGCAGCGCCTGATCCGGTCTTTCGCCCGACAGTTCAGGCATGCCCAGAGGGCTGGAGAGATCCAGCCCTCTGGGCATTGTCGTGTTCCCGGAGGCCGTTCCGACCGCCGGTTGGAACCGGAAGGAGATCGATAGTGCGGTTCCCTCGAACGATGAGCGGCAAGGGCGCTCCCGCCGGGTCTCTCGTCCGGTTCGCAGCCTTCGCCGTCTCGGTATCGCTCGTGCTCGCCGCTTGCGGGGGTTCCGACGACAAGGGCGGCGGCCCGCCCAGCGGCAGGCCCCCGGGTCAGGGCGGCGGTCAGGGCGGCGGTCAGGGGAGCACCGCTCCGCTGCAGTCGCAGGTCATCATGCAGAACGGCAAGGTGCGGGTGGACCTGATGGCGTTGGAGCGGGCGTCGGACAAGGTCGTCATCGCGCGGATGCGGGTGGTCAACCAGGACGCCGGCGCCTTCTCGTTCGGCCATACGCTCAGCGGTCTGGCGCAGGCCACGCCGGCGCAGGGAGTGCAGCGGGATCCGAACGCGATTTCGGCCATCACCCTGTTCGATCCGGTCAACTCGCGGCGCCACTTCCCGCTCACGGATCCCGGAGGCAAGTGCCTGTGCACGCGGTACCTGGGCACTCCGCAACTGGGGGCGGGGCAGTCGCTTGATCTGGTGGCCGCCTTCCCGGCTCCGCCGGCCTCGGTCTCCAAGCTCGGTGTCCTGTTTCCCAACGCCGCTCCCTTCCTGGACGTGCAGGCCGCTGCCAGGCCTGGCGCCACCCTTGCGGTGGAAGGCGGTCAGCAGATCGATCCGGCGCGGACACAGACGGCGCCGCCGCGGATCCTGCAGGTGTCGGCGATCAGTGAGAACGCCACCGGCGTCGAGGAGGACCTGGGCGACGACCTGCGGGTCCGGGTCTCCTCGGACGTGCTGTTCGCGCTGAACAAGGCCGATCTGACCCCGCGTGCCCAGGGCATCCTGAAGGAGGTCGCGGGGAAGATCGACCGGTCACCCGGAAATTCCGTCAAGGTCGACGGATACACCGACAGTTCCGGCAACGACGGCATCAACAACCCGTTGTCCCAGCGGCGGGCGCAGGCCGTCCAGGCGGCCCTGCAGAAGCTGGTGACCCGCCAGGGGGTCACCTACCAGGCCGCCGGGCACGGGTCGGCCGATCCCGTCGCCCCTAACGAGTCCGAGCGAGGCAGGTCGCTGAACCGCCGCGTGACGGTCTCCTTCGCGCGCCCCAGACCTGCCACCCCGCCTCCGGCGACGTCGGCGCCGTCCGGCAACGGCAAGACGGTGCTGCGGATCCAGGGCACCCCACCGGCGGGGTACGTCGGTGGCTGGCCGCGCAATGCCAGGGTCGAGATCAGCCCGCTACGGCGGCTGAGCGACGGTTACGCGACGCTGTCCTGGACGGTGGTCAACGACGACTCCACCGCGCTGCAGGCGGACGGCGTGTTCAAGGGCCTCAGCCTGGAGGAGGGCTACTACGAATTCGGCGGCAACGGGGTTGCACTGGAGGCCGGAAACGTGCGTTACCGGGTGCTGCGCGACGCCCAAGGCAACGGGTTCAGTTCGTCGTTCGCCGTGATGGATTCGCAGACCAAGCAGTTGGCTCAGGGCGAGGCGCTCACGCTGACGGCGGTGTTCAAGATTCCCACGGAACTTCCGTCCGTCACGGTCGACATCCCAGGTTTCGGCAAGGCGCAGAACGTCCCGGTGCGGTGACGGCACAGCTTGTGACGGCCGAGGCCCCCTGACAGCGCCCTGGACTAGCGGCGGCAGGACGGGTCGTACCAGACGACCCACCACAGGCCGCGGCCGGCGTTGCCGCTGCGCTGGTAGCGCCACCCGGCCGGTCGCTGCGGCCAGGTGTCGGCCGCCATGATGCCGGCCGGCCAGTAGACGATCGCGGCGCACACCCCCGGGCCCGGCAGGCCGCGGTCCTTGTCGAACCCTTCGAGCCGGGTCCAGCCGATCTCGTAGGCCTGCCACAGGTAGATCATCTCGGGGGTGGGCTTGTACGGGTCCGGCCTTCGCACATCGGTGCCGTACCGGGGCCGTTCCATCAGCACCCGGCCTGTGGCGGCGCCGGGGAAGGGCGGCGCCGGCGACGATTCGTGCGAATAGCGCGCCACGACGATCGCGATCAGTGCCGCGCACAAGTTGACGACGATGAGGGCGGAGAAGAGCTTCGGCCCTCCCCAACGGGACAGCCCCCAGAGCAGCGCCAGGAGCAGGCACGCAACGGCGCTGGTCACCGCCGGTCGGAAGTAGTCGTAGCTGCCCCCGAGCAACCCGACCTCTGGCAGATCCCAGGCATAGAAGTCGTAGACGTCCAGCCTGCTTCCTCCGTACAGCCGCACCCACAAGGCTGTGACGCCCACCAGGGCCGTGGTCGCGGCGAAGAGCCCCCGCATCCGTTCCGACTTTGTCAGCGCCGTCCTCATCAGTACGGACAGACCGATGAGCGCGTAGACGAGGGCGAAGCAGGAAAGGTAGCGGCCGTAGGCGAAGTTGCCGATGCGGAGCTCGTTGGGAAGGGCCGCGGAGGAGGCGTAGGCCACCCCCGCCGTGGTGGTGAGAAGGACACGGGACATGGTCCGGTCGGCGCCGGCCGCGTCGCGCGAAAGGGCCGTCCTGGTCACTACGATCAGCCCGAGCCCGGCCAGCCCCCAGGTGCCGCAGATCATCGCCCAGACCTGGCCGACGCCGCCGGAGACGGCCCACAGCTGGCCGTCCAGGCTCGTCATGCGATCGGCCAGGATGCCCGTGAGATCCCGTTGGCCGGTGGGGTAGAGCGCGTCGAGGATTTGCGCGTTCAGCAGGGCGCCCGCGGCGTATCCCGCGGCCGTGAGGCCCAGCCCCGCCAGCGCTGCGCGCCGGGTCCGCCACGGCGTGCCCCGCCACGAGGCGTAGGCCGCCAGCACGATCGAGTGCACGGCTATCACGATCAGGCCGCGCATATGGCCGGCGGAGGCATAGGCGGCCAGCAGGCTCGCGCCGCCGCACGCGAGTGGATGGCCGTCCCGCACGAACCGGTCCAGGAGCAGCAGCCAGCCGAGAACCAGTACGGGGAGGACCGCGTCGACGAGCGCGAGACCGTTGTAGAGGGTGCAGGCGGGCAGCAGGGCGGCGGCCCAGGCAAGGGGACAGGCGTGCAGGCGGCGCAAGCCGAGCCGCATGAGCAGGAGATATCCGAGCGGGAAGACCAGCGCGCCCAGCAGCGCGTTGGTCACCCTGACCAGCTGGTAGACGACGGAGGGATCATCACTGATCAGGTAGGCGGGGGTCAGCAGCAGCGAATAGCCGCCCTTATAGAACGTGAAACCGGACAGATCCGCCGCCGGGCCGCCGGTGAGCCACCGGGCGGCGAGCAGGTAACCGGCCTCGTCGGGAAGGACGAGCGGGTTCTTCCTGCCCCACCAGAGCAGCAGTCGGATGGCCGCCTGCGACCCCCAGCCGGCCGCCAGGAACCAGGGCAGGAGACTGATGGCGCGCGAGGCGGGCGGCGGCGCCGGGAGCGCCCGTTGCCGCGGCGGCGTCAGCGCATCGGTCACGGCGAATACGCTAGATCAGCACGCCCGCGCGGACCACTGGGAAATAGCGTTCAATGCGGTTTTGGGCCCAGGATGGGCCTATGGGCCTATGGGCCCATGCCGGCCCATGGCCGCCATCGGTCTCGTATCGGGAATTGCGCGCCTGCTTTGCCGGCGGCCGATTCGGGTTGGTCATGTGCGATGCGGTCTGGGACCGAAACCGGGTCCTGAGGCTCATCACAGTCACGCCGCGTGATTGTATACGTTGATATATGTCATACCCCGTTCGTTTTGTATTGATCGTCGCGACGGTCGCGGGCTTCGCGTGGTGGGCTCCTTGGCGTGAACTCACGGACGCGATCAACGTTCCGCCCGGTTTCGAAGCGCACCGCGGATCGCATTACCGTCTTGCCTGCCCGGCCGGATGGCGCACCCAGAGCGGCCGCGATGACCAGGGCAATGACTATGAGGAGTGCGACGGCCCCGAAACGGCGGCCGCAACCTACTCAGGCCAGGCCCGGGTCACCCAATGGGAGGGCTGGTCCCACCAGTTGGAAGGAAGACTCCTGCAATTCCGCAATTCGGCTCGCCGGTCCGGGTACCGGATCCTGAAAGAGGAGCCGGTCGTGGTGAAGGGCGCCGTGCGGGCCCACCGTTTCGAGGTGCTCCAGGAACGGCGGACCCCGACGGGCGCGTCGGCGCGGTCGCGCGGCACCGACACCTTCGCCCTGACCGAGGACCAGGTCCTGCTCCAGCTGACCGTGCGGGCGGCCGAGGGCGGTGACCAGGAGGAGCGGATGCCGGAGATCGTCGACTCGTTCCAGGCCCAGGAGGAACGCCGTTCCTTCAAAGACCTGTTCGACCCGATCAGGCCCCCCTGGATCTGATGCCTCTCACCGGTTCCGCCTCACCGGTCACCGGCCGGCGGCGGGATGCGACGGCCCGCAAGGAATCCACGACCGGCGATGGGGGACACCTTCACGACATCGCCGGTCGAGGGAGCCTCGACCATCATCCCCCCACCGGCGTAGATGGCGACATGCCCCATATGGGGAAAGATGAGGTCGCCGGGCTGCAACTGGCTGGGCGAACTCACGGGGATACCGGCGTTGATCTGGACGTAGGTCGTGCTGCCGATGACGATTTTGCCCCCCGACGCCTGGTACACGGCGTACTCGGTCAGCCCCGAGCAGTCGAAGCCGAAGGTGCCTGTCCCGGAGTACCCACCGGGCGAGCAGCAAATGCCATAGCTGGGACCGTTCGGGCCGCCGCCGCCCCAGGAATAGGGGGTGCCGAGCCAGCACTGCGCCCACGCCACGATCCGCTCCCCGAACGGCAGGCTCTTGTCGGGCTTCGGACCGTCCTTGCGGCACTTGCCCTCCACATACGGTCCAGAGGGCAGGCCGGTGGGCGGCGCGCCGGTGTACGGCTCCGGGTCCTCCTCGGCCACCAGGCGGATCTTGAAGAGCCGCAGTACTTCCTCGCGGTCGGGACCCCCGCCGCCGGAGCGCCAGACGACCACGTCATCGCACTCGAGGCGCTGAGGGACGCCGCTCGTCGGCTCCTCCTCCCCCGGCGGGGGGGACGGCTGGGGTGCGCCCACGTAGCCGCAGGTGGGAAGTTTCAGCTCGGCGATGGCCGTGGCGGTGCCACGTCCTTTGGAAATACCGGTCCGGCCGCTCCGGTCGGTGCAGATGTTCCGCCCGTTCCTCAGATCCTCGCGGTCTTGTTTGGTGAGCTCGTTCTCTTCTTTGAGGAAGCAGTCCTTGGTTTGGACCGAGACCTTCATCGTGTATCCGCGGACTCCCGTGGGGTGGGGTTTGCCGACGAGCTCCGCGTCGTTGCGCTTGGCGTAGTCGCGCGCCTTCTGGGCGTAGACGGGATTGCCGGCGTTCTCGTTCGGTTCGACCGTCCACAGCCCGACGATGTCGGGCATCTGGCCGTCCAGCGCGGTGGTGAGCGCCGCGTCGCGCAGCGGCGTCACCGCCGCGATCGCCGCGGCGTCCGCCGCGATCTGCCCCCGGGTGCGCATGTCGTTGGCCTGCGCCACCTGGATGGCCAGCAGGGCGAGGCCGAACGCGCAGACCATCGCCAGCAGCATGACGATCTGAGTCGAACCCTCGTCCCCGCGGGGCCCCCGCCCGAATCCACGTCTCACTCCGCCACCACCGCCGGGTAGAGCCCAAAGAGGTCTTTGTGACCGTAGAGAGCTTGGGAGTCCGAGAACAGGGCCTTGGGGCCCAATTGGCGTCCGGCGACGCCTGCCGGCTTCCGGGCGGGCGTTGTGCGCCGGCGTGCCGGACGCGTCGGCCCGGCCTCATTCCACCGCCCGGCGCGACCCGTTCGGTACGGGCCGCGCTCGCGGCGCCGCGCCGATTCGACGCTTCGAAATCCCGGGATGATGGCCAGGCCCCCGAATTTCGGTGAATAGCCGAGAAACGATGGATTTATCTTTTGTTAACACGTTGCCGGTGGCCGATATTTAGGTCCGCCAATGGGCCCTGGGGCTCAGTTTTCGGCGGGCGGGAACTGGCACCGTTCCAGCCGTGCGCGAGGAAAGG
The DNA here is from genome assembly GCF_039532545.1 of Actinomadura vinacea. Taxonomy (NCBI): domain Bacteria; kingdom Bacillati; phylum Actinomycetota; class Actinomycetes; order Streptosporangiales; family Thermomonosporaceae; genus Actinomadura; species Actinomadura vinacea. The sequence continues at coordinate 533,304 of NZ_BAAARW010000012.1, read as the reverse complement.
GACGCCCGCCGTGAAATCCGGCCGGACCGCGGCGAAGGGCCGGTCGGCTATCTGGCCGCGCTGCTGCTTTGCGGCGCGGTGGCCGCCGCCTTCGTGCTGTCCGGGCTCGGCGGCCAGGTCGTCGGGAACATCGGCGCCGCCATCTGCAAGGTCGTGCGCTCCGGCGGGCTGGTGGAGCGCTGTGCTCCGGCACCGGATCCGGGCCGCAATCCGCAGGCTCAGGATCCGGACCTGCCCACCACGCCGTGCCTGGCGTACAGCGACACCACCTACCTGGAAGAGACGGTGACGATCCCCACCAAGCGCATCGACGTCCGGACCAACAGCCGGGGGACGCTCCAGTTGAACCGGCGGGTCGGCCCCGATGGCCGGGTGATCTGGGAGGTCGTCGACTTCACCTGGGGCGAGGGCGGAATCGCCACGCCGGAGGTGGGGGCGGGGCCGATCAGCGGCAGCGTGTGGGGCGGGCTGACCGTCACCAACGGCAAGATCTACAGCGGTTTCCGGGACGAGGCGGAGGCCCGCCGGTTCTTCGACGATCTGACCGAGCACCGGATCGGCAGCGAGGTCAAGTTCACGCTGCGCACCAACCCGCTGACCGGCGGATTCGTCTGGCTGGGCACCAAACTGCCCTGGGTCGGGGACGATTTCGACCGGTACATGGGCGGCAGCGAGCCGGACCGGCCGCCCTCGGCTGAGTATCTCGACGGCGGGGTCACCGGCGGGTTCAAGGCCGACATCAACCTGTCGAGGTTCAAGATTCCGCTGAAGGGCCGCGGCTGGTCGGTGAGCGGTTCGCAGACCGACCTGCAGAACGGCGAGGTCACGACGTACTACAACGACCGCGGTGAGTTCGAGGCCGCGGTCCAGCTTGATGTGGGCGACATCGTCCAGCGGCTTCCTCCCGCGGTTCGCAGGCGCGCCCAGGAGGGGCTCGAGGACGGGCTCGACGCCGTTTTGAACGTCATCGAGACCCGTCTGCGAGGTGAGTACGGCAATCAGTTCTCGCTCCTGCCCGAGCACCGGGCGCAGATGAAGTCCGCCATCAAGTTGAACCCGAGCATCGGGTTCAACTACAAGCACCGCGGCGGCACGACCTGGGCCATCACCGAGGACGCGCAGGGGAACATTGTGCGGGTGTCGCAAACGCAGAACGGGCAGGACATCCTGTACGCCCGGGTCGACGGGAAAGTGGACGGCAGCAATCCTGGCGGCGACCGCGGCCAGGTGACCGCTGGAAAGCAATGGATCCTCTTCGCCCAGCGGACGCTCACCCAGAAGGACCTCGAATATTCCAGATCCGAGGATCGGGCCGTCATCGACCGGTTTCTCCGGGACGGTGACACCGGTGCCTTGGAACGGGCCTGGGAGAACGGGGTCGGCACCATGGGCAGGACGACCTACGACAACACGGGCGACACCATGAAGCTGGAAGGCAAGGGCGCTTCCGGTAACAAGTCCAGAAAGCGCTGGGGAATCTTCGAGATCGGATACGAGTCGGAGACGCACGCGTTGCAGAGCGCGCATTTCTACAAACCGGGGGTGGGGTGGGTTCCATGGTCGGTCTGCCGGTGAGGGGCCGGGCGGCCTTCCTGCTCCTCTTGCCGATGATCCTGGGAACGGCGGGCTGCTTCTCGGGAGGGGGCGGGCCCGCGCCGGTCCCGCAGGGGTTCCAGCGGTATCAGACCGATCAGTACAGCTTCGCCTATCCGGCCGGCTGGCGCCGCACCGAGGACAAGGACGAGCGGGGGCGCCCGCAGTCGCGGTTCGAGGGGCCCGGGCTGCCGTCCGGGATCATCGACGGCCAGATCCATGTCGCCGGGTACGGCAGGGTCGGCCAGGAATTCGAGACGGCGCTCTCGCAGTTCCGCGGGCTGGCGGTGCTGAACCGCTACCGCCTGACGGCCAACCGGGCGATCAAGGTCGCCGGGGCGGTGCGCGCGCACCGGTTCGAGGCGGTGTACGAGCTGGAGGCCGGTGACGGCACGCGGGTGCCGTGCCGGCTGGTGGGCATGTACGTGCTGACCGAGCGGAAGGTTCTCCTGGAGTTCATGCTTCGTTCCCCGGCCCAGGGGACGGCGGCTTCGCGGTTGCCTGAGATATTCGATTCGATCCGGATCCGGGAGACGTGATCGATGGGTGGGGCGGCGGCGGCGCGGGCCGTATTCTGGGCCGTGTGCGCCCTGGTGGCGGCGGCGATCCTCGTGCCCTTCTTCCTGGTGCCGGACTCCTGGCTCAAGGCGCTGGCCATGGGGGTGGCCGGTCCCGCACTGGTCGTCGCCGGCCCGGTCTTCCTCGTCGTGCAGCTGCGTTTCCGCGGCAGGGCCGTACGAGCCGTGGGGACGGTCGAGGCCTGCGTCGACAACGGCCCGGAAGAGCCGTCCTGCACGCTCACCGTGCGGTACACCGCGCTGGACGGCCGCGAGCGGACCCTCACCGACGATCGTGCCCCGCGCCGGCCGGTGGGCGGCGAGGTGCGGATCATGTACGACCCCGACGACCCGGCGGACGCCAAGCTTCACCGTCCCGCCGCCTCGGTCCTGTTCACGGCCGCGGCGATGGTCGTGATGGGGGCCGCGCTGGCGTACTTCTACTGGCGGGGCGATCCGCCCGGCTGATCGACGCGGGCCCTCGCGTGGACGGGCGGTGCGGCGAAAGGAGCGAGATCATGCGATTCGGCGTGGCCGTGCGCGCCTTCGTCCAGGGCGCGCTGATCATGCTGGCGGGTACGGTCGCCGCGGCGCTGGTGGCCTCGTTCGTCATCGCCGGTGCTTCGGGCTCGGCCGGGTCGGCGGGTTTCGTGTGGGCGTCCGCGGGGGTCGCCGTGGTGCTGCACGGGCTGCTCGGCCACTTCGGGGCTCGGGCGGCCGCGCGGCGACTGCGGGACGCGCATGAGATCGGTGTCACCGGCGCCGTGCTCGCGTGCGCCGGGCCGGTGCTGGTCAGCCTGTTGGGCCAGGCCGGCGCGGTCGCGCAGACGGGAGATGCCGTCATGCTGGCGCCCACGTGCGCGGCGCTCGTGGGGGCGGTGCTGGGAGCCGTCTCCGTTGCCCGCGAGGGCGAGCGGAGCCCGTCGGCCCCCAGGTGACGCTGGACGGCCGGTCGGGCCGTACGGGGCATCGGCGGACCTCGGTCCAGGCCGCCCACGGTGTTGGGCCCCTTCTTTTTTAGGTCCTGGGGCTCAAGTTTCCCCCGGTCAGGCAGAGTTACCGTCCTGATCATGGCGCGAGGTGAACAGAGCGCGAACATTGGACGAACCGGCCGCGATCACGGCGAGGGTGCCGTCAACCACCTCGTGGTCATGCTTCTCCTCGCCCTCGTCGCCGGCGCGCTCGTCACCGCGAGCCTCGGCGGCTGGGTGGTCGGCGGCATCCGGTACGCCATCTGCCGGGTCGCGAACGCCGGTGACGCCGCCGCGTGCGAGTCGCCCCGCGACCGGGAGCTGCGGCCAGGCTGCCTCACCTTCCTTTCCAGCGACAGCTACGGTGGCGTCATCGATGTGCTGATCTTCAGGGTGGGCAAGGACTACTCGTTCCTGCGCACCACCACGATCGCGCCCGACGGCACCAAGACCGTGACGATCACGGCGGTCAAGGGCGGTACCGCGGGGGTGGGGACCGGCGTCGGGGTGGGGATCAACGGCGGGAACCTGTTCAACCTCGGCGCGGACGCCGCCGTGGACGCCCAGGTGCGGCTCGGGACCGGCGACGGCTGGGAGTTCACCGGGCCCGACGCCGAGCGGAACGCCGACGAGTTCGAGGGACGGCTGCGCGAGCAGTACCAGATCGACGCGGTCAAGGAGAACGCCGGTCCGCTCGGCTGGATCGGCGGCAGTATCTACGACGCGGTCGCGGGGCCGGACATCCCCGACCCGAACATCCGGCGGTTCGAGGGCGAGTTCGATCTGAGCGGCTCCCTGTCCGCGATCGCCGGGATCGGGCCCTCCGACCCCACGGGCAGGCATCGCAAGCCCGACCGGCACACCGACCCGCGCGGTCCGCAGCCGGACAACCCCGGCGACACCCGCGGCTCGGACTCCGTCAACCCCAACGCCCAGGCATGGGTCGGCCTCGACGCCAACGAGAAGGCGATCATGCAGGTCAACGACCGGACCGGCGAGACCTCGGTGACGCTCTCGCTCAGGGGCGAGGTCAGCTACGGGGCCAACGCCGGCGCCGACGGGCCGCAGGGCCGCCGTCAGGCCACCGGGGCGGTCACGCTGACCCGCAAGGACGGCAAACTGACCAAGGTCACCTTCGCTCAGACGCACATCGTCGACGGCACGGCAACCGTCGTGACCACCGAGCTGCCGCTGCGGAGCGACGAGCAGCGCCGGGCCGTGGCCGAGTACCTGCTCGACCCCGCCGGTGGCGGGCCCGGCGGCCGGCTCCTCTCGCTCACCTGGGACGACATGGCTCCCACGACCGACCCGGGCCCCGATGCCACGCCGCTTCAGCGCCTGCTGTACGACCAGGGCATGTCGTCGAGGATCGAGTACGAGTACGACCAGAGCGACTCCAACTACGGTGCGAGCGTGAAATTGGGACTGAGGCTGGGACTGAACGTCGCGCTTTCGGACTCGACCCGCAGGGCGATCGGCGCGGAGTACCTCGGCGCGCCGGCGCCCGACGGCCGCCGGCAGTACCTGAGGATGCCGGAATGCCGAGGCTGAGCCAATGATCCGCTACAGGGGGGAGCGCCGATGATCGGGAACATTCTCGCCATCGCCGTCGGGCTCGCGTTCATCGTGGGCGGGCTCCGGGAGCTGGCCGGCCGCATCCGCATGCAACGGCGGATGCGACGGGCTCCGGGCGTCTTCGTGGGCCGCGCGGAGGTGGGGCACATGTCGGGCCCGGGCGTGCGGAGCCGCGCCGGACGTTTCCGGTTCACCACCGAGGCCGGACAGGTGGTGGAGCGCATGAGCGCGCTGTCGTCCTTCCCCGGCCCGAAACCGGGACGGTCCCTGACCGTGGTCTACGACCCGGCGCGTCCGGGCAGCACCGCCGAACGCGCCTGGGTGCACCTGGCCCTCCTCCTGGTTTTCAGCCCGGTGGCGATCGCTCTGGGGACGTTCATCGTGATCAGAAGCCTGGGCGCGTTGTGAGACCCGGGCGTCCGCGTTCCCTTGCGGCCGCGCTGGCCGCCGCGCTGCTCGTGGCCGGTTGCGGGGGAGGCTCCTCCGACCGGGCGAGGAAACCGGATACGCCCAAGGCCGCACCGGTGCCGTACGGCTACACCCCCGTCCGGGCGGGCCGCGTGATGTTCGCCCATCCCGCCGGGTGGAAGGCCATGGCCCGCCCCCCGCAGGGCTGGCTGTACGGCGCCGACCTGCGCGGCGGTGACGGCACCGAGGTCCGGGCGGGCGTGATCGGGAAGGTTCCGCAGGTCCCCGCGGCCGCGCTCGTGGCCGACGCCGCCTCCTCCGGGGTCGAGCTCAACGCCGTCGGCGTTCAGCGCGGAGCCAACCGGACGCTGAAGATTCCAGGGGCCAGGGAGGCCGTCCGTGTGGACTACACGTACGCGACCCGGGAGGGGCGGACCCCCGATCACCGCGGCACCGATGTGAGCGTCGTCTGGGGCGCCGGCAGCGCCGCCGTCGTACGGATCACCGGCCCGCAGGCCGGCCTGACCCCCGCCCAGATCGACCCGATCGTCCGGACCATCGGCATCGGCCCATGACCGGGAGCTCCCGCCGCCGGCCGGTTCCACGACGAGCGGAGAGGACGCATGGACCTTGTCAAGGCATGGAGCATCGGGTTGCTCGGCTACGTGCTGGGCGCCGTCATCGACGCCGCCGTCGCCGTCAACTCCGGCGCCGGCGACCGGCTGACCGAGGTGGACGGTGCCCTGCTGTGGATCGCGCTGCCCGCGCTGGTCACGTTCCTGCTGATCACCTTGCTCACCGATCTGGCGCACTCCGCGGCAACGGACCACGGGCGTCCCGGCCGGCGCGCGGTGGCGGTGCTGACCGTGCCCGTCCTGGCCACCCTGTTCGGCATCGCCGTCGGGCTCGCCCGGGACTCGGGAACACTCGGCATGGTGACGTCCGCGCTCGCTTCGTCCGCAGGCACCGCCGCGGGCTTCTTCGCCGCGACCTGGTGGCGACGCCGCGCAAGCCGACACCCCTAGGGCGGTTGGGCCCCAGGGCCCATGGTTCTGTGACGACCCGCAGCGATGCCCGGCCGGGTAGAAGCGGCCGAACCGATTGGGTCTCGGGGCCCTGGCGAAGCCGCATGTTCGTGACAAGATTTCCTGGTGAGCACGGAGATGGACCTCGAGCCGTCCCCAGAAACCGTCTGGTCGTGGCGCGCGGACTGGACCGAGCCCCTGAGACACCACCCGATACTGGTAACGCTGTGTGTGCTGGTGGTCGAGACCGTTCTCGGCTTGCGGGTCGGTCTTCAGCCCGATCTTGTGGCATTCGCCTATCTCGGGATCGTCGGGACGGCCCTCGGTTTCATCGACGTCCATCTGCGGCGGCTGCCCGACCCGTTGACCCTGCCGTCGTATCCCATCGTCATCGGGCTGCTCGCCGCCGCGGCGCCGTTCACCGGCAACGGCGGCGGCCACTTCGTGACAGCCCTGATCGGGTCCGCCTCCCTGTGGGCGATTTTCGCTGTCCAATGGTTCTTCGTCCCCGACGCTCTAGGGCTCGGCGACGTGAAGTTGTCAGGCGTGCTCGGGCTCTACCTGGGCTGGCTCGGGGCGGATGCCTGGATGCTCGGGGTGTTCGCCATGTTCGTGATCGGCGGTTCCTACGCCGTCGGACTGCTTGTATCGCGCCGGGCAGGGCGTAAGGAGTCGATCCCGTTCGGCCCGTTCATGCTTCTCGGAACGCTCGTCGGCGTATGTGCCTAGGGCCTGTCTCGAAGTGGCCTCGGGTACCGCGCGAGCGCGCTACCTGCCCGGTGGGGCGATGCCGGAGGCGAGCCCCACCGGGCAGATCGCGAAGCGATGCCGCGCTCGCACCCAGCACGGTCAGGGTGCGAGCCGCCAGGCGAGCACCCTGGGCCGGGATTGCATGAACACAGCCTACTTGCAGAGCTTCTGGTTGCCCTTGACGCCGCCGTTGATGTTGTTGATGGCCTGCGGCGCGAGGTTGACGCCGGGCTTGCCGATGACCAGCCGCACGCCGTCCGCGGGCGCCTTCCCGTCCGGGGTGAGCATCGCGTTCGGGACGGCCTGGGCCAGCGCGGACGCCTGCCCCTCGGCGGACGGGGCGTAGAGGATGCGGCTCTCGGTGCCGGCGGACGCCTTCTCGACCTTCTTCCGCACGTCGAAGCCGCGGCGCTTGAGCTGGTTCACGGTGCGCTTGACGAGCTTGTCGTCGCCGCCCGCGTCCACGACGGTGACCTTCACCTTGTCCGGGCCGGGCAGGGCCGGCTGCTGGACGGGCTTGGCGGGTTCGGCGGGGAGGTCGTTGTCGTGCTTGATGGCCTCGAAGAGCGGCTTAGCCAGGTCCTCGTTCCACTGCACCCGGTTGGCGTCGGGCGCGTACCGCTCCACCGGCACCGTGACGAAGCGGACCTGCCCGGCACTCATGCCGCGCAGTCCCTCGGCCACCTTCCGCATGGCCGGCACGTCCAGGTCGTCGTCGGTGGTGATCGACTTGGTGGCGGCCTTGAGGAACTTGTAGGTCTTGGCCGGATCGGTGAGGATCTCGCTGCTGGTGGCCTTGTTGACCACCGAGGCCATGAACTTCTGCTGGCGCTCGATCCGCTCGAGGTCGGAGCCGTTGCCGAGGGAGTAGCGGGCGCGGACGTAGCCGAGGGCGTCCTCGCCCTTGACGGTCTGCTTGCCGGCCTTGAGGAACAGTTCGGCGCGCGGGTCGTTCACGGGCTTGTCGACGCAGATCTCCACGCCGTCGAGGGCGTCCACCATCCGCTTGAAGCCCGCGAAGTCGATCTGCACGAAGTGGTCGATGTGGACGCCGGTCAGCGTCTCCAGCATCTTCCAGGTGCAGGTCGGCCCCGCGTAGGCGAAGGCGGAGTTCAGCATGCCGAACTGCGCCGGAACGGTCCCGCCCTTCTCCTTCTTGCAGGACGGGATCTTCACCATCGAGTCGCGGGGGAAGCTCACCCCGACCGCCTGGTCGCGGTTGGGCGACAGGTGCAGCAGGATCGCGGTGTCGGAACGGGCGCCGGTCATCCCGGCGGCGGCGCCGTACCGCGCGTTGTCGCCCGCGCGGGTGTCGGAGCCGATCAGCAGGATGTTCAGCGACTTGTTGAGCTTTTTGGGACGGTTGTCGCCGAGCTGGTCCTTGGCGTTCTTCTGGTCGATGCCGCCGATGATGTCGAAATACAGCCCCGCCACTCCGGCGCCGGCGAGCAGCACGAGCGCCGCGGTGCCGATGGCCGTGCCGCGCAGGATCTTCTGTTTCCTGGTGCGCGGCTTGCGTTTGCGGCGTTCGGTCTTCGCGGAGCCGTCATCGGCGGCGGGAGCGGATGCCGCGTCGCCGCCGTCGGGGGTCCCGGTGTCCGCCGCGAGGTCGTCGCGGGCGGGCTCGTTCTCGCTCATCCGGTCCCGTCTCGGGCAGGCCCTGTCCAGGGCGGGGCTGAAGGTTCGTCAGTTTAGGCAGGACGCCTAAGTGGTGGAAGGTCGCGATCTTTCACTGGTTGGATGCGTGATCACCCCTGGGCGTTGCCATGGACTCCGAATTCATTTGTGTGATCTGCGCTATCGGGCCGCCCGCCTCATCGACGGACGCGCCTGCGAGGCCGGGGCGGATCCCGCCCGCACCCTGGGGCGCCGACGCCGGCGGGTGGGCGATGCCCCTGGGCGCTCGTTTCGATTCCGCTCGGCCATAACCACTGGTTATGAGGTCCGGGCATTGCGTGAGCACTTCTGAGAAGGCATAGCCTGTGGTCAGGCTCACATGATGGCCTGCCTGTTATGTATGTCACAGCTCCAGTCGCGTGGCGTAAGGTCGCTTCGCTGGAAGCGCACACGAGGTGTCACTGCCTGCGTGCGGCCGCGGCGCAGTGGAGCGCGACGGCGGCGGATGTGCGTTCGACCGGCGGTACGGGGACCCGATGGCCCGAGCTCAGGAGAGCGAACGATGAGCACTGTGGAGGCGCCGGCCAAAGCGCGCGCCCAGATCAAGGAACGTACGCTCCGCAAGGACAACTGGCGGCTCTATCCCATCACCACGCTGGTGATCTTCACGGCGTGGGTGGTGTACGCGACAGTGCGCGCGTTCTGGGGTGCGGCCTTCTACGTCGAGGAGTACCACTACCTGACGCCGTTCTACTCGCCCTGCCTCAACGAGGTGTGCGGCGACGCGGCGGAGTTCGGGACGTTCCTGCCCGCCGAGACCAAGGGGTGGATCCCGTTCGCGGCGGTGTCGCTGCCGTTCCTGCTGCTGTTCCGGCTGACCTGCTACTACTACCGCAAGGCGTACTACCGCTCGTACTGGGCGTCGCCGCCCGCGTGCGCCGTCCAGGAGCCGCACAAGAAGTACAGCGGCGAGCGCCGGTTCCCGCTGATCGGGCAGAACCTGCACCGCTACTTCTGGCTGGCCGCCGCGGCCATCTCGCTGGTCAACACCTATGACGCGATCCTGGCCTACCACGGCAAGGACGGCGGGTTCGGCATCGGGCTCGGCAGCCTGATCCTGACCGCCAACGTGATCCTGCTGTGGGCCTACACGCTGTCGTGCCACTCGTGCCGCCACATCGTGGGCGGACGGCTGAAGAACTTCTCCAAGCACCCGGTCAGGTACTGGATGTGGGGCCAGGTCTCCAAGCTGAACGAGCGGCACGGGCAGTACGCGCTGATCACGCTGGGCTCGCTGGTGCTGGCCGACTTCTACGTCATGCTCGTGGCCAGCGGCACCATTTCCGACCTGCGAATCTTCAACTGAGGGGGCCTGTAGATCATGACCGAGATCGAGAGGCACTCGTACGACGTCCTGGTGATCGGCGCGGGCGGTGCCGGGCTGCGCGCCGCGATCGAGGCGCGGCTGCAGGGCAAGAAGACCGCGATCATCTCCAAGTCGCTGTTCGGCAAGGCGCACACGGTGATGGCCGAGGGCGGCGCCGCCGCGGCGATGGGGAACGCCAACCCCAACGACAACTGGCAGGTGCACTTCCGCGACACCATGCGCGGCGGCAAGTTCCTCAACAACTGGCGGATGGCCGAGCTGCACGCCAAGGAGGCCCCGGACCGGGTCTGGGAGCTGGAGCACTGGGGCGCGCTGTTCGACCGCACCAAGGACGGCAAGATCAGCCAGCGGAACTTCGGCGGGCACGAGTACCCGCGGCTGGCGCACGTCGGCGACCGCACCGGCCTGGAGCTGATCCGCACCGCGCAGCAGAAGATCGTCGCGTTGCAGCAGCAGGACCACGCCGAGACCGGCGACTACGACTCGCGGATCAAGGTGTGGGCCGAGACGACGGTGACCCGGCTGCTGCTGGACGCCTCCGGCAAGGTCTGCGGGGCGTTCGCCTACGTCCGGGAGACCGGGAAGTTCGTGGTGTTCGAGACGCCCGCGGTGGTGCTGGCGACCGGCGGCATCGGCAAGGCGTTCAAGGTCACCTCCAACTCCTGGGAGTACACCGGCGACGGGCACGCGCTGGCGCTGCTGGCCGGCGGGACGCTGCTGAACATGGAGTTCGTGCAGTTCCACCCGACCGGGATGGTCTGGCCGCCGTCGGTCAAGGGCATCCTGGTGACCGAGTCGGTGCGCGGTGACCGCGGCGTCCTGAAGAACTCCGACGGCAAGCGGTTCATGTTCGAGTACATCCCGGAGGTCTTCAAGGCCCAGTACGCGACCTCCGCGGAGGAGGCCGACCGCTGGTACGACGACCCGGACAACAACCGGCGCCCGCCCGAGCTGCTGCCGCGCGACGAGGTGGCGCGGGCGATCAACTCCGAGGTGAAGGCGGGCCGCGGGTCACCGGCCGGCGGCGTCTACCTCACGGTGGTGGACCGGATGCCGGGCGGCGCGGAGGAGATCAAGCGGCGGCTGCCGGCGATGCACCACCAGTTCAAGGAGCTGGCCGACGTCGACATCACCAAGGAGCCGATGGAGGTCGGCCCGACCTGCCACTACGTGATGGGCGGCGTGGAGGTCGACCCGGACACGGGCGCGGCGCTGGTGCCGGGGCTGTTCGCCGCCGGTGAGTGCTCGGGCGGCATGCACGGCTCCAACCGGCTCGGCGGCAACTCGCTGACCGACCTGCTGGTGTTCGGGCGGCGGGCCGGGCTGGGCGCGGTCGAGTACGTGGACGCGCTGGACGCGCGTCCGGCCGTCCCGGACGAGGAGATCGAGGCGGCCACCGCCGAGGCGCTGGCCCCGTTCGAGCGCGAGGGCGGCGAGAACCCGTACGCGGTGCACGCCGAGCTCCAGCAGACGATGAACGACCTGGTCGGCATCATCCGCAAGGAGGGGGAGCTCAAGCAGGCGCTGGAGTCGCTGGAGAAGCTGCGCGAGCGGGTCGCCAACGTGAGCGTCGAGCCGGTCGCGGTGAACGACGGCCGCGGCTACCACCCGGGCTGGCATCTGGCGCTGGACCTGCGCAACATGCTGCTGGTCTCGGAGGCGATCGCGCGGGCGGCGCTGGAGCGGCAGGAGAGCCGCGGCGGCCACACCCGCGACGACCACCCGACGATGTCGCCGGAGTGGCGGAAGGTCAACCTGGTCTGCCGGCTGGCCGGCGACCCCGACTCCCCCCGGGTCGAGCTGAAGCGGCAGCCGCTGGAGCCGATGCGGGACGACCTGATCACGCTGTTCGAGACCGACGAGCTGAAGAAGTACCTCACCGCGGACGAGCTGCCCGCGGGCGCGGCCGGCGATCGGCCCGCCGAGGACGCGAAGGCCGCCGTCTCCGCCGCCGAGACCGCCGAAGCCGAGACCGAGGAGAGCGACCGATGAGCTACGACGCCAAGTTCCGGGTCTGGCGCGGCGACGCGGGCGAGGGCGAGCTGCAGGACTACACCGTCGAGGTGAACGAGGGCGAGGTCGTCCTCGACATCATCCACCGGCTGCAGGCGACGCAGGCGCCCGATCTGGCCGTCCGCTGGAACTGCAAGGCCGGCAAGTGCGGCTCCTGTTCCGCCGAGATCAACGGCATGCCGCGGCTGCTGTGCATGACCCGGATGTCGACGTTCGAGCCGGACGAGACGATCACCGTCACCCCGATCCGCACCTTCCCGGTGATCCGCGACCTGGTCACCGACGTGTCGTTCAACTACGAGAAGGCGCGGGAGATCCCGGCGTTCGATCCCGGTGACACCGCGCCGGGCGAGTTCCGGATGAAGCAGGTGGACGTGGAGCGCTCGCAGGAGTTCCGCAAGTGCATCGAGTGCTTCCTGTGCAACAACGTCTGCCATGTGATCCGCGACCACGAGGAGAACAAGCCGGAGTTCGCCGGGCCGCGGTTCCTGATGCGGATCGCGGAGCTGGAGATGCACCCGGCCGACGCCGCGGACCGGCGCAACATCGCGCAGGACGACCACGGTCTCGGCTTCTGCAACATCACCAAGTGCTGCACCGAGGTCTGCCCCGAGCACATCAAGATCACCGACAATGCGCTGATCCCGATGAAGGAGCGGGTGGTGGGCCGCAAGTACGACCCGGTGGTGTGGCTCGGCAGCAAGCTCGGCATTGTGAAGAAGGGCCAGGACACCCCGTCCGCCTGACCTGCCCGCGTTCGATCGTTCGCCCTCTGCCGGTGCCCGCCGCGCAGGGGGCGTTCGGCTGTGCGGACACGCCAGGGCAAGGTATCTCGGCGGTGAGATTTGTATCGCGTTCGGCGCACGGCGGAAGTGCACCCGTTCCCGGGTGGGCCCGGGCGGATGCCGGCGGGCGGCGTGCCCCCGTCGCCGCCGCCCGCCGTACCGCCGTTCCCCATGAACGCCGTAGCCTCAGGGGGCGGCCTTGCGGCCGCACACGCCGCGATCAAGCCTCGCCCAACGGGCCGCGCGTGAATAGGGAGAAGTTCACACAACGCGTGATGCTTTCGTGATTCCCCGCCCCGTTACGGGATCGCGGGACTCGTTTAGCGTGGTGGCATGAGCCCCCTGGAGCCCGGCTCTTTCCTCGCCGAACTCACTCCCGAAGAGCGCGCCGACCTCGAGTCGCGCGGCCGGTTCCGCGATCTCGGGCGCGGCGAGGTGCTCTTCCACGAGGGGGAGATGTCGACCTGGGTGGCGGTGCTGGTCGCGGGCCGGGTCAAGGCGTTCTCCGACCGCGAGCACGGCGGGGAGGCGCTGCTGGACGTGCGCGGCCCCGGCTCGCTGCTGGGCGAGGTGGCGGCGATCGACGGGCTGCCGCGGTCGGCGACGGTCGCCACGCTGGAGCCGGCGCGGGTGCTGGCGCTCACCGAGGAGGAGTTCATGTCCTTCCTCCGCGCGCACGGCCGGGTGTCCATCCTGATCATGAAGATGCTGTGCCGGCGCTGGCGGGACGCCGACCGGCGCCGGGTCGAGTTCGGCATGTTCGACGCGACCGGACGGGTGGCGCAGCGGCTGGTCGAACTGGCGGAGCGGTTCGGCGTCCCGTACGAGCCGGGCGGCCGGTCGCGTGCCGGCGGCGGGCACGGAACGCGTCCCAACGGCTCGGGTGCGCGTCCCGGCGCCGGCTCCACGGGGCCCGGGACGGCCGGCCGCGGCGCCCCGCGGCCGGGACGGCCCGGCCCGCAAGGCGACCGGCCGGGGGACGCGACGAGCGTGCAGATCACCCTGAGCCTGTCGCAGGAGGAGCTGGCGGGGTGGGTCGGCGCCTCCCGCGAGGCGGTCAGCAAGGCGCTGGGCACGCTGCGGCGGCACGGCTGGATCGAGACCGGACGGCGGCGCGTGATCGTGCACGACCTCCAGGCGCTCCGCCGCCACGCCCGCTGATCGCCAGGGGCGGCCATGAGGCGCTGACCTGGCGGGTCGTACCCTGTGCAGGATGCAGCTGCAGCAGCTCGCCTACTTCGTCGCGGTCGCGGAGGTACGGCACTTCACCCAGGCGGCCGAGATCCTGCACGTGGCGCAGCCCTCGCTGTCCAAGCAGATCCGCGCGCTGGAGGCCGAGCTGGGCGCGTCGCTGTTCAGCCGGGCGCGCGGGAACATCAGCCTGACCCCGGCGGGCGAGGCGCTGCTTCCGCTGGCCAAACGCATCCTGGCCGATGTGGACACGGCCCGGCTGGAGGTGCAGGAACTGGCCGGGCTGCGCCGCGGACGGGTGCGGCTGGGCGCCACGCCGTCGCTGTGCGCGGGGCTGCTCGCCGACGTGCTGCGCCGTTTCCACGACGCCTATCCGGGCATCCGGCTGATCGTCGAGGAGGGCGGGTCGCGGGACCTGGTGCGCGATCTGACCCGCGGGTCGCTCGACCTGGCGCTGGTGATACTGCCGCTGCAGGGCGACCCGCCGCTGGAGACGACCCCGATCCTGCGGGAGAACCTGGTGGTGGCGTCCCCGACGGAGCCCGAGCGGCTGCCGCGGCGGCCGTACCTGCGGATCGAGGATCTGCGGAACCGGCCGCTGGTGATGTTCCGGTCCGGCTACGACCTGCGCGAGGCGACGATCGGGGCGTGCCGCACGGCGGGGTTCGAGCCGAGGTTCGCGGTCGAGGGCGGGGAGATGGACGCGGTGCTGCGGTTCGTCGAGGCCGGGCTCGGCATCGCCGTGGTGCCGAGCATGGTGCTCGCGGGACGGCCCCGCCTGCGCGGCACGCCGCTCGTCCTGGCCGAGGACGGCGTCGAGCGGGGCCAGAACGGGCCGGGGCTGCAGCGCACGGTCGCGCTCGCGCGCCGCAAGGACGTCGATCCGACGCATGCCGCCCGCGCCTTCCAGGAGACGCTGGAGACGTACCTGGTGGAGGCGGCGCTGGACGGCAGCCTCCCCGCGGGCGTCGACGCGATCGGCTCGATCACGGCGGTTCCAAGACGTCAAGGCCAATGATGCTGTGTTTTCTGCAATCCCGGCCCAGGGTGCTCGCCTGGCGGCTCGCACCCTGACCGTGCTCGGTGCGAGCGCGACATCGCTTCGCGATCTGGCCGGTGAAGCTCGCCTCCGGCATCGCATCACCGGCCAGGTAGCGCGCTCGCGCGGTAGCTGAGGCCGCTTCGAGACAAACAGGACTTAAGATCCGGGCAAAGTGATCTTTAGCCCCCGGAGATCCCATGGTCCCTGTACTCCCGTCCCCCCGCCGTTCCGCCGCGTTCCTGATCGTTCCGCTCGCCCTCGGGCTGGCCGCGCCGCCCGCGTCGGCCGGTGCGCCGCCGGCCCCGCCGATGCCCCCGCAGGAGTGCAGCGACGAGCCGCGCGACCTGCCGACCTGGAAGTTCGTCGACTACGACGAGATGCGCACGGAGCTGGCGCGGATCGAACGCGCGAGCCGCGGCCGGGTGGACGTGCGGGGCGCGGGCGCGTCCACCCGCGGCCGCTCGATCTACACCGCCACCGTCGGCACCGGGAAGAAGGTCTTCCTGGCCAACAGCGAGATCCACGGCAACGAGAAGACCGGCACCAGCTCGCTGCTGCGCATCCTGAAGTGGCTGGGCACCTCGGGCTCGCCGGAGGCCGCACGGCTGCGCCGCGAGATCACCTTCGTGGCCGTACCGAAGATCAACCCCGATGGGGCGGAGCTGGACCGGCGCGGCAACGACCATTCGTGGGACGCGGTCCAGAGCGAGTTCCCGCAGCTCAAGGGTCGTCCGCCCGCGTGGAACTACCTCAACGGGACGCAGCAGGGCGACGACTACACCCAGCGGCCCGGCTTCGACCTCAACCGCGACTTCAACGTGGACCTGGACTACAAGCCGAAGCCCGAGGACGTCCCAGGGCAGTCGTCCGGCTTCGGCTGGTTCCTCAACCCCGAGTCGCAGACGCTACGCGACATCTACAAGCGCCTGCGCGCACGCCACGGCAAGGTGGACGTCTACGTCGACCTGCATCACCAAGGGGCGTGCGTTAGGGAAGACGCCCAGAACCGGCTCCTGGACGTCGCCGTGGACTACCCGCCCCTGCCGGACGTGTTCTTCCAGCCCGGCGGCAAGTACGCCCCGTACGCCGACACCTACCCCAAGAACTTCTCCAAGCAGCTCGCCATCAGCGCGTTCCGTGGGATCGAGGACGGCGGCCACATCGCGGCCCGCTACCCGCACGCGCCCACGCGCGACCTGCCCGGACAGGCGCGTTCCTCATTCGGGCTCAACGGCACCGGGACGGTGCTGTTCGAGGTGCGCGGCCAGACCCAGTCGATGGGCCACTACCAGTCCGAGCGTTTCATCAGCGCGGTGACGGGCGGGCTCAAGAACATGCTGAACGACCTCGCCACCGGCAAGGTCCGCGGCATCGACCCCGACGGCTTCGAGCGACTCCCCGGCACGGTGGAGGACGAAGGCGCCCGCGCCCTGCGTGCGCTGGAGGAACGCTGACCGAATGGAAAAGGCGCCCTGGGCCACCCCAGCCCAGGGCGCCTCGCTTGAGGCGACTACCTCTCGCTACTTCTTGCGGCCCCCGGCGCTGGCCTTGAGGTAGTCGTTGTTGAGCCGGCCGATGACGTCCAGCGGGATGCCCTTCGGGCACGCCACCGTGCACTCACCGGTGTTGGTGCAGCCGCCGAAGCCCTCGTCGTCGTGGGTGTCCAGCATGTCGACGACCCGGTCCCAGCGCTCGGGCTGGCCCTGCGGCATCAGCCCCAGGTGGGTGACCTTCGCGCCGAGGAACAGCGCGGCCGAGCCGTTCGGGCAGGCCGCGACGCACGCGCCGCAGCCGATGCACTCGGCCGCCTCGAACGCCCGGTCGGCGTCCGGCTTGGGCACCGGCACCGAGTGCGCCTCCGGCGCTGTGCCGGTCGGGGCCGAGATGAAACCGCCCGACTTGATGATCCGGTCGAACGCCGAACGGTCCACGACCAGGTCCTTGACCACCGGGAACGCCTTGGCCCGCCACGGCTCGACGTCGATGACCTCGCCGTCCTTGAACTTGCGCATGTGCAGCTGGCAGGTCGTGGTGTTGCGCTCGGGGCCGTGCGGCGTCCCGTTGATCACCAGGGAGCACATGCCGCAGATGCCCTCGCGGCAGTCGTGGTCGAACGCCACCGGCTCCTCGCCCTCGGCGATCAGCTTCTCGTTCAGGACGTCCAGCATCTCCAGGAACGAGGCGTCGGGGGAGATGTCGTCGAGCTTGTACTCGACCATCTTTCCCTTGTCCTCGGGGGCCTTCTGGCGCCAGACGCGCAATGTCAGCTTCATTACTTATATGACCTCTGGCTCGGCTTGACGTATTCGAACTCCAGGGCCTCCTTGTGGAGGACGGGCAGCTCGCCCGCCCCGGCCCATTCCCAGGCGGCGACGTAGGAGAAGGCGTCGTCGTCGCGCTTGGCCTCGCCGTCCTCGTCCTGGCTCTCGGCCCGGAAGTGGCCGCCGCACGACTCGGCGCGGTGCAGCGCGTCGACGACCATCAGCTCGCCCAGCTCCAGGAAGTCGGCGACCCGGCCGGCCTTCTCCAGCTGCTGGTTGAGCTCCTCGCCCCTGCCGGTGACCTTGACCCGGGTCCAGAACTCCTCGCGCAGCGCGGGGATGAGCTCCAGCGCCTTGCGCAGGCCCTCCTCGGTGCGTTCCATGCCGCAGTACTCCCACATGATGTGGCCGAGTTCGCGGTGGAAGGAGTCGACGGAACGGTCCCCGTCGATGGACAGCAGCCGTTCGATCTGGTCCTTGACCCGCGTCTCGGCCTCGGCGGCGGCGGTGTCGTCCACGGGGCCGAGGTCGTTGCGGGCGATGTAGTCGCCGATGGTGTTCGGCAGCACGAAGTAGCCGTCCGCCAAGCCCTGCATCAGCGCGGACGCGCCGAGCCGGTTGGCGCCGTGGTCGGAGAAGTTCGCCTCGCCGATCACGAACAGGCCGGGGATGTTGGACTGCAGGTCGTAGTCCACCCACAGCCCGCCCATCGTGTAGTGCACGGCGGGGTAGATGCGCATCGGCGTCTCGTACGGGTTCTCGCCCGTGATCCGCTCGTACATCTCGAAGAGGTTGCCGTACTTGGCCTCGACGGTCTTGCGGCCCAGCCGCTCGATCGCGTCGGCGAAGTCGAGGTAGACGCCCAGGCCGCCGGGGCCGACGCCGCGGCCCTCGTCGCACACGTTCTTGGCGGCGCGGGAGGCGATGTCGCGGGGGACCAGGTTCCCGAACGAGGGGTAGATGCGCTCCAGGTAGTAGTCGCGCTCGCCCTCGGGGATGTCGTACGGCCTGCGCTCGTCGCCCGCTTTCTTCGGCACCCACACGCGGCCGTCGTTGCGCAGCGACTCCGACATCAGCGTCAGCTTGGACTGGTGGTCGCCGCTGACCGGGATGCAGGTCGGGTGGATCTGGGTGTAGCAGGGGTTGGCGAAGTAGGCGCCGTGCTTGTGCGCCCGCCAGGACGCGGTGACGTTGGACCCCATGGCGTTGGTGGACAGGAAGTACACGTTCCCGTAGCCGCCGCTGGCCAGGACCACCGCGTCGCCGGTGTGCCGCGAGATCTCGCCGGTGATCAGATTGCGGACGACGACGCCGCGGGCCCGGCCGTCATCCATGATCAGGTCGAGCATCTCGTGCCGCGCGTGCAGTTCCACGTTCCCGGCGTCCACCTGCCGCATCAGCGCCTGGTACGCGCCGAGCAGCAGCTGCTGGCCGGTCTGGCCGCGGGCGTAGAACGTCCGGGAGACCTGGGTGCCGCCGAACGAGCGGTTGTCGAGCAGGCCGCCGTACTCGCGGGCGAACGGCACGCCCTGCGCCACGCACTGGTCGATGATCTGCGTGGAGATCTCGGCGAGCCGGTGCACGTTGGACTCGCGGGCGCGGAAGTCGCCGCCCTTGACCGTGTCGTAGAACAGCCGGTGCACGCTGTCGCCGTCGTTGCGGTAGTTCTTGGCGGCGTTGATGCCGCCCTGCGCGGCGATCGAGTGGGCGCGCCGCGGGCTGTCCTGGAAGCAGAACTGCACGACGTGGTACCCGGCCTCGCCCAGCGTGGCGCCGGCCGAGCCGCCGGCCAGCCCGGTGCCGATGATGATGATCTTCTTCTTGCGCTTGTTGGCCGGGTTGACCAGCTTCGCCTCGAACTTGCGGGTGGTCCAGCGGTCCGCGATCGGCCCGGCCGGGGACTTGGCGTCGGCGACCGGCTCGCCCGGAGTGTAGAAGTCGTCCATGATCAGCTCACCCATCCGAAGGCGACGGAGACGGGCACGGCGAGGAACCCGACGGTGACCAGCGCGGCCACGGTCGCGGCCAGCGCCCGCAGCGCGCGCTCGTTGCGGGGGGTGCGCAGCCCGAGGGTCTGGAACGCGCTCCAGACGCCGTGCCGCAGGTGCAGCCCCACCAGCAGCATCGCCACCACATAGAAGATCGTCACGTACCAGCGGGACGGGGCGAAGCCCTCCACCACCCGCTCGTACGGGGTGGCGTCCCGGCCGCCCGGGTTCACCACCAGGAACGTCATGTCCAGCAGATGCCAGATCACGAACAGCGCGATGATCAGGCCGCCGAACCGCATCGTGTGCGTGGCGTAGCCCTGCGCGTGCGACTTCTTCTTGGCCTGGTACTTCACCGGACGGGCCTGGGACGCGCGGCGGGCCAGCGACACCGCCGACCACATGTGCAGCACCACCGCGGCGAACAGCACGACCTCGGTCAGTGTCAGGACCGTGCGGTACGGCACGGCGGGCTCGCCGACCGTGCGCAGCCAGTGCGCGTAGTGGTCGAAGGCCTCCGCCCCAAAAAAGATCTTGAGGTTGCCGGCCATGTGCCCGAGCAGGAACAGCACGAGCACGCCGCCGCTCACGGCCATGACCGCCTTCTTGCCCACGGTCGACCGGTAGATCGCAGGAATCGCTATAGCCACGAGCGCACGGTACGACCGCGAGGTTCAAGACATCCAAGTCATGGCGGTACTCGTTTCCATAGCCTGTGGCTATGACGCAAGCAGCCTGGGCATTTCCGGCGTCTCACCACATCGTCCAAGGTGAGAGACCTCACAGGCGGGTCAGGAACTCCGCGCGGGATCGCGGGACAGCAGCAGCACCGCCAGGTCGTCGGTCAGCGCGTCGCCGTTGAGCTCCTCGACCTCGGCGACCAACGCGTCGATCAGCCCCCGGCCCGCCGCGCCACGGCCGCGCGCCTCGCGGGCCAGCGCCACCAGCCCGTCGGTGCCCAGCCGCGCCGGGCCCTCGCCGACCCGTCCCTCGATCAGCCCGTCGGTGTAGAGCATCAGGCTCCACGACTCGCCCAGGTCGATCTCGGTGGTCGGCCACTCCGCACCCTGCACCAGGCCCAGCGCGGGCCCGTGCGCGTACTCGGGCAGCGCCACGACCTCGCTCTCCCGGAACAGCAGCGGCGCCGGATGCCCGGCCAGGTGCATCCGCGCCGTCCGCAGCGACGGCGCGATCGTCATCATGCACAGCGTGGTGAAGATCTCCTCGCTGCGCCGCTCGTGCCCCAGCACCGTGTCGAGCGTGCCGAACAACTGCTCGCCGGTGTGCCCGGCCAGCACCAGCGTCCGCCAGGCCATCCGCAGCTGGACGCCCAGCGCCGCCTCGTCGGGGCCGTGCCCGCACACGTCCCCGATCATGAGGTGCACCGCGCCGCCCTCGGTCTGCACGGTGTCGTAGAAGTCGCCGCCCAGCAGCGCCCGGCGGCGTCCCGGACGGTACCGGGTGTGATGCCGCAGCCCGGGATCGTCGATCAGCGGCACCGGCAGCAGGCCCCGCTCCAGCCGGGCGTTCTCCCGGCCCAGGATCCGGGCCTCCACCAGCCGCCGCTCGGTCTCCTCGGCGCGCTTGCGCTCGATCGCGTACCGGATCGCGCGGGCCAGCAGCGGCCCGTCCACCTCCTGCTTCACCAGGTAGTCCGCGGCCCCCGCGGCGACCGCCCGGACCCCGAGCCGGGCGTCGAGCCGCGCGTCGTCGAACCCGGTCAGCACGATGACCGCGGCGTGCCCGGAGATCGCCAGAACCTCCCGCAGGCCCTCGACGGGGTCCCGGTCGCCGGACGCGGACAGGTCGACGATGATGCACTGGGTCCGCCGGTTCAGCAGCCGCCGCGCCGCAGGCAGCCCGTCCGCGACGGCCAGGCCGATCTCCAGCCCGCTCTCCGCGAGCATCTCCTCGACCAGGAAGACATCGGAGGGATCGTCGTCGATCAGGAGCAGGTCGACGCGATCCTCGCCGCCATGGGCGACGAGGTTGGAATGGGGTCTGGGGCCGTGCGGGAGCGGACTGTGCGAATGGTGGCTGACGGTGCTCACAAGGCTTCCGGAAGGTTGGCGGGCGGCGGCACAGGCAACGGCCGGAATCCCCGGTCCCGCATACGGCGGAACCGCGCGGACCTGGACCGGACCGCGCCGGGGCAGCGGCATCTGCCTAGCCGCCTGTGTCCCGGCTCATGGAGCGCAGGAGCATCGCTCCGTACTCACCCGACCTTATCGCATGGCCGCCGCATCCAGCTGTGTCTATCTGGTGAGTGCCCCCCACGTAGGCACGGCCTCCCCAGAATTAATCGCTCGAGATTTCTTGCCGTGGATGCTTAATCTGCCGGGCGTGAAGCCGTTGCCGGTGAAAGATCCAGGCAGGCCGGACCATCGTTCTTCGGTTCGCTACCTCTTGTGGCTCGGGCGCGCACAGGCGGCGACGCTGGTGGGCGGTGCCTCGCTGGGCGTGGTGTGGATGCTCAGCCAGGCGCTGATGCCGGCGGCGATCGGCCGTGCGATCGATCAGGGGCTGGCGGCACGGGATTCCGGTGCCCTGCTGGTGTGGGCCGGGGTGCTGCTGGGGCTCGGGGTGGCACAGGCGGCCGCCGGAGTCATGACGCACCGGTTCGCGGTGTTCAACTGGCTCGCGGCCGCGTACCGGACGGTCCAGGTGGTGACGCGGCAGGCGACCCGGCTGGGCGCGACGCTTCCCAAGCGGCTCAGCGCCGGGGAGGTCGTGAGCGTGGGCGTCGCGGACGTGTCGCACGTGGGCGAGGCGATGGAGATCACGGCGCGCGGGACGGGCGCCGTGATCTCCATCGCGGCCGTCGTGGCGATCATGCTGGTGTCCTCGCCGGAGATGGGCCTGATCGTGCTGGTGGGGGTGCCGGTGATCCTGGCGGTGGCGGCGCCGCTGCTGCGGCCGTACCGGGAGCGCGAGCAGCGGCACCGGGAGCTGGTGGGCGAGCTGAACACCCGGGCCACCGACGTGGTGGCGGGCCTGCGGGTGCTGCGGGGCATCGGCGGTGAGCGGCTGTTCGCCGAGCGGTACCGGGACGAGTCGCAGCGGGTGCGGGCGGCCGGGGTCGCGACGGCGCGGGCGGAGTCCAAGCTCACCGGCGCCGAGATCCTGCTGCCGGGCCTGCTGATCGCGCTGGTCACATGGGCCGGTGCCCGGTTCGCGGCGAACGGCGTGATCACTGTGGGCGAGCTGGTGGCGTTCTACGGGTACGCGGTGTTCCTGATCCAGCCGCTGAAGACGGTGGGCGAGCTGGCGGGCAAGCTGACCAGGGCGTACGTGGCGGCGGGCCGGGTGGTGGCGGTGCTGGAGCTGCGGCCCGAGGTGGCGCTGGACGGCACGGCCCGTCCGGCGGCGGGCGGTGAGCTGGTGGACGCGGCGTCCGGGCTGGTGGTGCGGCCGGGCGCGGTCACGGCGATCGCGGCGGCCGATCCGCGCGACGCCCAGGCGATCGCCGACCGGCTCGGCCGGTACGCCGACGGCGAGGTGACCTACGGCGGCGTGCCGCTGGCGGATCTGGCGGACGTCCGCGCGCGGATCCTGGTCGCGGTGAACGAGGACCGGCTGTTCTCCGGGCCGCTCGCCGACGGCCTGACGTCCCCGGGGACGGTGGACGGGGCACTCGACCGGGCGCTGGAGGCCGCGAACGCCGAGGACGTCGTGGCGGCGGTGGGCCGGGACGCGCATGTCGTGGAGGCGGGCCGGGAGTTCTCCGGCGGGCAGCAGCAGCGGCTGCGGCTGGCCCGGGCGCTGGCCGCCGATCCGGAGGTGCTGGTCCTGGTGGAGCCGACGAGCGCGGTGGACGCGCACACCGAGGCGAGGATCGCCGACCGGCTGGGGCCGGGCCGGGCGGGCCGGACCACGGTGGTGTGCACGACCAGCCCGCTGGTGCTGGACCGCGCGGACCATGTCGTCTTCGTCGAGGACGGGACGGTCGCCGCGGAGGGCGCGCACCGCGATCTGCTGGTGTCGGAGCCGCGCTATGCCGCCACCGTCACGCGCGGCGAGGCCGGCGACGGCAAGGACGCCAGGGCCGAGGCCGTCGTCTTCGACTGAACTGAGGGGAGAGCCGTGAGTGCCGAGATCCTGCCGGTGGCGTCGGCGCGGCAGGTGCGGGCGTACGCGCGCCGGCTGGTGCTGCGGCATCCGCGCGCGCTGTTCGGCGCACTGGGGCTGCACGCGCTGGCCGCCGTCGCCGGGCTGGTCACGCCGCGGCTGCTGGGCGGCCTGGTGGAGAACGCGGGCCGCGGCGGGGCGGGCATCGACACCGTCGGCGCCGCCATCGCGGCCTTCATGATCGTGCAGGGCGTGCTGATCCGGTACGCCTACCTGGCCTCGGCGCGGCTGGGCGAGCGGGTGCTGGCCGAGCTGCGCGAGGAGTTCGTCGAGCGGGTGCTGGCGCTGCCACTGGCCACGGTGGAGCGGGCGGGCACGGGCGACCTGGTGAGCCGTTCGTCCCGGGACGTGGAGACGCTGGGCACCAGCGTGCGGTACGCGGTGCCGGAGATGCTGATCGGGCTCGTGGTGACCGTCCTGACGGTCGGGGCGCTGATCCTGAACGGCCCGCTGGTGGCGCTGCCGTGCCTGATCTCGGTGCCGCTGCTGTGGGGGGTGATGCGGTGGTACCTGCCGCGCGCCCACTCCGGCTACCTGCGGGAGAACGCCCGCTGGGCGGATCTCACCGACACCCTGGCCGAGACCGTGCACGGCGCCCGCACGGTGGAGGCGCTGCGGCTGGCCGACCGCCGGCATCGCCGCGGCGACGCCGACATCGCCGAGTCGTACCGGGCGGAGCGGTACACGCTGCGGCTGCGCACCATGCTGTATCCGGCGATCGAGATGGGTTTCGTGCTGCCGGTGGCGGCGACGCTGCTGATCGGCGGGCTGTTCTACATCAACGGGATGGCGTCGCTGGCGCAGGTGACGGCGGCCACGCTGTACGCCCAGCAGCTGATCGGCCCGATCGACATGCTGCTGACCTGGCTGGACGAGCTGCAGCTGGGCGGCGCGTCGCTGGCCCGGCTGCTCGGGGTCGGCGAGGCCGGGGAGGAGCGGTCACCGGAGCCGGGCCGCCGCGTGGACGGCGAGCGGCTCACCGTGCGCGGCGTCCACTACGCCTACCGGGCGGGGCAGGACGTCCTGCACGGCATCGACCTGGAGCTGCGCCCGGGGGAGCGGCTGGCGATCGTGGGCCCGAGCGGCGCGGGCAAGTCGACGCTGGGCCGGCTGCTGGCCGGGATCGACGGCCCGCGAACCGGCTCGGTCACCGTCGGCGACGGGACCGGCGGGGTGCCGCTCGCCGAACTGCCGCTGGACGAGCGGCGCGGCCACGTCGCGCTGCTCACCCAGGAGCACCACGTGTTCCACACGACGGTGCGGGAGAACCTGGTGATGGCCCGCCCGGACGCGGCGGCCGAGGAGGTCGAGGCGGCGCTGCGCGCGGTCGACTGGGACGGCCCTGGCCTGGACACGCTCGTGGGATCGGGCGGGGAGACGCTCTCGCCCGCCCAGGCCCAGCAGCTCGCGCTGGCGCGCCTGGTGCTGGCCGACCCGCACACGCTCGTGCTGGACGAGGCGACCTCGCTGCTCGACCCCCGCGCCGCCCGCCGGCTGGAGCGCTCGCTGGCGGCGGTGCTCGACGGCCGTACCGTGGTGGCGATCGCGCACCGGCTGCACACCGCGCACGACGCCGACCGGGTCGCGGTGGTCGAGGACGGCCGGATCGCCGAGCTGGGCACCCATGACGAGCTGATCGCCGAGGACGGCTCGTACGCCGTCCTCTGGCGCAGCTGGCACGGCACCCCCCGGGACCCGGCCGCCGCCGCCAGTGATCAGTGATCAGTGGCGTTACCCGAGATTGCGTTTGAGGAAGTCGACCTGCAGGCGCAGCAGGTTCTCGGCGACGATCTCCTGCGGGGTCATGTGGGTGACGCCCGAGAGCGGCAGGACGGTGTGCGGCCGTCCGGCCGCCAGCAGCGCCGACGACAGCCGCAACGTGTGGGCCGCGACCACGTTGTCGTCCGCCAGGCCGTGGATGAGGAGGAGAGGGCGTTCCAGCTTGCCGGCGTTCTCGATGAGGGAGTTGGCGGTGTAGTTCTCCGGCTCCTCTTCGGGGTGGCCGAGGTAGCGCTCGGTGTAGTGGGTGTCGTAGAGGCGCCAGTCCGTCACCGGCGCGCCGGCCACGGCGGCGTGGAACACGTCGGGGCGGCGGAGCACGGCCAAGGCCGCCAGCCAGCCGCCGAACGACCAGCCGCGCACGCCGACCCGGCCCAGGTCGAGCGCGTCGGGATGCCGCCGGGCCGCCTCCTCCAGCGCGGCGACCTGGTCGTCCAGGACGGGGCCGGTGAAGTCCCCGCGCACGGCGCGCTCCCAGGCGGGGCCGCGCGCGGGCGTGCCGCGCCCGTCGGCGATCACGACGGCGAAGCCCTGGTCGGCGAGCCACTGGGGCTCGTAGAAGGCGCGGCGGGTGGCCAGCACCCGCTGGGCGTGCGGGCCGCCGTAGGGGTCCACCAGCACCGGCAGCGGGCCCGCGTCCGGCTCCCATCCGGTGGGCAGCAGCACGGCGGTGCGGATCTCCCGCTCGCCCGCGCGCAGCAGTTCGACCTTCGGCGTGACCTCGGGGACCTGGGCGAGCGAGGCGATCTCCCGCACCCCGGACGGGGTCCGCACCTCGACCGCGACGCCCGGCCGGTCCAGCAGGGACGCGGTCAGCACGGTGACCTCGCCGGTCCGGACGCCGCCGAACACGCCCTGGCCCTCGGTGAGCCGGGTGGCGGTGCCGGTCGCGCCGTCGTACGACCACACGTGCACCTCGGTGGGCTCCTCCGCGGCGGTGAACAGGATCCGCTCGCCCTCGGCGCCGAGCACCGAGCGCACCTGGAGCCCGGCGGGGGTGACCGGTTCGCCCGCGACGGTGAGCCGCCGGGTGTCGGTCCCGGCGTCGTCCACGACCCAGACCGGGCGGCCGGAGCCGGTGTTGCACGGCACGCCGGAGACGATCTCGGTCCAGACCGGGTCGTGCGCGGTGTGCAGCAGCTCGGTCTCGCCGTTGGACGGGTCGACGCCGAGCACCCGCTGGGCACGCTGGTCCCGCGACTGGACGACGATCCGCAGGCCGTGCCGGTCCCAGGACGCGGTGACGACGTAGGGGAACTCGCCGCGGTCCCAGGCGACCGCGACCCTGCCGCCGCCGTCGGACTTCACCAGGACCAGCGACACGATCGCATTGGGGGTGCCGGCGGCGGGGTAGGCGACCTCGTGCGCGGGACGGTCCGGGTTGGCGGGGTCGGCGATCGTCCAGCGGGTCACGGGGGTCTCGTCGACGCGGGCGACGAGGAGCGCGCCGCCGTCGGGGGACCACCAGTAGCCGCGCATCCGGTTCATCTCCTCGGCGGCGATGAACTCGGCGAGGCCGTAGGAGACCTGGTCGCTCTCCGGCTGGATCAGCGCCCCCTCGTCGCCGTCCGCGCCGCCGTCCCAGGCGGTGACGTGCACGGTGCGGCCCGAGACGTAGGCGATCCTGCGGCCCGCCGGGTCGAGGCGGGGGTCGAACACCGGCGTCGCGGCGGGCAGCGCGCGCACGTCCCCGGACCTGAGGTCGGCCGCGAACAGCTGCCCGGCGAGGGCGAACACCGCCCGGGTGACGTCCCGGTCGACCGCGTAGCCGACGATGCCGCCGGCCTGCTCCCGCGCCCGCTCGCGGCGCGCCCGCTCCTCGGGCGGCAGATCGGCCTCGCCGGGCAGGTCGAGGGCGGCGGGGTCGGCGACCAGGCGCTCCGCGCCGGTCGCGGTGTCCAGCGTCCACAGGCAGGTGACCGGGTCGTCGCCGGCCTTGGTCCGCAGGAAGGCGACGTACGAGCCGTCCGAAGCGATCTGGAAGGCGCGCGGGACGCCGAGGGTGAACCGCCGGGTGCGGGCGCTCTGCCGCGGGTAGCCGATGCTCATGGGATCCGAGTCTGCCAGGACGGACCCGGTGGTCATGGCCTGGTCCCGCCCTCGCGGAGTACGGTACGAGCCGGGCGTTCCGGAGCGGTCTCGGAGATTCGGGCCAGAGCGGAGCGCCGATTCCGACTGACCTCGTCGGCACCGCGATGTAAGGTGCCCGATCGGGAACCGCCAGTGATCGCGGGCACGCTGGCGTAAGCTCGAGACTTCTCCCCCATTCATCATTCATCACCATCACTTGACATCGCGGTACGAAGGAGTGGTCCATGCCGGAGCTGCAGCCGGGAGATCCCCGGCGGCTGGGTTCATACGAACTGCTCGAACGGCTTGGCGAGGGCGGGCAGGGCGTGGTCTACCTGGGCGTGGACGCCTCCGGGAGCCAGGCTGCGATCAAGTTGCTGCGAGCCGATCTGGCCGTGGACGCCGACGCCCGCAACCGCTTCGTCCGCGAGGCCCAGGCGGCCAAGCAGGTCGCCCGGTTCTGCACGGCGCAGGTGCTGGAGGCCGATGTCGCGGGGGACCAGCCCTACATCGCCAGCGAGTACGTGCCGGGCCCGTCGCTGCACAAGCACGTGATGGAGCAGGGGCCTATTCCGGGCGCCGCGCTGGAGCGGCTCGCGATCGGCACGCTGACCGCGATGGTGGCCATCCACCAGGCCGGGATCGTGCACCGCGACTTCAAGCCGCACAACGTGATCATGGCACCGGACGGGCCGCGGGTCATCGACTTCGGCATCGCGCGCGCCCTGGACACCGGGCAGACCGCCGCCACCAAGGCGATCGGCACGCCGTCGTACATGGCCCCCGAGCAGGTCGCCGGGGCCACCCTCACCGAGGCGGTGGACGTCTGGGCCTGGGCCACCACGATGGTGTTCGCCGCGACCGGGCGCCCTCCGTTCGGCGACGACACCGTGGTCGCGGTGATCAACCGGGTGATGCACGAGCCGCCCAGCCTGGAGGGGCTGCCGCCCGACCTGCACCGGCTGATCGCGGCCTGCCTGGCCAAGGAGCCCGAGCGGCGGCCCACCGCGCAGCAGCTGATGATGACGCTGATCGGCGCCGGCCCGGCCGCCCAGACCCAGATGGACGACCCGGCGCAGGCCACCACGCTGCTGGCCGAGGGGTCGCACCGGGCCGCCGGGGCGCCCATGCCCAGCGGCACCCAGCCGGTCGCCGACCGCACCCGCGCGATGCCGCCGGTCGGGGCCGGCGCGCCGCCGCTCCCGCCCGCGTACGGTCCCGGCGGGCCGCGTCCGCCGGGCCGGGCCGGCGGGCACCGGGCCTGGGAGCCCGAGCGCAAGTCGCGCTGGCCGGTCGTGGCGGGGGTCGGCGCGATCGCGGCGCTGGCGCTGGTGGTCGGGCTGATGATGGCCTCGTCCGGCGATGACACGCCGGGCAACGACCCGACCCCCGGTACCTCGGAGACCGTCCAGGACTCGCCGACCCAAGAGGACACCCCGGACGATACGCCGACGACCCGGATCACCCGCACCCGCGAACGCGAGCCCCAGCCGACCGTGCCGAGCAGGCAGCCGACCAGGTCCGAGCCGGCGCCGACGCAGTCGGACCCGGCGCCGACCGACTCCGCGTCGCCGCCCGACACCGAGGAGCCCCCGCCCGGCGACGACGAAACGCCGCCCGACGACGGCGGCAACAACCCCCGCAACTGAGCGTCACCGCGCCCTCCCGGCGGTGCCGCCGCGGCGGCACCGCCGGGAGGGCGGTACCCGATCGGGTCCCCGTCCTGAGTAGGCTCGTGTCTTATGAAGGAGCCGCGGATCCTGTTCGTCCACGCCCATCCGGACGACGAGTCCATCGGGACCGGGGCCACCATGGCCAAGTACGCGGCCGAGGGCGCCCACGTCTGCCTCGTCACCTGCACCCTCGGTGAGGAGGGCGAGGTCATCCCCGATGAGCTGCGCCATCTGGCCTCCGACAAGGAGGACCGGCTGGGCGAGTACCGCATCGGCGAGCTGGCCGAGGCGTGCGCCGCGCTCGGCGTGTCCGACCACCGCTTCCTGGGCGGGCCGGGCCGGTGGCGCGACTCGGGCATGATGGGCACCGCCACCAACGACGACCCCCGGTGCTTCTGGCGCGCCGATCTGGACACGGCCGCGGGGGAACTCGTCAAGATCATCCGCGAGGTGCGGCCGCAGGTCGCCGTCACCTACGACGAGCGCGGCAACTACGGCCATCCCGACCACATCCAGGCGCACCGGGTGACCTGGCGGGCGGTCGAGCTGGCCGCCGATCCCGGCCACGACGACGGGCAGGGCGGCGAGCCCTGGAAGGTCGCCAAGATCTACGCCTACGCCACGCCGCGCACCGTCCTGGCCCGGGCCATCGCGGTGATGCGGGAGGCGCGGCTGCCGTTCGGCCGGGTGGCGAGCCTGGACGAGCTCGGCTCCGGGGTGCCCGACGACCAGCTGACCACGGTGGTGGACTCCCGGGCCCACCTGCCCGCCAAGCTGGCCGCGCTGCGCGCCCACGCAACCCAGATCGTGGTGGCCCCCGAGGAGGTCGGGCCGTTCTTCGCGCTGTCCAACAACCTCGGGCAGCAGGCGTTCGGCACCGAGTACTTCATCCTGCTGGAGGGCGAGCGCGGCCCGGCCCTGGCCGGCGGGCGGGAGAGCGACCTGTTCGCCGAGCCTGCCCCGCCCTCCTGACCGGTCGCTACGCTTGCGAGCGTGAACAAGGATCGACCCCCGGCCGAGCCCGGCGGCCAGGACGAGCAGGCCGCGCCCCCCGCCTGGGCCCCACCGGACGGCCCGCACCCGCCACACGACCAGGGCGCGCCGAGCGCCCAGGCTCCGCAGGACGGCCAGGGTATGCAGGGAGGCCAGTGGCCGGTGCACGGCCAAGCGGTGCCGCACGGTCAGGTCCCGCAGTACGGGCCGGGAGGGCCGTACGGGCCGGTTTTCCCTTACGAGGCTGCCGTGGACGGGCCGCGGTCTGACGCGACGTTGGAGGCGTTCGTCTCCGGCGCGGCCTACGCGGCGCTCGGGCTTCTCGGCGCGCTGCTGGGGCTGGTCGGCTCGTTCGCGCAAGGCTGGACGATCGGGTCGGTACCGGTCGTGGCCATCGTGCTCATCCTGGTGAACTTCGGCCTCGCCCGGCTGGCCGGCTGGGCGATGCGCGGCCGGATGGGCCCGATGACGCTGGTGCTCGTCTGGGGGCTGGTCACGTGGTCGCTGTCGGTGCCCCGGGACGAGGGCGACCTGATCGTCCCGGGCACGCTCACCGGGTACCTGTTCATCATCGGCGGGCTGCTGGCCGGGGTGATCGCCGTCACGCTCGTTCCGGCCGCGCGTCCGGAGGGGAACTGGCTGACGTGGCGGGCCCCTGGACCGGCCCGGCCTCCGGGCCCGCCTCCGGGGCAGGGGCCGGCGTCCGGTAGCGCCTGACGGCGACGCTCGCGGCGGCGGCCAGCACGATGACCGCGACCGGGACCATCAGCGCGGGCCGCATCGCCTGGACGAACCCGTGCGCGAAGACGTCCGCGGCCAGGTTCTGGAAGCGTTGCGCCAGGTCCGGCGGCACGCTCGCGGAGAGCGGGTGGGCACCGGCGTGCTGTGCGGCGCCGATCTCCAGGCCGCCTTCGGCCGCACCCGCGAAGCCGTCGACGAACTCGCCGCGCAACCGCGACGGCAGCTCACCGGCCCGGGCGGCGGCCTCGTCCCGGAGCGCGGTCGCCAGCCGGTTCTGCAGCACCGCCCCGACCACCGCCGCGCCGAGGACCGAGCCGACCTGCCGGATCGTGTTGTTCACGCCGGCGGCGGCCCCGGCCAGCCGCGGCGGGACGTTGCGCG
The DNA here is from genome assembly GCF_039532545.1 of Actinomadura vinacea. NCBI lineage: Bacteria > Bacillati > Actinomycetota > Actinomycetes > Streptosporangiales > Thermomonosporaceae > Actinomadura > Actinomadura vinacea. The sequence continues at coordinate 502,376 of NZ_BAAARW010000012.1, read as the reverse complement.
TCGCCTCGGTGGCCATCGGGGCGAACACCCAGCCGATGCCGATCCCGGAAAGCATGAACGGGCCGAGGAACGCCGTCCACGACCGTCCCACCTCGGCGGTGGCGTTGAGCCACAGCAGCCCGAGCGCGTACAGGACCAGCCCGCCCGTCAGGAGGGGCCGGCCGCCGATCCGGTCCGTCAGGCGTCCCGCCAGCGGGGCCAGCAGCATCGAGACGACCGAGGACGGCGCCATGACCAGCCCGGTCTGCAGCGCGCTGAGGCCCAGCACCGTCTGCAGGTAGAGGGTCAGCGGCAGCGCCATCCCGACCATGCCGATCGAGACGGCGCCGCCGACCAGGCAGAGGACGGCGAAGTTGCGGTCGCGGAAGAGCGCGAACGGTACCAGCGGCTCGGCGTCCTGCCGGGCCCGCTGGTGCAGCAGGAAGATCGCCAGGAAGACCGCGGCGGTGCCGGCCAGGGCCAGGATCCCGCCGTTCCAGTCGTGCTTCTGGCCCTCGGTGAGCGCGAAGATCAGGCAGAACAGCGCGGCCGAGGCCAGCAGCACGCCGGTCAGGTCGAAGCGGCGCCGGACGGTGCGGGTGCGGCCGGGCAGCACCGCGGCGGCCAGCACCAGCGTCAGCACGCCGATCGGCAGGTTGACGATGAAGATCCACCGCCAGTCCAGCGTGGTGACCAGCAGCCCGCCCACGGTGGGCCCGGTGATCGTGGACAGCCCGGCCACCGAGCCCCAGACGCCCAGCGCGACGCCGCGCCGCTCCGCCGGGAAGGTGCCGATGATGATCGACATGGTCTGCGGCATCAGCAGCGCGGCGCCCAGGCCCTGCACCGCCCGGGCCGCGATCAGCCAGGCCGGGTCCCGGGCGAGCCCGCACGCCAGGCTGGCCAGGGTGAACACCGCCACCCCGGCGATGAACAGGTTCCGCTTGCCCAGCAGGTCGCCCAGCCGGCCGCCGGTGATCAGCAGCACGGCCAGCACCAGGACATAGGCGTTGACCACCCACATCGCCTGGTCGAGCGAGGCGCCGAGCCCGGCCACGATGCCGGGGATCGCGATGTTGACGATGGTCAGGTCGAGCAGCGTCATGAAGAACCCGAGGGAGAGGGTGAGCAGGATCGCCCACGGGTTGCCGCGCCAGGTCCGCACCTGCGGTCTCCGTTCTAGTCGCGCCTACTCGCGTTCGCGGCCGCCGGACCAGGTCAGGCGTCCGGCCTCCAGGTCGTCGGCGAGATCGCGGACCAGGTCGAGTTCGGCCCGCCGGCGGGTGAGGGCGAGCTCGTGGTCGATCAGCTTGTAGCGCTCGAAGCCCTGCTTGCCGAGCACCTCGTACACGGCCTGGTCGGCGGCCAGCAGCGTCTCCAGCGCCACCTGGCGCCGCCGCAAATGCCGGGCGACCTCGTCCTCGGGCAGCAGGTTGACGAAGGCCAGCGCGGTGCCGAAGAGCGGGAACTCCTCGGCGGGCTCGGCCAGCAACTCGGTCATCCGCAGCCGCGCGGCGTCCCGGCCGTCGTCGGTGATCGCGTACACGGTGCGCTCGGGACGGCGGCCCGCCCGCCCGGTCTCCACCGGCTCGATCAGCCCGGCCGCCGCCAGCCGCTCCACCGAGTGGTAGAGCGAACCATGGGTGATCTTCACGGCCCGGTCGTAGGCGTGCTGGCGGATCCGCTGCTGCATCTCGTAGGGGTGCATCGGCCCGTCGTGCAGCATGCGCAGCACCGTGAGCGCGGGCGGTGCGATGGGTCTCGGCATGGGCGCCTCGTTCCCGGTATCTCGTCCATACAGAATAGTCCACTCAGACTAATCCGGCTGGATCGAGAAAGTGAGGGAGGGCTTCCCACAGCGCTGTGGAAAGCCCTCCCTCATGCCAGGGAAGGGGGTCAGCCCTTCAGGGCGATCTCCAGACGGTCCAGCGCCCAGTCCAGGTCCGCGCGGCTGATCACCAGCGGCGGGGCCAGCCGGATCGTGGTCTCCTGGGTCTCCTTGGCCAGCACGCCCAGCTCCATCAGCCGCTCGCTCACCGGGCGCGCTTCGCCGTACAGCTCGACCCCGGCCCACAGGCCGCGGCCGCGCACCTCGCGCACCAGATCGGGCGGCAGCGCGCCCAGCCGGCGGTGCATGTGCTCGCCCAGCGTGCGGGACCGCTCCTGGAACTCGCCCGTCCGCACCATCGCCACGACCTCCCGCCCGATCGCGCACGCCAGCGGGTTGCCGCCGAACGTGGAACCGTGCTGGCCGGGCTTGAAGACCCCCAGGACCGCCCGGTCGGCGACCACGGCCGAGACCGGCATGAGGCCGCCTCCCAGCGCCTTGCCCAGGACGTAGACGTCCGGGACGACGTTCTCGTGTTCCACCGCGAACGTGGTCCCGGTCCTGCCCAGGCCGGACTGGATCTCGTCGGCGATCATCAGCGTGCCGTTGGCCGTGCACATCTCGCGGACGGCGGTGAGGAAGCCGCTGGGCGGCACGTTCACCCCGGCCTCGCCCTGGATCGGCTCGATCAGCACGCCCACCGTGTCCTCGTCCATCGCCGCGCGCAGCGCCTCGGCGTCGCCGTACGGGACCGTCCGGAACCCCGGAGTGTACGGACCGTAGGAGTCCTTGGCGTCGGGATCGGTGGAGAAGCTGACGATGGTGGTCGTACGGCCGTGGAAGTTGCCCTCGAAGGTGACGATGTTCGCCCGTCCGGCCGGCACGCCCTTGACCTCGTACCCCCACTTGCGGGCGGTCTTCAGCGCCGTCTCCACCGCCTCGGCGCCGCTGTTCATCGGCAGCACCATCTCCTTGCCGCACAGCTCCGCCAGCTCGCGCGCGAACGCCCCGAACTGGTCGTGGTCGAAGGCCCGGCTGACCAGCGTGACCCGGTCGAGCTGGCGGCGCGCCGCCGCGGTCAGCCGCGGGTTGCGATGCCCGAAGTTGACCGCCGAATAGGCGGCCAGCATGTCCAGATAGCGCCGCCCCTCGACATCGGTGACCCAGGCCCCCTCGGCCTCGGCGATCACGATCGGCAGCGGGTGGTAGTTGTGCGCGCTGTGCTCTTCGGACAGGGCCCGCAGCTGGTCGGTCAGGCTCACGACGCTCCCTCCGGCGTTCTCGGGCCGGTGGCCGCGCCCGTGCCACGCTGGCCGCCCACCCATATTCAGCGTATGTTCGGGATCGGCGCACGACCAGCGTCCGGAATCGTCGTCCAGGAGGTGATCCGTTGCGTCTTGACGAGCTGGACCGTCGAATCGTTGCGCAGCTCCTGGAGCATGGCCGCGCCTCGTACGCGCAGATCGGCGACCGGGTCGGCCTGTCGGCCCCGGCGGTGAAGCGGCGCGTCGACCGGCTCCGCGCGGACGGCGTGATCACCGGGTTCGCCGCGGTCGTCGACCCGGCCGCGCTCGGCTGGACCACCGAGGCGTTCATCGAGATCTTCTGCACCGGGGCGACCTCGCCCGACGAGATCTACTCCAGCATCCGCAAGCATCCCGAGGTGATGGCCGCCTACACCATCAGCGGCGATGCCAGCGCGCTGGTGCACGTGCGGGTCCGCGACATCCAGCATCTGGAGCAGGCGCTGGAGCGGCTGCGGCGGGAGGACAACATCACCGCGACCAAGACCGCGATCGTGCTGTCCCGGCTGATCGGGCGGCCGACCGACACCCCGTCTAGTTGAGGAAGAGCAGCAGCAGGATCAGGACCAGCAGCCCGAACGCGCCGCCGCCGATGCCGAGCGCGACGACCAGGTCGTGCCGGTAGCTGCCCATCACCGGCTCCACGGCGTGCTGGGCGAGGGACGGGTCGGTCTGCGGCGGCTGCTCCGGGACGACGAAGTTGGGCCGGGGGCGCGCCTTGGCGGGAACGTCGGGTCGGGTGGACGGCGCGGTGGGCGCGGTGGGCGCGGACGGCGCGGCCGGAGCCGGAGGCTCGGGTGAGGGGGCGGGGTCGGGGTCGGGGAGCGGGGACGCGTCCGGGCGCGGCGGCTCGGCGAGGTAGGCGGGCAGCAGCTCGGCGAGCCCTGACGGCGGCCAACCGGCCTCCGGCGACCCGTCCTCCTTCGAATCGTCCTCCTCCAGTTCCGCGGCGAGCGTGCGCGGCTCGGGACGCTCGTCCGGCCGCTCGGCGAGGCAGCGCTCGATCGGGCCGCGCAGCTCGTCCGGGCAGTCGCCGAGGTCCGGCGGCTCCTGCCCGGTCGCCGCGAACAGGGCCGTACGGCCGAGCATGAACACATCACCGGGCGCGGACGGCTCGTGCTCCAGCGATCCGAAGTCGACGACGCGCGGCCCGTCCTCGGCGAGCAGCACGTTGGACGGCCGCAGATCGCCGTGCGCCAGGTCGGCGTCGTGCAGGGCCTGGAGGGCCTGCGCGAGGGCGTCCAGCAGCACGCGCACCGCCGGGACGGGCAGCGGCCCGTTCGCGGTCACCGCGTCGGCGAGGGTGGGGCCGGGGACGAACTCGGTCGCCACCCAGGGCCGCGACCCCTCGGCGTGCCCGTCGACCACCCTGGCGAGGAACGGCCCGCGGACGCGCTGGCCGGCGGCGATCTCCTGCTTGAAGCGGCGCCGGAACGCGTCGTCGGCGGCGAGTTCGGGCCGCACCGACTTGAGGGCCAGCCGCCGCCCGCTCTGGGTGGCCGCCAGGTACACGGTGCCGAGCCGGCCGGTGCCGAGCCGGGCCAGCACCCGGTAGCCGCCGATCAGTGCCGGATCTCCCGGTTCGAGCTGCTGGAACGGCTCGAACGCGGGGCCGGGCCGGCTGGGGGGCTGCATGGCGACCTCCTGGGTTCAGAAGAAGGTTTTACCGAAGATCACCGTGTCCTGTCAGGCGTCCGGCCTCCCCCGGCCCCGGACCGCCGATTACCTGCCGGTAGGGGTCTCGGTAGGCTGCCCCGCATGGACTTCGCGACCGCCGATCTGATCGATGACTTCGGGGACGAACTGCAGAGTTGCGAGACGCAGTTCCGCGGTTACGGGGCGCGCACCGCGTTCGCCGGCCCGATCGCGACCGTGCGCTGCCACCGCGACAACGCCCTGGTGAAGCGGCTGCTCAACACGCCCGGCGAGGGCCGTGTCCTGGTCGTGGACGGCGGCGGCTCGCTCGGCTCGGCGCTGATGGGCGACCTCATCGCCGCCGCGGCGGTGCGCAACGGCTGGGCCGGGGTGGTCATCAACGGCGCCGTGCGGGACGTCGCCACCCTGCGCACCCTCGAACTGGGGATCAAGGCGCTGGGGTCCAATCCGCGCAAGAGCGCCAAGGACGCCGCCGGCGAGGTGGACGTGGCGGTGCGCTTCGGCGGCGCGGAGTTCCGTCCCGGCGATCATCTCTACAGCGACGAGGACGGGATCGTCACCGCCCGCCGACCGCTCCTCTGACTCCCGTGACGGCCGCCCGGCGGCCACGGCGGTAGGTGCTAGCGCGGCGCGTTCAAGATCGGCTATCTCGGCCATTGCCGGGATGAAACCGGCGTCTCTACGGTCTCACCAACAACTGCAGACGGGTGAGACATGCGCGTTGACAAGAGACTGCTGGTACCGCTCGTGACGATCCTGACACTGTCCGCGGGGCTCGCGGCGGCGCCGGCGACCGCACGGCAGCGGGCGCCGATCCCCGAACCCACCAAGAACCCCTGGCAGATGCGGCACTGGCCGCAGACCCAGCCGTGGCAGCGCGCCCAGCAGCAGCGCACGTTCGCCGCGGGCGCCCCCAGGCCGATCGACCCGCAGGATTACGAACTGCCCGACACGATGACCTGGGACGACTACAAGCCCGTCCCGGGCACCTCCTGGGCCGACCAGTCCAGGAAGGGGTCGGTCAAGAACTTCAAGGGCGCGGTCGTCCTGGTCGACTACCCCGACCAGGAGTTCGTGGTGACCCAGGCCAAGAACTCCACGATCTTCGGCAACCCGAGCCTGGCCGGCGACGTCCCGCGCGGCGAGGTCGCCCGGTTCTACCAGGACTTCCTCAACAAGCCCCAGCAGCTCAACAGGGGGCACACCCTCCACGAGTACTGGATGGAGGACTCCGGGGGCCGCTACGGGGTCGACCTGACCGCGTTCGGCGCGTACCGGATGCCCGCCAAGGACCACGAGTACGGCGTGGAGAACCGCATGCAGGGCGGCACGGGCTGCCCCACCGGGGACACCTGCGACCGCGACATCCGCGCGGACGCGCGGGCGGCGTGGATCGCGGACGTGGGCGAGGCGAAGGCCAAGGAGTTCGACTTCGTCTTCTTCCTCTCCGCTGGACAAGATGAATCGTCCACGTGGCAGGAGTTCGGGCAGATGAAGTTCAACTCCCCGGAGGAGGTGACGCCCGAATGGGGCCCGAAGGACCCCGCGCTGCCCAACTGGGTGAAGACCCGGTACGTCCCGTGGTCGTCCTGGGCGTCGGGCTCCACCATTTGGCCGAACGCCGTCAGCGGTAGCTCGACCCAGGCGGAGAGCTCCGGAATGGGCGTCTTCGCGCACGAGTTCAGCCACATCCTGGGGATCGGCGACAACTACAACAACCCGTACGCCGTCCCCGCGCGGCGCGCGTACTCCGGTCCGTGGGAGATGCTGAGCCGGGGCAGCTTCAACGGCCCCGGCGGGCCGCACAGCCGGTGGATGGTCCCGGCGACGGGCGGCGGCTCGATGGGCGCCCAGCACACGCTCCGCAACAAGCTGAAGCTGGGCATCGTCGACCCAGATCACGTGCTGCGACTCGACCGCGACACCCTCGCCGCGTCCGGGGCCATGGTCGCCAAAGTGACCGCGCGCGCCGCCGACCCGGGCAAGGGCGGCCTGGCCGGCATCAACCTCAAGCTCGGCACGGGCGGGGACAAGAGCCCCGCGTGCGACGAGACCGCCGACGCGCTCTGCGACGGCGGCGGCTACGACAACTACACCCTCGAGGTCGTCGACCGGATGGGCTTCGACTCCTTCACACCCGACTCCGGCGTGCTGCTGTCCAAGACCAAGGACAAGGACGACGCCCCGTTCATCTGGGTGAAGGACGCCAACCCGCAGGACATCGACAAGGTCGACTTCGTCCTGCCGAACGGCACGCCGCAGAAGATGACGATCGGCGACTACCGGCAGTTGTCGGACGCGCTCTTCCACGCCGGGAACGGGTCGGGCAGCGAGTTCGAGTACGTCGACAAGGCCAACCGCCTGCACTTCTACGTGCTCGACCTCAAGCGCGACGGCAAGGGGATCCTGTCCTACACGGTCGCGATCCGTTCGCTGGACGGCGCCGGCTCTCAGCGGCGCGGGGTGAAGGTGGACAAGGGCCGGGTGCAGAACGCGGGCTCGGGCTGGATGAAGTGCACGATGCCGGTGCGCAACTCCGGCAAGGGCGGCAGCGGGAACCACGCGTCGGACGTGTTCCGAGTGACGGCGTCGGCGTCCGACGCCCGCTGGACGACCTGGGTGCCGAACTCGCTGGCCACCGCGAAGGCGGGCGAGCGGACGTCGGTGGAGGTGTGGGCCAAGCCGGCCGCCGGCGCCGACCCGCGGGCGAAGCTCCAGGTGAAGGCGGTCTCGGAGAGCGACCCGGGCAAGGCCGACAGCGGCACGTGCCGCCTGGGCTGATCCCGATGCCGGCCTGACGCGCCGCCGGCCCGGCTTGCCGGCGGCCCCTGCCGGTGGTCCCGTGACGTGCGGGATCGCCGCGGGGGCCGCGCTGCGACGCGCTTCCCCCAGGTGCGGTTTACCGCGATATCGAATCGTTATCAAGATTCGCGTGAGAGCGTCGTCGACACCCGTTCCGCGTGGCGGTACCGCTGACCTCCCAAGGATCTCCACCAGCGATGATGTCATTGCTTAGCGTGATCTTGGGTGAAAAGTCCGAATAATGCTAACTTCCGTGATCCCCTGGAGGTGATCACGTGAACGGTCGGCGCCTGCTCGCCCTGGCCGCCCCCCTTTCCATCGTGGCCATCGGAGCTCCCGCCTTCGCTTATTTCGTCCCCGACTACTCCGAGAAGGTGGCGGCGACCGCGTCCGCCGCGCCGCCGTCCAAGAGCCCCTACATCCTTAAGGCCGGCAAGGGGCCGGACGCAGGCGCCCTTGGCGGCATGGCCGAGAACCTGGAAACGACAGGCGTCCAAGACCTGCTCAACCAGAAGGGCGGCCGCACGGGCAAATGGGGCGGAAGCTGTGGCTCCGCCGCCAAAGTCCCAGCAGGGGCCAAGGTGTTCTGCTTCAACTCCGCCGACACCAAGTCCAAAGAGTGGTACCCGCAGGGCATGACCGGCGTCTCCGACGCGCAGGACGACGAGAAATGGGGCTCGGAGAAGCCCCTCCTGGTCAGCTGGTACGACGCCGACAAGAAGGCCCCGCACAAGAGCGCGCGCGTCACCTTCATCAACACCAAGGACAACACCTACCGGCACGTGCTGCTGGTGTGGCCGTACCAGAACGCCGACGGCAAGACCACCTTTGAGCCGGTCGGCGCCCACGGCTCGGACACCGGCATCCACGCCGGGGGCATCGCCTGGTACGGCAACCGCCTCTACGTCGCCGACACCAACACGGGTCTGCGCGTCTTCGACATGCGCCAGATCTTCGACCTGGGCAAGAGCGAGAACGGCTCCACGGGCAAGCCCGACCAGGTCGGCCTGGAGGGCAAGACCTACTACGGCTACGGGTACCGGTACGTGATGCCGCAGGTGCTGTCGTACGTCCCGAACAAGCAGTCCGGCGGTTCCTGCACGGCCAACGGCACCCCGAACCACTCGTGGCTGTCCATCAACCGCACCGGCAGCGACAGGCTGGTGACGGGCGAGCGGTGCAAGAACGGCAACGGGCGCGTCGCGCAGTACCAGCTGACAAGCGACAGCGGGACGAACGACCTGGAGACCGACGCCGCCGGTCGCGCCACGCCGTCCTCGGTGGCCCGGCTCCCCGTGTCGTACGTACAGGGAGGGACCGCCTCGGACGGCACCTGGTGGTTCACGCGCAACGTCCCCCAGGAGGAGCAGCCCTACGCGGCCGGCCAGAACAAGAACCAGGGGCAACTCATCCAGGCCGTCTGGTCGAACGGCTTCAAGGACGTGAAGCGCGAGAGCGCTTCGTTCGGTCCTGAGGACCTGCACTGCTGGCGTGGCGCGAATCAGGTGTGGGCGTTGGCGGAGCATCCAGGGCAGCGGGCGGTCTACGGGATGAAGAAGCCGCAGTGCTGACGAAGGCGCCCAGCGCCACCATGCCCAGTGCCGCCAGGGCCATCCCCGCACCGGCCCAGGCGGCGGAGGGGTAGCCGAAGCCCGCGCTGATGACGAGCCCGCCGAGCCATGGCGCGAGTGTGTTCCCCACGTTGATGGTCGAGGTCACCATGGCGCCGGCCAAGGTGCGCACCTCGCCCAAGTGCGCGAACACGCGGACGCTCACCGCGGGGTTGGTCGCAAGGCCGAACCCGCCGAGCAAGGGCACCAGCGCGATGACCACAACCGGGTAGCTCGCTCCTAGGGCGATACCGGACGACGCAAGCACAACTCCCGCCATCCCAACGGTGAGCGTACGGAACGTGTGCGCGTCGGCGACCCGCCCCCCGATCGTGATGCCGATGAGCGACCCGACGCCGAACAGCGCCAGCACGGCCGGCACCCACGCCTCGGACAGGCCCGTGGTGCCGGTCAGCATCGTCCCCAGATAGCTGAAGGTCGCCATCATGGAACTGAAGGTCAGGGCGCTCGTCCCGTAGGCGATCCACAGCCCTAGCGAGGACAGGCTGCGCAACTCCTCACGCAGCCCCGGCACGGGCCCCGCATTGGAACGCCCTGGCAGGGCCATGGCCACGCCCACCAGCGCGACCGCGCACAGCAGCGCCACCGTCCAGAACGCCGACCGCCAGCCCAGGTACTGCCCGAGGAACGTGCCGCCGGGGACGCCCAGGATCGTTGACACGGTGATCCCGCCGATGACGATCGCGATCGCCCGTCCGCGCGCGTTCTCCGGCACCAGGTCGACCGCCGCGACCGCCGCCACCCCGAAGAACCCGGCGCTGGCGATCGCGCCCAGCAGCCGGGTCGCGAACAGCACCTCGTAGCCGGGGGTCAGCGCGCCCGCCACGTGCATCAGGACGAAGACCCCGAGGAACGCCAGCAGCGAGGTGCGGCGCGGCAGCCGGAGCGTGGCCATCGCCAGCACCGGCGCGCCGGCCACCATCCCGAGGGCGTACGCGGAGATCAGCAGTCCGGCCGTGGGCACCGACACGCCCAGCTCGGCCGCCATCTCGGGCAGCAGCCCGGCCAGCATGAACTCCGAGGTGCCCTGCGCGAAGATCGCGAACCCCAGCACATAGATCGCCCATGGCATGGGCGTTCTCCTCTCATTTTAGATCGATCGGTTTAAAATTTGGGCATGCGTCGGGACGGCCCCATACGCGTGGGTCAGAAGGCGCGGAGCGCCGCGCTCGCCACCGCCTCCAAGGTCGCCCGCTCGGCGCCCGAACGGGCCGCCACCCGGATGCCGCTGATCGTCGCGATGATGAAATGGGCCATCTCGACCGGATCCCGGTCAGGGGCGATCTCCCCGTCCCGCCGCCCGGCCTCGAACGCCGCGCGCAGTACCTCGAGCCGCCGCCGGTAGTCCCGCTCCAGCAGCGCGGCGACCTCGGGGTCCCGCGGTGCCAGTTCGACGGCGGTGTTGACCACCAGGCAGCCCAGGCCGTCCCCGGTCTCGTCGTCGATCATCCGCCGCAGCAACTCGGTGATCTTCCCGCGGACCGTCCCGGGGCCCTCCAGGAGCGAGGTGTAGCCGCCCGTCTTGAGGTCCATGTAGCGTCGAAGGGACCGCTCGAACAGGTCGTGCTTGCTCTTGAAGGTGTTGTAGATGCTGCTGCGGCCCAGCCCGGTGGCCTCGCACAGATCCTGGGTGGAGGTCGCCTCGTACCCGGCGGTCCAGAACGCGCGCATCGCCGCCTCGACCGCCCGCTCCTCGTCGAAGTTCCGTGGACGGGCCATGGCGGCACGCTACCACGTTTTGAAATGACCGATCCAATACGGAGACCGCGTTGATCACCGTCGCCGACGTCCGCCGGCTCGCCCTCACCCTGCCCCGCACCACCGAGCACCTGATCAGGGACCGCGTCAAGTTCCGCGTCGGCGCCATCGTCTACGTCGCGTTCTCCCAGGACGAGACCGTGATGGGCTTCGCCTTCCCCAAGGAGGAACGCGACGCGCTCATCGCGTCCGAACCCGCCAAATTCCACCTGCCGCGCCTCTCCGACCAGCGCTTCAACTGGGTGGACGCCCGGACCGCCGCCCTCGACGAACCCGAGATGCGCGAACTGGTCACCGACGCGTGGCGGATGGTCGTCCCGAAGAGCGTCGCCGCAGGCCACCTGGGCACCTGACCGCCTTGGAACGGTACCTTCGCAAAAGTGAAGACGCTCAAGATCGGCGTGATCGGACTCGGTGACATCGCCCAGAAGGCGTACCTGCCGGTCCTCTCCGCCCAGCCCGGCATCGAACTGCACCTGCACACCCGCTCCGTGGCGACCCTTCACCGGGTGGCCGCCTCGTACCGCCTCCGCCACCGGCACGGCTCCCTGGACGACCTGCTCGCCGAAGACCTCGACGCCGCCCTCGTCCACGCCCCCACCGGCCTGCACCGCCCCATCACCGAACGCCTCCTCCAGGCCGGAGTGCCCGCCTACGTCGACAAGCCCCTCGCCGCCGGACTCGACGACGCCGCGCACCTCGCCGACCTCGCGGCCCGCACCGGCACCGGCCTCATGGTCGGCTTCAACCGCCGCCACGCCCCCGACTACCGCGCCCTCCTCGACCACCCGCGCGACCTGATCGTCCTGCAGAAGAACCGCGCGGCCCTGCCCGCCGAGCCCCGCACCGTCGTCTTCGACGACTTCATCCACGTCGTCGACACCCTGCGCTTCCTCGTCCCGGGCCCCATCGAGCACACCGACGTCCGCACCCGCGTCCGCGACGGCGCGCTGCACCACGTCGTCCTGCAACTGTCGGGCGACGGCTTCACCGCCATCGGCGTCATGAACCGCTCCAGCGGCTCCACCGAGGAGACCCTCGAGGTCATGGGACGCGACGCCAAACGCGAGGTGCTCAACCTCTCCGACGTCATCGACCACCGCGGCGGCACCACCCTGCACCGCCGGGGCGACTGGATCTCGGTCGCCCGCCAGCGCGGCATCGAGCAGATCACACTGGGTTTCCTGGAAGCCGTCCGCACCGGCGAGTTCCCGCCCGTCACCGACGCCCTGGAAACCCACCGGCTCTGCGAGGAGATCGTCCGGACGACTGTCGGAGCGGACCGCTAGGGTCGCGCCCATGAGCTACTCGCTGAGCCCCTACCTCGTCGATCTCAACAAGCTCAACGGCGCGATCGGTGCGCAGGACGACAAACTGCGGCGAATGATCGGAGGCCGTTTCAAGACCCGGCTCGCCCACGACGACGAGTATTTCTCCGACCAGATCGAAGAGGGCTGCCCCACCCGCTACGAAGCCGTCCGCGCGGTCATCAACGGCGGCCCCTTCGACGAGTCCTACAGTTTCCAGTACGGCTATGCCTTCCAGACCATCTGCGAATTCTACGGCCGGTTCCTCTACAACAACCATTTCTCCCCGTTCCGGGGCGCCTGGCTGGAGACAGTGGACGAGGGCCTGGCCAAGCTGGGAATCAAAGCCGTCGCCGTCACCGACTTCATGTACGGCTCCGTCCCTTCCCCGCTTCCTCGCCCCGACCACCTGCCCTGCTACGGCGAATGGACCCCGGCCCAGTGCGCCGAGGCCCTGGCCCAATGGGAGGCGACGACCCAGGAACAGCGCGACTCCCTCGACAGCGAGGTCCTGGAAGCCGTCGAGTCATGCATCGAATGGACCCGCGAAGCCCAGAACAAACCAGGCTGGGGAGTAGCCGCCTTCCACTTCTGAGCACGCTTGCCCCGGCTCAGGACTCCAGTACTTCCAGAGCCGGCAGGGAGCCCTCGACCCGCGCGCCCGCCGAGGCGGGAGTGATCGTGGTGAGGCGGCGGTTCACTTCCACCTTCACCTGGCCTATTCCGACCGGATAGTACCGGGACAGCCGGTACTTTCCAGGAGTGACCGAAGAGCCGAGAGGGACGGCGAAATCTATGGTCGTGCTGGCGTTGAACGTCCAGGAGCAGTGTTTGTTGTCGTAGTATTTTTCCTGGTCATGCTGCTTGGCGAGGTTGCCCTGGACGCGGACGGGTGTACCCGTGGGAATGTCGTTCGGTGACTTGTCGTTTGTGCGGTAAAGCCAGATGTCCGGCTTCTTTGTGTCCTTGCTCTGGGTCCTCTCCTCGCCGAGGCCGAAACTGTACCCCCGGTGGTAGGCGTCGGCCCGTTCGGAATTGGGGGACAGGCAGCGGAAATTTCCGCGACCGAGATACTGGAGCCCCCACGGTGTTCTTGCGTGCCAGATGATGTCCACACGGACGCGGGTGCCCGGCTTGGCGCGGGCGGGAGTGATGGTGATCTTCTCGCTCACCAGCGGGCTCGCGGCGTTGTCGCCGTCGGGGATCGAGGCGTTGGCGAGGACGACGCTGGGGCGGGTGAAGTACGCCCGGTAGTCGCCGGTGGAGGTGCCGCCCACGCCGGGCCCCTCGGGCCAGAAGTACAGCCCGATCATGACGGCGGCGGCCGTTCCGGCGGCGGCCCCACCGGCGCCCTTGGCACCGCCGATCTTGGCCAGCAGGCCCTTGCCGCCCAGCACCCGCCCGGCCTCGCCCGCGGCCTGGGCTCCCGGAGCGATCAACGCTCCAGGGGTGAGCGCGCCGCCGAGCATCGCGACAGGGAGGGTTGCGGCGAGGACCGCGGCGGCCGCGCACAGGGACACCAGGCCCCGGCGTTCCCAGTCGGAGCCGTAGGTCGCCGAGGCCACGGCGTCGAGCTCGCTGAGGAGAGCGACGATGTCCCAGTGACGTCGACCAGGATTCTTCGCCATGCCTTGGGCGACCAGTGGTCGCAGTGGCTCGGGTAGCTCGTCGATGGGAACCGGTGCGGTGATGTGGTGCGCGCGCAGGGCTGCCTGGGTGGTGGCGAGATAGTAAGGCTTATGGCCTGTCAGGCACTCATAGAGAACGCAGGTCGCGGCATACACATCGGTGGCCGGAGTCGCCGGAGCACCTTCCCATTGCTCTGGCGCCATGTAAGCGGGCGTGCCCATGATGTTGCCCTGGCCGGAGAGAACGGCGACGCCGAAATCGATGAGCTTGCTCTGACCGTCGTCCTGGATGAGGACGTTCGCGGGCTTGTAGTCACGGTGGATCACGCCGACCGCGTGGGCGGCGGCCAGCCCTTGGAGCGAGCCTTTGAGAATGGTGAGCGCGGCCTCGGGTTCCAAGGGGCGATCGTGCCCGTTCAGTACGGCGCGGAGCGATCGACCGGGAACTGCCTCCATGACGATGGCCGCACCCTCGGGAGCCTCGACATAGTTCAGGAGACGGGCGACATGGGGATTGGCCACGCGCTTCAACAGTTCCGCCTCGCTGCGGAACGTCTCGCGGGCACGGGTGTCACCCAGCAGCCTTGAGGCCAGGTACTTGATCGCCACATGGCCGCCGGTCACCTCATGGCGGGCCAGCACCACACGCCCCTGCGTCCCGGCCCCCAGTTCCTGGACCTCGACGTAGCCGGGAATGTGCTGGCCGCTCCGGGTCATCCGAACTTCTGCAACTGCTTGGTCAGCAATTCCGTGGCCCGGCGGCCGATCGGATCCGCCGGCTTCTTCGGCTCGGTGCGCTCCCAGTACACCGTGGCGATCACCAAATTACCCCGAACGGCATAGTCGTACATGAAGTGGAGCACGTTGAACTTGCTCGCGGAGGCGGGGTAGGTCTGTTGCTCCGTTCCGCGGAGCCGGCGCCATCCGGCCACGGTGTCCTCGGTCACCTTCCAGGTGTCGTCGTGCGCGAACAATGTGAAGTTCTTGCGGATCTTCTTGGCCGGGACGTTACGTCGTGGTGGGCACCCGCGCGCGCTGCTCCGCAAAGCCTGGAACGACTCGTTGGCCGCGCCGCCGTCGTCATAGCGGGCGATCAGTTGCGCATACCTGATCTCATCGCTGCCCTGGGCGGAGTTAGCGTACTGGCGCACACCGATTTCCGGATCGCCCTTGAGTTCGACCCCTGAAAGGGAGCACATGGGGGCTTGTCGATCCTTCAAGGCCTCCACCGCCGCCTGGGTTTCTCGGATGTCTTTGCCGACTTCCTTCGGCGTGAGCGACGCAGCCTTGATCTTCTCAGGCGAATAGCTGGGCGGTGGCGAGGCGGCCGTGCTACTGGAGGGTTTCGGCGGTGGGGGAGCACTTTGGCCCTCGTCGCTGCAGGCGGAGAGACAGAGGGCCGCCGACACAAGGATGGCTGGGGTCGCAGTGACGCGCGTCGTCCCGCGCAATGTGAAGGTCATTGCTGCGTGTTGGTCTGGATCTCGCCCACGATCAGCGGAGTCGGGGCCGAGGGACTTGAGGCATCTTCGAGAGTTCCGCCTGCAGCATCACAATTTGCTCCGGTGCAGGTCCATGCGACACCCCAGTAAATCGTTGCGGTGATCTGATAGGCGCCGCCCGGCTGCTGGGTGGACGATCTCTGATACGTGTGACTGCAAGTCGTGTCGTTCTGGCTGCCCGCTCCGTTGCAGGTGAGCGTGGTCTCGCCGAGATTCCATTCGACCCTCTTCGGAGTCGCGGTGGCCTGGATGGTCTGGCCGTCCACGGTGATCGGCTCTGTCGACACCGTGGTGAAGCCTTCGACCCAAAGGCCCGTGCGCACCCGAACGTAGGTCCTGCCCTCGGGGGAGGTGTGGACCTGAGGAACGGGGAATTGGGCCGAGTCGCGTGCCTGCTGGGCGAGTACCGCGGTCGGTACGGCCGCCGCCGCTTGCGGAGGGGCGTTCTGCGCACCGATACCGCCGCTGTCCAGGCCGTCAAGTGTGGGGATCTCGCCGGTGCTGCCGCCTCCTCCTCCGCCACCCGTCCCGATGCCTCCGCCGGAGGAGCCGCCCGGGGATGACTTGCTGCAGTCGAGGTTGCCGCCAGGAAGGGTGCAAGGGGCGGCGGTGGCGGGGAGGGCGGTGATGACCGTGGCGGTCAGCGCGCCCGTCACCAAGGCGCCGCCCAGGACGGAGCGCCGGCGGGACGGGCGTGGAAGGGGAACGGAGCGCATCGGGTGTCCTTCTCTGCGAGCCGTGACGGGTGCGGGCGAGGCGCCGGCGAGGTTTCTGGCGCTTGCGGCGACGGAGCGGCGCGTTCGGTCGGGCGTCAGCATTTCTTGTCCCGTACGGAGTCGGAGACCTTCCACGTGCCCTGGTCATAGCGGACGGCGGTGCGGTGGAGGAAGGCGCCTCCAGGGCCGCCTCCGGTGCGCTTGCCGGTCTTCGCCGAGAAGCGGTAGCCCGCCAGGGTGCGGATGCAGTCGACCACGTAGACGGTGAGGCCGTCCTTGGAACGGCTGTAGACGCGCGCGTTGGAGACGGTGGTGAAGCGCCAGATCTCGCCCTTTGCCCTGATCTGTGCGATATCGCGGGTGACCTCGCCGAGCAGCGGATCCATGGCGACGGTGCTGAGCTCGGCGGCGTCGTTCATCTCGTACACCCGCTTGAAGACCTTCCTGTACTCGTTGTAGCGGGTCAGGACGGTCTTGGTTAGTTCGGCGGTTGGGATGGCCGTGGGTGGGCTGGACGCGGTGGGGGTGCCCGGGGTGGTGCTGGCCAAGGAGCCCTTGGGTTTGAAGGTGCCCGAGGAGGGGCCGCTTCCGCATGCGGAGAGCGAGGCGGCCGCGAGTAGTGCCAGTGTGGCGGTGGTGCGTACGCGGCGAGGCCGGTGAGGGGAGAAACGTACCAACCGGGCGCGCATCGCCATCCCTGATCGTCCAGTCTCGACAACGGGGCGGAGTACCTGCGAAAGCTTACAGAGGAGCCTGGGGCGGGAAAAGGGATTCGTTGCGGAAAGGTCGGCCGGGTGGTGTGGGAGGTTCCGCCGAACTTTCCGGTCAGGTACGGCGATCTCACGGTGCGTGCCTGATGATCGTGGCAGGAGGGTGTGCGGTGAGCGAGTGGCGGATCGACGGGTTCCAGGAGGTCCGGGAGCTGGGCACCGGGGCTCAGGGGCGGGTGGTGCTGGCCCGGCATCAGACGGCCGGGACGCCGGTGGCGGTCAAGTACCTGTACCGGGCGTCGGCGGAGGAGCTCGAGCGGTTGCGGCAGGAGGCGGTGCTGCTCGGGCGGGTGTCGGACCCGCATGTGGCGCGGCTGTACCGGCTGGTGGAGAGCGAGCACGGGGCGGCGATCGTCATGGAGGCGATCAATGGGGTGTCGCTGAAGGAGGTGTTGGCGGAGCACGGTGCTCTGGGGGTGGAGTCGTCCCTGGCGGTGTTGAAGGGGTCGTTGCTGGGATTGGCGGCGGCGCATGCGGTGGGGGTCGTGCACCGGGACTTCAAGCCGGCCAATGTGGTGGTGCAGGCCGATGGGTTGAGCAAGCTCATCGACTTCGGGATCGCGGCTTCGCATGGGGAGGGGACGCGGTCGGGCACGCCCGCGTACATGCCTCCTGAGCAGTGGAGGGGTGAGCCTGCGACGCCCGCGGCGGACGTGTACGCGGCCACGTGCGTGTTCTTCGAGTGCGTGACGGGGCGGCTGCCCTATACGGGGTCGGGGCCGGAGTTGAGGGCGCGGCACACGAACGCGCCGGTTCCGGTGGACGAGCTGCCTGAGGCGTTGCGGGAACTGGTGAGCCGCGGGATGGCCAAGGACGCGGCGCAGCGTCCCTACGGGGCGGCCGCTTTCGTCGGGGAGTTGGAGCAGGCGGCGGCGGAGGCGTACGGGCCGGATTGGGAGCATCGCGGAGTGCGGGCGCTGGCGGGTACGGCGGTCGCGTTGGCGGCGCTGTTCCCGCTGGTCGCGGCGGGGATCGCTCCTGCGGCGCCGGTCGTGGCAGGTACGGCCGCGGCCGCCGGCGGTGGGGCGGCGGTCGGCGGTGGCGCGGCGGTCGGGGGCGGGGGTGGCGCCACGGGCAGCGCTTCGGGGTTCCTGGCGGGCGTGGGCGGCAAGGCCGCGCTGGCCGTGGCGGGGACCGCGGTGGTGGCGGGCGCGGGCGGTACGTACGCGTACACGAACCAGAATGACGAGCCGCGGCCGCGGCCGGTGGTGGCGACGGTATCGACGATGAACCAGTCGTACACCGATGTGCGGTTGGTGGTCCGGAACGCGCAGTACGCGCGGGTCTCCGGGCTTGCGAACGCGGCCCTGCAGCGGCGGATCAACCAGGCGCTGCGGGCTCCGCTGGACGACACCGTCGGGTTCATGCGGAAGGGGACGGCGGAGGCGGGGGCGGCGTGCACACAGAACGCGCAGGTCAACACCAGTGTGCGAATCGGGGTGCGGGGTCCGGCGCTGGTCTCGGTCGTCTACCGGGTGCAGGCGGAGTACTGCGCGCCCGCGGACGGTGAGATGCCGGGGCGTGCGGTGACGGTGGACCTGAAGACCGGGCGGGTGCTGACCAACGAGGACGTGTTCAAACCCGGCACGCTGACGGGGGCGGGCCTCAAGACGTTGTGGGGGCGGCTGAAGGGGGACAGCCCGACCATGTGGGGGCCGGAGGGATGCAGGCGGGACGGGCCGCAGCGTTCCGACTTCTTCCCGAATCCGAACCGGGAACCGAGCACGTGGCCGGCGTCGACGCCGTTCTTCGGCACGGATCGGTTCGAGATCAATTACTCGACCGGCGGTAGCGAGTGCCCGTACGACCGGCTGACGGGGTCGTACGCGAACGTGCGGGATCTGCTGAAGCCCGAGATCGCGGCGGTGCTGCCCGGGCCGTCCCCGCGGAAGACGTGATCAGGAGCGGGGGGCGTACATGATGACGGCCACGCCCGCCAGGCAGATGGCGGCGCCGGCGATGTCGTAGCGGTCGGGACGGTAGCCGTCCATGGCCATGCCCCAGAGCAGGGATCCGGCGACGAAGACGCCGCCGTACGCGGCGAGGATGCGGCCGAAGTGGGCGTCGGGCTGGAAGGTGGCGGCGAAGCCGTACAGGCCGAGGGCGATGACGCCGGCGCCGATCCAGGCGGCGCCGCGGTTCTCGCGGACGCCCTGCCAGACCAGCCAGGCGCCGCCGATCTCGGCGATCGCGGCCAGGGCGAACAGGAGCAGGGAGCGGGCGACCGTCATGGCCCGCACGCTAACGGAACGCCGTGGGTTGACCTCAAGCGAGGTGGAGGTTGCAGGGTTTGCAGGGTCGTTGAACGAAACGGAAGGCGACTCTGATGCGCGCGGTTTGGTTGAAGGAGTTCGGCGGGCCCGAGGTGCTCGTCGCGGGGGAGGCGCCCGATCCGGTCCCGGGGCCCGGGCAGGTGTTGGTGGAGGTGGAGTTCGCCAACATCACGTTCGTGGAGACCCAGTTCCGGTCGGGCGGCTTCTCGCCGTTCCAGGTGGAGTTGCCGGTGATTCCGGGGAATGGTGTCGGTGGTGTGGTGACGGAGGTCGGCGAGGGGGCCGACCCCGGTCTGGTCGGGACGCGGGTGGTGACCGGAACGGGCGGCTCGGGCGGTTATGCCGAGGTGGCCGCGGTGGACGCCGCCGGGCTGTTCCCCGTGCCGGAGCGGCTGCGGTTGGACGAGGCGGTCGCGCTGCTGGCCGACGGCCGTACCGCGACGATGATGCTGCGGGCGGTGGCGCCGCGGCCCGGCGAGCGGGTGCTGGTCGAGGCCGCCGCGGGCGGTGTGGGGACGCTGCTGGTCCAGCTCGCGAGGGCCGAGGGGACGACGGTCGTCGCGGCGGCCGGCGGGGAGCGCAAGACGGAGGTCGCGCGCGACTTGGGCGCGGACGTGGTGGTCGACTACACCCTTCCCGGCTGGCCCGACCGCGTGCGCGCGGCGGTCGGCGGGGTGGACGCGGTGTTCGACGGGGTCGGCGGCGACATCGGCCGCGCCGCGTTCGATCTGGTCGGACGAGGGGGCC
Source organism: Actinomadura vinacea (assembly GCF_039532545.1). Taxonomy (NCBI): domain Bacteria; kingdom Bacillati; phylum Actinomycetota; class Actinomycetes; order Streptosporangiales; family Thermomonosporaceae; genus Actinomadura; species Actinomadura vinacea. The sequence goes on along the minus strand of NZ_BAAARW010000012.1, from coordinate 482,475 downwards.
GGATGATCAGTTACGGGCTGGCGAGCGGCGAGTGGGCGGGCGTCCCGCCGGAGCGGGCCGCCGAGCGGGGCGTGACCCTCGTCGAGGCCAAGCCGACCCCCGAGGCGATCCGCGAGTGCACCCTGCACGCTCTGGACGAGGCCGCGGCCGGCCGGTTGCGTCCGCTGATCGGCCGGCGGTTCCCGCTGGAGCGGGCCGCGGACGCGCACGCGGCGATCGAGTCGCGCGCGAGCGTGGGCAAGACGCTGCTGGAGGTGCGGTGATGACGAAGGTCGGGGTGCACCTACCCGCGTTCGGCGTGGATCCGTCGGCGGGCACGGCCGAGCACGCGCGGCACGCCGAGGACGTGGGGCTGGAGTCGGTCTGGGTGGGCGACCACCTGATCCCCAAGGGCAGGCCGTACGTCGACAGCACGCTGACGCTGGCGACCGCCGCCGCCGCGACCGAGCGGATCCGGCTCGGCTTCGGGGTGATGATCGTGGCGTTGCGGCCGGTGGCGTGGGCGGCCAAGCAGATCGCGAGCCTGCAGCACCTGTCCGGCGGCCGGGTCCTGCTGGGCGTCGGTTCGGGCGGGGCCGTGCACGGCGACGCGGCCTGGCGGGCGGTCGGCGTCCCCTACCGCGAACGCGGCGCGCGGACCGACGCGGCGCTGGACGTGCTGCCCGCGCTGATCGCGGGCGAGCCGGTCAAGGTGGCCGGGGAGGAGGTCGCGCTGTCGCCCGGAGCGACCGTGCCGCCGCTGCTCATCGGCGGGGGCGCGGGGACGCTCCGCCGGGTCGCCCGGTACGGCGACGAGTGGTACGCGGCCTTCTCCGGGCCCGCGGAGATCGCCGCCGCGATGGGCCGGCTGGGCGGGCTGGCGGAGGAGTACGGCCGTCCGGTGCCGCGGTTGACCGTCGGCGTCAGCGTCGGCCTCGGGGACGTGCCGGCCGCGCGGATCGACGCGCAGGTGCGCGGGCTGACCGAGTACGGGATGGACGAGGCGGGGGCGCGCGCCTCGCTGATCGTCGGGGAGCCGGCCGCGGCGGCGGAGCGGTTCGCGGAGCTGGCCGAGGCCGGCGCCCACCGGATCATCGCGATGCCGTTCCCGGCGGACCGGCTGCGCCAGACCGAACTGGTGGCCGGGGTGGCGGCGCTGCTCAGGTGAGCGCTTCGCGGGCGTCCATCAGGGCGAAGCCGAGCAGGTTGAGGCCGCGCCACTGGGACGGCCGCAGCGCCTCCGGCCGCTCCTCGCCGAAGCCGATCCCCCAGATGGTGTCCAGCGGGCTGGCCTCGACGAGGACCTTCCCGGTGGTGCCGGACAGGAAGTCGCGCAGCCGGTCGTGCGCGCCGAACTTGGCCACGTTGCCGCGCACGACGATGTCGTAGCGTTCCCGCACCCAGGTCTCTTCGGCGTAGTTCCGGACGCGGCGGCCGAGCGCCTTCGCGCGGCCCGGGTCGGGGTCGGCGAGGATCTTCTCGACCGCGGCGGCGTCGCCGAAGAGCCGGGCCTTCTCCGCCATCATGAAGTGCTCGGCGGTCGGGTAGGTGACGCCGTCGACCGCGAACGGCGAGGGGTGCCACTGGCTGAGGCAGCCCTTGGCCGTCTTGCCGCCCCAGAACAGCACGAACTCCGGCAGCTCGCCGCGTTCCTCCAGCTCGATCAGGTCGTCGATGCGCATGCACCGAGCCTGGCCGAGCGGGCCCGTCCGTGCAATCGGTTTTTGCCTGGCGTGCACCGTTACGACCGGTAACCTGCGGGTTCAAGGTGTGACGAGTGTTATGGGGGAGCTGTCAGTGAGCGGGCAGAAGGAGCGGATCGGCGAGGCTCAGAACCGGGTCATCGACGTCCTGTCGCGGCTGGTGCCGCCCGGCGCCGGCCGGATCGACCTGCACTGCATCGCCACCGTCGCGGTGAACGACGTGGCCCTGACCGTGCTCACCGAGGACGGCAAGAGCATGACGCCCGAATCGATCCCGCCGGAGCTGACCGAGCGGCTGCTGGAGCTGCGCCGCGCCCACTACCTGCCGGAACAGGGCACCTGGTTCTCGGTGCGGTTCATGCTGCAGCCGGGCGCGCCGATCCGTCCCCTCTACAACTACGACTTCGACCCGAACTGGGACCCGCCGATCCCGCTGGAGTGCTGGCAGCGCGACCAGATCGTGATGCCGCGCGACGGCGCCCACATGCCGGGCTGGCTGCGCGACCGGCTGGACGGCCGCGAGCCCGGCCACGAGCGGATCTTCGAGACGGACGCGCTCAACCCGATGGAGCAGATGGAGATCCTCTCCGACGAGTTCTGCGTCCTGGTGGCCGACCAGGCCCCGGCGCTGTGGGAGCAGGTCTTCGGCTACTACCAGGTCGTCGGCGACCATGTGGAGTTCCCGGCGGCGATGGTGCAGCGGGCCGACCGCACGATGCTCACGTGGAGCCTGCCCCCCGCCGCGCAGTCGCTGCTGGACCGCTTGCGCGCCGGTACGTACGGCTTCCAGGACTCCACCTGGTCCCGGATCGACTACCGGGTGCTGTACGAGGAGGGCTCGGTACGGGTCCAGGCCAAGTTCACCAATGACGAGGAGCCCGCCTGGAACACCGAGCCCTCGGTCGAGGACGTGCGGCGCGAGGTGGAGCGGTTCCCCGGCCACGGTTCGCGCGACTGGGTCAAGCGCCGTCTCGACGCGGCGGGCGGGAGCGCGCCGTCGCCGCGGCCGTCCCCGCCGGAGACGGGGGGCGGCATGCGGAAGGCGCGCGTGTTCGACCAGACCGGGCCGGACGGCGAGGGCCCGTCGGTGTCGCGCCCGGACGTCCCGCGGGACGAGGTCGCGCGGCTGGTCGAGTACCTGCGGAAGGCGCCGATCGTGATGGCGGCGCGGACGTACGCGCCGGACCAGATCGACCCCTCGCGCGGCGACCGCGTCCCGCTGACCTTCCACACCGACGGCTCGTGGGTGTGGGCCGGGGCGGTCGGCTACTACCTGGAGGAGCACGGCGTCCCGCCGGAGCCCGACCTGGTCGGGCACGCCAGGGCGCGCGGCTTCCGGATCCCCGAGATCGACGAGGACACCATGGACGCCGCGAGCGCCGCCGTCACCGGACGGCCGGTCCCGCCGCGGCTCAACACCGACCCGAACTCCGGGCGGCCCCCGTCCAGGCCCGCCGCGGCTCCGGAGTCGCCGGTCGCGGCGGCGCTGAAGCGGCGGTCGGCCGAGCTGGGCGTGGCCTCCGCCGCGTACCGGATCGGCGAGCTCGCCGACGGTGCCTGGAGCCTGATGTCCGAGGGCGGGCGCTGGTCGGTGTTCCTCGGGGAGAACGGTGAACGCCGCCGGGAGGTCCGTTTCCAGACAGAGGAGCAGGCGGCGGCGTACCTCCTCGGATCCCTGCTGTTCACGGCCCCGGCCGCGGCCGCGCCCCCGATCGGGCCGTTGACCGGCGAGCCGCCGCTGAGCCTCTTCCGGGACCGGCGGGAGACGCGAGTCCCGGCGGGCACGACCGTGGACCGCTACGGCGGTGACGGCGGCAACGTCGCCTACACGCTGGGGACGCCGTTCGCCGAGCGGTCGCTCCCGCCGGACTGGGAGAACCGGCCGTTGCGGGTCTACCGCCTGCGACGGGCGCTGCGGGCGCTCACGGGCGTGGCGGTGCCGTGGTTCGACCAGCCGGGCGGCGGGACGGCCTACGTCTTCGAACGCTCGATCGCGGACCTGGTCGCCGACGGGTCGCTCGCCCCCGTCCAGGACGCCTGACCCCGTTCAGGCGCGGCCGATCTCGGAGACGAGGTCGAGGCCGAGGACCAGGTCGAGATGGATGACGGTCTCCACCTTGGCCCCCGGCTCGACCTGCGGATCGGCGGTCAGGTCGTCCAGGACGGCCAGGGCGGTGGGGCTGTCGAGGTCGTCGGCCAGCGCCGCCTCGGCCTCGGCCGCGTAGGCCCGGTCCAGCGGACGGCCGGGCTCCGTCGCCCACTCGGCCATCGACTCGCGCCAGTGGGCCAGGTCGCCGCCCGCCCCGGCGACGAGGTCGCCGTCCATCGCGTCGGGGTCGCGGTAGCGCTCACGCAGGATCGCCAGTCGGACGCTCAGCGGGTCGGCGCTCGTGCTCTCCACGAGCTCGGCCCAGGCGTACCGCTCCGGCGGCACGATCAGGCAGCGGCGTTCGGGGACGTCCTCCGAGCCCACCCAGATCGCGTTCCCGGGCACGTCCGCGGCCGCCGCGACCTCCACCTCGGGCAGGTTGAGCTCGGCGAAGTCGGCGTGCGGCCGCACCCGCGCGGCCCGGGTGAGCGCGACGCGGCGGCGGGACCGCTCGGCCAGCCGGCGCAGCAGGTCGGCGGTGACCAGAGCACGCTCCCGCCCGGCGTGGACGTGGACGTGCAGCGTGGAGGGCGGGAGTTCGAGGGCCTGTCCGGTGCGGTGGTCCTGCAGGCGCAGCATGCCCCAACCCTACGGTCGGGGGCACGCCGAACCCAGGACGACCCGGCCGGGGACGCCTCAGAGGCCGGGATCGGTCCCGAGGCCGGGGCCGCCCGCCAGGGGCGGGCCGTCGGGCATGGGCCCGGCCCTGTCGGGCTTGCGCACGGCGGCGAACCGCAGCCGCACGTAGTCGGCGACCCAGCCCGACTCGCGGCGCAGGGCGGGGGCGGCCAGGTCGTTGATGCGGGCGAGCAGCGGTTCCACCAGCTCCGGCGGCACGTCCGCGAGCGCGCGCGGCGCGTACGCGCTGACCCAGTCGGCGGCGCCGTTGGGGCCTTCCGTCATGCGGGAGGGACGGTCGGCGTGCTCCAGCAGCCTCAGGGTGAACCCGCCGTCCTCCAGGCGCTTGGCGTACTCGGCAGGGCTCGGGAAGTACCAGGGCAGCTCGGGTTCGCCGAGCCCGAAGACGCGCCAGGCGGTCTGCATCGCGACGATCAGCTCGGCGCAGTTGCCGGCGCCGCCCAGCTCGCCGACGAACCGGCCGCCCGGCCGCAGCGCCGCGTGCACCCGGGCGATCACGGCGTCCGGGTCGCGGGTCATCCAGTGCAGGGCGGCGTTGGAGGCGACCGCGTCGAAGGGGTCGGTGGTGGTGAAGTCGTGCGCGTCCCCGACCACGAACGACAGTCCCGGATGCTGCGCGGCCGCCTGGGCGAGCATCTCGGGCGAGCCGTCGATGCCCAGGACCTCCGCGCCGCGCTCGGCGATCTCCGCGGCGAACGTGCCCGTGCCGCACCCCAGGTCGATGATCCGCTCGCCGGGCTGCGGGTCGAGCAGATCGACCAGGGGCGCGCCATGTGCGGAGACGTAGCCGAAGGCGGAGTCGTACGTCGTGACGGCCCAATTCACTGTCGTAATTTATCCGATAGGTCATGAGAGTGCTGCGGCGTTGCCGAGGCCGGACCACGGCGCGGGCATGAAGGGTGATCCACTCGCCCGGGGCCGTACGGTCGGAGCATGGGTGGACGCGAAGCCGCGGGCGTCGAGATCCGGATCGTCGGCGCCGAGCGCCCGGACGGACTGGAACTGCGCACGCGGGGACTGGCCGCGCACGGGTCGCCGGAGCTGCGGGTGTCCGGACTGGCGCCCTACCTGGGGCAGGGCTGGGCGCGGGTCCTCGCGGCCCTGGCCCGCCGCCTGGCCGCCGCGCCCGGGACGGACGCCGCCGGGATCCCGGCCGAACTCGACCTGTCTCCCGAGGTCACGGTCGGGCTGGCCAGGGACGGCGACGATCTCGTCCCGGTCCCGCCACGCGACTTCACCGGCCGACCGGACGACTGGCGCCGCGACATCCTGCTCACACTGTTCCCCTCAGCCCACTCCTAGCGCTGTGCTGGCCTCTGGGTGCTCCTGGGGCCTCTGGCGGGCCTGGGGGCCCGGGGTCGGGTGTTTCTTTCGCGTTCCTAGAATCGGGTTCTGCCAGCCAGGCAGGCGCGAGAAGGGGCCGCAGTGTCGTACACCGATATCGAGTACGGGGTTCAGGACGGGATCGCCACGATCACCCTGAACCGGCCGGACCGGATGAACGCCTACACCTACGCGATGCGCAGGGAGATGGTGGACGCGTTCGACCGCGTCGACGCCGACGACGCGGTGCGGGCGGTCGTCGTCACCGGGGCGGGGCGGGCGTTCTGCGCGGGCGCCGACCTCGAAGGGGGCGGTGACACCTTCAACCTGGACAAGCGGCGGGACATGTTCGGCGCGGAGGACGAGGTCCTGGAGGACGGCACCCCGCGCGACGGCGGCGGCACGGTGGCGCTGCGCATCGCGCGCTGCCTCAAGCCCGTCATCGGGGCGTTCAACGGCGCGGCGGTCGGGGTGGGCGTCACCATGACGCTGCCGATGGACGTCCGGCTGGCCAGCGAGAAGGCCCGGTTCGGGTTCGTGTTCGCGCGGCGCGGGATCGTCACCGAGGCGGCGTCGAGCTGGTTCCTGCCGCGCCTGGTCGGGATCTCGCAGGCGATGGAGTGGGCCGCCACGGGCCGGGTCTTCGACGCCCAGGAGGCCCTCCGGGGCGGCCTGGTGTCGCGCCTGTACGCGCCGGACGAACTGCTGCCCGCCGCGTACGCGCTCGCCGGGGAGATCGCCGGCAACACCTCGGCGGTGTCGGTCGCGGCGATCCGGCGGCTCATGTGGTCGGGCCTGTCGGCGCCGTCTCCGTGGGACGCGCACATCGCCGATTCCCGGCTGATGGCGGTCATGGGCGCCGCGCCGGACGTCGCCGAGGGCGTGAGCTCGTTCCTGGAGAAGCGCCCGGCCGAATTCCCCATGCGGGTGAGCGAGGATCTGCCGCCCGAGGTTCCGGACTGGCCCGTCCGCTGAAATTCCGCCATTCCCCAATGGCGTCACGGCGTGTCGTCCTTCGCGGCGGCATGTGGCATCTCCCCGAAATACCCCGAAGTGTGTGGTTAACCCGGCGCAGGGTATGTAGCGCCCCGGATGGCGATATTCTGGGCGGTGCAACACGTTTCGGGGGTGCGTGGTGCGAAGCGGGAATTCGGCAATTCTACTGTCCCTGGGATTGGCGCTGGCCGCCGGATGCGCCGGGGACGCGGCGAACGGTCAGCGGCAGGCGGCGCCCGCGCGCCAGGAGGCCGCGCTGAAGAAGCAGCCGGCGCGTCCCGCGGGGCCGCCGGCCGCGCGGCGGCTCGACTGCGCGAGGCTCAGGTGCGTGGCGATCACCTTCGACGACGGGCCCGGCGAGCACACCGGACAGCTACTGGACCGGCTGAAGGAATCCGGCGCGCGCGCCACGTTCTTCATGCTCGGCCAGAACGTCCGGGGCAACGAGCAGCTGGTGCGGCGTATGGCCTACGAGGGCCACGAGCTCGCGAACCACACCTGGTCCCATCCGAATCTGACCGGGATGTCCAGCGGCGCGGTGCGGTCGGAGGTGCGCCGTACGCAGCGGGCCATCCAGCAGGCGTCGGGGGTGGAGCCCAAGGTGTTCCGCCCGCCGTACGGGGCGACCGACGCGCAGGTGGGACGCGCGGTGGGCATGCCGCAGATCATGTGGAGCGTCGACAGCCAGGACTGGCTCCACCACAACGTCGCCCGGAACGTCAGCGCCGGGGTGAAATCCCCTAAACCCGGGGGAGTTGTACTTTTTCATGATATTCACCATGAGACGGTGAACGCCGCGCCGAAGATCCTGGCGGGGCTGCGGGAGCGCGGCTTCACCCTCGTCACGGTCTCGGAGCTTTTCCAAACCAGAACCCTGAAGCCCGGTTCCCGTTACACCAATTTGTGGTGAACCATACGGTGAGTCCAGGGCGGCGGTTCCGTAAAAGACGAGCCGGAACGGTGTCCCGAACCCGGGTGCGCGAACAAAGGGCCGCGGCGGTCCGTCGCAAGACGCGAAGGCATGCCGTGAACGGCGGTTCGCGATCTGGAGGTTCCTGTGGAAGATCCTTCGCCCGACGCCCTTTCCGTAGACCGTCCCGACACGTCCGGGACGGCGGAGTTCCGGCCGCCCGCGACGCCCAGGGAGCGCGGGGCCCTGCTCGCGGCGCTCCTGCTGGGAATCCTGGCGACGGCGGCCGCACGGCCGTTCTGGGCCGGGTCGCCGCGCTGCCTGGCGGTCTTCGGCCCGGCCGCGGCGCTGGGGCTGCTCCTGCTGGACCGGCGGGGCGTCACGACGGCCGGCCCGGACGGGATCGTGAACGAGCGGTTCGGGACGGTGCGCAGGACGCCCTGGCGCGAGGTGGCCGGATTCGAGGTCCGCGGCACCCGCTCCGGGCGCGTCGTCCGCGTGCTGCGGCGGGACGGGAGGCCCCTCACCCTGGCGGCCCCGGTGAACGGCCCGCTCGCCCGCGACCCCGCCTTCGGCGAGCGGCTGCGGACGCTCCAGACCCTCGCCGCCGCCTACCGGCACGCGCCGCCGGGACTGCGGGAGCGGAGCTCGCGCCGGATCCGCCCGCGCACCGCGCTGCTGACGCTGCTGGCCCTCGTCCCGCCCGCGGTGAGCTGGACGCCGTGGCCGCAGCCCTGGTGATCGAGGTGTCAGGCGTCGTCGCGGCGCGGGCGCCGGGCGGGCGGCCGCGGCGGGACGACCTTGCCGGCCACCATGGTCGCCGCGGGGACCTCGACCAGTTCCCCGGTCCGCCGCCGGACCTGGATCCGTTCACCGGACCACGATTCGAGCACCCCGACCACGTCGCTGTACTCTCCCGTAGGCAGGCGACGGCGAAGCGAGACCCGCTGACCCACGTCGGCCGGAGTGATGGAAACCACCAGCCGCGCGGCGAAGTGGCCGGACATGAGGACCCCCGTGTCGAATCGACTGCGCCGTGGTGGCAATACTATTCACAACGAGCGTGCGGTAAGCCGTGACGTGCGGCGGGGCCGGTAAACCCGAGAGGAGTCACGAACGTGACCTACGTCATCGCGCAGCCCTGCGTGGACCTGCTCGACAAGGCATGCATCGAGGAATGCCCGGTCGACTGCATCTACGAGGGGAAGCGCCAGCTCTACATCCACCCTGACGAGTGCGTCGACTGCGGTGCGTGCGAGCCGGTTTGCCCGGTCGAGGCGATCTACTACGAGGACGACGTGCCCGACCAGTGGAAGGACTTCTACAAGGTCAACGTCGAGTTCTTCGACGACCTCGGCTCGCCCGGCGGCGCCTCCAAGGTGGGCAAGATCGACAAGGACCACCCGATCGTGGCCGCGCTGCCGCCCCAGGAGCACGACGAGTAGCACTGAGCACTCCGTCGCTCGGCGGGGCGCGGGAGCGTTTCCGCGAAATGCAGGGTTGCGTACCCTCAAGGCCGTGGTCTTCTCACGTCGGAGGCCGCGGCCTTGAGGGTTGTTAAGAGCCGTGTGGGCTTTGTGAGAGATGCTGGAGGAGGGGCGGTTTTGCGCACGCTGCCGGATTTTCCCTGGGATCGGATGCTGCCGTACCGGGAGCGGGCCGGCCGTCATCCCGGCGGCGTGGCCGACCTGTCGATCGGCACGCCCGTCGACCCCACCCCGCGGGTCGTCCAGGAGGCCCTCTCCGCGGCCTCCGACGCGCCCGGCTACCCGCAGACCTACGGGACGCCGCGGCTGCGCGAGGCGGTGGCGGGCTGGGCCAGGCGGCGGCTCGGGGTGGCGCAGGCCGACCCGGACGCCGTGCTCCCGGTGATCGGCAGCAAGGAGCTGGTGGCCTGGCTGCCGACGCTGCTGGGCGCCGGCCCGGGCGACCGGGTGGTCTTCCCCGAGCTGGCCTACCCGACCTATGACGTGGGCGCCCGGCTGGCGGGCGCCGAGCCGGTCGCGACCGACGGCCTGCTGTCGCTGGGCCCGGTCGCGCCGAAGATCATCTGGGTGAACTCGCCGTCCAACCCGACCGGCCGGGTGCTGCCCGCCGAGCATCTGCGCAAGGTGGTGGCCTGGGCGCGCGAGCGCGGCTCGATCGTGGTCAGCGACGAGTGCTACCTGGAGTTCGGCTGGGACGCCGCGCACCCGCCGGTCTCGATCCTCCACCCGGACGTGTGCGAGGGCTCGCACGAGGGCCTCCTGGCGGTGAACTCGCTGTCCAAGCGGTCCAACATGGCCGGATACCGGGCCGGGGTCGTGCTGGGCGACCTGAGGCTGGTGAAGCGGATCCTGGAGATCCGCAAGCACGCCGGGATGATCGTTCCGGCGCCCGTGCAGGCGGCGATGACGGCGGCGTTCCAGGACGACGCGCACGTCGACGAGCAGCGCGAGCGGTACGCCCGGCGGCGGGCGGCCCTGCGCGCGGCGTTCGAGCGGCACGGCTTCCGCATCGATCACTCCGAGGCGTCCCTCTACCTGTGGGCCACCCGGGACGAGCCGTGCTGGGACACCGTCGGCCACCTCGCCGACCTGGGCATCATCGTCGGCCCGGGGGAGTTCTACGGAGCGGCGGGCGGGCGGCACGTCCGGGTCGCGTTCACCGTCACCGACGAGGGCGCGGCCGCGGCCGTCGAGCGGCTCTGACCCCTCTGGACGCGCAAGGGAACGTGCCGGGCCTCCTGCGTGAGCCCGGCACGTTCCGGTCTTGCGATCCTCGTTCGGACTACCTCAGGTGCGGGCCAGGCGGGCGTCCTCGAACACGGTCAGGGCGCGGTCGCGGGTCTCGGGCGAGAACCAGGCGCCCAGGAAGCTCATCGCCATCATGGCCATCATGTAGATCGCCACGGGCCACCACGACTCGGCGAACGCGGCCAGCAGCGCCGAGCAGATGAGCGGGGCGACGCCGCCGCCCGCCACCGAGGCGAACTCGCGGCCGAGGGCGACGCCCGCGTACCGGTGCCGGGAGCCGAACAGCTCGGGGAAGTAGGCCGCCTGCACGCCCACCGCCCCGTACGCGGCGAAGAAGAAGCCGACCGTGATCACCGCGTACACGGCCCAGGTGGAGCCGGTGTCCAGCAGCAGGAACGACGGCACCGGCAGCACCACCAGCAGCCCGGTGATGGCCAGGTAGAGCGGCCGCCGGCCGAACACGTCCGAGAGCATGCCGGCCAGGAACGCGGCCGCCATCCCGCACACGGCGCCGAGCAGCAGCACCTTGGGGATCAGGTGGGCGTCGACCTTCAGCACGGTGATCAGGTAGCTGCCCATGAACACCTGGTAGGTGTACGACTGGCAGCTGACGCCGACCATCATGAAGAACACCCGCGCCAGTCCGGGCTTGCTGTGCTTGACCACGTGCGCGACCGGGGTGTCGGTCTGGCTGCTGGCGGCCTTCAGCTCGTTGATGACGGGGCTCTCGTCGAGCTTGCGGCGCAGTACGAACGCGGCGATGGTGACCACGGTGCTGCTCAGGAAGACCAGCCGCCATCCCCAGGACAGCAGCGCGTCGTCCGGGAGCGCCTGGGCCGCCATCCAGGCCACGGCGCCCAGCGCGGTGCCGATCGCGGCGCCGACGAAGACCATCGACGACAGCCTGCCGCGCCGTCCCGGCCGGGCCATCTCGGTGAGCAGGACGATCCCGCCGACCTGCTCGGCGCCGGCGCCGAAGCCCTGCAGCAGCCGGCAGAGCACCAGCAGCGCGGGCGCCAGCACCCCGACCTGCTGGTAGGTGGGCAGCAGGCCGATGGCCAGGGTGGAGAAGCCCATCAGGAACAGGGTGGTGACCAGCACCCATTTGCGGCCGTACCGGTCGCCGAAGCGGGAGAAGAACAGCCCGCCGAGCGGCCGGGCGCCGAACCCGACCGCGTAGGTGGCGAAGCTGGCCAGCACGCCGACGACGGGGGAGACGTCGGGGAAGAACAGCTTGTTGAAGATGATCGCCGAGGCGGTGCCGTAGATGACGAAGTCGTACTGCTCCAGGGCGGTGCCGGCCAGTCCGCCGAACGCGGCGCGGCGGACCTTGGCCTGGTCGACGTCCGCGACGGCGGCCGGTGGACCGTCCGGCGGCGGGGTGGCGGTCGTGCTTTCCATGGGCTCACTCACAGGGGTCGGGGACCGCGTTCGCGCGTTCCCGGGGGTGGGATTCAGGGTGGTGAAGGCGGGAGCGGGGATGGGGGCCGAGGTAGGGACAGGGGCAGGGGTAGGGAGCGGGGGCGGACGCGGGGTCAGCCGGCGGCTTCGGCGGCGGCCGTCTCGGGGCCGTGGCGCCGCAGCACGTCGAGCAGTGCGGCGGTGCGGTCGAGGAACGGGGTCCGGTGGCCCAGCTCGGAGCCGAAGAGGCCCTCGCCGAGCAGCGCCGCCTCCACCAGCTCCCGGCTCGTGGACGCCCGCGCGCCGAGTTCGCCGAGCCGTTCGCGGGCCGGGTCGCGGACGTCCCGGACGCCCTCGGGCAGGTCGTCGCCGGGCAGCGGGGCCAGGCAGCGCAGGTAGGCGGCGACCGTGAGCGCGAGGTGGTGCGGCATCCGCCCGGCGTCCAGATGCTCCAGGGCGGGACGGGTGACGCGCTGCGGGAGCTTGAGCGAGCCGTCCGAGCCGACCTGGGCGGCGCGGTGCGCGAGCGCGGAGTTCCGGAACCGCTGGAACAGCCGCTCCACGTACTCGTCCAGGACGATCTCCGCCGGGACGGTCAGCGTCGGCAGGTAGTCCCCGGCCAGGACCGCGCGGGCGGCGGACTCGACGAACGGCAGGGCCACCGAGTCGGGGATCGTCCGGCGGCCCGACAGCAGGCCCAGGTAGGCGATCAGCGAATGGGTGCCGTTCAGCAGCCGCAGCTTGAGCAGCTCGTATCCGGCCACGTCGGCGCTGAAGATCGCGCCGCCCGCCTCCCAGCGGGGCCGGCCCGCGGCGAAGCGGTCCTCCAGGACCCACATGGTGAACGGCTCGGCCGGCACGGCGGCGCGGTCGTCCAGGCCGAGGCGCTCGGCGGCGACGGCCAGGTGCTCGGGAGCGGTCGCGGGCACGATCCGGTCGACCATGGTGGACGGGAAGGCGACGTTCGTGTCGATCCATCCGGTCAGGTCGTCCCCGCCGGGCAGGAGGGCGGCGAACTCGCGGACCAGCCGCCGGGTGTGGGCGCCGTTGTCGCTCAGGTTGTCGCAGCTGACCACGGTCAGGGGAGTGCCGTGGGTCGCGGCGCGGCGGCGCAGCCCGGCGACGATCTGGCCGATCGGGGTGCGCGGCGCGTCCGGGGCCGCCAGGTCGTGCCGGACGGCGGGCGCGCCGACGTCCAGCCCGAGGGTCGCGGGGGAGTAGGTGTAGCCGTGCTCGGTGACGGTGAGCGTGACGATCCGGGTCGACGCGGCGGCGATGCGGTCGACGAGCGTGCCGGGCTCGTCGGCCGCGACGAGCACCTCGGTGTGCACACCTGGGACGCTCACGGCGGCGCCCTCCGGGGAGATCTCGACGACCGAGTAGAGCAGGTCCTGCTCGGTCATCGCCGAGGCCACCGCGCGGGAGCGGTTGGCGGCGGCCGCGATGCCCCAGGGGCCGTCCTCCTCGGCCAGCGCGGCGGCGGTGTAGACGGCCTGGTGGGCGCGGTGGAAGTTGCCGAGGCCCAGATGGACGATGCCCGGTTCGGGGCGGGACGTCCGGTACGTGGCCGCGGAGAGCCGGGCGGCCGTGCCGGGCCGCGCGGCGGCGGTGGCGGGCGGGGTGGTCAAGGTCACCAGTCCTTCATCGAGCCGTCGCGCAGCCGTGCCACAGGCAGGTAGGCGGGCGCGTAGGGGTACTTTGCGGCCAGCGCCTCGTCGATCTGCACCCCCAGGCCGGGCGCGTCGCCGGGGTGCAGGTGGCCGTCGGCGTACCGGTAGGCGTGCGGGAACACCTCGTCCACGAGCGGCTCGTAGCCCATGAACTCCTGGATCGCGAAGTTGTGCGTGGCCAGGCCGACGTGCAGGGACGCGGCCAGGTTGACCGGCGAGACGTCGGAGGGCCCGTGCGGGGCGGCGGCGACCTGGTAGAGGTCGGCGAGCGCGAAGATGCGGCGGACGTGGCTGATCCCGCCCGCGTGCACGACGCAGGCGCGGATGTAGTCGATCAGCCGCTCGGTGATGAGCTGCTGGCAGTCCCAGACGGAGTTGAAGACCTCGCCGATCGCCAGCGGGACGGTGGTGTGCTCGCGGACCTGGCGGAGCAGCGCCTGGTTCTCGGCGGGCGTGACGTCCTCCAGCCAGAACAGGTCGAACGGCTCCAGGCTCCGGCCCAGCCGGGCGGCCTGCGTGGGCGTCAGCCGGTGGTGCACGTCGTGGAGGAGGTGCAGGTCGGCGCCGAACCGCTCGCGGACGGCCGCCAGCACGCCCGGGATGTGGCGCATGTACTGGCCGGTGTCCCACAGTTCCTCGGCCGGACGGGCGCCGCGTTCGGCGGGTTCGTACCCGGCCGTGCCGTTCTTGCTGACGCCGTAGACGGTGTCGAGGGTCGGGACGCCGGTCTGCACCCGCACGGCCTTGTAGCCTTGCTGCACCCGCCGTTCGACCGCGTCCAGCAGCGCGGGCGTGTCGGGGCCGGTGGCGTGGGTGTAGGCCAGGACGCGGTCACGCACGGCGCCGCCGAGCAGCTGGTAGACGGGCATGTTCGCGGCCTTGCCCTTGATGTCCCACAGGGCCATGTCCACGGCCCCGATCGCCGCCATGGTGACCGGGCCGCGGCGCCAGTACGCGCCGCGGTAGAGGTACTGCCAGGTGTCCTCGATGCGCTGCGGGTCCCGTCCGATCAGCAGCGGGACGAGGTGGTCGCGCAGGTAGGAGGCGACGGCCAGCTCCCGCCCGTTGAGGGTGGCGTCGCCCAGCCCGACCTGGCCGTCCTCGGTGACGATCTTCAGGGTGACGAAGTTGCGGCCGGGACTGGTGACGATCACCTCGGCCTCGCGGATGGTGAGGCTCATGCCGGGTCCCCTCCGTTCGCGGTGACGATGACCTTGAGCTGGGCGCGGTCGGTCAGCGCGGTGTCCAGGGCGTCGGTGGCGCGTTCCAACGGGAACCGCGCGGTGACCAGCTCGTCCAGCCGGACGCGGCCGGTCGCGGCCCAGGCGATGGCGGTCGCGAACGCGCCCGGCCCGTACCGGAAGCAGCCGACCAGGTCGATCTCCCAGCGCTGCACGAACCCCAGCGGGAGCACCGGCTCGGCCGCGGGTATCCCGACCTGCGCGGCCACGCCGCCGGGCCGCAGCACGGTGATCGCGGCCAGCGCCTGCGGCGCGCCCGAGCACTCCAGCAGCCGGTCGAACGCGGCGTCCGGCAGCTCCCCGGCGGACGGGTCGATCGTGGCGGTGGCGCCGAGCCGGCGGGCCGCCGCGAGCCGTCCCGGGACGACGTCGGTCACGGTGACGCTCGCGGCCCCGGCGGCCAGCGCGGTCTGCACGGCCAGCAGGCCGATCGGCCCGGCGCCGGTGACCAGCACGTCGTCTCCGGGCCCGACCCGGCCGCGCCGGACCGCCCAGCAGGCGACGGCGAGCGGCTCGATCAGGGCGGCCTCGGCGTCGCCGAGCGCGTCCGGCACCGGGTGCGCGAACTCCGCCGGGACGACGACGGAGCCGCGCAGCGTGCCGTGCGTGGGGGGCGAGCCGAGGCAGATCCCGGCCGGGCAGGCGTTGTAGCGGCCGTCCCGGCAGGTGGGGCAGCGGCCGCAGGGGCGCGCGGGTTCGATCGCGACCCGGGTGCCGAGCCGGGACGGGTCCACGCCGGCGCCGACCTCGACGATCTCCCCGGCCGCCTCGTGGCCGAGCACGGTGGGGGCGCGCAGCACGTTGGCCCCGTTGCGGCCGTCGGTGTAGTAGTGCAGGTCGGAGCCGCACAGGCCGACCGCCCGTACCGCCACCCTGACCTCCCCCTCGCGCGGCGCGGCCGCCGGGACGGGCTCGATCCGCAGGTCGCGGGGGCCGTGCAGGACCGCGGCGGGTTCGCCGGTCATCGTTCTCCCTCTCGTTCTTTCTCCCTGACCAGGGACTCGGCCCTGACCGCACGGGCGGCCAGCTCGGCGGTGGCGACGAAGCCGGGCACGTGCCCGGTCCCGCCGCGGCCGGACACCGACAGCGAGGCGGCGGCGACCGCGTGCGCGACGGCCGCGCCGAGCCCGTCGCCGAGCGCGAGCCGCGCGGTGACGGTGCCGGTGAAGCTGTCGCCCGCGCCGGTCGCGTCCACCTGGTCGGGGTTGCGCGGCACCGGGACCCGCCACCGGCCGGAGCCGTCGGCGAGCAGGACCGATTCCGCGCCCGCGGTGACCGCGACGGCGGCGGCGCCCAGCTTCAGGCCGCGGTCGGCGGCCTCGCCCGGGTCGGTGGTGCCCAGCAGGGTCCCGGCGTCGCCCGGGCAGGACGGCGTCAGCAGGCCGGTGTAGGGCGCCATCGCGGCGAGCACGTCGCGCGCCTCGGCCGGGGTGGTGAGCCGGGACCGGAAGTTGGGGTCGTAGGTGACCCGCCCGCCCGCGTCGTGCACGATCCGGGCGGCGGCCAGCGTCGCCTCCCGGGTGGACGCCGACAGCGCGGGCGTGATCCCGCTGACCACCAGGGACCGGGCCGCCGACAGCTCGGCGGTGAAGCGTTCGACGTCGGCGGGGCCGAGGGTGGACGCGGCGCTGCCGGTGCGCCAGTAGACGAACTCGCGGTCGCCGTGCACGTCGGCCGACAGCAGGTAGGCGCCGTTGGGCCGCTCGGCGCGCCGGACCAGCGCGGTGTCGACGCCCAGCGCGCGCACGCGGTCCAGCAGGGGCACGCTCAGCTCGTCGTTGCCGACCAGGGTGAACAGCGCGGTGCGGGCCCCGGCGGCAGCGGCGGCAGCGGCGGCGTTGAGCGCGTCGCCGGAGAACGACAGGCGCAGCGGGGTGCCGTCGGAGGCGCGCTGGAGCGGGATGTCGGAGTGGATCTCGACCAGGACCTCGCCGAGCACGATCACGTCATAGCCGTCCGCGGGGCTCACTGGGCGGCCTCCAGGCGGGCGAAGAGGCCGGCGAGCTCGGCGGGGTCGGCCGGGAGGCCGGAGCCGACGCCGACGGCCGCGGCCCCGGCATCGAGCCATTCGCCGACCTGGCCGGGGCCGATCCCGCCGGTCGGGATGATCACCGAGCCGGGCAGGACGGCCCGTACCGAGCGCAGGTAGGAGGGGCCGCCCACGTGCGCGGGGAACAGCTTGGCCGGGCCGGCGGCGGCAGCGGCCGCGAGCTCGCCGGGGCTGAACGCGCCCTCGATGAACGTCGCGCCGCGCTCCCCGGCCACCCGCCGCACCTCGGGCGCGGGGAAGGGCGACACCAGGAAGGCGGCGCCGAGGTCGAGCGCGCGGGCCGCGGCCGCGGCGGTGGACACGGTGCCGACGCCGATCACCGCGGTCCGGCCCCGGGCGTCGGTCAGCCCGGCCACCGCCTCCAGCGCCGCGTCCCAGCCCGGGGTCGTGGTGGTGAGCTCGATCGCGCGGCAGCCCGCGGCCAGCAGCGCCCGGGCGCGCGCGATCGACTCCTCCGCGGTGCCGGTGCGCAGCACGGGCAGCAGCCGCTGGTCTCGTACGGCGCCGAGGGGATCGTCCGGCACGAGCACTCTCCGTTTCATGTAGCAAAATGGCGTATCATGTAGTTGAATATGTCGGGACGTTAACCGGCGACCGGAAAGGCTGTCAATGGACGACCCCGTGCCCGCCCCCCGCAAAGGACGCGCTTCGACGTCGGGAAGCTCGGTGGAGAAGGCGCTGCGGGTGCTGGAGGCCTCCGCCGCACCGGACGGCCCGCACCGGCTCGCGGAGATCGCCGCCGGGGCCGCGGTGTCCAAGCCCAGCGCCCACCGGATCCTCGGCATGCTCGCCGCGCAGGGGTACGTCGTGGCCGACGGCGCCGGCACCTACGGCGTCGGCCCCCGGCTACGCGCGCTGGCCGCCGGGGTCGGCGCGGACGAGACCGCGGGGATCGACGAGGTGCTGGCCTCCTTGCAGCACAAGGTCGGGAACACGGTGCACCTCGCGCTGCGCAGCGGCGACACCGCCACCTACATCCGCAAGGTCGACACCGACCGGCCGTACCGGATGGCCTCCCGGGTCGGGATGCGGCTGCCGCTGCACTGCACCGCCATCGGCAAGTGCGTGCTGGCCCACCTGCCCGCCGAGCAGGTCGAGGCGATCGCCGCCGCTTCCGGGCTGCCCGCGCGCACCGCCAACACCATCACCGACCTGGACCGGCTGCACGCCGAGCTGGCACGGGTGCGCGAACACGGCGTCGCCGTCGACGACGAGGAGAACGAGGAGACCATCCGCTGCCTCGGCGCGCCCGTCTTCGACGCCGACGGGCAGCCGGTCGGCGGCATCAGCATCTCGACCGTGACCTTCCTCGTCCCGCGCGAGGAGATCGAGTCGTACGCCCCGGCCCTGCGCGAGGCGGCCACGGCCCTCACCGGCCTGCTCCGCTGACCGTTCGCTCCCCCAGAGAGGAAGACATGAAGGTCGTCGTCGCCGACCCCAACCTGGTGCCCTTCCGGGACCTGCTGGACGCCCGGCTCCCCGAGGGCGCCGTCCTGTCGATGCATCCGCGGTTCGACGAGGCCGCGGTCATCCCCGACCTGGCCGGCGCCGAGGTGTTCGTCGGCCCCGCGTTCACGCCCGAGATGGGACGGGCGGCCCGGCGGCTACGCCTGGTGCACGTGGCCGGCGCCGGGGTCGACGCCGTCGACCGCGCCGCGCTGCCGCCCGGCACGATCCTCGCCAACACCTTCCACCACGGCCGTTCGATCGCCGAGTACGCGGCGATGGCCCTGCTGGCGCTCAACCGCGAGCTGCTCGTCCAGGACCGGGAGCTGCGCGCCGGCCGCTGGCACAGCTCGGTGTACGACCCCGCCCTGTCCGCCCCGCCCGTCCTGGCCGGGCAGACCGTCGGCCTGATCGGCTTCGGCCACATCGGCGGCCTGGCCTGGGAACGGCTGCGCGGCTTCGGCATGCGCGGCGTCGCGGTCGGCTCCCGGGCCCGTCCGGACGATCGGGAGCGGGCCGGACGGAACGGGCTGGAATGGCTCGGCGGCCCGGACCGCCTGCACGAGCTGCTGGCCGGGTCCGACGCCGTGATCGTCAGCGTCCCGCTCGGCCCCGCGACCGAGGGGCTGATCGGCGCGGCCGAACTCGCCGCGATGAAGCCGTCCGCGCTGCTGGTGAACGTCGGCCGCGGCCCGCTGGTCGACGAGCGTGCGCTGTACGAGGCGCTGCGCGACCGCCGGATCCGCGGCGCCGCGATCGACGTCTGGTACCGCTACCCGGCCGCCGGCGAGCGGACCGCCGAGCCGTCCCGGTTCCCGTTCGGGGAGCTGGACAACGTGCTGATGACCCCGCACTCGTCGGGTGTCACCGCCGAGACCTACACCGGCCGGATCGGCGACATCGCCGCCAACATCACCCGGCTGGCCGAAGGCGGGCCCCTGGAGAGGGTCGTCGCGCGAGCGTAGGGGACAATCAGGACGAATCGGGGGAACCGCGGTGATCTGGGTGGCGTCCGAGGTGCCGATAGAGCTTTCCTTCACATCTCGGTAGGATCCGCGAGTTGCCCAATAAGCTGCTGTTTCGATGGAGGTGCCCGTGGACGGGAAAGTGATCGCCGTCCTGCTGGCGCTCATCCTGTGCGCTCTGGTCGTCATCATCGTCCTGATGCTGCGGCGCCGTTCCGCGGTTCCGGACGCGCCGTCGCGGGCCGCCGGCTCCGCCGCGCCGCGCGACCCGTTCGCCGCCGAGGACCAGGTGGGCGGCGACCCGCGCACCCTCAAGGCCGGCGACATGGTGGAGTACCTCGGCGTCCGCTACTTCGTCCGCGGCTCGCTGCGGCTGCGCGAGGGCGGCTTCACCTGGAGCGAGCACCTCCTGGACGCCGACACCATCGAGGACGCCAAGGTCTGGATCTCCGTCGAGGAGGACCCCGACCTGGAGGTCGTCTGGTGGACCGAGCTGGACGCCGAAGGACTCGTCCCCGACAAGAAGACCCTGACCGTCGACGGCGTGGAGTACCGCCGCGACGAGCACGGCACCGCCGACTACGCCGGTGAGGGCACCACCGGGGTCGGCGACAGGGGCCGCGTCGAGTACGTCGACTACGAGGCCTCCGGCGGCCGCTACCTGTCGTTCGAACGGTTCGGCGGCGGTGCCTGGGAGGCCGGGACCGGCGAGCGCGTCCCCAACGGCACCCTCACGATCTACCCGGGAAGCTGAGCCGGCCCCTTGCTCACCTCCCTCGACACCCCCTACGCGGACTCGCGCGCCGACGCGCTGTCGTTCGCGCTCGGCCTGGCCCGGCTCGACGCGCTGGCCGTGCTGACCGTCCCAGCGGTGCCCTCGGTGGAACTGCGCCTGCTCGGCGCCTCCCACCAGGTCCTCGTCGGCTCGTTCTGCGAGACGGTGGCCTGCCTGCCCGGCGGGCACGACCCGCTCCCCGGGCGGTTCCGGACGACGACCGGCGGCTGGGACTACGACTTCACCGCGACCACGGTCGCGCACGACGGCGACGCGGCGTTCCGCCGAACCGTGGACGAGCTGCGCGACCGGCTCGCCGACCGCACCGACGCGCTGACCGGGACCTTCCCCGGCTCCCCGCACGCCGTCACCGCCCTGGCCATCGCAGCCGGAACGCCCCCGGGCGAGCTGGGCTGGCGCACCTGGCACGCCTATCCGCAGACCCGGGAGATCGTCATGACACGGAGCCGACTTGTGAGCGAGACATGAGCGCCGATGCGGCGCCTGCCGGGCGCGGCTGGAAGAAGCCGCTGATCGGGGCCTCGGTGCTGGTCGTCCTCGGCGCGGTCGTGCTGGTGATCGCGCTGTTCGCGGGCCGGACCTCGCCGCGCGGCTGGATCCCCGGCAAATACGAACGGGTCGCGGCCGACACCTACCGCTCCCCGAAGGCGCCCCTCGCGGTCGCGAGGGAGATCGTGCGGAAGTACGAGACCGACGAGCGGGTCTACTCGCCCAGCGGGGTCTTCCTGCGCTACCACGACGCGGTCGTCGGGATCCTGCCCGACGGAACCGGCTCCCGCATCACCCTCGACACCCCCGACCGCGGTTACGCCCGCTACCACTCCTACGTCGGCGGCAGCTGGGGCGGACCGGGCGGGCGCGCGGGCTCCTTCCGCGGCGGCGGCCCCGGGGAGGGGAAGTGAGCGGCGGCGGCCAGGGCAAGTCAAGCAAGCAGGGCAAGTCGAGCAAGCAGGGCAAGTCGAGCAAGCAGGGCAAGTCGAGCGACAAGAAGGCCCTCGAGGCGGCCAACGGCGGCAAGTCGGGCTGCGGCTGCCTGGCCGCCATCTTCCTGGTGGTGTTCGTCCTGCCCACGGTGTGGGGCCTGTACGACGAGGGCGTGTTCAACAAGAAGGACCCGCGGGCGGACACCGCGCCGGTCTTCGGCTCCCGGGAGTCCGGGCAACTGATCGAACGGCTCGCCGCCGCGTCCAAGGCCCAGGGCATCTGCTACGGCTGGGTCGTCGACTCGGGTCGTGCCCGGGAGGCCCCGAAGGTCACCCCGTCCTACAGCGGCACGTTCCGCCCGGAGAGCGCACGGCCCTCGCCGCGCGCGACGCCGTCCCCGCGCCGGACACCCACCGCCACCCCGCGCAGGACCGCCCCGGGCACCGCGCAGCCGACGCGGCGCCCCCGCGCCACCGCCCCGGCGCCCACCCCGTCCCGGTCGATGTCGCGCTTCGAGCGCGCGGACATGGAGCGGGACCTGGAGCAGCTCAACGAAGCCGGGGTCGAATACGGCTCCAACCTCGGCATCGAGATCGACCCGCGCCAGGTGCCCGACCGCTGCCCGCGCTGGGTCGTGCTGACCGTCGACTACAACTACTCCTTCATCGACCAGGAGTGGACCTCGGCGATGCAGGAGATCGACACCAGCGCTGACCTCGACCTGGACACCGATGTGCGCCTCGGGTTCGAGCGCGTGATGGCCCAGGAGGACAAGGACATCATCGGCGACCGCTCGGTCGCGCGGCTCGCCGACGGGATCGGCGCGCTGCCGATGCTGGTCGCGCAAGAGGGCAAGGCGCCGCCGGTGCCCGCCCCGGCCGCCGCCGCCGCGCAGCCGCCGCCGGGCGACCGGATCGACAGCGGATCGAGCCTCGGCCGCACCATCTTCATCGGAATCGGGATCGCGCTGATCGCCGGCGGGGTGGTCTGGATCGCCGTCGCCGCCGTACGCAACCGGAAGGGCACCAGCTCATGATCGACGACATCCTCCAGGAGAGCGGTGCCGCGCTGGCGTACGGCGCCGTCGGCATCGGCCTGATGGCCCTGGGCTACCTGGTGGTGGAGGTGACCACGCCGGGCCACCTCGGCCGCCAGATCTGGACCGACCGCAACCGCGGCGCCGCGCTCATCCTGGCCGCCAAGCTGCTGGGCGTGGGCGCCATCGTCACCACCGCCATCGCCGTCAGCGAGGACGACCTGGCCGCCGGGCTGCTCGGCACGGTGGCCTACGGCGTCATCGGGATCGTCCTGATGACCGCGGCCTTCTACATGCTCGACCTGCTCACGCCCGGGAAGCTGGGCGCGACCGTGGTCGACGCGAAGGAACTGCACCCGTCCTGCTGGGTGGTGGCCGCCGCCGACCTGGGCACGGCCGCGATCGTGGCCGCCGCCATCTCCTGAGCACCGTGGCGGACGCGGCGACGGACACCGCCGAGACGGCTCCGAAGGACGAGCCGCCGCGGGGCCCGCTGCGGCTGCCCGCCCGGGCCGCCCGCGCGCTCGTGCTGGCGGCCGTGTTCACCTGCGCCGCGTGCGGGCTGGTGTACGAGCTGGCGCTGGTCGCGCTCGGCAGCTACCTGGTGGGCAACTCCGTCACCCAGGCGTCGATCGTGCTGTCGGTCATGGTGTTCGCGATGGGCGTCGGATCGCTGGCCGCCAAACCGCTGCAGCGCTTCCCGATCGTCGCGTTCGCCGTCGTCGAGGGCGCGCTGGCGCTGCTGGGCGGGCTGTCGGTGCTGGCGCTGTACGCGGCGTTCGCCTGGCTGAACCTGTACGTGCCCGCGCTGGTCGTGGTGGCCTTCGCCGTCGGGGCGCTGATCGGCGCGGAGATCCCGCTGCTGATGACGCTGCTGCAGCGGATCCGGCGGCAGGACGCGGGCAGCGCCGTCGCCGACCTGTTCGCCGCCGACTACGTGGGCGCGCTGATCGGCGGGCTGGCCTTCCCGTTCTTCCTGCTGCCGCTGTTCGGGCACATCAAGGGCGCGCTGCTGGTCGGAGCGGTGAACGCCGTGGCGGGCATCGCCGTCGTGCTGTGGCTGTTCCGGCGGCAGATCCGCCGGGGCGCCCGGGCCGCGCTGTGGACGGGCATGGCGGTCGTCCTGGCCGTCCTCGGCGGCACGTACGCGCTGGCCGACCGCTTCGAGGTCTCCGCCCGCCAGGTGCTCTACCGCGACCCGATCGCGCTGGCCGAGCGGACCCCGTACCAGGAGATCGTGATCACCAAGAAGGTCGCGCTGTCCGGCCGCCCCGACCTGCGCCTGTTCCTGAACGGCGACCTGCAGTTCTCCTCGGTCGACGAGTACCGCTACCACGAGTCGCTGGTGCACCCGGCGATGGCCGGAACCCGCGGGAACGTGCTGATCCTCGGCGGCGGCGACGGGCTCGCGCTGCGCGAGGTGCTGCGCTACCCGGACGTCCGCAGCGCCACCCTGGTCGAGCTGGACCCCGAGATGATCCGGCTGGCCCGCACGTACAAGGAGATCGCCGGCCTCAACGGGCGCGCCTTCGACGACCCCCGCGCCCGCACCGTCAACGCCGACGCGTTCTCCTGGCTCCGCACCGTCTCGCAGCGCTACGACTCGATCATCGTGGACATGCCGGACCCGGACGACGTCGCCACCGCCAAGCTGTACTCGGTCGAGTTCTACGGCCTGGTCAAGCGGGCACTGGCGCCGGGCGGGCGGATGGTCGTCCAGTCGGGCTCGCCGTACTTCGCGCCCCGCTCGTTCTGGTGCATCGAGAAGACCATCCGCGAGGCGGGGCTGGCGACCGTCCCGTACCACGTGGACGTGCCCAGCTTCGGCGACTGGGGCTACGTCCTGGCCACCCCCACCGGCACACCGCCCGAACTCGAACTGGCCTCCGCCCTGCCCGGCGGCCTGCGCTTCCTGGACGCCGACGTGCTCCGTTCGGCCACCGTCTTCGGCAAGGACCTGCGGCACCGCGACGTCGAGGCCAACACCCTCGTCCACCCCCGCCTGGTCGAGTACGAGAACGACGAATGGAAGGACGCCTGATCGTCAGCCGCCGGTGGCGGAGCGGCGGATGGCGCGGTCCACGGCGCGCTGGAACGAGCCGACCAGCGACTGGATCATCAGGGGCTTGACCTTGGCGGCCAGCTCCAGCAGCCGCTCCCGCTCCTCGGGCGGACGGCCCCGCTCCCGGTAGGGGCGCACCACCGCGTCCTGGAAGACCCGCTGGAGTTCGGCGGCCAGCTCCGAGGTGTGCCGCTCGACCGACTCGTGCACGGCCATCAGGGCGTCCAGCGGCATGGCCGACAGCTCCGCGGCCATGCTCAGCAGCGCCGGGCTGAGGACCCGGGCGCCGTCGGGCGTCTGCTCGATGACGCCGAGCGCCTCCAGCTTCTTGCGGGTCTCGTCGTCCAGGTGCCGCCCGGCCCGGCGGTCCAGCTCGTGGTGGTCGAGGACCTCCGGCCGCTCCGCCGCCCACGGCGACAGCAGCGCCCGCTGGAGGGCCAGGTCCTCGGGCGGGGCGTCGGCGGGGATCCGTGCGAGGTGCCGCTCGATCGCGGCGAGGGTGAGGCCGAGGGCCTGCAGTTCCCGGACCAGTTCCAGCCGCGCCAGGTGGTCGGGTCCGTACAGGCCCGTGCGGCCGCGCAGGCGGGGCGGCGGGAGCAGGCCGCGCCCGGCGTAGAACCGCACCGTCCGCACGGTCAGGCCCGCGCGGGCGGCCAGCTCGTCGACCGTCATCTCCATGAGCCCTCCTATGTGACAGCACTAGTGTTACATTGATCCTGTATCAGGGCACGCTTACTAAGGGAGAGCCGGCCGGATGGCACGTGAGATCTTCACCGCGGAGCACGAGGCGTTCCGCGACATGGTGCGGTCCTTCATCGCCAAGGAGATCACCCCGCACCACGAGCAGTGGGAGCGCGACGGCATCGTGCCCCGCGAGGTGTGGCTGGCCGCCGGACGGCAGGGGCTCCTCGGCATCGAGGTGCCGGAGGAATACGGCGGCGGCGGCGACCCCGACTACCGGTACTACGTCGTCCTGAACGAGGAACTCGCCCGCGCGGGCGTCACCGGTCCCGGGTTCACGGTGCACAACGACATCAACGGCGCCTACCTGCTGAAGCTGACCAACGACGAGCAGAAGCGGCGCTGGCTGCCCGGCTACTGCTCCGGCGAGCTCATCACCGCGGTCGCGATGACCGAGCCGGCCGCGGGCTCGGACCTCCAGAGCATCAAGACCACCGCGGTCCGCGACGGCGACGACTACGTCCTCAACGGCTCCAAGACCTTCATCTCCAACGGCATCCTCGCCGACCTGGTCATCGTGGTCGCCAAGACCGACCCGTCCGCCGGGCACAAGGGCGTCAGCCTGCTGGCCGTCGAGCGCGGCATGGACGGCTTCGAACGCGGCCGCAACCTCGACAAGGTCGGCCTGCACGCCCAGGACACCGCCGAGCTGTTCTTCAACGACGTCCGCGTCCCCGCGTCCAACCTCCTGGGCGAGGAGGGGATGGGCTTCATCTACCTGATGCAGAACCTGGCCCGCGAACGCCTCTGCATCGGCGTCGGCGCCCAGACCGGCGCCGAAGCCGCCTTCGAGCAGACCCTGGAGTACTGCAAGACCCGCGAGGCGTTCGGCCGCCCGATCGGCAAGTTCCAGCACAACCGCTTCACCCTCGCCGAGATGAAGACCGAGCTGACCGTCACCCGCGCCTTCACCGACGAGTGCATCGCCAAGGAGAGCAGGGGCGAGCTGAGCGCCGAAGAGGCCGCGATGCTCAAGTACTGGAACACCGAGCTGCTCAAACGAGTGGTCGACCGCTGCGTCCAGCTGCACGGCGGCTACGGCTACATGACCGAGTACCCGATCGCCAAGGCCTACCAGGACGTCCGCATCCAGACCATCTTCGGCGGCACCACCGAGATCATGAAAGAGATCATCGGCCGCTCCCTGGGCGTCTAGCCCGGAAGATCTCGATCGTCTGCTGACCGGGCCGCGGGCCGGGCGTGCTGCTTTCGAGGCGGCCCTTGGGGCCCCCAAATTGATCCGGTGGGCCTAAAGGCCCTATCTGTCATTTCCCTCGCACCATTAGTTTTCCTCTCGTGCCGGAAAACGAACCGGCCGGACCGAGAGAAAGCGGTGGCGTATGAAAAAGGTAAGGGTGTTGGTCGGGGCCGGCGCTGTCGGCGCGGTAGTGGCGACCGGCGGTATCTGGGCGCTGAACGGCAGCGAGATGACGACGGCGCGGAACGTCTCGAACGAGAAGGGCATCGTCGCCGGCGCGAACAGCTCCCGGGGCAGCGATACGAGCAGAGCCGCGGGCACCCGGGAGACCAGGGAAACCGGCAATGCCACCACGAACGGCGCAAAGTCCCCTGAGCGGCTCTCCGCGACGACCTTCTTCGCCCGCGGGAAGGGCCCCTTCACCCACCAGAGCGACGAGGTGTACACATCCTCCGGGGGGCAGGTGAGCTGCATCTCGGGGAAGACGTGGTCGATGGTCGCCACCTTCCACGTCAAGGACGTGACCGCGACCAGCGCCTACGTCAGCAAGATCGTGGCGACCTACCGGGCGCCGGTGAAGTCGAAGGCCGTGGTCCTGGGCGGCCAGCAGTTCTACCAGGGCGACGGCAAGCAACTGCTGGCGAACGACGTCGGCAAGATCGGTACCCTGCAGGGCGGCGGCAAGTGGACGCAGACGCACGTCATCAACAAGCGGGTGAGTTTCGCGAAGGGCGCGGCCATCTTCAAACGCAGGGCGTCCATCAGCCAGGCGCCGGGCACCAAGGAAGCCGGCTGGTGCGGCGGGCCGGCCGGCCTGGAGATCAAGGTCCGGCCGCGCTAGGCCGACCGTGACCGGTCCGCCCGGGAGTTCTGAGCAACGGCTGGATGTGGGCGAGAGCGTGACCCCATCGCCCCCGGCGCGCCCAGCGCCGCGGGCAATGGGGGCTGGAAGCCGCGCCCTGGTCTCTGGCCTTGCCTTTGCCGGTCCGGCACGGCGAGCCGGCGGGCGCGACGCAGGTGGACATCGGGCAGTCGTTGGGTTCCACGCGGGTGAGTCGTCGTCGCTCACGCCCGGAATCGTTTTATGGGGGTGTTTCACAGGCCCATACGTATGCAACAACCCATGAAACGAAATCCGCCCTCGATGGCACGTGTCGCATGGGCTGTTTCATAGGTCCTCACCTATGAAACAGCGTCGCTGCCCGGAGTTGGAGTTGGGCGTTCGCGTGTCAGAGGGGCGTCAGAGCCTCCGGGATTCTGGGAGCGCCGGCGTTCCCCGGGCGGCAGTTTGGCCTCCAAGCCGTCGAGGAGCGCCTGGAGACCGAAGTCGAAGCTGTCGTCGGGTGCCGCGGCATAGTCGATATCCCGGTCGGCGGCTGTGTCCAGGCGGCTCTGCAACCGTGGGAACTGTGCCGCGATCTCGCTGGCTTTCGCCATGTGGTCGCGCATCAGCTCGTCGGCGTTGCCGCCGTTGCGGTTGAGCCGCCGGGTGAGTGAGGCGGCCGCGGCCGGGCCGAGGGCGTTGCCGAGCACGTAGGTGAAGACGGCGGCCGCGGCCTGGTCGGCCCGCGCGCCGGTGAATCCGGCTGCCTCGTAGATGGCCAGGGTGTGGTCGTCGCGGCGCGCCTTGCCAAGGCTGGGCAACAGGAAAGAGCCGAAAGCCTCGACCAGCCACGGGTGACGGGTGAGCATCGTGTGCAGGTCGGCGGCCATGCGCGTGGCCGCCGTCCGCCAGTCGACCACGCTCAGGTCGGGCAGTGCGATCTCGTTCCACACCCGGTCGGCGGCGAGGGCGATGAGGTTGTCCTTGCTGCCCACGTGCCAGTAGACCGCGGTGGCCGCCGAGCCCAGCCGACGACCCAGCGCGCGCATGCTCAAGCCCTCCAGGCCCTCGGCGTCCAGCAGGTCGATCGCGGCCCGGACGATCTGGTCACGGGTCAGGGTGTCGCGTGGCATGAGCTCACGATACGACCTGACTTGCACATCGTTCAAGAACCCACTTGCACACGTTCAAGTGGTGGGTACCGTCTACTTGAACGCCGTACAAGTCGTAGTAGGCGTTGCTCACGAACAGACACGAAGGAGAACGTCATGACATCGAACGCCCTGCAGGAGTTCGTCGCGGCCAAGGCCACCGAGCTGGGCGTTCCGGGCGTCTCCGTCGGAGTATGGGTCGACAACCGGGCGATCTACGCCGCCCACGGCGTCGACAGCATCGACGATCCGCAGCCCGTCGACCAGGACACGCTGTTCCTGTTGGGCTCGGTCTCCAAGTCCTTCACCGCGACCGCGCTGATGCGCCTGGTCGCCGACGGCCAGGTCGAGCTGAACGCGCCGGTACGCCGGTACGTCCCCGAACTCGAACTCGCCGACGAGCAGTCGGCGGCGAAGATCACCGTATTGCAGCTGCTCAACCACACCGCCGGGCTGGACTGGCGGTTCAGCGCCGAAACCGGCGAGGGCGACGACGCGCTGGCCGCCTACGTGGCACGGCTGGAGGAGTCGGAGCTGGTCGGCCCGCCCGGCGGCCGGTCCTCCTACAGCCAGACGGGGTACAACCTGGCCGGACGGATCATCGAGAAGGTCACCGGCCAGACCTTCGACCGGGCCGTCGCCGCGCTGCTGTTCGAGCCGCTGGGGATGTCGAACACCACCTACTCGCTCGACGAGGCGCTCACCCTGGGTTTCGCGGCCTCGCACCACCGCGACGAGGACGGCACGCTGTCGGCCCTGGCGTCGTGGAAGGAGAACCGCGCCAACAACCCCGGCGGCGGTGCCATCTCCTCGATGAGCGACCTGCTCCGCTGGGCCCGGTTCCACCTCTGGCACGGCCGCTCCGACACCGGCGCTCGCGTGATGCCTTCTCAGGTGCTGCGCCAGATGCGGCAGCAGACGGTCGAACTGCGGGGCACCTCGCTCGGCGACGGCATGGGCATCGGCTGGTTCCTGCGTGACACCGACGGCGTCCGCATCGTCGAACACGGCGGCTCGGCCAGCGGCCAGTTCGCCGATCTGCGCCTGGTCCCCGAACGCAACTTCGCCATCGCCGTCGCCTCCAACGAGGGCCCCGACGGCGGCCTCGCCCTCAACCAGGCCATCGTCCGCTGGGCGCTGGAACACTACCTGGGGGTGATCGACCGCGACCCCGAACCGCTTCCCTACGACCCGGCGCGCGCCCGCGAGGTCGCCGGGAACTACGAGAACGAAATGATGACGATCACCATCGACACCGAGGAGTCCGGGCTGACGATCGCTTGCGCGATCAAGCCGGAGATCCGCGCGGCGTCCGACGCCGAGATGCCCGCCGACCTGCCGGCGGCCGGTCTCGGCCTGCTGTCCGGCGACGGCGACGAGTACATCGTCACCAGCGGCGGCCTCCAAGGCCAGCGCGGCTTCTTCACCCGCGACGACAGTGGCACCATCACCGGGGCCGACCTCGCCGGCCGATTGTTCACCCGGGTTCTATCCACCGCCGAATGAGTCCGCGTATCCGATCTCGCACGAACCCCCTCATTGACCGCCACGTCCACACCGAGGACCTCGTCATGGGCCTTCCAGACCCGGCCGAATCCGCCGGGCCTCAGCTCCTCGACCAGCCGGTAACGGCCGCCGATCAGCTCCAGCACCGCTTCTGGGGCAACGGTCCCTCCGTATTCGGTTGGTGCGACGGCCGCAGGTGAAGGAGAGAAGCCGATCACGCTGAGATGGACCTGAGCGCCCAGACGATCTTCCCCTCGCCCGTCGCGGACCGACGGACACCCGTCTCCTCGGCATAGGCGACGATGGCCAGACCCCGCCCGTGCTCGTCCATCGCGAAGGCGTCGCGCACGACGGGAAGCGCAGGCGAGGGATCCCAGCACTCCAGAAGCACCGCCTGATCCCGCACGGCGCAACGAGCCGGATTCGCGCGCCCCGCGCGGCGGCGACGGAGTCGGTGACGCTCATCACCAGCATCGAGTCATGGACGAGATCTCTCCGATGACCCCACCCGGTAGAGGGCGTAGCGGACCAGCTCGCGAGCCAGAACCACCGAAGACGGTTCGGCCAACAACGTCAGCCGGATTTCCTGCGCGATCACTTCTTGATCGTTCATGGAGAGCCGTCCTGAAGTCGGGAAACGTGCCCTCACTCTGAGTGCTTTTGCGCGCTAACGTGAAGTGTATTGGAGGCCGTGCAAGACACTTGGGGGAATGATGAGCGTGAGAGGGTCCATCGACCCGAACTCCTCCCTGTGGTCCCGGTCGGCCTTTGACCTGGTTTTACCGGACCCGGCGGGGGCCCGTCGCTGGCGCAGATGGCCTTGATCGTCAAGGCGACGCGAGGAACCGTATCGAACTGGGAGGCGGGGCGGTTCCGCCCGACCGAAGCGTGCCTAAAGCGCCTGGACAAGGCGTGGAACACGGGTGGTCACTTCGAGCGGTTGCACATAATGGCTTTCCCCAAATCCGCTTCGAAGGACCTGATTGAACGGACGATGAGGAGGTACGAATGATCACCTGGCGTAAGAGTTCCTACACCGGTGGCGGAAACGATGAGGCATGCGTTGAGTCGGCGAAGCAGGCCTCGGTTCGGCCCGGCGGCCGGAGCCGCCGGGCCGGGGAGACGCATCAGGGCTTGACGGTGCCGAGGGTGACCGGAAGGGAGAGCGGGCCGACAGTGAAGAACGACGGGGAGTAGGGGATGTCGTCCGGGTCGATGGCGAGGGTGAGCTCCGGCAGCCGCCGGTACAGCGCGGCGAGTGCCAGCCGGCCCTCTAAGCGGGCCAGTGACGCGCCGACGCAGTACCGGGGGCCGTGGCCGAAGCCGAGACGTGCGCTCTGTTCCCGGGTGATGTCGAACCGGTCCGCGCTCTCGCCGTACTCCGCCGGGTCGATGCCGCTCGCCTGGTAGACCACGCCGACCGCCTGGCCCTTGGGGATGTGCACCCCGGCGACGGTCACGTTCTCCGCGGTGAAACGGAAGCTGGTCATCATCACCGAGTGGCGGTAGCGCAGGGTCTCCTCGACCACGTCGGCCCACCGATCCTCGGCCTTGGCCAGTGCGAGCTGGTCGGGGTTCTGAGCCAGCGCCACGATGGCGTGGCCGAGCAGGTGGACGGTGGTCTCATGGCCGGCGATGAGCATCAGCCACAGCACGCCGACCAGTTCTTCGGTGGTGAGCCTGTCGCCTTCGTCGCGTGCCTGCACCAGGCCGGACGTGATGTCGTCGCCAGGCGTCCGCCGTTTGCGCTCCACCAGTTCGTGCAGGTAGGCCTGAAGGGCGTCCTGCGTCGCGAACGCCTCCTCCGGCGGAGTCGTGTGCGCCAGCAACGCGGCGGTCCAGTTGCGCATCTGGAGCCGTTCCTCGGCAGGCACGCCGAACAGTTCGCAGATCACCCACATCGGCATCGCCTCGGTGAAGGCGGGAACCAGGTCGACGCCGTCACCGGCGGCGATCACATTGTCGAGCAGGCCGTCCACGATCTGTTGTACACGCGGCTCCAGCGCCTGTACCCGTGCAGGCGTGAAGGCCTTGCCGACCAGGCCGCGCAGGCGCCTGTGGTCGCCGCCGTCCTTGGTGGCCATGTGGCCGCCCTCGACGATGGCTCGCAGCGGCCAATCCTCAGGGATCGATCCGTCGTGCAGGGCGGGCCAATGTTTCGGATCCCGCAGGAAGGTCTTGTTGTCCCCGGCGAGGATCTCTCGTACGGCATTGTGGGTCAGTGCCAGGTAGGCGGGGACGCCGCCGGGGAACTCCACTTCGACCACGGGAGCGATCTCCCGCAGCCGGACGCAGGTATCGAGCGGCGTTTCGTCTGCGGCGGGGAAGGAGGGCAGGCTCGTTGACATCTGGTCCAAACAATTTGGCGGCGAGTGAGTGGTATGCGACATGCGGAACCATTGATATCTCCCTAGATCACCTCTAGGCAAGTCATTCAAAGAATCAATGTTGTGACGTGCCGCCTTGAACTTTCCGGGTCGTAGGTGCGTAAGCCCGTTTCCTGCTCGGCGACCACTGCCCTCAGCAGTGCCCGGCGGCCGGGTGGCAGCCGACTCCATTGAGGCCGGTCACAAACTTCTGAACGCGCTGCAGGCCGTCAGCCCGCCGCATGCGCAACCACAAAGAGGAAATCGCTGATGGGCCGGCGATCCCTCGGCGGCAGGAAAAGGAGTTCGATGGCGAGGGACGGGTTCGGCGCGTCCGGCCCCTGGCGGGAATGCCGGGGGCGGACTTCTCCAGGATCTTGGCCCGGCCGTACGCGCGATGTTCCCGTCGCGGGGCCGATCGTCCGCCAGGAGGATCCGGTGCGCCGGGCGCCGCGGCGGCGCCCGGCGGCGGATCCGCTCAGCGCCGGGACGTGGTCTTGGTGAGGACGTACTCGATCATGGTGATCAGCACCCGCTTGGCCGACTCCCGGTTGCGCACGTCGCACAGCACCAGCGGCACGTCCTCGTCCAGGTCCAGCGCGATCCGCACGTCCTCGGGATCCTTTCGCTCGCTGCCGTCGAAGCAGTTCACCGCGACCATGAACGGGGTGCGGCGGTCCTCGAAGTAGTCGACGGCGGCGAAGCAGTCGGCGAGGCGGCGCACGTCGGCGAGCACCACCGCGCCGATGGCGCCCAGCGCCAGTTCGTCCCACATGAACCAGAAACGCTGCTGGCCCGGAGTCCCGAACAGGTACAGCACCAGGTCGTCCGGGAGCGTGATCCGGCCGAAGTCCATGGCCACGGTGGTGCTGTTCTTGCCGTCGACGCCTGTGGTGTCGTCGACGCCCACACTCCGGTCGGTGAGGAGCTCCTCGGTGCGCAGCGGGCGGATCTCGCTGATCGAGCCCACCATGGTCGTCTTGCCGACCCCGAACCCGCCGGCGATGAGGATCTTCGCGGCGATCAGCTTGCCGCCGCCTCCGGTGGCGGCCGGGCCCGGTTCGTGGACGGCGGTGTCAGAGTGCACGTAGTCCATTCAGCAGCTTCCTTAGTACGAGCTCGTCCGGGACGTCGCCGGTGGGGGTCGCTTTCAGCACCCTGAGCAGGTTCTCGTCGCGCAGGTCGTCGACCAGGACGCGCACGACGCCGACGGGCAGGTTGATCTCGGACGCCAGGTCGGCGAAGGTGATCGGCCGCAGACAGATCGCCAGCAGCCTGCGGTGCTCAGGGTCGAGCCGCACCCGCCGGGGAACCGGCACACCGGTCGCCTCCAGCACCGAGATCAGGTCGAGGCTGTCGTCGCGGAGCCGCGTCCTGCCCCGCGTGACCGTGTAGGGACGGACGACCGGTCCCGCGTCCCCGTCAAGCCATTCGGTCATCGCTTACCCGGCCTCACCTGACGCTCGACCCCGACAGCCGGGGCATGACCGGCGGTCGCTCGGCGAGCCGCTCGGCGAGTTCGGTCATCGCGTAGACGACCGCGCCCGCGTCCGAGTCCGGGGGGCTCAGCACGGCGAGGCACGCGTGCTCCCCGGACGGCACCATGAACACCAGCATCGAGTCCATCTCGATGACGCTCTGCATCAGCTCGCCGCCGTCGAACCGCCGGCACGCGCCGCGGGCGAGCCCCTGCACGCCCGCCACCAGCGCGGACAGATGCTCGGAGTCCTCACGGCCGAGACCGGAGGAGCAGGCCACGACCAGCCCGTCCCTGGACAGGAGGACCGCACCGCCCACCCTCTCCGCGCTGCCGACCAAGCCGTCGAGGAGCCGGCGCACGCCCTCGGCCGTGATCGGTGATTCCGTCATCGCTCATCCCTGTCGTTCCGTTCGGCGGGCGGGACCTGCGGCGGCTCGGTACGCCCGCGCCGCCATCCGCTCTGCATCGAGGACATGACCGAACGGGCCCGCTCCGGCGAGCGCTCCACCCGTCCAGACGACTGCGTCTCGTCCGGGGCGGGCGGTGCGGCGTCGCGCAGCTGCGGGGCCAGATTCGCCCGGCGTACGCGGCGCGGCATCCCCGCGTGGGTACCCGCGGTCGTGGACGCCGTCTCCGCCGGTGCCGGCGCGGGCGCCGGCGCCGGCGGCTCGGGCGGCGGTGGCATGCCGAGCGGGGCGTGGTCGGCGCGGGGCTCGGTGCTGCCGCCGCGGTGCCGTCCAACGGAGTCCATCGCATACTCCTGCACGTCGTGGCCGGCGATGTCCCTGGGGTCGGAGCCCGCCGGCGGCGCGGTCTCGTTCGGAGCGGTGGCAGTCGGGGCGTTCGGGGGGACGCCCGCCGAATCGGTGCCGGTGTCGTTCGCACGGCCGACCTGGTCCGCTGACACGACGATCGAGTGCGGCAGGAGCACGACGGTCTTGATACCGCCGTAGGAGTTCGGCTCCAGCGCCACCTTGATCCCGTGCCGGTGCGCGAGGGTCCCGACGACGAACAGCCCGAGCTGGTCGCCGTGGGTCAGGTCGAACTCCGGCCTGCGGCTGAGCTGCTCGTTGATGGCCGCCAGCCTGTCCGGGCCCATGCCCAGGCCGCGGTCCTGGATCTCCACCACGAACCCCTGGCCCACCAACCCGGCGTCGATCTCGACCGGCGTGTTCGGCGGCGACAGGACGGTCGCGTTCTCGATCAGCTCGGCCAGCAGATGGATCACGTCGGCGACGGCCGGGCCGACGATGCCCTCCTCCGCGGTGCTGACCACCTCGACACGGGCGTAGTCCTCGATCTCGCCGATGGCGCCGCGCAGCACGTCCAGGACGCCGACCGGGTGGCGCCAGCCGCGACCGGGCGCGGCGCCGGACAGGATGATCAGACCCTCGGCGTGCCGCCGCATGCGGGTGGTGAGGTGGTCGATGGCGAACAGGTCGGCCAGGGCGTCCGGGTCGGAGGCCTTGCGCTCCAGCGTGTCCAGCATCGCCAGCTGGCGGTGCAGCAGCGACTGGTTGCGCCGGGCCAGGTTCTGGAACACCTGGTTGACCGCCGCGCGCAGCTCGGCCTGGCCGACGGCGGCCTCGACGGCGGTGCGCTGGACTGACGAGAACGCGGCCGCGACGTTGAACACCTCGGCCGTCCTGCCGACCTCCAGCGGCGGCGCCTCCGCCGCCACATCGACCTTGTCCCCGTGGCTCAGCCGCCGCACCACGTCGGGCAGCCGCTCCTCGGCCAGGGTGTGCGCGGTGGCCTGCAGGCCGAGCAGGTCGCGGCTGATGCGGCGGCCGAACCGGAGCATGAGGAACGCTGTCAGGACGATCGCGACCAGGCCGGTGGCGCCGATGAGGGCGAGGCGCAGCAGGGTGTCGTCGGAGGCCTTCTTGGCGCCGGCGCCCAGTATCGCCCGGGACTTTCCGAGCGCGCTGTCCATCTCCCCGATGGAGGCCGCCACGGCGGTCTTCCAGCCGGCCGGGTTGGTCCGCAGCCTGGCTCCGGGACGGGTCGCCAGGATGTCGTCCTCCACCGCGGTGAAGGACTTCACGGCGGAGGACGACAGCGCCTGCTGGTAGGGAGCGGCGAGGGCCGGTTCGAGCTCGGCGAGGCTCGAGGTCTCCAGGTACCGCCGTTCGAACACCAGCTTGGTGACCGCGGTGTACTCGGCGGCGGTCATCCGGCCCCCGCGGGCGAGCACGCCGCCCACCAGCGCCGCCTCGCGTCCGAGCAACTCGGCGGCGCGCGTCATGTTGGACAGGTGGAACGCCTGCTGGAGGCCGTCGCCGGCCACCAGCAGGTTGACGTACCGGAAGTGGGCTTCGAGGACTTCGTTGTAGGCGTTGAACGCCGCCAGCCCCGTCATGGCGCGGGAGTCGACCTGGCCCCGGAGTTCGTTGATCCGGTTGAGTTTCTCCATCAGCACCGACAGCCGCTGCTTCAACGGGCCGTTCAGGGTGGCCTGGAACCTGTCGGAGCGCACGTCTTTGTTCAACTGGACGATCGTGCCGTCCATCTTCTTGCGGACGGCGTCCATCGACGTGCGCGGGACGGCGCCGTCGCGGCTCAGCCAGACCACCGACTCCTGCCGCTCCTGCGCCAGGGTGATCAGCATCGGCTGCCCGGCGTTGCCGTAGATCTCGTTGGTGATGTCGAGGTTGCGCTGGTTGATGGCCTTGGACGCGGTGCTCTGCGCCGCGAAGGCCCACAACGTGACCAGTGAGATCATCGGGACGATGATCAGGCCGAAGAGCGAGAACCGAATCGAGCGCCGGCGTGAGCCCCTCACCAGACGAAACAGCCGAGGTCGGCGTGGATATGGCTGATGAGGTTGTGCATGGTGTCCTCTCTCAAGCTTGGTGTGCACCAGGCGGCCGAACTCGTGCCACCGTAGCCACAGATTTGATCATTTGTCTGGAATTCTGTGGATCTTGTCGGGTGTGAATGGAATCATGTGGCGGCGTTCGGCAAACCCCGGACTCTTACCCCCTGTCTCGGAAGAGGAGAACACACGTGACGCCGCTGCAGGGCGAATCGACCGACCGGCTGGACTGGCTGATCGACGGGCTCGTCGAACGCGTGCCCCAGGTGACCAGGGCGGTGGTGCAGTCGGCGGACGGGATCCTCATGGGGGCGTCCGCCGGCCTGAGCCGGGAGGACGCGGAGTACCTGTCCGCGCTGGCCGCCGGCCTGCAGAGCCTCGCGCAGGGCGCGCGAAGCCAGTTCGACGCGGGGGAGGTGCATCAGACGATCATCGAGATGCGCGACGTGTTCCTGTTCGTCACCGCGGCGGGCGAGGGCGCCTCGCTGACCGTGCTCAGCGACGCCGACGTCGACCCGGCGCAGATCAGCTACGAGATGACCCTCCTCGTCGGGCGGGTCGGCGAGCACCTCGCGTCCCACCCTCGGGACTGAGCCGGCCTTTGAAGCCGGTCTCGCCGACCGGCGCGGGAGGGGCGGTTGACGCTCCCTCCTCCGCGCCCCGCCTCCGAGACGTGCAGCTATCCGAGGAGGATGCGGTGGCGCAGGAGGCGAAAGCCTGCCCGGCCGTACATCTGTTCTCTTAATCAGTTTGATCTTGGTGCGAGCTTCGCCCATGTGCGTGAACGCCGAATGTCAAGCCAGGCCCCGCTTCCATTGAGTCCTCATATGATCACAAGCCGCCT
Source organism: Actinomadura vinacea (assembly GCF_039532545.1). Taxonomy (NCBI): domain Bacteria; kingdom Bacillati; phylum Actinomycetota; class Actinomycetes; order Streptosporangiales; family Thermomonosporaceae; genus Actinomadura; species Actinomadura vinacea. Next base: position 445,523 of record NZ_BAAARW010000012.1, on the reverse strand, counting down.
GTGCGGGTTATCGGGTCTTGTGAGTCCGAGTCCGCGCGAGGTGTTTCTCCGGCTTGTTCATGGGGTCGCCGGCGAGAACTTCGACGCTTTGCCTGACCTGTTTGGCGAGGTCACCGATGTCCGGCATCCGATGCGTCGCTGCGGAAGGATGTTTCCTAAGGTCCCAGTGGCGATCCCCGGCAGGTGGCCGGCTCAGGGCTTGCGGGCTACGCCGCCGTAGGCGTGGGCTTCGGCGGGTGGGCCGAGTGGGCTGGGGTCGGGCTTCCAGCGCGGGAGCGAGACCACGCCCGGATCCAGCAGTTCCAGCCCCTCGAAGAAGCCGGCGATCTGGGCCGGGCTACGCAGCCGGTACGGGACGGCGCCGGTGTCGTCATAGCCTTTCTGGGCCTCCAGGAAGGCTTCGTCGGTGTCCGAGCCGTCCTCCAGGACCAGGTAGCCGCCGGACGGCAGGCCCTCGACGAGCCGGCGGACGATTGACAGGGCCTCCTCGTCGTCGGCCACGTGCCCCATGATGCCCATCAGCATGAGCGCGACGGGTTCGTTGAAATCCAGGTGGCGGCCCGCGAGTTCGAGGATGTTCGCGGGGTCGTGCAGGTCGGCCTCCACATAGTGGGTGGAGCCTTCGGGACGGCCGGTGAGCAGCGCCCGGGCGTGGACCAGTACGAGCGGGTCGTTGTCGACGTAGACGACGCGGGATTCGGGGGCGGCCCGCTGGGCGACCTGGTGGGTGTTGTCCTCGGTGGGCAGGCCGGTGCCGACGTCCAGGAACTGCAGGACGCCCCGCTCGGTGGCCAGGTGGCGCACGGCGCGTCCCAGGAATTCCCGGGAGACCCGGGCGACCTCCACGATTCCTGGGAAGACCTCCGTGTAACGGTCCCCGGCCTCCTGGTCGACCTGGAAGTTGTCCCGGCCGCCCAGCCAGTAGTTCCAGATCCGTGCCGAATGGGGGACGCTGGTATCGATGCCGGCCATCAGGTCCCTCTCCGCGGAGTGCCAAAATCCCTGCTCGTCGCTGGTCATGCCCCCTATGAGAGCAGACAATTCGCCCATAACCCAGGACGAAAGGTCATTGTGACCAAGCGGAGCGGATCGCGCGCAGGAACTCGGCGCTCTCCTTGGGCCGCAGCGCTTCGATCGCCAGGCGGACGAGCACTTGGTGGTAGTGGCTGACATCGGTGCTCTTCGGGGGGCAGAGGCCGTAGTCGTGCTGCTCGATGAAGGCGACGTCGGGAAAACCGCGCTCGGGGAAGCGCAGGAGGCTGACCGGCCCGCCGGTGGAGTCATGGCCGTGCGCGTGGCTCGGCATCACCTGGACGGTGATGTGCTGCATGCCGGAGACCTTCACGAGATGGTCGAGCTGGGCGCGCATCGTCGTGTGGCCGCGGGACTCGTCCCGGAGCACGCTCTCGTCGATCACGGCCCAGACCCGCAGCGCGTCCCGCCGCCACAGCGGCTCCTGGCGCCGCATCCGCAGGTGGACGAGACCGTGCAGCTCGGCCGGGTCGGCCTTCGGGCGGTCGCGCCGGATCGCGGACCAGGCATATCCCTCGGTCTGGAGCAGCGCCGGGATGGCGTGCGGCGCGTAGGTGCGGACCTCGCCGGCCCGGTGTTCGAGGGTGAGATGGTCCCCCAGCCATTCCGGGACCAGGTGGCTCCCGGAGTGCCACCAGGCCGTCGCCCGCGTCGCCGCGGCGGCGTCGAGCAGCCATCGGCGGTCGGCGTCCTCGTCCCGGCCGGGTGGAGCCCCGCCGAACGGGTCGTCGAGCATGGCGATCCCCGCGGACTCCGCGGGCCCGGTGGGGCTTGCCACGCGCACCCGTTCCGGGAGGTTGATCGCCTCGAGGCGGTTGCGCAGCTCGTCCAGCGCGTTCAGGCTCGGCGGGCGGGGCGTCCGCCCCTTCTCGGCGGCGATGTGGTGCAGGACGGCCCAGAGCGACTCGACCAGGTCCGGGCGGAGCGGTGGCGTACGGTCGTGCCGGAGCAGGTCGTGCACCGTCGACACGGGAAGCCTGGTGATCTTCACCCCTGACAGCACGGCCCGGGCGGCCGCGTGCTTCTCGGATTCCCTCTCGATGGTGACGAAGGACGGCTGTCCCGCCGATGATCGCAGTATCTCCAGATCGCTGATCAGGGCGGCGGCGAGTCGCCGGCGATCAGCGGGCACGATCATCGCCGGTCGCCGTGGTGCGGTGTTTCATGACACGGCACGATATCCCATGGAATCTCGCTTACTCCCGTTGTTCGTGGGGCCGCATTCAATACCAATTGGTATCCAAGCCCGCTCCGGGGTGAGGTCGAAGCGGAACCCCGGTGCGACGTACTGGTCGAACAGCATGCTGGACAGCACGGTCGCGAACGGCGCGGGATTCCGATCATGACTCCGGCGGCGGCCATCGGCACGGAGGCGACCCGCATTTTCTACAGCGGGCCCGTCGTTCTCTTCGAGCGCCACCGCCACACGCTGGCGGCGCTAGGGGGTCTTTGTATTCCGGCTGTTCCCCTGGAAGATCCGCATGGCCGGACGGCCGGCCACACGCGCCCGTGGCCGGGGTCCTGGGCTACAGATCGGTGTCGATGATCTTCTCGATGTTGCGTTCGGCGAGCGCCGTGATGGTGACGAACGGGTTGACGCTGGTGTTGCCCGGGATCAGCGCGCCGTCGATGACGTACAGGCCCTGGTAGCCGTGCAGGCGGCCGTAGTTGTCGGTGGCCTTGTTCAGGACCGCGCCGCCGAGCGGGTGGTAGGTGAGGTGGTCGCCCCAGATCTTGTACGTCCCGAAGAGGTCGGTCCGGTAGATCGTGCCCTCGGTGGAGTTGATCTTGTCGAAGATGGTCTTGGCGGCGTCGATGGACGGCTGCTTCCAGGCCGTCTGCCAGTTCAGGTCGACCCGGCCGGCCGCCGCGTTCCAGGAGAACTGGGCGCGGTTGGGGTTCTTGGTGATCGACAGGTAGAACGAGGCGAAGGTCTCGATGCCGGTGGGCAGCGGCGCGACCTCGGCGAACGCGCCGCCGGCGTCCCAGTTGTCGATGCCGCCGGTGGGCATGGACGACTGGAGCTGCCCGGTCGGGTCCCACGCGTGGTTGGCGCGGCCGCACATGACGTTGCCGTTGTCGCCCCAGCCCTTGCCGATCTCGCCGTTCAGGCTGGGCAGCGCGCCGGTCGCCTTGAGTTTGACCAGCAGCTTGGACGTGCCGACGCTGCCGGCCGCGAAGAAGACCCGGTCCGCGGTGACGGTCTTGGTGGCGGTGGTGCCTCCGGTGGTGTTGATCTGCTCGATGGTGACCGTGTAGCGGCCGCCGGACGCCGCCGCGACCGAAGTGACCTTGTGCATGGGCGAGATCGCGACCCGGCCGGTGGCCTTGGCCTGCGCCAGATAGGTCTTCTGCAGTGTCTTCTTGCCGTAGTTGTTGCCGTAGAGGACCTCGGCGTTCAGTGCCGACCTGGTGGCCGTCCCAGCGGCCTCCCGCTCCATGTAGCCGAAGTCGTACACGTTGGGCACGAAGACGAACGAGAAGCCGGAGCGTTGCGCGTGCTTACGGCCGACCCGGGCGTACTGGTAGCAGTCGGTGCTGTCGAACCAGGCCGGGTCGATGTTGTTGACGCCGAGGGCGGCGTTGGCGCGCGGGTAGTAGACGTTGTACATCTCGTTCACGTTCACCGACGGCAGGATGGCGCCGAACCGCTGCCGCAGGGGCGTGACCGCCATCCCGCCGTTGACGAGCGAGCCGCCGCCGACGCCGCGGCCCTGGTAGACGGTGATGCCGCTGAAGTCCTCGGCGTCCAGGATCCCGGTGTACCGGGGGACGTCCTTGTCGATCGGGAAGCCGAGGAAGTTGCTGATGGGCTGCTTGGTCCTGGTGCGGAGCCAGTAGGACCGGACGTCCGGGGTCCGGGTGCTCGCGAAGATCTTCCCGTCCGATCCGGGGGTGTCCCAGGCCATGCCCATCTCGACCATGTGGACGTCGACCCCCGCCTGGGCGAGCCGGAGCGCGGCGACCGAGCCGCCGTACCCGGTGCCGATCACCAGTACCGGGACGTGCGCCCCATGCGGGATCGGGGCCGGTACGGGTGCGGCGGCGGCACGGTCCGCGTGGGACAGTGCCCCCAGCGCCAGGATAGAACTCGTTCCAGCGATGAACCCACGGCGCGAGATGTCCGTGGAGCTGGTTCTTCGCCTGGCTGTCTCGTTCATATGACGATCCTCACTCGTGGCGCGATGTAGAACGAGTTCTACATCGCGATAGAGAGTACGTCACTACTTACTTACGAGTAGCTTTTCCGGAAAACGCCAGGTCATCGTGCATTCACATAAAGCAACCAAATGCTTGCTAGGGAAGCGTCGGGCTGTTAGCCTCCAGCGCATGATCCCCACGATCGTCTGGGGTACCGGAAACGTCGGCCGCCTGGCCATCCGCGCCGTGCACGCCCACCCGGCGCTGGAACTGGCCGCCGTGCTCGTCCACGACCCCGCCAAGGTGGGCCGGGACGCGGGCGAGCTCGGCGGCCTCGGGCACGACCTGGGCATCGCCGCGACCGGCGACCCCCGCGCCGCGCTGGCCGCCGGGCCCCGCGCCGTGGTGTACGCGGCGTCCGGCGACATCCGCCCCGACGAGGCCCTCGCCGACATCGTCGGGGCCATCCGCGCCGGGGCCGTGGTCGTCACACCCGCCCTCTACGCGTTCTACGACCAGCGCAACGCTCCGCCCGACCAGCGCGCAGCGGTGCTGGCGGCGGTCGAGGAGGGCGGCGGCGCGCTGTTCGTCTCCGGCGTCGACCCGGGCTGGGGCAACGACGTCCTGCCACTGCTGATCAGCGGCCTCGGCACCGACGTGGCCGCCGTCCGCTGCCAGGAGATCTTCGACTACTCCGCCTACGACCAGCCCGACTCCGTCCGCTACCTGGTCGGCATGGGCCAGCCGATGGACTACGAGCCGCCGATGCTCGCGCCGACCGTCCCGGCCATGGTGTGGGGCGGGCAGGTACGGCTCATGGCCCGCGCCCTCGGCGTCGAACTCGACGAGATCCGCGAGACGCTCGACCGCCGTCCGCTGGAGACCACGGTGACCACCCGCACGATGGGCGAGTTCGGCAAGGGGACCCAGGGCGCGGTGCGGTTCGAGGTGCAGGGCGTCGTCGACGGCGAGCCGCGGATCGTCATCGAGCACGTCACCCGGATCCATCCGTCCTGCGCGCCCGACTGGCCCGTCCCGCCCCGCGGCGACGGCGCGCACCGAGTGATCATCGAGGGTCGTCCCAGGATCGAGGTGACGGTCGAGGCCACCGACGACGGCAACATGGCCGCGGGCGGCAACGCCACCGCGGTCGGCCGGCTGGTGGGCGCCATCGACTGGCTCGTGGCCGCCGGACCCGGCCTCTACGACGCCCTCGACGTCCCGCTGCGCCCCGCGACCGGCAGACTGGGAAGGAGATCCTCATGAACATCGACATCCCCGAAGGCAAGGACCCGATCGGATACGCGTGGGGCGAGATGGTCCCCGGCATCGGCCCCGCCGCCTCCGCTTTCGCGATGTCGGTGTACACCCACACCACCCTCGGCCTCCGCGAGTTCGAGGCCGCCCGCCTCCGCATCGCCCAGATCAACGGCTGCGTCTTCTGCCTCGACTGGCGCACCGAACGCGACGGCCGGAAGGTCGAGGACGGCTTCGCCGACGCCGTGACCGACTGGCGCACCACCGACGCCTTCGACGACCGCACCCGCCTGGCCGCCGAGTACGCCGAACGCTACGCCCTCGACCACCACGGCCTCGACGACGAATTCTGGTCCCGGATGACCGCCTGCTACAGCCAGCTGGAGATCGTCGAACTGAGCATGTGCCTGGGCTCCTGGCTGGCCTTCGGCCGCCTCAACCACGTCCTCGGCCTGGACACCATGTGCCTGATCCCCAGGCCCCGGTGACTCAGCCGGGGTCGACGATCAGCGCGGGGCGGCGGGGGTCGTCCATCTTGACGACGACGTCCGCCGTCCGGAGCGGGTCCGCCTCCTGCTCGTAGCGTTCGAAAGCGGGCAGCGTCCAGGCGTCCTCACGGGACGTCCGGCGTGCCAGCGCCGCCGCGGACACGCTCAGGTGGACGGTCACGTCGAACGGCAGCCACCGCCCGAGGAGCAGCGCCCCGTCCAGGAGCAGCACGGCCCCGGCCGGAACATCCACATACCGTGCCCGCGTGGCCCGATCCCGTGCGCTGTCCCACAGGCTCGGCAGCACTTTGCCCGTCCCACCCGGATCCAGCGGCGCCAGCACCTCGCGCAGCAGCCCGCCCGAGTCGAGCCAGTCGTCGTAGAAGGCGTCCGGGTCATGCCGCCCGAACTCGTACCGCAGCGAATCGGGCCGCAGGAAGTCACGCGCCGACACCCTGAGAACGTCCCGCCCTAGTTCCCGCAGCGGCCCCACCAGTGCATCCGCCAACGCCCCAGGCTCCGCCACGTCAGCCCCGTCCACCGCCACCCGAACCCACTCACCGGGCAAGGTGGACGCCACCCGCTCACTCAGCTCCGCAACGAGCAGATCAGCCGAAATAGGTCGAACACGCACCCCTACATCCTGCCCGCTCACCTGGCCAGAGCGATCGAGCACCGTCGCCTGTCCGCCCCTGGGCACGGGCTCAGCCCGGCGCGTCGAAAAACGTCTCCGCGAGGTCGCGATGCCTGTCCGCGGCCAGCTTCGCCTGGGCGATGCTGATGGTCGAGCCGGGCATGCCGCCCAGGCGTTCGACCTGCTCCGCGAAGCACAGATGCTCGAGCCGCGCGTGCTCACGGCAGGCGAGGCAGGTGACAATCTCCGGGCGCGGAGAGGTCATCGCATACAGCACCCGCTGGCCGCATCCAGTGGTGACGATGCTCGGTCGGTCACCGACCAGCCCGAATGTGGATGCCAGCACGTTGCGGACATCCGCATCGTAGTCGGCCACCTTCGACTGGACATGGATGTGCGGACCGTCCCCGCCCATGCGCCCTCCTCGCCCCGGTGACGTCACTGACCGCAAAATGAGTCTGCCATGCGCCACCGCCACGCGTCGTGGCGCGGACCGCCTCAAAGGACATGAGACGAGGTCACCCCGCCATGGCAAGTCATGAGACGACCCCCGCCATCTGGCGTAAGAGCTCTCGTAGTGGTAGCACGGGCGGCGAGTGTGTTGAGGTCGCGCGAATCGGTGTTGTGAATGCGGTTCGGGATTCCAAGGATCCTGAGGGTGGTGTCCTGGCCGTGGGCGGCCAGGTGTGGGCGGGGTTGCTGGCGGAGATCAAGCGCGGGGCTTACGACAGCCGGCTTCGGCGGGAGTGTCGGAGGCGGCTGGTTTCATCCAGGCCATGGGTGTGGACGAGTTCCTGGACGTTATTCTGGGTTTGCCAGAGGTGGTTCAGCATGACGGGCATCCGACGCTGACCGGGTTCCGTGTTCGCGGCAAGGGGTTCTGCTACCTGGACGGGGCCGAGGCGACGATCATGCTCAAGGCCACCCTTGAGGAACAGGCGGCATTGGCGGCCGAGGAGCCTGAGGTCTTCAGCGCGTCCTGGTCCGCCGGGCGGTTCGGGTGGGTGTCGATCCGGCTGGCGAAGGTCGATCCGGACGAGCTGGCCGAACTGGTCACAGAGGGGTGGCGGCTATCGGCCCCCAAGCGGCTGGCCGCCTCTTATCTGTCCGAGAGCGGGCTCAAATCTTGATCACTGTGGCGCGTCGGCCGCACAGTGCGGTGATGTCGTCCGGGTCCGAGGTCAGCACGGTGGCCGGGCTTGCGGCGGCCAGCGCGGTGGCCGAGAGCATGGCGTCGATCGCATGCTTGTGGCCATGCCTGCCGCACTGGGACAGGAGTGCCGCGGCCTGGCGGGCGACGGTGTCGGTGACCGGCTCGATGACGATGCGCGACAACGTCCATTCCAGTGCGGCCCGGTTGATCCGGGGATGAATCACCTCGACGAGTGTCGCCGCACTGGTGATGACTCGCAGGTCGTCGGCTTGGGCGAGGGCCAGCCAGCCGGTGACTTCGCGATCGCGCAGCACGGCCTTGGCCAGGCCCTCGCTGTCGAGGACCAGCGTTCCCGCTGGGGTGGCCGGTGTGTGCGTCATGCCGCGCTGGAGCCGTTCTGCTCCTCGCGGGCGCGCAGCAGCAGATCGCGTTTGGCCTGTATCTCCTCGTCGGTGATCGGGCCGTGTTCGGCCTCGGCGACGGCGATCAGCTCATTGAGTTGGTCCCGCTCGAGCTGGCGGGCCACGGCGGTGGCCACATAGGAGGACAGGCCGGAGCGACCGCCTCGAGCACGCGCCGCTTCCGCGATGTCGCGGGGCAGAGTGATCGAATACTTCTGGGTAGGCTCGCTCATGCTCTCTATCCTACCTCGAATGCCACCGGTCAGCGGATGATGACGCGGTTGGCGGGGGCCTTTGGGTCGGGGGTCCAGCCGTCGTGGCCGGACCCGGCGTGCCAGCGCTTGCCGCCGTGGCGGATCTCGGTGAGGCCGTACGCCTGGGCGTGGGTGACGGTCCAGGTGGCGACGGCCCAGCCGGTGCGGGCGTTGGTCACCTTCACCGCGTCGTACGCGCGGGCGCCGGCGGAGGGCTGTGCCATCGCCTGGTTTTTGGATTTGGGCAGCGCGGCTTGTGGAGCGTCCAATTGGAGGCGGCCGCCGAACGCGCGGCGCATCTCGCGCAGCGCCTCCGTGCGGCGCGGCGCGGTCTTCTTCTTCGGGGTGAACCAGCACCTCACCGAGGACGCCTCGCGGCCCGTGAAGGCGCGGGCGAGGAGCTTGCCGTCCGGCTCGTGCTGGGCGTAGGCGTCGCCGTCCGCGCTGCGCTGGACGATCTGCGCCGCGTCGTGCAGGTCGCGGTCGAGGTAGTCCTTCACCTTGACCAGCGCGTCGTAGAACTTGCTGGTCGACTGGACGGGGTCGCGCAGCTTCTCGGGGCTGCCCCAGCCCTGCGAGGGCCGCTGCTGGAACATGCCGACCGAGTCGCGGTCGCCGTCGGGCAGGTTGCGGATGCGCGACTCCTGGATCGCGGTCGCGTACGCGATCACCGCGGCCCGCTCCGGCAGCTGCTTGCGGAACGCCACGGCGGCGATCGTGGCGGCGTTGGCGCCCTGCTCCAGATCGAGCGGCATCTTCCCGAGCGTCGTCTGCACCTCGCAGCTGGACCCTTGCAAATACGGGCGGGCACGGTGGAACAGCGTGTACCCGCCGACGGTCAGCGCGATCACCACCGCCAGCGCCGCGCCCGTCCAGCGCCATCGTTTGCTCTTCAGGACCTTGGGGGCCCGCGCCCTCAATCTCGCCCATGCTGCCACGCGACGACCGTACCGGGAGATGGCAACTACTAAGCTCAGGAGCCATGACCGAAACGTTCACCAGCCCGATCTCCGGCACCATCGACGAGCTGTGGGAGCGGCGCGCCGACCTGACGCCGGACGACGCCGACGCGCGCACCGCCATCGTCGCCGCCGTCGACCAGCTCGACTCCGGCGAGGCCCGGGTCGCTTTCATCGACCCCGCGACCGACCAGGTCCTCGTGGACGAGCGCGCCAAGCGGGCGATCCTGCTCAGCTTCAAGGTGCTCGGCATGGTGCGTTCCCAGGTCGGCGACTTCCGCTACCACGACCGGATCCCGCTCAAGAGCCGGCTGGAGGGCGTCCGCGTCGTCCCCGGCGCGATCGCCCGGTGGGGCGCCCACCTGGCGCCCGGCGTGGTGCTGATGCCCTCGTTCACCAACATCGGCGCCTACGTCGACTCCGGCACGATGGTCGACACCTGGGCGACCGTGGGTTCCTGCGCCCAGGTCGGCAAGAACGTCCACCTGTCCGGCGGCGTCGGCATCGGCGGGGTGCTGGAGCCGCCGAACGCGGTCCCGGTGGTGGTCGAGGACGAGGCCATGATCGGCAGCCGTTCCATGATCGTCGAGGGGGCCCGGGTGGGCCGCGGCGCGGTGGTCGGCTCCGGCACCAACCTGTCGGCCTCGATGCCGGTGATCGACGTGGAGACCGGCGAGGAGATCAGCCGCGGCCGCATCCCCGACTGGTGCGTGGCCGTCGGCGGCACCCGCACCAAGGAGTTCAAGGGCGGCACGTTCGGCCTGCCCGCGGTGCTGATCCTCAAGCGCCTGGAAGAGGGGCAGCGGCACAACAAGGCCGAGCTGAACGACATCCTCCGCGACCACGGCATCAACACCTGAACATAGGTGGAGGAGGGCCCGCGGGCCCTCCTCCACCTCATGTCGTCAGCGGCGTTTGGCGTAGTCGCCGACCTCCCCGAAGTCGAGCATCACGCAGGGCTCCTCGCCCACGACCTCGGCGTCGTGGCCCGGCGGGATGGCGTAGGTGTCACCGGGGCCGATCTCCTGCGACGAGCCGTCCTCCATCATCACCCGCAGCCGGCCCGACACGCAGTGCCCCATGTGCGACACCTCGCACAGGTCGGTGCCGGCGATCGGCTTGACGTTGCGCGACCAGCGCCAGCCGGGCTCGAAGGTCCCGCGCGCGACGTCGCGTCCGGCCAGTGTCAAGATCTCCACGCGGCCCTTGCCCTCGAACTCGCGGATCTCGTCCGGCCGCTGGAAGTTCTTGACCGCTACTCGCCTCGTCTCGAGCTTTGGCATCGTTCCCCCCGATTGTTCGCGGAATGTTCACGGAGCAACCCCGCCGTACCCGCCCGCGAACCAGACTTAACTGTGCGACCCGCACAAATACGGTCAGCAAAGCGGCGGCGCAGATTTCTTTCGCTTCCTGTCCGGTCAATGGAATTTGCTTGCGAAACCTTCCGCACGCCGGGCCTGGCCAGGCTCCAGGACTACCGGGTCTACGCCGCCTGTGAGCTCGACGCGACCAAGTGCGCGGTCAGGCCGCCTCCGCAACGCCCCCGGCGGCGGGCGAAGTGCGTACGCTGGGGCGTCATGCGGCTTGATCTGGGCTTGGACGTGGTGGACCTGACGGCGGCGATCGTCGACATCGAGTCGGTGAGCGGCGACGAGAAGGCCCTCGCCGACGCTGTCGAGGAGGCTCTCGCCCCCTTGCCGCACCTGGCCGTGGTGCGCGACGGGGACACCGTCGTCGCCCGTACGGAGCTGGGACGCGGCGAGCGGGTCATCCTCGCGGGGCACCTCGACACCGTCCCGCTGAACGGCAACCTGCCCTCCCGGGTGGAGGGCGGCCGGCTCTACGGGTGCGGCACCACCGACATGAAGAGCGGCGTCGCGGTGGCGCTCAAGCTGGCCGCCGCGCTGCCCGAGCCGAGCCGCGACATCACCTACGTCTTCTACGAGTGCGAGGAGGTCGAGGCCGACCGCAACGGGCTCAAGCGGCTCGTCGAGACCCGGCCCGACCTGCTCGCGGGCGACTTCGCGGTGCTGATGGAGCCGACCGGCGCGCTGATCGAGGGCGGCTGCCAGGGCACCCTGCGCGCCGAGATCACCGCAAGGGGCGAGCGCGCCCACAGCGCCCGGGCGTGGATGGGGTCCAACGCCATCCACACGGCGGGCCGGATCCTGGACGCGCTGCGCGCCTACGAGCCCGCCCGCCCCGTGGTGGACGGGCTGGAGTACCACGAGGGCCTCAACGCCGTGTACGTCCGCGGCGGCGTCGCCGGGAACGTGATCCCGGACGAGTGCGTCGTGACCGTGAACTACCGGTTCGCGCCCGACAAGTCGCTGGCGGAGGCCGAGGCGTTCGTCCGGGAGGCCTTCGCCGGCTTCGAGGTGAAGATCGTGGACGGGGCGGACGCGGCCCGTCCGGGACTGGACCACCCGGCCGCCGCCGCGTTCGTGGCGGCGAGCGGGGCGGAAGTGCGGGCCAAGCTGGGCTGGACGGACGTGTCCCGCTTCGCCGCCCTTGGCGTGCCGGCGGTCAACTACGGGCCCGGAGAGCCGACCCTGGCCCACACCAAGGACGAGTACGTGGAGATCCCCCTGATCGCCGACTGCGAGCGCCGCATGCTCGCCTGGCTCGGCTGACCGTTCGGGAAATTCCCTGGTTCCGTCGCTTGCGGAGATAGGCTATTTCCCGAACGGGGGTGCACGTGGAAGCGGAACCGCGAACCGAGGCTGACGTCCTGCGGGCCGGCGTCGCCGTTCTGACGCGCCGCCTGCCCCCGGGGTGGACGGCGCGGACCCTGGAGGTCGGTGACGGGACCCTGGTGGAGGTGACCGCGCCGGATGGTATCTCCGGACTCCTGGTGCTGGACGTCAAGCGTCTGGTGCAGGGGCGTGACGTGGCCGAGGCGCGAGAGCGTCTGGTCACCCGGCCGGGACGGTCGGGGGTCGTCCTCGCCCGGTACCTGTCACCTCCGGTTCGTGAGCGTCTGATGGACGCGGGATTGTCCTATGTCGATGCGACGGGGAATGTGCATGTGGCCCTTTCCCGCCCAGGGCTCTTTATCGCGGACAGGGGGGCGGATCGGGATCCCTGGCGTGGTCCTGGCCGGCCGCTGGGGACTTTGCAGGGGGCGCCCGCGGCGAGGGTCGTGCGTGCCCTTATCGATTACGACGTCTCGTGGCCGATCCGGTCATTGGTCGACGTCTCCGGAGTCTCGACGGGTTCGGTTTATCGGGTGATCAAGTTCCTGGAAGGCGAAGGGCTTGTGACGCGGGGCGGCTCGGGTGCCGTGACGGTCCCTGATTGGGCGGCGCTGTTGCGGCGCTGGAGCAAGGACTACGGGTTCGTGCGCAACGGCCATGTCACACGCTGGATCGCGCCCAGGGGGCTGCCGGACCTGGTGTCCCGCGCCGGGGAGAGCTCGGTGCGGTACGCCGTCACCGGGACCCTGGCCGCCGCCGAATGGGCGCCCCATGCCCCCGCCCGCTCGGCGATGATCTATGCGGCCGACGCGGAGGAGGCCGCGCGGGCATGGGGGCTCCGGCCCGCGGAGACCGGGGTGAACGTGATCGTGGCCGAACCCCGGATCGATGTCGTCTTCGCTCGTACGATCGTCGCCCGGACGGGTGCCACCACCGCGGCGCCGGCACAGGTGGCGGTCGATCTCATGACCGGCCCCGGGCGCGGTCCGTCGGAAGCCGAAGAACTCGTCGAATGGATGACCCACCATGAATCCGCATGGCGTCGGAAGTGACGATCTCCTCGTCAGGTCCCGCTCGGCGCTGCTCGACGCGCTGGAGGCGTTGGACGCCCACCGGAACGCGGTGATCGTGATCGGGGCCCAGGCCGTCTACCTGCGGACCTCCGGTTCCCCGGTCGCGCTCGCCGAGGCCACCAAGGACAGCGACCTCGCCCTCGACCCCAGGGAACTCGACGACGACCCGCGCGTCGAGGAGGCCATGAGCGGGGCGGGTTTCCGTCCCTCGGCCGACGGCCAGCCCGGCGCGTGGCGCAATCCCGAGGGGATCCCCGTCGACCTCATGGTGCCGGAGGCGCTGGCGGGGGCGGGCGGCAAGTCCGCCAGGGCGGCGCGCATCCCGCCGCACGACCGCCGGGTCGCCCGGCGTGCCCGCGGGCTCGAGGCCGCCGTCGTGGACAACTCGTTCATGACGGTCTCCGCCCTCGATCCGGCCGACCCGCGCGACTACCGGGTCAAGGTCGCGGGACCCGCCGCGCTGCTGGTGGCGAAACTGCACAAGATCGGCGAACGCGCGGGGAACCCGTCCAGGCTGAACGACAAGGACGCCCACGACGTCTACCGGATCCTGATCGACGTCCAGACCGCCGAGCTGGCGTCCGCGTTCGGCGTCCTGCGGGCCGACCCGGTCAGCGGTGCCGCGACCGAGACCGCGGTCGGCCATCTGTCCGCGCTGTTCGCGGCCGGTCCCGGCGCGCTCGGCGCGGAGATGGCCGGCCGCGCGGAGGAGGGCATCGGCGAACCCGAGACCGTGGCGATGTCCTCCTCCCTCCTGGCCGGCGATCTCGTTCAGGCGCTTCTAGGCGTCCAGGGCGGCTAGGAGGCGGCGGGCCTGGGCTTCGAGGCGGGGGCGTGGACGGGCCGAGGGTTCCGCGCCCTAGGGCACGCTCTGGCGGACGGGGGTGTCAGGGGTGCCGCCGAAGGTGCCCGCGCGGCGGATCGTGTGCCACCGCAGCCGCGCCCCCAGCACCGCCGTGACCAGCGATTGGACCACCACCAGGTACATCAGCTGCCGGTAGACCACCTGCTGGAGTGGCAGCACCCACAGGGCGCGGGCGGGCTCGCCGTCCAGCCGCAGCGCGTACCAGCCGGCCAGCGCCTGCATCACGGTGAAGAACATCCACGTCAACGCGAGCGTGCCGGGGTCGAGGAACAGCAACCCGTACACGGTGAACACGTCCACGGCGGGCGCGAACAGCGGCAGCACCACCTGGAACAGCGACAGGTAGGAGAGGCAGCGGCGGCCGAACCGGCCGGACGCGCCGCGTTCGACCAGTGCGCGCCGGTGCTTCCACATCGCCTGCAGCGTGCCGTAACACCACCGGTAGCGCTGCCGCCACAGCTGGCGGAGGGTGGCCGGAGCCTCCGTCCAGGCCAGCGCGGTCTCCTCGTACACGACCCGCCAGCCGGCACGGCAGACCGCCATGGTGAGGTCGGTGTCCTCGGCGAGGGTGTCGCCGGGCACGCCGCCCACGGAGGCGAGCGCCTCGCGGCGGAAGGCGCCGATCGCGCCTGGGACGGTCGGCATGCACTGCAGCACGTCGAACAGCCGCCGGTCCAGGTTGAACCCGATGACGTACTCGATGTGCTGCCAGCGGCCGATGATCCCGCCCCGGTTGGCGACCTTGGTGTTGCCGCTGACCGCGCCGACCCGCGGGTCGGCCATCGGCGCCACCAGGTTGCCGATGGTGTCGCGCTGGAAGACGGTGTCGCCGTCCACCAGCACCATGATGTCCGCACGCGCGTGCGCGATGCCGGTGTTGAGCGCGCTCGGCTTGCCGCCGTTGGGCTTGCCGATCAACCGGACCCCGGGGATGCCGGTGAACGACGAGGCGATCTCGGCGGTGCGGTCGGTGGAGCCGTCGTCGACGACGATCACCTCGACCGGCCCCGGGTAGTCGGTGTCCAGCAGCGAGCCGATGGTCGCCGCGATCCCGGCCTCCTCGTTGTAGGCCGGGACGATCAGCGACACCGGTGGCAGATACGGGTCCGCCCTGCGCCGGGCCCGTCGCCGCCGCGCCCGCCGCACGCCGGCGGTGTGCATCCGCGCGAACACCAGCAGCAGGACCAGCCGCAGTACCGTCAGGACGGCCGCGACCCCGAACAGCGCGGTCAGGCCGCCGACCACCCAGCCGCTGCCGCGCTGCCCCAGCACCAGCGCCTTCCCGGCCGCCTGCGCGGTGAACGAGGCGCGCGGGTTCCCGTCCCGCAACCCGATCGCCTCCGACACCGTGGTGAACCGGTAGCCGCGCGCGGACAGCCGCTGGAGGATCTCCTCGACCGCGGCCACGGTCTCGCGACGGTCGCCGCCCGAGTCGTGCAGCATCACGATCGCCCCGGGGCGGGCCCGTGCCTTCCCGGCGGGCTCGGTGGCGCGCCGGACGATCGCGGTGGCGCCCGGACGTGCCCAGTCCTCGGTGTCCCGGTCGGTGAGCACGGTCAGGTAGCCGCGCCCGGCGGCGGCCTTCGCCGCCCGCCACTGCGCCCCGGTGAGCGCGGCCGGGGTGCCCGAGAACGGCTGCCGGAGCAGCCGGGTGCCGCGGCCGGTCGCGCCCGCCAGCGCGCGCTGGCTCAGGTCGAGTTCCAGCCGGGCCCGCCAGGACGGCGTGTTGCCGAGGTCGACGTGGCTGTAGGTGTGCGACCCGATCTCGTGGCCCTCGCGCACCATCCGCCGCGCCAGGCCGGGATGCCGGGCGACCTGCGAGCCGACGGAGAAGAACGTGGCCTGCGCGCCGTGGCGGCGCAGCACGTCGAGCAGGCGCGGCGTCCATACCGGGTCGGGGCCGTCGTCGAAGGTGAGCGCGATCGTCCCGGCGGCGGGACGGGTGCTGCGCAGCGTGCCGTCGGTGAGGTTGAGCACAGGCCCGGCGCGGGTCGCCGCGGCCGGCGCCCGGCCGCCCGCCGGCCCCGGGCGCTCGACGCCCTCGCCCACCTGGCCGGCGGCGAATCCGTCGATCAGCAGTGCCGCGAACAGCGCGAGACCGGTCAGCAGAAGCAGGATCCAATGACCTTTGGGACGCACCGCTACCCGTTCTGTTTGGGCTTGTCGCGTAGCCGGCCGGGGGGTGTGGCGGGGGCCTTGCCGCGTGTCCTGGACGGTGCGGGCCTCGCCGAGGGCGTGGCGCCGCCGGTGTCCGGCGTGCCGCTGGGCGATGCCGAGCCGGGGCCGGAGCCGACGGCCGCGGTACTGGAGGCGGCCGGTGCCGGGCCGCCGGGGGCACGGGTGCTCGGCTTCCCGTCGCCGCCGGCGGGCCCGCGGGTCGCGCCGGCTTCGGCGGGCCAGGGCGTCAGCGGGACGTCCGCGCCCGTGGCGAGGTTGACGCCGATCATCACCAGGTACGCGATGAGCCCGCCGCCGGCGAGGATCCCGAGGCGCCGGACGAGCCGCGCGCGGCGTCCCGAGGCGTCCACGAACACCGGCGCGGCGTCGGCGACCGGCAGCACCGCCGTCCGCGAGTCGGGGGCGTCCGGGCCGTGGGCGGGTGGCGGGTCGGTGGCAACGGCCGCCGCAGGCTGCGGAGCCTCCGGCGGCAGCCAGGCCGGGACGAGTGGCGCGGGGGCCGCCGGGGCGGCGGGTCGCCGGGCCTCGCCGTGGACGGGTCGCGTGCGGCCGGCCTTGGAGCGGGGATTTCTCGGCACGTTCAGATCAGCGCCGCGCGCAAGGGAAGCGTCACTGCGATGGGGCGGAAACATGCGGCTCAGCACGTGGACCCTTGGCTACGGTGTGGGGCATGACATCCGATGTGAACCGGCCCAGCCGGCGGCAGGGGCCCGCCGTGCTGCGCGGAAGGGCCCTACCGCAGACGACCACCGACCAGCGCCTGCTCGACGGGCGCGGACCGGCCGACTGGGTGCACGCCGACCCGTGGCGGGTGCTGCGCATCCAGGCGGAGTTCGTCGAGGGCTTCGGCCTGCTGGCCGAGATCCCCCCGGCGGTCAGCGTCTTCGGCAGCGCCCGCACCAAGCCCGGCACGGAGGAGTACGAGCTGGGCGTGGACATCGGCCGGCGGCTGCACGAGGCCGGCTACGCGGTGATCACCGGCGGCGGGCCCGGGATCATGGAGGCGGCCAACAAGGGCTGCGACGACGCCGGCGGGCTGTCGGTCGGGCTCGGCATCGAGCTGCCCTTCGAGCAGAAGCTGAACGACCACCTCGACATCGGGCTGGAGTTCCGCTACTTCTTCGTCCGCAAGACCATGTTCGTCAAGTACTCCCAGGCGTTCGTGGTGCTGCCGGGCGGGTTCGGCACGCTGGACGAGCTGTTCGAGGCGATCACCCTCGTGCAGACCGGGAAGATCACCCGGTTCCCGATCGTGCTGGTCGGCACCGCCTTCTGGGGCGGGCTGCTGGACTGGGTGAAGGACGTCATGCTGTCCTCGGCCAAGATCTCCGCGGAGGACATGGACCTGTTCCACGTCACCGACGACCCGGCGGAGGTCGTCCAGGTGATCGTGGACGGGCACGTGAAGCAGGCGCGGCTGCAGGAGGAGAAGGCGGCCGCCCGGGAGACCGCCCGCGAGGGCGGGGACGGCACCTGATGCCCCTGGCCGTGTGCGTGTTCTGCGCGTCCAGCAGCAAGATCGACAAGGTGCATGTGGAGCTGGCCGCCGCGGCCGGTGCCGAGCTGGCCCGCCGCGGCCACAGCCTGGTCAGCGGCGGCGCCCAGGTGTCGTGCATGGGCGCGGTCGCCCGGGCCGCCCGGGCCGGCGGCGCCCGCACCGTCGGGGTCATCCCCGAGGGCCTGGTCAGCGTGGAGATCTCCGACGAGGCCAACGACGAGCTGGTCGTCACGCCGGACATGCGCTCCCGCAAGGGCGAGATGGACCGGCGCAGCGACGCGTTCCTGGTGCTGCCCGGCGGGATCGGCACGCTGGAGGAGCTGTTCGAGATCTGGACGGCGCGCGTGCTCGGCATGCACGACAAGCCGGTGGTGATCCTCGACCCGACCGGGGTGTACGAGCCGCTGCGCGAGCTGATGGCGACCCTGACCGACCAGGGCTTCGCCCGGGCCAAGATCTTCGACGCGATCGGCTGGACCGGGTCGGTCACCGAGGCGTTCGACCTCCTGGAGCGCACCCAGACCCGGATCGAGGCCACCCCCGAGGACTACGCCGAGGCCGAACTCTGACCCGGACCCGACGCACGGCGAACCTCCGTGCCCGTCACTTTGCGTAGTGGCGGGATCGGCCGGAGGTTCGCGGTGCGGAACTGTGTCCTGGCGGTTTCTCCCGAGGACCGTGCTCGTTCACCGATGGTTCAGGGCGGAACAGCAGGCTCCCCGTGATCGCATTGATGTGAAGGAGTCTCCATGCCCGTGTCACGTCGCGGCGTAGTGAAGGGCGGCGCCGCGGGCGCCATGTCCATCGCGCTCGCCGGCAGCCTCGACACGATCTTCCAGACCGCCGCCGTCGCCGAGGCCGGCGAGGCCTACGGCTACGGCCCGCTGGTCGCCGACCCCAAGGGCGTCCTGGACCTGCCGAAGGGGTTTTCCTACAAGGCACTCTCCGCCGAGGGCGACGTCATCTCCGGCGCCGTCAAGGTGCCCGGCAAGCATGACGGCACCGCCACGTTCGCCGGCTCCAAGCGCGACACCGTCCGGCTGGTCCGCAACCACGAGCAGACCGCCAGCGGCGTCAAGCCCGTCGCCGACGCCCGGCTGGTGTACGACCCGGCGGCCTTCGGCGGCACCACCACCCTCGAGCTGGACGGTGCCGCCAAGCTGCTGAAGCAGGAGATCAGCCTCGCCGGCACCGCCACCAACTGCGCCGGCGGCCGCACCCCCTGGGGCACCTGGCTGACCTGCGAGGAGACCGAGGGCTTCAGCGGGCAGACCAAGTCGCACGGCTGGGTCTTCGAGGTCGACCCGACCGGCCGGAAGACCAAGCCGGTGCCGATCACCGGGATGGGCCGGTTCGCGCACGAGGCCGTCGCCATCGACCCGCACACCCTGGAGGCGTACCTCACCGAGGACGCGAGCGGCCCGTTCGGGCTGTTCTACCGGTTCCGCCCGCGCGCGCACCGCGGCCAGTACCACGCCTACCTGGAGGGCGGGCGCCTGGAGGCGATGTACTGCCCGGGCCTGCCCGACCTCTCCCTGGCCCAGGAGCCGGGCAAGACCTTCCGCGTCCAGTGGAAGGCGGTGCCCGACCCGGCCGCCGCGTCCACCTCGATCCGCAAGCAGTTCGAGGACGGGCAGGTCACCCGCAGCCAGAAGCTGGAAGGCGCCTGGTGGGGGCACGGCAAGGCGTACTTCGTCGCCAGCTACTCCTCCAAGGAGGACGGCGCCGCGGCCGACCACGCCGGCCAGGTGTGGAAGTACGACCCGCGCAAGCAGACCATCGAGCTCGAGCTGGTCTTCAAGCCGGGCGGCCGGTTCGACGGCCCGGACAACATCACGGTGTCGCCGTACGGCGGCGGCGTGATCCTGGCCGAGGACGGCGACGGCGAGCAGTACCTGGTCGGCACGACCAGCGAGGGCGAGCCGTTCGCGTTCGCGCGCAACGCCTTCAACGACAGCGAGCTCACCGGCGTCACGTTCTCCCCGGACGGCCGGACGCTGTACGCCAACCGGCAGAGCCCCGGCGTGACCTTCGCGATCACCGGCCCCTGGCACCGCTTCCGCGACTGACCGGGGCGGCCCGGATCGCTGATGGAGCGTCAGGTCCTGTCTTGACGTGACCTCAGGTACCGCGCGAGCGCGCTACCTGGCCGGTGAGGCGATGCCGGAGGCGAGCCTCACCGGCCAGATCGCGAAGCGATGTCGCGCTCGCCAAGGCCCGGTTAGGCAGCGAGCCGCCAGGCGAGCGCCGTAGGCCGGGACTTTGAAATACAGCGTGGGCCCGCCGTCGCCCCCCGCGGCGGGCTCACGCGAGTTCTTTCAGGTTCTTTCAGGCGAGGCCGCGGCGGCTGAGGGCCGGGGGGCGGGTCCCCTTGATCGAGGCCACCATGTCCAGCACCTGCCGCAGCGCGGGCAACTGGTCCTCCGGCGCGCGGAACGCCCGCACGCCCAGCCAGGCGTAGACGGAGGCGGCGGCGAGCAGGCCCGGATCGGGCCCGGTTCCCCGCTCCGTGCCAATGGTGAGCGTGACCAGAACCGGTTTCCCCGTGGCCACCGACTTCGCGACCCGTTCCGCCGAGGGCGCGGATCCCGCATCCACCATGCCCTCCGGTACGGGCGCCCCCTCCGGCAGCACGCACGGTCCGTCCACGTCCATGACCCGATCGTGGCACAGCACGAAACCGGTCCCGCAGCCGCCCTGAGCGTTCGGGCGAGGTCATAGGCGCGAACGCACCGCCGCGCATGTGGCACGATCGGCTTGCGGAGACGCCGACAGATCGGAGCGTGATCGTGGTTGTGGTCCTCGTCCTGGCCTGCCTGGCGGTGCTGGGCACCGTCGTGGTCCTGGCGATGGGCCAGGGGGGCGAGCTGTCGGCGGCGCGGCGCGACCGGCCGCTTCCGCCGCCCGGCGATCCCGCTTACGGAGAGGTGCCGCCGGCGGGCCTGCCGCACGCGGTGTGGGGCTACCAGATCGACGTGACCGACCAGGCGATCGAGCGTCTCCGGCGCGCCCTTTACGAGCGCGACGTCCGGGTGGACGGTCTCGAACGGGAGAACGAGTGGCTGCGGGGCCGGCTGGAGGCCGGCGACGACCCGCGGCCGCCCGAGTCGCCCTGGGCGTCGCCGGGCGGTGCGGCCGTCGGTGCGACCGGGGTCGACCTGGTGAAGAACAACGGCAGCGCCGGCGATCCGGACGAGGCGCGTCCGTAACCGTCGGAGGCGTGCGGTAGAACGGGGCGGTGACCACCGCGATCCTCGGCGAGGACGGGCTGGCCCGCTGCCCTTGGGGGCTGTCGGCGCCCGACTACATCGCCTACCACGACGACGAATGGGGCCGTCCGGTCCGCGACGATCAAGGGCTGTACGAGCGGCTCTGCCTGGAGGCGTTCCAGTCCGGGCTGTCCTGGCTGACCATTCTGCGCAAGCGCGAGGGCTTCCGCGCCGCGTTCGCGGGCTTCGACATGGAGAAGGTCGCCGCGTTCGGTCCGGCCGACGTGGACCGGCTGATGGGGGACGCCGCGATCGTCCGCAACCGGGCCAAGATCGACGCCGCGATCGGCAACGCCCGTGCGGCCCTTGACCTGCCCGGCGGCGTGGCCGCGACGGTCTGGAAGTACGCCGACCGGGACGCCCCCGCGCCCAAGGCGCTGGAGGACGTCCCGGCTTCGACCAACGGGTCCAAGACCCTGGCCAAGGAGCTGAAGAAGAACGGGTTCCGCTTCGTCGGCCCCACGACCGCCTACGCACTGATGCAGGCGTGCGGCCTGGTCGACGACCACCTGGCCGACTGCCACCGCCGCGGCGCCTACACCTGACGGGCACTCATTCGGCCTTGGCCGCCTCCAGGACGGGGACTCCCGAGGCCCGGCGGGCGGGCAGCGCCGAGACGGCCAGGGTGATCACGGCGGCGCCGGCCACCACCAGCGCGACCAGCCAGAGCGGCGGGTTCGGGTTCAGGAAGGAACTGCCCGTCGCCGTGTGGAGCAGCGCCACCGTGCCGATGGCCGTGCCGAGCCCCATGAGGGTGCCCAGCAGCACGACCGCGGCCGCCTCCCAGCGGACGATCGCGCGGAGCTGGCCCACGGTGGCGCCGACCGCGCCGAGCAGCCCGAACTCCCGGGTCCGTTCGGCGACGCTCATCGAGACCGTGGTGGCCATCCCGAACAGCGCCAGCAGCAGCGACATGCCGATGAAGCCGTAGATCACCTGGAGCCCGTTCATCATCGCCTTGGAGGCGTGCTCGACGTGGGCGGCCCGGTCCAGCACCTTGGCGCCCGGCACCCCGGCCACGGCCTTCGCGAGCGCGCCGGGGTCGCCGCCGCGCACCAGGACCGCCTGTACCGGCGCGGCCTTGTCGAGCTGCCGCATCGTGGCGGCGGCGACGAGGGCCTGGTCGGCGAAGAGGTGGGACGGGTCGTGGTACGCGCCCGCCACGGTCAGCGTGACCCGGCCGCCCGTCCCGCGCACCACGATCCGCTGGCCCTTCTTGAGCCCGTACAGCTCCATGGTGGTGGACGTGAGCCCGATCCGGCCGGGCGCCAGCGCCGGGAGCCGGCCGCCGAGGTCCAGCACGGACGGCAGCGCGGCCTGGTCGATCCCGCTGACCGTGAAGTCGGTGGGCGCCGCCGAGTCGGCGCCCGGCGCCGGGTCGACCAGCGTGACCGACGTCGCCGTGAGGGCCGCGGCTTGCGTCACCCCGGGCACGGCGGCGGCCTTGGCGGCCGCGTCGGCGGGCAGCGGCGCGGTCCCCGAGGCGGTCTTGCCGGTCGCCGTCACCGCGTGGTCGGCCAGCATGACCTCGCGTCCCGCCTCGTCGAACCGGTTCTGCGCCGACAGCATCACCAGCGCGGTCGCGGTGACCAGCGCGACACCGAGCATCAGCGAGGACGCGGCGGAGGAGACCCGGCGGGGGCTGCGGGTGATGGTGGCGCGGGCCAGCCGCCCGGCCTCGCCGCCGGCCGCCGTCCCGATCCTGCCGACCAGGCCGCCCAGCGGGCCGACGAAGAACGGCGCGAGCACCGCCAGTGCCGAGACCGTGACCATCGAGCCCAGCAGGAGCAGGACGGAGATGCCGATGGTGCGCTCGGCCCCCGGCGGCTCCTCGGCGCCGACCGCGAAGGCCGGGCCGAAGAACATCCAGGCGCAGGCGAACACCGCGAACGCGCCCAGAAGGCGGGGCCAGCGACGTCCGGGCGTCTCGGCGGACGAGACCCGCAGCGCCTGCATGGGGGAGACCTGCGCGGCGCGGCGGGCCGCCCGCCAGGCGGCGAGCTGGGTGACCAGCAGTCCCGCCGCGGCCGGGATGCTCATCGCGATCCAGCCGAACTGGGCGTCGCCCGCGGAGATGTCGAAGCCGTCGGCCGCGAACAACCGGGTGAGCACCGCCGAGATCGGATAGCCGAGCGCCACCCCGAGCAGCGAGGCGACCAGGCCGAGCGCCAGCGCCTCGAACCGGATCAGCCGTTTGAGCTGCCGCGGCGTGGCGCCGATCGCGCTGAGCAGCGCCAGCCGCCGGGTGCGCTGTCGGACCAGCGTGCCGAAGGTGTTGGCGACCACGAACAGCCCGACGAACACCGACACCGAGGCGAGCATGCCGATCGCGCCACCGATCGAGGCGCCCATGGCCTGCGTGTCGGCCGACTGCTTGTCCCGGAGGGACGCCGCGGTCCGCACCGTGACCGACCCGCCGCGCAGCGCGCCGGCGAGGTCCTGGCTCAGCCGCGCCGCCGGGACGCCGGGGGCGGCCTTCACCCACAGGCTCTGCCAGGCGCCCTCGGGCAGCCCCGCCGCCCGCCGCACCGTCGCCGGCCCGGCCAGGATCAGGTCCCCGCCGGCCACCGCGCCGCGCCCCTGCACGGTCACGATGCCGACGACCTTCGTCCGCAGCGTCTCGCGGGGGAGCAGCAGGTCCAGGCCGGAGCCGGTGCCGAGCTTCCCGGCCCGCGCCACATGCCGGACGACGGCGACCTCGCCCTCTGCCGCCGGAGCCCGGCCCGCCACCAGCGTGTACGGGTTGAGCCGCGGGTCGGCCACCCACGGCCGCAGCTGCGTGAGGCCGCCGGCGGGGGCGAGGATCGGCTTGCCGTCCCCGCCGGCCGCGGTCACCGCGACCACGGCGTCCCCGGCCACGGCGGCGACACCCGGCCGGCCCGCCACCAGGTCCGGCCGAACCCGGCCGTCCGGCACGGAGAACGGGTCGTCGGGGTCGATCCTGCCGCCGTGCACCAGGACGTCCGTGCGGGCGTACTCGCTGGCGTCGCTGCCCGACACCGCGTCCTGCGCCCGCAGCGCGAACTGCATCGAGCCCGCGATCAGGCCGATCGAGAACACCGCCGCCAGCAGCGTCGCGATCAGCCGGGGCCAGCCCTCGGTGAACGAGCGTCGCGCGATCAGCCACATCGCCGTCAGCCCTCCATCCGGCGCATCACGGCGTGCACGGCCTCGGTCGTGGGGGCGGCCAGCTCGTCCACGAGGTGGCCGTCGGCCAGGAACAGCACCCGGTCGGCGTGCGCCGCCGCCGCCGGATCGTGCGTCACCATGATCACGGTCTGCCGGTAGGCGTCCACCGCCGTGCGCAGGAAGCCCAGCACCTCCGCGCCGGACCGGGAGTCGAGGTTGCCGGTGGGCTCGTCGGCGAACAGCACCTCCGGACGGGTCAGCAGGGCCCGCGCCACCGCCACCCGCTGCTGCTGCCCGCCGGACATCTCGGCGGGCCGGTGCCCGAGCCGCTCGCGCAGCCCGAGCGCGTCCACCAGCGTGCCGAACCACTCCGGGTCCGCGCGCCGCCCGGCCAGCCGGCCGGTCAGCCGGATGTTCTCCTCGGCGGTCAGCATCGGCAGCAGGTTGAACGACTGGAACACGAACCCGAGCCGGTCCCGGCGCAGCTTGGTGAGCCGGGTCCGCGACAGCCGGGTGAGGTCCACCTCGCCGATCAGCACCCGGCCGGAGGTGACCGTGTCCAGCCCGGCCAGGCAGTGCAGCAGCGTCGACTTCCCGGAGCCGGACGGCCCCATGATCGCGGTGAACTGGCCGCGGGTGAACGACGCCGACACACCCCGGAGCGCCGCCACCGCCCCTTCCCCTGAGCCGTAGGTCCGGACGAGATCGATAGCGGCGGCCACCTGGTCCTCGTGGACCAGGCCCGGGGCCGTCGCGGCGGATGTGAATGCCATGCCACAACCCAACGCCAGAAGGGCATGCGGCCACATTGGCGCGGACCGGAGATGTCGTCCTGGGGCCAGCCCTACTCAGGACCGGTGGAGCCCGGAGGTAGACCTGGCCCTACCTCCAAGTCGGCGGCCTGACCTAGAGATCTCCACGCGCCGCCACGGTTGCCTGGACTGAACGCGAATGCCCAGTTCACAGCCCAACCCCTCGGAGCGGAAAATCCATGACGTCGTCCCTTGCCCTCGTGCCATCCCACGCCCCGCCCAGGGGCACACCTGCGAAAGGGCGGCGACGATCCTCTCCTGCCGCCGAGCCCGCGCTCTACGCGGGGTTCGCCGTCTTTGCCGCTGTGACGGCCGTCGTTACCGGTCTTGCGCCGCATCGGGCTTGGGGGGCCGTTGCCGCTGTCGGGTACGGGCTCGGCGCGTTCGCCGCGCTCCTGCCCTGGGGGCGGCGGCACCCGACGTTCGTCGCCGGTGGGGTGCTCTCGGCCGCGGTGCTGCTTCCGCTGGCCGTCCTGATCGGTACGGGCCAGGCGCAGCCGGAGGTCGGTGTCGTGCAGCGCTCGGGCGTCCAACTGCTGGAACATGGCACGCCCTACCTTGGGCAGCTTGAGTTGGCGGCGCAGGGCGGCTACGAGGCGTACAACCCCTACCTGCCCGGGATGTCGTTGCTCGGCCTGCCCTGGGCGATCGCGGGAGTGGACGCGCGGCTGCTCTTCGGCGGAGTCTTCCTGCTGACGCTGGCCGCGAGCGGCGCGCTGCTGCATGGCCAGGGCTGGAAGCGTCCGTTGCTCCTGCTGGCCGCGTCGCCGCTGGTCGGGCTGCCGCTGGCCGTGGGCGGGGACGATCTGCCCGTCATCGGGCTGGTGTGCCTGGGCCTCGCGCTGGCCGTGCGGGACCGTCCCGGAGCGGCCGGTCTGGCCATCGGGCTGGCCGCGGCGCTCAAGGCCACGGGCTGGCCGGCCCTGCTGGTGTGCCTGGTCCTCGTGCACACCCGGGGCCGCACGGCCAGGTACGGGGTCGCGGCGGCCGCCGTCCTGGCGGGCGGGGTGCTGCTCCCGGCGCTTGTCGACCCGCGCGGGTTCCTTCTCAACGTCGTCGAGTTCCCGCTCGGGCTCGCCGGCGTGGCCTCGCCCGCCGACAGCCCGCTGCCCGGCCGCCTGCTCGCCGACCTCGGCCCCCATGGCCACGCCGCGGCCCTGGCGCTGCTCGGCCTGGCCGCGCTCGCGATGGCCGCCTCGCTGCTGCTGCGGCCCCCGGCCGACGCCCGGCAGGCCGCGTACCGGCTGGCCCTCGGGCTGCTGCTGGCCACCGCGCTGATGCCCGCCACCCGCTGGGGCTACCTGGTCTACCCGGCCGTCCTCGCCCTCTGGGCCCCTCGCCGGAAGAAGGAGGACGAGCTGTGCCTCGTTGCCTGATCATCACCAACGACTTCCCGCCCCGCCAGGGCGGCATCGAGACCTTCGTGTACGAGGTGGCCCGCCGCTTCCCGCCGGACGAGGTGGTCGTCTACACCTCGTCCGAGCCGGGCGCCGGGGACTTCGACGCCGCTCTGCCGTTCCCCGTCGTCCGCGATCCCGCGCACACTCTGCTCCCGACCCCGCGGGTCGCCCGTGTGGCGCGGGACCTGGCCGCCGTGCACCGCTGCGACAGTGCCTGGTTCGGCGCCGCCGCCCCGCTCGGGCTGCTGGCGGGACGGCTCGGGCTGCCCTCCGTCGCCACCACCCACGGCCACGAGATCTGGTGGGCGACCGTGCCCGGCCCCCGCCAGGTGCTGCGCCGCATCGGCGACCGGGCCGGGATCGTCACCTACCTGACCGAGCACACCCGCGCCAGGATCGCGCCCGCGCTCGGCCCGCGCGCCCGCACCGAACGGCTGGTGCCCGGCGTGGACGCCGAGGCCTTCCGCCCGGACCTGGACGGCGCCGCGGTCCGGTTCCGGCACCGGCTCGGGGACCGGCCGGTCGTCCTGAGCGTCGGGCGGCTCGTCCCGCGCAAGGGGCACGACCGGCTCGTCCAGGCGATGCCGCTGGTCCGCGAGGCCGTGCCGGACGCCACGCTGCTGATCGTCGGCGCCGGCCCGCAGGACTTCTGGCTGCACGGCCAGGCCGGCGAGGGCGTGGTCCTGGCCGGCGGTCGCCCGCACGCCGAGCTGCCGCCGTACTACGCCGCCGCCGACGTGTTCGCGATGCCGTGCCGCTCCCGCCGCCTCGGCCTGGAGACCGAGGGGCTCGGCATCGTCTACCTGGAGGCCGCTGCCGCGGGACTGCCGGTGGTGGCGGGCGATGCCGGCGGTGCGCCCGAGGCGGTGCGGGACGGCGAGACCGGCCACGTCGTCGACGGCACCTCCACCGAGGCGATCGCCGCGCGCCTCATCGAACTCCTGGACGACGCCCCAGGGCGCGCCGAAATGGGGCGGAAGGGCCGCGCCTGGGTGCAGGAGGAGTGGAGCTGGGACGCCTCGTACCGGCGGCTTCGTGAACTCCTGCGCCGTGCGTCCTCTACGGTCGGGGCATGATCCAGCAGCATCGGCGGGGCCGGGACGGGGTCTGGCGGGCCTTGGCGGGCAATCCGCTGCGGTTCCTGCTGTCGTCGTGGCCCTGGCGCTCGCTGGCCTACATCGTGACGGGCCCGCTTGTCGCCGCGGTGTGGCTGGCGGTCGCGGCCGCCCTGATCTTCGCCGGGATCCTGCTGGCACCGCTGGTGATCGGGCTCGTGCTGCTGGCGCTGGTGCCGGTGTCGGCGGTCGGGTACGCGGCCGTCGAGCGGCGCCGGGCGCGCTGGCTGGACCCCAGGCCCGCCCCCACCCCGCACCGCGTGCCCATCAGGCCCGGCCTGCGCCCCTGGCTGTCCTTCCGGCTCCGTGAGGCGGCGACCTGGCGGGAGTTCGGGTACGCGCTGCTGGCGTCCCTGCTGGCCTTCGTGGACGTCGCCGTGCCGTTCGTGCTTTTCGTGGGCTCGACGGTGGCGGTGGGGGCGCCCGCCCTGGTCGCCGGCGGCGACCAGCTCATGTACGGCAGCGCCGGAACCGTCGACCGCCAGGCCGAGGCGTGGCCGGTCGCGGCGGTCGGCGTCGCCCTCTTCCTCGTCTCCCTGTACGCCCTCGCGGCGCTGGCCGGGGGGCGTGCCGCGCTGGCCCGCGTGCTGCTGGTGCGTCCCGTGGACGAGGAGCTGGTGGAGGTGCGCGCCTCGCGGGCCCGGATGTCCGACGCGTTCGAGGCCGAGCGCCGCCGGATCGAGCGGGACCTGCACGACGGCGCCCAGCAGCGGCTCACCGGCCTGATCATGACGCTGGGCCTGGCCCGGCTGGACGGCGCCGACCCGGAACTGATCGACAAGGCGCGGGCGGAGGCCAGGGCCGCGCTGGCGGAGCTGCGCGACCTGGTCCGCGGCATCCACCCCTCGGTGCTCACCGACCGCGGCCTGGCCGCCGCCGTCGAGTCCCTGGCCGAACGGTCCGCGATCCCCGTCGAGGTGCGCGCGGACCTGCCCGCACGCCCGCCCGAGAGCGTCGAGTCGGCCGCCTACTTCGTGGTCGCCGAGGCCCTCGCCAACGTCGCCAAGCACAGCGGCGCCGCGCGCGCCCGCGTCACCCTCCGCGTCGCTCCCATTCCGCATGGGCCCGCGCTGGTCGTCGAGGTCTGGGACGACGGCGCCGGCGGCGCGGACCCGGGCGGCGGCAGCGGGCTGCAGGGCCTGGCCGACCGGGTCTCTGTGCACGACGGCACGCTCCGGGTCTCCAGCCCGCCCGGAGGCCCTACGATCCTGCGAGTGGAGATCCCATGCGCGTCGTGATCGCCGAGGACTCGGTGCTGCTGCGGGAGGGGCTCGGCCAGATCCTGGCCCGCTTCGACCACCGGGTCGTCGCGGCCGTGGCCGACGCGCCCGCGCTGGCCGCCGCCGTCGCCGAGCACGAACCCGACATCGTCGTCACCGACGTGCGGATGCCGCCCGGCTTCCGCGACGAGGGGCTGCGCGCCGCCCTCGCGCTCCGCGCCGACCGCCCCGGCCTGCCCATCCTCGTCCTGTCGCAGTACGTCGAGCAGTCCTACGCCGCCGACCTGCTCCAGACCGGCGACGGCGTCGGCTACCTGCTCAAGGACCGGGTCGGCGAGGTCACCGAGTTCGTCGAGGCGCTCGACCGGGTCGCCGCCGGCGGCACCGTCATCGACCCCGACGTCGTCCGCGGCCTGCTGTCCCGCCGCACCGGGGGCACGCCGCTGGAGCGGCTGTCCGGCCGGGAGCGCGAGGTGCTCACGCTGATGGCCGAGGGCCGCTCCAACGGCGCCATCGCCCGCGCGCTCGTCGTCTCCGAGGCCGCGGTGATCAAGCACGTCGGGTCGATCTTCACCAAGCTCGACCTGCACCAGACGCCCGACGACCACCGGCGCGTGCTGGCCGTGCTGACCCTCCTGCGGGACGCGTCCCGCTAGCGGCCTTCGAAGACGGGCTGCTGCTTCTTCAGGAACGCCTCGGTCGCGTTGCGGTGGTCGGCGGTCTTCTCGCACTCGTCCTGGAGCACCGCCTCCCGCTCCAGCGAGGAGCCCAGGTCGTGCGCGGCGGCGTGGTCGAGCGCGGCCTTGACGGCGGCGAACGCACGCGTCGGCCCGGCGGCCAGCCCGCGCGCCAGCTCGACCGCCGCCGGCGCGAGCTCGTCGGCCGGCACCACCCGGCTCACCAGGCCCAGCTCCAGTGCCTCCGGCGCCTTCACCGGCTCGGCCAGCAGCAGCAGCTCGGCCGCCTTCGCCCGGCCCACCAGGCGCTGCAGCGTCCACGACATCCCGCTGTCCGGAGCAAGCCCGATCTTGGTGAACGCGGTCGCGAACGACGCCTTCTCCGACGCGACGACCAGATCGCACGCGAACGCCAGTGCCGCCCCGGCGCCCGCCGCCACCCCGTTCACCGCCGCGAGCACCGGCTTGGGCATCGTCGCCAGCGCCTCGACGACCGGGTTGTAATGCTTGCGGACGGTGTCGTCCAAACCCTTGCCGGCGGCCAGGTTGTCGGCGTGCTCGCGCAGGTCCTGACCGGCGCAGAAGGCCCGCCCGGCACCGGTGAGGATCACCGCCCGCACCGCCGCGTCGCCCGCCGCGCGCTCCACGGCCCCGCCCAGCGCCTCCTTCATCTCCACCGTCAGCGAGTTCATCGCCTCGGGCCGGTCCAGTGTGATTGTGGCCACACCATCGGTCAGGTCGTACCGCACCGTCTCAGACACCCTGGTCCTCGCCTTCTCCGTGCCCGACCCGCTCGCGCGGATCCTCCAGGCAACGATCGACGAAACGGGAGGCCGCGGGCAAGAGACGCGCGGCGGCGTCGTCGAAGAAGCGGGCGGCCAGCGCCCCCGGCCACTCGGGCGGCAGCAGGTCCGCGGGCAGCCCCGGATCCTGGAAGAGGAACTTGCGCCACTCGTGGACGAGCCTGCTGCGCACCGCGAACGCCCGCTCGTCGGTGTCGGCCGGGCTGCGGTCCAGCAGCCTCCCGGCGTCGGCCAGCCAGCGTTCGTAGGCGCGGGCCAGACCGTCCAGGTCCCAGGCGCGGGCGACCAGGCCGTGCGCGTCCCCCTCGTAGGACGAACGGAACCGCTCCGCCCGTACCGACTCGGCTGCCAACAGCGGGTCCAGTTCCGGGTTGGCGCGCGGGCCGATCCACGTCGTCTCGTCCAGCCGGGCGTAGCCCAGATACGCCAGGCCCGCCGCGAGGCGCTCCCGGCGGGCCCGGTCCTTGACCCGGTCCACCACCAGGACGTGCCAGAGGCCGTCCCAAGGGCCGAGATCGCGGTAGATCCGGTGCGCGGCCTCGTCCAGGCGCCGCACGGCACGCGGCGTCAGCGCGTACCCGGGCACGTGCCCCGGGCCGCCGCCCGGACCCCTGGGCAGCCGCACCGGCTCCAGCCACTCCTGCCGGACCATCCGGGACACCGCGGTGCGGACGGCGGGCGCGGCCACGTCCAGCGCGGCCAGCAGCCTGACCAGGGCCGCGACCGGGGCCCGGCCGCCGCGTTCGCGGAGGTGGTCGCCGTACAGATCGAACAGCGCCGAGCGAGCGTTCATGTAGGTAGTCTCCTGGCCTCCGCGAGCTGATCGTTACCACTTCGCGCCCTGGACACGGGATAATGAACCACTACTGATGACGCGGATGCGACAGGCGGCCACGCGGCCAACGGTGCCCGGAGGCCCCACGCGGCCCTAGGCAGGAAGGGGATGCACGCATGGCGGCGATGAAGCCGCGGACGGGAGACGGTCCGCTCGAAGTGACCAAGGAGGGGCGCGGAATCGTCATGCGTGTCCCGCTGGAAGGCGGTGGTCGCCTAGTGGTCGAGCTGTCCGCCGATGAGGCCAAGGAGCTCGGCGAGGCGCTCAAGCAAGTCGTGGGCTGAGCCCGAGGGCGGGGGCCCGCGCCCGGTTCACCGGAGCGCCGGCCCCCGGCCCGGGGCTGCCGTCGAACGCCGAACCAGATCTGGGGGGACCCACCACCATGCCCATCGAGACCCGGGTGACGGGCGCCGGAACGGACGTCCTGGAGGCGGCCGTCCGGCTGGGCGCCGAAGCGGTGGCGGTCCCGGTGCGGTCCGGCCCGGCGGCGCCCGCGACCCCGGTCGCCGGCGCGCTGCCCTGCACGCTGGACGAGCTGCTCTCCCTGCACCGTGCCAAAGGCGAGGCGGGGGAGATCGTCTCCACCTCGGCACGGATCGGCGACAAGCCGCGCGAGCTGCTGCTGTACGGCGTCGGCGCGGGCGGTCCCGCCGAGCTGCGCCGGGCGGGCGCCGCGCTCGCCCGCCGCGGCCGCGGCCGGACCGCCCTGGCCGCGCAGGCCCCGGACGCCGATCCGGCGGGCCTGGCCGCGTTCGCGGAGGGCGCCCTGCTCGGCGCCTACACGTTCAAGATCGGCGCACCGCCCGCCCGGCCCGCGCTCGAGACCCTGGCGCTGACCGGCACCGACCCCGCCGCCCTCGACGCCGCCGTCGAGCGCGGCGCGCGGATCGCGGGGGCCGCGGCGCTGGCCCGCGACCTGGCCAACACCCCGTCCGGCGAGAAGGACCCGTCCTGGCTGGCCGACCGGGCCGAGGAGATCGGCGCCGCGGCCGGTCTCGCGGTCCGGGTCCGCGGCGAGAAGGAGCTGGCCGAGGGCGGCTTCGGCGGCCTGCTCGCGGTGGGCGCGGGGTCCGCCCGCCCGCCCCGCCTGATCGAGCTGTCCTACCCCGGTGCCGGCGGCGCCGAGGCCACCGGACGGCACGTGGTGCTGGTCGGCAAGGGCATCACCTTCGACACCGGGGGCCTGTCGCTCAAGCCCAACGAGGGCATGAAGACCATGAAGACCGACATGGCCGGCGGCGGCGTCGTCATGGCGGTCATGAGCGCGCTGCGCGACCTCGGCGTCCGCGACCGGGTGACCGGGCTGGTGGCGGCCGCGGAGAACATGCCGTCCGGGTCGTCGATGCGCCCCGGCGACGTGATCACCCACTTCGGCGGCACCACCTCCGAGGTCCTCAACACCGACGCCGAGGGGCGGCTGGTCCTGGCCGACGCGCTCGCCTACGCCGACGCCGAACTGGCCCCCGACGCCGTCGTCGACGTCGCCACCCTGACCGGAGCCGCCAAGGTGGCGCTGGGCCTGCGGCACGGCGCGCTGTTCGCCGGTGACGACGCGCTCGCCGGGGCGCTGACCGAGGCGGGCGCGACCGCGGGCGAGCCGCTGTGGCGGCTGCCGCTGGTCGAGGACTACCGGCGGGCGATCGATTCGGACGTGGCCGACGTCGCCAACATCGGGCGCGGCGGCCTCGGCGGCGGCGCCATCACCGCGGCCCTGTTCCTGCGCGAGTTCGCCGGCGACCGGCCCTGGGCCCACCTGGACATCGCCGGGCCCGGCCGCGCCGCCTCCGACGACGGCGAGCTGAGCAGGGGCGCCACCGGCTTCGGCGCCCGGCTGCTGCTGGCCTGGCTCACCGGGGCGGCCGCGTCCTGACCGGGGTCCCGCCGGCGGGTCACCGCTTGCGGCGGTCGATCACCGGGATCTCCCGGCGGCGGCGCGCCTGCGAGACGATCTCCCGCAGCGGGGCGTCCCAGCCCGGTTCCACCGCGAAGCACCACGGCGCCGCCTCGGCCGTCGCGGGGACGTCGGTCAGGGTCAGCGCCACCAGCTGCGGCCGTTCCGCCGTACGGGCCATCTCCATCAGCTCGTCCGACGGCAGGAAGACCAGGTAGTCCTGCTCGCCCCCGCGGGTGCCCGGCACGCCCCGGCGCAGCGCCGTCATCGCCGCGATCCGCGACCAGGGCAGCAGCCGGTCGGCTCGGCGCGGCAGCGGCCAGCGGGCGGGCCTGCACACCCCTTCGTCGGTCAGCTCCAGCACGGGCCGCCGCCCCAGCAGCCGCCCGGCCGCGCCCAGCAGCCCCACCCCGAACACCGCCAGGCCCATCGCCCCGAGCACCGCGAACACCGCGCCGCCGGTGCCGCCGCCGCGGATCAGCCCGCTCGCGACGAACCCGGCCGAGGCCAGCACCAGGATCAGGAAGGCGATCAGCTGTCCGGACGCGCGCCAGGTCGCCCTGATCCGCACCTGGAACGTCCCGCCACCGCCCGCTCCGCCCATGGATCCAGGTCCCCTCTCGAGGTGGCCTCGCCGCCTAGTCGCGTTTGAGCGCGCAGAGCAGGCCGTCGCCCAACGGGAGGAGCAGCGGCACCAGCCGCTCGTCGTCGCGGACCATGGCGTTCGCCTCGCGGACCGCCACGGTGTCGGGGTCGCGGTTGGACGGGTCGGCCACCCGGTGGTGCCACAGCGCGTTGTCGAACGCCACCACCCCGCCCGGGCGCAGCAGCCGCAGCGCCGCCGTCAGGTACTCGGGGTACTCGCGCTTCAGCGCGTCGCAGAAGACCATGTCGTACGCGCCGTCGGTGAGGCGCGGCAGGACCTCCAGCGCCCGTCCCGCGATCATCCGGGTGCGGGAGGCGCCCAGCCCGGCCTCGGCGTAGGCCTGCTTGGCCAGCCGCTGGTGCTCGGGCTCGACGTCGACGCTGGTGAGCACCGCGTCCCTGGCCATGCCGCGCATCAGCCAGATCCCGGAGACGCCGCAGCCGGTCCCGATCTCCACGACCGTGCGCGCCCCGATCAGGGATGCCAGGAAGCGCAGCGCCGCCCCGCCGGCCGGGCCGATCGGCTGCGCGCCGACCTCCTCGCCGCGGCGCCGCGCGTTCAGTAGCGGCTCGTCCTCGCGGACGAACTCCTCCACGTAGGCCAGGGTGGCCTGAATGGCGTCGATGGCTGCCTCCTCGCGGGACCCCCGCCTGGCTCATGCTGGAAAGACCATATCGCTGGTCGGGAACCAACCGGCCGTTCAGCGCGTTGTAGCCAGTGATCGCGCCGACCCATCGGGGGCCGGCGAGATCTTGATAGTCGAGCTCGGTACAGAACCGCCCCAGCCCAGGCGCGACCGTGTCGTTCCCAAGCGACAGCATTGGCCATCAGAGAGGAACAGCCCGGCACCATGGGAGTCGCAGCACTGACATTTAAGGGCGCGGTGGGGGTCGGCCCCCGGCAGGGCGGCGGTCTCGCCGCCGCGACCGGAAGAGGCCGGGCGGCCGCGGCGGCGCGGGAGAACGCCCCCGACGCCGAGTGGGCGCCGCCCTCCTGGGACGAGGTGGTCCGCGAGCACTCCGGCCGGGTGTACCGGCTCGCCTACCGGCTGACCGGCAACCAGCACGACGCCGAGGACCTCACGCAGGAGGTCTTCGTCCGGGTGTTCCGTTCGCTCTCGAACTACACCCCGGGCACGTTCGAGGGCTGGCTGCACCGGATCACCACCAACCTTTTCCTCGACATGGCGCGCCGCCGCCAGCGGATCCGCTTCGAGGGGCTGGGCGACGACGCCGCCGAGCGGCTGCAGGGCCGCGAGCCCACGCCCGCGCAGGCGTTCGACGACCGCAACTTCGACGCCGACGTCCAGGCGGCGCTGGACGCGCTGGCGCCCGAGTACCGCGCGGCCGTGGTGCTGTGCGACATCGAGGGCCTGTCGTACGAGGAGATCTCGGCCACGCTGGGCGTCAAGCTCGGCACCGTGCGCAGCCGCATCCACCGGGGGCGGGCGCAGCTGCGGGCGGCCCTGGAGCACCGCGCGCCGCGCCGCCGCGCCGCCGCCGGCGCGACCGTGGCCGATGCGGTCGCCGCCGAGGAACCGGTCGTGTCCGACGGGCAGCTGGTCGGGGCGCGCGCCGAGGCCGCGGGCGCCGTCCCGGCGACGGGTCCCGCCGGGCCACGGAACCGCGCGATGCCCGAGGGTGCGTGACCGGGCAGGGGCGAGAGACTGCGCGAGACTGGAACGGAACTAAGGAGCCGCGTGAGTTGTCTGGGGGAGCGTCTGACCGCTCTGGTCGACGGTGAGCTGGGGCACGAGGATCGCGACCGCGCGCTCGCCCATCTCGCCGGCTGCGAGCGCTGCCGGTCGGAGGCCGACTCGCTGCGCCGCCTCAAGGGCAGGCTGCGCGACCTCGGCGGGCTCCCGGCCGGCGACGGCGCCGACGACCTCCCCTCCGGTGACTTCATGGCCCGGCTGCGCGGCCTGGCCCAGCCGGACGCCGGGACTCCCGGCCCACCCGAATCCCCCGGCCTGTCCGAACCCGGCGATCCCCGGTGGGGCGCCGGCGCACCCGGACGTGATCTCGGCCACGACCCTCGACTCGACCCCCGCCGCGACCCGGATGGCGACCCCGCCGGCCGCGGGCCCGGCGAACCGCCCGCGCCCCCGTCGCCGGGCGCACGGCCACAGCGGGGGGTCGGCGCGTCCTCGGTGCTGTCGCGTCCCCGCGACAACCGGCCGGCGGGCCGTGCGGCCCTCGCCGGCGGCGCCGGGAGCGTCGCGACGGTCGGCCGGGGCTCCACGCGCCGCTATCTCGCCGTCGGAGCGGCCGGCCTGGTGATCGGGCTCGGCGCGGCTTCGTACGCCGCGGGAGCCCAGCCCGAGCCGCCGACGGTCAGCCCCGCCTTCGACCGGTTCGCCGTGGAGCACGCTGTGACCTCGGGCGATGTGCCGATGACCGATCCGGTCGACGGGCGCACCTCGGTCCCGCCCGCCACGGAGCCGTGATCGCGCGGATCCCGGCCGGGGGGCCAGGGCGGCGGATGCGCGCCGTGCTGGCGTGCGGGATCGCCGGAGCGCTGGCCGTGGCGGCCGCCCTGGCCGGCGACGTGGAGAACGCACGGCGCGCCCGCAACGACCCCGACGCGGTACGGCTGCTCCGGGCGGCGGCGGACGCCGCGGTCCGCGTGCGCTACACCGGCACGCAGTACCTCACAACCTGGAACGCCTCAGGCCAGGCCACCCACCGCGTCAAGGTGGAGCACACCCCCGGCGACGGCACCTACTTCACGCCCGATCCCGCCGGCGGGGCGCCCGACACCGCGCCCAACACCGAGGGGCCGTCCGCGCGACCGTCCCCGCAGACGAGCACGCAGGTCCGGACGCCGGGCCGGGGCGGTGCCCGGACGGGCGGGCCCGCCGTGCCGTCCCAGGACGCCAGGCGGACCTACCAGCCCGACAACCTGCCCGTATGGGGCGGGTCCGTGGGCTTCACCTCAGACATCCTGGGGCTGCTCATCCGCAACTACGAGGTCGTCCGCGGCCCCGAGGCCGTGGTCTGCGGCCGCCGCGCCCGCGTGGTGGAGGCCCGCCGCCCCGACGGCACCGCCGCGGGGCGCTTCTGGATCGACGCCGCGACCGGCCTCATGCTGCACCGCGAGCTGATCGACACGCGGGGCCGCGCGGTCGCGGCGGCGGGCTTCAGCGAGCTGCGCCTGTCGCCGGACGACGGCGGGGGCCGGCCGCTGGCGATGACCTCCACCAAGTCCCCGGTGCCGGCTCGCACCTCCGGTCCGGTTCCGGCCACCCTTCCGTGGGCCGACCGTCTCGAGGACGCGGAACTGGCCGCCCTGCGCGATCAGGGCTGGCCGGTCCCGGGCGCCCTGCCCGGACGGCTGACGCTGTACGACGCGCGCCGTCCCGTCCCGGCGGAGAAGAGACCCGGGAAATCGACGCCCAAGCCCAAGGCCGCGGTCGAGAACGGGGTCGTGCACCTGAGCTATTCCGACGGCCTCGCCGCCGTGTCGGTGTTCGTCCAGCGCGGGAGCCTCGACGAGAAGGCCTTCAGCGGTTGGCGGCGCAGCACCGCGCGCGGTCGGCCCGTGTTCCGGCGCGATTCGCTGCAGCACTGGGCGGTCTGGGAGCGGGACGGCTATGTTTTCACGGTCTTGACCGATGCCCCGCCGGCCACGGCGGACTCCGTGGTGAACTCCCTCCCGCACGGCGAGGACGCCTTCCGGGCGCGGCTGGGACGCGGGTTCCGCAAACTCACGTCCTGGATCAATCCGTTCGGCTGAGGCGCGGGCGGACGGGTTGCCGACGGGGACGAGGGTGGATTGGGCGAATTACGGGGATGTCCGGGGAATAGGGTCATGGAGCCTATTGTGGGATGGGCCCGTGAAACGGGGACTCGGGCCTTTTATGCTCATCACACGCCCGGCTGGGCAGGATGAGCGCATTGACGAGAACCATGCTCGGTAGGAGATGGGGATGACGGAAGAGAGCCGCGGGCCGGGCAGGCCGTCGTCGGAGGACGACGACCTCCTCCCGGGTCTCGGGCACGGCCGGCGCGACGCGGCCGGCACGGGGGCCACGGCGGACGGCCGGGAGGCCGTGGACGGTCCCCAACAGGCAAGCGATCTCGATGATGTTCCAGTGGACGACCCTCCGCCCGCCGGCCCGGAGACGGGCCAGGCCGGGCAGCCGGCGGGCCCCGGCCTGAGTCTGGACAAGGACCGCGAGCCCGGTGCGGGGGCGGCCGACGACGATCCGGCCTGGTCGCCCGCCCCGGGATCTCCCGGGGTGGCCGACCAGCTGGTCGCGGGCTTCGCCCCACCGGACTCCTACACCCGCGACACCGACATCCCGGCGCCGCCGCCGGCGACGGCGATCGACCAGCCGCTCTCCGCGGGCCCAGGCGGTCCCGGAAGCCCTGGCGGTCCCGGTGGGCCGGGTGCGGGTCCAGGCGCGGGTGAGCCGGTCGGGCATGAGATGGTCCCGGACGGGATCGTCCCGGACGGCCCCGTGCCGCCCGGCCCAGGGCCCGACCAGGGGCGCCATCGGCCCGGCTTCGTCCCGCACGGCTACGAGCCCGAAGGACGGATGCCCGCGGCCCACCAGCAGCCCGGCGACCCGCGCGCGGGCGGCCAGGGCACTCCCTACGGCTGGCCGCCGCAGCAGTCGCCGCAGCCTCCGCCGCTCGCCGGGCGTCCCCCGGCCGGCGGCCCGCCTCCGGGCGCCGTGCCGATGGGCATGCCGCCGGGCGGCCCGCGGCCGATGGGACCGCCCGGCGGTCCCGGCCAGCCGCCGGGCGGGGTGCCCAACTGGGCCCCGGTGCCCTCGCTGCCGTCCGCCTCGCGCGGCGCCCCCGGCCTGGGCGCGCTGGCCGTGGTCGCGCTGATCGTGGCGCTGGTCGCGGGCGGTCTCGGCGCCGGCATCGGGGTGATGGCCACCGGCGACGGCAGCGGGCCCGGCTCGGTGAGCCTCGGCGGCGACAACTCCGGGCAGGTCAAGAACCGTCCCCCGGACTCGGTCGCGGGGGTGGCCCAGAAGGTGCTGCCCAGCGTCGTGATGATCCGCGTGTCATCGGGCGGCGAGGGCGGTACCGGCGGTACCGGCTTCATCGTCAACGGCGGCTACATCATCACCAACAACCACGTGGTGGCCCAGGGCGGCGACATCCAGATCGTCTTCAACGACAAGAAGACGCTGCCCGGCACGATCAAGGGCCGCGACCCCCGCTCGGACATCGCCGTGCTCAAGCCGGAGGGCCAGCACACGCTGCCCCCGCTGACGCCCGGCAACTCCGACCAGCTCGCGGTCGGCGACCCGGTGATCGCGATCGGCTCGCCGCTGGGGCTGCAGGGCTCGGTGACCACCGGCATCGTCAGCTCGCTGAACCGCGCCGTCCCCACCGGCGGCGAGGGCGGCGGGGAGACCGCGTTCCTGAACGCGATCCAGACCGACGCGGCCATCAACCCGGGCAACTCCGGCGGCCCGCTGGTCGACGGCAAGGGCCGGGTCATCGGGATCAACACCGCGATCGTCAGCCTGGGCGGCGGCATGGGCGGCCAGGGCCAGGCCGGCAACATCGGGCTCGGCTTCGCCATCCCGATCAACCAGGGCAAGCGGGTCGCCGAGGCGATCATCAACACCGGCTCGGTCAAGCAGGCCATGATGGGCGTCGTGCCCGACCCGCGCTACCAGCAGGGCGGCGCGCGGATCATGGAGCAGGCCACCGGCGGGCAGGAGCCGGTGACCAAGAACGGCCCGGCCGACAAGGCCGGCCTGAAGCCCGGCGACGTGATCACCAAGATCGACGGGCGGCCGATCGAGGACGCCACCGACCTGATCGCGCTGATCCGCAGCAAGGCCCCGGGCGACCAGGTCAAGGTGACCTACACGCGCGGCGGCAAGGAGGCCACCGCCGACGTCACGCTCGCGTCGGGCTGACCGGCCCGTCCCGGCGACCGGTAGGCCGGCTGATCGGGAAGGCCGGATACGCTGGGGGGACCGGGCCGTTCAGGTCCGGCCCCCTGGGTGTTCGTGGAGGTCGGGTTGTTCGACGTCGGACTGGGCGAGATGCTGGTACTCGTCGTCCTCGCCCTGGTCATTTTCGGTGACAAGCTGCCCCAGGCGGCCGGTCAGGCGGGCCGGGCGCTGCGGCAGCTGCGCCAGATGGCCAACAGCGCCAAGGCCGACCTCCAGGACGGGCTCGGCCCGGAGTTCAAGGACTTCGACGTCGCCGATCTGAATCCCAAGACGTTCGTCCGCAAGCACCTCTTCGAGGACATCGACGACGACGTGCGCGCCAACTCCAAGGACGGCGGGATCTTCGACGACGAGCCCGCCTACGCGGTGGCGCCGGGCGGCCTGGAATACGGCGAGCGGCCCCCGTTCGACAACGAGGCCACCTGAACCACCTGAGGCGCTGAGCGCCGGCACGAGAAACGCCCGTGGACGGGAGCCGGGAGGCTCCATCCGTCCACGGGCGTTCGCGTTTGCGGTGGGACGCCGTCTCAGTGGCGCTTGTCAGTGTCGCTTGTCAGTGGCGCTTAGGAGAGATGCCGAGCGACATCCCGGCCAGGCCGCGGGAGCGCCCGGCCAGCGAGTCGGCCATCTTGCGCAGTTCCTTGGCCGCCTCGGCGTCGGGCTCGGCCAGCACCAGCGGCTCGCCGTTGTCGCCGCCCTCGCGCAGCCGCGCGTCGATCGGCACCTGGCCCAGCAGCGGCACCCGGGTGCCGAGCGTCTCGGTCAGCGCGTCGGCCACGGTCTGCCCGCCGCCGGAGCCGAAGATGTCCTGCCGCTCGCCGCAGTGCGCGCAGGTGAGGTAGGACATGTTCTCGATCACGCCGACCACCTGCTGGTGGGTCTGCGCGGAGATGGCGCCGGCCCGCTCGGCCACCTCGGCGGCCGCCTGCTGCGGCGTGGTGACCACCAGGATCTCCGCCGAGGGCAGCAGCTGCGCGACCGAGATCGCGATGTCGCCGGTGCCGGGCGGCAGGTCCATCAGCAGGATGTCGAGGTCGCCCCAGTAGACGTCGGAGAGGAACTGCTGGAGCGCCCGGTGCAGCATCGGGCCGCGCCACACCACCGGCTGGTTCCCGGCGGTGAACATGCCCACCGAGATCACCTTCACGTCGTGCGCGGACGGCGGCATGATCATGTCCTGGACCTTGGTCGGCGGGGCGTCCACGCCCAGCATCCGCGGCACCGAGTGGCCGTAGATGTCGGCGTCGACCACGCCCACCTTGCGGCCCTGCGCGGCCAGCGCGGCCGCCAGGTTCACCGTGATCGAGGACTTGCCCACCCCGCCCTTGCCGCTGGCCACGGCGTACACCTTGGTCAGCGAGTTGGGCTTGGCGAACGGGATCTCCTTCGCCGGCTCGCCGCCGCGCAGCTTGGTCTGCAGCGCCTTGCGCTGCTCCTCGCTCATCACGTCCAGCTCGACCGCGACCGACGAGACTCCCGCCAGCCGGGCCACGGCCTCGGTGACGTCCCGGGTCAGCGTCTCCTTCATCGGGCAGCCGGCCACGGTCAGGTAGAGCCCGACGCGCACCGCCCCGTCCGCCGCGATGTCGACGCTCTTGACCATGTCGAGCTCGGTGATGGGCTTGCGGATCTCCGGGTCGTTGACCGTGGCGAGTGCCTCGGTCACCTGCTCCGTCGTCAACTGGGAGGCCATGACCCCATGGTATGAACTGACGGGCCATGCCCGCGAACCCGGCCCGCTACGATCGGTGCGTGACCACCCGGACCGGTTCCATCTCCGCCGAGGAACTCACCGTCTGGCGCGCGATGCTGCGCACCCAGGTGCGGATCTCCCGGCGGCTCCAGGCCGATCTGCTGGCCGGCCACGACCTGGCCCTGGCCTCCTACGACGTGCTGACCCGGCTGGGCGAGGAGCCCGGCGGGCGGCTGCGGATGAACGACCTGGCCGACCGGGTGCTGCTGTCGCGCAGCGGGCTGACCCGGCTGGTCGACCGGCTGCAGCGGGAGGGCCTGGTGGAGCGGGAGTCCTGCGACAGCGACGCGCGCGGCCTGTACGCGGTGATCACCCCGCGGGGGCGGACCCGGCTCGCCGAGGCGGGCCCCACCTACCGGCGCGGCGTCCGGGACTACGTGCTGAGCCGCCTGGACGAGGCCGACCTCCGGGCGCTCGCCCTCATCATGAGCAAGCTGGCCGACGATCCGGTCCTGGACGCCGGCCCCGCCGCCCTGCCCGGCTGACGACGGCGCCCGTACGGGCCGCCGGTCACGGGCCGCCGGTCAGGAGAGCGTGGGGTGGGACTCCCTGCGCTCCCCGTCCAGCTCCCTGAGCATCTGCTGAAGCTCCGAGCGCAGGAAGTCGCGGGTCGCCACCTCGCTGACCGCCAGCCGCAGCCCCGCGATCTCCCGGGTGAGGTACTCGGTGTCGGCGATGCTGCGCTCGTTGCGGGCCCGGTCCTGCTCGTACTGGATCCGGTCGCGGTCGCCCTGCCGGTTCTGCGCCAGCAGGATCAGCGGCGCCGCGTAGGAGGCCTGCAGCGAAAGCATCAGCGTCAGGAAGATGAACGGGTACTCGTCGAAGCGCAGAAAGGGCGGCGCCAGCACGTTCCACCCGATCCACACCGCGACGAACGCGGTCATGTAGACCAGGAACCGGGCCGTGCCCAGGAACCGGGCGATCCGCTCCGAGAGCCGACCGAACGACTCCGGATCGTAATGCGGGCGGGGCAGCAGGCCGCGGCGCGGTTCGAGCGGCTGGTCCAGGCGTGGCGTCGTCATGAGTGCGTCCCCCCGAGTCGTGCTGCCGATGATCGTGCCGGTGGTCATGCCGGTGGTTCCGCGGGCCCGCCGTCCGGGCCGGTGCGGGCGCCGCGCAGCGCCTCCTCCTCCGGGTCGGCGGCGTGCTCAGGGGCGGCCTCCATCGCGCTCTCCCGCCAGTCCGCGGGCAGCAGGTGGTCGAGCACGTCGTCGATGGTGACCGAGCCGAGCAGATGCCCGTT
The DNA here is from genome assembly GCF_039532545.1 of Actinomadura vinacea. NCBI lineage: Bacteria > Bacillati > Actinomycetota > Actinomycetes > Streptosporangiales > Thermomonosporaceae > Actinomadura > Actinomadura vinacea. The sequence continues at coordinate 403,172 of NZ_BAAARW010000012.1, read as the reverse complement.
CTCGTCCACGACGGCGCCCGCCACCAGGTTGTAGGCGGCCAGGTACGTCGCCACGGTCTGCAGCGACATGGTGGGCCGCAGCGGGTCGAGGCCGCTGTCCACGATCCCGCTGACCAGGGTCCGCGGGGGCTCGCGCAGCAGCCGCTGGAAGTGCACGGTGCCCAGGTAGCGGCCGGTGGGCGTGGCGCTGGGCGGACGGCACACGTACACCTGGGCGGCCAGCGCCGGGTTGAGGTCGGGGTTGCGGATCTGCGCCAGCGCCTCGGCCACCGACGCGTCCGGCGGCACCACCACCGGGTCGCTGGTCATCAGGCCGCCCGCGCTGTCGTCGGCGTAGGTCAGCAGCCGCCGCACCGGGGCGGCGTCCTGCGGCTCCATCAGGGTCAGCAGCCGCTCGCGCTGCTCGGTGGACAGCTCGCCGAGCAGGTCGGCGGCGTCGTCGGGGTCCATGGCCTCCAGCACGTCGGCGGCCCGCTCCGCCTCCAGCCGGTTCAGGATCTCGATCTGGTCGTCCTGCGGCAGCTCCTCCAGCACGTCGGCCAGCCGCTCGTCGTCCAGCGCGGCCGCGACCTCGCCGCGCCGTTTGGCCGACAGCTCGTGCACGACGCCGGCCAGGTCGGCGGGCTTCATCCGGTCGAACGCGGCGATCAGCCCGGCGGCGCCCTGGCCGTGCTCGACGGCCGAGAAGCCGTGCGTCGCCTCCCAGTCCACGACCATCGTCTCGCCGTACTTGCGCAGCCTGGCCGCCCGGCCCCGGCCGGCCCGCCCGCCCTCGCGCGCCCCGCGGCCCCGGATGCGGCGCACGGCCACCTTGTTCACCAGCCAGTCCCGGGTGCGGGTGGGCTCCATCGCCACGTCCACCACCGCGACGGGCTCGTCGGTCTCGGCCAGCCGGACGGTGCGGTCCAGCATCTCGGCGATCACCAGCGTCTCCGCCTCGCGCTGCTGGAACCGGCGCACGTTGAGCCTGCCGTCGAAGACGATCGCGTCCGCCTCGATCACGGTGACCCGGGTGATCGGCACGAACACCGGGCGGCGCGCCGAGACCTCCACCACCAGCCCCAGCACCCGCGGCGGCCGGGTGCCGAGCCGCAGCGCCACCACGACATCGCGGACCCGGCCCACCTGGTCGCCGGCCGGGTCGAAGACGGCGATTCCGGCGAGCCGCGCGATGAACACCCGCGCCGGGACTCCGGTCATGGCACGGAGGCTACCCACGAACAAAGCCGTCATCCGATGCCCACCCGGCCACCGGGGAAGGGATGTCACATACGGCCCGGTTCGCCCGTCAACGCTGGTGACGTCCCGCGAAGGACACCGGGACCGTGGAACGGAGGACCGTGATGACCCGCATCTCCCTGGACCCGCCGCGGACGCTGCGCTACCGCCTGGCCTCCTGGATCACCCGCCGCAAGTTCGGCGCCGAGCTCGACCCGGCCCGCGCGATGGGCCACCACATGGGCGTCTCCACCGGGTACGCGATGCTGGAGATGCGGGCGCTGCGCTGGAAGGCGGTGCCGCACCGGCTCAAGGACCTGGCCCTGATGGCCGCCTCGGTCAAGATCGGCTGCTCGTGGTGCGTGGACTTCGGCACCTGGGAGGCCAACACGCACGGCGTCCCGCCGGCGAAGCTGGAGGCCGTCCCGGCCTGGCGGGACAGCGACCTGTTCGACGAGGACGAGCGGCTGGTGATGGAGTACGCCGAGGCGATGAGCGCCGATCCGCCCGCGGTGACCGACGAGCTGACCGCCGCGCTGCGCCGGTACCTGGACGAGCGGCAGCTGGTGGAGTTGACGATGATGGTGGCGTTGGAGAACCTGCGCTCGCGCTTCAACGCGGCGGCCGGGCTGGCCGGTCAGGGCTTCAAGGACCGCTGCGAGATCCCGGCGCGGCAGGAGAGCGAGGCGGCGCGGCGATGAGCCGAGCGGGCGGCGACGCGGTCGACGCGGGTGACGGTGCGGGTGACGGCGTGGGCGACGGCGTGGGCGCGCGGGAGGACGCGGCCTTCGGAGAGCACCGCAACCTGCTCTTCGCCGTGGCGTACCGGATGCTGGGGGGCGCGGCGGACGCGGAGGACACCGTCCAGGACGCCTGGCTGCGGTGGTCGGCGGTGGACCGCTCGCGGGTCGCCGATCCCCGCGCCTACCTGGTGCGCGTCACCACCAACCTGGCGCTGGACCGGCTCCGGTCCGCGCAGGCGCGGCGCGAGACCTACGTCGGCCCCTGGCTGCCCGAGCCGATGCTGACCTCGCCGGACGTCGCCGAGGACGCCGAGCTGTCGGAGTCGGTGTCGATGGCGATGCTGGTGGTGCTGGAGACGCTGAGCCCGCTGGAGCGCGCCGTCTTCCTGCTGAAGGAGGTGTTCGGGTTCCCGTACGCGGAGATCGCCGCGGCGCTGGACCGCTCCGAGACCGCGGTCCGGCAGCTGGGCACCCGGGCCCGCAAGCACGTGCAGGCGCGCCGGCCGCGGTTCGAGACCGACCGGCAGGAGCGCCGCGAGGTCACCGAGCGCTTCCTGGAGGCGTCGCTCGGCGGCGACCTCAACCGGCTCATGGAGGCGCTGGCACCCGACGTGGTGCTGTGGACCGACGGCGGCGGGAAGGTCAGGGCGGCGCGGCGCACCATCCACGGCGCGGCGAAGGTGGCGCGCTGGATGGTCGCGGTGACGGGGGTGCCGTACGCCGGCGTCCGGCCGGAGGACATGCGGATGCGGATCGCCGAGATCAACGGCGTTCCCGGTCTGGTCGTCGACGGCCCGGACGGTCCCATCGGCACGATCAGCCTGGACGTCGACGACCACGGCAGGGTCTCCGCGATCCATCTCGTCGCCAACCCCGACAAGCTGCGCGCGATCAGCGAGAACAGCCGGCTGCCGATGTGACCCCGGCCGGCGGGGCTCAGCGGTCGACTTTGCGGCGCCTGCCGCCGAGCAGGCGCGGCGGGGGACCGGCGGTCGTGGCCGGGCTCGGCACGGGACGCACGGTGGCGTACTCGTCCGAGTACCCGCCCGGCCCCTCGGTCACCTCCGCGGTCGGGGTGAGCCGGACGACGTAGGACTCCCGCGCCCAGCGCTCCAGCTGCCCCTCGTGGGTCTGGGCGTTCAGGCGGTCCTTCACGAGCAGCGGCGCCACCTCGTCCCACAGGTCGCTGCCCGGCTCCACCAGCGCGCAGGACGCCACGAACGAGATCAGCCGCCCGCCCTTGTCCTTGCTGCGCAGCGTCACCGGGACCCGCTCGGCCTCCGGCAGGCCGGGCAGCGGCTGCTCGCCCTCACCGCCGGTCAGAACGTAGGCGGAGCCGTCGTGCCACAGGTGCCAGGCGGCGCGCGGCTGCGGCAGGCCGGGCAGGTCCAGCCACAGCAGCCCCGACTTCTTGGCCGCCTCCTCCACCAGCGCCGCGCGGCCCTGGCCGGCGGCGTCGTTCTCACCGGCAGGCATACCGGCAGCGTCCCACAAAAAGCCGGTGGATAGCATCCGCCCCATGCGCTCGCGACGTACCACCCTGGCGGTTCCCGGCAGCAACCCCCGATTCATCGAGAAGGCCCAAGGGCTCCCGGCCGACGAGATCTTCCTCGACCTGGAGGACGCGGTGGCGCCCAGCGCCAAGGAGGAGGCGCGCAAGAACGTCGTCGCCGCGCTCAACGAGGGCGACTGGGCCGGGAAGATCCGCGTGGTGCGGATCAACGACCTGGAGACGCACTGGGCGTACCGCGACGTGATCGAGGTCGTGGAGGGCGCGGGCGCCGCGCTGGACTGCGTGATGCTGCCCAAGGTGCAGGACCCGTCCCATGTGCGGTGGCTGGACCGGCTGCTCACCCAGATCGAGGGGGCGATGGGGTTCGAGCCCGGCCGGATCGGGATCGAGGCGCAGATCGAGGACGCGCGCGGCATGGTCGCCATCGACGCGATCGCCGCGTCCTCGCCGCGGCTGGAGACCCTGGTCTTCGGGCCGGGCGACTTCATGGCCTCGATCAACATGAAGACGCTGGTGGTGGGGGAGCAGCCGCCCGGCTACACCGAGGGCGACGCCTACCACTACATCCTGATGCGCATCCTCATGGCCGCCCGCGCGCAGGACCTGCAGGCCATCGACGGGCCGTACTTCAACGTCCGGGACGTGGACGCCTTCACCCGGGCGGCCCGGCGGTCGGCGGCCCTCGGCTTCGACGGCAAGTGGGTGCTGCACCCCGCGCAGATCGACGCGGGCAACGAGGTGTTCTCGCCCACCCAGGAGGACTACGACCACGCGGAACTGATCCTGGACGCCTACGACCACTACACCCGGGTGGAGGGGCGCGGGGCGGCGATGCTCGGCGACGAGATGATCGACGAGGCGTCCCGCAAGATGGCCTTGGTGATCTCGGCGAAGGGGCGGGCCGCCGGTCTGGCCCGCACCTCGGCCTTCGAGCCTCCCGGCGCCTGAACCGGTGCCGGACCGCCGCCGGACCGGTGCCTGACCGGTGCCTGACCGGTGCCTGACCGGTACGAGCGGCGCCGACCGGCACGTACGCTCTATCCAAGGGAGCGGAGGTCGTGGGGATCCGGGGGGTTCTGAGATCCTCGCAGCGATCTCAATCAGCCGTCTCACCAGGGAGGTCGCGCGTGTCGGATCCGGCGGACAACGGCTGGGCTCCGCCCGATCCCCCCATGGGAGGCGAGACGCCGCCCGCGCAGGAGCCCGTGCAGGAGTCCGCGCAGGAGCCTCGGCCCGTCCCGCCGCCCATGTCCCGGCCCGCGCCTCAGGAGCCCGCTGCGGCGGGACAGGCGGCTCACCCTGCTCCGGCACCGGGCTGGCCCGAGCAGCAGCCCCAGACCGGCGCTCAGGGCTGGACGGGGGCGACCGGCGGCTACCCGCCGCCCTACCCCCAGGCCTACGGGGCACAGCCCGAGCCGTACGGAGGCCAGCCCTACGGCTACGGCACGCAGGGGATGCTCTATGCGGGCTACGGCGTGCCGGTCAAGCGCCCGTGGGTGGTGCCGACGCCGCCCGGATCGCCCTACCACCGCATGGCCCGTACGGCGGCGCACCGCTGGTGGCGTCCCTGGGCGGGCACCCTCGCGATCCTCTTCGGCGGCTTCGCCTCGGTGATCGTGCTCGGCATCGGCGCGATGATCGTCGCCACCGTGATCAACGGCGAGCCGCCCGCCGGGACCGGCCGGACCATCCTCGGCAACGACCTCGCCGATCTGGGCTTCAACCTGGCCGCGCTGGCGCTCTTCCTTCCGTTCGCGCTGCTGGTGCCCTGGTGGGTGCAGCGGCGCCGGCCCGGCACGCTGTCCTCGGTCGCCGGCCGGCTGCGCTGGCGCTGGCTGCTGCTCTGCTCGGGGCTCGCGCTGGGGTTCTGCGCGCTCTCGTTCGGCACCTCGTGGCTGGCGGGCCTGGTGGTGGACGACCCGTCCGCCGCCGACGAGCACTGGGTCGGCTGGGGACGGTTCCTGATGGCCGCCGCGATCATCGTGGCGCTGGTGCCGTTCCAGGCGACCGCCGAGGAGTACGTGTTCCGCGGCTGGCTGCTCCAGGCCGTCGGCGCGTGCACGCTGGAGACCCGCCGGGGACGCGTCGGACAGGCGTTCAGCGTGGTGTTCCGCACGCCGTGGCCGGGGATCCTGGCCGGTTCGATGCTGTTCACCTCCGGGCACGGCTACACCGGCTGGGGGATGCTCGACGTCTTCCTGTTCGGCGCGATCGCGGGCTGGATGACGGTGCGCAGCGGCGGCCTGGAGGCGGCGATCGCGCTGCACGTGCTCAACAACCTGATGGCGTTCCTGCTCCCGGCGGCCATGGGGCAGCTCGACATCGTGCAGGGCGCGGTGCCGTGGCAGTACGTCCTGGCCGACGTGGTGCCGATGCTGCTGTACGCGGCGGCGGTGGCGTGGCTGGTGCGGCGGCTGAAGATCCAGACCGTGGTGGCCGACCCGGCGGTCCCGGCCGCCGCCGGCCACGTCCCGCCGCCCGTGCCGGTGGACGGCGTGCCGGTGGACGGCGTGCCGGGCGCCGATCACGTCGGAGGGCACCGGCCGCTGGACGGCGCGTAGCGCGGTCGCGAGCGGATCAGGGCCTGGCGGGATCGGCGGGGGCGACCGGGACCCGCACGCCGTCGACCGTGACGGCTCCGGCGGCCGGGTCGAGCGCGGGCGCGGGACGCCGGTCCCGGCCGAGATCGACGATGCCGACCTGGTCCCCGCCGGGCAGGACGATCCAGCCTCCGACGAGCCGGGCGCCGCGGACCGTCGAGACGGCGCGGTACAGCCCCGAGGGCGCCTTGACGGCCGGGGCGCGGAAGGCGAGCAGGTTCTCCTCGTCGAGGCCGGCCGCCACGATCAGGGTGTCGCCCTGGATCGACCCGGTGACGATGCCCTTCGGCCCCTGCAGCCGCACCAGGCCCTCGGGGTGGATCCGGCCGTACAGCCAGAGTTCCAGCCGCCGGCCGTCGCAGATGTAGGCGACCGCGGACCCGTTGCGGACGGCGAGCGCCACCACCGCGCGGGAGCCCCTGGCCCGGCCGGCGTAGGTGGCCGTGCCGGTGAAGGGCCGCGCGGTGGACGGCGGCGCGAGCGCGGGCGGCGTCGGGGGCGAGGGCGGTGCGGCGCCGGCGGGGCGTCCGGTGGCGTCGGGGTCCGAGGAGACCGTGCGGACGAGCACGACCGTGCCGATGACGATGAGGGCGAGCAGGCCGGCCAGCAGCGCCGGCGGCGAACCGGTCCTGCGCATGGTTCCCCGTCACCTGGATGAGTCACCTGGATGATTGCCTGCTCTTCAGCCCACCATCTCCCGTGAATCCCGGCAAGGGCGTGAGGTGTCCGGGATCGGGCAGCCGCCCGCGCGCCGTCCCTCAGAGCAGGTCCCATCCGGCGAGGGCGTCCAGCAGGCCCGGCGCGGTGGGGAGGGCGCGGAGCTCGCCGGGCGTGAGCCAGCGGGCCTCCGCCGCGTCGTCCCCGGCGCGCAGCTCGCCGCCCCGCACGGTCACCTCGTAGTCGTGGATCTCGTAGACGACGCCCCCGGGGCCCGGCCGTTCCACCGTCCCCACCAGGCGTCCCACCGCCACCTCGAGCCCGGTCTCCTCCCGCATCTCCCGGACGACGGCGGCCGGGTCGTCCTCACCCGGCTCCACCCGCCCGCCGGGCACCGACCACGTTCCGGCCGACGGCGGCCGGGCACGCCTGATCATCAGCAGCCGGCCGGATCCGTCCCGGGCGATTCCTCCCACACAACGTACGTTCACCCAACTATTTGTGCCCCTTTTCCACCGGGTTGAGCTGGCGCAACTTGACGTGGTGAGGTCCCACCACGCACTGTGGATACCCATGAGGGCGGAGCCCACGTGCCCGCGCTGCGGCGGGCCGCTGCACGCACCAAGCCTCTGGTCCAGCGACTGGAGCTGTGACGTTCACGGCGTGGTGCTGCCGAGGCAGGAACCCAAGAGGCCCAGCAGCGAAGGGCTCGCGGCCGTCCTGAGCGAGGCCGAGGTGCCGGTCTGGGTGCCGTGGCCGCTGCCGTTCGGCTGGCTGGTCACGGGCTTCTGCACGGTCGGCGACGAGCGCACCGGCGCAAGGGCGTGCACGGTCGCCCTGTCCGGGCCGGGCCTGCTCAGCGGCCCCGCCGACATGCTTGTGATCGCCGAGCAGCCCGGGATCGGCCTCGGCGCCTTCTACGCGGGCCTCGACGGGCCCGACCCCGGGCACGCCTTCGACGGCAGCCCGCCGCACGTCAAGGCCGACGTCCAGGGGCCCACCGCGACGGCCGGGCACGCGGTCCCCATGTGGGCGGTGCCGTCCAAACCCGACCGGGCCGTCTACGTGGGCGAGGCCATGGGCGACTGGCTGTGGGTGGTGCTGTGGCCCGCGGACGCGGGCGTCCTGATGCTCGAGCGGCCGCAGCTGATCGACCTCCGCGAACCCGGCATGGAAGTCGATCTCCCGTACGGCGCGTTCAGCCCCCGTCTCGGGGACTGACGGCGTCCCGGCCCGCGGGCTCCTGATAAAAACTGGGCATGCGCATCGATCTGCACACCCACAGTGACATCTCCGACGGGACCCGCCCGCCCGCCGAGGTCATGCGGCGGGCCCGGGAGGCCGGGCTCGACGTGGTGGCGTTGACCGACCACGACACGGTCGCGGGCTGGGACGCCGCCGCGGGGGAGCTGCCCGACGGGCTGGCGCTCGTCCCCGGGATCGAGCTGTCCTGCCTGCACGACGGCCAGAGCCTGCACCTGCTCGGCTACCTCTTCGACCCCGCCGAGCCCGCCCTGGCCGACGAACTGGTCAGGATCCGCGAGCACCGCCTCGTCCGCGCCCGCACCATCGTCCGGCGGCTGCGCGAGCTCGGCGCGGACGTCTCCTGGGACCGTGTGCGGGAACTGGCCGGCGGGGACGTCGTGGGACGCCCGCACATCGCCCGCGCGATGGTCGAGGCCGGGGTGGTGGCGACGGTGGACGAGGCGTTCACCGAGGACTGGATCGCGAACGGCGGCCGGGCCCACATCGGGCCGTACGCGCTGGACCCGCTCCAGGCCGTCCAGCTGGTCCGGCAGGCCGGGGGCGCCTGCGTGCTGGCCCACCCGCGGGCGCGGCGGCGCGGCTACGTCTTCGGCGACGAGGTGATCGAGGAACTGGCCGCGGCGGGCCTGGCCGGCGTGGAGACCGACCACCCCGACCACGCCCCCGAGGACCGGGCCCGGCTGCGCGACCTGGCCGCCGGGCTTGGGCTGTTCACAACAGGTTCCAGCGACGACCACGGCGGGCTGACCGGGGACCGGCTGGGCCGGGAGACCACCGCCGTGCCCGCCTACGAGGCCCTGCTGGCGGCGGCCTCGAGCGGATCGTCCAGCGTCCGGCGGGCCTGAGGACGGTCCGCTCGGGCTTCCCCGAGCGGTGGACGGCGCGCGATAGGGTGCGGGCGTGGACGTGCGCATCGAACAAGTGGTGACGTCGGGGACGATCACCCTGGACGAAACCGAGTACGACGTCGAGAGCAACACCTACATCGTCGGCGACGACGACGAGGTCATCGTGGTCGACCCGGCGTACGACGCCGACGCCATCCTCAAGGAGGTCGGCGAGCGGGAGGTGATGGCCGTCATCCTGACCGACGGCAACGAGCATCACCTCAACGTGGTGCTGGAGGTCGCCGCGGCCGGCGAGGAGGACGAGGACAACTTCGCGCCGATCGCGCTGCACCGCGCCGACCGGCTGCTGTGGCGCGACTTCTTCAGCCGCCTCGCCAAGGAGGAGGACGATGAGGACGACGCCAAGGCGCTGCGCTCGCTGGAGCCCGACATCTGGCTGGAGGACGGCGGCGTGTTCGAGATCGCCGGAGTCCAGCTGGAGATCGTGCACACCCCCGGGCACTCCCCGGGCGCGGTCTGCGTGATCAGCGAGCAGCTCGGCGTGCTGTTCTCCGGCGACACCCTGCACCGCAACCGGCCCGGTTCGATCGGCGGCCAGTTCGAGGACCTGCGCAAGCAGCTCAACTCGATCGGCGCGCTGCTGACCCCGCTGCCGAAGGACCTGCGGGTGCTGCCCGGCCAGGGTGAGGAGACCACGGTCGGCGAGGAGGACGCCCGCTGGGAGAGCTGGGGCGAACTCGCCCGCGACGGCGAGCAGGACTGACCCGCGACGGACGGACGGCTCGACTCATGGTCGCCGAGCAGCTCGGCTTCGAAGGAATGCCGCAGCGCCTGTACACCTGCACGCCGTCGCGGCTGAACAACTGGCTGGACTGCCCGCGCCGGTACCGGATGACCTACCTGGACCGGCCGTCGCCGCCCAAGGGCCCGCGCTGGGCGCACAACAGTGTGGGTTCCAGCGTGCACAACGCCCTGGCGGGCTGGTGGCGGCTGCCCGAGCACGAGCGCACCGCGGCGGCCGCCGGGACGCTGCTGGTCCGCGGCTGGCTGACCGACGGCTTCCGGGACGAGGCGCAGTCCGCCGAGTGGCGCGAGCGCGCCCGGGAGATGGTCGAGCGGTACGCCGCCCGCCTCGATCCCGCCGACGAGCCGCTGGGCGTCGAGCGGACGGTCGCGACCCGGACCGACCGGATCGCGGTGTCGGGCCGCATCGACCGGCTCGACGCGCGCGGCTCGGAGCTGGTCGTCGTCGACTACAAGACCGGGCGGCACGTCCTCACCTCCGACGACGCCCGGGGCTCGCTCCAGCTCGCGCTGTACGCCCTGGCCGCCGCGCGGGTGCTGCGGCGTCCGTGCCGGCGCGTGGAGCTGCACCACCTGCCCAGCGGCGAGGTGGCGGTGTGGGAGCACACCGACGAGTCCCTCCAGCGGCATCTGCGGCGGGCCGAGAGCATCGCGTCCGAGGCGGCCGAGGCCGACGCGGCGTACCGGGAGCGGCTGCGGCCGCCGACCGTGCCGCAGCCCCGCTCCGGGGAGGGCGGCACGGTCGACCACGCGCGATACGACGAGATGTTCCCGCCGCGTCCCGGCAACCTGTGCGCCTGGTGCGACTTCGCCCGCCACTGCCCCGAGGGCCGTGAAGCAGCTCCCCGCAAGGACTCCTGGGCAGCTCTATCTTCTTAGTCCCGGCCCAGGGTGCTCGCCTGGCGGCTCGCACCCTGACGGGCCTGGGCGAGCGCGACATCGCTCCGCGATCTGCCCGGTGAGGCTCGCCTCCGGCATCGCCCCACCGGCCAGGTAGCGCGCTCGCGCGGTACCTGAGGCCGCTTCGAGACATGCCGTAGAACCACACGCCACACGCCTTCGTTGTTGTCAGCTGAGGGGCCCGGCAGAAGGCAGAGTGAGGATGTTGGTCAGTCCGCTCTGCCGACTGACCGCCAAGAATGACGCTTGCGCACGCCGCAACCTGCCCGTTTGTTCACTGGTCGGCCCGGAGCGGAGCGCTAGCGGAGTGGAGGAGGCGTTTCGCTCCGGCCCAGGGGGTCTGGGGGGTCGTCCCCCCAGAATGACACGGCCAGCGGCGGGGGTCGCGTAGGCCGTTGAGGCCGTGGCTCAGGTCGTAGCCCTCGGCGGTGAGCCGTTGGCGGGCACGGGCGAGCATGTCGCGGGTGGGCTTGGCGAAGGCGTGGTCGTGCAGCCGTTCGGGGATGGTGCTCATCGCTGTCCGGAACGACCGCAGCGCGGCGGTGACGGCGGGCTGCGGGACCTCGGGGAGGACGCCGTACATGTGGCGGGCCCAGTCCGGGAGCGTGTAGTAGCAGAGGGCGCCGAACGGGAACCAGCCGGGCTTTCCGGGCGCCAGGAACTTCAGGTTCTCCGGCATCGTGGGCCACATCAGGAACCGGACGGTGGCGGCGGCCTCCTCGGTCACCCGCAGGCGCGGCCGCATCTCGGCCATGTACCTCTCCATCTCGGCGACGCTTCCGGGGACGTCCTCGGCGTGCAGGCCGACGAGGGTGGCGCTGCCGCGCTGCTCGTCCAGGTACCGGTCGGCCATCGCGTCGGTCACCGGCAGGCCCGCCCGCCGGACGACCTGAAGGTAGGAGTAGACCTCGGCGCAGTGCACCCACAGCAGCAGTTCGGGCTGGTCGAGGCGTTCCTTCCTGCCGGTGTCGCGGTTGAGGATCCGCAGGCTGCGGTGGATCCCGCGGACGCGGGCGGCGGCCTCGTCGACCTCCTCGCGGCCGCCGAACGTTCCCAGGCCCACGAAGTCGGACGTGCGCTGGAGCCGTCCGAAGGGGTCCTCCTGGAAGTTGGAGTTCTGCCAGACGCCCCACATGGCGACCGGGTGCAGGGCCTGCAGCATGAGGCCGCGCACTCCGCCGACCCACATGGCCCGGTCGATGTGAACGCGCCAGGTGACGCTCTGCGGGGGATGGATCGTCGCGGGCATGCGCACACCTCGCACTCGTGAGACAAATCCCAGTAAGTGTTTCATTACATGGGCGTGCGCGCACCACCGGCCCCGGCGAAGAGCGGAGCGGCCTGGTCAGCGGGTGCAGCGCTCGCAGTGGTTCCAGAAATCGGTGAGCGCGTGCGCGGTGGTCTCGGGCGCCTCGACCGCAGGGGAGTGCGCGGCGCCCGGGATCACCACCTTGGCCGCGTCGAGCCGCTCGGCCATGGCCGCCTGCTCGCCCGGGTCCCAGGCGTCGTCGTCCTCGCCGTACAGGACGAGGGTGCGCAGCCCGATGTCCTCGGCCAGCTTGGCGAGCTCGTCCACCCGGTCGGGGCAGGACAGGAGCTCCTGCGCCATCGTCACCAGGGCGGTCTCGGAGTTGCCGAGCGTGCGGTCGCGGAGGAAGTCGACGATCTCGTGCGGCAGGCCGCGCTTGCGGGCGTCCGGCTCCAGGCTGAGCGTCCAGATCTGCCCCATGCCCAGCTGCGGGATCGCGTCGCGCAGCGCCGTCGCCCGCGCGGCCACCGGGCCGGTGAGCCCGGCCGGGCCGGAGCTCATGAGCGTGTACGAGGCGGGCAGTACCCGCTCCGACAGGACCGCCTCCCGGGTCACCAGGCCGCCGAAGGAGTGCCCGACCAGGTGAACCGGCTCGGGGCCCAGGGCGTCGGCCAGCGCGGCGATGTCGTCGCCCAGCGCGGCCCGGGTGTAGGCGAGCGCGTCGTCGGGGCCGGGTGTCTGGTACTGGCCGCGCATGTCGACGGCCACGACCCGGCGCCCGGCGCGGGCGAGGGTCTGCAGCACCGCCAGGAAGTCCTCCTTGCTGCCGGTGTAGCCGGGCACCAGCAGGGCCGGACCGCGCTCGGGTACGCCCGAACCGGGCAGGGCCTCCAGCGCGGCGAAGGCACCGCGCGAGGTCTCGACCGACGTCCGGCGGACGCCGGGGGGCAAGGTCAGGAACCGGGGCGTACTCACAGGGTGCAACCCTACTCAATTCGCGTGGAAAGACACCGGTCAAGACGGTTGGCTGGTAGCGTCCAGGCCGTGGATCAGGGCGCTGCGCGGTCGTCTCCGAACGGAGTGCCGGCGATCTCGGCGCATCGCCGGGACGAGGCGGGCCTCATCGGACTGCGGGACGCGGTCGCGTCCGGCGCCGACTACGTGGAGGTCGATGTCCGCCGGACCGCGGACGGGGTCCTGGTCGTCCATCATGATCGTACCGTCGGCGGGGTGCCGCTGAGCCGCTGCACCTTCGCCCGGGCGCGGGAGCTGGCGCCGGGCCCGGTGCCGCGGGTGGCGGAGGCCCTGGAGATCATCCGGGGCCGGGCCCGCGGCCATGTCGACCTCAAGGAGCGCGGCTGCGAGCACGAGGCCGTCGCGCTGGCGCTGGAGGCCTTCGGCCCGGACGGGTTCGTGGTGACCAGCCGCGAGGCCGCCTCGGTGGCGCTGATCAAGCGGGACTTCCCGCAGGTGACGGCGGCGCTGTCGGTGGGGCGCGGGCTGTGGGAGCGCGGCGCGGTACGCGATTTCGTACCGCTGCGCGCGATCCGCGGGTGCGGCGCCGACATGGTGGCGCTCAACCACCGGCTGGCGCGGGCGGGGGTGCTGGCGCAGTGCGCGCGCGCCCGGATCCCGGCCATGGTCTGGACGGTCAACGCGGTGCCGCTGATGCGCCGCTTCCTGAGCGACCCCAGGGTCGCCGTGCTGATCACCGACCATCCGGGGACGGCACTGCGGCTGCGCCGCCACAAGAGCTGAGCGGCTGCGCCGCCACCGGGGCCGAAGGGCTCGGGACGGGGCACTGCGAGATCACGGCGGCCGGAACGTGATCTCGCAGTGGGACGTGGCGGTGCGGGTCAGGCGGTCTGCTGGGCCTCGCTCGCGGCCGGTGCCGCCTCGCCCTCGGCGACCGGCTGGCCGGACCGGGTGCGGCGGCGGCTCCGGGTGCGCTTGCGCCCGGTCGCGACGCTCCCGCCGGACCGCTCGCCCTCGCCCGCGGCCTCGCCGGCCGGGGCCGTCTCGTCGCGGGTGAGCGACCGCTCGGCGCCGCCCTCGTGCGCGGCCGCGTCGACCGGCTTGCCGCCCCGGGTGCGGGCACGGCTGCGCCGGCGCCGCCGCGCGGGACGGTCGCGGTCCCGGTCCCGGTCCCGGTCGCCGTGGCGGTGCGCGGAACGGGTCTTGCCGGTCTCGCCGATGTCCTCCAGCTCCTCGGCGTCCAGGCCGGCGCGCTCGCCGCGCTGCTCCTTGGGGAGCTTGCCGGTGGTGCCCGCCGGGATGCCCAGCGCCGCGTAGAAGTGCTCGGAGGTGGAGTAGGTCTCCTCCGGCGCCGCGAAGTCGAGCCCGAGGGTGCCGTTGATCAGCTTCCATCGGGCCAGGTCGGACCAGTCGACCAGGGTGACCGAGGTGCCCTCCTTGCCGGCCCGGCCGGTGCGGCCGATGCGGTGCACGTAGGTGTCGGCGCTGTCGGGACACTCGTAGTTGACCACGTGCGTGACGTCGTCGACGTCCAGCCCGCGGGCCGCCACGTCGGTGGCCACCAGCACGTCGATCTTGCCGTTGCGGAACGCGCGCAGCGCCCGCTCCCGCTGGCCCTGCCCGAGGTCGCCGTGCACGGCCGCGGCGGCGAAACCGCGCTGGGCCAGGTCGGAGGCGACCCGGTCGCAGGCCCGCTTGGTCTGGCAGAACACCATGGTCAGCCCGCGGCCGTCGGCCTGCAGCAGCCGCGCCACCATCTCGGCCTTGTCCATCTGGTGGGCCTGCCAGACATGCTGGACGACCTGCGGCGTGGCCTGCGACTCGTTGTGCGACTCGGCCCGCACGTTGGTGGGCCGGGTCAGGTACTTGCGGGACAGCGCCACGATCTCGCCCGGCATGGTGGCCGAGAACAGCATGGTCTGCCGCTGCGCCGGGATCCGCTCGACGATCCGCTCGATGTCGGGCAGGAAGCCCAGGTCGAGCATGCGGTCGGCCTCGTCCAGCACCAGGACGCCGACCTCGGAGAGGTCGAGCTTCTTCTGCTTGACGAGGTCGAGCAGCCGGCCGGGGGTGCCGACGACCACGTCGACCCCTTCGCGCAGCGCCTCGATCTGCGGCTCGTAGGCGCGGCCGCCGTAGACCGACAGCACCCGGGTGCCGAGCTTGCCGCCGGCGACCAGGAGGTCGTCGGTGACCTGCAGGGCCAGCTCGCGGGTCGGGGCCACCACCAGCGCCTGCGGCCGGGCGCGGCCGTGCGTGATGCGCTGCAGCAGCGCCACGCCGAAGGCCAGCGTCTTGCCGGTGCCGGTACGGGCCTGTCCGATGATGTCGTGCCCGCCCAGCGCGATCGGCAGGGCGAGCTCCTGGATGGGGAACGCGTCGACGATGCCCTCGCTGGCGAGGGCGTCGGTTATCTCGGGTACGACCCCGAGTTCAGCAAAGGTAGTCAGGGCTTTCAGCCTCCAAAAGTGCGGGGTCCTCGCTCCCGGGGCGGCGCTGCTCCGGGCCCCGGCGCCGCGATACCGCGGTGGGCCGAGTCGGTCGAACACACCGGCGCCGGGCGGGCCGTCCAGCCTGGACGGCCGCCGGTTCGCCAGATGTGGCCGCGCTCTCACGCGGGAGGGACCAGCCGTCGATCAAGATTCCTTCGGCGACCGCAGTCAGGGGTCGAAAGCAGTCACTCGCTGTGGCTGCGTGCGGTCACACTCCGCGACGCAGTGTACCGACCGTTGGTTCCGGACACCAATGGGCGATCTGTTGAGTGAACGCTTCCATCCGTCCCGGCTATTCCCGGGGGCGCCGGGGATGGTGTATATGAGGCGAATGGTTCGCGGTGGCGGGGCGCCGTGCGTGGGACCGATGGGCTACCGCGGCACCCGCGACGCGGTGTCTGGAACCGGACCAAAACGGCCACAGTTGGCCACCGAAACCCTCCGGAACGGGTGGTGGCCCGGATACCCGGCGTCACGGGCGGCACGCGAGCGATCCTGACATTCTTGGCTCCGTGAACGATGGCAGGGACATGACGGGCGGGACGGGACGGGCGTCCTGGCGGATCGGCGGCTTCACCGAGCTGCGCGAGCTCGGCGCGGGCGCGCAGGGCCGGGTGGTGCTGGCCCGGCACGACGAGAACGGCGGCCCGGTCGCGATCAAATACCTGGCCCGGCGGGACGGCGACGACGGCGACATCGCGCGGCTGCGGGACGAGGCGGCCATGCTCGCCCGGGTCACCGACCCGCACGTGGTGCGGCTCTACCGGTTCGTGACGAGCCGGCACGGGGCGGCGATGGTCATGGAGGCCGTGGACGGCGTGTCGCTGAAGCGGCTGCTGGCAGAGAACGGCCCGCTGGAACCGGAGTCCGCGCTGGCGATCCTGAAGGGGTCGCTGCTGGGGCTGGCCGCCGCGCACGCGGTCGGGGTGGTGCACCGCGACTACAAGCCGGCGAACGTGGTGGTGCGGGGCGACGGGCTCAGCAAGCTGATCGACTTCGGGATCGCGGTGCTGTCGGGGGAGGGGTCCCGGTCCGGGACGCCGGCGTACATGGCGCCCGAGCAGTGGCGCGGCGACGCGGCCTCCCCGGCCACCGACGTGTACGCGGCGACCTGCGTGTTCTTCGAGTGCGTGAC
The DNA here is from genome assembly GCF_039532545.1 of Actinomadura vinacea. NCBI lineage: Bacteria > Bacillati > Actinomycetota > Actinomycetes > Streptosporangiales > Thermomonosporaceae > Actinomadura > Actinomadura vinacea. The sequence continues at coordinate 386,772 of NZ_BAAARW010000012.1, read as the reverse complement.
CGGTGAGCGGCCGTACCGGGCCGAGGGCGCCGCGGGGCTGATGCACCGGCACCTGAACGAGGAGGCGCCGGTGGGGGCCGTCCCGGAGCGGCTGCGCGACCTGGTGGCGCGCGGCATGGCCAAGGAACCGGGCGCCCGGCCGCAGGGGGCCGAAACGTTCGTCGCCGAGCTGGAGTCGGCGGCGGTCGAGGTGTACGGCCCGGACTGGGAGCGGCGCGGCGTGCGGGCGCTGGCGGTGGCGGCGGTCGCGCTGGCCGCCCTGTTCCCGCTGGGCGCCGCCGCGATCGGGTCCGGCGGCGCGGCCGGGGCCGCGGGCGCGGCGGGCGCGTCGGGTACCGGCGTGGGCGCCGCCACCGGTGGCGGGGTGATGGCCGCGACCGGCACGAAAGTGGCGGTGGCGGTCGGCGCGGCCACCGTCGTGGCGGCCGGGGGCGGCACGGCCGCCTACGTCGCGTCCGACCGGGACGCGCCCGCCGCGCGCCCGGTCGCCGCGGTCGCCACCCTCAACCAGAGCACCCCGCTGCCGGGACGGCCCGCGCTCCAGATCCGGAACGCGCAGTTCGTCCGCGTCACCGGCCTGCCGGACGCCGCTCTGCTGCGGCGGGTCAACACCGCGCTGCGCGCGCCCCTGGACCGGCGGATCGCGGCGTTCCGCGGCTATGTCGCCGGCCCGCACAACAACTCCGTCAGCACGCCGCGTTGTGCGACCGTCGAGAGCCGCGCCACCGTCCGCTACAGCGGCCCGCGGCTGGTGTCGGTCCTGTACGAGTTCGACACCGCGACCTGCTCCGTCGCGGACGAGGACCTGGAGTACAAGGACGTCGTCAACGTCGACCTGCGCGCCGGGCGGGCGCTCGCCGCCGCCGACATTTTTCGCGACCTGGGCCCGTCCGGGATCTCCGCGCTGGCCCGCGAGATGCCGCCGCTCGGCGAGCAGTACCGCTACTGCCTGCGCGAACCCCTCAAGCGCGGCGACCTGGAAGCGGGCCGGGAGTCCCCGGTGGGCGTGGCGCCGATGCAGGTGACCTTCACCCGGGAGCGGCTGGAGCTCAACCTGGTCGTGCCGCACGTGGACTGCAGCACCGGCGCGGTGTGGCCCCTCCCGTACGCCGGAATCATGAACCTGATCAAGCCCGAGGTGGCCGCGCTGCTGCCCGGGGCGTCCCCGAGACCGGAGCGGACATGAGCGAGAACTGGCGGGTCGACGGCTTCACCGAGGTGCGGGAGCTGGGGGCGGGCGCCCAGGGCAGAGTGGTGCTGGCCCGGCACGACACCGCGGGCACCCCGGTCGCGATCAAGTACCTGACCCGGCGGGACGGCGACGGCACCGCGATCGAGCGGCTGCGCGAAGAGGCGGTGATGCTGGGAAAGGTCACCGACCCGCACGTGGTGCGGCTCTACCGGTTCGTGACCGCCGAGCACGGCGCCGCGCTGGTGATGGAGGCGGTGAACGGCGTCGCGCTGAAGGAGATCCTGGCCCGGCACGGGGCGCTGGGGCCGGAGGCGGCGCTGACCGTGCTGAAGGGGTCGCTGCTCGGGTTGGCCGCCGCGCACGGGGTCGGCGTCGTGCACCGCGACTACAAGCCGGCCAATGTCGTCGTCCAGAGCGACGGGCTGAGCAAGCTCATCGACTTCGGGATCGCGGGGCTGCCGGGGGAGGAGTCCCGGGCCGGGACGCCCGCGTACATGGCGCCCGAGCAGTGGCTGGGGGAGCCCGCGTCGCCCGCCACCGACGTGTACGCCGCGACGTGCGTGTTCTTCGAGTGCGTCACGGGGCGCCGCCCGTACGCCGCCGGCGAGGGGCTGGGCGCGCTCCGCGAGGGGCATCTGAACGCGGCCGTGCCGGTGGAGGCCGTGCCCGGTCCGGTTCGCGACCTGGTGCGACGGGGGATGGCCAAGGGCGCCGCGGAGCGTCCGCCCGGCGCGGCGGAATTCGTCACCGAGCTGGAGACCGCGGCGACGTCGGCGTACGGGCCGGGCTGGGAGCAGCGCGGGATCCGGGCGCTGGCGGGCGCGGCGGTGGCGCTGGCGGCGCTGTTCCCGCTGGTCGCGGCCGGTCTGGCCCCGTCCGCCAGCGGCGTGGCGGGCACCGCGGCCGCGACCGGCACCGCGGCCGGGGGGACCGCGGCGGGCACCGCCTCGGGCGCCTCCGGCGGCGGGATCTTCGCCGCCGCCTCCACCAAGATCGTGGCGACCGTGGCCGTCACCACGCTCGCCGCGGGCGGAGTCGGCGCCTACGCGGCCGGCACCCGCGACGACGGGCCGCCGGCCGCGGTGCGGCCGGCGCTGGTGAGCGCCCGCGTCGTGACCGCCGACCAGGCCGCGGGCGGCGGGGCGGCCGCCGCCACGCAGCAGTACGTGGCCATCAGCGGGCACCGGGACAAGGCCCTCGAACGCCGCATCAACGCCGCGCTGCGCGCCGCCTCCGACCGCGAACTGGCCAAGTACCGCAAGGAGTACGCGGGGCGGCCGGACGTCCAGGAGGTCACCGCCAGCGCCGAGGTCACGCTCAAGACCGGGCGGCTGATCTCGGCCGCCTACCTCTTCGGCGTCACGCCCGTCCCCGACGGGATGGGCAACTGGGTGAAGAACGCCACCAGCAACGCCACCATCGTCATCGACCTGGTCACCGGCCGCACGCTGGGACCGGGCGAGCTGTTCACCGCCGCCGCGCTCACCCCGGACGGGCTGGCCCGGCTCGCCGCGCGGCTCAAACCGTACGACAAGAATCGGTGCCTGAGCCCCACGCCGTTCCCGGGCGAGCGGCTCAAGCCGTTCCGGATCCGACCGGCCGACCTGCAGCGGACCGGCTCGCCGATCCAGGTGGCGCTGGCACCGCGCGAGGTGCGGTTCGACATCGCCGTGGAGCGTCTCGACATGACCATGGCCGGCGAGGTCTGCCAGGCCGCGGTGGCGGACGTGCCGCTGGACCGGCTCGCCGACCTCATGGTGCCGCGCGTGGTCACCGAGATGAGAGCGGCCACCCCGACCCCGAGGCCGAGCCCGTCCTGAGGGCCTTGGCCTGTCTAGAAGTGGCCTCCGGACCGCGCGAGCGCGCTACCTGGCCGGTGAGGCGATGCCGGAGGCGAGCCTCGCCGGGCAGATCGCGGAGCGATGTCGCGCTCGCCAGGCCCGGTTAGGGGCGAGCCGCCAGGCGAGCCCCGTAGGCCGGGACTTAGAAAACACAGCGCAGGAGAAGGCCCCCGTGTGCAGGGCACGGGGGCCTTCTCGTCTTTGTGGGCCTTCTGTTGGGGGTGTGCGGGCATCAGTGCGTGTGCCGGCGGGCGCCCCAGCCGCGTCCGCCGCGCCCGCGGGTGTTCACCGAGGTGAGCAGGGCCACGCCGAGCGCGGCGATCACGATCGCGAACACGATCGCGACGAGCGTGCCCGCGCCGAGGGCGTCGGCGATCACACCGCCGAGCAGCGCGCCGACGATCCCGACGAGGATCGTCAGCAGCATGCCGATGGGGTTCTTCCCGGGGACGATCAGTCGCGCCAAGGCGCCGATCACGGCGCCGACGACGATGAACCAGAGGATCGTCGTGAGCATGGTCGATCACCATCCGTTTCCTGGGGTCGCGTAGCAGGTAGCAGGTCCGCGACCCACGGTCGGCGATCGGTATGCCCGTTATGTCGATTTCAAACGTCGTAAACGCTCGCCGCAGGAGAACGGCCAGGTCAGGGCGGTCTTATCCGGGCCGATGCGGGGTCAGGCGTACTGGCTGCCGCCGCCGAAGCCCACCGTCTGCCGCTCCTCCTCGGCGATCTCCAGGTAGCCCACCCGGTCGGCGGGGATCACCACCCGGCCGCCGCGCTCGTCCCGGAGCACCAGGACGCCCCTGTCCTCGGCCAGCGCGTCGGCCAGCGCCGTCTGCACCTCGTCTGCGGACTGCGCGGTCTCGACCACGAGCTCCTTGGGCACGAACTGGACGCCGATGCGAACCTGCACGCGATCTCCCTGTGCTCACCCGTCCCGCCACTCCGGCGGGACGTCCTGCTCCGATGGTGACACGCGCGCGGAGCGAACCGCCCCCGGGACGCTTCGCCCCGAGTGAACGCCGCGTGGCCGGGCGGTTCGGTCAGCCGGTCCGGGGTCAGCCGGACGGGGTCATCGGGAAGCCGGAGATCCCGCGCCAGGCCAGCCGGGCGATGATCTTCTCCGCGGTGTCCTTGGGAATGGCCCGGTGCTGGGACAGCCAGTACCGGGCGCTGACCTCGGCCATGCCCACCAGGCCCATGCCGAGCAGGTGCGCCTCGTCGCTGGGCGCGTCGGTGTCCTCGGCGATCACGCGGGCGATCATCTCGGCGCACTGCTGGTTGGCGCGCTCCACCCGGGCCCGGACCGGGGCCACGTTGCGCAGGTCGGACTCGAAGACCAGGCGGTACGCCTCGCCCTCGCCGGCCACGAAGTCGTAGAAGGCCTGCATGCAGGCCTGCACGCGGAGCTTGTTGTCGGTGGTGGACTCCAGCGCCTCCCGGACGATCTTCACCAGGGCCTCGGCGTGCTCGTCCAGCAGTGCCAGATAGAGCTCGAGCTTGCCCGGGAAGTGCTGGTAGAGCACCGGCTTGCTGACACCTGCCCGCTCGGCGATCTCGTCCATCGCCGCGGCGTGATAGCCCTGGGCGACGAACACCTCCTGGGCCGCGCCGAGCAGTTGCCTGCGGCGTGCCAGTCGCGGCAGTCGCGTGCCACGAGGGCGGGCGTCCGGGGTCGCGGTCACCACACTCTCCGATCACCGAATCGATGCGACGGAACGGGGGACCCGCCGCTGGGAACCAATCCCATCATCCTACGCGCCGGTAACCTCGAGGGTCACCCGTAACAGAGGGCCGCCCGGCCGGACCTGGTCCGCGCGGCCGGCCGCGGGCCCCTCGCCGGGCCTCAGCGGTAGTCGTCCTCATCGAGCTCGACCACCCGGCGCTGCTCGGCCGCGTCGGCCTCGTCCGCGTCGAAGGGTACCGGCTGCGGCCACTCGGGGCGGTCGTCATCGTCACGCAGCGCGAACCGCTGCTCGGCCGCGTCGGCCTCGGGCGCGTCCGGGCTCAGCTCGTCGGCCGGCTCGTCGGCCGCGGGCACGGGCTCCACTTCGTTCATCTCGCTCATCTCGCACTCTCCCCTGGACGGACGGCCGCGGCCAGCTCCCGCAGCGGCGCCTCGAGCGACTCGCCGTGGCTGGGGAAGGCGTGCACGACGTCGGTGAGCAGGCTCAGCGGCGTGCGCGCGCGGACCGCCAGCGCGATCTCGCTCATCCACTCCTCCGCGTAGGGGCCGGCGGCGGCCGCGCCGATGAGCAGGCCGCGGGAGCGGTCGGCGTAAAGCTCCACACGTCCCCGGTCGTCGGCGCGGACCGCCGCACGGGCCGTGGCGGCGAGGTCGTACCCGGAGGTGAGGAGGTCTATGCCCAGCTCCGCGGCCCGATTGGGGGACAGGCCGACCGAGTAGACGGCGGGCGAGGTCAGCACCACGCGCGGGATCGCGCTGTTAGTCGGCCTCACGCCGCGCGCCCAGCATGTTCGCGACGACGACGCGCGCCTGGTAGCGGGCGGCGTGCGCGGTGCGGCCGATCCCGGTCACGTCGCCGGCCGCCCAGACTTCGCCGGCCGCCCAGACTTCGCCGTCCCACGCCTTCCCGCCGGAGCCTTCGTGCCTGACGGGCTCGTCGCGCACGACGCGGCAGGTCTCGTCCACCGGCAGGCCCTGGCCGGGACGCACCGCGATCCCGAGCGTCTCCAGGCCGAGGCCCTCGACCCGGGGCCGCCGCCCGGACGCGACCAGCACCCGGTCGGCCTCCAGCATGCCGCCGTCCGGCAGCCACAACCGCACCCCCGCGCCGCCCACCCGCTCGGCCTTGCCCGCCTCGGCGCCGAGCCGCAGGTCGACGCCCGCCCGGCGGAGCGCGTCGGCGAGGACCTGGCCCGTGAACGGGGCCTCGGCGGGCAGCAGCCGGCCGGCCGGCTCCACCACCGCGACCCGCGCGCCGAACGCCGCGTACACCTGCGCCGTCTCGCACCCGGCCGGCTCGCCGCCCAGCACCACCAGGCGGCGCGGCAGGTCGGCGACGGCGAGCGCCTCGTCGCCGGTCCAGGCCGGCACGTCCGGCAGTCCCTCGACGGCCGGGACGACCGGCTCGCCGCCCGTGGCGACGACCAGTTCGGTGAAGCCGTATCCGGTCCCGTCCACCTCGATCACGCCCGGGCCCACGACCCGGCCGTGCCCGCGCAGCACGGTCACGCCCGCCTCCACCGGCCGCGCCCCGGCACGCCGGTCCGCGCTGTGCCGGACGGCCTCGTCGCGGCGGACGACGGCCAGCTCCCAACTCTCCCCGCGGCGCGCGGACAGCAGCAGCGACTTGGCAGGCACGCTCGCGAAGCACGGTGACTCCTCGCCGGCGGGCCGCCGCTCAACGAGCGCCACCCCGCGCCCGGCCCGCGCCAGTTCCAGCGCCACCAGTTCCCCCGCGGTCCCCCCGCCCAGCACCACAACGTCGTAGTGATGGTTCTGCGACACCTGTCCCCACCCTTCCGCTCCGCTGCAACCATGTCACTCATAGTGACGAAAGTCGATCCCGGAGAGTGCTGGTTCGAACACGAATCCGTTTACGGGAGGGACTGCCCGTGCTCGCGCAGCAGCGGTTCCAGCAGATCGCCGAGGTCGTCGATCCGATCGAGCGCCTCTTCGGGGGAGAACCTCAGCGCGGCGGCGTCGTCGCAGTCCTCCAGCTCGTCCCAGGCGACCGGGGCGGAGACCGATGGGCCCTCGGCGGCCCGCAGCGAGTAGGGCGCGACGGTGGTCTTGGCGGGGTTGTTCTGGCTCCAGTCGACGAAGACCTTCCCCCTGCGCAGCCGCTTCTCCATCCTGGAGACCACCAGCCCGGGATGGTCGGCCGCGAGCCGCTCGGCGACCTTCTTCGCGTACTCCGACGTCCGCTCGCTCTCGTCGATCGGGACGTAGAGGTGCAGGCCCTTCTTCCCGCTGGTCTTCGGATACGACTCCAGCCCGTCCCCGGCCAGCAGGTCGCGCAGCAGCCGGGCCACCCCGCACGCCTCCACGATCGTCGCCGGCGCGCCCGGGTCCAGGTCGAACACCATCAGGTCCGGGCTGCGGATCCCCCCGCGCGGCCCCACGCGCCACTGCGGGACGTGCAGTTCCAGGGCGGCGAGGTTGGCGCACCACACCAGCGTGGGCAGGTCGTCCACCACCACGAAGTCGAGCGAGTCGCGCCCGGACGAACTGCCCGGCGTCGGGACGTTCACTGTGCGGACCCAGTCCGGGGTGTGCGACGGCGCGTTCTTCTCGAAGAACTTCTGCCCGTCCACGCCGTCGGGCCAGCGGATCCGCGTCGCCGGGCGGTCCCTCAGGTGCGGGATCAGCACCGGCGCCACCCGCGCGTAGTAGTCGATGACCTCGCCCTTGGTGAACTCCGGATACATGTTCTTGTCCAGGTTGGACAGGACAAGCTCCCGCCCGTCCACCCGCACGGTGGTCTTGCTAGGGCTCACGGATCACCTCGAGTGGGTCCTTGTCGTCGCGCAGACCGCGCCACGAGGGGAAGCGGAGCCGGCCGTCCCTGGTCCGCACGCTGTAGGCCACCTCCCCGACCAGGAGCGGCTCAACCCACTGCGCGTCGCGGGCGAACTCGCGCGGGATCGGCTCGTCGAACGGGTCGGCCGCGCGGCGCAGCGGCCACAGCGTCTCGTACAGCTCGTCCAGGACCCGGTCGCTGAACCCGGTGCCGACGTGGCCGATGAAGCACAGCCGGCCCTTGGCGTCGTACTCGCCGAGCAGCAGCGACCCCACACCGCCCTCGCGCCGCCCCCGGCCGGGCTTCCAGCCGCAGACGATCACATCGCGGGTGAGGAAGTTCTTGACCTTCATCCAGTGGTCCACCCGGCGGCCCGGCCGGTACGCCGAGTCCAGCCGCTTGACCAGCAGCCCCTCCAGGCGCTGCTCCTTGGTGAAGTCCAGCAGCTCGGCGACCTGCGCGGTGTCGCGGCCGTCCAGGTACGGCGGCACCTCGATCGGGCCGGTCCCGCCCAGGTCCAGCTCGGCCAGCAGCGCCCGGCGGTCGCTGTAGGGCACGTCGTAGAGCAGCCGGCCGTCCAGGAACAGCACGTCGAACACCACGTACCGGACGGGCACCTCGCGGATCAGCCGCGGGTCGGGACGGGCGACGTGCATCCGGCGCTGCAGCCGCTCGAAGCTGGGGCGGCCGTCCTCGAAAGCCACCACCTCGCCGTCCAGGACCACGTCGTGGTTGGGGAGGAGATCGGCCAGCGCGGACAGCTCGGGGTAGCGGCCGGCCAGTTCGGTGACGCGGCGCCCGCTGGCGCGCACGCCGTCGGCCGAGACGTAGCTGATCACGCGGACGCCGTCCCACTTGAGCTCCAGGGCCCAGCGTCCGGTGTCGTCGGGGAGTTCTCCGGTGGCGGCCATCATGGGGCGTACGGGCCACGGCATGGTCATAACCGCGTCTTACCCGTACCTCCGTTCGGAGAAAAAAGGATCAAGGGCGCGTTCTGGCGTAAATCACCACCGGTTGCGAGGCTAATGGGCACAGACCTCGGGGTAAGGACGGACCATGCGCAGTATCTGGAAGGGCTCGATCTCGTTCGGGCTGGTCACGATCCCGGTGAAGGTCTACTCGGCGACCGAGCAGCGGGACGTGTCCTTCCACCAGGTGCACCGCGAGGACGGCGGCCGGATCAAATACAAGCGGGTCTGCACCGTGGACGGCGAGGAGGTCCCCTACTCCGACATCGCCAAGGGCTACGAGCTGCCCGGCGGCGAGATGGTCGTGCTGACCGACGACGACTTCGCCGAACTGCCGCTCTCCTCCAGCCGCCGCATCGACGTGCTGCAGTTCGTGGAAGAGGCGGAGGTCGACCCGATCTACTTCGCCAAGTCCTACTACCTGGAGCCCGACGCGCAGGGCGCCAAACCGTACGTGCTGCTCCGCGACGCGCTCGAAGGCTCCGACCAGGTCGCGATCGTGAAAATCGCGCTGCGGCAGCGCGAGTCGCTGGCCACGCTGCGGGTCCGGCAGGGCGTCTTCGTACTGGAGACCATGCTGTGGCCGGACGAGGTGCGCGAGCCCGACTTCCCCTTCCTGGCAGAGGAGATCGAGCTGCGCAAGCAGGAGCTCAGCATGGCCACCTCCCTGATCGAGAGCATGCGGGGCGATTTCGACCCGGCCGAGTACAAGGACGCCTACCGGGAGGCGCTGCAAGCGGTGATCGACGCCAAGATCGAAGGGCGCGAGGTCACCCGCCCCGAGGCGGAGGCCGAGGAGGAGCCCGCCGCCGACCTGCTGTCGGCGCTGCGCGCCAGCGTCGACGCGGCCAAGAAGGAGCGCGCCGGGAGGAAGCCGGCGGCCCCGAAGAAGAAGACCGAGGCCAAGCCCCGCCGCCGCAAGTCCGCCTAGGCCGCATGATCGTTCGCCGGTACGCTCGGCGAGCATGACGCGGTCGCTGTTAGTGGAACTGCTGGGCCTCCTCCCCGCCTACGATCCGTGGGCACTGCGCGACGACCCCGACACCGATCTCGAACGGATCCGCGGGCTGGTCGGGATGCTCGTCCGGAGCACCGACCGCACGCTCGTCCCCGACCTGGAACGCGAGCTCGAACGCTGCGTGGACTCAGGGGACGACATCGGCCGGGACGCGATCGGCGAGGTGCTGGCCGGGATCGCCGGGCTCGGCGCGCTGCCCGCCCTGCTCCGCGCGTCCGCCCGCGACCTGGGCGACGACCAGGACTGGTTCCAGACCATCATCTGCGAGGACCTGCTCCGCGCGGATCCGGAGGGCGCGCGTCCCGCCGTCCTCGAACTGCTCGACGCGACCGACCCCGCGCTGCGCGCCACCGCCTTCTGGGCCCTGGACCACGTCCTCACCGACGACGACCTGCCGCGGATCCTGGCCGCCGCGGACGACCCCGACCCGACCGTCCGGGAAACGGCCCGCCACCTGCGCGACCGCCTCTCCAAAGGCAGGTAAAAACACCGGGGGAATGGTCTCCACACCCCCGTACCGGGAATCGCACCCGGGTGCAGAACTGGTTCGTCAGGGAGATCGTGGAGACCGGCAGGCTCCGCATGTTCTGCTTCCTGATCGCCTTCATCGCCGCGTTCCTGTTCATCCGGTTCAGCGTCCGCATGATCCGCCGCCAGGCGCGCTGGTGGCCGGGGAACGTCACGCCGGGCGGCCGGCACATCCACCACGTCGTCTTCGGCATGGTCCTCATGTGCGTCGGCGGCGTCGGCGGCCTGGTCGTGGACGAGGCCACCTCCGGCTGGGCCGCGGGCACCGCCGCGCTCTTCGGCGTCGGGACGGCCCTCGTCCTGGACGAGTTCGCCCTCGTCCTGCACCTCAGCGACGTCTACTGGAGCGAGGAGGGCCGGCTTTCGGTGCAGGTCGTGATGATCGCCGTCGCCCTCTCCGGCCTCCTCCTGCTCGGGCTGCGGCCGCTCGGCGTGAACGACACCGTCAACGAGGAGGGCGTCCCGGGCGCGCCCTGGCAGGTCGGTCTGGGCCTGCTGGTCAACCTGGCCATGTCGCTGATCGCGCTGCTGAAGGGCAAGACCTGGACCGGCCTGATCGGCCTGTTCATCGGGCCGCTGGCGCTGATCGGAGCCGTCCGCCTGGCCCGTCCGCGATCACCGTGGGCCCACCGCCGCTACTCCGAAGGCTCCCGCAAGCGCAGGCGCGCCGAGGTCCGCGACACGCGCCTCCGTGCCCCCGTGGAGAGGTTCGTCGACAGGCTGCAGGACTTCGTGGCCGGCCGTCCGGACTAGTTGGTGTGCGCGTACCAGCCGCAGCCGGCGGCCCTTGCGACGGCGATGGCGCACCGTCACCAAGTGCGGGATCACCGGGACCAACAAGTTGGACGCCTCATGGCGAGGTCCTCGGCCTCCAGGCGGGCGCGCCGGGGAGCAGGGATCGTCAGGGGCCGGGCGCGGTGGTGGGCTTGTTCATCTGTCGGGCTTTCTCTGCGAGGTCACGGGGTAGCCGGTGATTTCCTGGATGGCTTGGGCGTAGCGCCGGAAGAGACGTGGGACGGGGGCTGTCGCTGGGCGTTGCAGCAGTAGCGCCCAGCATTGGGCGACCAGGTCGCGGGCTTGCTTCCCAGGCCATGGCTGGGGAAGCAGTTCGGGCGGGAGCAAGGGGTCGGGGTCCATGGCGCGGCTGAACTCGGCGGCCAGTTCGATGGCGGTTGTCAGCGGCTCGGGTCGTTGCGGCACCGTCATGTCATCGAGGCGGTGCAGGCGGTCGCGCGCCACCGCGATCAGGCGCCGGTGGCCTTCGGCAAGGTCGTCAAGCGGCCAGAGCCGGGCGGCCAGAGCCGCCGGGTCGGTGGTGCCTGCGACGTTCAGGTCGGTGCTGGTGAGAAACGTGATGTACTCGCTCGCACCCAGGCGTGCGGTCGCGGCCGACACCAGGTCTTCCCAGGGGTTGGCGGCCACGTAGAGGCCTCCCTGTAGAGGGGCACCCCCGAGGTGGACGAGTGCGTCCCGCAGGGCATCGCGTGCGGGGCGGAGGGTTTCGGGGATGGCGAAGGCGACTAGATGCCAGGTGCCGTCCCAGGGGGCGTCCCCGCGGTCCTGGGCGTACATCAGACGAATGAAGTCCACCTCGGGTTCGATCGTGTGGCGGATCTGGGTGGTGGCGCGCAGGACCGCCTTGCGTCCCCGTCCTTCCTGGACGAACTGCCCGTCGCCGACAAGGCGCCGAATGCACAGGCGTACCTGCTGGTCGGTCATCCCCAGAGCCCCGGCGACCGCGTAGAGCTCGCCGGCGTCCACCGTCAGGTCCTCGCGGACCAGGCTTTCCACCAGCGTGCGCGTGGGGATCTCCACGCTGTGGCCATGACCGGACGTCATCCGCACCTCCTTAGTGCAATCATAGTACGGTCGTAATCAATACGATCGTTTCAGAAACGACCTAAAAAGGGGCTGCGTATGGTCTCACCTTCCGCTTCGGCGGGGCGGGCCGCCGCTCCGCGGCGCCGCTGGGTGCGGCGAGGGCTCGGGGCTCTGCTGGCGCTGGTGGTGCTGGCGGTATCGGTCTGCGGGTGGGTGATCCACCAGAACTCCTATGACCTGCGTGAGGAGCAGGTGACCATCACGGGCGGCCGGCAGCCGCTGAAGGGCGTGCTGGCCTGGCCCAAGAGCGGCCGGGGATCGTACGGGCTGGTGGTGTTCGTGCATGGGGACGGTCCGATCGATGCCACGGACAAGACGTTCTATCGGCCGATATGGGAGGGCTTCGCGAAGGCGGGGTACGCCTCGCTGTCATGGAACAAGCCCGGCGTGGGCGGCGCCCCGGGAAATTGGCTGGAGCAGACCATGGAAGACCGCGCGGCCGAGACCGTCGCCGCGGTCGCCTGGGCGAAGAGGCGTCCGGCCATAGACCCGCGCCGGATCGGGCTATGGGGGGCCAGCCAAGCGGGCTGGGTCCTGCCCAAGGTGGCCGTGCGGCTTCCGGAGCTGCGGTTCGCCATCGCGGTGTCCCCGGCGGTGAACTGGATGCAGCAGGGCCGTTACAACCTGCTGGCCGAACTGAAGGAGCAGAACGCCTCGCCCGCCAAGGTGCGGGCCGAGCTGGCACGGCGGGACAAGACCCTGGAGCTGCTGCGTCAGGATGCGTCGTTCGAGCAGTACAAAGCCGCGATCGGCGATCCTCGGGGCCTGACCCCCGACCGGTGGGGCTTCATCACCAAGAATTACACCAGCGACGCCTCACGGGACCTGGCGGCGATGCGCGTACCGGTCCTGCTGGTCCTGGCAGGCCATGACCGCAACGTCGACGTCGCCGACACCGAGGCCGGTTACCGGCGCGCGTTGCGCACTCCTGGGCAACTGCAGATCAGGCACTACCCGGGCGCCGCCCATGCCCTGGTCCGCAAGGGCATCGAGGACTCGAAGCCGAAGATGCTCGTGGTCGCTGTCGCTGCGCCTCGCTCCCTGTTCGCCGAGGGATTCCTGGACGACCAGCGTCGCTACCTGCAGCAGGTTCGTTAGGGCGTGTCTTACGGATTTGCGTTCTGTCGCACGACCTGGCGCGGCGGCGGACGCCCGGCGCCCGCCGCCGCTCTCCGGCCGGTCAGCGGCCGAACGGAACCGTGGTGCAGAACAGGCGCGCACCCGCCTCAGCCGAACGCGAGATGGTGGGCTTGCTGTGGATGACCAGCGAGTTGGCGTGCCCCCTGGGGATGCGCCACGGCACGACCGCCCTCGCGTGGCCGCGGCCGTCACGGCGGATCCGCAGGTCCATCCAGATCTCCCTCGCGCGCAGCGGCGTGCCCCGCCTGGCCTGACGCTGGTAGGCCCGGCCGGCCTGGACGGGCCTGGGGCCGCACTTGTTGCGGTGGACGTGCGCCCCGAAGCGCCTGCCGACGGCGGACCTCGGGAACCCCGACACGTACAGGTCGACGACCGTCCTGCCGCGCGCGCTGCGGACCGCGACCACCTCCTTCACCCTGGTGTAGCCCCGGTGGTAGGTGTACGTCGGTCCCTTCGCCTTGATCACGCCGGCCCGGTGCTGCGGGCACGCCGCGGCCGGCGTGGCGAGCAGGCCGAACACGGCCCCGGCCACCACGGACACGACGGCCGCGCGTCTCATTGTCGGCATCATCTTCCCCCTGTTCGGTTGAAGGACGGGGCCGATCATGCCGACGGGCACCCCCCGCACGCCCGCCGCGCGAACGTGCCTGGACGGCGTATCGCCAAGATTTCACCAATCCAAGACCAGGCGGCCCCGGCGGCCTGGTCTGTGCCGCCGGGGCCGCCGTTCCGCCCCCGTTCTCCCCTCGGGCCTACGCTGTGCTTATTCAACCCCGGCTCAGGGCGCTCGCCTGGCGGCTCGCGCCCTGCTTGGTACGAGCGCGACATCGCTTCGCGATCTGCCCGGTGAGGCTCGCCTCCGGTATCGCCTCACCGGCCAGGCAGCGCTGAGGCCGCCTCGCGGCAGGGCCTAGGTGCCCGCCGGCTCCAGCTCGCGCTCGGGAACGGGCGCCTCGTCGCCCTCGCGGATCCCGTAGCGCCGGTAGAGCCGGGCCAGCGGGCCGGGCGCCCACCAGTTGGCCCGTCCCAGCAGCCGCATGGTCGCCGGGACCAGCAGCGCCCGCACGATCGTCGCGTCCACCACGATGGCGATCACCATCCCCACCCCGGTCATCTTGATGAAGGTGATCCCCGAGGTGGCGAACGCCCCGATCACCACCACGAACAGCAGCGCCGCGCTGGTGATGATCCCGCCGGTCCGCTGCAGCCCGGCCGCGACCGCCGCGGTGTTGTCGCCGGTCAGGTCGTACTGCTCGCGGACCCGGGACAGCAGGAACACCTCGTAGTCCATCGAGATCCCGAACAGCATCGCCAGCATCAGGATCGGCATCGCGGGCGAGATCGAGCCGGTCGCGGTGAACTCCAGCAAACCCGCCAGGTTGCCGTCCTGGAAGATCAGCACCACCGCCCCGAACGTGGCCGACAGCGACAGCAGGTTCATCAGCACCGCCTTGATCGGCAGCACCACCGAGCCGAAGGCCAGGAAGAGCAGCACGAACGTGGCCGCGCCGACGGTGAGCGCCAGCCAGGGCAGCGTGCCGGCCATGCTGTCGAGCTGGTCCACGACCACGGCCGTGACGCCACCGACGTAGGCCTCGGCGCCCGGCGGCGGCGGCACGTCCCGCACCCGGACGACCAGGTCGCGGGCGGCGTCGGAGTTCGGATCGGCGTCGTAGCGCAGCGCGATCCGGGTGGTCTCGCCCTTCGCCCCGGTCAGCGCGGCGCCGGTCACACCGGGGATGTCCGACAAACGCCCCACGTACGCGCGGACCGCGCCCTGGTCGGCGGTGCCGTCCACGACGGCGACGATCGGGCTGGTCGCGTTGCGCGGGAATTGCGTCTCCAGCGTCTCGGCCACGATCCGCGACTCGGTCCCGGCGGGCAGCACCTTGGCGTCCACACCGCCCCAGTTGATCCGCAGGAACGGGGCGCCGACCGCGAGCAGCAGCGCCACCGTGGCGACTGTGTAGACGACCGGCCGCCGCATGACGCTCCGGCCCACCCGCAGCCACCCGCCGCCGGAACCGCCGTCCCGCTTGCGCACCGGCAGCGCGTTCACCCGATGCCCGAGCACGCCCAGCAGCGCCGGCAGGACGGTCAGCGCGCCGACCATGCAGACGAACACCGTCGCGATCCCGCCGTACCCCATCGACAGCAGGAACTGCTGATCGAACAGCAGCAGCCCGGCCAGCGACACCGCCACGGTGACCCCGGAAACGGCGACCGTCCGGCCCGCGGTCGCCATCGTCGCGGCCAGCGCCCGCTCGGTCGACGGATCGCGGCGCAGCTCCTCCCGGAACCGGCCGACCATGAACAGCCCGTAGTCGATCGCCAGTCCCAGCCCCAGGAAGGTGGTGATGTTGATCGCGAAGATCGACACATCCGTCACATAAGTGAGCAAATGAAGTGCCGTGAACGACCCCAGGATCGCCACCCCGCCCACCAGCAGCGGCAGGCTGCCGGCCACCAGCCCGCCGAAGATCAGGATCAGCAGCACCACCAGCACCGGCAGCGCCAGCCCCTCGGCCCGTCCGATGTCGGACGACACCCGCTCGTTGATCGCCACCTCGGTGGCCAGCTCCCCGCCGACCTGGGCGGTCAGCCCGCCACCGACCTCGTTCAGGTCATCCCGGATCGCCGCGAAGCCGTCCTGCCGCTCTTCCGCGTCCCCAGCCAGGCGCAGCACCGCATAGGTGGAGGTGCGATCCCGCGAGACCAGCTGCGGCGACCGAGTCGTCCAGTACGTGACGGCCGAGGCCACCTTGTCCCGCGGCAGCGCCGACTCGACAGCGCGCCGGTAGCCAGGATCGTCCACCCGGCGCCCGTCGGTGGACCGGTAGAGGATCACCACGTCTGCCGCGTCCCGGCCCAGTGCCCGCTCGGCGACGCGCTCGGCCTTGTCGCTATCACTGCCCGGCGTGTCGAAGCCCCCACCAGGGCTGAGCGCGCCGAACACCCCCGTCCCCCACACCGCGGCGGCGGCCACGAACAGCGCCGCCACCGCAAGGACCGCCCGGCGCCGCCGGTAGGTCCACCGCCCCCATCTCTCGAACATCCACACTCCCCGCTACACAGTGTCACTACAGTGAACGCCGTTTACTTGCGAACGCTGTTAACATTGCATGCATCGTTAGCTTTAGTCAACGGCGTTCATGCGGAATCATGTGGAGCCGGAGTGCGGCAGAGGAGGGCGGCTTGGGCGAGTCACGGCGGGACCGGCAGCGCGCGGCCACCGTCCAGGAGATCACCGACACGGCCCGGCGCATCCTGGTCGAGGAGGGGCCGGACGCGGTCACGCTGCGCGCGATCGCCCGCGAGATGGGCATGACGGCCCCCGGCCTGTACCGCTACTTCGACAGCCACGCCGAACTTTTGCGGCACGTGGTCGGCGACATCTTCGCCGATCTCACCGCCGAACTGCACAAAGGGCTGTCCGCCGTCCCCGAGGGCGACATGAGCGGCAAACTCCTGGCGGTGGCCCGCAGCTTCCGCCTCTGGGCATTCGCGCACCGCCGCGAATACGCCCTGCTTTTCGGCTCCCCGCTCCCCGACCTGGCCCACCGCAAGGAAGCCGACTTCGCCGAGGAAAGCGCCCAACGCTTCGGCGGGGTGTTCCTTTCCCTCTTCCTGGAACTGTGGCGAAAAGCGCCTTTCCCCGTCCCCTCCGACGACGAAATAGACCCCCGCCTACGCGGCCAGTTGCGCCGCTACCGAGACTTCACCGTCCCCGCAACCGACCTGCCCCTGGGCGTCGTCCAGATCTTCCTGCAGTGCTGGGTCCGCCTCCAGGGAGCCGTCAGCCTGGAAGTATTCGGCCACCTAGAGTTCGCCCTGGACAACCCCGAGCCCATGTTCGAACTAATGCTGGCCGAAATAGCCCCCATCCTGGGCCTCAAGTACCGCAAACCTGACCCCAGTTGATGATCACAGTCCCTGGCCGGCGCAGCGACATCCCGCGTATTCGCAGGTTGTAACCGTTATATCGCTCCAAGTCGCCAAGAACCTAGACAGCTGATCAGTCTCTCCACTACCCTCATCGCGCGGGTCAAAGGGTTTGTAACTGCGGATGACCTGCGCGGGGGCGGGAGGTTCGCTCCCCTGTTTCCATGCTGGGACGGGGTGGAATGTCCGAAGTAGAGGTCGTCCGGTCGGCGCTACGGCAGGCAGCCAAGAACCTTGACCGCACACTCCAGTCGTTCGAAGGCCTAGGTTCGCCCGATGATCTTCGTGCACGCGCGGCCATCACGGCACAGCACCTGGGGGATTGGGACGCCGGCCGAACCCTGGCCATCACCACTGATCAGGCAGCCCGCTACCTGGGAGGCTCCTACCGGGAGTTCCTGGACGAGTACAGAGCCGCGATCTCGGCACTCCTCAAGGTCGCCGACACCTATGGCGAGGCCGAAGAACTGACGGCGAAGCGGGTCCGCGACGTGATGAGCGGCACCGACGAGGGGTGATCTGGTCATGGGCAACGATTCGTATTCACTGCGGGGACCGCAGCCGACCGGTTCGGTGGACGGACTCAAGCTGGAACAGGTCCGTGCTCGTCTGAACTCGACGAGCCCGGAGAAGGTGGCCGCGGCAGGACATGCGTACAACGCAGCTGCCGCGAAGCTCTCAACCGCCCACCAGGAACTCGGTGAGGCGATCACCTACATCACCGAACGCTGGCGCGGCCCCGCCGCCAACGAGGCCGTGGCCGCGTTGACCAAGCTAAAAGTCACCGCCGCTGAACTGGCAGACAAGAGCGGACAGACCGGGAAGGCACTGCAACAGTACGGGGAGAAGGTCCTGCCCTGGTACAAGAATCATTTGCCTGGAGACGGCTTCGTCCGCTCTGGTCGGGACGACGAGTACGCCCAGAAGCTAATGGGCAGACTCAACACTCGGATCACGCAGACACACGCAGCCGTGCCCGAGGGACTCAGCGTCACGCTTCCGGGTATCGGGCAGGGAAGCGAGTCAGCCCGTAACGACTTGTCTCTTGGATCTGGCTCTCAACATGGAGGCTCACCTGCTGGACAGCCCGGAGGCATGCCTCTCTCCACGCCTGCGGCCTCAGCGCTTCCGCCATCGGCAGGGCCGGGGAGTAGCGGCGCCGGTTATGACCCGAGGGGTGCCGGCTGGGGCTCTGGACAGGGCAATGCGCCGGGGTTGATAGGCACTGACTTGGCATCGGCACCGTCGGGCATGCCGCCGGCGCCTGGGAACAATCCAGGGCTTGGCGCACCTCCCACCGGGGCGCCCGGGGCTGCAGGCGGCGGAGGCGCTGGGGGACTCACACTGCCGCCTTCGGGGATGGTGCCTCAAAAACCCGTGGGAGGCGGGGCCGGTCGAGGGCTCTCGCAAGGCGGCATGGGGACATTCGGACGCGGCACCAAGGTAGGCCCCACAGGGCTCATAGGCCCGGGCGGCAACGTGATCGGCGGCGGCCCGGGTGGCCCGGGCGGGTCGGAGGAGGAGCGCGAACGTTCGACATGGCTCGCTGAAGACCGGGACATCTGGGGAGCCGACGCTGAAGAATGGGCACCATCGGTCATCGGAGAGCTGAAGCCCACACGCCGAAACGAAGAGCGCCAGATTCGATCTGAACACGTCGATCAGCGCCCTGAGACCGATTCCGAGAAGCCGCGGATGTCTGAGGAGCCGGTCGAGAAAGATGATCTGGATGAGCTGCTGGACGAACTAGAGGCGGAGCTGGATCTCGAGATCGTTGATCTCGACGAGGAGGTACGCAGTGCCGATGAAGTGGAAGATGCGGCGCTGGACGATGATCTCGATGATCTGCTTGATGGCCTCGTCCATGACCACACCGGCTCTGGTGACGATCCCAAAGCCGCGCAGTGAGGAATGGTGGCTGCGTCAGTGGCAGATAGAAGAGAAGGTCTGGCCCATCACTCGAGGCAGGGGCGTC
Organism: Actinomadura vinacea; assembly: GCF_039532545.1. Classification (NCBI taxonomy): domain Bacteria; kingdom Bacillati; phylum Actinomycetota; class Actinomycetes; order Streptosporangiales; family Thermomonosporaceae; genus Actinomadura; species Actinomadura vinacea. The sequence continues at coordinate 367,797 of NZ_BAAARW010000012.1, read as the reverse complement.
ACCACTGCATTGCTCGATAGTGGAGTCAATGCCCAACTGCCCGACTTGGACGGCAATATCCTACCCGGCGGTGACACTCTAGGGGGTGGCACGAACGGCCTCAAAGATCTTGGTGCACGCCAGCATGGCACCAATCTTGCTGGATTGATTGCGGCGCATGGCCAAGGTGCCGGCATGGTCGGAGTCGCGCCAGAGTCTCGCATTCTTTCGATCCGGATGAACAATGAAACAAATGGATCCGGGTCGGCTGAAAATATGGCCAAGGCGATCAGGTCGGCTGTGCAACAGGGTGCCAAGGTGATCAATATATCGTTGGCGGCGCCTTCGGATACAGGACTCGTCTGCGATCCGCAGCGACAGGCCGCCGTTGACGAAGCCCTCCAACGCGATGTCATCGTTGTGGCCGGAGCGGGCAACAATATTCATGACCGGAACGCGCCTTTGCAACCGGCCGCGTGCCCTGGAGTTCTTGCCGTCGGTTCGGTTGACAAGAAAGGCCGGCCAGACCACTACTCTCAACCGCAATCCTATGTCGCGGTTGCGGCCCCCGGCGTGGAGATCACCTCGCTTAGGGCCGAGTCCTTCGCGCCGAAAGGATATATTGAGAAGGATTTGCGCGGAACCAGTCTGGCTACGGCACTTGTATCCGGAGTCATCGCTCTGATCCGCTCTAAGTATCCGCAGATGCCCGCACGCGAGGTGCTGCGTAGGATCACCGCCACTGCCAACGACGTCGCTCCAAAAGGCCGCGACATCAAGACTGGCTTCGGCGCGGTTCGTCCGTACGAGGCATTGACGGCGCAGATCTCCGCCAGCACGCCCAACCCTGTGTACGAAGCCTGGGAACGGTCCCGTCGTGAGCGTGCCCTGCACCCGCTTCCCACGCGCACGCAGGAGGTCACCCCAGACGTGGTTCCCCTCCGCACGCAGATGATCCAAATCGGGATGGCAGTGGGCGCGCTCCTGTTTGTTGGGATAGGAGGAGCGGTTGTTGTCGTCGTCATCACCCGACGGCGCGCCCGATCCCGACCATCACCTTTCCATATGCAGTCCCAGTCTGAAACTGAGAAAACGAAAGAGACAACGTGACGGTCGTTGACGAATCTGACTCCATTGGACCGCAGGGCGAAGAAGATAAAATTGTAAGATTGGAAGCTAAAGTAGCGGAGATGCGACGCCGATTCGAGCGGCTGGAACGGGCATTGCGACAGAAGGTCCTCACCGTAGAAGCTAAGGATGGACATGTACGAGTCAGAATCAATGGCATGGAGGAGATTGTGGAACTCGTAATAGCGCCTGACGCGCTACGGGACCCGCATATTTACGGGCTGGGAGCATCCGTCGTGGCGACGGTCGGCATCGCGCGCGCACGCGCACGCAGGCTTCGCGAAGCCGCGAAGGCCAAGGTGTTCGCCGACCTTGAAGGTGCTGGTGCCCCACCCGCCCCCCTCACGCAGGAAGTGTGATGTGAGCACTCCCCGGAGTGGCAACCGTTTCTCAATCATGCAACAGCGTGATCTCGCTGCCGATCGGATCATGCGCTTGGAGCGTCAGATGCGGGTGACCGCAGACGCAGTTGACGAGTTCGCCACTCGGGTGCGCCACCTCGACTCGAGTTTGGCGAAGAAGGGAGTGGTACAGGGAATTGAGCCCGGTCTGGGCGCCGTGATAGTCGATGGGAATGGAGAGTTGCAGGACGTCAAGTTTAATGTAGATGATGTTAGGACGACGGATCCGGCAAGGCTTGGCGACCGAGTGCTTTGCGCGATCAATGAAGCGAAAGATAAGATCCAGCTGATCCGTGAGCACGGGCTCCGAGATATCAGTAAATCCGTCAACAGGAAATAGGAGAGATATGCAACCCAAGCCGTCTGCTGGAGAACGCAGCTCACCGGAAACTGCACAAGCCTATCCTGAATATGGCGCTTCATCTTTGGTTCGGATGGCCAAATATGTGGCACTGGCTAATGAGGTGAAAGAAGAGCTCGAATATATCCGCAAGATGGAGCCAAATGGAAAGTCGATCCTCAAAGTGGCCGAAGGCTGGTACGCTGCATCGAATAAGTTGCAGGCGTCGATAGAGTTCATCGATTTCGCCTGGTATGCCCTCGACGTAAAATGGAATGGTGATGGCTACGACTCATTCGAAAAATATATGCGATTTAATGTGACTAAAGTGACGGAGGCCAATAGAGATGCCCTCTTTAGTGCAGCAAATCAGTTGATCGATCTCTATAATGATGCGGTCCAAGGTTATAATGACGCGGTAGAGCATATGGGTGCGGTCCTGGAAAAAGTATCAGGAATCGACCCAGAAAAGAGTACGGATGGGCTTTCGGCTATACTCGTCCAATTTGTTAAAAATAGTATGTCGCGAAGATCGTCACTAGAAAAAGCGTTGGCGGCCAAACAAGGAAAGATTGCCGAAATCGCCGGGCAGGTGGCTCAAATTCGCAGGCCTGGCGAGTTTCCGCAGGACGTCATTGATAGGAATAAGTGGTCTTATGATCCAAAATAGGATACCTGCTAATGCTCAAAAGAATGTGATCCGCTCATTTGGAGTGTCTTTGGTATTGGTGGCGCTCGCGGGAATCAGTGCATGCGCGGGCTTCGGTGGCGGGAACAATGGTTCGGACCTGGTGGATTCCGGCGTCGTCATCCCGGATCCATGCAAGCTCATCAGTGGTGCCACGGCCGATTTTCTGGTTGGAAAGACGCAGGGGAGTCGGACATCCAAGACCAAGAACATTGCCACCCCGGAATGCGAATGGGACAATCAGTCCGGGCGAGAGGAGGGGGAGAAGGAAGGGCGTCTTCACGCTTCAGTTTTTGCTCAGAAGAAGAGGCCGACCAACGGCGATAGATTTAAATACTCCAAGCAAGTCTACTCTGGATTCACTGCAAAACAAAAGTGCCAACCGCTTAACGTGAAGGCATCTGATTCGTGCTGGTACAACGATCCCGATGGTCGATTGGGCGTGGTCATCAGAAAGGGCAACGTTGTTGTCTGGTCCACGGTCTTCGGGACGAACTCTCCTGGTCTCATGGCGGCACAGCGTCCTGGGTCAGGTCAACGCATAGCAAACGATATCGTCCAGAGTTTGGACTGATGGGATCGTTATTTCACAATTCTGACCAAGGGAAGGATGTGGAAATGGGAAACAAGGATGAGAGTAAGTTTGATGTTTCAGCCATCCAGCGGAGTGGCGACAAAATCAATGATGCTGTCAACTTGTGGGCGGGGGCGGCTGCCGATATTTATAACGCCATACTCGAGGTCAATGCCCTTGGCATCTGTGGAGAAGGTGCTCGTGATGCCTACGTGCGCATGCGCAATGTCGCTCATGAGAAGATGAACGAAGCGACCACTGGGCTGATCGCGGTGCGGGATTCAGTCTACAAGGTCGCCGACGTTTATGCCGGAACCGAAGACGAGACCGAGCGCAGGGTTTCTGATGTCGGGCCGGCACGTACCCTTCCCGGAGACATCGTTAACCCGCCATCTTGATGGTACATACGGGTATCGGTTTGCGGCCGGGATCATCAGTTCTCGCCGGCCCGCTGATCCTGCTCTGGAATGCGGCCTGCCCGAGACCACCGACTGCCGAGGTGCCTGAGCCTCGCCCTGTTCACCGCGTTTTGGTTCCCCTTCCTCCGCCGCAGACGGGCCCGCCCAAAGGGCGAGGACGCCCCTCACGAAGACGCCCGCCATCACACGGGGCAACCAGATTCCTGACGAACGCTCAGTGACGCCTGGGGCGGTGGCATACCTGACAGAAATGGCGTGTGCCTGCGAAACGGGGAGCGGTTCAGCCGGTGCCGGGGTCCCAGGTGACGGTCTCCAGATCGCCCAGGTCGTCCACGGCCACGCGGTCCTCGCGGGCCAGGGTCCGGACCATGGTCGCGGCCTCGTCGCGCGTCACGTAGCCGCCTCGGGAACGGCGGTGGGCGGGCTCGGGCGTCTCCAGCCAGAGCCTCGGCTCGCCGGGCCCTTGCCACCTCATCTGGACGACGCCTTCCGACCTTCCGGCAAAGACCAGGTAGTTGCCGTCGAGGGGGGCAAGCGCGTCCAGCCAGCGCAGGCATTCCTCCAGGGAGGTCGGGTGGTCGTCACCGTCGTGGCGCCGGCGCTCGCGGTCGTTCACACGCATCATCAGCATGTGCTCGGGCGGCCGCTGCGCCTCCAACGCGGCGGGCTCGAAGTCGGCGCCTCCGAACAGCGGGCCGAAGACCTCCCACGCAGAAAGCCGAGAGATGTCCACATCGATGACCTCGGCCTTACCTGGGATCTGGAGTGTGCCGCGCAGCCGATCCCACTCGCGGTGCAGCCGCAGATCGCGGCCGCGCACGTCCATGACCGACAGCCGGACATCGTCCGGCAGGACGGGCAGATCCCGCTGCAACACCGTCCTCGCCTGCACCAGCGCGGGCTTCGAACTCCTGCGGCTGTGACGGTTGCGCCGGTACAGGCCACCTGCCCCATCGTCCAAGTGCCGCACATCGGCCCTCGGTGACGGCTCGCGGGTCCAGTCGTGGTGCCGGACGGCCAGGTTCTTGCCGATGACGCCCGGCCAGAAGGCTTCGTACTCCTCACCATCGACGGTCTCAGAGCGATGCACCGGGATGACCTGCATCCCGCGGTCGGCCAACGGCGTGTTCTTGAAGAAGTGGGTGTGCCCGGGACCGAGCAGGGCGGCCCGGTCCAGCGCGAACCCCGGGACCTGTATCGGGCGCAGCCGAACGATCGAACCGAGGTCGTCGGCGTCCGCGAGATCGTCCACGGCGTCCAGCAGCGCGGCGACGACGTCGTCGCGGTAGCCCTTGTTGGCATGGACCACCAAGACCCGGTCGCCGCGGATCTGGTACACGAAAGCCCCGACGAAGCCTCTCTCCATCAGGACGTCGTGGTCGCCGACCCGCGCGGGCACCGCGGGACTGGGACGGCCTTCCTGGATTAAGTCTGCGAGGGGAGCACCATCGACCATGCGAGACAGCCTAGCTTTTAAAAGGGCGGCCAAAGCTACAGGTGAAGGCGCACACGTCTTGCTTCCATGTGGTGATGTAGGTGTCGATGAGGATGTGCAAGCGACCGCCGACTGCAGGTGGCGTGCCTCACAGAGGTCGGGAGAAGAAGTCGAATTCGCTGGTGAGGGCGCCGGATAGGAAGGCTTCCCATTCGGGGCGGGTGTAGATGATGGTTTCGGCGTCGGGGTGGTGGCTGTGGCGTACGGCGACGCGTTCGGTGCCGTCGTTGAGGGGGGCTGCTTCGACGCAGTTGCCTCCGCCGTCAGAGCTGTAGGTGCTGATGTGTCAGGAGACGCGGGCAAGCTCTTGAGGGCTGAGTTCTTCGGCTGCCTCTGACATGCTTACTGCCATTCCTCTGCTGTCGCTGAAATCAGGTCGGCAGATTCGGTTGGCCCGAGGGCCATGCTCTTGTCCATCGTAAGCTCGAACGAACCGTTCGGTCTCGGGTGGTTCGACGTATATGGCGCCTGCCATCGACTCTGTGTACGCAACCTCCGGGAACGGGGCGGGCGTCTCGAAGATCGTGAAGGTCCCGCAGGTACTTGCCGGTGTTCCCGTGCGGAAGGGGACGACCTGGATGTTGATGGCCGACTTGGTGGAGCACTGGGTGAGATGGCGAAGCTGAGCTGTCATGGTCTGCGGGGTAGCTACCCCTGGCGGCGCAGGACGACAGGTGCGTAGGGGCATCGCCCGGGTCGGCCTGGGCTACCAGGGCGCCTCCGGCGACCCCGCACTCTAAAACGCGAGGCCTGTCTGCCTTGTTCTGGTCGCATCTGAACCTTTACGGCAGGTTCGAGCTGCTTATGAGCAGGCAGTTCGACCTCGGGCAACCGGCTGACCACTGCGAGGCCGGCGCCCTCGTAGATGACGTGATCGGGCTGGAGATTGCCGTGCGTCCCCCCGGCGGGGGCGCTGAACGTAAAACGGACCGGCTGTACTCCTCGTAAAGGAGTCTAGCCGGTCCGCGGTTGGTGACCGTTTCGGCTCGGTGCATCGACGGCTATTCGCGCCTAGCTATAAAGCTTGAGCTTGATGTGCGTGGTCCCTTCGCCAGTACTGCTGATCTCGAATGCTTCCGCACCCAGGCCCTTCAGCACCATTAGGTAGTGCTCGGCGTGGCCGTCCACCCTCGTGCCATCAATCAGGGCCGCCTCGATCTGCAGTACGTCCCAATCGTTTCGGAAGGCCACGTTGATCCTCGGGTTGCTTTGGCAATCGGCGAATTCGATCATGTTCGAAATGACCACATATGCCTGGGCGCGCATGGCGCGGCTCAGGTCATTTGCCTTGTCCAGAAGCTGCCAGATCAGGTCTTCCGACATGCGTTGGGCGTCGGGCAGGTGGACGATTTGCGCCGTCCCCGGCGAGGTGTTGTCGTGCCCGAACGGCAGTGCGAGCATGAGTTTATCTCCAAGGGCTTGGTTTTTAGAACTTCCTTCTCCTGTGACTGTCCAGGTGAGGTGGGAGGTGGCAAGAACTAGTTCCGCACACGGATAGAAGACCGTTGTCGGCAGTGCGCCGCTACAGGCACCGGGCCGGGCGCGTAGCAGCAGTAGAACGCCAGTTCGCGGGTGCAGCGCACCCGCGGTGGCGTGCCCATCACCGGTCAGCGGAGGGCAGGTGGATCGCGTTGGAGGCCATGGGCGGCCAGCCCGGCCGGGACGACGGCGGGAGACCTGCAGACCGCTGCGCAGGTGATCGAGACCCTGGATCGGTGCGGGCATTGGGGTAGTCAGAGGAATCGGCACGACTTCTCAAGACCGAACTCCGCGGGAGACTTCGCCGTGCAAGATCTTCCTCGGTGGCCGTGGAAACCACGCTGCGCCCGCAGCCGCGGCTGGATGATGCGCAGTTCGGCCGCTTGGAGGCCGAGTTGAACCGCGGCCCTGCCGCGCACCGCTATGCCATCGACCAGCAGATCTCTAAGAAAATGTATTTCGACGTCACCGCAGGACGGAAATGTCAGCCACTTGACGTCAAGGCATCTGCTTCTTGTTGGTACAACGAATCTGATGGCCGACTGGCAATGATCATTCGTGCGGGCAATGTTGTTGTTGTCTGGGTCATGGTCTTCGGGAAGGATTCCTGCTCTGGCGGCGGCCCAGTGCCCAGAATCTGGACTGATAGGATCAGCGTGGCGTCAGAGTTGGGGTGGGGGGAAGAAGTCGAATTCGCCGTTGCGGACGCCGGCTAGGAAGGCTTCCCATTCGGGGCGGGTGTAGATGATGACTTCGGCGTCGGGATGGTGGCTGTGGCGCACGGCGACGCGTTCGGTGCCGTCGTTCAGGGGGCCAGCCTCGACGCAACTGCCGCCGTGGTCGGGGCTGTAGGTGCTGATGTGCCAGGCAATGCGCGCTCGTTCCTCGGGGGCGAGTGCTTCGTTCTTCTCTGACATGCTCACTGCCATTTCGCTGCTATCGCTGAGATGAGCTCGATGGAATCTGCTGGTCCGAGGGCATTGGTCGTGTGTACATCGTATGTCCGGAGGAAGCGTTCAGTGTCGGGTGACTCGACGTAGAGGCCGCCTGCCATCGTCTCCACATATGCCACCTCGGGGAACTGGGCGGGCAGCTGGAAGATGGTGAAGGCGCCGTGTGTGCTGGCGGGTGTGCCCGCGCGGAAGGGGCAGACTCGAATGTCGATCGTGGGCTTGGTCGAGCATTGGCCCAGGTGGTGAAGTTGGGCGGCCATGGTCTGTGGGGTGCCGATCTTACGGTGCAGGACTGCCTCGTCCAGTACCACCGACAGGCGGGGCGGGGTTTCGCCGTCAAGCACTTGCTGACGGGTCATCCTCAGCTCGAGCCAGCGTTCGACCTGCTCGGGCGTCGCTCCTGGATCGTTGATCTGGAGAAGCTTCTCCGCGTACGTAGGAATCTGAAGCAGGCCAGGCACCACCATCGCGGCGAACGAGCGGATGTGGGTGGCCCGTGTTTCTAGCCAGACGAAGTCGATCATGGAGCCCGCCACGTCCTGCGCGTAGCCGTCCCACCAACCCTTCTGCCAGACGTCCTGGCTGAGTTTGAGGAGTGCTTCTCGGCGCTGGGGGTCGGAGACGCTGTACAGGTCGAGCAGTGCCAGCAGGTCGGGACGCCGGATCGGGTAGAAGCCGGTCTCGTACCGGCTGAGCGTTCCGGTGTCGCGCTGGAGGTATTCGGCGGCCTCCTTGAGCAAGATCCCTTTGGCGTCGCGTAGTTGTCGAAGCTCCTGTCCTAGCCATTGGGAGCGCAGGGTCGAACGTTGTAGCGCGGCGGCCATCTCCGTGTTCCCTCCTCAGAAAAATCATGAGCTAGTTGGCTCAGGCAACTTGTGGTACGCGTTGCGGACTGAAACTATACCGACTGTGCGGATCCAAGTGCAGAGAGTTATCAATTAGGTCGGAAAGAGGGGCCGGGACGCTGAGCGCGTGGTGGCGGAGGCGTCCCGGCCCGGTTGCTCGGAAGGGAGCACCCTGATGGATGGCATCCACGAGTCCGAACCATCGTCTGTCTACCACGTCGACGACCCGGACGGGAGCCGGGCCGCCGCTGAGGTGGCCGAGTTGGCCGGGGGTGCGGTGGCGCGCATGTTCGCGCTGGTGCAGGAGTACGACGACGACAACGACGAGCCGGTGCGCGAGGTCGTGGCCTACGGCATGGCGCTGCCCGGCGGGCACGTCATGACAGTTCTGCCGTCAGGTGCGGGTCTCTCCAAGTGGCAGAGTGTGGACAGCGCTTCGCGGAGGACCGGCTCGGAGTTGGTCTGGCTTGTGTGAGGCTGAAGGAGCGGCCCCGGAACCGGTGGCTCCGGGGCCGCTCTGGTTCGCTGCTGAACCGCGATGCTGTCGGCATGGAGATGATGTGATGACCGGGGAGGAAGGGCGGTGAATGAGCGTCTGGAAGAGGCCCTCGGTTTCACTTGGGATCGGGCGGGGGCGAAGTCGGGGATCGCGGAGCACTCGGTGGAGCGTGCTGCCTGGCGATACCAGCGCTCATTGCCCGAGTACGTATGGGACGCCGCGGTCCTCGAAGGTAACCCGTTCACATTTCCTGAAGTGCAGACGCTGATGGAGGGGATCACCGTCGGCGGCCGTAAAGTCAGTGATGAACGGCAAGTGATCAATCTCGCCGAGGCCGCGTAGCAACTCGTCAGTGTGGTGAAATCCGGAGAGTTCTGGATGGACAAGCCCACCTCGGACTATCTGCAGCTGCTGATCGCCCGCGATGAGGCCCTTGAGGCCGGTCACTTCCGTGGCGAAGGGGCGCTGACCCTCACGCCTGGCGTGAACCTCGGAGAGCACGGGCGATACATGCCACCGGAGACCGAGTCCGGCGGAGCGAATCTGCGCCGTATCCACAGTCGCGGCTTGGAAGCCATCGATGCATACGTCGATCATCCGTTCGAGCAGGCCCTCGCCTACTTCCTTTTTGCGGCGCTACAGCGGTTCTATTTTGACGGCAACAAGCGGACAGGCCGTTCTATGATGAACGGGCTCTTGATGTCGCACGGTATCGACGCGATCAGTGTTCCGGCCGCTCGGCGCCTTGACTTCAACACGAAGATGGTCGACTTCTACCGCACGCGGGACGCGACGGAGATGTTCGCGTTCTTGCGGTCGTGCCATCCCGACGTGGACCCGTCGACAAGCGGCTGACCCGATCGCCGCCCGGAGCCGTTACCGGGCCGCGATCGGGCCGCGTCCTGCGGGTCAGTAGGACGGGAGGGACGGGTCGATTTGCTTGACCCAGGCCAGGACGCCGCCGCCTACGTGGACGGCGTCCGAGAAGCCGGCGCTCTTGACCACGGCCAGGGCCTCGGCGCTGCGGACGCCCGACTTGCAGTGCAGGACGATCTTCTTGTCCTGCGGGAGGCGCTCCAGGGCGCTGCCGTTCAGGAACTCGCCCTTCGGGATGAGGGTGGCGCCCGGGATGGCGACGATCTCGTACTCGTTGGGCTCGCGGACGTCCACCAGGAAGATGTCGTCGCCGCGGTCCTGCATGGACTTGAGCTCGGTGGCCGAGATGGTGGAGTCCTTCACGGCCTCGGCGGCCTCGTCGGAGACCGCGCCGCAGAACGCCTCGTAGTCCTCGAGCAGTTCGGTCTGCGTGGGGTTCTTGCCGCACAGCGGGCACTCGGGGTCCTTGCGGACCTTGACCTGGCGGTAGTTCATCTCCAGGGCGTCGTAGATCATCAGGCGGCCGACCAGCGGGTCGCCGATGCCGGCGATCAGCTTGATGGCCTCGTTCACCTGGATGGAGCCGATCGACGCGCACAGCACGCCGAGGACGCCGCCCTCCGCGCAGGACGGGACCATGCCGGGGGGCGGGGGCTCAGGGTAGAGGCAGCGGTAGCAGGGGCCGTGCTCGGCCCAGAAGACGGACGCCTGGCCGTCGAAGCGGTAGATGGAGCCCCAGACGTAGGGCTTGCCGAGCAGGACGGCGGCGTCGTTCACCATGTAGCGGGTGGCGAAGTTGTCGGTGCCGTCGACGATCAGGTCGTACTGGCCGAAGATGTCCATGACGTTGTCGCGGTCGAGTGAGGTGTTGTGCACCACCACGTCGATCAGCGGGTTGATCTCGCGGACGGTGTCGGCGGCCGACTCGGCCTTCGGCTTGCCCAGCGACGACTGCCGGTGGATGACCTGGCGCTGCAGGTTGGACTCGTCCACGACGTCGAAGTCGATGATGCCGAGCGTGCCCACTCCGGCCGCGGCCAGGTACATCAGGGCGGGGGAGCCGAGGCCGCCCGCGCCCACGCACAGGACCTTGGCGTTCTTGAGCCGTTTCTGCCCGGCCATCCCGACGTCCGGAATGATCAGGTGTCGCGAGTAACGGTTGACCTCGTCGCGGGTGAGCTCCGCTGCGGGCTCGACCAGAGGTGGCAACGACACTGTGGGTGCTCCTGTGCTGACGCTCGGCTGTGACGGGGGCAGGACCTCATCGTCCCCTCACCGCACAACCTTGCCATGCCGCCGCGCATTCCCGAACCCCGTGCCCGGCTAAGCCGCACGTCAGCATGTGCGACCGGGACGAGTCTCTTGACTGATGACCCTGACGACAGGGCGCATCGGGGCAAACCGCAGCTAATCTTGACGGTTGTGGCGTTCTTGCCTCCCAATTCCCAGCCGCCGGGCCCTGCGGCGGATCCGACGACCGCGGTCGTGCCCGGACTCGGGCCTCGGCCCGTGGTCGCGGCGACCGTGCTGGGCCTTCGTGCTCGGCAGTGGATGGTCGTGGCGGCGGTGCTCGGCTGCTGCTACCTGATGGTCAGCGTGGTGGCGCTCACCGGCGCGTGGGCCGCGCTGAACCGCGAGCCGACCAATGCCGAGCTGCAGCGCGCCGCGAACGCGGAGGTGGCGCGGCGCTGGCAGGCCTGGCCCGCCGGGAAGATCTTCCCCGATCGGGTCGGGTACTCGCTGGGCCGGGGCAGGAGCGAGTTCGCGTCCCGGCTGGGCGTCGCCCCCCAGACGACCTGCCAGGGCGCGGTCGATCCCGAGATCTCCGCGGTGCTGCGCCGGCACGGCTGCCGCGCCGTGCTCCGCGCCACCTACGCCGACCAGCTCCAGGGCGTCGTGGTCACGGTCGGCGTGGTCGCCTTCGCGGACGCCTGGCGGGCGGACCGGGCGTTCCGCGAGCTGCCGTCCGCGGTGCTGCCCGACCGGTCCAGCGGGGTGCGGCCCGCGCTGCGCGCCGTCTCGTTTCCCGGGACGCCCTCGGCCCGGTTCATCGACGCCGCCCGGATGGACCGAACCGCCGACCGCGGCGGCCCGTACGTGATGTTGACCACCTCGGGCCACGCCGACGGGCGCCCGGCCGCCGCCGTGACCAAGGAGCATCCCGGTGACCCGTACGCGCTGGCGCCGCAGCTGGCGCGGGGGATCGCCCGGCCGCTGTCCCAGCAGGCCCTGCCGGACTGCTCCAGCCGCGAATGGCGGTGCTGAGGTGCGTCTGCGCAGACTCGCTGCCGCGGTGCTGCTGGCGGCCGTCGCCGTCCCCGGCCTGGCGCCCGTCGCGCACGCCGACGAGGTGCGGGCCCGCCAGCGGTCGGTGATGGCCACGCTGGAGGTCGAGACGGCGTGGAAGACCACCCGTGGGGCCGGTGTGACGGTGGCCGTCGTGGACTCCGGCGTGGACGCCCGGCAGGCCGACCTGGCCGGCTCGGTCATCAACGGCCCCAACATGCTGGAGGGCATCGACGCTGGCACCCGTCCGGCGCGGCTGCACGGCACCGGGATGGCCTCGCTGATCGCCGGGCACGGGCACGGCCCCGGCGGCCGGGACGGGGTCATGGGCATCGCCCCGGAGGCGAAGATCCTGGGGATCCGGTCCATCGCGGAGCAGGAGGACGCCGGCTACGCCGCCTACCGGACGTCCCCGCAGGCCGATGACTCGGTGGCGCGGGGCATCCGGTACGCCGCCGACAACGGCGCCGACGTCATCAACCTCTCCCTCGGCAAGAACGACGTCAACCCGGAGGAGCGCGCGGCCATCGGGCACGCCATCGGCAAGGGCGTGGTGGTGGTCTCGGCGGTCGGCAACGACGGCGACAAGCGGGGGCGGCTGGACGGCGACGGGTTCGCCCCGTACTCCTACCCGGCGTCCTTTCCCGGTGTGATCGGGGTGGCCGCCACTGATGCGCGGCACGGCCGGGCCGGGTTCTCCAACCGGAACTACTCGGTGGTCGTCTCGGCTCCCGGCTCGGGGCTGCCGGTGGCCGCTCCCGGCGGGGAGTACTTCCTGACCGACGGGACGAGCGACTCGTCCGCCCTGGTGTCGGGGATCGCGGCGCTGATCCGGTCGCGCCATCCCAAGATGCCCCCGACCCTGGTCGCGCAGGCGCTCATCCAGGGCACCAAGCACGGCCCGGGCGGTACTTACGACCCCGGGGTCGGCTTCGGCGAGGTGAACGCGGCCCGCGCCCTCTCGGCGGCCGACGGGCTGACCAGGCCGCGCGCGGGCGCGGCCGGGAAAGCGGCCGGGCAGCGTTTCGGGCCGGCCGATCCGGGGCCGGTGAACGTCATCGAGCGGCCCGGCTGGGTGACCGCCGTGATCGTGATCGTGACGACGGTGGGCGTGGCCGGCGCGGTGGCGGCCCTCGCCATCGCGATCACCCTGGCCCGCCGCCACCCCCGCAATGCCCTCCAGCCGGGCCTCGCCCTGGCCGCGACGGCGCCGCGCGGTCCGGCGGGTCCCTGGGGGGCGCCCGATCCTTGGCGGGCGCCGCCGCCGAACGGGCCGCCGCGCACGGCGCACGACATCAGCCCTTGGAACGCACCGCCTCCTGACGGGCCGCGCCGGCCCCAGTGACCTGGGCGCGGTTCCGGACCTGCCGTCGTGATCGTTACGAGACTCGTCGGCCAATCCTCGCGGGCCTGGCCGCGATCGGCTGTTCGCTCCGGCTCGCGCTGAGGCGCCCGCGCCGCGGCGTGCCCCCGGTGGCGGAGGTGCAGGGCGGGGCGTCAGAATCGGTGGATGGGAGCGGATCCTGATGACTACGCCGAGGCCGTGCTGGACGCGGTCGAGCGGATCCCGCCCGGCCGCGTCCTGGCGTACGGCGACGTGGCGGAAATGGTGGGAAGCGGCGGCCCGCGCCAGGTCGGCCGGGTGATGTCCTTGTACGGCGGCGGCGTGCCGTGGTGGCGGGTGATCCGCGCCGACGGCGGCCTGCTGTCGGGGCACGAGGTCCGCGCCTTGGAGGAGTACCGGGCGGAGGGGACCCCGATGCGTCCGGACGGCCGCCGCGTGGACATGCGCCTCGCCCGCTGGGACGGCCGTTCCTGAGCGGAGGCGTCGGCGGGGACGGCCCGTCTCGCACCCGCTCGACCCACCGCGGTGGCCGCGCGCGGATCATCTCGGTGGACGCCGGCACCGGAGCGCTGCTCGGTGTCCGCTGAGTCGCACGGGACGTCACCGGGCGTCCACGGATCGTCGCGTCGCGGTTTCGTATCGGGCGTCTCATCTGCGACATGCGGCGGATGTGGTCAGAGCAGGCCCGGTGATCTGCTCCAATGAAATGTTGTGCCACCAGCCTCCTACCGTCTCGTGCGCCGCGTGGGTCCCGCGCGGGCCGTCCCGCCGGTCCTCGACGAGCGGCAGCGGCGGGTCGTCGAGCATGCGGGCGGTCCGATGCTGGTCCTCGCCGGGCCGGGCACCGGCAAGACGACCACGATCGTCGAGGCGGTGGTCGACCGGATCGAGCGCCGCGGCGTCGACCCGGAGCGGGTGCTGGTCCTCACCTTCAGCCGGAAGGCGGCCGGTGAGCTGCGCGAGCGCATCACCGGACGGTTGCGCCGCACCACCCGCACGCCGCTGGCGCTGACGTTCCACAGCTACGCCTACGCGCTGCTGCGCCGCGACGCCGTCCTGAACGAGGAGCCCCCGCCGCGCCTGCTGTCGGGCCCCGAGCAGCTGCTGGAGGTGCGGCGGCTGCTGGAAGGCGAGCTGGCCGACGGGGCGCGCGACTGGCCCGAGCGGCTGCGCCCCGCGCTGGCGACCCGCGGCTTCGCCGAGGAGTTGCGCGACTTCGCCCTGCGCGCCGCCGAGCGCGGTTACCTCCCCGAGGACCTGGTCACGGTCGGACGGACCCAGGCCCGCGACGACTGGACCGCCATCGGGCGGTTCATGGAGCGCTACGCGGAGCGGTTCGCCGTCGACCCGGTGCAGACCTACGACTACGCCGAGCTGATCCACATGGCCGCGGGGCTGCTCGCGGCCGACGAGGACGCCCTGCACCGCGAGCGGGACGCCTACGACGCGGTGTTCGTCGACGAGTACCAGGACACCGACCCCGCCCAGGAGGCGCTGCTCAGCCGACTGGCGGGGGAGGGCCGCGACCTGGTGGTGGTGGGCGACCCCGACCAGTCGATCTACGGGTTCCGGGGCGCCGACGTGCGCGGGATCCTGGAGTTCCCGGCGCGGTTCCCGACCATCGACGGCGACCCGGCCCCGGTGGTGGCGCTGCGCGACTGCCGCCGGATGGGCCCGGAGGTCCTGGAGGCGTCCCGGCGGATCGCGCGCCGCCTGCCCGCCGGGGTGCCGGCCGCCGAGCACCGCGCGCTGCGTCCCGTGGAACCCCCCGAGGCCGCCGGCGACGCGATCGGCGACGAGGTGCGGGCTGTGATCGCGGACTCGGAGAGCCAGGAGTCGGCGCTGGTCGCCGACGAGCTGCGCCGCGCGCACCTGCTCGACGGCGTGCCCTGGTCCCGGATGGCGGTGCTGGTGCGCAGCGCCGTGCGGCAGGTCCCCATGCTGCGGCGCGCGCTCGCCCAGGCGGGCGTGCCCGTGGTCGTGGCGGGCGACGAGGTGCCGCTGATCGCCGAGCCCGCCGTGCGGCCCCTCCTGGTGCTGCTGCGCGCGGCGCTGAAGAAGGGCTACCTGGACGAGCTGATCGTCGAGGACCTCCTCACCGGCCCGCTCGGCGGCGCCGACGCGCTCGGCATGCGGCGGCTCAAGCGGGCGCTGCGCGACCTGGAGGACCTGTCGGGCGGGCACCGCTCGCTGAGCGAGCTGCTGGTGGCGGCGGTCGACGACCCGCGCGAGCTGGTCCCCGTCCACGAGAAGGTGCGCGCCCCCGCCGAGCGCATCGCCCGGCTGATCGAGCTGGCCCGGGAGAGCGCGCAGGGCGGGGGCACCGCGGAGGACGTGCTGTGGGCGGTGTGGCGGGAGAGCGGGCTCGCCGACGAGCTGCTGGAGCAGAGCGTCCGGGGCGGGACGCGCGGCGCCGCCGCCGACCGCGATCTCGACGCGGTCGTCGCGCTGTTCGATCACGCCGCCCGCTTCGTCGACCGGCTGCCGCAGGCGGGGCCCGAGCTGTTCGTCGACACCGTCGCCTCCCAGGAGATCGCCGGGGACACGCTGGCCGAGCAGGCCCCGCAGGGCGAGGCGGTGCGCATCCTGACCGCGCACCGGTCCAAGGGCCTGGAGTGGGACGTGGTCGTGGTCGCGGGCGTCCAGGAGGGCGTGTGGCCGGACCTGCGGCTGCGCGGCTCGCTGCTGGGCATTGAGGAACTGGTCGAGTTGTCGGCGGGCAGCGAGCTGGAGCGCGAGGCGCAGGCGCACGCCGAGGCCCTGGCCCGCGCCGGCGGCCGGGACGGCGGCGGCAGCGCCGCGGCGGCGGGCGCGTCGATGTCCGCCAAGATGATGGACGAGGAGCGCCGCCTGTTCTACGTCGCCGTGACCCGCGCCCGGCACCGCCTGGTGGTGACCGCGGTCGGCGGCGACGACTCCGAGGAGCGCCCCTCCCGGTTCCTCAACGAGCTGCTGCCCGGTGCGATCGAGCGGTCCCAGCTCGACGAGAAGACCCGCTGGCTGTCGCTGCCTGCGCTGGTGGCCGACCTGCGCTCGGTCGCGGGCGACCCGTCCCGTCCGGAGCCGATGCGGCGCGCCGCCGCGGGGCACCTGGCCCGGCTGGCGCGGGCGGGGGTGCGCGGCGCCCGTCCGGAGAACTGGTACGCCATCACCGCGCTCTCCGACTCCGGTCCCGCGTTCGGCGAGGACGAGCAGATCACCATCTCGCCGTCCCAGGTCGAGGCGTTCACCACCTGCGGGCTGCGCTGGCTGCTGGCCTCGGCGGTCGGCGCGCAGGAGGGCGGGCCGAACGAGTTCGCCACCATGGGCAAGGTCGTGCACGCGGTGGCGGAGATGGCCGGCGCCGACGACGGCGTCACCGAGGTCGACCTCGCCCGCCGCCTCGACGACATCTGGACCGACCTGGAGTTCCGCAGCTCCTGGTATTCGGAGAAGCAGCGCGAGCAGGCCACCGCGATGGTGGACAGGTTCCTCGGCTGGCACCGCGACAACCCCAACGAGGTCGTCGCGCTGGAGGAGTCGTTCAAGGTCGACCTCGGCCGGGTCGTCATCAAGGGCCGCATCGACCGCGCCGAACGCGACGAGCACGGCCGCGCCGTGATCATCGACATCAAGACCTCCAGCACCGCCGTCCCCAAGGACGACCTGGCCCGGCACCCGCAGCTCGGCGTGTACCAGTACGCGGTGATGCTCGGCGCGTTCGAGCGGCACGGCCTGATCGAGCCGGGCGGCGCCAAGCTGATCCAGGTCGGGAAGGCCGCGTTCACCGCGAAGGCGCGCGAGCAGGAGCAGCCGCCGCCGGGCGACGACGCCGACCCCGAGTGGCCCAAGAAGCTCGTCGAGGTCGTGGCGACCGGCATGGCCAGCGACGTGTTCCAGGCGCGCGCCAACGACAAGTGTCGGACCTGCCCCGTACGGTCCTGCTGCCCCGTCCACGACGAGGGCGGGCAGGTCGGTCCGTGACGCGGCGTTCCAGGGCCGGGGCGGGGGAGGGTGAGGGCGGGTGATCACTCCGGCGGAGCTGGCCCGGCTGCTGGAGATCCCCGAGCCGACCGGCGAGCAGGCCCGGGTGATCGAGGCGCCGCTGGCGCCGATGGCGGTCATCGCGGGCGCCGGGTCGGGCAAGAGCGAGACGATGGCGGCCCGGGTGGTGTGGCTGGTCGCCAACGGGTTCGTGCGGCCCGAGCGCGTCCTCGGCCTGACCTTCACCCGCAAGGCGGCGGCGGAGCTGGGGGCGCGCGTCCGCAAGCGGCTCGACCGACTGCGCGAGGTGCTGCCCGCCGACGAGCTGGCCCGGATCGGCGGGGAGTCGCTGTTCGACGGCGAGCCGATGGTGTCGACGTACCACTCCTACGCGGCCCGGCTGTTCGGCGACCACGCGCTGCGCGAGGCCCTGGAGCCGACCATGCGGCTGATCTCCCCGGCGGTGGCGTGGCAGATCTGCTCGCGGACCGTGGACGCCTACGACGGCCCCATGGACAAGATCGACTGGCAACCGGACACCGTCACCAAGGCCGTGATGGAACTGTCCGGCGACCTGTCGGAGCACCTGCGCACCGGCGACGACGTCCGGAAGGTCGGGGCCTGGCTGGACGAGCGGCTCGCCGCGCTGAAGAAGCCCCTGAAGGCGCAGAAGGACATCCTGGCCAAGCATTCGGTGCGCGAGCAGCTGATGCCGCTGATCGAGGCGTACCACCGGGCCAAGTCCGACCGGGAGGTCATCGACCACGGCGACCAGATGGCCCTGTCCGCGCGGATCGCCCACAAGCATCCCGAGGTCGGGATGATCGAGCGGTCCCGCTTCTCGGTCGTGCTGCTCGACGAGTACCAGGACACCAGCCAGGCGCAGCTCGTCCTGCTCAAGTCGCTGTTCGCCGGGGGACACCCGGTCACGGCGGTGGGCGACCCGTGCCAGTCCATCTACGGCTGGCGCGGCGCGAGCGCGGGCAACCTGCTGCGCTTCGCCTACGACTTCCCGCTGCAGCCCGCGATCGCGGGGCGCCGTCCCGACGCGGCGCCGGTGGTGCAGCTCAGCCGCAGCTTCCGCAACGGCGAACGGATCCTCGACGTCGCCGCCAAGGTCCAGGAGGAGCTGCGCGCGGAGACTACGGCGGTGCCGCGGCTCGTGCCGGGGGCGGGGCGGGAGGAGCGCGGGCGCGTCGAGTGCGCGCTGTTCGAGACCGTCGAGGACGAGGCCGACCGGATCGCCGCCCGCATCGCGCAGCTTCTGGCGGGCGACCCGGCGACCGCCCCGGACGGCGGCCCGTGGACCGGGGCGGAGCCGCTCCAGTACGGCGACATCGCGATCCTGGCCCGCAAGCGCTCCCAGTTCCCGCTGGTCCGGCGGGCCCTGGAGACCCGCGGCATCCCGGTCGAGGTGGTCGGGCTGGGCGGGCTGCTGACCGTCCCCGAGGTGCAGGACGTCGTCGCCACGCTCCGCGTCATGCACGACCCGACCGCGGGCGCGTCCCTGGCCCGGCTGCTGACCGGCCCGCGGTGGCGGCTCGGCCCGCGCGACCTGGTCGCCCTCGGCCGCCGCGGCCGTGCCCTCGCGCAGGAGGCCGCCCGCGACGTCACCCCGCCTGAGCCCCGTCCCGGCGAGGCGGCCGACGAGCCCGCCCCGGATGGTGAAGGGGAGGGGCTCGCCGACGACCCGCTGCGGCAGCTGGTCGGCGAGCTCAACCAGGAGACCGGCAGCCTCGTCGACGCGCTCGACGACCTCGGCCCGCCCGACGCGTTCTCCCCGGAGGGCTTCGGCAGGCTGCGCCGGCTCCGCGACGAGCTGCGCCACCTGCGCGGCCAGGTCGGCCTGCCCCTGCCCGACCTGGTCAACGAGGTCGAGCGCACCCTCGGCCTCGACATCGAGGTCGCCGCCCGCTCCGGCCTCGACCCGGTCACCGCCCGCGCCGACCTGGACGCCTTCATCGACGCCGCCGCCAGGTTCGCGGGCGACGCCGAGGACCCGACGCTCGGCGCGTTCCTGGCCTACCTCAAGGCCGCCGAGAGCGAGGAGTTCGGGCTCGAGGCCGGCCGGGTCGGCGAGACCAACAGCGTCAAGCTCCTCACCGTGCACGCCTCCAAGGGCCTGGAATGGCCCGTCGTGATCGTCCCCGGCCTGGCGTACACGGCGCAGAAGAGCGGCGGGCCCGCCAAAGGGTCGATCTTCCCGTCGCCGCCGCAGAACGCCACCCGCTGGACCGCCAACCCGCGCGTGCTGCCGTTCATGCTCCGCGGCGACCGCGCCGACCTGCCCACGCTGCGCGGACTGGAGAAGGACGACCTGACCGCGTTCGACGCCGCGTGCGCCGAACGCGACCTGCGCGAGGAACGCCGCCTGGCGTACGTGGCCGTCACCCGTGCGTCCAGCCTGCTCATCGCCACCGGGTACTGGTGGGGCGCGTCCGGCCGCCCGCTCGGGCCGTCGCCGTTCCTGGACGAGGTCCGCCAAGTGTGCCTCGCCGGGGCGGGCTCGGTCGCCATCTGGGCCGACCCGCCCGAGGAGGGCACCGCCAACCCGCTCCTCGCCGAGCCGGAGACCTCCAGCTGGCCGCCCGAGCACGGCTCCGCGCAGGGCGACGCCGCGTCCCGCGAACGGTACGAGGCGATCGTCGAGGCCGCCCGGATGGTCGAGGACGCCATGCTCGGCCGCCCCCGTCCCTGGGCCGGCACCGACGGGCTCGGCGCCGCCGACCGGGCCCGCATGAGCGCCTGGGCGCGGGACGTCGAGCTGCTGCTGGCCGAGCGCGACCGCGGCCGCGGCGGCGACGGCGCGCTCGTCGAGCTGCCCGCGCACCTGTCGGTGTCCTCGCTGGTCTCGCTCGCCCGCGACCCGGCCGCCCTGGCCCGCCAGATCCGCCGCCCGATGCCGCGCCCGCCCGCCCCGTACGCGCGCCGCGGCACCGCCTTCCACGCCTGGCTGGAGGGCCGCTGGGGGCAGCAGCGCCTGCTCGACCCCGACGAGCTGCCCGGTGCCGCCGACGAGGGCGCCGCCGACGACTCCGACCTGGGCGCGCTGCGCGACAGCTTCGAGCAGTCGGAATGGGCCGCCCGCGAACCGCTCGACATCGAGGTCCCGTTCGAGACGATCATCGGGGACCGGCTGGTGCGGGGCCGCATGGACGCCGTCTTCCGCGACCGCGAGGGCCGCTACGAGGTCGTCGACTGGAAGACCGGGCGCCCGCCGTCCGGCGACGACGCCCGCTTCGCTTCCGTGCAGCTGGCCGCCTACCGGCTGGCCTGGGCCGAGCTGGTGGGCGTCCCGGTCGACCAGGTCAGCGCCGCCTTCCACTACGTGCGCGCCAACGTGACCGTCCGGCCCACCGACCTGCTCGACGCCGCCGGGCTCACCGCTCTGCTGGAGGCCGTCCCCGCGGTGTGATCGGATGATCGCGAACCGCCCCCTGTTCACCGTGCGTGGTTTCGGAGATGATGCGCGCAACAAACCCCGCGGGTGAGTGGAGGCACTAGTGGTGGTGGCGCACGACGAGAAGGTCGTACGGGAGTTCTCCAAGCAGGCGGAGGCATTCGGGGATCCGCGGTTGAACACCGCGTTCACCCGGCATCTCGGCCGGCTGGTGGAATTCATGGAGCCGGAACTGGACCTGGAGGACGTCGTGCTGGAGGTCGCGGCCGGGACCGGGCTGGTCTCGCGCGCGATCGCCGGGCGGGTGCGGCACGTGACCGCGCTCGACCTCACCCCCGCCATGCTGGCGCAGGGCAAGCGCGAAGCCGACCGCGACGGCGTCACCAACGTCACCTTCACCCGCGGCGACGCCGCCGGGCTGACCTACGCCGACCGGTCGTTCACGCTGGTCGTGACGCGGTTCTCGCTGCACCAGGTGGCCGACCCGAAGGCGGTGGTCGAGGAGATGGCGCGGGTCAGCCGGCCCGGCGCCGCGCTGATCGTCGCCGACCTGATCCGCCCGGACGGCCTGGCCGGCGACCCCGACCGCGTCGAGCGGCTCCGCGACCCCTCGCACGGCGCCCTGCTCACCGAGGAGCGGATCACCGAGCTGGTCGCCGCGACCGGCGCCGAGGTGCGGCGGGTCGACCGGTTCGAGCTCGTCCGGCCGCTGGAGCCGTGGCTGGCGCTGGCGCACACCGAGCCCGACGCCGCGGCCCAGATCCGCAAGGAACTGGAGGACGAGCTGGCGGGCGGCGACCCCACCGGCATGCGCCCCGGCATGGTGGACGGCGAGCTGCACTTCACCCACTCCTACCTCTACCTGCACGCCAACGCGGCCTGAGGGATTTTCGATAGAACGTGCGACTGGTGTCGCTCATGTGTTCTATGTTGTCGAACATGAGTTCCAGTGTGCGTGCGGTGACCGGCCGGGAGCCGGCCGCGCTGGCGATGCGGATCGGGGTGGTCGCGGCCGAGGCGGCCCTGGCCACCTTCGCCCGCAACCTCGACCTCGACGAGGTCGAGTCCGGCGAGGTCGACTTCCGCGGCGCCATCGGCCCCGCGGAATGGCCGGTGTTCTCGCTGGTCATCGACACGCTGGCGGAGGCCGGCCCGGGCGACGACCGGCCGCTGGACGAGCGGCGCGTGGACGCGCTGAACGACCTGGCCCGGATCTGCATGGCGGCCAAGGGCCGCGCCGGCGCGGCCTGACCGGCGTCAGGTGGGCAGGGCGCGGGTGCGGATCTTGCCGGTGCCGGTGCGCGGCAGCTCGTCCACGAAGTGCACGTCGCGGGGCGCCTTGTAGCGGGCCAGCCGCCGCTTCACCAGGTCCTTGAGGTCGTCCCCGGTCACGGTCGCGCCCGGCGCCCGCACCACGTAAGCGGCCAGCCGCTGCCCCCACCGCTCGTCGTCCACCCCGGTGACCGCGACCTCGGCGACCCCGGGATGGCCGCCGAGCAGGTCCTCCACCTCGGCCGGGAACACGTTCTCGCCGCCCGACACGATCATGTCGTCGGCCCGGCCGTCGACGAACAGCCGGCCGGCCGCGTCGAAGTGGCCGAGGTCGCCGCTGCCGGTCAGGCCGTCCCGCACCCGCTTGCCGCCGCCCCCGGTGTACCCGGCGAACCGCAGCCCGCCGCCGGTGTGGATCTCCCCGACCTCCCCGGCGGGCAGCTCGTTCCCGTCCCCGTCCAGGATCCGGACGGTGATCCGGAACGACGGGCGGCCGACCGTCCCGGGGGCCTCGCGGGCGTCCCGGGGCGTGGCGATGGTCGCCCAGCCGGTCTCCGTCGCCCCGTACACGTTGTGGACGACCTCGCCGAACGCGTCCATGAACGCCTCCGACAGGTGCGGGTGCAGGGCCGAGCCGCCGCACACCACCACGCGCAGCGACGCGGGCCGCGGGCCGTCCGGGACGTCCAGAAGCCGCCGCAGCATGACCGGAACGGCGACCAGCGTCTCCGCCCCGTGCTCCTCGATCGCGTCCAGGATCTGTTTCGGGTCGAACCGGCGGAACAGCACCAGCGGCATACCCGTGCCCAGCGCGACCGACATGTAGGCGAACCCGAGCACGTGGAACAGCGGCGGCGCGACCACGATCGGGGCGCCCGACCGCACCGGCACCCGGACCATGTGGCTGAGCGCGACGGGCAGCAGCGACCCGAGCGACAGGTCGTGCCGGGCGCCCTTGGGCGTCCCGGTCGTGCCCGACGTCATCACGATGACCCGGCTGGGACGTTCCGGCCGCGGCCGCAGGGGCGCCGTGCCCGCGAGGTCGTCGATCGTCTCGTGCGCGCCCGTCCCGTCGTGCCAGGCGTGGATCCGCGGCCCGCCGAGGCCGGCCTCGTCCACGACGGGGTCGAACTCCGCGTCGTGGATCAGCAGGCCCACGCCCTCGCGCCGGGCGACCTCGCCCAGCTGCGCCCCGGAGAAGTCGGTGTTGAGCAGCACCACGTCGTTGCCGAGCCGGGACGCGGCCAGCACCGCCTCCACGAACCCCCGATGGTTGCGGCACAGCACCCCGACCCGCTCGCCGGGCCGGGAGAGGCGGGCGCGCAGGGCGGCGGCCAGGCCCGCGGCGCGCCGGTCCAACTCGGCGTGCGTCAGCGTGCCGCGCTCGTCGATGAGCGCCGTCCGGCGGGGGAAGCGCAGCGCCGCCATCGCCTCGACGGTGGCGGGCACCGGCCCGTACCGGAAGTACGGGAGCGGCAGCCGGACGGCCCGGTCGGGACGGACCGGACGGAGCGCCCCCACGTCCCACATCGCCTTCGTCGCGCGCGCTCCCAGGCTCGCCATCGTTCGTATCCGGTCGAGCGGCACGACACCTTCTCCTTCACGGGACGCCGGGGACGGCTCACGCCATACCCATACTCCTCTCCGATATGTGGTCGGCGTCCTCAGCGGGCGGCCCCGATGATCGCGGACGGCGCGCAGGCGCACGCCCAGTGGACGGATCATCGCGGAGCGCTAGGCTGCTGGTTTTCGCCGCCTTTGGGGGAGTCTGTGGGCAAAGCCGAACCGGCCGATGACCTTCCGCCGCTCGGGCTGCTGCCGCCCGAGGCGCGGGTGCGGGCGCTCGAACATGTCGCCGCCGGCAAGGTGCTGCTCGCCGTCAAGGCCGTCGTCGACGCCACCGGCCTCGACCTCAAGCAGGCCCGCGCGTGCGTGGAAGACCTCAAGGGCGAGGTGATCGCGCGCGGCGTCCCGCTGGAGGTCGAGCGGCGGGCGCTGGAACTGCTCGGCGACGGTGAACCGGCCGGGGCGGTCCGCGAAGTGCGGCGCCACACATCCCTGGACCGCCGCGACGCCAAGCGCTACGTCTCCGTCCTGCAGGCCGGGCGCGCCCGGCAGCCGCTGACCGCCCGGGTCAGGGCGTACCGCGCGGCGAACGACCCCGGCTCGGCGCTCCTGGCCGTCCAGGTGGAGACCGGGATGACCCGGGACGAGGCCGAACGCTTCATCGCCGCCCTCGACGACTAGTCAGGCCGGGTGAACCACCGCGTCATACCGGACGATCATCGTCCATGGCGACGTGACCGGACCGGTCGAGGTAATGGAACTCGGGTTTGGGGTGCATCAGGAAATCGTGGTGCGAGATGTTCCACGCGTAGGCGCCGGCCATGCCGAAGGCGATGAGGTCCCCGGGGCGCAGGGGCGGGACCGGGACGTCGCGGGCGAACACGTCCTTCGGCGTGCAGAGCTGCCCGACCAGAGTGGCGGGCCGCTCCTCACCGCGTTCGGCCGTGAGGACGGTGAAGGGCTGGTCGTGGCCCTTGGTCACGGGCGTGCGCAGGTGGTGCGTGCCTCCTCTTAGGACGACGTAGGTCTCGCCGTGGGTGGTCTTCACATCGAGGACGTCGGTGACGTACCAGCCGTGGTAGGCGGTCAGGGCGCGGCCGGGTTCGATGCGAAGCTTGGCCGGGCGGTCGGGGAGACCGCTGGTGTACGACTCCCAGTCGAAGCGGGACTCGGGGGAGCGGTAGTCCACGGCCATGCCGCCGCCCAGGTTGATTTCTGGGTCTTCAACGCCGTGCGCCTCCAGCCAGGGAAGGGCCCAATCGATGATGTGCCGTGCCAGATCGAGCATTGCGGGGGCGTTCAGGCCGGAGGCCAGGTGGGCGTGGACGCCTCTAAGGGTGAGATGTGGTGTGCCGGCGATGGTGTGCGCGCATGTGTTGAGCGCTTCCTCGTCCATGCCGAAGGGGCCGCTCATCTGAAGCGCCGCCCCGGCCGTACGGAGCGGGAGGTTGGCCCGGAGAAGGACGGTGGCGGGCCGTTCCATCTGAGCGAGACGGGCCAGCTCGCTGGGACTCTCCACGTGAATGCGTTCCACGCCGAGGTCGAGAGCCAAGGCCAGCTCCTCGTCCGTCTTGCCGGGGCCGCCGAAGGCGAGGCGTGCGCCGGGCAGGGTCTCGCGTACGTGCGTCAGCTCGCCCCCGGAGGACACCTCGATGCCGTCCACATGAGGGGCCAGGGCGCGCAGTATGGCCGCGTCAGGGTTGGCCTTGGCGGCGTAGAAGAGTTCAGGGCGTAGAGCACTCTTGATGGACGCTGCATGCTCGCTCAGGCCATCCAGGTCGTAGACGTAGGCCGGGAGCCGGGTGAGGCCCTGCGTGAGGTTGGATGGGGTCGGATTCAACGGATTCAACGGGTTCATGGTCCGGCGAAAGGGTTGGGGACGGGGACGTAGGTCGCGGTGCGATCGGCGGTGCGTGCCCAGCGCGCGCGCAGGTTGGCCTTGGCGGGGAAGGGGACACCGGCCAGGAGGGCGCGCAGTTGCGGATGGTCGCCGCAGGAGGAGAAGTGGGGCCGCGCCGTGGGCCAGAGGTCTTCGTCGATGCCGGGGTGGAGGTCGGCCACGGCCGCCGCTATCTCGGTCAGGTGGTTGACCAGGAGGCAGTACACGACACGGTTCCAGGCGCGTCCCGAGTCGTAGGTGATGGCTTCGCGTACGCGGGGTGGGAGAGCCGCGAGGCGGTCGTGCCAGGCGGGGGTGAGCTTGGTCCCTTCCAGGTCGCGGAAGGCCGTCTGTACCGGCATTCCCTCGTCGTCCACCGCGACCAGCACGTTCTGTAGGTGGGCCTCAAGGATGACCCCGTGTTCCAGGTAAGCGCGCAGCGCGGGACGTGCGACGTGCTGCACGTAGGCGTCCCACCAGGCGAGCGCGCCCTCTGGGGTGGCCAAGGCCGGGAGACGGGAGAGGGTGCTGCCGTAGGGGTCGGCCAAGGCGGCTGAGAGGAGGGGGGTGCCGTTGAGGCCGCCCACTCCTTGGCGCAGGATCACACCGAGTCCCTCATGCAGCCTCCGGTCGGCCAAGGCGACGCTGCGGTACGCGGGTTCGGCCAGGAACGTGCAGCCTTCCAGCGAGGCGAAGATGGGCTGGATGATGTCGTTCAGGGCCACCGCGCCGGTCAGCTCGTACCAGGCGTTCTTACGGACGCAGTTGGTTATGCGGATGTCCAGGCTGAACTTGCAGAACACATCGGCGGCGGGCACGTAGGCCGTCCGGACGGATGATGTGGGTGCCACCTCGGGGGCGGCGGACCCGAGGTCGTGCAGCAGCCCTTCGGCGAAGGCCTTGCGCAGGACGGGACGGTTGGCCAGGAGCGTGAGCTGCCACGGGTGGGCGGGCAGAAGGCGATGGCCGGGCGGGACGGCCGGGCCCAGCTCGTCCAGGCGCGCGAACGCGGCAGGATCCCCTTCCTCGATCAGGAGCTCTTCCCGTACGGCGAGCCAACGAGGGAGGAAACGCGCCCTGGCCTCCGGTGCGTACGGCAGCCATTGTGCGGGGCTGCCCTGCCGCGCCTTGGGCGAGGGATGGAAACGATGCCCGGACAGCAGCGACTGCTCCGACTCCAGGTAACAGGACACCGCACCCTGCGCCCCTTGGAGTTCCTCACGTGCGCCCTCACCCACGTCGCCACGCGCGGCCAGTAGCGCTCCCAACGTCGCACGGCTGTCCCGCACCTGTGTGAGGAACTCCGGGTTCGCCTGGCCGGTGACCAGCTCCAGCTCGCCCGCCACGAGATCGGCCAGGCGCTCCCAGCCGGTCGCGATCCAGGAGGCGGTCCGGCGTTCCTCGAACGGGGGAGCCAACCGGTAGGTGGGTCCGACCGGCGGCCTGGCCAGGCCGGTGCGCAGCGTGACCCCGACGCGGGGCAGCCGCATCACGAGGTGCCCGCCGTCGGCCCACACCTGCTGCTCGGGCGCGCACACCTCCCTGACGAGGCAGTTGAGCAGCGCTGTGGCGGTGGCGTCGTCGGCGGTGAGAGCCGGTCGTGTCAGCAACACGTGTCGTCCCGAAGGTAGTTGGGCCCCGGCGGGCCGTAGTGCTTGTTGATGTCGGCGGAGCCGGTGCGGGCCTTGTCGACGAGGGTTCCGGCGGTGACCATCGCCTTGGTCGGCAGGGTGCCGGCGTCCAGGGTGCGGGCCCGGAGGAAGGCGTCCTCAGGGCCGAGTGCCGCGTCGAGCCGTTCGCGGATCATCGCCAGGCCGGCCCGCAGCGGCAGCAGGCCCCGCTCGGCCAGCCCGAAGGCCGGCGCGGCGGCGCACAGGTGGAGCGTGATGGTGACGAAGACCCTGGCCAGTGCCTCCGGGTCGCGTGTCACCATGCGGGGATCGGCGAACGTGCCCTCGCCGGGCCGTCCCTCCCCGAGTACGAGAGTCCCGTCGTAGTCCTTGACGAGCAGCTTGAGACCGCCGTTGGGTAAGGAATCGCTGCGTAAGCCGTTGCTGGGCAGGGCGTCGTCCAGGACAAGGGACACGTTCTGTTGGTGGGCCTCCAGCGCGATGCCGCGCCGGAACAGGGTCACGTTCCAGGACAGCAGGGCGTCCAGGTAGGCGCCGAAGAGGGTGGGCACGTCCCACCGTTCGATGACGAGCCCGCCGCCGGGCTCGGTGGCGAGCAGGGCCGCCACCGGGACGACGTGCGCGTGCGCCGTCTCGGGCGGGAAACGGCGCACCAGGTAGGCGAGCATGGGTGAGCCCGCGTGCCCGTAGGTCTGTTCATCGGCCAGGAGTACGGGCAGGTGCGGCTCTTCCTCCAGGACGCGGTGGAGCAGGCGTTCGGCCAAGGCGCCGTCCGGCAGGGTGCGTGGGACGATCGTCCGCCGGTTGCGCAGCCCCAGCGTGCTGGTGGGCAACGGCACCTTCAGGTGGGTGAGCGTGTCCGTCGCCACTGCCATGCTGCGCATCGAGAGTGTTGGCGCGACCGACAGGTACGGCTCTGGGGCGAGTTGCACGTCCTTGAGATGTGGAACGGCCAGGGGGTGCACCGGGAAGAGGTCGTCGTCCGGCCACCAGTCGGGCCGGGTCCCCGCCTCCGTTACTTGCTCCTTGGGGACGGCCGCCCACCGCATCTGGAAAGTCGGCGCGAACTCGGGCGCGTAGCGCTCCAGGTCCTCCGGCTTCAGACCTATGCGGCAACGGCCCATCGGGTGGACGGGGTGGTCGGTGTAGGCGGCGAGCGTCTCGTAGTAGGTGCCAGGGCCGCGGCGTAGTCCGTCCGGGAGGCGGCGTAGTCGTTCCAGCACGGCAGGTTGGGCCGCCTGATGCAGCTGTCCGGTGGCGAGAGTCTCCCGGCATTCGCGGGCGAAGGCCGTTACATCGTCGCTGGGGTCGGCTAGCTCCTGCACCAAGGCGATGACGTCGTCCAGCCTCAAACGCTGTGCAGGGTCCACCTTGTGGGTCGACAGGAATCCGGAATGAAGCCCTTCGGTGGACCGGCCATCGAGGAGGCGCAGGCTCCCGTGGGGGAGTTCCAACGACTGTCCTTTGACGAAGCGCTGAAGGCCCGCGTAGTCCTCGCGGACAAGCGCGTCCAGCACCCGTGCCGCGAGCGTGGCCTCGTTCACTGGATCGTCCAGGAGTATGCGGCACGGAAGCGCTTCAACGTGGCTTCGACCTTGTCCTCCGATGGGCCGATGGCGCGGATCGTTCCCAGGTAGTCGCGGTTCGTGCGGGTGAGGGCTATCTGTTCGCCGACCTTGCGCTGCGGCCGGTACGACACAGTCACAGAACCGTCGGTCAGTTCCGTGGCATCGGGAGCCGCCGTTAGAACACCCGGCCGTTCGGCAAGGACGACCTCGGCGACGGCAGTCCGCCCCGCGTCGTTGGCAGGAGGTTCGTACGGCGGCAAGGGCTCGCCCATGTGCACGCGCAGGATCCAGTCGAAGAGAGGCGCGCCGAGCAGGTCGGCCATGAGGAAGTCGCAGTGGTCGCCGATGAGCCGGTAATTGACCTCGATCAGCCGTGCACGCCCCTCGTGCACGACGAACTCCGTATGGCAGGCGCCGAAGCCCACCCCCAGCGCGTCCAGTTGTGCGAGCACCTGTTCCGTCTCGGGAGGCGGCGGCGCCCATGCGAGGCGTTCCTCAATGAAATACGGAGGCGGTGAGACCGTGGTGTGGAAGGAGCCGAGGACGCGCAGCTCGCGGCCGTCCCCGAGGGTCTCCAGGGTGTGCAGCTCGCCGGGCAGGTACTCCTCCACGACCAGGGGGTCGGATCGCCTTGCCCGGATCTCCTCGCAACGGATGGCCAGTTCGGCGGCGTCCTGCACGAGAAAGACGTCCTCACTGGCCACCCCCTCGCGCGGCTTGAGGACCAGTGGGTACGGGGCGTCCTCGGGCACCCGCTCCGCCGCCGCCGAGAAGACCGGGTCGACACCTGCCAGATGGCGCCGCATGAGGGCTTTGTTCTTGGCGCGGGTGGCCGCCCTCCAGTCCTTGCCGGGCAGGCCGTGATAGGCGGCGGCGAGGGCCGTGGGGGCCTGCAGGAAGTCGCTGTTGGAGAAGAACGCGGCCGGCGCGAGGTCCTCGCACCGCGCGATGATCTCGCGGTAGTCGGTCACGTCGCAGGCGACGATCGGGCCGTCGAAGACCTCGGCGTGCTCCGCCGGGCGGTCGGTGAGCAGCGTGACCGGCGCGGTGCCCGCCATTGCCGAGAGCCGGGCGGCGGCGGGGAGGAAGCCGGACGTCACCGAGTCGGTGACCTTCCCGGCGACGAGAACGAGCGACAGCGACGCGGAGAGCGGGGCGCCCACGGCCACCTTCCGGATAGTGAGGTAAGGCTTGCCTAACTCGAAGAAGGCACCATAGTGGCGGTGCCGCATGCCCGGCGCAAGCAAGGCGCCGCGCGTGTCTCGCCCGCTCCCGTCCGACAGGATGGGCACCATGGATCTGGTCGATCGCTGGGTCGCGCTGGCCGGCCCGCAGACGCGCCGCATAGGGACCGAACTCGACGCGCGCTACGGCGAGGGGCACCGCCGCTACCACACGCGCGAGCACCTGGCCGCCGTCCTCGACCTGGTGGACGAGCTGGCCGCGCACGCCCTGCTCGCCGAACGCGACGCCGACACCGTGCGGCTGGCCGCCTGGTTCCACGACGCCGTGTACGAGCCCGAGCGCGCCGACAACGAGGAGCGCAGCGCCCGTCTGGCGGGCAGGATGCTCGCCGACACCGATCTGGCCGAGGACGTCGTCGCCGAGGTCGTCCGGCTGGTGGAGCTGACCGTGACGCACGCGCCCGCCGCGGACGACCGCAACGGCCAAGTGCTGTGCGACGCCGACCTGGCGATCCTCGGCTCCGAGCCCGAACGGTACGCCGCCTATGCCGTCGCCGTACGGGAGGAGTACGCGTTCGTCCCAGAGGATCTCTTCCGGGTGGGACGCGCCGAGGTGCTCGGCGGGCTGCTGGCGCTGCCCGCGCTCTTCCACACCCCTCTGGCCCGTGAACGTTTCGAGGCACGCGCCCGCCGCAACATCGAGACCGAGCTGATGCTGCTCAAGGCCGTCCCACCCTCCTAGGTCGTTTTCTCTGGGGGGCACACCGGTCACGCCTGAGCGCGCGCGAACTTGCGGCGGCGCAGCCCGGCGCGGGTCAGCCGGCTAAGGAGCTCCTGGCAGCCGACCTCCTCCGCCCCAAGGGTGACCGCCGCGCCGTAGAGTTCGGAAGGCACGTCGTAGTGGTCGCGCTCGAACGCCCGTGGGGGCAACCCGAGGTCGGCCGCGAACGCGTGCAACTCCTGGAACGACTCGTCGCTGACCATGTGCGACCACACGCGCCCGCGTGCGGGCCACAGGGGCGGGTCAATCAGGATCACGGGCCCTCCCGACGCTCGTTCGCCTGCCCATGTCCTATGCCGCGCCGACGCCTTCCGCAAGTCGGCCACATCTGCTCAAGGAGAGTGCGTGGACGTTACCGAGTACATCGGGGCGAGCAAGGAACGGTTCTTCGCCGACCTCAAGGAGTGGCTGGCGATCCCCTCCATCTCGGGGGACCCTGCCTACCATCCGGACGTCCTACGCTCGGCCGAATGGCTGGCCGGCCACCTACGCGACACGGGATTCCCCACAGTCGAGGTGTGGGAGACCCAAGGGCTGCCCGCCGTTTTCGCCGAATGGCCCGCCGCCGACCCGGACGCGCCGGCGGTCGTCGTCTACGGCCATCACGACGTGCAGCCTGTGGAGCCACTGGACGAGTGGGAGACCGACCCGTTCACCCCCTACGAGAAGGGCGACCGGCTGATCGGGCGCGGCACGTCCGACGACAAGGGGCAGGTGTTCTTCCACACCCTTGGCATCCGGGCAGGGCTCGCGGCCTCCGGCGCCACCGCGCCGCCCGTCACCATCAAGCTGTTGGTGGAGGGCGAGGAGGAATCGGGCTCGGTGCACTTCGCCGAACTGCTGCGCACGCACCGCGACCGGCTGTCCTGCGACGCCATCGTCATCAGCGACACGACGATGTGGTCGCAGGACGTCCCCTCCATGTGCACCGGCATGCGCGGCCTCATCGAGGTCGAGGTGGCGCTGTACGGCCCGGAGAGCGACCTGCACTCGGGATCGTTCGGCGGGGCCGTCCCCAACCCCCTGCACGCGATGGCCACGCTCCTGGCATCCCTGCACGACGCCGACGGCCGCGTCACCCTGCCCGGCTTCTACGACGACGTCGTCCCGCTGACCGAGGAAGAGCGCGAACTGTTCGCGCGCCTCCCCTTCGATGAGGCCGAGTGGCTCCGCACGGCGGGCAACAGCCAGGCGCCGCACGGGGAGAAGGGCTACACCACCCTGGAGCGGATCTGGGCACGCCCAACGGCTGAGATCAACGGCATGTGGGGCGGGCACACCGGCCCCGGGCGCAAGACCATCGTCCCCCGCGAAGCGCACGCCAAGATCTCGTTCCGGCTGGTGGCCGGGCAGGACCCGCACAAGACGCAGGACGCGTTCCGTACCTGGGTCCAGCAGAACACCCCGCCCGGCGTACGCGCCGAGGTCGTCATTCCCGGCGGCGGCGTGCGGCCCTGCTTCTCGCCGATCCGCTCGGCGGGCGTACAGGCGGCCAAGCGCGCCATGGAGCGGGCGTTCGGCAAGGAGGTGCTGTTCACCCGGGAGGGCGGCAGCGGTCCGGAAGCCGATCTCGCGGACATATTGGGAGCCCCGCTGGTGTTTCTAGCGGTGGGCCTCAACAGCGACCGCATCCACGCCCCCAACGAGAAGGTCGAGATGCCCTTGCTTCTCAAAGGCGCCGAAGCGGTCGCCTATCTGTGGCAAGAGCTCGCGACAGCGCTGCGATCGGCATGATGGGAGGTCAGGCCGTACACGAGGAGGTTCGTTGACTGACACGAAGACCGAGGCGCCCACCGAGTCGATGCTCGAATGGCTGGCGCTCGCACGCGGCACCCTGGACAGGGTCGCCGAACGCCGCCGCGACAAGGAATGGGTCGGGGCGGCCTGGGCCGATCCGCGCACGCGCGTGTTCACGATCGAGGGCGGACGCGCACTCGTCTCCTACGATCCGGGCCCCGGGCTGGTCTTCACGTCACCCGGCCAGGCCCCGGAGGGGGAGCGCTACCTCCTCGGCGTGGACGACGAGGGGGTCGCCTACTTCGCCGTACGGGGAGAGCTGCCCGCCATAGAGGGGGCGGAGCGAGCAGGGCTCAGGCGAGTCGGGGCGCTGCTGGGCGACCAGGACTCGGGCCTGCTCACCCACGCGGTCGCATTGGAGCACTGGCACGCGACCAACCGGCACTGCCCGCGTTGTGGCGCGCCAACCGAACTCACCGCCGCCGGCCACGTGCGCGTGTGCCCGGCCGACAAGTCCGAGCACTTCCCCCGGGTCGACCCGGCCGTCATCATGCTCGTCCGGGACGACGCCGACCGCGTCCTGCTGGCCCGCGGGCCCAGCTGGCCCGAGGACCGCCGGTCGATCCTCGCCGGATTCGTCGAACCGGGCGAATCGCTGGAGCAGGCCGTCGCCCGCGAAGTGCGGGAGGAGGTCGGCCTGGAGGTCGGCGACATCCGCTACCTGGGCAGCCAGCCGTGGCCCCTTCCGCAGAGCCTGATGCTGGGCTTCTTCGCCCGCGCGGAGGGCGTCCAGGAGCTGCGGCCCGATCCGGAAGAGATTCTGGACGCCGCCTGGTACACCCGCGACGAGCTGAAGGAGGCCATCGAGAGCGGCCGGATCGTTTCGCCCGGCCCGCTCTCCATAGCCGCACAGCTCATCCTGCGCTGGTACGGAGGCCCGCTCCCGGAAATGCCCCCGTTCTGAACGATGCTCAGACGCCGAGGAGGCGCTTGACCTCCTTGGCGCTGGGGTTGACCAGCACGTGCCGGCCTGCGTCAGGCGTGTCTACGACCACCGTCGGCACCGTCTGGTTGCCGCCGTTGACGCTCATCACGAACTCCGCCGCCGCGGGGTCGCGCTCGATGTCGACCTCGACCATCTCGATGCCGTCCCGGGCGAGCTGGTTCTTGAGCCGCCTGCAGAAGCCGCACCAGGTCGTGGTGTACATGGTGAGCGGGCCCGTGGGCGCGTCCGCCCGGTCCGCGGTGGGCGTGGCCATCGGCGCGTCGTCTCCCTCTGTGGCTGGTTTGTACGGATTTCGAACGATTGCGTCAACAGTCGTCCGCGGTCGAGCATTCCGGTGAAGGAGGTTATCCACAGATGCGGCGCGGTGCGGATTCGGTCCCCCGCTGCTGCCAGGATGGGGGCATGGAGGCTGAGGGCGTACTGGCGGGGCTCGACCCCGAGCAGCGGGCGGTGGCCGAGGCGGCGCAGGGTCCGGTGTGCGTGCTGGCCGGTGCCGGCACCGGCAAGACCAGGGCCATCACGCACCGGATCGCGTACGCGGCGCTGACCGGCAAGGT
The DNA here is from genome assembly GCF_039532545.1 of Actinomadura vinacea. Taxonomy (NCBI): domain Bacteria; kingdom Bacillati; phylum Actinomycetota; class Actinomycetes; order Streptosporangiales; family Thermomonosporaceae; genus Actinomadura; species Actinomadura vinacea. Next base: position 333,946 of record NZ_BAAARW010000012.1, on the reverse strand, counting down.
CGCCCCGCAGCGGGTGCTGGCCGTGACGTTCACCACCCGGGCGGCCGGCGAGCTGCGCGCGCGGCTCCGGCAGCTGGGCGCGCCCGGCGTGCAGGCCCGCACCTTCCACGCCGCGGCGCTGCGCCAGCTGACCTACTTCTGGCCGCGGGTGATCGGCGGCCAGCCGCCCAAGATCATCGAATCCAAGATCGCGCTGGTCGCGGACGCCGTCCGAGCCTGCCGGCTGGCCTTCGGCCGCACCGAGCTGCGCGACATCGCCGGCGAGATCGAATGGGCCAAGGTCACCCAGCACCGCCCGGAGGACTACGCCGGCGCGGTCGCCACCGCCTCCCGCAAGCTGCCCACCGACGTGGCCGAGGTCGCCCGCGTCTACGACATGTACGAGACGCTGCGCCGCGAGCGCAACCTGCTCGACTTCGAGAGCATGCTGGAGCTGACCGCCGCGGTGCTCACCGAGCACCGCGAGGTCGCCGCCCAGGTCCGCGAGCAGTACCGGTCCTTCGTCGTCGACGAGTTCCAGGACGTCAACCCGCTGCAGAAGATGCTCCTCGACACCTGGCTCGGCGACCGCGACGACCTGTGCGTGGTCGGCGACCCCAACCAGACGATCTACTCCTTCACCGGCGCCAGCCCGTCCTACCTGCTCGACTTCACCCGCCAGTTCCCGGACGCCAAGGTGGTGAAGCTGGTCCGCGACTACCGCTCCACCCCGCAGGTCGTGCGGCTGGCCAACGGCGTCATCGACCGGGCGCGCGGCGACGCCGCCCGCCGGCACCGGCTCGAGCTGGTCGCGCAGCGCGCCGACGGCCCCGACCCGGTCTTCAACGAGTACGACGACGAGATCGCCGAGGCCGACGACATCGCGCGCCGCGCCCGCAAGCTGATCGAGGAGGGCGTCCCGGCCCGCGAGATCGCGGTGCTCTACCGGATCAACGCCCAGTCCGAGGGCTACGAGTCGGCCCTGGCCGCCGCCGGCGTCCCCTACGTGCTGCGCGGCGCCGAGCGGTTCTTCGAACGGCCCGAGGTCCGCGAGGCGGTGATCCGGCTGCGCGGCGCCGCCCGCGCCGGGGCCGACGCCGAGACCGACGGCACCGGCCTGATCGCGACCGTCCGGCACGTGCTGTCGGGCGCCGGCTTCTCCGACCGCCCGCCCGAGGGCTCGGGCGCGGTCCGCACCCGCTGGGAGTCGCTGGCCGCACTGGCCCAGCTCGCCGAGGACATCGCCGCCGACGACCCGCGCGCCGGGCTGCCGGAGTTCGTCGCCGAACTGGAGGAGCGCGCCGCCGCCCAGCACGCCCCGCCGCTGGAGGGCGTCACCCTCGCCTCCCTGCACGCCGCCAAGGGCCTGGAGTGGGACGCGGTCTTCCTCGTGGGCCTGGTCGAGGGCACCCTTCCGATCATCTACGCGGAGACCGACGAGCAGGTCGAGGAGGAGCGCCGCCTGCTCTACGTGGGCATCACCCGCGCCCGCGAGCACCTGGCCCTGTCCTGGGCCCTGTCACGCTCCCCGGGCGGCGCCCGGCGCCGCAGCCCGTCCCGGTTCCTGGACGGCCTCACCTCCAAGGCCATGACCCCGACCCCGGCCCGGGTCGAACGCGGCGGGCGCCGCGTCGCCAAGGGCCCCCAGCCCTGCCGGGTCTGCGGCCGCCCCCTGACGGCCGCCATCGAACGCAAGCTGGGCCGCTGCGAGGACTGCCCCGCCGAGCTCAACGAGGAGCTGCTGCTGGCCCTCAAGGACTGGCGCTCCCGCACGGCGGCCGACCAGAAGATCCCCGCCTACGTCGTCTTCACCGACGCCACCCTCCAGGCCATCGCCGAACGCGACCCCGAATCCCTGGAAGAGCTCGCCAAGATCCCAGGCGTGGGCAAGGTCAAACTAGACAAATACGCCGAAGCGGTACTCGGCCTCCGCAACGACACCGTCTCCTGACCGACGGCCACGACCGGACGAAGAACGCCGGCCCGCGGTCGGTAGGGCCACAGGTCTGCCGTCCGGCGCGCGCGGAGCGGCACGGAGGTGTCTCACAGCCGTCAATGTCGCCGGACGCCCGCGCCGCGCGCGTCCCCTGAGGCAAGGCCCCCGGCGTCCCTTAAGAGGGACGCGGCCGGGCTCCGACCGTTGGGCTGGCTTGATAGGGGTCGGGTGCTGGTGTTGCGTAGTGGGGTGGGGGAGAGGCTGGTCAAAGGGAATTGTTTGGGACAATCGGCGGTGTGAAAGCTTCCCTGAAGGCACTGCTGGAGCTGCTCGACCTTGAGCAGATCGAGAACGACATCTTTCGCGGCCGCAGCCCCGAGGAACGCCGCCAGCGTGTCTTCGGCGGCCAAGTGGCCGGGCAGGCACTGGTGGCCGCCGGGCGGACCGTTCCGGTGAACCGGCCCGTCCACTCGCTGCACGCCTACTTCATCCGGCCCGGCGACCCGCTCGTGCCGATCGTGTACACCGTCGACCGGGTGCGGGACGGGCGGTCGTTCACCACCCGACGGGTGCTGGCGGTGCAGCACGGGAAGGCGATCTTCAGCCTCTCGGCGTCGTTCCAGATCGTCGAGGACGGGCCCGCCCACCAGGCGGCCATGCCCGACGCGCCCGACCCCGAGACGCTGCCGGACGCACTGGAGCGGCTCACCCCGCTGTTCGGAGAGCGCGGCGCGGTGGAGTTCGTCGAGGGGCGGCCCTTCGACGTCCGGCATGCCACGCCTCTCTCGTGGGAGGCGGCAAAGGACCCGGCGCTGCGGACACCCGAGTCGAAGGTGTGGCTCAAAGTGGACGGGGAACTGCCCGACGACCCGATGCTGCACGTGTGCCTGATGACCTACGCGTCCGACATGACACTCCTCGACACCGTGCTGCTCAACCACGGGCTCGCCTGGGGCGACCAGCGGACGATGGGAGCCAGCCTCGACCACGCCATGTGGTTCCACCAGCCGTTCCGCGCCGACGACTGGCTGCTCTACTACCAGGACACCCCGTTCGCCGGCGGTGCCCGCGGTCTCGCCCGGGGGCAGGTCTTCACCCGTGACGGCGACCTGGTCGTGTCGGTCATGCAGGAGGGACTCATCCGGACGACGAAACCCCCGTCGCGGTCCTAGGGTGCGGCGTCCAGGCACGCACCTCGCCGCGTTGTCGTCGGTCGACAGCCGCCTTGCGATGCACGCACCTGGACACCGAGACACGCCCTGGTAATCCCGCGCGATGAGTTCGATCAAGCGCTTTAGCAGGGGTGGCCAGGCCGAGAAGACCAGGTAGTCGCGGGAGCCCAGTGGCCAGGCGATGGTTCTCTCGATCACCCATAGCGGCTCCTAGGGCCTGTCTCGAAGTGGCCTCAGATACCGCGCGAGCGCGCTACCTGGCCGGTGATGCGATGCCGGAGGCGAGCTTTACCGGCCAGATCGCGGAGCGATGTCGCGCTCGCCCAGGCTCGGTCAGGGTGCGAGCCGCCAGGCGAGTGCCCTGGGCCGGGGCTGCAAAAAACACAGCCCAGCAGCCGGCGCTTGCGAGGCGGCGAAGGGTGTTGCAGGATCTTGCGCCAGGCGGGGTAGGTCAGCCTGAGGGGCGCGATGGCTTCCGAAACCGCAATGGAGCCCAAAACCGCCCTTAGACGGTGAAAACGGGGCTGCGGTTCCCCGTGAGGCCGGTGAAGTGACCCACAAAACCGCAGGTCAAAAATAGCTTGATTGATTTACGGAAGTCCCCGTACTCTCGTACGCGAGCGATCAGACGGCCCGCCGGTGGATCTTGGATCCGGTGGACGGGCCCCGAGGAGCCAGAGAGGTGGTGTGCGGTCCGGTGAACAGCATGTTGAACAAATCAGCGCAGTCCTGGACGCGCGCATGCCCGCTCGGCACTTCGACGAGAAGCGGCGGCGGCATAGCGTCCGTCGTCCGCCCGTGGCGCGCTCCGCAAACCGTGAGCCCGGAGGCTCTGCAGTCCGCGCGCCCGGAGGCTCTGCGGTCCGTGTGCACGGAGCATGGCGGTTCCGCGGTGCTGCGCGGCGGAGCCATCCGCGGTTCCGCGCGGTTCGAGGCCGGCGTGTTCGGCCCGCTACTGCGCGATCTGCGTGACGAGCAGCGAGTCCAGGATGAGCAGGGGCGGAGTGTCTTCGGCCTCGAAGACACCAACCCCAGTGCTCCGGCCACGGCCTACGTGGAAGCCATTTCCATGAAGGGTGGCTCGGGTCCGCACCCCTGGAGGCGACCGGTCTAGAAAACACCGGCAAGCCCCCAGGCCGCGGATCCAGACACCGGATCCGCGGCCTTCTTATTTGCCCGGAAAACCGACACACCCGTTGCGAACCAACGAGAGGAAACAAGGGTGACTGTGATGCAGGGGGCTCTCGCAGTAAGCGAGGAGGACCTCACTCTTCCGTGCCGGACCGACCCGGAGCTGTTCTTCGCCGAGGCTCCCGCCGACGTCGAGCTCGCCAAGGCCCTGTGCCTGGAGTGCCCGCTCCGCAAGGAGTGCCTCGCCGGCGCCCTCGAGCGCAAGGAGCCCTGGGGCGTGTGGGGCGGCGAGCTGTTCGTCCGCGGTGTGATCGTCCCGCGCAAGCGGCCCCGCGGCCGTCCGCGCAAGAACCCGCTCCCGGACGAAGTGACCGTGTGAGCCACATGACCACCGTTCCGACCTTCGACCGTGCGGAGACCGGGGGCACGGTCCCCGAACAGGGGCCGTGCCCCCGGGCCACCGGGGAGAACAAGATGAACTTGCTCAGCCATGACCTGTCCCGGGAACGAATACCCGGCGCCGAGGTGGAGCTGGCACAGCGCGTGCGCGCCCTGCGGCGCGCGCGCCGGGACGCCAGGACGCGGACCGCCCGCGTCCGGCGCGCCCTGCTGGCGCCCACCCGGGCCGGTGACCCGTACGTGTCCCGGCCCGTGCGCAAGACCGGGCACGAATAGGCGAAGCCCGTCCGGTGGCAGGCCGCCGTCCGCTCTTCTTGGATGGTTTGGCGGACGGCCGCCTCCCGGCCGGGCATCCGGGGGCGTGCCCGGCGACCCCCTCGCCGGGCACGCACGAAAAGCGGGGCCTCGCGCGTCTCATCAACGCGCGGGGCCCCGCTCGACGTGTCAGCCCGCGAGTTCGTCGTCGGAGTCGGCGGCGGTGAGCTCGGCCTCGTCGGCGAAGCCGGAGATCCAGCGCAGCGACTCGGCGCGGGCCGGGATCTCGCATTCGAGCTGGCACAGCACGCCGGTGCCGGCCGACAGCACGCGGTGCACGATCACGTACTCGGGCGGCAGGTTGAGCTGCCGGACGACGTTGGTCGGCCGCAGGTCGGTGACGCGGGCGGCCATGTCGCGCAGCCATTCGCGGTTGAACTTGAAGGTCTCGGTGACGAACGGCTCGGTGATCGGGGCGAGGAACGCCTGGAGGGACTCGGCGTCGATGTCCACGCCCTCCCGGATGAAGTCCTCCCGGCGCAGCGCGTCCTCGATCCGGTCGATCTCGGCCATGGTGCCGATGCGCAGCAGCCGGCCCATCCGGTGCTGGAAGTCCTCGGGGATGCGGTCGACGGCGCCGAAGTCGAGCACGCCGAGCCGGCCGTCGGCCATGACCCGGAAGTTGCCCGGGTGCGGGTCGCCGTGCAGCAGGCCGGACCGCTTGGGCCCCGACAGCAGGAAGCGGCAGTACAGCAGGGCGGCGTGGTCGCGCTCGTCCTGGTCCCCGGAGCTGATGATCTGGGACAGCGGGGTGCCGTCGATCCACTCGGTGACCAGCACGTCGCCGGCCTGGGCGATCACCTCGGGGATGTAGAAGTCGGGGTCGTCGGCCGGGTAGGCGGCGCGGACCGCGGTCTGCGAGGCCGCCTCGATGGTGTAGTCGAGCTCCTCGGCGACCCGTTCCTTCAGTTCGGCCAGCATCGACTTGACGTCGAGGCCGGGCATCAGCACGGAGAACAGCTTGGCCAGCCGGGACAGCTGGTTGAAGTCGCTGATCAGGGCCTTGCCGGCGCCGGGGTACTGGACCTTGACCGCGACCTTGCGGCCGTCCTTCCACACGCCGCGGTGCACCTGGCCGATCGAGGCGGCGGCGGCCGGATCGTCGTCGAACGACTCGAACCGGTCGCGCCAGTCGTCGCCGAGCCCCTCCGCCAGGACCTTGTGGACGGCGGCGGCCGGCAGCGGCGGCGCGGCCTCCTGGAGTTTGGTCAGGGTGGCCCGGTACGGGCCGGCGATCTCGGGCGGCAGCGCGGCCTCGAAGATCGACAGCATCTGGCCGAGCTTCATCGCCCCGCCCTTGAGCTCGCCGAGCACCTTGAACAGCTGCTCGGCGGTGCGCTGCTGGATCTCCATGGCGACGGCCTCGGCGGGTCGTCCGAAGGTGCGTTTCCCAACGCCCAGCGCGGTGCGCCCGGCGAAGCCGATCGGGAGGGACGCCAGCTTTGCGGACCGCGTCACCGCGCGGCGGGGAAGATCGCTCACGTGCACCATTGTCGGTGATCGAGTCCGGTTTGCGCCACAACGATAAGGGCATAAGAACGGGTCCTCATTTTGTCGTAAGACGGTGACCTGCGATAAAGTGGTAAGTGTGCGCTTTCTCACGCGGTACCGGATCTGTGGTATGCGCACGCGCGTGATGGGAGACCGCCGATCCGCATGATCGGGCCGCGCGATAGCGTGCGGCCATGCCCGATGAGCTGCTCCTGGAACGCCGTTCCGACGGCGTCGCCGTCCTCACCCTGAACGACCCGGACCGCCGCAACGCCATGTCCGACGAGATGACCGCGGCCTGGAAGGAGGCCATCGCCGGGCTGCGCGCCGACCGCGGGCTGCGCTGCGCGGTCGTCACCGGCGCCGGCACCGCGTTCACCTCGGGCGGCGCCCTGCCCTGGCTCGCCGACACCAACGCGATCGCCGTCCCGGCGCTGCGCGACCGGATGCTGGAGTTCTACCGCACCTGGCTGACGATCCGCGCGCTGGAGGTGCCGACCATCGCGGCGATCAACGGCCACGCCGTCGGCGCCGGCCTCGCGCTCGCGCTGGCCTGCGACCTGCGGTACGCGGCGGCCGACGCCAAGCTGACGGTGCCGTTCACCGCGCTCGGCCTGCACCCGGGCATGGCCACCACCTGGCTGCTCCCGGAGGTGGCCGGACTGCCGCTGGCCCGCGAGATGCTGTTCACCGGACGCGCCGTCACCGGCTCGCAGGCCGAGGCGTACGGGCTGGTCAACCGGGCCGTCCCGCGCGAGCTGGTGCTCCAGGAGGCGCTCGGGGCCGCCGCGCGGATCGCCGAGCAGGCCCCGATCGCGACCCGGCTGACCAAGGTCGCGCTGTCGAACGGCGGCCACCCCGACATGGAGTCGGCGCTGCGCTGGGAGTCCCTCGCGCAGCCGGTCACGATGGCGTCCAAGGACATGGTGGAGGGGCTGGCGGCCCAGCGGGAGAAGCGCCGCCCGACCTTCACCGGCGAATAGCCCGAGATCAGATCCTGATCGGGCCGGGCGGCTCGTCCGGCCCGGTGCCGACCGCGGCGAGTCTGGCCCGCGCCCGGCTCTTGACCAGCCGCGCCACGGCCATCGACACCAGTATCGGCGCGACGATCTCCGTCGCCCGGACCAGTGCGCCCTCCGGCAGCCCGTACCGGCGGGCCGCCTTGCGCGCCACCGGACGCAGCGCCCGGCCCGCCGCGCCCCCGGCCACCCCGCCTGCGACGGCGCCGCCCACGCGCGCCCCCAGGGAACGGGGAGGCGTGCCGAGACGAGTGCCGTCCGGACTCTCCAAGATCTCCGGCGCCGTCTCCGCCCCGGTCCCGCTGGCCTGCCGCCGTGCATGCCGTCCCAGCCTGATCACCCTGCTCTCCGCTCGTTCCGGTCACCGCCGCCCCCCGTCCTACCCGGCATGACGCCGATCAAGCGGAGCCGGGCGACGGACGAACGGGTTTAGGACCTGTCTCGAAGTGCCTCAGGCACCGCGCGAGCGCGCTACCTGGCCGGTGAGGCGATGCCGGAGGCGAGCCTCGCCGGGCAGATCGCGTAGCGATGTCGCGCTCGACCAGGCTCGGTCAGGGTGCGAGCCGCTAGGCGAGTGCCCTGGGCCGGGACCGCGGAAACACAGCTTGGTGTGGAAACCATCCGGAGACACTGTGGAAACATTTGGGGACGCTCGAAAACGGTCCGGCTGACCTGCGCAAACTCCCAACACCCCCTGTGGAGGAAGCAAATTTTTAGGTACGGTTCTGGGGTGCCCCCTAACGTAGAGGTCCGCCGCAGTAACCGCCGTCGGCGGACGGTGTCCGCATACCGCGATGGGGACAAGGTCGTGGTGATGCTGCCCTCCCGGCTCAGCAAGGCCGAGGAGGAGCAGTGGATCGCGACCATCCTCGAACGGCTCGAGGAGCGCGAGCGTCGCCGCCGCCCCTCCGACGCCGACCTGGAGGTGCGGGCCCGCGAGCTGTCCCGGCGCCATCTCGGCGGGCGCGCCGTTCCGGTGAGCGTGCGGTGGGTGGGCAACCAGCGGACCCGCTGGGGGTCCTGCACGCCCGACGACGGCACCATCCGGCTCTCGACCCGGCTGCGCGGGATGCCGTCCTGGGTGGTCGACTACGTACTGGTCCACGAGCTGGCGCACCTGCTCGTCCCCGGCCACGGCGCGGACTTCTGGAAGCTCGTCGGCAACTACCCCAAGGCCGAGCGGGCGCGCGGCTACCTGGAAGGCGTGGCGGCCGCCGCCCATCTCCCGATGGAGGGCGACGGCACGGCCGACGACGAGCTCCCGCCCGAATGCCACCACGGGGTCGCCGGGTGAGCCCTGGCTCAGCCCCGCCCGCGGCCCCCCGCCGCTACGCCGGCGTCCTGTCCGTACGACGTCCCGGCGAGGTCGCCGAGCCGCCGAGCCCGCCGGGGGTCGACCCCGAGGAGTTCCGCCTCGCCCTCCTAGAGGACACCTACGAGGTCGCCGCGGGCCTCGAACTGGTCATGCCGGCGCTCGTGCTCGACCCGCCCGCCCAGCCCGCCGCCGAGTCGATCACCTGGCCCGGCACCGCGGTCGTGCGGGAGCGGGGCCTGGCCGCCGCGTTCGCCGCGCTGCACGCCCTGGGCGCCGACGAGGCCGTGCTGCTCGCCCCCGACGCCCCCGACCTCCCGCCGCTGCTGATCGGCAAGCTCTTCCGCGCCCTCGGCAACGCCCCCGCCGCCGCCTGCCAGGCCGAAGGCCCGCGGAACCGGCCGGGACGCGGGACTTCGGCCGGGCTGGTCGCGCTGGCCGCCCGCCTGCCGCTGCCCGCATGGCTCGCCGCCGCCCTCGACGGCGTCGATCTCGACACGGCCGACGCGCTGGCCCGGCTGCGCGCCGCCGCGCCCCGTCCCGGGCTCGTCCCGCAGGGGCCCGGCTGGCACCGGCTCCGCACGCCCGCCGACGTGCGGCTCCTGGACCCCGGCCTGGAAGGCTGGGAGAACACCCGCGCCATCCTCGAAGGCCGTCCGCTGCCGGACCTGCCGGAAGTGCCCCCGCTCAACCCGTGACGAGCCGGGACGCCGCTCCGACCAGGCGGCGGACGACGTCGTCGGTCGGCTCGGGCAGGCCGTCCAGCGGGAACCAGCGCAGATCCGCCGACTCCGCGCTGATCGTGTGCCGGGCGCCGGGCGGGGCCAGCGCCACGAACTGCACGTCGAGATGCCAGGACCCCTCCGGATGGCAGCGCACCGCGTGCCGGTCGAGCCGGGCCGGGCCGGGCAGCGGCCGCAGCCCCTCGATCCCGGACTCCTCGGTCGCCTCCCGCAGCGCCGCGCCCGCCAGCGTCGCGTCCCCCGGCTCGCAGTGGCCGCCCAGTTGCAACCAGGCCCCGATCTTGCGGTGCAGGGTCAGCAGGACGCGGGCACGGGAGTCGTCGAGGACGATCGTGCTGGCCGTGACGTGCCCGGCGACGCACTCCCGGAGCGTGCCGTCCGGATGCTCGGCCAGATGGCGCAGGAACTCACGGCGCACCGCGTCCTGCGCCTCGTCGGGCGCCCGCCACCCGTCCAGCACCCGCACGGCGTCCGCGTGCGGGCCGCGCCCGCCCCCGGCCGGCTCCGTCATACGCGGCGGCCGACCCGCGGATACAGCGAGTTGGCCGGGTGCCGGCGCCGACGTTCCTGATCACGCGGCCGCTGCCAGCACAGCCCGGCGCCCGCCATCAGCCTTCTGAGCTGCGCGGACGCGGTCGCCGGCTCGAACCGGCAGCCGGGCACGCGCGAGAAGCCCACCCGCGACCTCACGTGCGGGGCTCCGGGCCGTCACCGGGCTCGCCGCCCTCGCCGCCGTCCTGCTCGTCCTTCTCCTCGCCCTTCTCGCCGACCTCACCGGTGAGCGCGGAGATGTCCAGGTCGGACAGGCCCTCGATCTCGTTCTTGCCGTGCACGAACCCCTCGGGGTCGTCCAGATCCTCGGCGGTCGGCAGCAGGTCGGGGTGCTCCCAGACCGCGTCGCGGCCCTGCACGCCGCGGTGCTCGGTGAGCCCCCGCCACAGCGCGCCCGCCTCGCGCAGCCGGCGCGGCCGCAACTCCAGCCCCACCAGTGTGGCGAACGTCCGCTCCGCCGGGCCGCCGGTGGCGCGGCGCCGCCGCACCGCCTCGGCCAGCTTCACCGAGCCGGGCAGCCGGTCGCCGGCGACCTGGTTGACCACGGTGTCGACCCAGCCCTCGACCAGCGCCAGGGTGGTCTCCAGCCGGGTCAGCGCGGCCTTCTGCTGCGGGGTCTCCTCCGGCGTCAGCTGCAGTTCGCCGCCCAGCGCCTGCTGGATCGCCTCCGGATTGCTCAGGTCGAGGCCCTGCACGGCCTGCTCGATGCCCGACAGGTCGACCGTGATGCCGCGCGCGTAGTCCTCCACCGCGCCCATCAGATGGGCGCGCAGCCACGGCACGTGCGCGAACAGCCGCTGGTGCGCGGCCTCGCGCAGCGCCAGGTAGAGCCGGACCTCGTCCTCGGAGACCTCCAGACCCTCACCGAACGCCGCCACCCCGGAGGGCAGCAGCGCGCCCACACCGTCGGGCGCCAGCGGCAGCCCCACATCGGCGGACCCGACCACCTCGCGGGCCAGCGCGCCCAGCGCCTGTCCCGCCTGGCCGCCCACCATCGCGCCCGCCATCTGCTTGACCATGCCGATCAGCGGACCGGCCATCGCCTGCATGTCGGCCGGGATCTCGCCGGAGCCCAGCGCGCCGCCCATGGACTCGACCATGCGGGCCGCGATCGGATCGCACACCTTGGACCAGACCGGCAGCGTCTGCTCGATCCACTCCGACCGGCTCCACGCCTGCGGGGTGCGGATCCCGGCGGGCAGCGTCGTGCCCTCGTCCAGCCACAGATCGGCCAGCCGCAGCGCCTCCTGGACCTGCCGCCGCTCGGCGTCCACCACCGACGGGTCGCCCTGCTCGGCGACCGAGTGGCGGGCGATGTTCTTGGCGAGATCCCAGTTCAGCGGGCCGCCACCGGCGCCCGGGGCGCCCTGGCTGCCGATCATGTCGGCGAAGCGGTGCAGCATGTCGGCGAACTGCGTCATGTCGCCGCCCATGGCCTTGAATGGATCCTGGGGCTTGTCGTCGTCACCCTCGCCGTTGCCGGGACGGTTGAAGCCGAACGGAGTGTCACTCATCGGTTTGCCCCTGGGATGCATGATGGGCTCATATCCGCAACGTTAGCCGGTCCTGGCGAAGTCGCGTACACAAGGAAGGGGGCACCTCCGTGGCAACGGGCAAGGTTCGCCCTGGGCGTATAAAGGGTCCGGTCGTCGCCGTCACCGGCGCGGCCACCGGAGCGGGCCGGCTGCTGGCCGCCCGGCTGGCCGGGCACGAGGCGATCCGCAAGGTCGTGGCGATCGACGACCAGCGCGGCGACGTACCGAACGTGACCTGGCGGGTGACCGACATCCGCGACCCCCTGCTGTCCAACCGGCTCTCCGACGTGGACGTGATCGTCAACCTCGACATCCGCCCCTCGCCCGAACTGGACCCGCGCGAGCGCCGCACCCACAACGTGCGCGGCGCCCAGACGGTGGTCACCGCGGCCGCGGCGGCCCGGGTGCGCCGGGTGGTGCTGGTCACCAGCGCCATGGTGTACGGCGCGGGCCCCGGCAACGAGATCCCGCTCGCCGAGGACGCGCCGCTGCTGGCCGAGGCCAACGCCAGCATCGCCGGCGACTACGTGGAGATCGAGGAACTGGCCGCCGGTGCCGCGCTGACCCATCCGGGCCTCGAGGTCACGGTCGTACGGCCGGCCGCCCTGGTGGGCCCCGGCATCGACACCGTGATCACCCGGCACTTCGAGGCGCCGCGGCTGCTGTCGGTCAAGGGCAGCACCCCCGGCTGGCAGTTCTGCCACATCGAGGACCTCGCCGCCGCGCTCGAAGTGGTCGTCGTCGAGGGCCTGACCGGCCCGATCGGCGTCGGCTGCGAGGGCTGGCTGGGCCAGGACGAGGTCGGCGAGATCACCGGCAAGCGCAGTTTCGAGCTGCCCGCCGCGGTCACCTTCGGCATGGCGCAGCGGCTGCACCGGCTCGGCATGACCCCGGCGCCCGCCACCGACCTGCACTACGTCGCCTACCCGTGGGTCGTCGACTGCGCCCGGCTCCGCACCGCCGGGTGGAAGCCCGCCTACGACAACGCCACCGCGCTGCGCGTCCTGATGGAGGAGAGCGCGGGCCGGCACGCCGTCGTCGGCCGCCGCGTCGGCGGCAAGGAGGCCACCATGGCCACCGCGGCGGGCGCCACCGTCGCCGCGATCGGCGCGGCCGCCGCCATCCGCCGCGCCCGCAAACGCCGCCGCTGACCACAGGTACGAAGGAGGGCCGTGCGGCTATGCCGCACGGCCCTCCTTCGGGTCAGGGGTCGGCTCAGTCCTGGTTCGGTGATCCGGACGGGGACGGCGACGGGGAACCCGACGGGGACGGGCTCGGGTTCGGGTTCGCCGGACGCCCCCCGGACTGCTGGGCCGCGGCCAGGGCGTCCCGCGCCTTCTTGATCCGGTCCCAGGCCTTGCCCATCTCCGTGTAGTTCAGCTCCTTCTGCGCCTTCTCGTAGTCGGCGACGGCGGCCTCGAGTTCGTCGATCGCCTGCTGTGCCTGCTGGGTCAGCTGCGGTGTGCCGCCCTGCTGCTGCCCCGGCTGGGCGTCGGACGGCGGCGGGGCCGCCGCGACACCGCCCAGCAGCTGCTCCAGCGCCTCGTCCATGTTGTTCCCCGAGGCGATCTTGTCGCCGAACCGGACCAGCACCTTGCCCAGCAGCGGATACGGCTGCTGCTCGGCCGTGCCCGCCGCCATGGCGTACATCGGCTCCACGTACAGCACCCCGTTGCCGAACGGGATCGTGAGCATGTTGCCCGCCACCGTCCGGGTGCCGCCCTGCCGCAACGCGAACAGCTCGTTCTTGACCTTCGGATCGGTCTCGAAGGAGTTCTGCACCTGCCCGGGGCCCTGCGCCGTCGAGTTCCGCGGCAGCTGCAGGATCTGGATCTGCCCGTAGTTGCGGCCCGGCGTCGAGCCGATCGACATGAACGCCGCCAGGTTCGGGTTCTCCCTCGGGTTGAACACCGTCGTCAGCGAGAAGTCGGCGCCGTCACTGCCCGGCATCCGCAGGCTCTGGTAGTACGGCGGCTGCCGCTTGCCCTTGAAACCAGGGTCCTCCGGCACCTCCCAGAAGCCCTCGCCGTTGTAGAACGCCGCGGCGTCGGTCACGTGGTACTTCGTGAGGATCTGCCGCTGCACCTTGAACAGGTCCTGCGGGTAGCGGAAATGGCTCTCCAGCTGCGGCGGGATCGTGTTGCGCGGTTGCACCGTGCCCTTGAAAACCTTCATCCAGGTCTTGGCGATCGGGTCCTTCTCGTCCCACTGGTAGAGGCGGACCGTGCCGTCGTAGGCGTCCACCGTCGCCTTCACCGAGTTGCGCATGTAGTTGATCCGGTCGTTGGCCTGCCGGGCCACCGCCGAGCGCGTGTCGGTGACGGTGTCGCGGGTCGCGTCCCCGAGGCTGGTCTGCTCCGAGTACGGGTAGGCGCCGGAGGTGGTGTAGCCGTCCAGGATCCACAGGATGCGGCCGTTCACCACGGCCGGGTACGGGTCGCCGTCCAGGGTGAGCCAGGGCGCGGCGCGCTGCACCATCTCGCGCGGCTGCCGGTTGTAGAGGATCTTGGCGTTCTTGTTGACCGCGCCCGACAGCAGGAGGTTCTTCTCCTGGAACTTGGTCGCGAACAGCAGCTTGTTGAAGAACGAGTCGATCGGGACGCCGCCGCGCCCCTGATAGGTGGTGTTCCGCTGCCCGGCCGCGCTGTTGTCGGGGTAGTCCAGCTCCTGCTGGCCCCGGCCGCCCACCACCGAGTAGCCCGGAGACCGCTCACCGAAGTAGATCTGCGGCCGGTCGACCTTGATCTGCGAGTTCGGCGCCTGCGGCATGTCCTTGGTCAGGAAGTCGGGGTAGCCGCCGTTGGCGAACTGCTCGCCCTGGGCCGACACGAACCCGTACCCGTGCGTGTAGACCATCCGGTCCTTGACCCAGCTGCGCTGCCCGGCCGGAGCGCCCGACAGCTCGCGCAGCGCCACGATCGCGTCCACGTTCCGGTCGCCCACCCGGTAGCGGTCGACGTCCAGCGTGTCGGGGAACCGGTAGAACGGGCGGATCCGCTGGAGCTGCTGGAACGTCTCGCCCACGACGTTCGGGTCGAGCAGCCGCACCCCGCCGAGCTGCTCGGCCTCCGACTGCAGCTTCTTGGGATCGGCCTCGGGACGCGCGCCGTACTCGGTGGTGACCTTGGTGCCGTCCACCCCGTACGCCCGGCGGGTGAACTCGATGTTGCGCTCGATGTACTGGCGCTCCTTGGCCAGCTCGTCCGGCTTCACCTGGAACTGCTGGATCAGCAGCGGGTAGACGCCGCCGACCAGCATCGCCGACAGCACCAGCAGCGTGAAACCCACGCCCGGCAGCATCATCCCGCGCCGCACGATGTTGCTGAAGAACAGCGCCGCGCAGATCACCGCGATGACCGCGAGGATCGTCTTGGCCGGCAGCAGCGCGTTGATATCGGTGTACGAGGCGCCCGTCGTCGCGCCGCGTTCGGAATGCACCAGGCCGTACCGGTCGAACCAGTACGCCACCGCCTTCATCAGCACGAACAGCCCGACCAGCACCGACAGGTGCGCCCGCGCCGGCGGGCTGGCCTTGTCACCGGGGCCCTGCAGGCGCAACCCGCCGTACAGGTAGTGGACCATCAGCGCGGCCAGGATCGAAAGGATCACCATCGCGAACAGCAGCCCCAGCACCAGCCGCAGGAACGGATAGGTGAAGACGTAGAACGACACGTCCTTGTGGAACTGCGGATCCTTCACACCGAACGGCGTGCTGTTGAGGAAGGCCAGGAGCATCGGCCACTGCCTGCCCACCGACGAGCCCGTCAGCAGCGCCAGCAGCCCCAGCAGCCCGCCCGCGATCAGCTTGCGGCGCGGATCCACGACCGCGCGGTACCGCTCCAGCCCCTGCTGCTCCACCGACAGCGGACGGTACGCCGGCCGCAACCGGTACGCGATCACCATGTTGGCGCCCACCAGCAGCGCCATCAGCGCGCCCGACCCGACGAACAGCAGCACCATGGCCCACAGCCCGGTCGAGTAGACCGACGAGAAACCGATCGAGCGGTACCAGAGGAGATTCGTCCAGAACGAGGTGAACAGCATGAAGGCGCCCAGCAGCACGGCCAGTACCACCAGGACCGGTAGCACCAGCCGGCTCCGGCCGCTCCCGAGCCGGCGCCCGAATGAGGGGGTCCGGAAGGTCAAGGGGCTCTCCGTTCAAAAGGTCGTGCCCACCGGCGGCCCGCCGGTGCTGTCTATGCAACTTACCGAGTAGACGGGGGGTTCCCGCATTTCCTCCCGCCGATTGGGGGAAAGATGGGCCCGTGAGTCTTCTGGAAGAAGTCGTACAGGACCTGGAACGCCACACCGCGCAGGAGGGCTGGGACACCGCCCCGCGCCTCTACGCCCTGGTGGAGAGCGCCGAACTGCGCCGCGCGGAACCGGAACTGGCCGACCAACTCGGCCTCAGCGCCGACACCGACACCCTCGCCGCCCTGGAACAGCCCGCCCTCCCCGAACAGGCCGCCGTCGAGGACGCCCTCGCCACCATCGCCTGGCCGGACGGGGTCGCCGGGTGCGCGCTCGTCCTCGAACGCGTCGTGCTCCCCCCGGAGGCCGAGGAGGAGATCCCCGAGGACGAGACCGAAGCCTTCGAATGGGCCGCCAAGCACCCCGCCCGCGAGGACGTCCGCATGATCGTCGGCGTGCTGCGGGACGGCACCCGGCACGCCGCGCTCCGGCTCCGCCGCCACGACGTCGACGACGAGGTGCTGCTCGGACCCGACCTCGTCCCCGGCCTCGCCGACGCCCTCGCCGCCACCTTCGAACCCGACGAACCCGACGTGTCGCCCGCCGGGTAGCCTGCGGACGTGAACCAGGACAGCGGGCAGGAAGCCATCAAACTGATCGGCGTCCGCGAGACGCCGCTGTCGATCGACGAGGTGTTCGCCGCCGTCGGCCACCCCGGCGCCGGCGGCGTCGCCCTCTTCGTCGGCACCGTCCGCGACAGCGACCACGCGCGCGCCGTCAGCCGCCTCTCCTACAGCGCCCACCCCACCGTCGAACGGGAACTGCGCGCCGTCATGGAGAAGGTCGCCGCCGACTTCCCCGTCAAGGCCCTCGCCGCCGTCCACCGCGTCGGTGACCTGGAGATCGGCGACCTCGCCGTCGTCGTCGCCGCGTCCTGCCCGCACCGCGCCGAGGCGTTCGCCGCCTGCCGCCGCCTCATCGACGACCTCAAGGCCCAGGTGCCCATCTGGAAGCACCAGCGGTTCGCCGACGGCGGCGACGAGTGGGTCGGGGCCTGCTGAACCCCCAAGCCCGCATAGAGTTTCCGCATGTCTCGTCGTGCCGCCACACTCGCCGTCTCGAGCGCGCTCGTCATGGTGCTGGCCCTCGTCGGCTCCCTCATGCCCGTGCCGTACGTCGCGCTGATGCCCGGCCCCACCACCAACACCCTCGGCACGAACGAGAAGGGTGAGCCGCTCATCAAGATCGAAGGGCGGCAGACCTACGACGACGGCGGCCGCCTCAACTTCACCACCGTCACCTACCGCGGCGGCCCCGGCAGCCGCATCGACCTCTTCAGCGCCCTGCAGGGCTGGCTGGACGGCGACGTCGCCATCGTCCCCGAAGAGACGATCTTCCCTAAGAACGAGTCGCAGCAGCAGGTCGACGAAGAGAACACCCGCCAGATGCGCAACTCCCAGCAGAGCGCCGAAGCCGCCGCCCTCCACGAACTGGGCATCAAGGTCCCCACCCAGGCCCTCGTCGACAGCGTCCAGAAGGGACTGCCCGCCGACGGCAAACTCCGCCCCGGCGACGAGATCACCGCCGTCGACGGCACCGCCGTCGCCAACGTCACCGCCGTCACCGACCTCATGGCCAAACGCAAGGTCGGCGCCCCCGTCGCCGTCACCTACAAACGCGGCGGCAAGGAAGCCAAGACCACCCTCACCACCGCCGCCGCCCCGGACGGCAAACGCCCCGTCATCGGCATCGTCCTCAGCGACCAGTACCGCTTCCCCTTCAAGATCAACATCAGTGTCGGGGACGTCGGCGGCCCCAGCGCCGGACTCATGTTCTCCCTCGCCATCGTCGACAAACTCACCCCCGGCACCCTCACCGGCCGCACCTTCATCGCCGGCACCGGCACCATCACCCCCCAGGGCGAAGTCGGCGCCATCGGCGGCATCCAGCAGAAAATGATCGCCGCCCGCCGCGCCGGCGCCACCGTCTTCCTCACCCCCAAGGACAACTGCGCCGACGCCCTCCGCGCCCGCCCCGACGGCCTCCGCCTCGTCCGCGCCGACACCCTCCGCTCCGCCATCGGCGCCATCGGCGCCATCAACAGCGGCAAAGGCACCGTCCCCTCCTGCGAAGCGAACTGAGTTGGCACTCCACCCCCGCACCCCATAGAGTTAAGACATCGCCGCGGGGTGGAGCAGTTCGGTAGCTCGCTGGGCTCATAACCCAGAGGTCGCAGGTTCAAATCCTGCCCCCGCTACTGGTCCTGGGGTCTCCTTGGTCGCAAGCTTTGCTTGCTCCCGAGGGGACCCTTCGCCATTCCCAGGGGGGCGACCCCCTGGAACCCCCGATGTGGGGGCTCCGCCCCCACGCCCCCGGGCGTGTGGCTGGGGTCGCTGGGCCCGTGCAGGCTGGCACGTGGTTCTGTTCGTGGGGCCTTAGGTCGGGCGCTGGGCGCCCTTCCTCGGCGGTTGTTGCGATTGCGTGTGGGCCGTTGGTCGGGCGCTGGGCGCCCTCCCTTGGCGGTTGTTGGGATAGTGCGGGTTGTTGCGTGGTAGGAGCGGCTTGCGTGGGGGCCGTTGGTCGGGCGCTGGGCGCCCTTCCTCGGCGGTTGTTGGGATTGCGTGTGGGGCGTTGGTCGGGCGTTGAACGCCCTCCCTTGGCGGTTGCTGGGGCGGGTCCATGGACGGCCGGAGGCCGTTACGGGCGGGTTTCCTTTTCCTCGGGTGCGGGGGGTCTTGCCCAGCCTCGGAAAGCTGCCTGCATGCCTGCTTGGAACCGGGTCTGTGCGCCTAGCCGCGTCATCAGCTCGCGCACGCGGCGCTGCAGCGTGCGATGGCTCAGCCCGACCTGGCGGCTGATCGCCTCGTCGCCCAGCCCCGCGGTGAGCAGCGCGACCAGGCGTGCCTCGAAGGGCGTCGGTGCGTTCTCCGGGTTCTGATCGGTCGGCGGCAGGGGCAGGCCGAGTCGCCAGAGCGTCTCGAACAGCGCGCTCAGGGCGTCCAGCAGCTCCGAGGGGTGGACGATCGCGCAGCTCTCGATGACCGAGGAGGTGATGCGCAGCGGGACGATGGCCAGCCGGTCATCCGCGACGACCATCTTCATCGGCACACCGGACATGACCCGGGACTGCTCACCGGCGGCGGCGATGGGCTCGTAGTGGCCCTGCCACCAGCCGTCCACCTCGAGGCTGGCGCGGTCGTACACCGCCCGGTAGGCCACTCCTCTGCCGAGGGCCTCCAGCTCGACGTGATTGGGGACGCTCGGGTCGTGCACGTACGGGGGGCGGTCGAAGACGCGCACCTCGCGGCGGGCACCGCGCTGCAGCTGGTCGGTCCGTTGTGCGACGGCGTCCCGGCCGACCACGATCTCGACGAGCTCGGTCGGATGCCGTGAGCCCAGCGCCCGCTGGTGGCTCTCCGCGTACTGCCGCGCGGTCGCCCGCGCCCGGCTGAGTTCCGCCTCCTTCTCCAAGATCAGCGCCTCGAGCGCGATCTCGGGAGCGGCGGCGAGATAGACCTCCCGCCGTCCCGGCTTCCGGCTGACCAGGCCGGCGGACTCCAGGACGCGGAGCGAGTGCCTGACCTGCCGCGGCGTCAGCCGGACCCGGGCGCCGAGCTCCTCCACCGCGGCGGGCCCGTCGATCAGGCCGCGGTAGACGACCTGATCGGCGGCGTCGAGACCCAGGGCATCCAGCACAAGAATGATCTTGGCCAAACTACGTCAATGTCGCGAACGCGCCACGCCGGGACCTTACCCCGCGGCCGAACCGCGGTTGATCATTCCAGGATGACCCCTCACCGCTGGTATGCCCGCCTGACCATGGCGGTCAGTGCCTTGGCCATGGCGATCAGCCCCGTTCCGGTCGCCGCGCAGGAGGCGCCGCCGCCCCCCGCGAGCGGCGCTCAGCCGGCCAAGCGGATCACGCTGATCACCGGCGACGTCGTCACCTACGGCGCGGACCTGAAGATCACCGCTGCGCCGCGGTCGCGGCCGGTCGCGTTCCACCAGCGCAAGCAGGGCGACGCCCGCTACGTCATCCCGTCGGACGTGCTGGGCCTGGTCGGCGCGGGCCGGCTGGACAAGAGCCTGTTCGACGTCGCCTACCTCGCCCGCAACGGCTACGCGGACGATGTGTCACCGCGCATTCCGCTGATCGTCCAGGGTGGCGATGCCAGGTCGCTGGCCGGCGACACGGCGCGTCCTCTCGCTTCTATCGGCGGGGCGGCGTTCGGTGTGAGCAAGGCCGAGGCGGGAACGTTCTGGGCCCGAGCGAGGGGTGGGCCGAGCAAGATCTGGCTCGACCGGAAGCTGTCCGCGAACCTCGACGAGAGCGTGCCCCGGATCGGCGCGCCGGACGCCTGGCGGGCGGGCCTGGACGGCAAGGGCGTCAAGGTGGCGGTCCTGGACACCGGCGCCGACCTCGGCCACCCGGATCTGTCCGGCAAGATCGGCACGACGGCCAACTTCAGCACCGACTCGTCCGTACGGGACGGCAACGGGCACGGCACCCACGTCGCGTCGACCATCGCGGGCAGCGGCGCGGCGTCCGGCGGCCGCTACAAGGGGGTCGCCCCGGGTGCCACGCTGATGATCGGCAAGGTGCTCGACAACCGCGGCTTCGGCAGCACGTCCCAGGTCATCGAGGGAATGCAGTGGGCGGTCGCGCAGGGCGCCGACGTGGTCAACATGAGCCTCAGCGGAAAGGTCGAAGACGGGCCCGACCCCGCGACCGAGGCGGTCGACGCCCTCACCGAGCAGTACGGCACGCTGTTCGTCATCGGTGCCGGAAACGACGGCCCGGGCCCACAGACGGTCGGCACACCGGGCACCGCGCGAGCGGCCCTCACCGTCGCCGCCGTCGACAAGAAGGACAAGCTCGCCGGCTTCTCCAGCCGCGGGCCCCGCCTGGGCGACTACGGCCTGAAGCCCGACATCACGGCCCCCGGGGTGGACATCGTGGCCGCCCGTGCGAGCGGCACGAGTCTCGGCACTCCGGTGAACCCCGATTACACCAGCCTCGACGGAACCTCGATGGCCACCCCGCACGTGGCGGGGGCGGCCGCCATCCTGGCGCAGCAGCATCCCGGACGGAAGGCGGCGTGGCTCAAGTCGGTGCTGACCGGCACCAGCCGCGACGGCGGCTACGGCGCCTACGAACAGGGCGCGGGCCGGGTGGACGTCAGCCGCGCCGTGAGCCAGCGGGTCCGCGCGGAGGGCGACCTCGACTTCGGATTCCTGTCCTCCCCGCAGAACGGGCCGGTGACCAAGACCGTCACCTATGCCAACGAGGGTGGGGCGCCTGTCACCTTGAGCCTGAGTTCCAGTCTCAGCGCGCACGCGGGCGGCACCGTCGGGGACGGCATGCTCTCGCTGGACCGCGACAAGATCACCGTGCCCGCCGGTGGGAGCACCGCCGTCAAGGTGACGCTCGACCCGGCGAAGGGCCCGGCGACCTGGTACGAGGGCGCGGTGCGCGCGACCGCCCCGAACGTACGGGTCGCCACGGCGGTCGGCGCGTACAAGGAGGACAGGAAGGTCTCGCTGAGCGCGCACGTGATCCCGCCGAACGGGGCCACGGAGGTGTGGTACAGCGGCTGGGGGTTCATGCGCGTCGACGACCGCGACGACCTCGACTACGGGGTCTCCACCGACGCCGGCCAGGATGCCACCGCGCAGGTCTATCCGGGCACCTTCAGCGTGAACACCTACGTCTCCTGGCGGGACGCCGGGGGAGAGCTCAACTCGGCGCTGGTCACCTCCCCCGAGGTCAAGGCGGACCGGGACATGACCGTCACCCTCGACCTGCGCAAGGCCGAGAAGGTCAGCGTCCGGACGCCCAAGCAGGCCGAG
Source organism: Actinomadura vinacea (assembly GCF_039532545.1). Classification (NCBI taxonomy): domain Bacteria; kingdom Bacillati; phylum Actinomycetota; class Actinomycetes; order Streptosporangiales; family Thermomonosporaceae; genus Actinomadura; species Actinomadura vinacea. The sequence goes on along the minus strand of NZ_BAAARW010000012.1, from coordinate 312,321 downwards.
GGCTACGGGGCGAATTTCGGCTACCGGAGGGTTCCGGCGACCAAGAACGGCTACCTGGACCTGACGAGCAACCTGCCGTACGGCGCCCTGAACATGTGGATGCTGCCCACCAAGAAGGTCACCCAGGGCTCCTTCCTGGCGTTCAGCCAGCATCTGCTCGGCGTCTCGCCGGTCACGATGCGGGGCCGCCGCCTGCCGTCCCTGCATCCGCAGTACCAGCCGGGTTGGCGGCAGACCGACATCAACGAGGATCCCGGTATCCCGAAGCTGACCGGCCGGTCCAGGCTCCCCCTGGTCTACGGCGGGCGCGGTACCGAGGTGGGGGATGTGCGCGGCAAACTCGTGCTTCTTTCCTTGGACGACATCTGCGCCACCACCTGCACGGCGGACGCGCTCGACCGGGTGCAGAACGCCGCGAAGGGCGGCGCAGCGGCCGTGCTCGCCTTCGGCACCACCGGACGGTCGTTCTTCGATCCCGCGCGCTCGTGGCCGCGCTATCCCATCCCGACGATGAGCCTGACGGGCGAAGAGGGCCGGGCACTGGCAGCCGCGCTCCGCAAGGGGAAAACCGATGTGGACGTCACCGGCACCCCGGACACCCCGTACGTCTACTCCCTGAAGTTCTACGAATACGACAGGATTCCGGATCGCCTCCGCTATTCCGTGAACGGCAGGAACCTCGTCCAGATAGACGAGGGGTTCCACCTCGACGGGCCGGGAAAGGTGGCGGAGACCTGGGCCGCGAAGTCGAAGGGGGACGTCGGCGCCCTTGACACCACCCTCGTCCGCCCGGCTCCCAGCCGGCTCACCCAGTACGTGGGCCCCACCTCGTCCAAGACACTGTGGCAGAAAACCGTCCAGTCCTCCTACGACGGCGAGGGGGACCAGTTCGCACGGGCGGGGCGGAACTTCGCTCTGACCGAAGTGCACGGCAAGCCCGGCCGGATGTCCAGGCAGTGGGGCGCACAGCCCATGGTCCCCGGTGACGGGGTCCCTTCGGCCGGCCTGACCGGAGAGTTCAGCGTGGCCAGAAACTGCCTACCCTGCCGTTCCGGCGATCTGTTCACCGGAGCGCTCCCGGTCGTCGGATCCGGCGCTGCCCCGGCTGGCACCAGCGCGTTCACCTGGGGAGCAAACAGCTCTCCCCAGTACGGGGGCAAGGACGAGATGCACCTCTACCGCGACGGCGTAGAGGTGCCGCTCGTGGTCCGGAACGCGGTGATCTTCATTTTCCTCGTCCCCGTCCCGACCTTCACGCTGCCCGCGGAGAAGGCCCGCTACCGGCTCACGGACAAGTACCACGCTCCGAACCCGCACCAGCGGTTCGCCAGAGACGTGAACACCGAGTGGACCTTCGGCTCGGCCCGCCCGCGGGACGGCATGACGTCGCCGGACGACGGCCTGTGCTACGGCTGGCTCATCGAGGATCAGACCGTCAATCCATGCGCACCGACGCGCATGCTGCACCTCCGGTACGACCTCGGGCTCGACCTGGACAACCGGGTCTCGGCACCTGGCACGCACAAGGTGACGATCAGCGGTTACCACGGGTCCACGGAGGACTCCAAGGCCAGGCTCACCAGCCTCAAGCTCTGGGCCACCTTCGATGACGGAGCCCATTGGCAGCAGGTCGGGACCGGCAAGTCGGGGTCGGGCTTCACCGCCGAGATTCCCCACCCCGACCCTGGGACGTCCGGTGGCACGGTCGGTCTGCGCGCCCAGGCGCGTGACAGCGAGGGGAACACGATCGACCAGACCGTCGGCCGCGCCTACGGGCTCAAGCGGTAGTCAGGCCGTGGCGGCGCCGTCCAGGACCAGGTCGTGGCCCACGACGAAGCCGGACTCGGGGGACGACAGCCACAGGACGGTGGCGGCGGCCTCCTCCAGGGTGCCGGCCCGGCCGATCGGGAGCGCGTCCCGGAGGCGTTCGGCTCGCTGGGCCTCGGTCTCGCCGGGCCGCAGGGACATCGCGCTCTCGATCGGGCCTGGGCTGACGGCGTTGATGCGGATGCCCGCACCGATGTTCTCCCGGGCGGCGGTGCGGGTGAGCGCGCTGACCGCCGCCTTGGTGGCCGTGTACGCCCCGGTGCCTTCCATGCGCTTGTGGGCGCCGAACGTGGACGCCGTGTTGACGATCACTCCGCCGCCGTTGGCCCGCATGTGGGCGATCTCGTGCTTCATCGACAGGAAGACCCCGGTGAGGTTGATCGAGAGCGTGTGCTCCCATACGTCCTCGTCGATCTCGGCGACGGGGGCCATGGAGAAGACTCCGGCGTTGTTGAAGGCGATGTCCAGACCGCCGTGGCTTTCCACGGTGGTGGTGACCAGCCGCTGCACGTCGCGGGCCCGGGAGACGTCGGCGGTGATGCGGTCGGCCTTGCCGTTCTCGGATTCGATCAGCTTCACGGTCTCGTCCAGGGGATCGGCGTTGCGGCCCGCGACCACGACGGTGGCGCCCCTGCGGGCGAACGCGAGGGCCGTGGCGCGGCCGATCCCGCTGCCGCCGCCGGTGATCAGGACGACCTTGCCGGTGAAGTCCATACTGCTTCCTTTATTGGAATGATCGGTTAGTTATTGAGGAGGTTCTTGGCTTCCTTGGCCGCGTCCTGGAGGCGGGTCTCGGGGGACGGGGTGCGGGAGAGGACGCGCATGCCCTGGAAGAGGACCAGGAGGAGGCGTGCGAGCGTGGCGGGGTCTTTGCGGGCGGGGAGTTCGCCTTGGGCCTTGGCCCTGATGAGGGCGGAGGTCAGGGCGGCTTCCAGGTAGGTCCAGCTCGCCTCTACGACGCGCGCGGCCTCGGGGTCTCTGGGGGCCAGCTCCACCGCGGTGTTGACGATCATGCAGCCGTGCGGGCAGGGCTGTGTGTACTGGTCGATCATCGCCAGTACCGCGGGGAGCGCGGGCCCCGGTTGGGAGAGCGAATGGATCATGTCGCCGTTCGCCTCGCGGTAGCGGGCCAGGGCCTTGAAGTAGAGGTCGCGCTTGCTGCCGAACGTGGCGTACAGGCTGGCGCGGTTGATGCCGAGGTGTTCGACGAGGTCGGCCATCGAGGTGTTCTCGCAGCCTTGTTCCCAGAAGAGGGCCATCGCTCGTTCCAGGACGTCGTCCGGGTCGAACTCCTTGGTTCGGGCCATGCCGACGACCTTAGTGATTTTGGAATGGTCGGTCAAATATTGAGGTGGGGGTGCAGCGTCAGCGCCAGGTGGAGGGTGAGGCGGTCCTGGCCGTCGCCGAGCGTGAGGTTCGTGAGCTCCTCGATGCGGCGCAGGCGGTGGTAGAGGGTCTGGCGGTGGATGTTGAGGTCGCGGGCCGTCTCCTGGACGCCGCCCGCGTGGTCGAGATACGTGCGGGCGGTGTGCGCCAGCTCGGGGTGCTCGATGAGGGGCTTGAGCTCCGGCGGGAGCGCCGCGTCGGCGAGGGTGGCGTCGTCGGCGCAGCGCAGCAGGCGGAGGGCGCCCAGGGACGACCAGGTGCGGGTCTCGCCGTCGGCGGCGGCGCGGGCGGCGACGCGGGCGCGCAGCCAGGACTCGCGGATGTCGGCGAGGCTGGTGCAGGGGCTGAACAGGCCCGCGTAGGTCGGCCCCGGCCGGCGTTCGAGGAGGAGCCGGCGGGCCCGCTCGACGATGAGGGCGGCGTTGGCGGGCGGCGTCAGGAGGATGTGGTCCCCCTCCCACACCGTGGTCAGCGCGCTGCGGGGCAGCAGCCAGGGGTTGAGCGGCCCGATGTCCTCGCCGCGCAGGACGGCCACCGCGAACGGGGGAGTGATGATCTCCGCCAGCTCGCCGACGGCCTGGGCGCGGAGGTCGGGGCGGATGGTCAGCAGTTCGGCGAGCTTCCAGCCGAGATCGTCCCGGTCGCGGGTCTGGCGGGCCATGAGGAGGCCCGCGCGCTCGGTGAGGGGCGCGGCCTGGCCGGCCAAGCCTTCGGTGATGTGGCCGTCGTGGTCGAGCAGCCACAGGTAGCCGTAGGTGACGCCGTGCCAGCGGACGGGCAGGCAGAGCCTGGCCAGCAGGCCGGCCGCGGGATCGGCCGGGATGCGGACGGGGCCGGTGGCGCGGGCGATGCCGTACCGCTCGAAGCGGGTGCGGACCTCCTCGGTGGAACGGCGGTGCACGATCGACTCGGTGCGCACCGGGTCGATCGTCGGACCGTGCGCCGCGTAGGCGACCAGGTGGAAGTCGCGGTCCTCGAGGGTGACGGGCGCCTTGAGGAGGTCGGCGGCCGTCTCCACGATGTCCTGTAGATCGTCGCGTTCAGACATTTGTATGAAGAAGTCCCGGTCGGAAAGTGACGGTTGACTGTACACAGTCCAGGTGAACGGGACTTAACGTGCGGACATGCTCAGCCCTCTGCTGTCGGCCGCCGCGCGCAGCGAGCGGACCCGCCGCCTGGTCACCGCCATGCCGCCCACCAGGCGCGTCGTCGACCGGTTCGTCGCCGGGGAGGCGCTCGGCGACGCCCTCGACACGGCCCGGGAACTGGCCGCGGCCGGACTGGCCGTCACCCTGGACCACCTGGGCGAGGACACCCGCGACCGGGCCCGGGCGGACCGTGCGCGGGACGCCTACCTGGAGCTCTTCTCCGGGCTGACCGGGGACGCCGAGGCGTCGGTGAAGCTGTCGGCCCTCGGCCTGGCCCTGGACGATTCCCTGGCGCTCGACAACGCCCGGCTGATCTGCGCGGCGGCGGAGCGCGCCGGAATGACCGTCACCGTGGACATGGAAGACCACACGACGGTCGACGCGACGCTGGACCTCGTCCGCGAACTGCGCGCCGACTTCCCGTGGGTCGGCGTCGCGATCCAGGCGATGCTGCGGCGCAGCGAGGGCGACCTGCGGGACCTCGCCGGGTCGCGGGTGCGGCTGGTCAAAGGCGCCTACGCCGAGCCCGCCTCGGTCGCCTACCAGACCAGTCACGAGATCGATCGCGCCTACGCGCGCGGGCTGCGGCTGCTGATGGCCGGGGACGGGTACCCGATGGTGGCCACGCACGACCCCCGCCTCATCGAAATAGCCCAGCGCCTGGCGGACTCACGGGAGCCGCGCTCCTGCGAGTTCCAGATGTTGTACGGGATTCGCGTCCCAGAACAGCTGCGGCTGGCCGCCGCCGGTGAACGCATGCGCGTGTACGTGCCGTACGGCGCCGACTGGTACGGCTACTTCATGCGCCGGCTGGCCGAGCGCCCCGCGAATCTCACGTTCTTTCTCCGTTCGTTCGTATCCCGGTGATGGAGGTTCCCATGGACGCCGTGACCCACGTGCCGCAGCCGGTCAACGAGCCCGCGCGCACATACGCGCCGCACAGCTCCGAGCGGGCCCGGCTGGAGGCGAAACTGGCCGAACTCCAGTCGGCGCCGATCGACCTGCCGATGACGATCGGCGGAGTGCGGAGGATGGGCGCCGGCACCAAGGTCGAGGTGGTGCAGCCGCACCGGCACTCGGCCGTGCTCGGCACGTTCGGGACCGCGACCGCCGACGACGCGCGGGACGCCGTCGAGGCCGCCCTGGAGGCCGCACCCGCCTGGCGGGCGACGGCGTTCGACGACCGCGCGGCGATCTTCCTGCGCGCGGCCGACCTGGCGTCCGGGCCGTGGCGCGAGACGCTGCTGGCGGCGACCATGCTCGGGCAGGGCAAGACCGTCCAGCAGGCGGAGATCGACTGCCCCTGCGAACTGGTCGACTTCTGGCGGTTCAACGCGCACTTCGCGCGGCGGGCGCTCGAAGAGCAGCCGATCAGCGAGCCGGGCGTGTGGAACCGCACCGACCTCCGGCCCCTGGAAGGATTCGTCTACGCCATCACCCCGTTCAACTTCACCGCGATCGCCGGGAACCTGCCGACCGCGCCCGCCCTGATGGGCAACGTCGTGGTGTGGAAGCCGTCACCGACGCAGACGTACTCGGCCGTCCTGCTGATGCGGCTCCTGGAGGAGGCCGGCCTGCCCCCAGGCGTGATCAACCTGGTGACCGGTGACGGAATCGCCGTCTCGGAAGTGGCGCTGCCCCATCCGGAACTCGCGGGCATCCACTTCACGGGAAGCACGGCGACCTTCCAGAAACTGTGGCGGACGGTAGGCGAGAACATCGCCGGCTACCGGAGCTACCCGCGGCTGGTGGGCGAGACCGGCGGAAAGGACTTCGTGGTCGCGCACCCGTCAGCCGACCGCGCAGGCCTCAAAACGGCCCTCATCCGAGGCGCCTTCGAATACCAGGGCCAGAAGTGCTCGGCGGCGTCGCGCGCCTACATCCCGCGCTCCATCTGGGACCGCGGTTTCGCGGACGAACTGGCCCAAGAGGTCGAAAACCTGTCCATGGGAGACGTGACCGACCTGGGCAACTTCATGGGCGCCGTGATCGACGCGAAGGCGTTCGCGAAGAACCGCGACGCGATCGAACGGGCCAAGACCGACCCCGCCGTCGAGATCGTCGCCGGTGGCACCTACGACGACTCGGTCGGATACTTCGTGCGGCCCACCGTCCTGGTTTCGGACGACCCCGCCAACGACATCTTCAAGACCGAGTACTTCGGGCCCATTCTCGGCGTCCACGTGTACGACGACGACCGGTACGAAGACGTCCTCGCCCAACTGGAATCCGTCTCCGCGTACGCGCTGACCGGCGCCGTCATCGCCAAGGACCGGGCCGCGATCGCCCGGACCGCCGAGGTGCTCCGGTTCGCGGCCGGCAACTTCTACGTCAACGACAAGCCCACCGGCGCCGTCGTGGGACAGCAGCCCTTCGGCGGCGCCCGCGCCTCCGGCACCAACGACAAGGCCGGCTCGATGTTCAACCTCCTCCGCTGGACGTCCCCCCGCTCGATCAAGGAGACCTTCGCCCCGCCGACCGACCACCGCTACCCCCACATGGGCTGACACCCGCTGCCAAACGAGTTTGCCTAAGCCCCCCGCACCCCATAGAGTTAAGACATCGCCGCGGGGTGGAGCAGTTCGGTAGCTCGCTGGGCTCATAACCCAGAGGTCGCAGGTTCAAATCCTGCCCCCGCTACTGGTCCTAGGGTCTCCTTGGTCGCAAGCTTTGCTTGCTCCCGAGGGGACCCTTCGCCATTCCCAGGGGGGCGACCCCCTGGAACCCCCGATGTGGGGGCTCCGCCCCCACGCCCCCGTTGCGCGGGGCTGAGCTTGTTGGGTCCGTTTTGGGGCTCCGCCCCTTGCCCCCTTTGCGCGGGGTTGGGCTTGTTGGGCTGTGGGGGCTCCGCCCCCACGCCCCCGTTGCGCGGGCTGGGTTTGGGGCTTCGCCCTGCGGGCCTTTGCGTGTAGCTCGCTTCTTGCTGCGGAGGGCTGCCTCCGGACGGTACGTCCTGCGGGCAAAGCGCTCGTAAGGGATGGCCTTAGACCAGGAGGACAATCATGCGACAGCTCAACTGGGTGCTCGCCAACGGCTCGGACAACAAGGACGGCAACGGCGACATCGAGGACACGAAGACGGTCGTCATTCGGCCCAAGAAGTAGTACGTTGCCGGCCCTCCCGCCCTCTGCGGCGGGAGGGCCGGCCCTTTCGCTGCCGGTGTCCTGGCCCGTGGTGGGGGCTCATATTCTGGGCGGCATGCGGACTGTGGTGGCTGTTGGGCTTGATGTTTGCGTGGTGCTTGTTTTTGTGGGGATCGGGCGGGCCTCGCATGAGGAGGCCTTGGGCGTTGCGGGGTTTGCTGGGACGGCCTGGCCGTTTCTGGTGGGGCTTGGTGTGGGGTGGGGTGTGACGCGGGCCTGGCGGCGGCCTGAGGGGCTCCCTGTGGGGGTGGGGGTCTGGGGCGCGACCCTTGTCGTGGGGATGGTCCTTCGGGCGCTTTCGGGGCAGGGGACGGCGGTCGCGTTCATGGTGGTGGCGACGTTGTTTCTCGCTGCCGTCTTGCTGGGGTGGCGACTGTTGGCCACCTCTCTTGATCGTTCTGCTGGTTGACGGGCCGGCTTGAGTGTGGGGCCGTTCGTCGGGCGCTAGGCGCTTTTCCGCGGGCCTGTCTCGAATGGCCTCAGGTACCGCCGCGAGCGCGCTACCTGGCCGGTGAGGCAAAGCCGGAGGCGAGCTTCGCCGGGCAGATCGCGGAGCGATGTCGCGCTCGCCCAGGCCCGGTCAGGGTGCGAGCCGCTAGGCGAGTGCCCTGGGCCGGGATTGCAAAAAACACAGCATGGTTCTGCTGGTTGACGGGGCGGCCTCGCACTGGTGAAGTTACTCGCGAGTCGGACGAAGGGAACGAGATGGCTTCAGCGCTGCGGGATTGGCTGGACAAACCGAAGGCCGGTCGCGGCGTCCATCTCGCGGGGGACGACGGTTCCTGGGAGTTCCGCGAGTACAAGGCGCTCGCCGGTGCGGCTCGGCGGACGGCGGCGGCGCTGATCGAGCAGGGAGTGGCACCCGGCGATGTCGTGTGCGTCATCCTGCCCACGGACTACACGTGCATCGAGACGTACTACGCGGTGTGGGCGGCAGGTGCCACGGTCTGCCTGGTGACGCCGCCCTTGTTCCAGGACGGCGACGACTACGTGGCGCATGTGGCCGCGATCCTGCGGCAGGCGCGGCCTGTTCTGGTGGTGGCCTCGGATGATCTGGCCGGGCTGGCCGGGCGTGCGATGGAGAGCGCTGGGATTTCTGGGGTGCCTTGGCGGCCGCGTCAGGCGGACGCCGAGGCGCCGGTGCAGGAGGCCGGCGAGCTGGCGCTGCTGCAGTTCACCTCGGGGTCCAGCGGATCGCCTCGGGGTGTTGTCGTGACGTGGGAGAACCTGGAGGCCAACACCGAGCTGATCGGGCGCCTGGCCGGGTTCGAGGAGGGCGACGTCACCTCGTCATGGTTGCCGCTTTATCATGATATGGGGTTGATTGGGTGCTTTCTTACGCCGATCAGCCGGCAGGGCGATCTGCGGTTGATGCGGCCCGATCACTTCATCCGGGATCCCGCGCGGTGGGTGCGGACGTTCGCGGAGGCGGCGCACACGGCGGCGCCGCCTTTCGCGTTCGCCTACGCGGCGCGGCGAATCAAGGCCGGGCAGCTTGAGGGTGTGGATCTCGGCGGTTGGCGGACGGCGATCGTCGGGGCGGAGCCGATCGACCCGCATGCCCTGGAGGTGTTCGCGAGGGTGGCCGAGCCGTACGGGTTCGCGCGCGAGTCGTTCAAGCCCGCGTACGGGATGGCGGAGACGACGCTGCTGGTCACCCTGGACCAGGTGCGGCGCAGGCCGCTGGCGGTCCGTCCGGACGAGGCGTCGCTGGAGTTCGGCGAGCCCGTCCGGATCCTGCAGGAGCACGAGCTGGGCGAGGAGTCGGTCGGCGCCAAGGCCGGGTGGGTCGTCGGGTGCGGGACGCCCGAGGAGGACGTTCCGGTGGTCGTTGTCGATGGGGGAGTCGAGCTTCCTGAAGGGGCTCTCGGTGAGATCGTGGTGGGGGGCGAGTCGGCCTGCGGGGGGTATTACGCGGGGGCCGAGGGGAAGTCGACCCGGTTCGAGGGTGGGCTGGTTTATACGGGCGATGCCGGGTTCTTCCACCGCGGGCAGCTGTTCGTGCTCGGCCGGATGGGCGACAGCATCAAGGTCCGCGGACGGTCCGTCTACGTCGAGGACCTGGAGGCCAGGATCGCCGAGGTCAGCGGGCTGGGCAAGGGCCGGGTCGTCGTGGTCGGCGTGCCCGGGGCCGGGACGCGCGGGCTGGCGCTTTTCGCGGAGACCGGCGACGAGGGGTGGGTCCCCGAAGTGCGTGAGATGCTGCGGCGGCGGCTGGGGGCGGACGTCGAGGTGACCGTGGTGATCGGGACCGGGCTGATCCAGCGCACCTCCAGCGGCAAGCCGCGCAGGCGGTACATGTGGGAGCTGCTGCGCGGCGGGCGGATGGACGGCGCGCGGCGCCTGTGATGGGGTACAACAAAGGTACAGATTTCGTGCTTTTGTTGCGGAGGGTCCATGACCTCTATCCTCGCTCCGCCGCCTGAGGGCAGCGGCCTCAAACCCGTCCGCGGGCAGCCCGGGGTGCCTTACATCGGCAACACGCTCCAGGTCATGCGGCAGCCGTTCAAGGTCGCCCGCCGGCGGTACGACCAGTTCGGCCCGGTCAGCTGGGGTTGGCTGCTCGGGCAGCGGACGGTGACCGTCCAGGGCGCGGAGGCCGCCGAGGTCGTGCTGGTCAACCGCGACAAGGCCTTCGCCAACGGGCCCGCCTGGAACTACTTCATCGGGCCGTTCTTCCACCGCGGCATCATGCTCCTGGACTTCGAGGAGCACCTGCACCACCGCCGGATCATGCAGCAGGCCTTCACCCGGGACCGGCTCCGTTCGTACATGGCGGCGATGGCCCCGGGAATCAAGGGCGGCCTGGAGGCGTGGGAGCCCGGTTCCTCTTTCAAGGTCTACGACCACATCAAGCAGCTCACGCTTGATCTGGCCACCGACGTGTTCATGGGCGTCGAACTGGACCGTGTCGAGGCCGACCGGGTCAACGGCGCGTTCATCGCCGCCGTCCGGGCGGGCACGGCGTACGTCCGCTACCCGGTGCCTGGGCTGCGGTGGCACAAGGGCATCCAGGCCCGCAAGGTGCTGGAGGCGTTCTTCCGCCGGCATCTGGCGGCCAAGCGGCGGGACGGGGGTGACGACCTGTTCGCGGCGCTCTGCCAGGCCGAAACCGATGAGGGCGACCGATTCACCGATGATGATGTCGTCAACCACATGATCTTCGCGTTGATGGCGGCGCACGACACCACCACCATCACGCTCACGACCATGGCGTACTACCTCGCCAAGTTCCCCGAGTGGCAGGAGCGGCTGCGGGACGAGTCGCTCGCCCTGGGCAAGCCCGTGCTGCAGTTCGACGACCTGGACGCGCTGCCGTCGGCGGACCTGGTCATGAAGGAGGCGCTGCGGCTGGTGCCGCCCGTCCCGGCCCTGCCGCGCCGGGTGGTCAAGGACACCTCGATCCTCGGCCACCACATCCCCGCCGGGTCGCTGGTGGTGGTGCCGCAGCTCACCAACCACCGGATGGCCGAATGGTGGCCGGACCCCGAGCGGTTCGACCCCGAGCGGTTCGCGGCGGAGCGCCGCGAGGACAAGATCCACAAATACGCGTGGTCGCCGTTCGGCGGCGGCGCGCACAAGTGCATCGGGCTGCACTTCGCCGGTATGCAGGTCAAGAGCATCCTGCACCAGGTGCTGCTGCGCTATCGGTGGAGCGTTCCGGGCCGGTACGAGTGGCCGCTGGACACCACCTCCCTGCCTTCGCCGAGGGACGGGCTGCCCGTGCGACTCGACCGATTGGAGCATGGTTCATGAGCAAAGTGGTCGCGGTTACCGGGGCGGCGCGGGGGATCGGTCTTGCGACTGCTCGTGCGCTGAAGGCCAAGGGCGCGACCGTGGTGATCGGTGATGTTGATGAGAGCGCGGTCAGGGAGGCGGGGAAGCGGCTGGGAGTGGCGGCGCACGTGCTCGACGTCACTTCCCGCGAGTCGTTCACCGACTTCCTGGCCCGCCCGGTGGACGTGCTGGTCAACAATGCCGGGATCATGCCGATCGGCCCGGTGACGGGCGAGAGCGACGCCGACGCCCGGCGCTGCCTCGACATCAACGTGCACGGCGTGATGCTCGGCACCAAGCTGGCGCTGGAGGGGATGCTGCCGCGCGGCAAGGGCCACATCATCAACATCGCCTCAGTGGCGGGCATGCTCCCTACCCCCGGGCTCGCGCTCTACAACGCCAGCAAGGCCGCCGTGGTCGCCTTCACCGAGGCCGCCCGGCTGGAGGTGCTGGACCGGGGCGTGCACGTCAGCGCGGTGCTGCCCACGTTCACCAACACCGAGCTGGTCGCCGGCACCGCCGGCCCTAAGGGGCAGAAGAACGTCGAGCCGGAGGACGTTGCCGCAGCTGTTGTCGAGCTGATCGGCAGGCCGCGGGCGCAGGTGGTCGTCCCGGGCAGGCTGGCGCCGCAGCTTCGGCTCGGCGCGCTGTTCCCGGACCGGCTCAAACGGGCGATCGCCCGCCGGTACGGCCTGGACAAGATCTTCCTGGAGTTCGATCAGCAGGCCCGCAGGGCCTATGACGCGCGCATCCGCGCCTGAGCGAAGGCCCGGCGGGCGGGCGGCAGGTAGCGGACCGCCTCGGGGAGCAGCGGCCAGATCCTGTTCATCCGGCGGACGGCGGCGGCGAAGCGCCGGTGGCGGCGCTCGTCGTCGTCGCTCCACGGCAGGTCGAGCAGCTCGCGCATGCGCGGGTGCATGCCGCCGACCGTGAGGAAGCGGGCGACCGCGTTCAGCGGCGGGCTGACCGCCCGCCACAGCGGCCGGGGCACGCGCGATGGCCTGGGCAGGCCCTTGGTGACGTAGCCGACGCCGTAGCGGGCCGTCTTGTGCGCGGTGATCTCCTGGTCGAGCATCCGCTTCCAGTACGCCTGGAATGCCTCCCAGTCCTCCGGCATGGCCCGGTCGCTCACGCCGTACAGCCGGAACCAGGTTTTGGACTCTTCGTAGAGGCGGCGCTTCTCCGTGTCCGCGAGGGGGCGGACGAACGTCTCCACCCCGTAGATCATGTTGTCGAGGAAGGTCGCGTGCGCCCAGTAGTAGGTCTCCGGATCGAGCGCGTGGTAGCGCGATCCGTCCGGCATGGTGCCCTTGATGTTCAGGTGGTAGTCGCGTACCCGGTGGCCCGTCGCGTCGCCGCCGTACACCGTGTTCATGATCGGCCCGGCGGACCGCTTCAGCCGGGCGAAGGTCTCGGCGAAGAAGACCGAGTGGTCCAGGACGCCCTGGCCGAGCGCGGGGAGCATGTTCTGCAGCACGGCGGCGCGCGGCCCCACCAGCAGCATGCGGGTGTCGCCGAAGTAACGCCAGATGAGCGAGGCCGGGCCGAGCGTCTCCTGCATGTGCACCGCCGGAAGGGGGAGGAACAGAACTACGCAAATTGTAGCTATGTTTCGTCCCCTGGTTTGGCTAGTGTGCGGGCATGACCGAGCTTGCCGGGCTGCTGGCCGCCGGCCACGACGGTGACGATCTCGACGCCCGCATCCTGGACGCCGCGCTGGCCGAGTTCGAGACCTACGGGCTGCGCCGCGTCAGCGTCGAGGACGTCGCCAAGCGCGCCCGCGTCGCGCGCACCACCATCTACCGCCGGTTCACCGGCAAGGAGCAGCTGCTCCAGGCCGTGATCCTGCGCGAGTGCCGCCGCTTCCTCACCTCGATCGCCGAGGCCACCGAGAACCTGCCTGGCCCCGAGGACGCGATCGTCGAGGGCTTCGTCGTCGGGCTGCGCGGCGCGCGCACGCACCCGCTGATGACCCGGGTGCTGCAGAGCGAGCCGGAGGCGTTCCTGCCGCAGCTCAGCATGAACGGCGGCGCGGTGATGCTCGCCGCCCGCGACATCCTGGCCGACCGGCTGCGCCGGGCCCGTCCCGACGACCGCGAGGACCACGCCACCGTCGCCGAGGTGCTGCTGCGGGTGGCGGTCTCGCTGCTGCTCGTCCCGGGCGGCGGCCTGGCCCTGGACGACGAGGACGACATCCGCGCCTTCGCCCGCGTCTACCTCACCCGCATGCTCCGTCGCGATTAATTCGATTGCCCGGTCCCCGGCCCCCTGCCTAACGTGGAGGCACGCGATGCGGGGTGGAGGCAACTCGGAAGCCCACCGGTCTCATAAGCCGGGTTATGCAGGTTCGAATCCTGTCCCCGCCACTAATCGTCCAGGATCTGGGCGGCCAGGTGTTCGGCGATCGCCAGGGACGATGTGGCGGCCGGAGACGGGGCGTTGCGCACGGTCGTGACGGGCCCGATCCGGCCGATCCGGAAGTCGTCCACGAGGGAGCCGTCCGGGTCGACGGCCTGAGCCCGCACGCCGGCGGGCGCGGGCACCATGTCGGCGGCCCGCAGATCCGGGACGAAAGCCCGTGCCTCGGCGAGGAAGGCGCGCTTGACCGCCGAGCCGTACATCTCCTTGAGCCCCGTCCGCCAGTGCCGCCGGGCCAGGCGGCGGAAGCCCGGCCGGCGCAGCGTCTCCCACAGCTCCGCGGGGTGCACGTCGCGGCGCCGGTAGCCCTCGCGGGCCAGCGCGAGGACGGCGTTCGGGCCGATGTCGACGCCGCCGCCGACCCGCCGGGTGAAGTGCACGCCCAGGAAGGGGTAGCGCGGGTCGGGGACCGGGTAGATGAGCCCGCGCACGAGGCCGTCCCGGCCGGGGGCGAGCCGGTAGTACTCGCCGCGGAACGGGATGATCGCCGGTGCCGGGGAGTCGCCGGCCAGCCGCGCCAGCCGGTCGGACTGCAGGCCGCCGCAGATCACCAGCCGGTCGAACACCAGTTCCTCGGCGCCGGAGCCGACCACGACGGCGTCGCCGCGCCGGCCGACCCGGGTGACCTCGAAGCCCAGCCGCAAGGTGCCGCCCGCGGCCCGCACATCGTCGGCATAGGCGCGGGTCACCGCGGTGAAGTCGACGATGGCGGTGTGCGGCGAATGCAGCGCCGCGACCCCGGCCGCGTGCGGTTCGATCTCCCGCAGCTCGGCGCCAGTCAGGCGGCGCAGGCCGGGCACACCGTTGGCCGTGGCGCGCCGTTCGATCTCCTCCAGCGGCCCCAGCTCGGCCGCGTTCCGCGCCACGACGACCTTGCCGCACTCCTCGTACGGCAGGTCCCGCTCGGCGCAGTAGTCGCGGAGCAGCGCGATGCCGCGGCGGCATAGCGTCGCCTTCAGCGAGCCGGGGACGTAGTAGAGCCCCGCATGCGCCACTCCGCTGTTGTGGCCCGTCTGGTGGGCCGCTACACGGTCCTCCTTGTCGAGAACGGTGAGCCGCGCGCCAGGGCGCAGCTCCGTCAGCCGCCGTGCGATGGCCAGCCCCAGGATCCCGGCGCCCACCACTCCGATACGCGTCTCAGCCACACCCGCACCTTAGGGGAGCGCCGGGCGTCAGCTCCCCAGGCGCTTGCGGCCCTGCGCCCGGACGCGGCGCCGCTGCGACGGGTCGAGCATCATGTACGCCACCGCCGGCACGGCCATCACGCCGAGCAGGATGAGCGCGAAGGTCCACCAGCCCAGGATGGACAGGACCAGGAAACCGGCGACCCCGCCGATCAGGATCTTGGTCGGTGTCGACATCTTCCACCTCCGTACGGCCGCCCATCAGGAGAACGAGCGCACGCGGCCGGTCGTTCCACGATATGTCGCGAGCTGCCGGAAGTCACCTGCGCACTCAGATGCGCAGGGAGAGCTGGCCGCCGCCCAGCCGGCGCAGCACCTCGGCGTGCAGCCGGCCGTTGGTGCACAGCACGCTGCCGCCGTCCGGGCCCGGAACGCCCGACAGATCGGTGAACATCCCGCCGGCCTCCTCCACGATCACCTGGAGGGCGGCCAGGTCCCACAGCGACACCTCGGGCTCGGTGGAGATGTCGACCGAGCCCTCGGCGACCATCATGTGCGACCAGAAGTCGCCGAACGCGCGGGTCCGCCACACCGCCCGGCTCAGGTCCAGGAAGCGGTCGAGCCGGTCCTGCTCCTCCCAGCCGCTCAGGCTGGAGAACGACAGCGAGGCGTCCGACAGTTCGGTCACCGACGACACCTGCAGCCGGGTGGCCCGGGACAGGCTGCGGCCCGTCCAGGCGCCGCCGCCGCGCGCCGCCCACCAGCGCCGGTTCAGCGCCGGGGCCGACACCAGGCCGACCACGACCTCGTCCTCCTCCATGAGGGCGATCAGCGTGGCCCACACCGGCACGCCGCGCACGAAGTTCTTGGTGGCGTCGATCGGGTCGATGATCCAGCAGCGCTGGCTGAAGCCGGTGCGGCCGTACTCCTCGCCCAGCACGGCGTCGCGCGGCCGGGCCCGCTTGAGGGTGCCGCGGATCTGCTCCTCCACACTGCGGTCGGCGTCACTGACCGGGGTCAGGTCCGGCTTGGTCTCGATCTCGAGATCGAGCGCGCGGAAGCGCTTGGTCGTGATGTCGTCGGCCGCGTCCGCCAGTACATGCGCGAGACGAAGGTCATCGGAATAGCCCGCCACGGCGTGCCACGCTACCGTGATCACACCGTGCACCGACACACTTACCGGCGCGAATACGGTGAGTACGGCCTCCCAGGGGGCGCGTTGCGCGCCGGAGCGGGCCCGGCGGGTGGGAGCATGGGGGCATGTCGCACGACCTTCCCGGATGGGTCACCGAGCTGACCGATCCACGCCGGGCGCAGACGCTGGACGAACTCGCCGACCGCCTGGTCCCCATGGCCGAGCACGCGATCGACGTGTCGCGGCGGCTGCAGACCCTGCTGAACGAGCTGAACGACCCGTTCAAGCGGGAGGCCGTCCACGGCCGCGTCGACCGGCTGAAGGCGCGCTCGGCGGAGGCGCTGGACGAGATCACCGGCGAGATCGCCGCGTCCGGCCGGGAACGCGTCGAGCGGATCTGGGCGAGCTGGCTCGAACGCGCCGGGGACGAGAGCGGGCGGCTGCGCGGGCGGCTGGACGCCGACATCGTCCCGCTGGTGACCCGGCGCGAGCGGGAGGCCGCCGAACGGGTCGCCGCCGCCACCTCCACCGGGCTGGAGGAGGCGACACAGGTCCTGCTCACCCGCGTGGAGGAGCTGGCCAAGGCGGTCACCGACCTGATCCACGACGTGCTGCCGCTGGCCCGCGAGGGCCTGGCGCTGGCCGGCCGGATCTCGGCGCTGTCCACCCGGGCGCGGCAGGCGGGGCGGGGCCCGATCCCCGAGCCGCTGCGGGAGGAGGGCGCGGAGACGTCCCGGGCGTTCGACGAGGCGGTGGCGCGGCTGGAGCTGGAGTGGGCCGCGCTGGGCGCCCGCTCGGCGAGCGTGCGGGCCGCGCTGCGCGGGGCGGAGGAGGCGGCGTTCAGCCAGGTGACCAACGCGATGACGCGCTGCGTGGAGGAGCTGGCCCCCGAGCACGTGCGGGCCCTCGACGAGGCCGAGGGGAAGGCGCGCCACCTGCTGGAGGAACTCGCCGGCGACTAGCGGCTGCTGCCGATGGCCTGCGGGAAGCGGAACAGCGACCGCGGGTCGTAGGCGGCCTTGACCTTGGCGAGCCGGTCGAGATTGGTGCCGTAGTAGGCGCGGCCCCAGTCCCGCAGGTCGGGGTCTATGTAGTTGACGTACGCGGCGCCGCCCAGATGGGGTTCCATCGCGCGGTGCGTGGCGCGCAGCCAGTCCAGGTCGTCGCCGTTGGCCAGGTACTGGACGCAGAAGAGCGCCCGCCGGTGCGGGAACGCGGTCGCGCCGGGCGCCGTGCGGGCGATCGCGCCGCCCATCGCGTCCATCAGCACCGACCGCCCGCCGACCCCGTTGCCGTCGGTGAACCGTTTGGTGAGCACGTCGATCGCGGCGTCCTGGAGCGGCCGGAGCGCGATGTGGGACTTGCCGGAGTAGTCGGTGCGCGGGTAACTCCCCTCCGGGCGCTGGCCGGGCAGATCGCCCGGGGCGTGGCAGGCGGCGGTCGAGCGGCCCGCGCAGCCGCCGGTGAACTTCATCGCCTCCAGGTAGGAGCGGCTCTGCGCGTCCCGCCCGGACGGCTCGCGGCCGATGGCCGCGACCAGCCCGTCCAGGCCGGGGTCGCCGGACGCGACACCGGTGATCTCCACGGTCGGCCCGCCGCCCGACGGCTCGGTGTTGAGCTGCAGACCGGTCCATATCTCGTCGGGTGCGGACGGCGCCCACCGCTGCCAGCCGCGGATCACGTCCCCGGCCGCCTGCCACGGCCAGCGCAGCGAGAACGTGGTCAGGCCCGCGGCCCGGTGGGCGCGGAAGGTGAACTCGACCGCGACGCCGAAGTTGCCGCCACCGCCGCCGCGGCACGCCCAGAACAGCTCGGGTTCGCGGCGGGCGTCGCAGACCCGGACGCTGCCGTCGGCCGTGACGACCCGCACCGACTCCAGGACGTCGCAGGTCAGCCCGTGCGCGCGGGACAGCACGCCGAGGCCGCCGCCCAGCGCGAGACCGGCGACGCCCACGGTGGGGCAGGTGCCGGCGGGCACGCCCGCGCCCTCGGCCGACAACCGGTCGTAGAGGTCGATCAGCCGGGTGCCCGCGCCGACGACCGCGCGGCCGCCGTCCGCGCCGCCGTCGAGGGCGACCCGGTCCATCGGGGACACGTCGATGATCAGGCCGGTGCCGGTGGACCAGCCCGCGTAGTTGTGGCCGCCGCTGCGCACCGCCACCGGTGTCCGCGTCACGTTCGCGAACCGCACGCACTCCGCCACGTCGTCGGGGTTCTCGCAGTACGCGACGCCCGCCGGGCGGATCCGGTCGAAGCGCGGGATGTAGAGCCGCTTGGCCTCGTCGTACGCGCCGTCGCCGGGCCTGATCAGCCGCCCCTGTAAGCCGCGTTCCAGCGCGTTCCAGTCGGCCGGGCCGGTCGGAGCGGGCGCCGCCGCGACCCGGGGCCCGGCGCCCCGCGTGCCCGGCGGTCCCTGCTCCTCGGAGCAGGCGGCGAGCGTCACGCCCGCCGCGGCCGTACCGGCCGCCCCCAGAGCCGTCCTGAAGAACGCACGTCGCTCCATACGGCCATTCTCACCGCATTCGGGCGTCCTCCACTCGCCAATCGGCGATGCCGTACGTCAGGGCCGACGGAAGGTGCTGAGGAAGGTGTCGAAGTAGGGGGTGCTCGGCTGCCACTGGCCGGCGCGCGCCGTCATCGTGATCATGTAAAGCGAGGCGTCGAAGCTGAACAGCCGCACCCGGCAGCGGCCGTCGGCGCCGTTCCTGGTGTAGGTGAACTCGACCTGCGCCGCCTGGCCGCCCAGGTAGGGCACCGATCGGTCGAACGACACCCGCCGGTAGTTCTGGTACTTCTGGCGCAGCCCCTGCTCGGCCTGCGCCAGGTATGCGCCTTCGTTGCCGGTCGTGTTCGAGACCTTCTGCACGACGATTCCCCGGGTGGTGCCCTTCTGGGGATCGGTGAAGGTGACGCCCGGCCCGGAGCCGTCGCGCTCCTGCCTCCAGCCCGCGGGGACGGCGGCGGCGAACCGGTCGCCGCGGTAGTCCTGGTAGCCCTTGGGGACGGCGGTGGACCGAGCCGTCCCGCCGGAGGCTCCACTGGCCGACGGGTTGACCGAGTCCTGGCCGGTGTCGCCGAGGAACAGCACGATCACGACCGCGGCCGCCGCCATCACCGCGGCCAGCACGCCCGCCGGGACGATCAGCGCCCAGCGCCGTCCAGGGCCGCCCGAGTCCGGCGTCACGACCGTGGGCGCCGCGGGGATCGGCGGCAGCGTCACGTTCCGGGGCCCCGGTCCGGGCGGGCCCGGCGGCATCGGCGCGGACGAGCCCTGCGCGACCTCCCGCAGCAGCCGCTCCGCCTCGTCGTGCCCGAGACGCTGCTCCGGGTCCTTGCGCAGCAGCCCGTGCAGCAGCGGCGCCAGCGGACCGGCGAGGCTCAGCGGGTCGGGCTCGTCGGACAGGACGGCCGCCATCACCCCCCACACGTCCGGCCGCCGGAACGGGGGACGCCCCTCGACCGCCGCGTACAGCGTCCCGCCCAGCGACCACAGGTCGGAGGCGGGCGCGGCCTTCTGGTGCCGGGCCTGCTCGGGCGCGATGTAGGCGGGCGAGCCGACGACCGCCCCGGCCTGGGTGAGCGTCTCGTCCCCGGCCACGGTCGCGATCCCGAAGTCGGTCAGGACCGCCCGGCCCTGCGGGAGCAGGACGTTGCCCGGCTTGACGTCGCGGTGCACCACGCCGGCGTCGTGCGCGGCGCGCAGCGCGTCCAGCAGGTTCAGCCCGATCGAGGCGACCCGGCCCGGCGGCAGCGGCCCGTCCCGGCCGATCACCTTGTCCAGGGACGGCGCCCGTACCAGCCGCATGACGATCCAGGGCCGGCCGTCCTCCTCGATGACGTCGTGCACGGTCACGATCCCGGGATGGTCCAGCCGCGCCGCCGACCTGGCCTCCCGGAAGGTGCGCGCGTAAACCCGTCCCACCGCCGCCTCGTCCAGCCCGCGCGGCAGCGACACCTCCTTGATCGCCACCTCGCGGTCCAGCGTGCGGTCGCGGGCGCGCCACACCGCGCCCATCCCGCCGCGGCCGAGCAGCTCCACCAGTTCGTACCGGGTAGCGATCACTTGGGGGGCCATGGCAGGACTTTAATCGGATTCGCCCTCGCGGCTCGCCAGCAAGCGCCGGAGCGAGTCGAGCCGGCCGCGCCCGGCGTGCCCGTCGGCGACCCACCCGTCCAGCCCGCACGCCTCCTGCAGGTGGTCGCAGTGCGGCGGGCAGCGCTCCGCGGCGCCCTCGGCCAGGTCCTCGAACGCCTCGATCACGCTCTCCGGCCGGACGTGCGCCAGCCCGAAACTGCGCACCCCGGGGGTGTCGATGATCCAGCCGTCCGCGCCGGGCAGCTCCAGCGCGATCGCCGACGAGGAGGTGTGCCGGCCCCGCCCGGTGACCGCGTTGACCTGGCTGACCGCCCGTTCCGCCTCCGGGACCAGCGCGTTGACCAGCGTCGACTTGCCCACGCCCGAGTGCCCGACCAGCACGCTGGTGCGCCCGGACAGATGCCCGCGCAGCTCGGCGGTGCCGCCGCCGCGCCGGGTGACCACCGCGGGCACCCCCAGCGGCGCGTAGACCTCCAGCAGCCCGCCGGGCGGCGCCAGATCGGCCTTGGTCAGGCACAGCAGCGGGTCCATGCCCGCGTCGTAGGCGGCGACCAGGCAGCGGTCGATCAGCCGCGGCCGCGGCTCGGGATCGGCCAGCGCGGTCACGATCACCAGCCGGTCCGCGTTCGCCACGATGATCCGCTCGAACGGGTCGCTGTCGTCGGCGGTCCGGCGCAGCGCCGACGAGCGCGGCTCCACCCGGACGATCCGCGCCAGCGCGTCGGGATCGCCGGACACGTCCCCCACCAGCGCCACCCGGTCGCCCACCACCACGCCCTTGCGGCCCAGCTCGCGCGCCCGCATCGCGGTCACCGCCCGCTGCCCGCCGTCATCCTCGACCAGGCAGCGGTAGCGGCCCCGGTCGACGGCGGTCACGAACGCCCCGACCGCGTCCTCGTGCGCGGGACGGCGCCGGGTGCGCGGCCGCGACCCGCGGCGGCCGGGCCGCACCCGGACGTCGTCCTCGTCGTAGTCCCGTACTCGGCGCGGTGGCAGTGGTCAGCCCCTCTCGGCCGGAGGCACCTTCGCGAGCATGCCGTCCCAAAGATCGGTGAACCCCGGGAGCGTCTTGCCCACGGTGGCGACATTCTCGACCTCCACCCCCGGGACGGCCAGCCCCAGGACGGCGGCGGCCATCACCATGCGGTGGTCGTCGTAGGTGCGGAAGAGCCCGCCGCGCAGCGGCCGCGGCCGGATCTCCAGACCGTCGGGCAGTTCGCGGACGTCCCCGCCGAGCCCGTTGAGCTCGGTGGCCAGCGCGGCCAGCCGGTCGGTCTCGTGTCCGCGCAGGTGCGCGATCCCGGTGAGCCGGGACGGCGTCGAGGCCAGCGCGGCCAGCGCCGCCAGCACGGGGGTCAGCTCGCCGACCTCGTGCAGGTCGGCCTCCAGCCCGCGGACCGTCCCGGTGCCGCGCACGGTCAGGCCGCCGGGGCCGTGCGACACCTCGGCGCCCATCTCCGCCAGCAGCCCGCGCAGCGCGTCGCCCGGCTGCGTGGTGTCCCGCGGCCAGTCCGGCACCGTGACCCGGCCGCCGGTCACCAGGGCGGCGCCGAGGAACTGCGCGGCGTTGGACAGGTCGGGCTCGATGACCCACTCGCGGGCCTGGATCGCGCCGGGCGCCACCCGCCACACGTCCTCACCGGTCTCCACCGCGACCCCTGCAATGCGCAGCATCTCCACGGTCATGGCCAGGTGCGGGGCCGACGGCACCGGCGGGCCCTCGTGCCGGACCTCGACCCCCTTGCCGAACCGCGGGGCGGCCAGCAGCAGCCCCGACACCAGCTGCGACGATCCGGACGCGTCGATCGTCACCGCGCCGCCCGGGACCGCGCCCGAACCGCGGACGGTGAACGGCAGCGCCTCCCGGCCCGCGTCGTCGATCTCGGCGCCGAGCGCGCGCAGCGCCCCGATCATCGGGCCCATCGGCCGCTCCCGGGCGCGAGGGTCGCCGTCGATGTCGACCGGGCCCGCGGCCAGGGCCGCGACCGGCGGCAGGAACCGCATCACCGTGCCCGCCAGGCCCACGTCCACCTGCGCCGGACCGGCCAGATCGCGCGGCATCACCCGCCACTCGCCGGAGGGCTCCTCCACCACCCCGACGCCGATCGCGCGCAGCGCCGCGGCCATCAGCAGCGTGTCGCGGCTCCGCAGCGGGCGGACCAGCGTGCCCGGGCCGGCGGCGAGGGCGGCCAGGATCAGTGCCCGGTTGGTCATCGACTTCGAGCCGGGCAGCGGAACGGTGGCGTCCACCGGGGCGTCGGCGACCGGGGCGGACCAGTGCGGCGAGGACATGCCGCAAGGTTATCGGCTTGTGCACCGCGGGGCCCGCGGCGCTGCGGGCATGGCAGCGCCCGCCGTACGGGACACCGTGTACGGCGGGCGCGGTCCAGGGCTTCCTGGGGTCCTAGTCCAGGAAGAGGTAGTCGGCGCGGTAGGGGACGCGGGCCAGCGGCCGGGTGTTCGGGTCGCAGGCGCCCGCCGGGGCCACCCCGCCGATGGTGTTCAGCCGCAGGATCTGCGTGGTGCCGGAGAACAGGCCGTTCCGGGCGCCGGTCTGCGTGGCGTCCAGGACCAGCTCGGGGATGTTGCCGTCACCGTTGGGGGTCTTCGTCACGGCCTTCCCGGTGACCGCGCTGCGGTCGGGCGCGATCCACTGCGGCGGCCCCGCCGGGCCGGGCTTGGCGAACGAGTGCGCGATGCCGCCGGTCAGCGTCGCGGCGACGCCGTCCTGGGTGAACGCGTAGGTGCCGTCGGCCTGCCGGGTGCACCGGTAGATCTGCGCCCCCTGCAGCACCGGCCGCGCGAACGCCCGGGGGCTCTGGCCGGCGGCCGGGGCGAGCTGGCCGCGCACCGCCCCGCCGGGGAACTCGGCGGTGTGCAGGTTGGTGTAGAAGCCGCCGGGCGCGGTCATGATCCGCCGCGCCACGTCCGCGCGGACCGGGGACATCCCGGCCAGGCCGGTGACCGTCGCGGGCAGGCCGCCGGGCGCGCTGAACAGGTCGGCGACGACCGGCCCGTTCGCGCCCTTGGCGCCCTGGTGGACGTGCCCGATGGTGGGCGGCGCGACCGCCGACCAGGTGAGGCCCCACGACAGCATCCCGTCGTGGCTGCGCGCGAACGCGGCCGCCCGGCCGTCCGGGTCGCCGGTCGCCTTGCCGTCCTTGGCCGGCACCTCCTGCGCCCCGTCGGAGATCGACTGGAGCGTGGCCGGCGAGCTTCCGTTCAGGACGCCGTTCAGATCGGCCGGTCGGTTCAGCTTGTGGAACTGGCCGCGGACGGCCCCGCCGGGGAACTCGCCGGTGTGCAGGTTGGCGTAGAAGCCGTTCGGGTTGGCCTTCAGCTGCGCCAGCACGGCCTTGTCGGTCACCTGGACGGTCCCGGCCACGGCGCGGGCCGTGCCCGGCAGCGTCCCCATGAAGAACGGCACCTTGATCGCGCCGTTGGCGCCGGCTGGCCCGAGGTGGATGTGGCCCGCGGTCGGGGCGGCGACGTCCTGCCAGCGGATCGCGTACCAGAGGCGGTCGCCCTGGATCCGCACGAGGGCCCACGCGCGGCCGTCCCGGTCGCCGACGGCCTGGCCGTTGGCGGCGGGCACCTCGTTGCGGCCCAGCAGGCTGGCGGCCAGATAGGTGATGTCACCCTTGCCGCCCTTGCCGGCACCCTGGGCCTGGCCGCCGGCGGGCTTGTCGACCGGCAGCGCGGCCGGGGCGCCGGCGCCCCCGTGGGCTCCGTGGCCCTGGCCGGATCCGGCCTTCCCGGTGGCGGCCCCGGCGGAGGTGCCGAGGACGTCGGTGAGGGCGGCGACGCCCACTCCCGCGCCGGTGGCGACGAGCGCCGCGGCGGCGACGGCGGGCAGCACGAACGTGCGAACGGACATGATCGACACCTGGTCTCTCGATAGGCGGACCGCCGTGACCGGCGGCCCCTGGGTTCCTGAATTCGCAGGGCCCCGCAGCCCCGCACACCCAGAAGCACGCGGGCCCCGGAATAAAGGGTTCAAACCGCCCAGATAATTCTTTTCCTATATGTGTGATTCGGGATGCCTATCAATCCCTTTCTCGGCAAATGAAAAACCGCCCGGCGCGGTGTCGTCACCGTGCCGGGCGGTCTCGCCCGAATCACTTCCGGGGAATGGTCACGCGGGAATGGTCAGCAACCTGCCGCCGGTGCCCTCCAGCACGACCTCGAAGCGGTCGATCTCGTTCCGCGGGGTCGCGGTGCCGCCGTGCGTGATCAGCGGCGCCGGCGATCCGGGCACCCCGTACCCCTTCGGCGGCACCTGCCAGCCCGTGACGACCGTCCGTTCGCCGGTGCGGGAGACCGCCTCCAGCCGGCACCGCAACGGGCCGCGAATGCCGCGCAACTCCAGCCCGACATGCGTCCCCCAGCCCTTGCTCTCCAGCCCGACGGTGCCGGACGCGCCGGTCGCGGGGTCCGAGCCGGACTTCCGCTCGCCCCAGATGACCAGGGACTGCGCGGGGCTGCCGTGCGCGTGCCCGTCCGGTCCGGGCTTGGCGGTCTCGTCGCCGGTCACCGCCGACCCGATCGTGACGCCGGTCGCCAGCAGCACCGTGGCCGCCGCGGTGCCGATCACGTACGTGCCGCGGCGGGCGCGGCGCGCGGCGCGCTGCCGCCGCCGCACCAGGTCGATCACCTCGGCGGGCGGCGTGCCGGACCCCGGATCCCCGGCCGGCCCCCGATCCCGGCCGAACGCGGGCGCCTGCGCCTGCGTCTGCGGCGGCGCCGGTGCCGGGCCGTCGACGGCGTCGGTGAAATCCTTGATGCCGGCCAGCGCGTTCGCCGTCCCGGCCATCTCCCCGAGTTCCGCTGTGCACGACCCGCATTCACGAAGATGTGCCTCGAAGGCCCTTCGGTCGTCCTCTTCCAGCAGGCCCAGGGCATAGGCGCCGACATCGGTGTGCTCGACCTGCGAGCTCATGCCGTCACCCCTCTCTCTTCCAATGCGACACGCAACGCGCGCAGCGCGTAATAAACGCGGGACTTGACCGTCCCGACCGGAATTCCCAGCACTTCGGCGGCCTGGTTGACCGTGCGGTCGCGCAGCACCGTCTCGGTGAGGACCTCCCGGTGCGGCGCCGACAGCGCGTTGAGCGCCTCGGCGACCACCACCTTGCGCAGCAGCCCTTCCACCTCGTCGGCCATCGGCAGATTCTCCAGTACGCCGTCGCCCACCTCGGGCGGCCGCACATCGCGGTACCGCCGGTGGTCGATGACGATACGGCGGGCGACGGTCGCCAGCCAGGGCATCAGGGAACCGCCCCGGGTGTCGAGCCGGTCCGCGCTGCGCCAGGCGCGGATCATGGTTTCCTGGACGACGTCCTCCGCCCACTGCCGGTCCCCGCCGGTCTGCCGGAGGACGAAGGCGAGCAGGGGACGGTGGTACTCGCGATACAGCTCGTCGATGAGCCGTTCGTCGTCGGCCTCGGGCGTCGGCCGGGGGCGGCGGATCAGGCTCCGCAGCCCGCCGGTCGTGCGCCCGGCCGCTCCTGGTGCTGCCATGGCCGTGCGTCTCCGTTGGTCGGGGGGTCTCCCGGCGGCCGCCGCGCGGAGAGGGCGGCGGCGCCGGGAAGCCCGGAGGGACGGGCGGTCGGAAGGCAGTACGGTCCCGATTCGGCACGGGGTTCAATGCCTTTGAGCCTTTCTTAAGGCTCTCTTCGGGAACCAGGAGCGCCGAAGGCCTCGCCGGGGATCCGGCGGCTCAGCGTTTGATCGCCTTGGCCACCTTGGTCGCCTTGGCCTTCTTGGCCATCGTGCGTCCCGGCCCCTTGACCCGGCCCAGCGCGCTCCGGCGGCGGGCGTCCCGGACCTGCCGGGCGGCCTCCCGCTTGGCGTTCCTGATCTCGGCCGCGGTCTCCCGGCGCAGCGCCCGGTTCTCGGCGGCGGCCTTGACCGTGGCCTCCCGCGTAGCCCGGCGCAGCTCCGCGGTGCGCGGCGACCGGCGCGGCTCGGTGGCCGCCATGAGCAGCGCGCCGAACAGGCCGGCGCTCTTGAGCAGGTGCGAGCGCTCGCTGGCCCGGCGTTCGGGGTCGTCCTCGGTCCAGTACCGGTGCTCGGTCGCCAGCGCCGGGACCAGTTGGGCGGCCAGCAGGAGCGTGGTGGCCCGGCGGAACCGCCCGGTGAGCAGCAGCACCCCGGTGCCGAGGCTGAGCGCGCCCTGGATCCGCACCAGGGCCTCGGGGTCCTTGGTGGGCAGCCAGTCGAGCCGGTCCGCGATCGGTTTGACGGTGGGCGCCACCTGCTCCGCGCGCGGGCGTGGATCGCGGAGCGTCTCCAGCCCGGTCATGATGTACGGCGCCGCCACGAAAGGGCGGGCCAGGGTCGTGATGGGTCGCATGCAGGGCTACATGCCCACCGCTTGCGGGGCCAAGCACGGCGCGCTCTTACCGGGCGCGGCAGGATGGACTTATGTGCGGTCGATATGCCACGGCCCGGGCGCGCCAGGAACTGCTCGACGAGTTCCAGGTGCAACTGGACGCCGTAGAGAGTGATCTGCAGCCCGACTACAACGTCGCACCCACCAAACAGGTGCCGGCCATCCTGACCCGGGTGCCGAAGGACGCCGGGGCCCAGGCGGCGGGCGACGCGAAGGAAGAGGAGGCGGAGGCGGCCGTCCGGCAGCTGCGCGAGCTCCGCTGGGGCCTGGTGCCGTCCTGGGCCAAGGACCTGTCCATCGGCAGCCGGATGATCAACGCGCGGATGGAGACCGTCCACGAGAAGGCGTCCTTCCGCCGCGCGTTCGCCCGGCGCCGCTGCCTGCTGCCCGCCGACGGCTACTTCGAGTGGTACACGATCCAGGACCAGGGCGACGAGGAGCCCGCCGACCCTGCGCGGCAGCAGAAGAAGGGCAAGAAGAAGCCGCAGAAGCAGCCGTTCTTCATCCGTCCCAAGGACGGCGGCCTGATGGCCATGGCGGGCCTGTACGAGCTGTGGAAGGACCCCGAGGACGGCCAGTGGGTCTGGACCTGCACGGTGATCACCACCGACGCGCCCGACGATCTCGGCCGGATCCACGACCGGATGCCGATGATCGTCGAGCCGGAGCGCTGGGACGCCTGGCTCGATCCGGCCCTGACCGACACCGACCAGGTGCGCGGCCTGCTGGTCCCGGCCATGTCCGGGACGATGGACGCCCATCCGGTGTCCAAAGCGGTCAATAACGTGAGAAACAACGGCCCAGAACTCATAAAACCTTCGACGAACGGGGATAGTCCAGGCAACCGATCCGACACCTTGTTCTGACCGTCGGTGCGATGGCGGTCGGACGGCGAACCTTCGCGCCGGTCCTCCAGCGGCGCGCACCGGAGGGAGTTCCGGCATCGTGGACACCGCCACCGCCCGCACCCGCCTCGAGGCGACGCTCGCCGAGCTGGATCGCTCGATAACGATCCTCAAGGGCGAGCACCCCGAGCGCGAGCTCTCGGCCGCCGACGCGGGCTCCAACCTCTCCGACAGCGACCGCGTCGAAGCGGCGCTGGAGTCGTTGGGGCGCCACCGCAACGCGGTGGACGCGGCGCTGGCCAGGATCTCCGCCGGGACCTACGGGCGGTGCCTGGGCTGCGGCAAGCCGGTGCCGGAGGGGCGGCTGGAGGTCCGTCCCGAGGCCGCCCGCTGCGTCACCTGCCAGTCCAAGCACGATCGCGCCATGCGCTGACCGCGCCCCTTGACCCGGCGGCGCGGTCCGGCGCGGGACGGGTCAGCCGGGACGGCGGGCGCTGGCGAGCAGGTGGACGCCCAGCGAGTCGTCGTTCAGCGGCGCGTTCAGCTCGGTCCGCACCAGCCGCGGCAGCGCCCGCGGCGAGCCGGACAGCACGTGCTCGACGGTCGAGGGCGACAGCACCGTGCGCGGCCTGATCCACTCCACCTCCAGCCCGGCGTCGGCGAGCAGCTCGCGCAGCTGCTCGGCCCAGAAGCAGCGGGTGATGGTGCCGTCCGGCCAGGGCACCAGCAGCACCTCGGCGCTCGGCACGTCCGACAGGTGCGCCCAGCAGTTCTGCTCGGCCAGCAGCGCCATGCCCAGGGTCAGCGAGTCCACCGACAGCAGCACCCGGCCGCCCGGCCGCAGCACCCGGGCGATCTCCGCGACCGCCGCCTCGGTCACCAGATGCCGGGACAGCACCCGGTTCTCCGCGATCACGGCGTCCACGCAGCCGTCGGTGAGGAAGCCCAGCGCGCCCGAGTCGCCGATCAGCCGCTGCGGCGGGGCGGTGGAGTGCGGGCCGCGCCCGTTGGCCCCGTTGCGCGAATGGCCGTTCTCGCCGCCGAACGGGTGCACGGGGTCGCCGGCGCGCGGCAGCGGCGGGCCGTACCCGGCCGGCGCCGGGTCGGCGCGCCCCCGGTCGGCCGGCCTGGAGCCGGCGGACCCCGGATCCGCCGGCGCGGGGTCGGCCCGCTCCGGTCTCCGGTCCGCGGCCCCGGCCGCCCCGTCGGCCCTGGACGACCCGTTGACCCCCAGGGCGGAGGCGAGCGGCCCGGAGCTCCGCCGGCCCAGGTGCGGGTCCAGCACCTGGATCACCCGGTGCCCGGCGGCCGCGGCCTGTACGCCGCTGCGCCCCGGGCCGCCGGCCAGGTCCAGGATCCGCGCCGGCCGCCGGGGCAGCCAGCGGGCCAGCTGGGCCGCGGCGACCGCCCAGTAGAACGTCCAGTAGTGCGCGAGGGCCTCGTCCTCGCCCGGGGCATCGCGCAGGCTCGCGACGGAGGGCTCGGGAGGTCGCGCCGGCACCGGTAGCAACGGTTTGCTCCTGTTCTCGACGTGTATGTCATTGTTCCCCCTCGGGGCCCGGTCATCACCCTCCGTACAGATCCGGATGATTCCGTCCGGATCCGAAAGGAAATGCCCCCCAGCCCCGGCGCCGGGAATCGACGGGGCCGTACCGGCGTTGCACCGTCTCATAACGCCCGCGCGCATGCGCCGAACGACACGGGTTCCGGACGACCGGTTCCGACTCGGCACCCTCGGCGCGCGGCACGAAAGCGATCCGTCCAGCGGAGGGGCACCCATGACCACAGCCGTTGCCGAACACGCGGCGAGGCCCGCGGCGCCGGCGCGGGCCGGCGGCGCCCTCGCCCCCGGCGGCGTGAACAGGCAGCGAGGCCCGCTATCGTCTGTGCAACACGACGCAGAAGGCGTCGCCACAGCGGAGGGGGTGGGTCAGGTACCGGGCACCACGGAGACCGTGGAGCAACGCCAGGAGCGCTTTCAGCGCGACGTGCTCCCGTTCTTGGACCAGCTGTACTCGGCCGCGCTGCGCATGACGCGCAACCCGGCGGACGCCGAGGATCTCGTGCAGGAGACCTTCGCCAAGGCGTTCGGGTCCTTCCACCAGTTCAAGGAGGGCACGAACCTCAAGGCCTGGCTCTACCGGATCCTGACCAACACCTTCATCAACTCCTACCGCAAGAAGCAGCGGCAGCCGCAGCAGGCGGCCACCGAGGAGATCGAGGACTGGCAGCTCGCGCGCGCGGAGTCGCACACCTCCAGCGGACTGAAGTCGGCCGAGGCCGAGGCGCTGGAGCACCTGCCCGACTCCGACGTGAAGCAGGCGCTGCAGGACCTGCCCGAGGAGTTCCGGATCGCGGTCTACCTCGCCGACGTCGAGGGCTTCGCGTACAAGGAGATCGCCGAGATCATGGGCACGCCGATCGGGACCGTGATGTCGCGGCTGCACCGCGGGAGGCGGCAGCTGCGCGGCATGCTCGAGGACTACGCCCGGGATCACGGCCTGTCCCGGGCGAGCGGGAAGGGTGAGTGAGCCATGAGCTGTGGCGACCACCACGAGACGTCCTGTGAGGAAGTGCTGGCCCGCGTCTACAGCTATCTGGACGGCGAGCTGGACCAGGGCGGCTGCGGCGAGGTGCGGGAGCACCTGGACGAGTGCGGGCCGTGCCTGCGCGAGTACGGCCTGGAAGAGGCCGTGAAGAAACTGGTGGGCAAGTGCTGCCAGGCCGAGCACGCGCCCGACGAGCTGCGGGCCAAGGTGATGGGGCGGATCGAGGAGGTCTGCGGCGAGATCAGGTCCGCCGAGACCGAGAAGGCGCCCGAGTCCTCCGCCGGACCGCCCGCTTAACCTGCAATCCCGGCCCAGGACACTCGCCTGGCGGGCTGTGTTTGTTGCAATCACGGCCCAGGGCACTCGCCTGGCGGCTCGCACCCTGACCGTGCTTGGGCGAGCGCGACATCGCTTCGCGATCTGGCCGGTGCGGCTCGCCTCCGGCGTCGCCGCACCGGCCAGGTAGCGCGCTCGCGCGGTACCTGAGGCCGGTTGCATCGGTATCGTGCTCGCGTGCGCGTTCTCGTCACCGGTGCGGCCGGCTTCATCGGATCCCATCTGGTCGACCGGCTGCTGGCCGACGGCCACGAGGTCATCGCCCTGGACGATCTGTCGTCGGGCTCCAACACCCGTCCCGACGTCGAGCTGTGGCGCATGGACGTGGCCGATCCGGCGCTGGCGGACCGGGTCGCCGGCCGCCCGCCCGAGGTGATCTGCCATCTGGCGGCGCAGGTCAGCGTGCGCGCCAGCGTCGCCGATCCGCTCGCCGACGCCCGCACCAACGTGCTCGGCACCGCCAACGTGCTGGAGGCGGCGCGGTCCGCCGGGGCCCGCAAGGTCGTCTTCACCTCCAGCTGCGCGGTCTACGGCGTACCGGACGCGCTGCCCGTCCCGGCGGGCGCCGAACTGCGCCCCGCTTCGCCGTACGCGGCGTCCAAGGTCACCGGCGAGGTCTACGCGCGCACCTACCGCGCCCTGCACGGCCTCGACTTCACCATCCTCACGCTGGCCAACGTGTACGGGCCCAGGCAGACCCCCGAGGGCGAGGCCGGCGTCATCTCGATCTTCACCGACGCGCTGCTGGCGGGCCGTCCCACCAGGGTGTTCGGGGACGGCGGGCAGACCCGCGACTACGTCTACGTCCGCGACGTCGTCGATGCCTTCGCCCGCGCCGTCGACGGGCGCGGCGGGGGCGGCCGCTACAACGTCGGCACCGGCCTGCAAACGACCGACCGCGAGCTGCACTCACTGGTCGCGGCCGCGGCCGGCGCACCGGACGAGCCCGCGTTCGCACCGCCCCGGCTGGGCGACCTGCCGGCGATGGCGGTCGACCCGTCCGGCACGCGCGCGGACCTCGGCTGGACGCCCCGCACGCCGCTGCGCGAGGGGCTGGCCGCGACCGTCGCCTGGGCCAGGGAACGGGCCGGGAAGCCCGCGGATGATCACTCCAGGTGACGTTTGCTTCACACTTTGCTCACGATTCTCCGCTTGCCTGTGTGGCCTGGGCCGCGGGCGTTAGGCTTGTGCCGGAATCAGCGACGGGAACACATGCGTGCCCGGGCGGCGGGGAAGCGTTCGCCCGGGAGTGCCGGGCCGGAAGGTCCGGCGAGCCTGGGAAGCGGGGGAGGCGACGGGCCGTGCTCGTGCATGTGGTGACCGCCGGTCTCGACCGGATCGGGCATGCCATGGCGTCGCCGTCGCTGATCTTGACCAGGGGCGTGTCCTGGGTCTGACGCGCCGGAGCGGCGCGACCGGCCCAGGCGGCTGCCCGCGTTGAACCCCCGGGTGACACCGTGTCGGCCGGGTGGGGGACACGTCACTCCCGAGGGGGCGGCATGCGTGGACTACCTCTCGCTGCCTGGGCGTACGTCTGCGGCGTGGTCGCGCTGGCGGCCGGGCTGATCGCGACGGCGTCCTATGCGGGCATGGAATGGCGCACGCTGGCCGTGCTGGCCGTGCTGTTCCTCATCTGCGACTCGGCGCCCGCGCTGCTCAACATCGAGCGCGCCCGCGTCTCGCTGAGCTTCGCGGCGAGCCTGGCGTCGGTGGTGCTGCTCGGCCCGGCGGGCGCGGCGCTGCTGGGGCTGTGCGCGCTGGTCACCGGGCAGCGGCTGTTCGCGCCGGTGAAGCGGGTGTTCAACGGCGCTCAGTTCGCGCTGTGCGGCTACGCCTCGGGCGTGGTCTTCGGCGTGCTGGGCGGGCGGCGCTTCGAGCCCGGCCAGGCCGAGTGGGTGGAGCACGTGATCGGGCCGTTCCTCGGCGCGCTGGTCACCTTCGTCCTGGTGAACCTGCTGCTGGTGGCCGGGATCCTGCTGCTGAGCAGGCAGGCCACGCTGCGCGAGCTGCTGGGCGAGAGCGGCCAGCTAGCGTTCGGGTGCCTGGGTTACGGCACCTTCGGCCTGTTGATCGCGGGGTTGTGGTCGCGGGTGGGGATCGGGCCGTTCGCGGCGGTGCTGGTGTTGCTGCCGCTGTTCGTGGCGCGCTGGGCATTGGAGCAGACGCGGGCGCAGCAGGAGGCGCATGCGGCGACGCTGGCGGCGCTGTGCCAGGCGGTGGAGACCAAGGACTACTACACCCGCGGGCATTCGGAGCGGGTGTCGCGGGGGTCGGTGATGATCGCCCGGGAGATCGGGATGCGGTCCGACCGGGTGGAGGCGATCCGCTACGCCGGCATGCTGCACGACGTCGGCAAACTCGGAGTTCCGACCAAGTTCCTCCAGAAGTCGGGGTCGCTCACCGAGGAGGAGTTCGCGGCGATCCAGCTGCATCCGATGCGGGGACTGGAGATCGTGCGGGACATCGGGTTCCTGGAGGAGGCACTGGCCGGGATCATGCACCACCACGAGAAGATGAACGGGCGCGGCTATCCGATGGGGCTGGCCGGTGACGAGATCCCCGAGTTCGCCCGGGTGATCTCGGTGGCCGACGCGTTCGACTCGATGACCTCGACCCGCTCCTACCGCGCCGCCCGTACGGTCGACGAGGCCGTGGAGGAACTGATCCGCGGCGTCGGCGACCATTTCGACGCCGACATGGTCGAGGCGTTCCTGAGGGCCCTGGAGCGCGAGGGCTGGGACCCGCCCAAGCCCGTCGTGCTGCCCGATGACGACATCGTCGAGACCACCCAGCAGGACCACGACGACCCCAGCACCCCGCTCCGGGTCGCCGCCGAGGCGGGCGCCGACGGCACCGCCGGCCGAGCGCCGGAGGACGCGCCGCCCAACGAGGCGGACGGGCCAGTGGACGGCGACGTGGACGGCGAGGCGAACAGTGAGGCGGGCACGGACGCCGGCCGGCGGAGCGGGGACACGGCCAGGGACGTCGCGGGCGGCCGTGCCCGCGGCTAGCCGGGCCCGCTGCCCCGCTGCCCCGCCGCCCCGCCGTCCAGCAAGGAAAAGGAGCCGATGAGCACCCAGATGCGCACCCGCGAACGCGCCGCCTGGCAGACCATCGACTCGGGCCAGCTGCTGCTGATCGCCACCGCCGGCCTGGTCGTGGTGGTCGCGGTCACCCAGGTCGCCGCGGTCGGGCTGGAGCAGGCCGACGTCGCGGTGATCTTCGGCGTGCTGATCGCGCTGGGCGAGCTGTTCCGCATGGTCATGCCGGGAAACCGGGAGGTCGCGCCGATCGCCAGCGTGGGCGGCATCGGCTACGCGCTGCTGGTCGGGATCGGCCCGGAGGGCGCCCCGCCGGACGCGCCGCTCGGCGTCGTCCCGGCCGTGCACTCCCCGCTGCAGGTGATGGCCGTCACCGCGGTCGGGATGCTGGTCGGGTCGCTGCCGCACGTCGCGGTCGGGCGCACCCCCCGGCTGGACGCCATGGCCCGCCGGCTGTTCACCGTCGCCATGGTCGCGCTGTGCTTCCGCCCGCTGCTGTCGCTGCGGCTCGACTGGCAGGTGCTGCTGGGCCTGATGGTCGTGGTCGTGGTGGCCTCCTGCCTCTGCGACGTCATGATCGCCGCACTGATCCGGGCGGAGGCGGTGCGGGCCCGCTTCGGGATCGCGATGCGCGACGAGATCCGCGCCAAGATCGCGCTGTGCGCCGCCACCAGCGCCACCGCCATGCTGATCGCGGTCGCCACCACGGTGATGGGCCCCGCGGCGCTGCTGGTGTTCACCGCGCCGATCCTGGTCACCCAGTTCGCCTTCCGCCGCTACGCCGGGATCCGCGCCACCTACCTGCAGACCGTGCGCGCGCTGTCGCGGGTCACCGAGGTCGGCGGCTACGTGGAGACCGGGCACTCCCGCCGCGTGTCACGGCTGTCGGTCGCGATGGGACGCGAGCTGGGCATGTCCGAGGAGGAGCTGCTCGAGCTGGAGTACGCGGCGCTGATGCACGACATCGGCCAGCTCTCGCTCGGCGATCCGATCCCCGGCGGCGCCACCGTGCTGGCCTCGCCCACCGAACAGCGCCGCATCGCCGAGCTGGGCGCCGAGGTCATCAAGCAGACCGGCGTGCTGGACCGGGTCGCCGCGATCGTCCAGCTGTCCTCGCACCCGTACCGGACCGGGCACGGCGAGCCGCCCTCCGGCGAGCAGCGTTCCGGCGAGCAGCGTTCCGGCGAGCAGGGCGCCGCGGCCGCCGACCGTCCGGTGTCGCCGCCGCTGGCCAGCCGCATCATCAAGGTGGCCAACGCCTACGACGACCTGGTCGGCGACTCCGCCGACCGCGACCGCGGCGCGGCCGTGCTGGAACGGCTGCGGCTCGACTCGGCCGCCGAGTACGATCCGGCGGTCGTCGAGGCGCTCAGCCGCGTCGTCGACCGCCGTCCGCGGCTGTAGGTGAACGGCGGGTCCGGACAAAACTATGGGCGGGTATTGTCGCCCGCGCGGCCGGACCCGCCGACCGCCGCCGGGCTAGTCTCGGCCCAGCGAGCGGCGAAGCCCCGCCCGCCGATCGTGAAGGAGAGTTCCGCAGGTGTACGAGTCCGTGCTCGTGGCGAACCGGGGTGAGATCGCCAGCCGGATCATCCACACCGTCCGCGCGCTGGGCCTGAAGGCGATCGCGGTGTACTCCGAGGCCGACGCCGAACTGCCGTTCGTCGCCGAGGCCGACGAGGCGATCCTCATCGGCCCGGCCCCGCCCGCGCTCAGCTACCTCGACATCGCCCGGATCATGGAGGCGGCCCGCCGCACCAACGCCGGGGCCGTCCACCCCGGGTACGGGTTCCTGGCCGAGGACGCCGGGTTCGCCCGCCGGGTGGTCGACGCGGGCCTGGGCTGGATCGGTCCGCCGCCGCTGGCCATCGCCCGGCTGGGCGACAAGATCAACGCCCGGAACCTGATGAAGGAGGCCGGGGTCCCGGTCGCGCCCGGGGTGTGGGAGCCGGTGCCCGACGCCGACACCGCCGCGGAGGAGGCCGAGCGGATCGGCTACCCGGTCATGGTGAAGGCCGCCGCGGCCGGCGGCGGGATCGGCATGGGCGCCGCCTACGACGAGGCCGCGCTCCGCGAGGCCTACGAGACCGCCCGCGCCGCCGCCGAGCGCACCATCGCCGGCCGTTCCGGCGACGGTGCGGAGCCCGGCGGCGGGGCCGACATCATGCTCGAACGGTTCGTCGAGGGCGCCCGGCACGTCGAGGTGCAGATCCTCGGCCTGGCCGACGGCACCGTGGTCGCGCTGGGCGAGCGGGACTGCTCGGTCCAGCGCCGCCACCAGAAGGTCGTCGAGGAGACCCCGTCCACCGGTGTCACGCCCGCGCTGCGCGAGCGGATGCTGGCCGCGGCCGTGCGGGCGGGGGAGACGGTCGGCTACCGCGGCGCCGGGACGGTCGAGTTCCTGGTCGACCCGGCCGCGCGGGAGTTCTTCTTCCTGGAGATGGACACCCGGCTCCAGGCGGAGCACCCGATCACCGAGCTGGTCACCGGCATCGACCTGGTCGAGCAGCAGCTGCGGATCGCGGCAGGGGAGCCGCCGTCGTTCACCGAAGCCCTGCCGCACGGGCACGCGATCGAACTGCGCGTGTACGCCGAGGACCCGCGCGGGTTCCAACCCGCGCCCGGCACGATCGAGGTCTGGGAGGAGCCGGTCGGCGAGGGCATCCGCATCGACGCCGGATACGCCGAGGGCAACACCGTCACACCGCACTACGACCCGCTGCTGGCGAAGCTGTGCGTGCACGGCGAGACCCGCGCCGGCGCGCTGGCCCGGGCCCGCGCGGCGGTGGACGCGTTCCGCATCGAGGGAGTGCGGACCAACCTGCCGTTCCTGGCCGAGCTGCTCCACGAGCCCGGGTTCGCGGACGGCGCGTACGACACCGGCATCGTGGGCCGCATGCGCGCACCGTCGTGACGGCGGCCGCTCCGCACCCGCATTGTCCGTCCAATGCACACGCTCGTAGAAAGGAACCCGTTGTGGCCGAGGTCAGAGCGGAGATGGTCGCCAACGTGTGGCAGGTCGTGGTCGCCGAGGGCGACACCGTGGAGGAGGGCGACACGCTCGTCATCCTGGAGTCCATGAAGATGGAGATCCCGGTGCTGGCCGAGGAGCCCGGCACGGTCTCCAAGCTGGCCGTCAAAGAGGGCGTGGTCGTCCAGGGCGGCGACCTCATCGCCGTGGTGGACTGATCATGTCCGTTGATGTCCCGTCCTACTGCGACCGCTGCGGGGAGCCCGCCGATGCCGGCGGCCACCAGACGTGCCGTGCGGCGCGGCGGATGGAGCCCCCGCGCTACTGCGCCCGGTGCCGGCGGCGGCTGGTCGTCCAGGTGACCCCGGCGGGCTGGACGGCGCGCTGCTCCGAGCACGGCCCGCTCAGCCAGGCGCCCGTGCCGCCTCCGGCGTGAGGGCCAGCGCGTACGTCATCAGCTCGAGGCCGGGTACCGGGCTCCAGTCCCGTCCCGGTGTGCGCTCGAACCCCATCCGCTCGTACATCCGCTGCGCGGACCGCATGTTCGGCTGCGTCGACAGCCGCAACGCGGCCAGCCCGGCCGCCCGCGCCCGGTCGACGCACGCCTGGACGAGGGCCCGGCCCACGCCGCCGCCCCGGGAGCCTTCCAGGACGGCCAGCATGCGGAACTCGCCCTCGTCCGGCCCGGCCAGCTCGGCGTACGGGCTGTCGGACGGGCAGTAGGCGACGGCCCCGGCGATCTCCCCGGCCACCTCGGCGACCAGCAGCTCGGCCTTTGCCGCCCGGTCGGCGGCGTCGCCCAGCGTCGTCACGTAGGAGGAGCCGGACGGGATCAGACCGCCCCGCACGTACACCTCGACCGTCAGCTCGCCGACCCGCACGTAATCGGCGGGCAGGGCGCTCCGGACGAGCACGCTCCGCTCACCGTTCCCCAAGACCATGACCACGGGCAGATTCTGCCCCACCGGGATGTCGGCGTCCATACGGGGCGGTCCGCCCGGATCAGGTCTTGGCGACGTCCTGGCAGGTCCGCTCGTCGGGCAGCAACGGCCGCAGCCGCACCGAGTACACCTTGCCGCCGCTGCGCCAGCGGTGATCGCCGTCCGCGGTGGCGACATGCTTGACCGCCGTGTCCCGGTCGTCGCCGGTCACGACGGTGCACAGCGCGCCCGCGGCCTGCTCGCCCCGTCCCAGCGGACGCTTCAGCGGCCAGTCGGACACCCGCTGACCGCCCGCCGCCGGGCTCTCCCCGGCCAGCACCGCCACCCTGGAGGAGCGGTACGGACGGGACGGCTCCGCCTGGTCGGCGCGCGACCAGCCCCGGGGATCGAGCCGCTTCCAGAACCGCACCGCCGGAGCCCCGGCCTGGCTCTCGGGCTGGACGATCCTGGTACGGGCCGCGCCCATCCTGATCTCCAGGACCATCGCGTCGGCGATCCGGTCGGGCCCGATCGTGCGCGAGCGCTCCAGGCCGGCGGCGCGCGCCTCGCCCAGCAGCCGCTGCAGCGCCGCCGGTGTGAGCCGGTATTCGCGCTGCACCGGGAGCGGCGGTGGCGGCGCGCCGTCGCGGGGCCCGGTGATCGCCCGGCCGTCGCCGTACAGCGAGAAGTCGGGCAGGCTTCCCGGGCCGCCCAGGCCCGCGATCCCGCCGGTCATCCGCCAGCGCAGCACCGGCTCACCGGAGTCGGGCCGCGCCGTGCCGCGACCGCCTCCCGGTCCGGTCTCCGGCTCCTGCCCGCCGCACGCGACCAGGGCCACGGCCCCGATCAGGACGGCGGCGATCCCCCGATCGATCACGCTCACCAAGCGTACGTATGGATCGGCCATTGACCTTGGACGCCGCGCCCCCATGACCGGTTCCATGCCCTTACCCGTCACTTCACCGGCGGGCCGTACAAAGCCGGTGAGGGCAAGACTGTGGGGTCCGGCGGGACTGCGCCGCGACCGCGCACGCTAATGTGCCGCTCGTGAGCGTGCTCGTGGTGAGCGGAACCTGCACCGGGGTCGGCAAGACGATCGTCACCGCCGCCCTGGCGGCGCTGGCGGCCGCCCGCGGCGCGGCGGTCGCCGTCGTCAAGCCCGGCCAGACCGGGGCGGCGCCGGACGAGCCCGGCGACCTCGAGCAGGTGCGGCGGCTGGCCGGCATCGACGACCTGCACGAGCTCGCCCGCTTCCCCGACCCGCTGTCGCCCGCCGCGGCGGCCCGGCACGCGGGACTGCCCCCGGTGCGGCTCGCCGACGTCGCCAAACGCGTCCAGGAACTGTCCCGCACCCGGCGGCTGGTGCTGGTCGAGGGCGCCGGCGGCCTGCTGGTCCGCTACGACGAGGAGGGCGCCACCGTCGCCGACCTGGCCCGCTGGCTCGGCGCCTCGGTGGTCGTGGTGGCCCGTCCCGACCTGGGCACCCTCAACCACACCGCGCTGACCCTGGAGGCGATGGCGCACCGCGGCGTCCAGCTCGCCGGGGTGGTGCTCGGCTCATGGCCGGACGAGCCCGACCTGGCCATGCGCAGCAACCTCCGCGACCTGGAGACGATCGCGGCGCGTCCGCTGGCCGGAGCGATGCCCGCCGGCGCCGGCTCCCTGGACCCCGCCGAGTTCCTCCTCGCGGCGCACAGCGCGCTGGCGCCGCCGTTCGGGGGCGTGTTCGACTCCGTAGTCTTCCGCGAAGCCAACGGTCTTCCGGCGTGACCCATCGCAACTGAAGGAGATCTCGTGAGCGACATCCTCGAAGTGGCCCGCCGCCAGGTGCTCGACGAGGGCCGCGGGCTGACCGGCACGCAGGTCCTGGAGTGCCTGACGCTCCCCGACGACCGTCTCGAGGAGCTGCTCGCCCTCGCCCACGAGGTCCGGATGCGCTGGTGCGGGCCCGAGGTCGAGGTCGAGGGGATCGTCTCGCTGAAGACCGGCGGCTGCCCGGAGGACTGCCACTTCTGCTCCCAGTCGGGCCAGTTCACCTCGCCGGTCCGCGCGGTGTGGCTGAACATCCCCGAACTGGTCGAGGCCGCCAAGGAGACCGCCGAGACCGGCGCCACCGAGTTCTGCATCGTCGCCGCCGTCCGCGGCCCGGACGAGCGCCTGATGTCCCAGGTGCGCGAGGGCGTCAAGGCCATCAACGACGCCGTCGAGATCAACATCGCCTGCTCGCTGGGGATGCTCACCCAGGAGCAGGTGGACGAGCTGGCCGGGATGGGCGTGCATCGCTACAACCACAACCTGGAGACCGCCCGCTCCCACTTCCCCAGCGTGGTCACCACGCACAGCTGGGAGGAGCGCTGGGACACCCTCCGCATGGTGAAGGAGGCCGGCATGGAGGTGTGCTGCGGCGGCATCATCGGAATGGGGGAGACCGTCGAGCAGCGCGCCGAGTTCGCCGGCCAGCTCGCCGAGCTGGGGCCGGACGAGGTCCCGCTGAACTTCCTGGCCCCCAGGCCGGGCACCCCGTTCGCCGACTACCCGCTCGTGGAGGGCGGCGAGGCCCTCAAGACCATCGCCGCGTTCCGGCTCGCCCTGCCCCGCACCATCCTGCGCTACGCCGGCGGCCGCGAACTCACCCTCGGTGACCTCGGCACCCGCGAGGGCATGCTGGGCGGCGTCAACGCCATCATCGTCGGCAACTACCTGACCACTTTGGGCCGCCCCGCCGAACAGGACCTGGAACTCCTCACCGACCTCCAGATGCCCATCAAGGCCCTCTCCCAGACCCTCTGACCGAGGTCAGCTCTTCCACGGCTCCCACAGGGACGTGTCGACCTCGATGTCGAACGGCTCGGGCAATCGGATCGTCTCGCCGAACGGCCACGACTCCTCGTGCAGGTAGGCGCTCGAGTCTTGAGCGGGAATCGAATAGAGGGTCGTCTTGGCGGCCTTGGGGGAGCGATCGACGAGGAGGTAGTACGCGATCTTCACTTGGGCGTAGCCCGACCATTTGGTTCGGCCCGTCTCACTGTGGGGGTCCGCCGGTGGGCGATCGAGTGCCGAGCGACTGGGGGACGTGACTTCCACGACCATCTCGACCTCGTCGGGCATGAAGCCAGGGGCGTGGGCTTTGGCCGCCGCGGTGCGTACGTCCTGGGCCATCACCAGGAGATCGGGGATGTAGCCGTCACCGGTCATGATCCTGGTCAGGTTCGTGCCCTGCGATGACACCCACGGATACGCCGGGTCCATCAGGCGGGCCTTCACCAAGGCGTCGGAGATGTCCTGAATGATGTTGGCGTGTGGGACGACCGGTGCGGGGGACACGACGATCTCTCCTCCGATGATCTCTACTCGGGTTCCGTCATGCGGAAGGAGGAGGAGGTCGTGTAGCTCGCCGCTTTCCCACAGCGCGTACGGGGCGTCCGGAAGCACGGCGTTGTGCTTGGGGATCTCCACGATGTGCGGGGGATTT
Organism: Actinomadura vinacea; assembly: GCF_039532545.1. Taxonomy (NCBI): domain Bacteria; kingdom Bacillati; phylum Actinomycetota; class Actinomycetes; order Streptosporangiales; family Thermomonosporaceae; genus Actinomadura; species Actinomadura vinacea. The sequence goes on along the minus strand of NZ_BAAARW010000012.1, from coordinate 271,739 downwards.
ACCGTGATGTGCGGGGGGTTTGCTGTGATGCTCACTTTTTGTGACCTCTCGCTCACAGTCTGCTCCCGTCATCGTAGGGAAAGCTTGCACCCAGCGTAACCGTAACGTTCGAACTCGTGGTCGAACCGCTGCGGGTCAGTCGCGGCGGAGGCGGGTGATGAACTTGTAGCGGTCGCCGCGGTAGAGGGACTGCGCCCACTCGACGGGCTGGCCGGTGGCGTCGAAGGCGTGCCTGGACAGCAGCAGCAGCGGCAGGCCGACGTCCACGCAGAGCAGCTGGGCGTCGTGCGGCGTCGCCAGGACGGTCTCGATCGTCTCCTCGGCCTCGGTGAGGTGGACGTCGTAGGCCGTGGCCAGCGTCTCGTACAGGGAGTGGTGCCGGGGCAGCTCGCGGCGCAGGCCGGGGAAGCGGCGGGCCGGGAGGTGGGAGGTGTCGATCGACATGGCCTCGCCGTCGGCCAGGCGCAGCCGGTGGATCCGCAGCACCCGGCCGCCGGGCCGGATGCCGAGGAGCCCGGCCATGCGCTCGTCGGCGCTGACGTAGCCGATCTCCAGGATGCGGGTCTCCGGACGCAGGCCGTGGTGGCGCATGTCCTCGGTGTAGCTGACCAGCTGGAGTTCCTGCGAGACCTTCGGCTTGGCGACGAAGGTGCCCTTCCCCTGGATGCGCTGGAGCCGGCCCTCGACGACCAGTTCGGCCAGCGCCTGCCGCACCGTGGTGCGCGAGGTCTCGTACTTCTCCGCGAGGGTCCGTTCAGGTGGCAGCGGCGCCCCGGGCGGCAGCGACTGGATCAGCTCGACCAGCAGTTCTTTGAGCTTGTAGTACTTCGGGATGCGCGGTGCCTGGGCCGAGTGGTGCCTACCGAGGTCGCTCAGTGGTGCGCGCTCGTACCCGCCCCCGTGCCGGGGCCCGCCCCTGACCTCCGTCACGGCCTCTCCTCACGTTCATCATCGGTTGTCCCCGATGTTAACTGTGAGACTACGGCCGGTAGAGCCCGCGACGCCCGCCAGGGCCTCCTCGAGTGTTGTGAGGTCCGCCTCGCCCACCGTGGCGCGGGCGGTGAGCCGCAGGCAGGCGCGCCCCTTGGGCACCGACGGTGGCCGGAAGCAGCCGACCCGCGCGCCGTGCGCGGCGCAGATCTCCGCGCCCCGGACCGCGGCTTCCGGCTCGCCCAGAACCACCGGGACGACGGCGGCGGCCGGTGCGGCGGTGGTCTCCAGGCCGAGCCCGGCGGCGATCGCGGCCATCCGGCGGGCCCGTTCGCGGGCGCGGCCGGGCAGGTCCGGTTCGGCGTCCAGGACGTCCAGGGCGGCCAGCGCCGCCCCCACGGCGGGCGGGTTCAGCCCGGTGTCGAAGATGAACGACCGTCCCGTGTCGACCAGCGCCTCGACCACCTCGGGCGCGCCCAGCACCGCGCCGCCCTGCGCGCCCAGCGATTTCGACAGCGTCAGGGTCAGCACCACGTCCGGTTCTCCGGCCAGCCCGGCGGCGTGCGCGGCGCCCTGCCCGCGCTCGCCGACCACGCCCAGCGCGTGCGCCTCGTCGACGACCAGCAGCGCCCCGTGCGCCCGGACGACGCGGTGCAGCCCGGCCAGCGGGGCCAGGTCGCCGTCCACGGAGAACACGGCGTCGGTGACCACGAGGGCGTGCTCCTCCTCCCGCTCGGCCAGCGCCCGCTCGACGGCGGCGGTGTCGCGGTGCGGGACGATCTCCACCCGGGACCGGGAGAGCCGGCAGGCGTCCACGATGGAGGCGTGGTTGACCTGGTCGGAGACCACCAGGTCGCCGGGGCCGGCCAGGCCCGCCACCGCGCCCACGTTGGCCAGGAAGCCCGAGGAGAACACCAGGCCGGCGGCGCTGCCGGTGAACGCGGCCAGCCGCCGGTCCAGCTCGGCGTGCAGCTCGGTGGTGCCGGTGACCAGCCGGGATCCGGTCGAGCCGGTGCCCCACGCGCGGGCCGCCGCGATCGCGCCCTCGATCAGCCGCGGGTCGCGGGACAGCCCGAGGTAGTCGTTGGAGGCCAGGTCGATGAGGCCGCCGTGGTCGGCGGTACGGGGCCGCAGCCGCCGCCGCAGCCCGGCCGTCGCCCGCTGCTCGGCGGCCGTCCGCAAGCGGGCCAGGGGGTCCCGTCCAGAGGTCATGGGGGAATCCTGCCAGCCCAGGCGCGCGTGCCGGGCACCGAGTCCCTCCCCACATAATGAAACCGTGCCCACGTTGAGCGATCTGGTCCGCGACCACACCGATCTCACCGACACCGATCTGGAGTGGCTGCATGCCCTGGTGTCGGACTGGCAGCTGCTCGCGGACCTGTCGTTCGCGGACCTGCTGCTGTGGGTGCCGTTGCGCTCGCCGGACGCGCTGCCCGCCGAGGCGGGCCCGCGCCGCCGCGACCCGGGGATTCCGGGCGCGGTGCACGGGTGGGTCGCGATCGCGCAGATGCGTCCCACGACCGGGCCGACCGCCTACCCGGAGGACCTGGTCGGGAAGGTGGTGGCGAGCGGACGGCGCGGGTTGATCGACGTGGCGTGGCGGGAGCGGCGGATCGTCCGGGAGGGCGACCCCGAGTGGGGGAGCGGCATCCCGGTGCGCGAGGAGTCGATCCCGGTGCGGCGCGGGGTGAAGCTGCTCGGCGTCATCCAGCGCAGCACCAACCTCAGCTCGGCGCGGACGCCGAGTCGGCTGGAGCTGACCTACCTGCAGAGCGCCAGCGACCTCGCGCAGATGATCGCCGAGGGCCGGTTCCCGGTCCCCGGCGAGGAGCCCAACCTGGTGCGTTCACCGCGCGTGGGGGACGGCCTGATCCGTCTCGACCGGGCGGGCCGGGTGACGTACGCGAGTCCGAACGCGCAGTCGGCCTACCGCCGCCTGGGCTTCCCCGCCGACCTCGTCGGTGAGTCGCTCGGCGCGGTGACCACGCAGCTGTGCGACACCGGGGAACCGCTGGAGGAGGCGCTGACCGCGCTGCTCAGCGGCCGGGCGCCGCGCGAGGTGGAGGTCGAGGCGCGCGGCTCGGTGATGCAGCTGCGCACGATCCCGCTGGTGGTCGGCGGCACCCGGATCGGCGCGGTCGTGCTGTGCCGGGACGTCACCGAGCTGCGGTGGCGGGACCGGGAGCTGCTGACCAAGGACGCCACCATCCGGGAGATCCACCACCGGGTGAAGAACAACCTGCAGACGGTGGCGGCGCTGCTGCGGCTGCAGGCCCGGCGGCTGCAGATCCCCGAGGGCCGGGCGGCGCTGGACGAGGCGGTGCGCAGGGTCGGCTCGATCGCGATCGTCCACGAGACCCTGTCGCACACCCCGGACGAGCTGATCGACTTCGATGACATCGCCGATCGGGTGATCATGATGGCGGGGGAGGTGTCGATGCCGGAGACCCGGGTGACGCCCAAGCGCACCGGGAGCTTCGGCGTGCTGCCCGCCGAAGTGGCGACACCGCTGGCGATGGCGCTCACCGAACTGCTGCAGAACGCGCTGGAGCACGGCCTGGCCAACCGTTTCGGGACGCTGGAGGTGGTCGCGCACCGGTACGAGGAGCACGGCGGCCGCGACCGGGGCCGGGACGGCCCGGACGGCGAGGACCGGCGCCTGGTGGTCGTGGTGTCCGACGACGGGGTGGGCCTGCCCGCCGACTTCGACGTCGAGAGCACCGACAGCCTCGGGTTGCAGATCGTCCGGACGCTGATCGTGGGCGAGCTGGGCGGCAAGCTCGACTTCAGGCGGCGGCCCAGCGGGGGCACGGAGGTCGTCGTGGACGTGCCGCTCGACCACGACCACCGCCCGGGGCCGCCCCGTCGCTGAGAAAGGGGGGCGGGCATGCGGCGAGCGCCCTGCCGCCAGTGGGGCAAGGCGCTCGATGATCGCCGCTCGGGTGCCGTCGCGGGCGCGGATGCTTTCCGACCTCGGGGTTCGGAAGCGGTGCCCGCCGTTCCTGCGTCTTCGAAGGAGTGCGGTCGGAGCCGGACGGTCGGTGCTAGGCGGTCGCGTTCAGGTTGGCGCGGGTCCGGGCCCGGGCGGCGCGGCGCTTGAGGGCGCGGCGCTCGTCCTCGCCCATGCCGCCCCAGACGCCCGAGTCCTGGCCGGATTCCAGGGCCCAGGCGAGGCACGCTTCGGTGACATCGCACCGGCGGCATACCTGCTTGGCCTCTTCGATCTGCAGGATCGCGGGCCCGGTGTTGCCGATCGGGAAGAACAGCTCGGGGTCCACGTCACGGCAGGCTGCGCGGTGGCGCCAGTCCATGCGGTCCACTCCTTCGTCAGCGTGGAGGAAGACGACTCCACTTTGTGAACGGGTTCACATGTCGCGGCCACCCCGAGCCGCTCGGGTAGGGGGCTCTGGGGTGAATGTTCTGCGGCGCTTCGACCAGGAGGCTGACGGCGCTGGGCTTCCTGTCGGCGGGCGCGCTTTGAGCGTGTCAAAACGGCGGCGCCGGACGCAAGACCTTTGAGAAACGTTTCTCAAAGTATGAGTGTCGCATGTGTCACATCAGTGGGTCGCCGATGTTGCTTTCCCGTTAAACGGGCCCATGATCGCGCTCATATGACGACGCGCACGGCCTCCGGCACCGACCGGAACGTGATGGACTCCACCTCGCCCAGGTAGTCCCCGTCCAGCTGAAACGCCACCGGGCGATCCGCGCGCACCGTGATCTCCGCCGCGTCGTGCACGTTCAGCACCGCCCGTCCGCGGATCGGCCGGGACCGCGCGGTCAGCATCCCGGCCAGCCCTCCCAGGAACGCCGGCACCTCCATCGAACGTATCCCGAACGCGTCCAGCCCGGTCCGGAAGTGCGCCCGCGGACTCGGATTCACCGGAAGCGGGCCGAGGAAAGTCCAAGGCGCCGTATTGCTGATGAGTGTCAGAAAGACACCGGTTATGGCGGGCCGTCCCGGCACTTCGACGGCCAGTGCCGGATGCCGCCGGTCGGTGCCCGCGAAGAAATGCCGCACCGCCGTCCGCACGTACAGCGACGGGTACGCCCGCGCCCCCGACAGCCGCCGCCGCTCCACCTCCCGGACCACCTCGGCGTCGTACCCCACGCCCGCGTTGAAGGTGAAATACCGCTTCGCCGCGCCCGTGTGCGTAGCCGTCCCCAGCCCCACGGTGCGGTGCCGGCCCGCCCGCAGCGCGTCCAGCACCGCCCGCGTCGCGTCCACCGGATCGTTGGGCAGGCCCAGCGCCCGCGCGAACACGTTCGCGCTCCCGCACGGCAGCACCGCCAGCGCCGGCAGATCCGGCGACGGGCCCTTGGCCAGCAGCCCGTTGACGGCCTCGTTCACCGTCCCGTCGCCGCCGACCGCGATCACGACATCGTGGCCGTCCACCACCGCCCGGCTCGCCAGCTCGGTCGCATGGCCGCGGTACGCCGTCTCCACCAGATCCAGATCAAGATCGCCGGAGACCGCCCGCACCAGAAGGTCGCGGGCCCGCCGGGAGGACGAGGTCGCCTTGGGGTTGGCGATGAGCATGGCGCGCACGGCGTCAGCGTATCCATCGCGCGGCGGGCACCGGCCACGACCACCGCATTGCACTCGGCACCGGGCCGGGACAGGCCGCGCACCACGGGCGAGTAGGGTTTCGAACGTGCCCAAGCGTCCCCAGACCGTGAACGCCGCCGCCGCCCTCGAGGCAGCGGAGGGCGCCACCGCGATCGGATCCGGCCTCTTCGTGGGCTGGGAGGTGATCAACGGAACCGCGGTGGACCCGGCCACCGCCATCGGCGTCACCGTGTTCGCCCTCGGCGGCGGCGCCGGCATGCTCGCCTGCGCCCGCGGGCTCCTGCGCGCCGAACCCTGGAGCCGCGCGCCCACCGTGATCACCCAGCTCTTCGCGCTGCCGATCGCCTGGTCCCTGTGGCAGAGCGACCAGCCCGCCATCGCGGTCCCCCTCGGCCTGGTCGCCGTCCTCGCCCTGATCACCGTACTCAGCCCGCCCAGCACGGACTGGCTCGTCCAGCGCGCCGAGGACGACGACGAACCCGAAGAGACCCGCACACCCGCGACGCCACGCGAGGACGGCAAGGACAGTGGATAGTGAGCGGTCCGGCGGACCGCTCACTCGTCGGCGGTCAGCCCCTCCCGCAGCTGCGCCAGCGTCCGAGCCAGCAGCCGCGACACGTGCATCTGCGAGATCCCCAGCTCCGCCGCGATCTGCGACTGCGTCATGTTCCCGAAGAACCGCAGCAGCAGGATCTTCTTCTCGCGCGCCGGCAGCTTCTCCAGCAGCGGCTTGAGGGACTCCCGGTACTCCACGCCCTCCAGCGACTCGTCCACCATGCCGAGCGAGTCGGCCACCGCGGGCGCGTCCTCGTCGCCCGAGTCCGGCGCGTCCAGCGACACCGTGGAGTAGGCGTTGGCGGACTCCAGGCCCTCCAGCACCTCCTCCTCGCTCATCTGCAGATGCGCCGCCAGCTCGCTCACCGTCGGCGCCCGGCCCTCCCGCTGCGCCAGATCGCTGATCGCCTTCGTCAGCGACAGCTTCAGCTCCTGCAACCGGCGAGGCACTCGCACGGCCCAGCCCTTGTCACGGAAATGCCGCTTGATCTCGCCCACGATGGTCGGCGTCGCATAGGTGGAGAACTCCACCCCGCGCTCCAGATCGAACCGGTCGATCGACTTGATCAAACCGATGGTGGCGACCTGGATCAGATCGTCCAGCCACTCGCCCCGGTTCCGGAACCGGCGGGCCAGATACTCCACCAGCGGCAGATGCAGCTCCACCAGCTGGTCGCGGATGCGCTGCCGCTCCGGGTCGCCCTCCGGCAGCTCGGCGAGGCGCTCGAACAGGGCCCGGGCACGGGCCCGGTCCGGGACGGCGCCCTCGGCACGCTCGCTCCCGGTCTCACCTGCCACGGTCGTCTTCTCCGTCACGGGGCCCCCGCCGCGCCGCGGCGCTTCTGCAGCGTCACGGTGACCCGGTCGTCCGCACCCACCTGCGAATCCACCTCACCCGCCAGCGAGGACAGCACCGTCCAGGCGAAGGTGTCGCGGCTGGGCACGGCGCCGTCCACGGTCAGCACCGACACCGCGATGCGCATCGCCTCTCCCGTCAACTCGAACTCGCACGTCAGATCCGTCCCCGGCACCGCCTGCGCGAGCAGCATCGCGCACGCCTCGTCGACGGCGATGCGCAGATCCTCGATCTCGTCCAGCGTGAAGTCGAGGCGGGCGGCCAGCCCCGCGGTCGCGGTTCTCAGAACCGACAGATACGCCCCGGCGGCGGGCAGCTTCACCGTCACCACATCACGGACGGACAACTTCGTACTGGCCGGCATGGCCGCGGTCTCCTCGGTCACGTCACTCCCTCGCAGGATGGTCCCGCTGCCATCGAAACTACCGCCTAGGAGCCCCAGTCGGAGAATTAGGCGCGCGGTGATAATTCTCGGAGCTGTACTCGCTCGGGGCCGACCTCAGGTGTTGGCGAGTTTGGCGAGGGGATCGCCGGTCAGGCGGTAGGTGGTCCATTCGTCCTGGGGGCGGGCGCCCAGGGACTCGTAGAAGGCGATGGACGGGGTGTTCCAGTTCAGGACGGCCCACTCGACGCGGCCGTAGCCGCGCTCTTCGGCGATCTTGGCGAGTTCCGCCAGCAGGGCCTTGCCGTGGCCTTGGCCTCTGGTGGCGGGGTCTACGTAGAGGTCTTCCAGGTAGATGCCGTGGCGGCCCAGCCAGGTCGAGAACGTCAGGAACCACAGGGCGAATCCGACGACCTCGCCGTCGTGCTCGGCCACGTGCGCGAAGACCCTCGGCTCCTCGCCGAACAGGGCGGTGCGCAGGTCCTCCTCGGTGGCCTTCACCTCGTGCAGCGCGCGTTCGTACTCCGCGAGATCGCGGACCAGTCGCAGGATGGCGGGCACATCGTCAGGAGTCGCAGGCCGAATCATGCCTGACAGGCTAAACGGGGGCCGTCCCTGCCGGTACGGCCCCCGCCGGGAGCGTCAGGCCTGCTTGGTCTCCCAGAAGATCTTGTCGATCTCCGCGATGCGGCTCAGCAGGTCTTCGGCGGCCTTGACGTCCATGCTGCCCTTGGTGCCGCCGGCGCCGGCGAGCTTGGTCGCCTCGTTGAACAGCTGGTGCAGCTGCGGGTACTTCTCGAAGTGCGGCGGCTTGAAGTAGTCGGTCCACAGCACCCACAGGTGCTCCTTGACCAACTGGGAGCGCTGCTCCTTGATCGAGATGGCGCGCGCGCGGAAGACGGGGTCCTCGTTGGCGGCGTACTTCTCGCAGATCGCCTTGACGGACTCGGCCTCGATGCGGGCCTGCGCCGGGTCGTAGACGCCGCACGGCAGGTCGCAGTGCGCGGAGACCGTGGTCTTCGGGCGCAGAAGGTTGACGAGCACCTGCGTTTCCTTCCCTCGTTTCGGATCATGCTCAGGTCACCGACATTACTCTTGTGACGCGGGGTGCATGGCGGCAGGGCGCTCGGTATTTCGGCCTAGGACCTGTCACGAGGTGGCCTTAAGCGACGCGAGTGCGTTACCTGGCCGGTGGGGCGATGCCGGAGGCGAGCGTCACCGGCCAGATCGCGGAGCGATGTCGCGCTCGCACCAAGCACGGTCAGGGTGCGAGCCGCCAGGCGAGTGCCCTGGGCCGGGATTGCAAAAAACACAGCGGGGGCGAGGTATGCGGGCGATGGCGGTGACGGGGGACTCGATGCGGCCCGTGCTGCGGCCAGGCGACCTGCTGCTGGTCCGGGCCGGACGGGTGCGCGACGGTGATCTCGTGGTCGCCCGCCATCCGGGACGGCCCGAACAGCTCATCGTGAAGCGGGTGCTGCGCCGCGACGACGGCGGGTGGTGGCTGGAAAGCGACAACCAGGGCGCGTCCGGCAGGCAGGACAGCTGGGACTTCGGCGCCGTCCCGGACCGGCTGGTGGTGGGACGGGTCGTGGCGCGCTACTGGCCGCCGTCGCGGGTGACGGTGTTCCGGTGAGCCAGCGCGGTCACCATGCCGTTGGGACGGCCGGCGCACCGGTCGGAGCAGTAGCGGCGGGAGCGGCTCGCGGTGGTGTCGAAGAACACCCGGCCGCAGCCGTCGGCGCGGCAGACGCCGAGCCGGTCGATGCCGTGCTCGGCGACCTTGACGGCCAGGCCCATCGCGGCGCGGGCCGCGTACCGGTCGGGGACGGAGCCGGCCTCGTTGAGGCGCATGTGCCAGCCGTGGTCCTGGTGGCGGGCCAGTTGGGGGTGGATCGGATGCTGGATGAGCAGTGAGTTGAGGCGCTCGATCGCCTCGTCCTCGTCGCCGCCGCTGGCGGCGACGAACACCGCCCGCAACTGGGCGCGCAGGCCGCGCACGGTGTCCAGGTCCCGGTGGCCGATCCGGCCGTTGAGATGCGGGCGGCGGGCCAGCAGGGCGTGCAGTCCGTCCAGGTCCCGCAGCGCGTCGCCGGCGCGGTCCTGCGTGTTGACGAGCTCGATCGCCAGGTCGGCGTAAGAGGCGAGGTCCACGAGCGCGCTCCCGGTGGAGTCGACCTGAAGTTCATTCCCCCCTGTCGAGTATTACACCCCGTACCCCGAAGTACGGGGGAGTGGAGGATGGAATATCGTCCGGCCGGGACCGTGGCAGGCCGACAAATTCGCGGCAATCGCGTGATTCGGGCGAAGGTTCTTGATCGTCGAACGGCCCGTGCCTCCCGGTCGGGGAGGCACGGGCCGTCGGTGGGATCGGGGTCAGATCCGGTTGACGCCGTCCGCGCGGGCCTGGTCGGCCACGGCGGCGGTGACGGTGGGGGCGACCCGCTCGTCGAACGGGCCGGGGATCACGTAGTCGGCCGACACGTCGTCGCCGACGATGTCGGCGAGCGCGTCGGCGGCGGCCAGCTTCATGCCCTCGGTGATGCTGTGCGCGCGGACCTGCATCGCGCCCTTGAAGATGCCGGGGAAGGCCAGCACGTTGTTGATCTGGTTCGGGAAGTCGCTGCGGCCGGTGGCGACCACCCGTGCGTGCCGCCGCGCCGCGTCCGGGTGGATCTCGGGCGTGGGGTTGGACAGCGCGAACACGATCGCGTCGTCGGCCATGGTGGCCACCGAGGACTCCTGGACGGTGCTGCCGGACAGGCCGATGAACACGTCGGCGCCGCGCAGCGCCTCCTCGGTGGAGCCCTGCAGGCCGGCCTTGTTGGTGTCGGCGGCGAGCGCCTGCTTGATCGGGTTGAGGCCGTCGCGGCCCTGGTAGATGAGGCCCTTGCTGTCGGAGACGGCGATGTCGCCGATGCCGGCGTTCAGCAGGATGCGGGTCACGGCCACGCCGGAGGCGCCGGCGCCGGCGACCACGGCGCGCAGGTCCGACAGTGGACGGCCGGTCAGCCGGGCGGCGTTCTTGAGCGCGGCCAGCACGACGATCGCGGTGCCGTGCTGGTCGTCGTGGAAGACCGGGATGTCGAGGGCGGCGCGCAGCCGGTCCTCGATCTCGAAGCAGCGGGGGGCGCTGATGTCCTCCAGGTTGATGCCGCCGAAGCTGGGCGCGAGCCGGATCACGGTCTCGACGATCTCGTCGACGCCGGTGCAGGCCAGCGCGATCGGCACCGAGTCGACCCCGGCGAACTCCTTGAACAGCAGCGATTTGCCCTCCATGACCGGCATGGAGGCGGCCGGGCCGATGTCGCCCAGGCCGAGGACGGCGGTGCCGTCGGTGACGACCGCGACGACCTTGGAGGTCCAGGTGTAGTCGTAGGCCAGTTCGGGGTGCTCGGCGATCGCGGTGCAGACGCGTGCCACGCCGGGGGTGTAGGCCAGGGAGAGATCGTCCTTGTCCCGGACCGGGATGGTGGAGCGGACCTCCAGCTTGCCGCCGCGGTGCAGCGGGAACGCCGGATCGTCGTCGTACGAAGAATGCGGTTCGGTGGAATTGGGCTCTTCAGCCACAGCGACCCCTGATCAATGAAATGTGGATTCGATGCCGCCGCGGTGATGTGGTCTGGTGGCCGTCACCTGGTGGACATCTGGCGACGTACGGGGGTCACCCGTTGTCCGATTGTGCCACAGGCGTCCCGTCGTGCCGCTGGCCGGGGCCGGGTGGTGGCCGTCACGCGGGCGCCATGGCGTTATGGCGGCGACTACGGAGCGTGAGATGATCGGTGAAATGGGTGGGGTCCCGAACATCCTTGTTGTCCGATTGTTTCGGACCCTTTATCCAGATCACGACCGGTGTACGCAAAACTATGCACCGACCACGGATCCGCCGGATCCGCCGAACCAGACGGAGGGGGACCTGTGATCACTGGTTCTCTGCGTCGCCGCGTCGTCGCGGTGGGCGCGCTCGTGCTGACGGGCGCGCTCGCCCTGTCGGCGTGCGGCGAGAAGGACGAGGGCCCCGGGGCCGGTGACAAGATCACCCCGTCGGGCGGCACCGATGCCCGGCTGGCGGGCATGGTGCCCGCCGCCGTCAAGTCGGACGGCAAGATCGTCATCGGCACGGACGCCTCGTACGCCCCCAACGAGTTCCTCGACGCCGATGGCAAGACCGTCACCGGCTGGGACAAGGAGCTGTTCGACGCGGTGGCCACCAAGCTCGGCCTCAAGACCGAGTGGGTCAGCTCCAAGTTCGACGACATCCTCCCGGGCGTGCAGTCCGGCAAGTACGAGACCGGGGTGTCGTCCTTCACCATCAACCCTGAGCGCAAGAAGCAGGTACTGATGGTGAGCTACTTCAACGCCGGCACCCAGTGGGCCACCAAGAAGGGCAACCCGGGCGGCGTCCAGCCCGACAACGCCTGCGGCAAGAAGGTCGCCGTCCAGACGGGCACCGTGCAGGTCGAGGACATCCAGAAGAAGTCCGAGGCGTGCAAGAAGGCGAGCAAGCCCGCGATCACCATCGACCAGTACCAGGGGCAGGACCAGGCCACCGCGGCGATCGTGTCCGGCAAGGACGACGCCGGCCTGGCCGACTCCCCGATCATGGCCTATGCGGTCAAGCAGACCAACGGCCAGCTGGAGCTGGTGGGCGACATCTACGACGCCGCGCCGTACGGGTACATCTTGAAGAAGGACCAGACCCAGTTCGCGCAGGCGATCCAGGAAGCCACCAAGGCGCTGATGCAGGACGGCACCTACAAGAAGATCCTGGAGAAGTGGAACGTCCAGGCGGGCGCCCTGAACGACTCGGCAGTGAACCCCTGATCCCATGACCCACACAACCGAGGACACCTCGGCGGCGCGGGCACGGCCTGAGGCGATCAAGGCCGTGCCCGTCCGGCACCCCGGCCGCTGGGTGGCGGTGGCCGTCATCGCGGTGCTGGCCGCGATGTTCATCCACATGCTCGTGACGAACGAGAAGTTCCAGTGGTCGTTCATCGTCGACAACGCCTTCCGGCCCAACATCGTCCGCGGCGTCTACACCACGATCGCGCTGACCGTGCTGGCCATGCTGATCGGCGTGGCGATGGGCGTGGTCCTGGCGGTGATGCGGCTGTCGCCCAACCCGGTGCTCAGCGGGGTCGCCTGGCTCTACACCTGGTTCTTCCGGGCGGTGCCGCGGCTGGTGCTGGCGATCCTGTTCGGCAACATGGGCATCCTGTACGCCCAGTACCACGTCGGCGGGATCCCGTTCGCGCAGGCCTTCAGCGACCTGCTGGGCGTCGACCTCACCGGCACCCTCTTCACGCTGGACGCGCGGACGCTGCTGACCGGGTTCATGGCGGGCCTGCTGGCGCTGGCGCTGTCGGAGGCGGCCTACATGGCCGAGATCGTCCGCGCCGGGATCCTGTCGGTCGACCCCGGGCAGGGCGAGGCGGCGTCGGCGCTGGGCATGTCCCGGTTCCAGACGATGCGCCGGGTGGTGCTGCCGCAGGCGATGCGGGTGATCGTCCCGCCGACCGGCAACGAGACCATCGCGATGCTGAAGGACACCGCCCTGGTGGCGTTCGTCCCGGTGAGCAACGAGCTGTTCTTCCAGCTCCAGGCGGTCGGCAACCGGACCTTCCAGGTGTTCCCGATGCTGGTGGCGGCCTGCATCTGGTACCTGATCCTGACCAGCTTCCTGCTGGTCGCGCAGTACTTCATCGAGCGCCACTTCGCGCGCGGCGCGGCGGCGACCGGCAGGTCGCGGCGGCGCGACCGGGCCGGGACGGCCACAGCGGGCGGTCCTACCCTGAAGAAGGGCGACGCCGGGGAGGGGAAGGACCGATGAAGGAGCCGTCCGTGAGCGGCGCCGACACCGTGGACGTCCAGGACGACTTCATGGTGCGGGCCGAGAACGTGCACAAGAGCTTCGGCCGCCTGGAGGTGCTCCAGGGCATCGACCTGGAGGTGCGGCCCGGCGAGGTGATGTGCGTCATCGGCCCGTCCGGCTCCGGCAAGTCGACGTTCCTGCGCTGCATCAACCACCTGGAGAAGATCGACGCCGGGCGGCTGTCGGTGGCCGGGCATCTGGTCGGCTACCGGGAGAAGGGCGGCAAGCTGTACGAGCTGCGCGACCGCGAGGTGGCCGCGCAGCGCCGCGACATCGGCATGGTGTTCCAGCGCTTCAACCTCTTCCCGCACATGACGGCGCTGGAGAACGTCATGGAGGCGCCCTGCCGGGTCAGGCGCCGGCCCAAGGCGCAGGTCCGCGAGCGGGCGCTGAAGCTGATGGACCGGGTCGGCCTGGCCGACAAGACCGGCAGCTACCCGGCCCAGCTGTCGGGCGGCCAGCAGCAGCGCGTCGCGATCGCCCGTGCCCTCGCCATGGAACCCAAGCTGATGCTCTTCGACGAGCCCACCTCGGCGCTCGACCCCGAGCTGGTCGGCGAGGTGCTGGAGGTGATGAAGCAGCTGGCGCTGGACGGCATGACGATGGTCGTGGTCACCCACGAGATCGGGTTCGCCCGCGAGGTCGGCGACTCCCTGGTCTTCATGGACGGCGGCGTGATCGTCGAACAGGGCCCGCCGCGCGAGGTCCTGGCCAACCCCAGGCACCCCCGCACCCAGGACTTCCTGTCCAAGGTCCTGTGACGGACCCGGCGTCGGCCGGCCGCCGTGCCGCGGATTAGGGTTCGTTCATGTTCGCTGCCACGGCTACGCAATTCGACGCAGACAATCCGCTGAACGGCCTGACGCTGGGCGAGCGGCCCGAACCGGAGGTCCCCGACGGGTGGACCACCGTCACGGTGAAGGCGACCGCGCTCAACCACCACGACCTGTGGTCGCTGAAAGGCGTGGGGCTGCGCGCCGAGCGGCTCCCCATCATCCTCGGCTGCGACGCGGCCGGGGTGGACGAGGACGGCAACGAGGTCATCGTCCACTCCGTCATCGGCGACCCCGAACGCGGCGGCGGCGACGAGACCCTCGACCCGAAGCGGTCGCTGCTGTCGGAGACCTACGACGGCACCTTCGCCGAGCGCGTCGCCGTGCCCCGCCGCAACCTGGTGCCCAAGCCGGCCGAGCTGTCGTTCGCCGAGGCCGCCTGCCTGCCCACCGCCTGGCTCACCGCGTACCGGATGCTGTTCGACAAGGCCGGCCTGCAGCCCGGCTCGACCGTGCTGGTGCAGGGCGCGGGCGGCGGCGTCGCGACCGCGCTGATCGCGCTCGGCGCCGCCGCCGGCTACCGCGTCTGGACGACCAGCCGCAGCGACGCCAAGCGCAAGCGGGCGCTGGAACTGGGCGCCGACGCCGCGTTCGAATCCGGCGCGCGGCTGCCCGAACGCGTCGACGCGGTGATGGAGACCGTGGGGCAGGCCACGTGGTCACATTCGCTGAAGTCGCTGCGCCCCGGCGGCCGGATCGTGGTGTCCGGCGCCACCAGCGGCCAGGTGCCGCCGGCCGAGCTCAACCGCGTCTTCTTCCTCCAGCTGTCGGTGATCGGCTCCACCATGGGCACCCGCGACCAGCTCGAACGGCTCGCCCGGTTCCTGGTCAAGACCGGCACCCGGCCGCTCGTCGACCGCACCCTCCCACTTGCCGAGGCCCGGGACGGCTTCGCCGCCATGCACGACGGCGACCTCTTCGGAAAGATCGTCTTCACGCCCTGACCCGGCTTACTCGCCGCGGTCGCGGAAGACCTCGGTGCGAAGGCGCTCGCGCGTCTCCTCCAGCAGCGCCTGGACGGCGGCAAGATCATCGTCGTCCAGGCGGGCGTCCCCCGCCGCCGTCCGCACGTCCACCACGAACGAGCGCAGCAGCCGCTCCACCTTCAGCCGCGCCACATCGTGCCGCGACCCCGTGGCGGTCTTCCACGCGTCCTCCCACGCGTGCCACCACTCCACCTTCCAAGCCTGGCTCTGCTCCCGCCAGTGCTCCTTCTGCCGCTGCCACTCATCCTTCTGCCGCTCGGTGGACTCCCGCCACGCGTCCTTGGACGTGGTACGGCCCTGATCGCGCATGTTCCGGGCCGCCTGAGTCAACTCCTCGCGCAGCGACCGCACCGTCTGCCGCACGTCCTGCTGCACCTCGCGCGCGAACTCCTGCGCCGACGCCGAGATCTCCTCCTCCAGCTCGGCCAGCTCGTCCATCCGCCGCTCCAGCTCCTCCCGGCCCTTGTCGGTCAGGGAGTACACCTTCTTGCCCTTGACCACCTCATGGCTGACCAGGCCCTCCGACTCCAACCGCGCCAGCCGCGGGTAGATCGTGCCGGGCGAGGGCGAATACACCCCCAGGAACCGGTCCTGCAACAGCCGGATCACCTCGTACCCGTGCCGCGGGCTCTCCTCGAGCAGCTTGAGCAGGTACAGGCGCAGACGGCCGTGGCCGAAGACGGGGCTCAACTCACTTCTCCATTTCCGGTGTGCTGACGTCGGCGTCGCCGTCCCCCGCCCGGCCGAGCAGGGCGACGCCACCCGACACCGTGTTGACCGACAACCGGCCCGAACCGTCCCCCAGCCTGCCCGACACGCCCCTGGACACCGCCCGCTCCGCGCGATCCAGCTCCGGGAACGACGTCTCGATCCGGCCCGCAGCGGACTGCAACGACACCCGCACCCCCGCCGACTCCGGAATCCGCAGTGCCACCTCGCCCGAGACCGTGTTGACCTCGATCCGGCCCGACCCCGCCAGATCGATGTCCGCGGCGATCCGGCCGCTGACCGTACGGGCCGTCAGCGTATCGATGTCACCGCCGGCCAGCGCCAGATCCCCCGAGACCGACGTGAACGCGACCCTGCCGTCCAGCCCCTGCCCCTCGATCGCCCCCGAGACCGTGTTCGCGTCGACGTCACCGGTCACCCCGTCCAGCGTCACGTCCCCGGACCCGCTCCGGATCGACGTGCGCGCCGTCATCCCCGTGATCACCGCGTCCGCCGACACCAGATTCAGGGTCAGCGGGCAGTCCCGCGGCACCGTCACCGTGATCGCGGCACGCGCCTTGTGCGTGCGCAGCCAGCTCAGCACGCCCTCCAGCAACCGCTCATGGGTGATCGTCAGCATCCCGGCCTCGTGCCCGATCACCAGCGGCGGACCCTCCACGTCCCCGACCATGATCGAGGGCCGCTCGTCGGAGGCCAGCACCGAGACGCTCCCCGCGATCAGCGTGGCCTTGAAGGCGACCACACCATCGAAGTCGAGCGTGGCCGGTTCGTCGACAGTCCAACGCGCCATCATGACTCCTGTCTATCTGGGGGCGACCCCCAGACCCCACGCCGGGCCGCGCGTCCCCTTCAGTCGCTAGCGCTCCTTACGGGGCCGCCCGCCCCTTGGCAGGGGGCTCCCGCCCCCCCCGCACCCCCCGGCTGGGGGGCTCCGCCACCCCTCGTCCCCCCGTCCCCTGGGGGCTTCGCCCCCTTGCCCCCCATTACTGACGGGCTGGGGTGGGTGGTCTCCAAATGGGGTGTGCGACTCCTTCCTCTAGTAGACACGATATGTCGCGTTATTGGGAAGTCAAGATGTATCGTGTTGGGTCGGGGCTCTCCGTGGCCTCAGATACCGCGCGAGCGCGCTACCTGGCCGGTGAGGCGACGCCGAAGGCGAGCCGCACCGGCCAGATCGCGAAGCGATGCCGCGCTCGCACCAAGCACGGTCAGGGCGCGAGCCGCCAGGCGAGTGCCCTGGGCCGGGATTGCAAAAATACGGCCTATTCCACTTCGTCCTCGTCTAGACGGGCCAGCCAGGTCGCCAGGCGTTCGACGGGGGTCTCGAAGTCGGGGTTCAGGTCGACGAACTCGCGCAGCCGCTCGGCCAGCCAGCCCAGGGTGACCTCCTCGCCGCCGCGGCGGTCGGCCAGTTCCTCGATCCCCCGATCGGTGAAGTACATGTCGATCTCTTTCGGTTACGCCGAGGGCTCCGGCGCGCTCGTGCGCCGGAGCCCTCGGAACCCGTCCTGCGGTTACTCGTCCTCGCCGAAGATCCGGGCGAGCAGGGCCTCCTCTTCGGCCTCGTGGAGCTTGGCCGAGCCCACGGCGGGGGACGAGGAGGCGGGGCGGGAGACCCGCTTCATCGTCAGTCCCTCGATGTGGTGCGGGAGCTTGAGCGCCATGAACGGCCAGGCGCCCTGGTTGGCCGGCTCGTCCTGGACCCAGACGACCTCGGTGTGGTTCGGGTACTTGGCCAGCTCGGCCTTGATCTCGTCCACCGGCGGCGGGTAGAGCCGCTCGACCCGGACCACCGCGGTGTCGGTGGCGCCGTTCGAGTCGCGGGCCTTCACCACGTCGTAGTAGATCTTGCCGGTGGTGAGCAGCACCCGCCTGACCCCGGACGCGTCGATCGACGGGTCGCTCTCAGGGATGACCGGCTGGAACGCGCCGCCGGTGATCTCGGCGACCGAGGAGGCGGCGGCCTTGAGGCGCAGCAGCCGCTTGGGCGTGAACACGACGAGCGGCTTGTGCCGGCCGGACAGCGCCTGCCAGCGCAGCAGGTGGAAGTAGTTCGCCGTGGTCGTCGGGTAGGCGACCGTCATGTTGTCCTGGGCACACAGCTGCAGGTACCGCTCGATGCGGGCGGACGAGTGGTCCGGCCCCTGGCCCTCGTAGCCGTGCGGCAGGAGCAGCACGACGCCGGAGAGCTGGCCCCACTTCTGCTCGCCGGAGGAGATGTACTCGTCCACGATCGACTGGGCGCCGTTGCCGAAGTCGCCGAACTGGGCCTCCCACGCGACCAGCGCGTCGGGGCGGGTCATGGAGTAGCCGTACTCGAAGCCCATCGCGGCGTACTCGCTGAGCAGCGAGTCGTGCACGTAGAACTTCGACACGCCCTGCCCGAACTGCTTGAGCGGGGTGTACTCCTCGCCGGTCTTGCGGTCGACGAGGACGGCGTGCCGCTGGCCGAAGGTGCCGCGGCGGCTGTCCTGGCCGACCAGGCGGACCGGGCGGCCGTCGATCAGCAGGGAGCCGAAGGCCAGCAGCTCGCCGGTGGCCCAGTCGATCGCGTCGTCCTCGACCGACTGCACCCGGCGCTGCAGGATCGGCTGGAGCCGCGGGTGGACGTTGAAGCCCTCCGGCAGGCTCTGCTGCGACTCGATGAGCCGCTTGACCGTCTCCGCGCTGATCGCGGTGCCGGCCGAGGCGTGGTCGATCGGGATCTGCTCCTCGACGTCCGGCTTGACCACCGCGCCCGGCTCGAGCGGCTTCTTGATGGCCTCCCGGGTCTCGGTGAACGCCCGTTCCAGCTGCAGCTGGTAGTCGCGCAGCGAGGCCTCGGCCTCCTCGACGGTGATGTCGCCGCGGCCGATCAGCGCCTCGGTGTACAGCTTGCGGACCGAGCGCTTGGCGTCGATCAGGTCGTACATCAGCGGCTGGGTGAACGAGGGGTTCTCGCCCTCGTTGTGGCCGCGCCGCCGGTAGCAGACCATGTCGATGACGACGTCCTTCTTGAACGTCTGCCGGTACTCGAAGGCCAGCCGGGCGACCCGGGCGCAGGCCTCGGGGTCGTCGCCGTTGACGTGGAAGATGGGCGCCTGGATCATCCGGGCCACGTCGGTGGAGTAGACGCTGGAGCGCGAGTACTCCGGCGCGGTGGTGAACCCGACCTGGTTGTTGATGATCACGTGCACGGTGCCGCCGGTGCGGTAGCCGCGCAGCTGGGAGAGGTTCAGGGTCTCGGCGACCACGCCCTGCCCGGCGAACGCGGCGTCGCCGTGGAGCAGGATGGGCAGCACGCTGAACCCGGCCTCGCCGACGTCCAGGAGGTCCTGCTTGGCGCGGACGACGCCCTCCAGGACCGGGTCGACGGTCTCCAGGTGGGACGGGTTGGCGACCAGCTCGCAGCGGATCTTGGAGCCGTCGTCGGCGATGAAGTCGCCCGCGGCGCCCAGGTGGTACTTGACGTCGCCGGAGCCCTGGGCGCTGCGCGGGTCGAGGTTGCCCTCGAACTCGCCGAAGATCTGCCCGTAGGACTTGCCGACGATGTTGGCCAGCACGTTCAGCCGGCCGCGGTGCGCCATGCCGATGACGACCTCGTCCAGGTGCGTCTTGGCGGCGGCGGAGATCACCGAGTCGAGCAGCGGGATGACCGACTCGCCGCCCTCCAGCGAGAACCGCTTCTGCCCGACGAACTTGGTCTGCAGGAACGTCTCGAACGCCTCGGCGGTGTTGAGCCGGCTGAGCACGTGCAGCTGCTCCTCGCGCGACGGCTTCTCGTGCGGGACCTCCACGCGCTCCTGGATCCAGGCGCGCTCCTCGGGGTCCTGGATGTGCATGTACTCGATGCCGACGGTGCGGCAGTAGGCCATCCGCAGCACGCCGAGGATGTCGCGCAGCTTCATGGTCGGCTTGCCGCCGAACCCGCCGGTGGCGAACTCGCGCTCCAGGTCCCACAGGGTGAGGCCGTGCTGGAGGATGTCGAGGTCGGGGTGGCGGCGCTGCTTGTACTCCAGCGGGTCGGTGTCGGCCATCAGGTGGCCGCGGACCCGGTAGGCGTGGATCAGCTCGTGCACCCGGGCGACCTTGGCGACGTCGTCCTCGTGGGTGGCGGAGATGTCCTTGACCCAGCGGACCGGCTCGTAGGGGATCCGCAGCGCCTCGAAGATCTCGTCGTAGAAGCCGTCGTCGCCCAGCAGCAGCCGGTGGATGCGGCGCAGGAAGTCGCCGGACTGCGCGCCCTGGATGATCCGGTGGTCGTAGGTGGAGGTCAGCGTCATCACCTTGCTGACCCCCATCCGCGACAGCGTCTCCTCGGACGCGCCGGCGAACTCGGCCGGGTACTCCATCGCGCCGACGCCGATGATGGTGCCCTGGCCGGGCATCAGCCGCGGCACCGAGTGGACGGTGCCGATGGTGCCGGGGTTGGTGAGGCTGATCGTGGTGCCCTGGTAGTCCTCCAGGGTGAGCTTGTTGCCGCGCGCCTTGCGGACGATCTCCTCGTAGGCGGCCCAGAACTGGCGGAAGTCGAGGCTGTCGGCGGCCTTGATGCTGGGCACCACCAGCTGCCGCTGGCCGTCGGCCTTCTGCAGGTCGATGGCCAGGCCGAAGTTGACGTGCTCGGGCTTGACCAGCACCGGCTTGCCGTCGACCTCGGTGAAGGCGGCGTTCATCTCCGGCATCGCCGTCAGCGCCCGCACGATCGCGTAGCCGATCAGGTGCGTGAACGACACCTTCCCGCCGCGGCCGCGCTTGAGGTGGTTGTTGATGACGATGCGGTTGTCGATCAGCAGCTTGGCCGGGACGGCGCGCACGCTGGTCGCGGTCGGCACCGCCAGGCTGGCCTCCATGTTGGTGGCCGTGCGGGCCGCGACGCCGCGCAACCGGATCTCCTCCGCGCCCGCCGGAACGGGCGGGGGAGCGGGCTTGGCGGACTTCGGCTCGGCGGGCCTGCCCGCGGGCGCCTTGACCGGCGCGGCGGGCGGCTGCGGTGTTGGTGGAGCCGCCGGGGTGCCGTTGGCGGACTTCGGTGCCCCCGGCGTGGCGGGGGTCGCGGCAGGCCGGGTCTCCGGCTGGTAGTCCGCGAAAAAGTTCCACCAAGCCTCGTCAACGGAGTTGGGGTCTTCGAGGTACTTCTGGTACAGCTCGTCGACCAGCCACTCGTTGGCACCGAAGTCGGTCATCTTGGGGTCGGCACTTGATTGCGCTGACTCTGTCGACACGGCGGAGATCGCCCTCTTCCGCAGCTCGCAGGTGAGTTCTGAGACGAGTCAAGGCTACTCGCACTTGCGCCTCACCTTTGCACATGCCGGGCGACCTCCGCCGGAGTCCGACCGAAACGGCCGAACCTGCCGACCGGTACGGGACCGGTTCGGCAGGTTCCGATAGAGGTCCTGATCAGTGGGTGTGCGTGGGAACCGTCGGTCCCTCGCTGGCCTGGATCAGGACGAAGCCCTGGCCCTGGTAGGAGATCTGCACGGCCTCGCCGCTGCCCCGGCCGATCAGCGCGCCGGCCTTGAAGGTCTTGTTGATACCGGTCTGCAGGCTGGTGCTCCAGGCCACCGCGGACTGGCCGTCGGCGAACGTGGGGGCGCGGCTCGGGTCGAGCATGACCGGGGTGCCGTGGGTGGTCAGCGCGACCCAGCCGGTGCCCTGGAGGGTGGTGTTGAACAGCCCGCCCGCCATCATGCCGCCGCCCTGGACGCGCTGGATGTCGGACTGCAGGTGGGGGTCGTAGGCCAGGATGTTGGCGCCGTTGACGGTGATGCCCTCGTTCTCCAAGTAGAAGAGGTGGATGTCGTCGGCGTCGTTGGCCACGAACAGCAGGCCCTGGCCCTTCACCCGCATCAGCGGGACGCCCTCGCCGGTCACGGCCTTCTTGATGAACTTGCCGATCCCGCCGGAGCCCTCATAGTCGAACTCCATCTGCCCCTGGAAGGCGACCATGGAGCCCTGCCGGGCCAGGACCTCGCCGTTCAGGTGGATTCGGAGCATTTTGGAGTTCTGGAGCGCGAAGTGGCCGGGGAGTTGCTGGCCCTGCTCCATGTTGCCGAAGAAGTTGCTGCGCATCGGGTGGGGCCTTGCCTTTCCTGAATGAGCGTGCGGATGGGTGGGCTTCCAAGCACGACCCGTCAGCATAACGACAGGTCGTGGCCAGTCTTGAACCAATCGGGCTACTGGGGCAATCCGGAGGGCCCGTTCGTGCGAAGAACGTGTGTGAGAGACGAGTCGGCTCCCGCGGCCGAACGCGCGCGGACGGAGAGGCTGGTGGCCCACCGCTACCGGCTGCTGGCGGAGCTCGGACGGGGCGGGATGGGCGTCGTCTGGCGGGCCCGGGACGAGGTGCTGGACCGGGAGGTCGCCGTCAAGGAGATGCTCATGCCCGCCGGTCTGGCGGAGGTGGAGCGCTCGGCCATGGCCCGGCGGGCCGTCCGCGAGGCCCGGTCGGCGGCCCGGCTGTCCCATCCCGGGGTGGTGAAGGTCTTCGACGTGGTGGTCGAGGAGGCGCGGCCCTGGGTCGTGATGGAGCTGGTCAGGGGCCGTTCGCTGCACCAGGAGATCCGGCTGGGCGGGCCGCTGCGGCCGGACCGGGCCGCGCGGATCGGGCGGCAGCTGCTGGGCGCGCTGGGCGCCGCGCACGCGGTGGGCATCCTGCACCGCGACGTCAAGCCGGGGAACGTGCTGCTGGACGAGGCGACCGGCCGGGCCGTGCTCACCGACTTCGGCATCGCGGTGATCGAGGGGGAGGCGACCCTCACCCAGGACGGGGGCGTGCTCGGTTCGCCCGCCTACATCGCGCCGGAGCGGATGCGCGGTGGGCGGGCGCTGCCCGAGTCCGACCTCTGGGCGCTGGGCGCCACCCTCTATGCGGCGGTCGAGGGCCGTACGCCGTTCCACCGGGACGACCCGGTGGCGGTGTTCGGCGCGGTCCTCACCGCGGAGCCGGATCCGCCGGGACGGGCCGGGCCGCTGCGCCCCGTCCTCGACGGCCTGCTCCAGAAGGACCCGGCGCGGCGGATGCCGGCCGGTGTGGCGGAGGCACTGCTGCTCGTGGCGGGTGGTGACGACCCGGATCCGTCCTGGCCTGTGCCGGGTCGTCCTGCGGGTCCCGCCGCGGCGGCGTACCCCGTTCCTCCGCCCCCGGCCCCGTCCGCCGCGCCGGCCCCGCCGGCTCCGGCTCCGGTCGTGGTCGCCCCTCCACGGCCGGAGCCGGACACCGGGCCGGACACGGGGCCACGCACGGGGCCGCCGGGTGCGGTCTCCGGCCGCGGGCCGCTGCTGAGCGCCTGGCGGGTCGGCGGCGTGCTGTTCTATGTGGGGATGGCGCTGGTGGTGGCCGGGGCGCTGGTGGCGATGGTCATGTTCGGCTGAGCCGCTCCCGGCCGTGCGGCTCGTCCCAGTCGATCAGCGGGCCCTTGGGGACGATGCCGGACGGGTTCACCATGCGCTGCGTCACGTAGTAGTGGCGCTTGATGTGGTCGAAGTCCGTCGTCTCGCGGAAGGCGGGCCGCGAATAGAGGTCGCGGGTGTACGCCCACAGGGCGGGGTAGTCCACCAGGCGCCTCAGGTTGCACTTGAAGTGGGAGTAGTAGACCGCGTCGAAGCGCGCCAGCGTCGGGTACAACCGCACGTCCGCCTCGGTCAACTCGTCACCGAACAGGTAGCGGCGGTGGGCCAGGCGCTCCTCCAAGACGTCCAAGGTGGCGAAGAGGGCGTCGACGGCCTCGTCGTAGGGGCCCTGGGCGGTGGCGAAGCCGGCCTTGTACACCCCGTTGTTGACCGTGTGGTAGATCCGCTCGTTCAGCTCGTCGATCTCGGGACGCAGCCGTTCCGGGTACAGGTCGGGGGCGCCCTCGGCGTGCCATGCGGCGAACTCGGTCTCCATCGCGATCGTGATCGCCGGGAAGTCGTTGGTGACCAGCAGCCGGGTCTGGGCGTCCCACACGCACGGCACCGTGCAGCGGCCGTCGAACGAGGGGTCGGCGGCCAGGTACAGCTCCGACAGGAAGTCGGCCCCGGTCACCGGGTCGGGGCCGGGGAAGCGCCAGCCGCGCTCGTCCCGGATCGGGTCCACCACCCCGACGGAGATCGCCTCCTCCAGGCCCAGCAGCCGCCGGACGATCAGCGTCCGCTGCGCCCATGGGCAGGCGTAGGAGACCAGCAGCCGGTAGCGGCCCGGTCCGGCGGGATGCCCGCCGCTCCCGTCGGCGGTGATCCTGGCGGTGAACCGGTTGGGCTGCCGTACGAAACCGCCCCCGGAGATCTCCTTCTCGACCGTCGTCATGGAGAAGGTTCTACCCGTGATCGCAATTCTCAGTGGAGCCGAGGCAGGCGGAGGCGCGGCCGATGATCGGCGGGAGGTCCAGGAAGGTGCGGATGCCGGGTTCGGCGGCGCACACCACCGGGACGGCGTTGAGGGCGTGCGCGGCGGCGGCCGAGATGCCGTTGGAGACCCAGTCCTCGTCGGTGCTGAGCGTGACCGAGGGGCGGCCTTGCACGCGGACCGCGTATCCGGGAGCCCCCCATTCGGGCACCTGCGCGGCGTCGGCCTTGTGGATCGCCTCGATCGTGATGGCGGGCCGGCCGCCGGTCATCCCGCTGAACGTCCAGCGGGCCGCGGCGACGGTGCCGCGCTCGATCGTGCCGGAGGCGATGGTGAAGCCGGCGGGCGCCAGCCGGTAGTCGACGTCGGTGTCGACGTGGTCCAGCTCCAGGCCGAGCCCCGCGGCGACCAGGTGCAGGCTCTCGGCGGCCAGCGCCTGCATGACGCCGCGGGACGGGCGCAGCGCGCGCAGGTAGGACTCCTCGGACCTGCCGAAGCCGATCATCTGGCGGACCAGCCGCTGGGACGGGTGGCCGGAGAAGTCCGCGCACTCGCGCGCGTAGACATGGGTGATCCCCCGGGAGAGCCGGGAGAGCGTCAGCGGCATGAGGTCGGACATGAACCCGGGGTTGACTCCCGTGCCGTGGACGGAGGTGCCGCCGCGTTTGCAGGCGTCCTCCAGTTCGTCGGCGATGCGGCCGCCGTGCGCGCGGGGGTAGACGAAGCCGTGCGTGGCGATGATGTTCTTGCCGGAGGCCAGCAGCGCGCAGACGGTGTCGAGGTCGGCGTAGGGGCCGCCGTAGGGTCCGGCCGCGTACACCACGCAGTCGGCGTCCAGGTCGATGATGTCCTGCGGGTCGCCGGTGGCGGCGATGCCGGTGGGGGAGCGGCCGGCCAGCACGCCCGCGTCCGTGCCGACCTTGGCGGGGTCGTACACCAGCACCCCGGCCAGTTCGAACCCGGGACGCTCCAGGATGCCGCGGATGACGCTGCGGCCCAGGGCGCCGGTGGCCCACTGCACGATGCGGTGCGCGCGCGGCCCGGGTTCGGGTCCGGGCTGGTCAGATCCGGGCATCGTCGATCCTCCGTGCTCAGCACTGCGGATGGGGTGGTGGATCGGGCCGGGCGGCCGGTGGAAGCTTACGCCGAAGGTTGCAGCGAAAGGCGCATTTGGGGCAACTTCCTCCCTCATGGTCGGCTTTTCGTGGAAAAACTCCACGTGGTCGACTTCGGCAGGGGGCGCTTCCGAGCGGGATTCGGTCGGGTGGTACCACTGAGTAACCCCTGGGTGATTACCTAGGGGCAACCGGGTGGTGATCCGGGGAACGCAGCCGCTGCGATGTGAGGAGACAGGATGTCGGAACTGCGCTACGACGGACGCGTCGCCGTAGTCACCGGGGCCGGGCACGGTCTGGGCCGGCAGCACGCGCTGGAGCTGGCCGCGCGCGGCGCCAAGGTCGTGGTGAACGACCTGGGCGGGGACCGGGCCGGGGTCGGCGCCTCGGCCGGACCGGCCCAGGACGTGGTCGAGGAGATCAAGAAGAACGGCGGCGAGGCGGTCGCCAACCCCGACAACGTGGCCACCGTCGAGGGCGCGCAGGCGGTCGTCCAGACCGCGCTGGACTCCTTCGGCAAGGTCGACATCGTCGTCAACAACGCCGGCATCCTGCGCGACAGGTCGTTCAAGAACATGTCGCCGGAGGAGTTCGACAGCGTGATCGCGGTGCACCTGCGCGGCTCGTTCCTGGTGTCGAGCGCGGCCTGGCCGCACCTGCGCGAGCAGGGCTACGGCCGGATCGTCAACACCTCGTCCCCGGCGGGCCTGTTCGGCAACTTCGGCCAGGCCAACTACGCGACCGCGAAGATGGGCCTGGTCGGATTCACCAGGACGCTCGGGCACGAGGGCGCCAAGTACGGCATCAAGGCCAACGCGATCGCCCCGGTCGCCTGGACCCGGATGACCGAGGACCTGCTGCCCGCCGACGCCGCCGCGAAGCTGGGCGTCGACAAGGTCACCCCGCTGGTCGCCTTCCTGGTGCACGAGAGCAACGAGTCCACCGGCGAGGTCTACACCGTCGGCGGCGGCCGGGTCGCGCGGATCATGGTGACCGAGGGCCCGGGCTGGGGCAAGAACGGCGACCTGTCGGTCGAGGACATCCGCGACAACTGGGAGGCGATCAACGTGGCCGAGCCGCACAGCGTCTTCAAGAACGTGGCCGAGCAGATGGGCCCGCTCAACCAGCAGCTGCGCGCCTGACCGGCTCCGATGGGTGATCTCCGGATCGACCGGCGGGACGGGGTGCTGGTGCTCACCCTGTCCCGCCCGGACCGGCTCAACGCGGTCACGAGCGAGCTGACCGAGGAGCTCCTGGACGTCCTGAACGAGCTGATGCGCGACTCCTCGACCCATGTGGTGGTGCTCACCGGCGAGGGGCGCGCGTTCTGCTCGGGCATGGACCTGCGGGGCGGCGGCGCCGGCGACGCGGACGCCGCCGGCGACGGCACGGGGCGGCTCCAGCGGATCCACCACGGCATCACGCGCGGCGGCGAGGTCACCGCCCGGCTGCGGGAGATCCCGCAGCCGGTCGTCGCCGCGCTGCACGGCCCGGTCGCCGGCATGGGCGTCTCCTGGGCGCTGGCGTGCGATCTGCGGGTGGCCGACCCGACCACCCGGTTCGTGGTGCCGTTCACGAACCTGGGGCTGTCGGCGGGCGACTGCGGGCTGTCGTGGCTGCTGCCCCGGCTGGTCGGCGCCGCCCGGGCCGCCGACATCTTCTACCGGGCGCGGCGGTTGGACCTGGACCAGGCCCGCGAGCTCGGCCTCGTCACCGAGGCCGCCGCCCAGGGGCAGGACCTGGAGGGCGCGCTCGCCCTGGCCGCGGAGCTGCTGGCCAAGTCCCCGTACGGGCTGCGGCGCACCAAGGAGCTGCTCAACGTCTCGCTGGACGCGCCGGGCCTGCGGCAGCAGCTCGCGCTGGAGACCGGCGCCCAGACGATGGCCTTCTTCACCGAGGACCTCGCCGAGGGGATGGCCGCGACGATGGAGAAGCGTCCCCCCGAGTTCAAGAACCGCTGACCGTTCCCGGACGGTGCGCCCCGGGCGGTGCTCCCCGGGCGGCCGGTCCGGCCGTCCGGGGACGCTCGTACCGATCACATACCGGTCTCGTATCGATCGCATACCGGTGGTCATCGCGGCGGATCGTCGGGCGTGTCGCGATCCGGAACGGTCCGCTCGGGGCCGTCGCGCAGGGGCGCGGGGTGCACGCTGTGCGTGAGAGGCGCTCAGAGCGTCTGTGCGGGCCCGCGGGCATGCCGCGCCACGCCGAGGGCTGGACGCGGCCCATGCGGGGCCCTCAAGGGCATGCGGAGCCCTGAGGGGGCGCTCAGCCCGACAGTGCGCTGGCGAGTGCCTCGACGTAGCGCAGCGCCGCCACCCGGGCCAGCGCCGGGTGCGCGCCGAGCGGGGCGGAGTGCTCCGCCTGCGCCGCCGCGGCCGCGGCCGCGAGGTACTCGCCGCCCGGCTCCACCCCGATCAGGTGCGGGGCCACCGCCAGCCGCGCCACGCCGGAGGCGCGCAGCTGCGCGGCCGCCGCCTGGACGGACGCGCCGTCGTCGAGCCGCGCGGTGAACACCGGCGAGGCCAGCCGGGACGCCAGCAGCACGCTGGTGACCTCGGCCTGCCGCACCGCGGCCGCGTCGCCCGGGACGACCACGATGACCCCGCCGGCGGCGGTGACCATGGTCATCATCCGGATCCGGTCCGCGCGGGCCAGCCCGGCGTCGGCCAGCCGGTCGTGCAGCGCCTCGGCGATCAGCGGGTGCGGGCCCAGCGGCTCGGCCGGCACCATGTGCGCCGGCGCGTCCGCCACGATCTTGCGGGTCAGGCCCTCGGTCGCCGGCTCGGGGCCGGTGACCAGCGGGACGACCACGGCCGCCGGTTCGTCGGGTCGCTGCTGGTCGAGCGCCGCCAGCACGGCGCCCAGATGCCGGTCGTCCCCGTCCAGGTAACCGACCAGGGTGGGTTGGCCGGTGTGCTCGATCTCGATGAGCCTGGCGAGCTCCTCGGGGACCCCGCCGGCGCTCCGGGCGGACCCGGGAACGGCGAGGACGAGGACGGGGGAGCCGGGGGGCAGCTTGAAGGATTCGTCGCCGCGGTGCCGGCCGCCGCGCGGGGTTCGGCGGCGCCGTGACGGCAGTGCCTCGGATGCCTGGCTTTCGGGACTCACGGCGGGAATCGTAACGCCGTAACGGGCACATGGGTGATTCCACCGCCGTTTGTTCGCCCCGCGGGGGCCGCGGACCACCCCTGTTGAGGTGGTATTTGTACCGGAATGTAGGGAACTTGCGGGTGCGGACGCCCCAACCTCTATGATCGGTCCGCATCAGCAGTCCGGGGGGACATCCAGGCCAGCCACGAGGGGTCATGAATCCTCGAACGCGTTCGATCCGCTCCAGGATCGTGCTGCTGTTCCTGGTCCCCGTGCTGTCCCTGATCGCCCTGTGGGCCGTCGCCGCGAGCCTCACCCTGGGCGACACCCTGGACCACCGCGCGTCCGAGCGCTCCGCCGGCCGGCTGCGCGCGGCCGTCCAGGACGCGGTGTTCGCCCTCGGCACCGAGAGGCACGCCACCGCCGCGTTCCTCGGCGCCCCCGCCGGCGCCGCCAGGGACGAGGTGGACGCCGCCCGCGGCCGTACCGACGCCGTCGCCCGCACCTTCCGCGCCCGGGCGAACGAGGAGCTGGACGACCTAGGCGGTTCCCAGGAACGCGCGGCGGTCGCGCTGCGCGAGGCACTGCGCGAGTTGGACCGGCTGCCCGCCACCCGGAGCGCCGCTGACAGCCGAAACCTGGAGCCGGTCACCGCGATCGAGTCCTTGAGCGCACCGGTCGAGGCGATGTACGCCTTCACCGAGCACCGCGCCGCCGCCGGTGACGGCCGCCTCCGGCACTGGTCCACCGGGCTGGTCGCCGGCAGCCGCGCCATGGACCTGATGACGCGGCAGAGCGCGCTGGTCGCCGCGGCCGCCGCCGGGGACGGCAAGCTGACCGGGCCCGAGCACCGCCGCTTCGTCGAGACCGTCGCCGGGCAGCGGCGGCTGTGGGCCGACCAGCGCGCGCACATGCCCGCCGCGGTGCACGCGCGCGTCCTGGCCCCGCTGTTCACCTCGCCCGCCTACACCGAGTTCCGCGCGCTTGAGGAGCGCGTCGCCGGAGCGGCCGCGGACGAGGCCGAGGTGGACGCCCGCCGGTGGAGCGCCACCGTCCAGCCGCTGCTGGGCTCGCTGAACTCCGCGCACCTGCAGGCCGCCCGGATGCTGGGCCAGGAGCAGGACGCCCGCGGCGACGCGCTGCTGCTGCGGCTGTCGCTGGCGGGCGGGCTCGGGCTGCTCGCGGTGGTGGGCTCGGTCCTGGTGGCGTTCCGCTCCGGCCGCGGCCTGGCGCGCGAGCTGGCCGGGCTGCGGACCACCGCCGAGCCGGCCGGACGGCCGCCGGAGTCGCTGAGCCGCCTGGCCCGCGGCGAGAAGGTCGAGCTGGAGCCCGCCGCGCCCGTCCCGCCGCTCGCGCGCACCACCGAGATCAGGCAGATCGCCACCGCGGTCGGCGCCCTCCGGCGGACCGCGACGGAGGCGGCCGCCGGACGCGCCGAGATGCGCGCCGGGGTGGACCGCGTCTTCCTCAACATCGCCCGCCGCAACCAGTCGCTGCTGCACCGCCAGCTGGCCATGCTGGAGGAGATCCGGGCCGGTCGATACGGCGACGGGCACGGCGACGGGGACGACGACGGGGAAGGCGCCGCCGAGCTGCGTCGGCTCGGCGACCTCACCACCCGCATGCGGCGGCACGCGGAGAGCCTGATCATCCTGTCCGGGGCCGCCTCCGGGCGCGGCCGCCGCGGCCCGGTCCCGATGGCGGACGTGCTGGGCGAGGCCGTCGCGGAGATCGAGGAGCGCGACCGGGTGGCGGTGCTCACCCGCACCCGGGACGGGCTGGCCGGCGGCGCGGCGGCCGACGTGGTGCACCTGCTCGCTGAACTGCTGGAGAACGCCGCCGCGTACTCCCCGCCGAGCACCGAGATCCGGCTGCTGGCCGAGCGGGTCGGCAGCGGGTTCGCGGTGGAGGTCGAGGACCGCGGGCTCGGCTTGGGCGACGCCGAGCTGGACGAGCTCAACGGCCGGCTGGCCGCGCCGCCCGAGTTCGATCTGGGCGACACCGACCGGCTGGGCCTGTTCGTGGTCGCCCGGCTGGCCGCCCGGCACGGCGTGCGGGTGTCGCTGAGGCCCTCCCCGTACGGCGGCACCACCGCGATCGTGCTGCTGCCGCGGGAGCTGATCGTGCCGGCCGAGCGGATGCCGCGCGCGGCCCTGACGGGTCCGGCGGACGCCGACGACCGGCCGGAACCGATGGATCCGATGGACCCGATCCCCTCAGTGGAACGGATGGATGTGGCAGAAGAGGAAGCACCGCCCGAACCCGCGTCCGCGCCTGGTCCCGTGCTCAGGACGGGCCCGGCGCTGGTGCGCAGGACGGTGCAACGGAACGACCAAGATGCCCCCGAACCCGGCGTTTCGGGTGCGAAAGCCGCGTCGGCGGGCAATCCTTGGTTCGATGATGTCGCCGACCCCGCCTTCCAGGCGGCGGACGGGGACGTCGCGCCCCGGGAGGGCCGACCCCCTCCCTCGCCCGAAGTCGACGCCCGTGCCGGTGCCAACGGCGCGGGCGGGACGAACGGCCGCGGGCCGTCGCCGGGGCCGGCGGACACTCACGCCGGCCTGCCCCGGCGGCGACGCCAGGAGAGCCTGGCGCCGCAACTGCGAAGGAAGGACGGAACGCCGCCACCTCCGGCGGCGGAACAGGGGCCGGCCGGAGTCATCGTCCGGTCGCCCGAGGAGGCCCGTTCGATGATGGCGTCGATACAGCAAGGATGGCGGCGCGCCCGAGCGTCGGATCCGGGGGATGAGGAAGCCCGATGATGCACAACACCGCTACCGGTGAACTGAACTGGCTGCTCAACGACTTCGCCGGGCGCGTCCCGACGGTCCGGCAGGCGGTGATCCTCTCGCGCGACGGGCTCGCCGTCGCGGCCTCGCAGGAGCTGGGCCGCGAGGACGCCGAGCACCTGTCGGCGCTGGCGGCCGGCGTGCAGAGCCTGGCCCGCGGGGCCGGACGGCACTTCGGCGGCGGCAACGTGCGGCAGACCATCATCGAGATGGACACCATGCTGCTGTTCGTGACCGCCGCGGGGAACGGCACCTGCCTGGCGGTGCTGGCCGCCGCGGACGCCGACGCCGGCCTGATCGCCTACGAGATGGCCGTCCTGGTCAAGCGCGTGGGCCAGCACCTGCAGGCCAGCCCGCGGTTCGCCGGCACGGGCTTCGACGGAGGCTGACCGCGCATGGACGGCGCGGTGGCGCACGACCGGCGGCCGGGCCAGGGCCCGGCCGCCGGGCGGCCGCGGGCGGTGCGCCGGTGACGCCCGGGCCACTGGTCACCACCAAGATCCTGGTGGCCGGCGGGTTCGGTGTCGGGAAGACCACCATGGTCGGCTCGATCAGCGAGATCCGCCCGCTGCTCACCGAGGAGCCGCTGACCGACCGCGGCGCCGCCGTGGACGACGTGGCCAAGGTCGAGCGCAAGGGCACCACGACGGTGGCCATGGACTTCGGCCGCATCACGC
This sequence comes from Actinomadura vinacea, assembly GCF_039532545.1. NCBI lineage: Bacteria > Bacillati > Actinomycetota > Actinomycetes > Streptosporangiales > Thermomonosporaceae > Actinomadura > Actinomadura vinacea. The sequence continues at coordinate 240,044 of NZ_BAAARW010000012.1, read as the reverse complement.
TGACCGAGCGGCTGGTGCTCTACCTGTTCGGCACCCCCGGGCAGGAGCGGTTCTGGTTCATGTGGGACGAGCTGGCCTACGGCGCGCTGGGCGCGGTGGTGCTGGCCGACACCAGGCGGTTGAGCGACTGCTTCCCGTCCATCGACTACTTCGAGCAGCGCGGGACGCCGTTCGTGGTGGCGGTGAACTGCTTCGACGGGATGGAGTCGCACCGCCCCGAGGACATCGCGATCGCGCTCGACCTCGACCCCGGCGTGCCGGTCGTGCTCTGCGACGTCCGCCGGATGGACTCCTCCAAGGATGTTCTGATCCGGCTCGTGGAGCACGTGCTGAGCTGGTCGGACACCGAGGAGGACGCCCCTGCGGACACCCCCGCGAATACCGTTTGACATGGGCCCGCCACGCACGGCGTAGTAGGCTCCGGCAGTCCCCCGAAAGCTACATTTCGAGAGGTTTCCCCCGCATGTCGCGCCTCTGCCAGCTCACCGTCCCGGACGGGCGCGGGGGTCATCAGCGGTGATGGCCCGGCGCTTCTCCTCGATCAGGACCTGGATCGTCCTGCTGATCCTGGTCCCGCTGACCTCCCTGACCGCACTGTGGGCGTTCGCCACCGGCATCACCTACGGCGACGCCCGGCAGCTGCAGCAGAGCAACCAGTTCCAGGAGAAGGGGCTGCTGCCCACCCAGCGGCTGATCGACGCGCTGCAGAAGGAACGCCGGATCTCGCTCGGCCGGCTCGGCGGCTCCCGCACCGTGCCCCCGTCCGCGGTGGCGGCCCAGCGCGCCGCCACCGACCGGGCCCGGGCGGAGGTGCGGCGGCACGCCGCGGACCGGAGGCTGCGCAACGCGATCGACCCGCCGGTGGTGAAGCGGCTCGACGTGTTCGTGTCCCGGCTGCCCGGGCTGGAGCCGTTGCGCCGCGGCGTGGACGCCCGCACAACGGACCGGTCGCAGGTGCTGGAAGAGTTCTCCGGGATGATCGACGCGGCGTTCGCGCTCTACTCCTCGGTCGCCCCGGCGGACGCGCGGATCGCCAGCCAGGCGACCACGCTGATCGCGCTGGCGCGGGCGCGGGAGTTCCTGTCCAGGGAGGACGCGCTGCTGACCGGCGCGGCCCCCGGCGGCAACCTCACCGTCGCCGAGCGCGCCCAGTTCGCGCAGCTCGTCGGCGCGCAGCGGCACCTGTTCACCGACTACTCGCAGGGCCTGACCACCGACCTGCAGGAGCGGCTGCGCAACCTGTTCGCCACGCCGGAGTCGACCCACCTGCGCCGGCTGGAGGACCAGCTGGTGCGCGGCGCGGAGCCGACGGAGCGGACCGGGCAGCAACGGCAGAACGGCCCGAACGGCCGCGGCGGTGCGCCCGGCGGCCCGGACAGGTCCGACGGGAACGCCGTGAGCGGCGGGACGGGCGCGGCCGGCGCCGTGCCCGCGGTGGACGCCGCGTCCTGGCGCGCCGCCGCGGACACCGTCGCGGGACGGCTGTTCGCGTTCGAGAACACCACCCTCGACACGATCACCGAGCGGGCCGAGGGGATCGCCTTCGGGGTGGTCCGGCGGCTGGCGCTGGCCGGCGGGACGGGCCTGCTGGCCATCGTGTTCTCGATCGTCATCGCGGTCCGGATCTCCCGCCGGCTGCTGGGCGAGTCCCGGACGCTGGCCACCGGCGTGCGCGACTTCAGCCGCCGGACGCTGCCGATGATCAATGAGCGGGCCAAGGACGGGCAGCCGATCGAGCGGATCGACGACGACGTCCCCGACTACGACTACCGGATCAACGAGATCCGCGACATCTCCGAGTCGTTCCTGCGCGCCCGGGACGCGGTGCTGGTCTCCGCCGCCCGCGAGCTGGAGATCCGCAACGGGCTCAGCGAGGTGTTCGTCAACCTGGCCCGGCGCAACCAGGCGCTGCTGCACCGCCAGCTCAGCCTGCTGGACACCATGGAGCGCCGCACCGAGGACCCGGCCGAGCTGTCGGACCTGTTCCGGCTGGACCACCTGGCCACCCGCATGCGGCGGCACGCCGAGGGCCTGGTCATCCTGGCGGGCAAGTCCGCCGGGCGCGGCTGGCGCCGCCCGGTGCCGGTGGTGGACGTGGTCCGCGGCGCGGTCGCCGAGGTCGAGGACTACCCGCGGGTCCGGGTGCAGCCGCTGCCCCGGGTCGCCCTCCAGGGCACCGCGGTCGCCGACGTCGTCCACCTGCTGGCCGAGATCGTGGAGAACGCCACCACCTACTCGCCGCCGCAGTCGCCGGTGCGGGTCAGCGGCCACACGGTCGCCAACGGCCTGGTCGTCGAGGTGGAGGACCGCGGGCTCGGGATGACCGAGCACGATCTGATGGTCGCCAACGAGCGGCTGGTGGACCCGCCGGAGTTCGACCCGTCCGACAGCGCCCGGCTGGGGCTGTTCGTGGTCGCGCGGCTGGCCCGCCGGCACGGCATCACCGTCACGCTGCGGCAGTCCCCGTACGGGGGGACGACCGCGATCGCGCTGATCCCGGCGGAGCTCATCACCGAGGTCACCGACCCCGAGCCCGCCGCGCGGCGGGCCACCGGCCCGCTGGCGACGCTGCCGGAGCACGCCGGGGTCGCGGCGGGCGGCGCGGGGCAGGGGAGCGGGCCGGTGCGCCTGGTCTCCCAGCCGCCCCCCGCCGACCCGGGGCCGGCCCTGACCGCGGCCCCGCCGCCGCCCTCGGTCCCGCCCTCGGTCCCGCCGCCCGCGACGCCGCCGGCCGGACCGCCGATGCCCGTCCCGGAGCGTTCGGGCGACCGGCCGTCCGCAGGGAGCGAGGCCGGGCAGGAGCGGCCCCTGGCGGACGGAGAGCTGCCCAGGAGGCGCAGGCAGACGCATATCGCGCCGCAGCTTCGGGAGCGCGTGGACGCCGACCTGGCGGCCGAACGGGACGCCGCCGCGGGCCTGCCGGAACCGTCCGCGCCGCTGCCCGCCCCGGTCCCGCCGTCCGTGCCCGAGCCCGCGGTGCCGAATCCGCCCACGGCGGACGGCGCGACCCGGCATGATCGGGGGACGGAGGTTCCGGACGGACCGTTCGACCCAGATCCGGAATGGCCGGATCAGGTTGGCGAGCGGCCGCGCACGCCGGAGGAGATGAAGTCGATCATGTCCTCCATGCAACGCGGCTGGGAACGCGGACGTAGTGATTCAGGACAGGCGGAGACCGGCCGGTCCCGAGCCGAGGAGGACGACACCCCATGACCGAAGCCCAGCAGGCCGCCGCGGACGCCGGAGCGTCGGCGGGCGAGCTGAACTGGCTGCTCGACAGCCTGGTCCAGCGGGTGGCGCAGGTGCAGAACGCGGTGGTGCTGTCCAGCGACGGACTGCGCATGGCCGCGTCCAAGGGCCTGGCCAGGGAGGAGTCCGACCACCTGTCGGCGGTGGCGGCCAGCTTCCAGAGCCTGGCCCGCGGCGCCGGCGAGTCGTTCGGCGGCGGCCCGGTGCGGCAGACCATCGTGGAGATGGAGTCGTCGTTCCTGTTCGTCACCGCGGCGGGCAGGGGCGCCTGCCTGGCGGTGCTGGCCGACGCCGACGCCGATCTCGGGGTGATCGCCTACGAGATGGCGATGCTGGTGACCCGGGTCGGGCAGCACCTGTCCGCGAACCCGCGGATGGCCGCCGAGCGGGGCGGCGCCTGAGGTGCCCCGGTCATCGAGGCCGGGTGAGGGGGCTGCCTGGTTCGACGACGCGGCCGGGCCGGTCGTGCGGCCGTACGCCCTCACCGGCGGCCGCACCGACTACGACGCCGAGGTGCTCGACATGGTCGCGCTGATCGTGACCGAGGAGCGGCCGGCGGACGACGACGCTCTCGACGGCTTCGGCGGCCCCGCGGCCGGGACCGGCGGCTGGGCGCCCGAGCCCGAACATGAGGTGATCTTGGGGCTTTGTCGCACCCCGCTGTCGGTGGTCGAGATAGCGTCGGAACTTGAACTCGCCCTGGGCGTCGTACGGGTGCTGCTGGGCGATCTGCTCGACCACTCGCTGGTCCGCGTCCGGCGCCCGGCGCCCGTGGCGCAGTTCCCCAGCGAGCGCGTACTCAAGGAAGTGATCGATGGAATCCGTGCGCTCTGACTCGGCCGCGGCGGCCGGGGAATCCGCGCTGACCGTCAAGATCCTCGTAGCCGGAGGCTTCGGCGTCGGCAAGTCCACCCTGGTGAGCGCGGTCAGCGAGATCCGTCCGCTGCGCACCGAGGAGGCGCTGACCGAGAAGAGCATCGGGATCGATGACACCTCCGCCGTGGCCAACAAGACGACCACGACGGTGGCCATGGACTTCGGCCGCATCACGCTCCCGAACGGGCTGGTGCTGTTCGTGTTCGGCACCCCGGGCCAGGACCGGTTCTGGTTCATGTGGGACGAGCTGGCCAAGGGCGCCCTTGGGGCGGTGGTGCTGGTCGACACCCGCCGGCTGGCCGACTGCTTCGCCTCGGTGGACTACTTCGAACGCCGCGGCGTGCCGTTCATCATCGGGGTGAACCAGTTCGACGGGGCCGGGGCGCACTCGGCCGACCAGGTCCGGGACGCCCTGGACCTGGCGCCGACCATCCCGGTGATCAACTGTGACGTGCGGGAGCGGGAGTCGGCCAAGCAGGTGCTCATCACGCTGGTGGAGCACATCATGCGGTCGATGAGCAGCCGCCGCGACCCCGGAGCCCTCACCTACTAGACCTGTGTTTATTGCAATCCCGGCCCAGGATGCTCGCCTGGCGGCTCACACCCTGACCGGGCTTGGTGCGAGCGCGACATCGCTTCGCGATCTGGCCGGTGAGGCTCGCCTTCGGCATCGCCCCACCGGCCAGGTAGCGCGCTCGCGCGGTACCTGAGGCCGGCCCCGTCCCCCTTACCCCGACTTTCCCCGCCCCCTTCGACTCGGCGTCACCCGACCCTCGTCGGCCGCCGCAGGCCGGCGAGGGTCTTTTCGTCCCTGCTTTGTCCTCTCTCAGGAGAAAGTAAGGAACGATCTGATTAAAAGGTCTTCTCAACGGAACGAAAGCCGGTTACCTTCTCGCCAAGCCCGACGCTCGGGGACCGCCCCGCGAGCGTCCCGGGACATCCCGAAGGGACGGCGTGATGCGCATGACGGCACGACCGCAGAACGTGCACCAGGCACGGCTGCTGCGGCTGCTGCGGGACGAGGGGCCGCGGTCGCGGGCCGAGCTCGGCGACGTGGTGCGCCTCTCCCGGTCCAAGCTGGCCGTGGAGCTCGACCGGCTGGTCGCGCTCGGGCTGGTGGAGACCGCGGGGCTGGCGGCCTCGCGCGGCGGGCGCCGCTCGGGCATAGTGCGGCTGTCGCCCGGGCTGCGGTTCGTCGCCTTCGACATCGGGGCCACCTCGATCGACGTGGCGGTCACCAACGGCGAGCTGGAGGTGCTCGGGCACGTCAGCGAGCCGTGCGCGGTCCGGGAAGGCGCCACCGTGGTGCTGGACCGGGCCCTGGACCTGCTCGGCAAGCTGCGCGACGAGGGCCTGATCCGGCAGGTGCACGGCACCGGCATCGGGGTGCCCGGCCCGGTCAGCTTTCGCGACGGGATGCCGGTGGCGCCGCCGATCATGCCCGGCTGGGACCGCTTCCCGGTGCGCGAGGCGATCGGCCAGGAGCTGGGCTGCCCGGTGCTGGTCGACAACGACGTCAACATCATGGCGCTGGGCGAGCTGCACGCCGGCACGGCCCGCTCGGTGAACGACTTCCTGCTGGTCAAGATCGGCACCGGTATCGGCTGCGGCATCGTGGTGGACGGCGCGATCTACCGGGGCGTGTCCGGCAGCGCCGGCGACATCGGCCACATCCGGGTCGCCGACGACGGCCCGCTGTGCGCCTGCGGCAACAGCGGCTGCCTGGAGGCCTACTTCGGCGGCGCCGCGCTGGCCCGGGACGCCGCCGCGGAGGCGCGGGCGGGCCACTCGCCCCGGCTGGCGGAGATCCTGGCGAGCGCCGGCGAGCTCACCGCCCGGGACGTGGCCGACGCGGCGGCCGCCGGCGACCCCGCCGCGGTCCGGCTGATCCGCGCCGGCGGCCGGCACGTGGGGCAGGTGCTCGCCGGGCTGGTCAGCTTCTTCAACCCCGGCCTGGTCGTCATCGCGGGCGGCGTGGCGGGGCTCGGGCACACCCTGCTGGCCGAGATCCGCAGCGTCGTCTACCGCCGGTCGCTGCCGCTGGCGACCGGCAACCTCCCGATCGTGCTGTCCGAGCTCGCCGACGCCGCCGGCGTGATCGGCGGCGCCCGCCTCATCAGCGACCACGTCTTCGCCACCGCCTGACCCGACCCCCGGCAGAGGAGGCCCTGTGGGCCCTGCGAAGGACACCGACGACGGCCCCCCGGCCGCGACCCCCGACATCGAGGACCCCCCGGAGGACACCCCCGAGGACGCCGGCGCCGCGCCGCTGCTGCGGATGCGCGGGATCGTCAAACGGTTCCCCGGCGTCCGCGCCCTCGACGGCGTCGACCTCGACGTCCGCGCGGGCGAGGTGCACTGCCTGCTCGGCCAGAACGGGGCCGGCAAGTCCACCCTGATCAAGGTGCTGGCCGGGGCGCACCGCCCCGACGGCGGCGAGATCCTGCTGGGCGGGGAACCGTTCAGCCCGGCCGGCCCCACCGCCGCCATGCGCGCCGGGATCGCCACCATCTACCAGGAACTGGACCTGGTCGACGGCCTGTCGGTGGCCGACAACATCTTCCTCGGCCACGAGCGGGCCCGGCTCGGCTTCACCCGCCGCGCCGACGCCGAGCGCGAGGCGCGGGAGCTGCTGGCGCGGCTCGGGCACGGCGAGATACCGCCGCGCCGCGAGACCGGCCGGCTGCCCGCCGCGGGCCGCCAGGTGGTGAGCATGGCCCGGGCGCTGTCGCACGAGGCCCGCCTGATCGTCATGGACGAGCCGTCGGCCGCGCTGGCGCACGACGAGGTGACCAACCTGTTCCGGATCATCCGCGAGCTGACCGACGCCGGGGTGGCGGTGGTCTACATCTCGCACCGGCTGGAGGAGATCCGGGAGATCGGCGACCGGGTCACCGTCCTGAAGGACGGCCGCACGGTCGCCAACGGCCTGCCCGCCCGCAGCACGCCGACGTCCCGGATCGTGTCGCTGATGACCGGCCGCGACGTGGAGTACGCCTTCCCCGAGCGCTCCGCCGCCGCGCCCGAAGAGGACGACGACCGTCCCGAGGTGCTGCGGGTGGAGGGGCTGACGCTGGCGGGCTGGTTCGAGGACGTCTCCTTCTCCGTCCGGGCGGGCGAGATCGTCGGCCTGGCCGGGCTGGTCGGCTCCGGCCGCTCGGAGATCCTGGAGACCGTCTACGGCACCCGCAGGCCCACGTCCGGGCGGGTACTGCTGGACGGCGCCCCGGTCCGTCCGGGCGACACCGGCGCGGCGGTGCGGCGCGGCATGGGCATGGCGCCCGAGGAGCGCAAGAGCCAGGCGCTGCTGCTGCACGAGTCGGTCGCCGGGAACATCACGCTGGCCGGGCTTGGCCGCTACTCCCGGCTGGGCTGGCTGGACCGCGACCGCGAGACCGACGACGTGCGCGGGCAGATCGAGGCCCTCGACATCCGTCCCGCCGACCCCCGGCGTCCGGTGGCGACGCTGTCGGGCGGCAACCAGCAGAAGGTCGTCCTGGCCCGCTGGCTGGTGGGCGCCGCGGGCGGCGACGCGCGCCGCCTGAAGCTGCTGGTCCTGGACGAGCCCACCCGCGGCGTCGACGTCGGCGCCCGGGCCGAGCTGTACGCCGTGATCCGCGAGCTGGCCGACCGGGGCGTGGCGGTGCTGCTGGTCTCCAGCGAGGTCCCCGAGGTGCTGGGGCTCGCCGACCGCGTCCTGGTGGTCCGGGAGGGCCGCGTCATCCACCGCGCCCCCGGCCGGGACCTCGACGAGCACGCCGTGCTGAACATGATCATGGAGGGGAGGGCCCTATGACCGAGGCCGGAGTGGGAGCCAAGGAGGGGGTGGGCGGCGGCCCCTCCACGCGGGAGGACGCCGCCAAGGGCACCGCCGGAGGCGGTTCGGGCCCGCCCTGGGGCCGGCTGCCGTGGCGCCGTCCGAACGGCAACGGCGCGGTGGGCGCGTCCGGCGAGGTCCGCCACCTGGGCCTGGTCGCCGCGCTGGTGCTGCTGGCGCTGGTCGGCGTGATCACCCAGCCCGACAACTTCGCCACCTCGGGCAACCTGGTCGGCATCCTGGCGCTGGCGTCCACCATCGGCGTCATCACCGTCGGCATGACCTTCGTGATCATCGGGGGCGGGATCGACCTGTCGGTCGGCGCGCTGATGGCGCTGGCCTCGGTGTGGGCGACGACCCTGGCCACCCAGTCGTACGGGCCCGTGGTGATGGCGCTGTGCGCGATCCTGGTCGGCACCGGCGCCGGGCTGGTGAACGGGCTGCTGATCTCCTACGGGCGGCTGGTGCCCTTCATCGCCACCCTGGCGATGCTGGTGGCCGCCCGCGGGCTGGCGCAGCGCATGTCCGACCGGAAGACCCAGCTGATCCGTCCCGAGAACGACGCGATCGAGGCGCTGTCGACGACCAAGCTGCTGGGGCTGCCGCTGGTGGTGTTCATCTTCGCGGCGGTCGCGGCGGCCGGCTGGGTGCTGCTCAACCGCACCACGTTCGGCCGGCGCACCTTCGCGGTCGGCGGCAACCCCGAGGCGGCCCGGCTGGCCGGCATCAACGTGCGCCGCCAGACCCTGGCCCTGTACGCGGTGTCCGGGCTGTGCTGCGGCATCGCCGCGATCATCATCATGGCCCGGACCACCACCGGCTCCAGCACCCACGGCGACCTGTACGAGCTGGACGCGATCGCCGCGGTGATCATCGGCGGCACGCTGCTCACCGGCGGCCGCGGCACGCTGATCGGCTCGATCCTGGGCGTGCTGGTGTTCACCCTCATCACCAACCTGTTCATCCTGAACGGCCTGCAGACCAGCGACCAGCTGATCGCCAAGGGCGCGATCATCGTGATCGCCGTGCTGCTGCAGCGCCGGGGCCTGCGCGGCCCCACCTGATCGCGGGGCCGCGGTCCCCGCCCCGCGGCGCCCGCCGTCCCGTCCCGTTCGCCCGGCTCCCGCACCCACCCCCCAACCAGGAGCACGCCATGCGAGACAACAGCCGTCCCAGCCGCCGCAACCTGCTGTTCGGCGGTGCCGCCGTCGCGGCCGGCGGCCTCGCCGCCGCCTGCACCGGCAACGACCCCGAAGAGGACACCGCCCCGGCCGCCCAGGTCGGCAACAACGGCGGCGACAACGACAAGCCCGGCCAGAAGGTCACCGTCGGCTTCTCCGCGCCCGCCGCCGACCACGGCTGGATCGCGGCCATCACCAAGAACGCCGAGGCCCAGGCCAAGCGCTACTCCGACGTCACGTTCAAGCCGGTCGAGCCGACCAACGACATCAACCAGCAGATCTCCGCCGTGGAGTCGCTGATCGCCGCCAAGGTGAACGCGCTGGTGCTGCTGCCCAACGACGGCGAGCAGCTCAACCAGGTGGCGCGCAAGGCGATGGACGCCGGCATCCCGGTGATCAACCTGGACCGGGTGTTCCCCGACAAGCTGTCGTACCGGACCTGGATCGGCGGCGACAACTACGGCATGGGCGTCGCCGCCGGCCACTTCACCGGCCGCCGGCTCAAGGAGAAGGGCGTCACCAACCCGGTGATCGTGGAGATCCAGGGGATCGCCACGCTGCCGCTCACCCAGGACCGCAGCAAGGGCTTCGCCGACGCGCTGAAGACCTACGGCTTCAACGTGACCGCCAAGCAGGACGCCAAGTTCACGGTGGAGACCGGCAACCAGGTCGCCAGCAACCTGCTCCAGGCGCACAAGAAGATCGACGCGCTGTGGAACCACGACGACGACCAGGGCGTGGGCGTGCTGGCCGCGATCAAGCAGGCCGGCCGCAAGGAGTTCTTCATGGTCGGCGGCGCCGGCTCGGCCAACGCGATGCGGGAGATCAAGTCGGGCGGGGTCCTGGAGGCCACCGTCACCTACAGCCCCACCATGGCCGGCTCGGCGATCCGGGTCGCCCGGTTGATCGCGCAGGCCAAGGGCATGGCCGACCTGGTGGAGCAGCAGGTCCCGCAGTCGATCACGCTGGCCTCGGAGACCATCACCCGGCAGAACGTCGACAAGTACATGCCGCTCGGCTTCGAGTCCTGATCAGGGGTCCCGGGATCCGGGCGCGGCCGCCGCGATCCGGCGGCCGGCCCGGCCCCGCGCACGAACGCGCCGGCGACGGCGCACGAAAGGGGATGCACACATGACGACTGAGAGGGCGACGGTCGGCGTCGGGATGGTGGGGCACGCCTTCATGGGGCGCGCCCACTCCCAGGCGTGGCGGAGCGTCGGGCCGTTCTTCGACCCTCCGCTGACCCCGGTGATGGCCGTGCTGGCCGGGCGCTCGGCGGACCGGGCCGGGGCCGCGGCGCGGGAGCTGGGCTGGGCGTCGGTGGAGACCGACTGGAAGGAACTGCTGCGCCGCGACGACGTCCAGCTGATCGACATCTGCACGCCGGGCGACAGCCATGCCGAGATCGCGGTCGCCGCCCTCGAGGCCGGCAAGCACGTGCTGTGCGAGAAGCCGCTGGCCAACACGGTCGCCGAGGCCGAGGCCATGGTCGCCGCGGCCGACCGCGCCCGGGCCCGCGGGGTGCGCTCCATGGTCGGCTTCAACTACCGCCGCGTCCCCGCGCTGACGCTGGCCCGCCGGATGGTCGCCGACGGCCGGATCGGCGCGCTCCGGCACGTCCGGGCCCAGTACCTGCAGGACTGGCTGACCGACCCGCAGGCGCCGCTGGTGTGGCGGCTGCAGAAGGACCGCGCCGGGTCGGGGGCGCTCGGCGACATCGGCGCGCACATCATCGACGCCGCCCAGTTCGTCACCGGCCAGTCCCTCGTCGGGGTGTCCGCGCTGACCGAGACGTTCGTCCGGGAGCGCCCGCTGGCCGGCGGCGGCACCGGCCCGGTCACCGTGGACGACGCCGCGCTGTTCATCGGCCGCACCTCGGGCGGCGCGCTGGCCTCGTTCGAGGCGACCCGGTTCGCCACCGGGCGCAAGAACTCGCTCCGGATCGAGCTCAACGGCTCGTCCGGGAGCCTGGCCTTCGACCTGGAATCGCTGAACGAGCTGTGGTTCCACGACGAGGCCGACGCCCCCGGCACCGCGGGGTTCCGCCGGATCCTGGTCACCGAGGCCGAGCACCCCTACGCCGGGGCGTGGTGGCCGCCGGGGCACATACTCGGATACGAGCACACCTTCACCCACCAGTTCGCCGACCTGCTCGACGCGATCGCCGCCGGCACCGACCCGAGCCCGTCGTTCGCCGAGGGCCTGCAGGTGCAGCGGGTGCTGGAGGCCGTCGGGCGCAGCGCCGAGGGCGACGGCGGCTGGACCGCGGTACAGACGAACTCCGAGGGGAGCGCGTGATGGCACGACCGATCACCCTGTTCACCGGCCAGTGGGCGGACCTGCCGTTCGAGGAGGTGTGCCGGCTCGCCGCGGACTGGGGCTACGACGGGCTGGAGATCGCCTGCTGGGGCGACCACTTCGAGGTCGACAAGGCGCTGTCGGACGCCTCCTACGTCGAGCGCAAGCGGGAGACCCTCGCCAAGTACGACCTGAAGGCCTGGGCGATCTCCAACCACCTGGTCGGCCAGGCGGTCTGCGACCACCCCATCGACGAGCGGCACGAGGCGATCCTGCCCGCGCGGATCTGGGGCGACGGGGAGCCCGAGGGGGTGCGGCGGCGCGCCGCCGAGGACATCAAGGACACCGCCCGCGCGGCCGCCCTGTTCGGCGTCGACACCGTCGTCGGGTTCACCGGCTCGTCCATCTGGCACACCGTCGCGATGTTCCCGCCGGTGCCGCCGGCGATGATCGAGCGCGGCTACGCCGACTTCGCCGACCGGTGGAACCCGATCCTGGACGTCTTCGACGAGGTCGGCGTGCGGTTCGCGCACGAGGTGCACCCCGGCGAGATCGCCTACGACTACTGGACGACGGTGCGCACCCTGGAGGCGATCGGCCACCGGCCCGCGTTCGGCCTCAACTGGGACCCCTCGCACTTCGTCTGGCAGGACACCGACCCGGTCAACTTCCTGTTCGACTTCAAGGACCGGATCTACCACGTGGACTGCAAGGACACCAAGGTGCGGATGCGCGACGGCCGCCGCGGCCGGCTGTCGTCGCAGCTGCCGTGGGGCGACCTGCGGCGCGGCTGGGACTTCATCTCCACCGGCCGCGGCGACGTGCCGTGGGAGGACTGCTTCCGGGCCCTGAACGCGATCGGCTACGACGGCCCGATCTCGATCGAGTGGGAGGACGCGGGCATGGACCGGCTGCAGGGCGCCCCGCAGTCGCTGGAGTTCGTCCGCGCGCTGGCCTCCATCGAGCCTCCGGACACCTCGTTCGACGCCGCCTTCGCCAAGGACTGACGGGACGCCCGGCGGGGCGTTGATCGAACGTTGATCGGTTGTTGACCGGGACGGTGCATGCTGGTTCGCACACGGTCCGTAAGGGCGCGGTGCGGCGACCGCGGGGTTCGCGGGGTTCTTCCGCGGCGCCCGGCGCCCGATCCGGACCGTGTCGTCTTGTGCGGCGGGCCGGCCGGATCGGGGGATGCGGCCGCCCGCCCGCTTGGGCGGTCCCGGCGGGCGGCCCTCATTCCATCTCCGACAGCCGGGCCGGATCGAAACGGATCGGGAACGGCTCGGCGACCGTGATCTCTTCGCCCGCCCGCGCCTTCCCGCTCAGCCGGTAGCACGGCTGGGACCCCGCCAGCCGCAGCATCGTCACCGCCGGGCGCGGCTCCAGGTCGACGATCCAGTAGTGCGGGATGCCGGTCTCGGCGTACTCGGCGACCTTGCGCACCCGGTCGATCTGCTCGCTGCCCGTGCGGGGGGTCACGACCTCGGCCACCAGCAGCAGGTCGGGGCCGTAGTAGGTGCGGGACCGCTGTTCGAGGGCGGCGCGCGCCACGTCCCGCGCGACCGCGAACACGTCGGGCTTGCGGATGCCGGCCGGGGTGCTGACGTCCCGCGCGGATCCGGCGACGTGCACCTCGGCGCCGGCCTGGTGCGCGGCCTGGCGCAGGATGTCGGTGAGCCGCCCGGCGGCGTGGTCGTGCCACAGGTCGCCGGGCAGCTCGGTGAGCCAGCCGTCGGCCAGCTCGTACCGGCGCCCGTCCTCCGGCAGGGCGTCGAGGTCGTAGAGCGTGTACGGACCGTGGGCATGGCCGGCCGGTGCGCTCATGGCGTCAGTCCCCCCGATGATCATCTCCTTCACCGAATGTAGTGGACCGCTCCACGCGAGCGGTGCAGGCGGGCCGCGATGCGCCGTTCTGTCTCGAAAACCGAGCGGCGGCGAGTTAAGATACATCGCGACTCTCGGACTTGACCCTCCACCTTCAGGAGACCTCAGGCTCGGGGGCGACCCCCGCCTCGAAGGAGGAGCCGTGACGAACGCCGAGCGGACCGAGCCCGCCCCGCGCGCCTCCGACCAGGACCGGGACGAGGTGCTCGTCCGCCTGCACACCGCCTACGCCGAGGGGCGGCTGGACGAAGGGGAGCTCGACGAGCGCATCGATCTGGTCCTGGCCGCGCGCACCCATGACGAACTCGACCGGCTCGCCGCCGACCTCCCGGCCATGCGCGTGCCGGAGTGGCGGCCGGAGGCGGCCACGCCGCGCCGTTCCGGGGGCCGCTTCCAGATGGCCTACAAGAGCCGGATCCGCCGCTCCGGGCGCTGGCGGCTGCCCGAACGCTTCACCGTCGCCGCCTACAAGGGCGACTGCGTGCTCGACCTGCGCGAGGCCGAGCCGGCCGGCCCGGTGATCACGCTCCGGGTGCTGGCCTACAAATCGAACGTGCAGGTCATCGTGGCGCCCGGGGTTCGCGTCGAGGTCGGCGGCCTGGGCATCTCCACCGAGATCCGCAGCGCCCCGGACCCGGCCGCGCCGGTCGTGCACGTCCAGGGACTGGCCTATAAAGGTGCGATCGAGGCAATAGATCATCTTCGCCTACCCTGAGGCGATATAAACGCTCCCGCAACCCTTTCGGTACTGATCGCGCGGATGTCCCTACAGAGGCGGTTTCAGCGCGGTTTGATGGTGTGTCTCGCGCGCCCGGCGAACGGTCCGCCGGGCGTGCTGGCCAAGGTGCGAAGGAGCGGGCGTGACGGCAAGGACCCCGGAGCAGGACGATGCCCGGCTCTTGGCTGGGGCGGAACCGCCCGCCGGGGACGAGCTCTCCGGTCCCCGCGGATCCCGGCAGATCCGGCGGCGGCTGACGTTCCGTCCCGCCGAGGCGCTCAGAGAGCCCCCCGAGTCACGGGAGGCACGCGCGCCGGGCAAGCGTGGCAAGAAGGGCCCGTCCCCCTGGCAGCGCGCTCAGGAAGCATGGCGCAACGCAGGCGTCCCCTGGAGCGACGCGGACGCCGGTGAAGCGGCGGACACCCGTCCGCCGGCGAGCCCGGAGGCCAAGGCGGGCGCAAAGGACAGGAGCAAGCAGAAAGGCGAGCGGGCCCCGGCCGCTGCGACGGCAACGGAGGCCGCTCGTCCACCGGCAGAACCCAAGTCCAAGGACGGGGACAAGACCAAGAAGAAGGGCAAGTCGGCCCTGGCCGGCGCGGCGGCGCCGGAGGCCCCTCGCCCTCCGGCGGAACCCAAGGCCCGGACGGCCAAGGACGAGAACGAGGACAAGGGCGAGTCGGCCGTCGCCGGTGCGGCGACGGCGGACCCTCGTCCTCCGGCGGGCGGCAAGGACCAGGACAAGGGCAAGCGAAAGAAGAAGGGCGAGCCGGCGCTGGCCGGTGCGGCCAAGAGTGCCGCGACGACGGATGCGGCGGCCGAGGCGAGTGCCCCGGCGGTTCCGAAGCCCCGAAGTGCCGGCGAGGGCGGCGCCGCGGCGCCCCGGCGCGAGGTCGGGTTGCGGCGGCCCTCGCACAAGGCCGTCGCGCTCGGGGTCGGCGCGGTCGTCGCCGCCGGTGCGGTCGGCTATGCGCTCACCGGGGACGCCGACGAGGACGTGGTCCGTTCGGCGGTGGCCGCCGCGAAGCCGGCGGAGGGCTGGTTCGTGGCGGACCCGGCGGCCAAGGCCGACGGGCTCGTCCAGGACCTGTCGACCGTGGCCGCCTCGGGGCGCACCGTCGTCGCCACCGGCACGGAGACGGTGGGCGACGGCACGCCGGGGCGAGAGCGCGCCGAGTTCCTCGTCTCCCTGGACGCGGGCAGGACCTGGCGGCTGGCCGAGGTGCACACCCCGGACGGGGAGACGCCCGCCCCCGGGGCGAAGCCGCGGCTGCTGGCCGGCGGCGCGGGGGCGTGGACGGCGATCGGGCAGACGGCCGACGCGCGGGTCGCCGTGTGGACGAGCGTCGACGGCCGTTCCTGGACGAACGAGACCGCCGCCGTCTCCGCCTTCGGCCCGAACGATCGGGTGAACGCGCTGGTCCGCACCTCCTCCGGGTTCGTGGCGGCCGGGGTGGCCTCGTCCGCCGGGGCGGACCCGCGGGCCGTCGTGTGGACCTCGGCGGACGGGCGGGCCTGGCAGCGTGCGGACAGGCTCAACCTGCCGGACATGGCCGGGATCGGCGGGCTGGCGGCCTCGGGTGACACGGTCGTGGCGCACGGGTCGTTCAGCCGCAAGGTGACCAAGACGGTCAAGCGCAAGGGCAAGAAGAAGGGCACCCAGCAGGTCGCGCAGACCGTGCGGGGCGAGGCCATGTGGCGGTCCGCCGACGGCGGCCGCACGTGGGCGGCGGTGAACGTGCCGCAGGGCCAGGGCGCGTACGGCCCCGCCAAGGGCCTGACCGCCGGCCCCGGCGGCTTCTACCTGGCGCGTGAGGGACAGCGCACGACGGGGCCGAAGAAGAAGCGCAAGACGTCCCGGTACGGCGTGGTGTTCGCCTCCCGGGACGGCGCCGCGTGGGCTCCGACGGCGCAGTTGAGCGTCCCCGAGTACACCGTCCTGGAGCGGCTGACCGGCACGGGCGCCGGGCTCGCGGCGCTTGTCCGGGGCAAGGGCAACGTCGGCACGGTGCTGCGCGGCGGCGGCGGCTCGACGTGGCGTGCCACCGGGGAGGTGGGCGCGCCCGGCCCCGGCTCCGCGATCAGCGGGATGGCCGTGGCGGACGGCGGCGGCGCCGTGGTCACCGGCCGCCGCGGCGAGGACGGCTTCATGGCGCTGGCGGGCGCGCCCGGCCCGGTGGCCCCGGTGGACCTGACCAAGGTGCCGGGCGCGGTACGGGCGGAGCGGACGCTGGCCGCGTGCGCGTCCGACCCGTCCGGCCGGCTGGTGGTCGTGGGCAGCACCGGCGGCGACGCGGCGACCTGGACCGCGGCCGGCCAGGCCGGCTGGACCCGCGGCCGCGCGCCCGACTTCGGCGCCGGCCGCGCGGGCGGCCCCGGGCAGGGGCGGCAGCGCCTGACCGACGTCGCGCACGGCCCGCGGGGCTGGCTCGCGGTCGGCCGCACCGACGCGCCGTCGGGCGGCGCGTCCACCCCGCTCGTGCTGGCCTCGCAGGACGGCACGACCTGGCGCCGCGCGGGCTTCCCGGGCGGCAAGACCACCTCGGGCGTCGCGGCGGGCCCGGACGGCTACGTCGTCGTCGGCATGGTCGGCGGCTCGGCGGCGGCCTGGCGCTCGACCGACCTGAAGGCGTGGACGCGGGGCGGCAACGCGGGCAAGGGCGACCTGGACGGCCCGACCTGGATGCGGGACGTGGCCGCGACGGCCAAGGGGTACGCGGCGGTCGGCGGCCGGCGCGGCGCCGCCAAACCGGGGCAGAACGGGGCCAAGCCCGTGCCGCCCGGCGACCTTCCCGCGATCTGGACGTCGGCGGACGGGCGGAAGTGGACCGCGGTGCCCTCACCGGCGCTTCCGCCCGGGATCGCCTCGGGCGCGTTCTTCCAGGTCGCCGCGCGCGGCGACGCGCTGGTGGCGCTCGGCTGGGGGCGCACCGCCGCGACCGCGAACGCCCCGGGGCGCGCGGCCGCCTTCGTCGCGCACTCGTCCGACGGCGGCCGCACCTGGCGCACGAGCGTGCCGGAGGGGGCGGGGGAGACGACGGAGCTCACAGCCGTCACGGCGACGCCCAAGGCCTTCCTGCTCGCGGGCACGACGGGCGGGCCGGGGCGCCGGAACGTGGCGCTGTGGAAATCGCCCAGCGGCGCCGAGGGCTGGAATCGCGTTCGGGCGTTCGGTGCCGGGCTGGACGGGCGCGGCGATCAGCGGCTCACCGCACTGACCGCGGTGGGGAACCAGGTCGTGGGCACGGGCGTCAGCGCCGATCACCGGGGCGAGACGCCGATGCTGTGGCGCACCCCGGCGCCTTGATTCCGGACGCCGGGGGGCGGGTGGAGGGGTGGGTCAGCCGTTGCAGCCGCAGGAGCAACCCTTCGGGCACGAGCAACCGCCGCCATGACCGCAACTGCATCCGTCTTTAGCCATGCTCGGAACGTACTCCGCCCCTGGACGGAGGTCTATGGCCGCGGCGCGAGGTAGCACTCACGCCGCGGCCAGTTTCGCTCGCGATGCCGTTCAGGCCCGGATGTTGAGGTCGACGCCGAGCAGGACGAGGAACCAGAGGAAGACGGCCAGCAGCGCGCTGGCGACCTGCCGGACGAGACCGGCGTCGATGTAACCGCGGTCCCAGGCGATGAACACGCCGATGATGATGTAGATGAGGCCGACGAGGCCGATCCCGGATCGGTGCCTGACCGCCATGGGGTCTCTCCTCACGAGGGGGGCTCAGACGTCACGTCGGTGCCCCAGGGCGGCGGAACGAAACTTCGCGGAGCGTTCGGACCATTCTCGAATGGATCGGACGGAGCGAAAGAATCCGCGTTCGGATGTAGCGGATTGCGCACGGGCGGCGATAATCGAAATGTCGCTTCGGTGGCCGGCGGCTCTTTGGGCAGCGCGCGCCGGCCACCGCAGCTTCAGCCGCGGGCCATGTCGATGCGCACGACGGACGGGTCCCGGACGTCGGCCCGCGCCGCGAATTCCGCGTTGCGGTGCACGATGTCGAATTCGTGCTTGCGCTTGGCCAGCGACGGGCTGAGCAGGATGTGGTCCAGCGCGCGGCCGTTGCCGCCGGAGATCGTCGTGTAGCGGTCCTTGGGCGGCAGCGCGGCCGGGAGGTCGCGCAGGCCGGCGTTCTTGGCCAGCGTCTGGACGGGGCCGCCGAACTCCTGCTCGTTGAGGTCGCCGGCGACGATGACGGCGGCGTCGCCGTCCACGGCCCGCACCGACCGGACGAAGCCCGACACCGCCCGCGCCTGCGCCTCGCGCCGCCACTCGCTGGGACGCACCGGCGGCTGGTTGCGGCCCAGGAGGGGCTGGTCGTCGCCGGTGTTCGGGTACCACTGGGCGGCCACGACGATGAGCCGCCTGCCCTTCCAGTTCAGCTCGCCCGCGACGGGCTTCTGGGTACGGCTCCAGGCCGCGTCGCCGGGGGCGATCCGTCCCGGGCTGAGGGTGAGCCGCACGCCGCCCGAGCCGTCCGGCACGGCCTTGACGGGGGCGCCGGAGAGATCGGCGGGCGGGTCCGCCTCCGCGCCGTCCTGCTGGGAGGCGGTGGGACGGTCGACGAAGCCCAGCCCGCGGTCGGTCCGGAACAGGAAACCGACGTGGTCGTTGTCGCCCGGGTCGCCGCCGTCGGCGTTGTCGCGCGGCGGGACCGAGCGCCAGTCGTAGCCGGGGCCGCCCGCCGCGCTGATCGCGGTGATCAGCTCGGCCACGGTCTGGTCGGCGGCGACGGTGCCGTCGTCCTTGCCCCCGCTGTTGTCGCGCAGCCTGGTGACGGCGACCACGTCGGGGGACTTCAGGCCGGCGACCAGGTCGGCGGCCAGGTCGGCGAACCGGCCGGGGGGCGAGTCCGCGCTGAGCCCGCCCAGGTCGGCGGTGGCGACGGCGAGCTCGCCGGGACGGGTCGCCCGGGTGGTCTCCTGGGACAGGCGGCCGTCGCGCCGCCGCGGGGCGGCGGTGGGCAGCAGCCGGAACGCGCCGTAGGTGTAGTCGATCACGCCGTGCGCGGTGCCGGGGAGCCGGTCGCCGACGTTCATGCCGGGCAGCGCGGCGAGCGCGTCGTCCAGCAGGATCCGGTCGGGGTTGGTGTCGGCGGCGGTTTGGAGCAGCCCGCCCCGGGCGGTGCGCGGCGCGGCGCCCGCGCCGCCCGCCGGGAGCACCGGGATCTCCCCGTGCCGGGAGGGGCCGACGGCGACGGCGTCGGTGACGCCGGCCCGCATGCCCTCGATCGACTCGTAGAAGGCGAGCGCGTCGCGTGCGGGGTCGAACCGTCCGGCGGACTCGACGTTGCGCCTGGCGTCGAGGATGGGGTTGCTGCCGGCGACGGACCCGGGGGGCTTGCGGCCCTTGGGCCCGAGCATCACGGGCGCGGGGAGCGGGGCGCCGCGCGCCTCGGTCGCGGTGCGGGTCGCGTCGATCTCGGTGCGGCCGAGGAACGCGGACCGGGTCCCGCCGGGCCGGTACTCGCTGACCCGCCCGTCGACCCGGACGGAGTCGCCCGGCGACACGGCCGGCCGGGTGCGGGTGAAGACGAAGATCCCCTCGGAGGTGGCGGCGTCGCGGTCCGGTCTCGGGTCCTGCATCCAGAAGCCGTTGCCGGACACCGCGGTCACCACGCCGGGGACGCGGGCGACGGCCCTGCCGTTCAGCGGCGACACGTGCCCGCGCCCCTGGACGTCGCGGATCCGGGGCTCGGCCGCGTGGGCCTGCGGCGGGGCGAGGACGAGGGGTGCGCAGCCGACCGGCAGCGCGAGGGCCGCTCCGGCGGCGAGCGCCCGGACCCGCCGGGCGCGGCGGGCCGGTCCCGGCTCACCTGGGTACGCCAATCCATGCTCCATGGCGCGAAAGGACACGAAGGACACGAAGAAGGATGGCACAAGACGGGCCCGCCGCCGACCCGTACCGGCATTGCCGACAGAGTCGGAAACGCCGGCCGGGTCGGAAACGCCGGTGATGCCGGTTCCGCCGGGTCAGTCGAACAGCACGACCTGGCGGATCACCTCTCCGCTCTTGAGCGCCCGGACGGCGTCGTTGATCTCCTCGAAGCGGATCCGCCGCGAGATGAGGCCGTCGATGTCGAGCCGGCCGGCCCGCCACAGGTCGACGAAGCGCGGCACGTCGCGCTTGAGGTCGCAGCCGCCGTACACCGAGGGCTTGAGGTTCTTGCCGTCGAACAGCAGGGCGAACGCGCTCATCGTGAAGTCGTCGTCGGCGGCGCCGGCGCCGACCACGATCACGTCGCCGCCGCGCCGGGTGGCGTTCCAGGCGGTGGTGATGGCGGCGGCCTTGCCGACCACCTCGAAGGCGTAGTCGAAGCCGGCGCCGCCGGTGAGCAGCCCCTTGGCCTCCTCCAGGCCGTCGAGCGTGGCGGTGTGGGTGGCGCCGAACTGCTTGGCGACGGGGTGCTTGGCCTCGTTGGGGTCGATCGCCAGGATGGCGGACGCGCCGGCGATCTTGGCGCCCTGGATGACCGACAGGCCGACGCCCCCGGCGCCGACCACGGCCACCTTGGAGCCGGGCCGCACCCGCGCGGTGTTGATGGCCGCGCCGACGCCGGTGGGGATGCCGCAGCCGAGCAGCGCGGCGTACTCGAACGGGACGTCCTCGTCGACCTTGATGACGGCCTGCCAGGGCACCGTCATCTCGTCGGCCCAGGTGCCGCAGCCGGCCATTCCGAACGCGGGGGAGCCGTCGCCGAAGGTGAACCTGGGGTCGCCGAACGACTGGGCGAGGAAGGTCATGCACAGGTACGGCTCGCCGCGCAGGCAGTCGGGGCAGGTGCCGCAGTCGGGCGACCAGTTGACGACCACGTGGTCGCCGGGGGCGACGTTGGCCACCCGTGCGCCGACCTCGGCCACCACGCCCGAACCCTCGTGGCCCATCACGGTGGGCGGCATGGAGGGCAGCACACCGCTGATCGTCGACAGGTCGGAGTGGCAGACCCCGGTCGCCTTGATCTTGATCTTGACCTGGTCGGGACCCGGATCGACGGTTCCGACGTCGTCGCGCAGTTCCAGTTCCTCGTCGCCGACCGCGCGCAGAACCGCGGCACGTGCCATGTCAGCCTCCACAGAGAGGGCGGACGCCCCGCCTCGCACGGCGTCCTCGAACAGGGGTGTGCGCGGCGGGCGCCGCTCTCCGCTACTCGTCGAGGGAGAGCGCGGCCTTGGGGCAGGACCGGACCGCGTGCCGGACGCGGTCGGCCTGGTCTTCGGGCACTTCCGGCAGGAGGATGGTCAGCTCGTCGTCGTCGCTGAGGTCGAAGACGTCTGGCGCGAGCCCCACGCAGACGGCGTTGGCCTCGCACACCAATGGGTCGACGCTTACCTTCATCGTCGGTCGTCTCCGTTCCCACCGTCCCGGTGCACACGTGTCACCGAGTGAGTTGCCGTAGTCACAGTTTACGGCCAACCTACCGAACCGGGTTCGGGGCCGTCCTCGGAATCCCGTCCGCTCACGGCAAAAGTAGAACACGTTCCAGTGTGGTCGGGCAAGGCTCGGCGCGCACCCGGTCACGCCCCGTCCTGGCGGAAGTCGCGGCACGCCGGACGGTCCCAGATGCGTGCCGCCGACCCCGGGCGGGGACACTCTGATCAAGACCGGCGAATGTGGATAAAGTGCCGGGCTACAGTGCCCGGCAGAGGAGATCGATGACCAACAGCACGGCGTCCGCCCACGAGGGGACGACGCCACCCCCGACCCGCCCCCTGACCCCGCCCGCGGGCCCGTCGCGGGACGGGACACGACCGGCCGGGTCCGCCGCCCCGATGCCGGCCGACCTGCTGCGGGCCGCGCGCAGGGCGAAGGGCTTCATGCCCGACGCGGAAGGCCGGGCCCTGTACGAGACCGCCCTGGAGTACGGCGCCGGCCTCGGCGGCACCGCCCCCCTCCTGGAGATCGGCAGCTACTGCGGCAAGTCCGCGATCTACCTGGGCGCCGCGGCCCGGGCGACCGGCGCGACGCTGGTCACCATCGACCACCACCACGGCTCGGAGGAGAACCAGTCCGGCTGGGAGCACCACGACCCGTCGCTGGTCGATCCCCTCACCGGCCGCATGGACACCCTCCCGACCTTCCGCCGGAACGTGGGCGCCGCCGGCCTGGAGGACCACGTCGTCGCGATCGTCGGCACCTCCCGCACCGTCGCCGCGTTCTGGCGGACGCCGCTGGCCCTGCTCTTCATCGACGGCGGGCACGCCGAGGAACTCGCGCAGGCCGACTACGCCGACTGGGCGCCCTGGGTCGCCACCGGCGGCGCCCTGGTGATCCACGACGTCTTCCCCGACCCCGCCGACGGCGGCCAGGCCCCGTACCACGTCTACCGGCGGGCCCTGGCCGGCGGGGCCTTCACCGACCGCCGGGCGGAGGGCTCACTGCGCGTCCTGGAGCGCACCGCGGACACGCCCGTCGGGTAGGCCGGGCCGGCCGACCGGGCGGCCCGAGCGGGCGGACGGCGGCGCGCCACCGCCCGCCGGGCCGACGCAAAGCAGGAACACGTTCTAGGGGTATCCCCTAGGCGAACACCCCGCAGCCGCAGGCGACCGGGTCGGCGGCCGCGGAGGGGCCCAGCGGGTTGCCGGCAATCTCCTTGAACAGATGGGAGCCGGGTGAGGCGCCCTCCAGCACGTCCGCCGCCAGGATGACGGCGGCGGCCGTGTAGGTGGAGCGGTCGCCGGGAAAGTGCCGCCGGTTCTCGAACTGCCAGCCGGTCCAGTACGAGCCGTCCTCGTGCCGCAGGTGCTGGATCGTCCGGAACAGCTCCAGGGCCCGTGCGCGATCGCCCGCCGCGTCCAGGGCCATCACCAGTTCGCAGCTCTCGGCCGCGGTGACCCACGGCTGGTCGGCCACGCAGCGGCAGCCGAGCCGGGGCACCACGAAGGTGTCCCAGCCCTCCTCCAGCCGCCGCGCCGCCGCCTCGCCGCGCAGCGGACCGGCCAGCACGGGGTAGTACCAGTCCATCGACCAGCGGCTCTTGTCGGCGAACGCCTCCGGGTGCGCGGCCACCACGTGGCCGAGCTGGTCGGCCGCCAGCTCCCAGTCCGGCTCGGGCTCGCCCAGCGCCTCCGCCAGCGCCACCGCGCAGCGCAGCGCCTGGTAGATCGACGAGCAGCCGGTCAGCAGCGCGTGGTCGGAGGCGGCGCCGTCCGGGTGCCGGATCCAGATGACCTCGCCGCGGCCGGTCTGCAGGCCCAGCACGAAGTCGACGGCGCGCCGCACCGCCGGCCACATCCGCCGGACGAACTCCTCGTCCCCGGTCATCAGCAGCTCGTGCCAGACGCCCACGGCGAGGTAGGCGGCGTGGTTGGACTCGCCGCCGGGCTCGGTGACCTCGCCCAGCACCCACTTGGCGGGCCAGGAGCCGTCCGGCCGCTGCACCGACCGCAGCCACTCGTAGGCCCTGCGGGCGGGCTCGTGCAGCCCGGCCACGGTGAGGGCCATCGCGGCCTCGACATGGTTCCAGGCGTCCACGTGGCCGGGCACGCCGCCGGTGGGACTGAACCAGGGGATCGCGCCCGACTCCTCCTGCTGGGCGACGATGCTGCGCGCGGTCGCGACGACGTCGTCGGGGCTCAGAACGCCGGGCACGGCCGGGGGGGCGGTCTCAGACCGCATCCGTCTTCTCCTTCTCCACCGCGCCTGCGGCCTCCTGGGCGGGGGGCTTGGTGAAGTAGACGACGACGCTCTTGCCGATGACGGGGTTGAGGACGCGCTCGGCCAGGCGGGTGGCCAGCGGCCGCTTCACGATGTCCCACACCAGGAGCTGGTGGTAGGCCTTGGCGGCCGGGTGGTCGTTGTTGTCCACCCCGACCGCGCACTTGATCCACCAGTAGGGGGCGTGCAGGCCGTGCGCGTGGTGGTGGCCGTTCACCCGGAAGCCGGTGGCCTTCAGCTTGGCCTCAAGCTCGGCACGGGTATAGATGCGGATGTGCCCGCCGGGCGCGGTGTGGTAGTCCTCCGAGAGGGCCCAGCAGACCCGCTCGGGCAGCCAGGACGGCACGGTGACGGCCAGTCTCCCGCCCGGCCGCAGCACCCGCAGCAGCTCGCGCATGGCGCGCATGTCGTCCGGGATGTGCTCGAGCACCTCGGAAGCGACGATCTTGTCGAAGTGGCCGTCGGGGAACGGCAGCTCCAGCGCGTCGCCCCGCACGGTCTCGGCGGCGGCGTCCGCGGGGACCTCGCCCTCCAGCCGCATGGCCCCGAACATCTTCTCCACACCGGCCAGCTCGTCGGCGTCCTGGTCGAACGCCACGACGTGCGCACCCCGGCGGTACAGCTCGAAGGCGTGCCGCCCGGCGCCGCACCCCATGTCCAGGACGCGTTCTCCGGGCTTCACACGGAACCGCTGGAAATCCACGGTCAGCAGGGTGGTGCTCCTTCCGTACGGGGGACGCCGCCAGGGCGGTCCCCGGCGTGCCGGGCAGGGCCGGTCAGTCCCTGCCCGCGGCCATCCGCCGGTAGCGCTGCTGATCGATCGCGGCGCGGTAGTGCTCCACCGTTGCCCGCGCCACCGCCGGCCAGGCGAACCTCTTCTGCACCCGGGCCAGGCCCGCCTCGCCCGCGCGGGCACGTTCGGTGGGGGAGTCGTGCAGCCGCCGCAGCGTCGCGGCCAGTTCCTCCACATCGCCCGGCTGGACGAGGATCCCGGCGTCGCCGACCACCTCGGGCAGCGCGCCGGCACGGCTGGCGACCAGCGGGGTGCCGGAGGCCATGTGCTCCACGGCGGGCAGCGAGAACCCCTCGTACCGGGACGGCACGACGGCGATCTCGGCGGAGGCCAGCAGCTCGCCCAGCTCGTCGTCGCCGATGCCGTGCACGAACCGCACCCGCTCGCCGAGGGCCAGCTCGCGGACCAGCTTGGCGGTGGGGCCGTCCTGCTGCGGGCGGCTGACCACGATGACGTGCACGTCCCGCTCGGTGGCCACCTTGGCGACCGCGCGCAGCAGCACGTCCACCCCCTTGATGGGGGCGTCGGCGCTGGCCATGGCCACGATCCGGCCGGGGACGCGGGCGCCGCGCGGGTGGAAGATCCGGGTGTCGACGCCCAGCGGCAGGATCTCGATGTCGCGCGGGTCGACCCTGAAGTCCTTGACGATGTCGACCTTGGAGGACTCCGAGACCGTCAGCACGGGTCCGATCCGCCGCGCGACCTGCGACTGCATGGCGACGAAGCCGTACCAGCGGTGCTTGCCGAGCTTCTGCTTGAGCCCGCGGGCGGCCTCCAGCTCGATCCGGCGGTCCACGCTGATCGGGTGGTGGATGCTGGTGACCAGCGGCAGGTCGAGCCGGGCGATGCCGAGGTTGCCCAGGCCCAGCACCTGGTTGTCGTGCGCCACGTCGAAGTCGCGGCGGCGGCGCCGGAGCTCGCGCACCACCCGCAGGCTGAAGGTCAGCGGCTCGGGGAAGCCGCCGGTCTTCATGTGGGCGAACTCCAGCACGTCGATCCAGTCGCGGAACTCGCCGAGGGCGGGGGTGCGGAAGGGGTCCTCGTCGCGGTAGAGGTCCAGGCTGGGGATCCTGGTCAGAGTGATCTCGTCGCGGTCCAGCTCGGGGTACGGTTGCCCGGACAGCACCTCGACCGTGTGCCCCAGGTCGACCAGCTCGCGGCTCAGATGCCGGAGGTAGACGCCCTGGCCGCCGCAGTGCGGCTTGCTCCGGTACGAGAGCAGGGCCACGCGCAGCGGACCGCCCGGCGGCTCCCCTGGCTCAGCCACGCCAGTCCCTGATCACGCACCACTCCCGTCAGTCGCGGAACGCCGGGCGCAGGCGCACCGGCATCCCCTTGATGCCGTTGATGAAACTAGACCTTAGCCGCCGTACGTTACCGATGAGTTCAATATTGGGCACCGTGTCCAAAAGTGTTTCGAAGAGCACACTCAGCTCGAGCCGGGCAAGGTGCGCGCCGAGGCAGAAATGCGGTCCGCCGCCGCCGAAGCCCAGGTGCGGGTTGGGGGCGCGGCCCACGTCGAAGGTGAAGGGGTTCTCGAACACCCGCTCGTCCCGGTTGGCCGAGGCGTAGAAGACCACGACCTTGTCGCCCGCCTTGATCTGCTCGCCGCCCAGCTCGGTGTCCCGCATCGCGGTCCGGCGGAAGAGGTTGACCGGCGTGACCCACCGGACGATCTCGTCCACGGCCGTGCGGACCAGCGCCGGGTCGGCGCGCAGCCGCTCCCACTGGCCGGGGTTCTCGAAGAGCGCGAGCATGCCGCCGGACGCGGCGTTGCGGGTGGTCTCGTTGCCCGCCACCGACAGCAGCAGCACGAACAGCTCGAACTCGTCACCGGTGAGTTCGCGGCCGTCGGCGTCGGGCCGCAGCAGCCTGGTGACGATGTCGTCGCGCGGCTCGGCGCGGCGCCGCTCGGCCAGCTCGGCGGCGTAGGCGTACAGCTCGGTCGCCGCCGCCTCGCCGGCCCCGGGCGAGGGCTGCAGCTCGGGGTCGCTGCTGCCGATCAGCGTGTTGGACCAGTGGAAGATCTTGTCGCGGTCCGCCACCGGCGCGCCGAGCAGCTCGCAGATGACGTGCAGCGGGAGCGGGGCGGCGATGTCGCGCACGAAGTCGGCCTCGCCGCCCCCCTCCAGCGTCGCGGCGGCCTCCCCGACCAGGCCGCGGCAGATGTCGCGGACGTGCTCCTCCAGCGCCTTGATCGCGCGCGGCGTGAACCCCCGGTTGACGATGCTCCGCTTGGCGGTGTGCTCGGGCGGATCCTGGTTGAGCATCATCATCCGCTGCAGTGCCAGCGATTCGGGGGCGGGCTCGTCGAACAGCGCGAGCCGCTCGTACGAGGAGAACACCTCGGGATGCCGCGAGACGTGCACCACGTCGGCGTGCCGGGTCACCGCCCAGAACGGGGGGCCGCCCCGGCCCGGATCGCCGTGGTGCCGGTACACCGGGGCGTGCGCCCGCAGCGCGGTGAGCGCCTCGTGCGGGACGCCGCCCGCCTCGTAGACACCGGGGTCGACCAGTTCGATGTCGGGGAGGGTGCCGGTCATCGCCTTGACCTCTCGTCTATCGGGCGCTCGACCCGTCCCGGGGGACGCGGGGTCGCGCTCCCCACGGCTACGAGACGCGCGCGCTGGGGGTGAACTCCACCCGGAGTTCCTTGACGCCGTTGACGAAGTTGGACCGCAGCCGGCGAGGTTCCTCGACCGGCCGGATGTCGGGCATCCGCTCCAGAATCGTCTCAAAGACGATGTTCAGATTCATCCGCGCCAGGTGGGTCCCCAGGCAGAAGTGCGGTCCGCCGCCGCCGAAGCCCAGGTGCGGGTTGGGGTCGCGGCCCACGTCGAAGGTGAAGGGATCGTCGAAGACCCGCTCGTCGTGGTTGGCCGAGGCGTAGAAGAGCACGACCTTGTCGCCCGCCTTGATCCGCTTGCCGCCCAGCTCGGTGTCCTGGGTCGCGGTCCGGCGGAACTGGTTGATCGGGCTGACCCAGCGGACGATCTCCTCCACGGCCGTGGGCAGCAGGGCGCGGTCGGCCTTCAGCCGCGCCCACTGGTCGGGACGCTCGAAGAAGGCCTGCATGCCGCCCACGGTGGCGGTGCGGGTGGTCTCGTTCCCGGCGATCGACAGCATGATCACGAAGAGCTGGAACTCCTCGTCGCTGATCCGCCGCCCGTCCGGGTCGGGCTGCAGCAGCTTGGTGACGATGTCGTCGCGCGGGGTGGCGGCGCGGTCGCGGGCCAGCTCGCCCGCCCACTCGGCGAACTCGGCGGCGAGGGCGGCCGACTCGGCCCGGTCCCCGATGAACTCGGGGTCGTTGAACCCCACCAGCGAGTTGGACCAGCGGAAGATCTTCTCCCGCTCCTCCAGCGGGGCGCCGAGCAGCTCGACGATGGTGTAGAGCGGCAGCGGCGCGGCGAAGTACTCCACGAAGTCGCAGGTGCCCAGGGGCGCGGCGGCGTCGACCAGCCGGTGGCAGATCTCCCGGATGTGCTCCTTCAGCTTCCCGATCATCCGCGGGGTGAAGCCCTTGTTGACCAGGGAGCGCAGCCGGGTGTGGTCGGGCGGGTCCTGGAACAGCATCATCATCCCGTAGAGCGCGAGGTCGTCCTCCGAGAACTCCTCGAACATCGCCGACCGGGTGTGCGAGGAGTACAGCTCGGGGTGGCGGGAGACGTGCACGACGTCCTCGTGCCGGGTCACCGCCCAGAAGCCGGGGACGCCGTCGTTGGGGTCCGGGTGCCAGTGGACGGGGTCGTTCTCGCGCAGCCACGCGAACTGCCGGTGCGGGATCCCCTCCCGCTCGTACACGCCGGGGTCGATGATGTCGATCGCGGGGATGGTGCCGGTCTGGGGGGACATGTCAGATCCTTCTGGCCGGGGTGGGCGTTGAGGTGTTCTGAGGTGCTCCGCGCGGGATGTGAACTAAGCGCTTGCTTGGGGGATGGCTTAGAACACGTTCTAACATGAGACTGGAGTCTCATCAAGAGTCTCACGCGCGGAGTGACGTGGGTCGCATCGCCGCGCCGCGGCCCTGGAAGGGGCACGGAGGAGACCGGCGCGAGCGAACGAAGGCGAGAGCCAAGGAAGATCAGCGCGTGCGGACGAACAGGAGCGGATCGCCGTTCCCGACACGGCGGACGGTGCCGCGCCGCTCCAGCGTCCGCAGATGCGCCGCCGCCTCGCCCGCGGCCATCCGGCGCGCCGCGAGCGGCATCGCGTCCCACGAATCGCGCCAGGTCATCCCCGCGGCCACCGTCCACAGCGCGGCCGGCTCGGCGGACAGCACGCCGGCGACCTCGGCCAGCCGGGCCTCGTGGTGGGCGATGATCGCCTCGGCCCGTTCGGTCAGGCCGTCGAAGCGGTACTGGTGGGCGGGCAGCACCTCGCCCACACCCAGCCTCGCGACCCGCGCGAGCGAGCTCAGGAAGTCGCCCAGCGGGTCCACGTCCGGGACGTCGTACGGGTACAGCCCGATGTGCGGGGTGATGCGCGGCAGCACATGGTCGCCGGTGAAGATCCGGTCGGCGTCCTCCAGGTGCAGGCAGAGGTGGCCGGGGGTGTGGCCGGGCGTCCAGACCGCGCGCAGCGTGCGGCCCGGCAGGTCCACCAGATCGCCGTCGGCCAGCTCGCGGTCGGGCATGGCGGGCGGGTCCACGCCCTGGCTTCCGTCGTGGCCGGCCAGGTCGTCCTCGCCCGCGCCCGCCCGGCGCAGCGCGTCCCGTTCCCAGCCGCGGTCGCCGTCCCGGGCGACGAAGTCCCGGAAGCCGCGGATGATGGCGGCGTCGTCGCGGTGCAGCGCGATCCAGGCGCCCGAGGCGTCCCGCACCCGGCCCGCCAGACCGGCGTGGTCGGGGTGGAAGTGGGTGACCACCACCCCGTACACCTCGGACATGTCGATCCCGAACGTGGCCAGCCCGTCCTTGAGCGCAGACCAGGCGTCCTCGTGCTCCCAGCCCGCGTCGACCAGCACCGGGCCGCGCGGGCTGTCCAGCGCGTACACCAGCGTGCTGGCGAGCGGGTTGCCCGGGATGGGCACCGGCACGCTCCAGACACCGCCGCCGAGATCCTCCGGTCCCGCGGGCACCCGCTCAGATCCGTTCGAGGACGGTCGCGGTGGACAGGGCGCCGCCGCAGCACATCGTGATCAGCGCGGTCCCGGCGTCCCGGCGTTCCAGCTCGTGCAGCGCGGTGGTGACCAGCCGGGCGCCGGTCGCGCCGACCGGATGGCCGAGCGCGATCGCGCCGCCGTTGACGTTCACCCGGTCCAGGTCCGGCCGGTGCACCGACGCCCACGACAGCACCACCGAGGCGAACGCCTCGTTGATCTCGGTGAGGTCGATGTCGGCCATGGTCATGCCCGCGCGCGCCAGGACCCGTTCGGTGGACTGGACGGGGCCGTCCAGGTGGTAGTACGGCTCCGCGCCGACCAGCGCCTGCGTCCTGATCCGGGCGCGGGGGCGCAGGCCGAGTGCGCGGGCCCGGTCCGCGTCCATGATCAGGACGGCCGCGGCGCCGTCGGAGATCTGCGAGGAGGTGCCCGCGGTGTGCAGCGCGCCCTCGCCGAGCACCGGCTTGAGCCCGGCGAGGCCCTCGGCGGTGGTCTCGCGCAGTCCCTGGTCGCGGGTGACCGTGCGGGTCTCGCCGGTGGCGGCGCCCTCGGCGTCCAGGACGGGCGCCTCGATCGGGGCGATCTCGCGGTCGAAGCGGCCGTCCGCCCAGGCCTTGGCGGCCAGCTGCTGTGATCGGGCGCCGAAGGCGTCCAGGTCGGCGCGGGTGATGCCGCGCCGTTCGGCGATCCGCTCGGCGGCCTCGAACTGGTTGGGCATGTCGATCGACCAGTCGTCGGGCCGCGGGGCGGCGGGCAGCACGTTGCTGCCCAGCGGCGCGCGGCTCATCACCTCGACGCCGCCGCCGATGGCCACGTCCACCGCGCCCGCCGCGACCTGGGACGCCGCCAGGTGGACGGCCTGCTGGGCGGAGCCGCACTGCGCGTCGACCGTGGTGACGCCGGTCTGCCAGGGGAGTCCCGCGTACAGCCAGGCGTACCGGCCGACGTGGCCGCCCTGCTCGCCGGCCTGCGTCACGCATCCGGCGAAGACCTGCTCGACCTCGCCGCCGGCCAGGCCGGAGCGTTCGAGCAGCGCCCGGTAGGCGTGCGCGAGGACGGCCTGCGCCTTGAGGCCCGCGAGCCAGCCGTTGCGCTTGCCCAGCGGCGTGCGCACCGCGTCGACGATCACGGGAGTGCCCATGCGGTCTCCATTCCAGAACCCGATTCGCCTTAAATGTAACGTGTTCTAGTTTTTGGCGGAAGGGCGATCCGCCGAAGGAACAACTGGGAGACCATGGGCCCCTGCACTATGGCTGCACGGTGACCTGCAAACTCGCATAGGTCGGGACCAGCACCCGGGCGGCCGCCCGGCGGGCCACGATCCGGTAGGGACGTCCCTGTGAGAGCAGGTTCTGGAGCATCCTCGCGATCTGGACGCGGGCCACCGCCGCCCCCAGGCACAGATGCCGTCCCCCGCCGAACCACAACTGCCGTGTCTCGGGGACGTAGTCGCGCCTGATGTCGAACGGGCCGACGTTGTTGGTCGCCAGGTAGGTCACCAGCAGCACGCGTTCGCCTGCGCGCAGTCTCCGTCCGCCGATCGTCGCGTCGCGCGCCACGTGGCGGCCGATCACAGCCGCGGGCGTGGAGACGCGCAAGCCCTCGCGAACCGCGTTGTCCAGCAGACCCGGATCGGCCAGGAGCGCCTCCTGCTGGCCGGTGTCGTGCAGCAGCGCGACCGTACGGGACGTGCCCGACGCCCCCGTCTCGGTGCCGGCGATGGCCAGCAGGGTGGCCAGCCCGCGGGCCAGGGGGAGCCCCAGGTCCATCTCGCGGCAGCGGCCGAGGATGGTCTCGGGGCCGGCGGTGCGGTAGGCCTCGTCCACGCCGATGGTGATCTCGTCGACGACGGCGCGCGCCCGGGCGAGGACCCCGGGGGCCAGTTCCGTGGACGCCGCGGTGCCCATCGCCAGGCCGGCCAGGCGCTCGCCCGCGGCGAAGACCTTCCGGTACACCCCGTCCGGCCGGTCCGCGGGGAGCCCCAGGAGGTCGGACACCAGGCGTCCGGCCAGCACGCGGGTGGTATCGGCCACGTCCACCGTCTCACCGGCCGCCAGGCGTTCGGCGAGCGCGGCATGGTGCCCGCCCTGGGAACGTTCCACCAGGTGGCGGGCGCTCTCCTCGGTGAAGAGGTCGCGGGCCTCGGTCCGCACCTCGGTATGGCGCGCGCCCCCGAAGAACCGGGCCATCTCGTCGCCGAAGAGCTGCGCCCACATGTGGCCGACCCCGCCCTCCCCGACCATGCCGAAGCGGGCGTGGTCGTTGAGGACCCGCCGTGCCAGCAGCGGGTCGGTCACCACCCAGCCGAGTCTCGGGACGCGCGCGATGGGGCCGGTGTGCCGGGCGGCCTCCAGCAGGGCGAAGAGGCCCTTGTGGCCGTTCCAGAGCAGCCGGGCCTCGTGCCGGGCCGCCGCTGAGTACCTGATCCTGATCACAAGGAGAGTGTGCGGCCTGAAAGTACCGTTCTGTTCGGGCAAATCACCTAATCAGGGTGAGTAGTAGTACTCACAGGGAACCAGGGTAGAGCGCCCGCCCGCGGTTCCGTAGGGTCTCCCTGGCCGGGACGGGATGCGGCCGGTCAGGCTGGCCGCACACCCATCACGGATCTACAGGAACGAGTGCCGACCATGAGAGCCCGCATCGCAGGAGTCGCCACCCACCTGCCCGAGCGCACGCTCACCAGCGCCGAGGTGGAGGCCCTGATCGAGGCCCGCAGCACCGGCTTCCGGCCGCGCCCGACCATCGTCGCGCGGATGACCGGCATCGAGTCCCGGCACGTCATGGCCGGCCACGAGCAGGCCTCCGACCTCGCCGTCGCCGCCGCCCGCCGGGTGCTGGCCGAGCAGGGCCTGGGCCCGGACCGGCTGGACCTGCTGATCTTCGGGTCCGCCTCGCAGGACCTGGTGGAACCCGCCACCGCGCACATCGTCGCCGCCAAGCTCGGCGCGTCCTGCCCGGTCTTCGACGTCAAGAACGCCTGCAACGGCTTCCTCAACGGGCTCCAGGTCGCCGACGCGCTGATCCGCACCGGGCAGCACGAGCGGGTGCTGGTGTGCACCGGGGAGAGCCCGTCCCGCGCGATCCGCTGGTCGGTCCGGGACCGGGCGCAGTTCGTGGACGCCTTCGCCGGCTACACCCTTTCCGACGGCGGCGCCGCGATGCTGGTCGAGGCCGCCCCCGACGGCGGGATCTTCTACCGCGATTTCACCGCCGTCTCCACCGGCTGGGACATCGGCACGCTGCCGGGCGGCGGGTCCATGCACCCCCGCGACCCCGACCGCACCTACTTCAGCGGCGACGGGCGGCGGCTGAAGGACGCCTTCGTCGGCCACGGCCCCGAGATCTTCTTCACGGCCCTGGAGAAGACCGGCCTGAACTGGGACGACTTCGCGATCGTCGGCGTGCACCAGGTGACACTGCGCTATCTGGAGGTGCTGCGCTCGATCCTCGGCATCCCCGCCGACCGGCTCGTGGTGACGCTGCCGCGGCACGGCAACCTCGCCTCCGTCTCGCTGCCGTTCCAGCTCGACACCGCACTGCGCAACGGCCGGTGCGGGCCCGGCGACCTGGTCGCGTTCGTGGGGCTGGCGGGCGGCGTCAGCCTGGGCGTCACCTTCGCGGAGCTCTGAGCGGCGTGGACGGGACGAACCTGTGGGTCGTGATCCCGGCCTACGACGAGGAACGCTCGATCGGTGCCACCCTGCGCCGGCTCGCCGAGCAGACCGACCCCGACTTCACCCTCGTCGTGGTCGACAACGGCAGCACCGACGGGACCGCCGACGCCGTCCGCGCGTTCGCCGCCACCGCGTTCGCGACCACCGGGCCCGCGACCACCGGGCCCGCCGGGCCGCGGATCCGGATCGTCACCGAGCCGCAGAAGGGCACCGGCGCCGCCGCCGACACCGGCATCCGGCACGCCATCTCCGCCGGGGCCACGCACATCGCCCGCACCGACGCCGACTGCCTGCCCGGCCACGACTGGATCGCGGCGGTCAAGCGGGCGTTCGGCGAAGGGCTGGAGATGGTCAGCGGGCCGCTGCTGCCCCGTACCGACGAGTTCGAGCTGAAGCTCTGGGAACGGCGGCTGCTGCCGGCGGTGATCGGGATCGCCGCGCTGTTCGGGCGCTTCCGCCGGGGCAACCAGGACCCGGCCTACCTCGGCCCCTACCTGATGATGCCGGGCTGCAACGTCGCGATCACCGCCGACCTGTACGAGCAGGCCGGCGGCTTCCCGCGCACCCGCGTCGAGGACGTCCACGAAGACCGCGCGCTGGTCAATCGGGTGCGGCGGCTGACCGGCGCGTACGGGCTGCGCAAGGACATGGTCGTGCACGGCTCGGTCCGGCGGCTGCGGGCGTACGGCCTGGTCGGCACGCTGGGCTGGTACGCCGACCACCGCTACAAGCCCGAGATCGTCGACATCCGGATCGGGGACGTCCGATGACCCCCGGCTGGGAGCGGCGGTTGTACCTGGCCGCGCACCCCGTCGCGTACCCGCTGCTGCGCGCGCTCGCCCGGCGCGGCCCGGTCGTGCGGGTGCCCGGCGTCGGCGTGGTGGTGAACGACGCGGCGCGCGCCCGCGAGGTGCTGATGGACGGCGAGACGTACCGCAAGGACGGCCCCGGCTCGCCCGGCGACCTGTGGACGCCGGTGCTGGGCCCGTCCGTCCTGCTCAACATGGAAGGCGAGGCGCACCGGGCCCTGCGGCGCCGCCTCACCGAGCTGTTCACGCCGTCGTACACCGAGGCGCTGTGCGCCCGCGTCCTGGCGGAACCGCTGGAACGCCTCGCCGACCGGCTCGCGCGCGGCGGCGGCGTCGACCTGGTCGACACGATGCGGGTCATGGCCGGCGCCGTGATGTGCGAGGTCATCGGCCTGGGGACGCGGAACGAAGCCGACTTCCGGAGGCTGTTCGAGCAGGGCGAGCGGATCGTGTCGATGATCTCCCTGCGCACCCGCCGGCTGTCGCCCGCCCAGGTGGAACGTGCCAGGGCCGTGCTGGATCCGCTCGGCGACATCGCCGCCAAGGCGTACGCCTCGGGCGAGGAGAACACGGTGATGGGCCGGATGCGGGCGCTCGGCCTGTCGGAGGCGGAGGCGCGCGGGGCCGCCGGGGCGTTCTTCCTCACCGGCACCGAGACCGTCGCCACGCTCGTCCCGCGCCTGATCGCCCTGCTGCACGACGCCGGACGCCTGGACGGCACGGCCCGGACGGCCTCCTCGCCGACCGCGCTCGACCGGGCGATCGACGAGGCGATGCGCGTGACGACGCCCACGCCGGTCATGCTGCGCGGCGTGCACCGCCGGGCGGAACTGGGCGGGGTGCGGGTCGGACCCGGCGACCGGATCCTGATCGCCACGCACAACTGCTGCCGCGCTTACGGGCCGTTCGATCCGGACGGTCCACCGCACCCGCCCGAACTGCGCCGCCTGTGGTTCGGCGCCGGGCCGCACTTCTGCATCGGCTACCCGCTGGCCATGGCCGAGACCCGCGCGGTCGCCCGGACCGTCCTGGCCGCCGCGCCCCTGAAGATCACGCATCGCGCGGCCGCGCGCCGCGTGCTGATCCCGACCTACGCGCGCCTGGTCGTGCGGGGAAAGGCATGATGCTGGTCAGGCGCCTTCTGGAACAGGCTGCGGCCACGCCCGGAGCCGTCGCGCTGGTCGCCGGGGACGGGGCGGAACTGACGTATGGCGACTTGCGGCAAAAGGTGCTCGCGGTACGGCACGCCCTGGTCGCCTCGGGAATGGAGCCGGGGGACGGGGTGCTCTTCTCCGTACGGCCGTCCCCAGAGGCCCTGGTGCTGGCGCTGGGCGTGGTGGCGGCTCAAGGGGTCGTGGTCTTCGCCGACCCGGGGGCAGGGCCGGAGATGTTCACGGCACGCCTTCGCTTGGCCCGTCCCAAATGGTCGGCCGCGGAATCGCTTCTCTACATGGGGAGCAGGCTGGGGCCCGTCCGCGCCTACGCACGGCGCCGGGGGCTGCTGCTGCCCAACCTTGGCGACCTGGAAGTCGAGGGCGGGGGGAGGCTGCGGCACATCTATGTAGGACGGTGGCTTCCCGGAGTACCGCGCGGCGCCCTTTCCTACGCGAGGAGCACGCGTGGAACGGCTCCCGAGCCACTGGACCTCGGCGACCCCGACGCACCCGCGGCCGTGATCTTCACCTCCGGCACTACGGAAAACCCCCGCGCGGTCGTCCATACCCAGGCGTCCCTTTCCGCGGCCCTGGACCTGTTCCGGGAACGCCTTCCGCTGGACCCGGGCGACATCGTCCACACCGACCAGCTCATGCTGGGCTTGCCGACCCTCATCTCCGGGGCGTGCTGGTCGATGCCGCCTCTTTCGGCCTCGCCAGCCGATTTCGCACGACTTCTCAAGGAACGACGCGCGACCCACACGTTCTGCGTACCGATCCACCTGGCCGAGATACTCGACATCGACCCAGAACTTCCCGGCGCTCTGCGCTACGTTCTTCTAGGCGCAGCCCCCGCACCCCCCGCGATCCTGCGCCGTGCCCTGTCCGCAACCGCCCCCTCAGCCAAGGTCCTTTCCGTCTACGCGATGACCGAAATCCTCCCCGTGGCGATCGCCTCCGCCCAAGAGAAACTGGCCCACACCCGATCGGGTGCCGACGGCGACCTTCTGGGCGAACCCCTCGTCCGGACGCGCACCGCCGCCGACGGCGAACTGCACCTCTCCGGGCCCAACCTCTGCCGCGGCTACCTCGGCGCCCCGCCTCTGGACGAACTGCCCACCGGAGACCTGGCCCGCCTCGACGGCGCCGGCCGCCTCGTCCTCACCGGCCGCAAGAAGGACATGCTGATCCGGGGCGACTTCAACCTCTACCCCGGTCTGTACGAGCCCGCCATCGCCGCGCTCGACGGCGTCACCGAGGCCGCCATCGTAGGCTTGCGCGACCCCGAGACCGGCGACGAGCAGGTCGTCCTGGCCGTCGTGGGCGACGCCGAGCCCGGCCGCCTGCGCGACCGGCTCCCCAAGGTCATCGACCACGACGCGCTCCCGGACCGCATCGTCGTCCTGCCCGAACTGCCCCGTTCCGGACGGGCCCGCAAGCTCGACCGCGACCGCCTGCGCGAACTGGTGCGAGGAGCCGCCTCGTGAAGGTCGCGGTCACCGGAGCATCGGGATTCGTCGGCGGCGCGGTCTGCCGGGCGCTCGCCGACAACGGAATCGAAACGCACGCCTACGGGCGCCGCGGGGAAGTGGATCCCGCCCACATAGGGGGCGCGCTCTACCGCTCCTGGGACCTCACGCAAGGCCCCCTCAGCGACGCCCCAGAGGTCAACGCCGTCATCCACTGCGCGGGCAGTGTCACCGACTGGGGCCCCGCGTCCAGCCTTTTCGCCACCAACGCGACCGGCACCAAGCACGCGCTGGCGACGTTCCCGAAGGCGCGTTTCGTGCACGTGAGCACCGCCAGCGTGTACGACCCGTACAGCCCGACCGTCATGGCCACGGAAGACCAGGCCCCCGCCCCCCGCTACCTCAACGCCTACGGCGCGTCCAAGGCGGCGGCGGAACGGGCGGTGCTCGCGGTGATGCGAGGGCATGGCAGAACCCTCTGGCACGGCCCCAGCCGCCGCGAGGCCCTCATCCTCCGCCCCCACGCCGTCTACGGGCCCGGCGACACCACCCTGCTGCCGCGCGTCCTGTCCGCCGTGCACGGCCCTGTCCTCACGGCCGTCGGCGACGGGCGGCACCGGGTCAGCCTCACCTCCGTCGCCAACCTCGTCCAGGCCTGCCTCCTCGCCGCCCAGGGCCCGGTCGGCACCGGCGTCTACAACATCACCGACGCCGAGCCGGTCACCCTCGACCGGGCGTTCCGCGCCCTGCTCGCCGAACGCGGCGTCAAGGCCCGCCCGGTCTACCTCCCGGCCGC
The DNA here is from genome assembly GCF_039532545.1 of Actinomadura vinacea. Classification (NCBI taxonomy): domain Bacteria; kingdom Bacillati; phylum Actinomycetota; class Actinomycetes; order Streptosporangiales; family Thermomonosporaceae; genus Actinomadura; species Actinomadura vinacea. Next base: position 202,573 of record NZ_BAAARW010000012.1, on the reverse strand, counting down.
GCCCGTCGGGGCGCTCGCCGCCGCCGTCGAGGGCGCCTACCTGCTCGCCCGCCGGCCCCGGCCGCCCCGCCTCACCCGGTACGCCGTCGGCCATCTCGCGGTCGAGCGCACCCTCGACATCTCCGCCGCCCGCGCCGTCCTCGGCTACGAGCCGGCCGCCACGACCTTCGCGGGCGCAGCCACCTGGTAGAAGAGCCGCCCGGCGGGGGAAGGATCGACGGCATGGAGATCGAACTCACCGGACGCACCGCCCTGGTCAGCGGATCCACCAAGGGGATCGGCCGCGCCATCGCCGCCGGGCTGGCCCGGGCCGGCGCCCGCACCGTCATCAACGGCCGGTCCGAGACCGGCGTCACCGCCGCCCTGAAGGAACTCACCGCCGAACTGCCCCGCGCCGACTTTGTGGGGATCCCCGCCGACCTGGCCACCGCCGCCGGCGCGCACATCCTCCTCGAACGCGTGCCCGCGGTCGACATCCTGGTCAACAGCCTCGGGATCTTCGGCCCGCGGCCCGTCCTGGAGATCGACGACGCCGAATGGCGCCGCTACTTCGAGATCAACGTGCTGTCCGGGGTGCGGCTGGTCCGCCAGTACCTGCCCGGCATGATGGACCGCGGCTGGGGCCGGGTCCAGTTCATCGCCAGCGACTCGGCCGTCGTGACGCCCCAGGAGATGGTGCACTACGGCATGTCCAAGACCGCGCTGCTGGCCGTCTCCCGCGGCTACGCCAAGGCCGCCGCGGGCACCGGCGTCACCGTGAACACCGTCATGGCCGGCCCCACCCACACCGAGGGGGTCGAGGACTTCGTCGCCGACCTGGTCGGCACGGACCTGCCCTGGGACGACGCCCAGCGCCGCTTCATGGCCGAGCATCGCCCCAGTTCGCTGCTGCGCCGCCTCATCGAACCCGAGGAGATCGCCAACATGGTCGTCTACCTCAGCTCCGAGCACGCCTCCGCCACCACCGGCGGCGCCGTGCGGGTGGACGGCGGCTATATCGACGCCATCCTGCCCTGACCCACCGGCTCCTCCCAGTCGATCCTGAAGCGCTGCTCCGCGCCGAGCGCCCGCTCCGCCGTGAGGAACGTCCGCGTCGCCAGCGGCATCATCAGCTTCATCATCGCCAGCGCCGCCGGGCCGAGCGCCTTGCTGTTGTTGGTCCGTTTCGCCCGGGCCGCCACCTTCCGCACCCGGTCGCGCCGCAGCCGCTCGTACGCCGCGAACGCGTCCCCGGCATCGGGCAGGTCGCGCAGGCACCGGGCCAGCTCGACCGCGCTCTCGGCGGACAGCGACGCGCCCTGACCGGAACTGGGCGACGGCGCGTGCACCGAGTCACCGACCAGCACCATCCGGCCCCGATGCCAGCGCGGCACGTCCGGCATGATCTGCGTCGTGCCCAGCACGAACAGCCGCTCCACCGGGGTGCTCTCCACCAGCTCCCGGCCCGGCCGGTCGTCGGCGTAGATCTCCCGCAACCACCGCGTCCAGTCCTCGTTGGACGTCTCGCGGGCCTGCTTCGACGTCATCGGCTGCGGGTGCGGGATGTTGCCGAACCACGCCGTCTTCCCGTCCGGCTGCACCCAGTACCCCATGAACGCGCGCTTCCCGAACACGAAGTAGGCGGTCCGGGGCGCCGAGTCCACCGCGATGTCGGCCCTCCCGCCCAGGTTCAGCAGCGGCACGTGGTCCGGGCCGGGCGCCTCGCGGTCGATCAGCGTCCGGACCGTCGACCGGATCCCGTCCGCGCCCACCAGCAGGTCACCGGTGGCGGTGGTCCCGTCCGCGAACCGCGCGGTGATGCCGTCCGGGTGCTCGTCCACGTCCACGAGCCGCTTGCCGTGCTCGATCCGCACGCCCTCCGCCAGCGCCTTCTGGCGCAGCGCCTTGTTGAGGTCGGAACGCCACAGCGCCACCCCGGGCGGCAGCCCGTCCAGCCCGTGCATCACCCCGATGGACTTGCCGCGCCCGTCGACCATGGCCGAGTCGACCATGGGCTGCCCGACGCCCCGCAGCGCGTCTTCCACGCCGATGGCCCGCAACGCCGCCAGCCCGTTCGGCGCCAGCGTCAGCATGCCGCCCACGCCGTCCGCGGTGCCGGCGTAGGCCTCGTACACCACCGGCTCGATGCCCGCCCGCCGCATGGCCATCGCCGCGACCGTCCCGGCGATGCCGCCGCCGATGATCAGTGCCGTCCTCGTCATGATCGACTCCCGAAGATCCGTTGCCATTCCCGGACGTAGTCCGGGTCACTGAGCGACTCGGCGAGCCGCCCGACGAACCGGCGTTCGGCGTCCAGCACCTCGAGCCGGTACTCCTCCTCGACCAGGAACACCCACGCCACCCCCTGGTCGGTGGCCGCCTTGACCTTGGCGCGGGCCTCCTCCGCCAAAGCCTCCAGGGCCTCCGCCCGCCGCCCGAGCAGCTCCACCGCCTCCTCGGGCGCGAGCACGCCCACGAACGACAGCGCCGCCCCGAAGTGCGGGTACTCCTCCCGAGGCCGCGCCATCAGCTCCCGCAGCCAGTCGTAGAGCTCGGCGCGCCCCTCCTCGGTCAGCTCGTACACGGTGCGCTCGGGCCGCTGCGTGTCGCGGACGGTCTCGCGCTCGACGATGAACCCGGCCTTCTTCAGCTGGTTCACCACCATGTAGAGCGAGCCCCGGTTGTACTTGAAGTTGCGCTCCTTGTCGGTCTCCTTGAGCCGCCGCCCCAGCTCATAGGGATGCATCGGCTCCCAGAGCAGGAACGCCAGCACCGCCAGCCCCAGCGGATTGGAGACCGCCCGCCGCTTCACTCCGTCCATATAGTCAGCATCAACTATCAGCACACGATTAGTCAATACCAACTATCCAGTCATGACGAAGGGCGGCGAGCCGAAGCGCTCACCGCCCTGAGTGTCAGGAGCAGTTGGTGGTCGCGGGTTTGCCTGCGAGCCGGTCGGCCAGCCAGTTCTGGACGTCTCCTGTCGCGGCCACCGCTGTCAGGGCGTGCTCAGGAAGCAGGTACTCCTTCCATAGGAGCTTGGCCCCGGCCTCGCACCACTCCTTCCGGAGCGTCTTAGCCTGGCCCTTGGCCACCATCTCGTCGTACACGCCGTGGTACTGGAACACCGGTGTGGCGGGTGCCTCGCCCCCGCCCAGGCGGTTGGCGCGCAGCTTCTCCTGCCACGCGGGGGTGTTCATCAGGTCGACGTCCAGGTAGTCGGACATCTTCTTGAACGCGCCCTTGCCCGTCGCGATGGCTTCGCCGATGCAGTCGTCCCTGGCGTCGTCCATGAGCGCCTTGCCCGCGGCGTTGAGGTGCTCGGTGAACGGCAGCTCCGGGTAGGCCGAGGCCAATCCCACTGAGGCGGCCCCCAGCAGGATGAAGAAGAGGCTGCCATCGAGCGCTTTGGCCACCTCGGTCAGGTCGGCGGGCACTCCGCCCGCCGCGACGCCCTTGATGGAGAGTTCGGGAGCGTACGTCCGCTGCAACTGAGCGGCCCACCCGGCTGAGGATCCGCCCTGCGAGTACCCGGAGACGACCATGGGGGAGTCTGCCGCAACGTTGGCGTCGGCCAATCGTGTGGCGGCGCGCATCGAGTCCAGTACGGCCTGCCCCTGCGAACGGCCCACCATGTACGTGTGGTCCCCGGGCGTGCCCAGCTTCTCGTAGTCGGTCACCACCACGGCCCAGCCCTTGGCCAGGAAACCGTTGATGAGGGTGGCCTCATAGTCGAGCCCGGTCGTCAGGCCGTAGGAGGGCGCGCACTGGTCGCCTAGTCCGTGCGTCCCGATGGCGTACCCGACCAGGGGACGTTTCCCCGTGTAGGGCTTCTTCGGCACGAGAACCGTTCCCGTGACGGCGTTGCGCTGTCCCTTGGCGTCGTTGGACAGGTACATGACGCGCCATGCGTGGGCGTCCATGGCGATGCCGGGCACGATGTAGGCGGTGACCGGCTGGCGGCGGATGATGTCGCCCGGCTTTCCGGCGGGGAGCGGCGAGGGGGGCTTGTAGAACGGGTCGTCCTGCGGCGGAGCGGAGTACGCGGCGGGCGCGGTCAGCGTCAGCGTCACCAGGAGCGCGCTCACCAGCGCCGCGAGGAGCGACCCGCGTCTCTTGCCTGGTCTCATGGGCAGCCTCTCTTCACGGTCGCGCCGCCCCTGGGGGCGACGTCGCCGTGATGGTGCGCCAGATCACAGACGGCTTGCTATGCGGTCCGCCTAGGACTTCGAAGGCCGCGGCACTCACATCCGCCAAAAACGCGGCTCCCGGGACGGGAGATCACGGTTCCGCCAGGGCACATGGGGCCAGATGATTCACGACTTCGTGGATTCCGGGACGGTCGCCGGATTCCCGGACTTCGGCGTCCGACTTCCGCCGTCCGATCCCGGGCGTCGGAACCCTCGGGCGTGGCCGTGCGTCTTTAGCGGAGTTCTTTCTGCCGATCTTCGAGGGGGTTCCCATGAGCGACGCGCTTGAGCCGGACAAGGTGGTCGAGCTGTTCAACGGGGCTCGGGACCTGATCGCCGGCGGCCACCTGGACGAGGCGGCCGACGATCTGCGGACGATGCTGCCGTCGGCGCGGCGGATGTTCGCCGAGGATCCGTCCGGGACCCGGATGGTGATCGTGTTCGGGCTGGTCGCGCTGACGCAGGCGCTGGACGAGCGCGCTACCGAGGAACGGGCGGCGGCGCTGCGGGAGATCGACGCGACGACCTCCGGATACGACGAGGACGAGGTCCTTCGGGGCGTCCCGGCGCAGTTCCGGCCCTACCGGCTGCGGTCGCTGCGGCGGCTGGCGACGCTGCTGCTGGACACCGGGGACCTGGACGGGGCCCTCGCGGCGGCCACGGCGGCACGGGACGAGGCGCTGCTGATCGAGCCGGGCACCAAGGAGCGGGACGGGCTCGACCGCGAGGAGCAGGCGGCGATCTGCGAGGGCCTGCTCATCACGGTGCTGGTGCAGATGGGCCGTACCGAGGAGACGCTGGAGGCGGGGGAGCGCGTTGTGCGGTACGAGGAGGTGCTGTCGTCCCGTGATCCCGAGCAGAGTGAGCTGGGGAACGCCTGCCTCGACCACGGGCTGCGGCTGCTGGATGCCGGGCGCGGCGAGGACGGGGTGCGGTATCTGCGGCGGGCCGTCGAGGTCTACCGCGGGCAGATGGCGTCCGACGAGGTGCGGTTCAACCTGGCGCTGGCGGCGGACCGGCTCGGTGTGACGCTGGCGGTCGGCGGTGATCCCGAGGAGGGGCTGCCGTTCATGCGGGAGGCCGTCGAGGCGCAGCGCGGGATGGAGGCGCCCGGTCCGCGGGAGCTGGAGGCGCTGGGCGGTGGGTTGCGGAACATGGCGGTGTGCCTGGGCAGCCTTGACCGCGATGACGACGCGGTGTCCGCCGCGGAGGAGTCGGTGGCGGTGTTCCGGCGGATGGCCGAGTTGGAGCCGCAATGGGTGGACGAGGTCGTCTCAGGGGAGCGGTTGCTTGCCGAGTTCCTGGCCGGGGCGGGGCGCCTGGACGAGTCGCTGGAGCTGGGCGAGCGGGGTATCGCCGAAGAGGAGGAACGGCTGGCGAAGGATCCGGGCCGCAGCCGGTTGCAGCTTGCGGAGTCCCAGGCGCGCCTGGGGTTGCGGTTGGGCCGCTTGGGACGGCCTGAGGCCGGGCATCTTCAGGCTGCCGTGGCGGCCTACCGGGAGCTTGTCGCGGCCGGCTCTGACGACCTGGTGAGGAGCGCTGGGCGGCAGGCGGTTTCCTTGGAGGGGATGGCCGACCTCTATCGCGAACGGCAGGACGGTGAGCGTCTCGCCGAGGTGCTAGAGGTCCTGGAGAAGGTGCACGAGCTGGACGGGGCGTCCGAGAGGTCAGCGCAGGCGTAGGGCGAGGAAGAAGTCGACCCGGTCTTCCAGACGGGAGAGGTCGCGGCCGGTCAGTTCCTCTATGCGCTGGATGCGGTAGCGGACGGAGTTGACGTGCAGGTGGAGTTGCTCCGCGCAGCGCGTCCAGGAGCCGGAGTGCTGGAGGAACGTCTCCAGGGTGAGGATGAGGTCGGCCTTGTGCACCTCGTCGTAGGTGTGGAGGGGGTCGAGCAGGCGCTCCTTGAACATGCGCCTGACGTCGTCGGGGACGCTGGCTAGGAGGAGCATGTGCGTGGCCAGTTCGTCGTGGCCGACCACGCATACGGGATCGGTGCGGGCGGCGGCCAGGCGGCGGGCATAGCGGGCCTCTTCGACGATGCCTCTCAATTCCCTGGCGGCCGCCGGCTTGCTCACGCCTACGGCCAGGCCGGTCAGGCCAGGGGCGAGGGCCGAGAGAGCGTCGCGCAGGGATGCGGCCAGGTCGTCCGGGGTCGGCACCAGGGCTATGGCCTCGTCGCCAAGGAGTCCTAGGCGGGAATGGTCGGGGAGTATCTCGGCCAGGACGGTGCGTAGCTCGCCTGGGCGGAGGTCCGCGCGGGCGGTGGCGGCCACGGCGGTGAACGGGGCGTCCAGATCCAGGCCCGTGAGCTTGAGGTGGGGCAGGATCTCGTGGTCGCGTGCGGCGACGGTACGGATCAGCTCCTGCGAGAGGCGGCCCTCGGCGCTGAGGCGGTCGTCCAGGCGGGCGCGTTCCAGGGCGACGATCGCGGCCAGCTCGTCGGTGAGGGCGCGGCGCTCGGCGGGCCATTCGGTCCAGTCGCCCTCGCAGGCGATGAACCAGTCGGCCACCCGCGAGGTGGTCTCCTCGGCGACGGAAAGGATCGAGATGTCGGGGGAGACCCTGTGCGGGAGGCGGGGCGCGGCGAGGTAGGCGCGGGCGAGGGCGGCCGGGTCGGCGGCCGGCGGGTGCGGGCCGGCGACCAGGCGGCCGGTGGGGGTGAGCACCCAGCAGCGCATGCCGAGGTCGCGGCCGACCAGCTCCAGCACGGGGTCGAGCCCGGCACCGGCGACCAGCCGGCGGTGCCGGTCGAGGACGGCGCCGAGGTCGGCGGCGCGCGCGGTGGACAGGCGCCGGACGATCTGCTCGGTGATCGTGGCGAAGGCGACGTCCTCGGGCACCTGGAACAGCGGGATGCGGTGCCGCCGGCAGGCCGCCACCAGGTCGTCGGGGATGCGGCCGCGCTCGACGTCCCAGGCGGCCAGGCCGGACACGCCGGAGCGGGCCAGGGCGCCGGCGAACACCTCGGAGTCGGCGGGCCGGGACCACCAGACCAGGCCGGAGAGGACGAGCTCGCCGCCGCTGAGGTAGCGGCCGGGGTCGAGCAGGTCGGTGGTGACGACCCAGCGGATCTCGCGGTCCAGGCCGTCCTCGCCGGTGACGGCGCGCAGCCCCAGGTCGGGCATGGTGAGCAGGGAGCGCAGCTTCATGGTGCCTTTCTTGGAGCAACCCATGAAAAGTACCCGGTCAGCGGGGGCGCGTTTCGGAGGTCCTGCGTCTCGACCGGTGCGGGACGGGCTGTGTGTACTGGGCTGGTGACCCTGGAGGAGTTCAACGCGCTGCCCGCGGGCGAGGCGGCGGAAGGGCTGCTGGCCTGCTGCGCGTCGCGCCGATGGGCGGCGGCGGTCGCGGGCGGACGGCCGTACGGCGCCCCGTCGGATCTGCGGACGGCCGCGGCGGCGGCGCTGCACGACCTGGCGTGGGCCGACGTCGAGGAGGCGCTGGCGGCGCATCCGCGGATCGGGGAGCGGGCGGCGGGGACGGGCCGCGAGGCGTCCTGGTCGAGGCGCGAGCAGTCCGGGATGGACGCGGCGGAGCGGGCGGTCCGGGAGCGGCTGGCCGCGGGCAACCGGCGGTACGAGGAGCGCTTCGACCACGTGTTCCTGATCTGCGCGACCGGTCTCGGCGCGGCCGAGATGCTGGCCGCGCTGGAGCGGCGGCTGCGCAACGGCGCCGCGGCCGAGCGGGGGATCGTCCGCGCGGAACTGGGCAAGATCATGCGGTTGCGTCTGGACAGGCTGCTGAACGGGAAGACGGGGAGTTGATCGGGTGGGCATCGTGCTCGGCCCCAATCGGTACGGGAAGGCGGAGACGCGGGTCGTCCGCGTGCGCAGGGACGGCGACGTCCACCACATCCGCGATCTCAACGTGGGGATCTCCCTGTCCGGCGACATGGACGAGGCCCATCTGACCGGGGACAACGCGGCGGTGCTGCCGACCGATTCGCAGAAGAACACCGTGTTCGCGTTCGCCCGCGAGCACGGGATCGGGGAGATCGAGGAGTTCGCGCTCCTGCTGGCGCGGCATTTCACCGGTTCGCAGCCCACCATCCGGCACGCCCGCGTCGAGGTCGAGGAGTACGCCTGGTCGCGCGTTCCGTCCAGCAGCGGGCACTCGTTCGTCCGGTCCGGGACGGAGGTGCGCACGGCGCTCGTCCACAGCGAGGGGACGGGCGGGGCCGAGTCGGTCGTCTCGGGGCTGAAGGACCTGGTGGTGCTCAACTCCACCGGCAGCGAGTTCCACGGGTTCATCCAGGACGAGTACACGACCCTCCAGCCGACCCGCGACCGGATCCTGGCCACGGCGGTGACCGCGCGCTGGCGCCACCGCGTCCCGGGCGGCGGCGGGTACGGGGCCTCGTTCGCCGCGGCCCGCCGCTGCCTGCTGGAGGCGTTCGCTGAGACGCACAGCCTCTCGCTGCAGCAGACGCTCTACCAGATGGGCCGCCGCGTCCTGGAGGAGCGTGAGGAACTCTGCGAGGTACGGCTGGCGATGCCCAACAAGCACCATTTCCTGGTCGATCTGTCGCCGTTCGGGCTGGACAACGACAACGAGGTCTTCTTCGCGGCCGACCGCCCGTACGGGCTGATCGAGGGCACCGTGCTGGACGACGCCGCCCCGGCCGCGCCGGACGCCTGGAACTGAGACAGGGGACTTCTGATGGACTTCCTGCGCCCCGCTACCTGGGAGGATGCCCTCGCGGCGAAGGCGGAGCATCCGGGCGCGCTGCCGATCCAGGGCGGCACCGACGTGATGGTGGAGATCAATTTCGCCGCGCGCCGCCCGGACGCGCTGCTGGACCTGACCCGGATCGCCGGGCCGGCCGACTGGGACACCGCGCCGGACGGCCGGCTGCGGGTCGGCGCGGGCGTCACCTACGCCCGGCTGATCGACGGGCTGGGCGACCGGCTGCCGGGCCTGGCCCAGGCGTCCCGCACGGTCGGCTCGCCGCAGATCCGCAACCGCGGGACGGTCGGCGGCAACCTGGGCGCCGCCTCGCCCGCCGGCGACTCCCACCCGCCGCTGCTGGCGGGCGGCGCCGAGATCGAGGTGGAGTCGGCGGCGCGCGGCGTCCGGATGATCCCGGCGGCGGACTTCTACACCGGGGTGAAGCGCAGCGCGCTGGAGCCGGACGAGCTGATCCGCGCGTTCTGGACGGCGCCGGCGACCGGCCCGCAGTACTTCTCCAAGGTCGGCACCAGGAACGCGATGGTGATCGCGGTCTGCTCGTTCGCGATCGCGCTGCGCCCGGCGGAGCGGCGGGCCGGGACGGGGCTGGGCTCGGCCGCGCCGACGCCGCGCCGCGCGGTCGCCGCCGAGGAGTTCCTGAGCGCGGAGCTGGACTGGGAGGGCGGCGCCCCCGTCTCCCCGGCCGCGGCGCGGCGCTTCGGCGAGCTGGTGCGGGACGCCGCCGCGCCCATCGACGACGTGCGCGGCACCGCCGGCTACCGCGCGCACGCCCTCGCCGTCATGGCACGGCGCACCCTGGCGTGGGCCTGGAACGACTACACAGGAAAGGCGTCCTGATGCGTGTGCGGTTCACCGTCAACGGCTCGGAGGAGACCGTCGACGATGTGTGGGAGGGCGAGAGCCTGCTGTACGTGCTGCGCGAGCGGATGGGGCTGCCCGGCTCCAAGAACGCCTGTGAGCAGGGCGAATGCGGGTCCTGCACGGTCTATCTCGACGGCGTGACGGCGTGCGCGTGCCTGGTGGCCGCCGGGCAGGCGGAGGGTCGGGACGTCCGCACCGTGGAGGGCCTGGGGGACCGGGAGGAGGGGCTCGACCCCGTGCAGCGCGCGTTCGTGGACGCGGGCGCGGTGCAGTGCGGGTTCTGCACGCCGGGGCTGATCGTCCAGTCGCACGACCTGATCGAGCGGGTGCCGGACCCGTCCGACGCCGAGATCCGCGAGGCGCTCGCCGGCAATCTGTGCCGCTGCACCGGCTACGAGAAGATCCTGGACGCCGTGCGGCTCGCCGCCGGCCGGAGGAGGGGCGCGTGACCGTCGTCATCGAGAACGCCCACGTCGTCACCGTGTCCGGCGCTGAGTACCGGTCCGGGCACATCGTCGTCGAGGGCGACCGGATCACCGCGGTCGGCCCCGGCCCGGCGCCGGCCGTGCCCGGGGACGCCGAACGCGTCGACGCCGCGGGCCATCTCGCGACGCCCGGCCTGGTCAACACCCATCACCACCTCTACCAGTGGGCGAGCCAGGGCCTGGCCACCGACGGCACCTTGTTCGAATGGCTGACGACGCTCTACAAGCCGTGGTCGAAGATGGACGCCGAGGTGGTGGAGGGCGCGGCGAGCGCGGGGCTCGGCTGGCTGGCCAAGTCGGGGTGCACCACCTCCACCGACCACCACTACCTGTTCCCCAAGGGCCGCGGCGACCTGTTCGCGGCCGAGATCGAGGCCGCGGCCGAGCTGGGCGTCCGGTTCCATCCGTGCCGGGGCTCGATGGACCGCGGTCAGTCGCAGGGCGGGCTGCCGCCGGACGACATCGTCGAGGACCTCGACACGATCCTGGCCGAGACCGAGGCGGCGATCGACCGCCACCACGACGCATCCTTCGGCTCGATGCTGCGCGTCGCGGTGGCGCCGTGCTCGCCGTTCTCGGTCAGCCGGGAGCTGCTGGTGGAGTCGGCGCGGCTGGCGCGGGACAAGGGCGTGCGGTTGCACACCCACCTGGCCGAGACGCTCGACGAGGAGGAGCACACCCGCGAGCAGTTCGGCAAGACGCCGGTCGAGTACATGGACGGCTTGGGCTGGCTCGGCGGCGACGTGTGGCTCGCGCACTGCGTCCACCTGCACGACTCCGACATCGAGCGGCTGGCCGAGACCGGCACCGGCACCGCGCACTGCCCCAGTTCCAACGCCCGGCTGGGCGCCGGGATCGCTCGGATCGCCCACCTGCTGGAGGCGGGCGCCCCGGTCGGGCTGGGCGTGGACGGGGCCGCGTCGGCCGAGCTGGTGCCGCTGGCCGGGGAGATCCGGCAGGCCATGTACATGCAGCGGGCCCGGTACGGCCCTGCCGCGCTGACCGCCCGCCAGGCCCTGGAGATCGCGACCCTCGGCGGCGCCCGCTGCCTGGGCCGCGCGGACGAGATCGGCTCGCTGGAGCCGGGCAAGCTCGCCGACATCGCGCTGTGGCGGCTGGACGGGCCGGGCGCCGAGTTCTACCCGGCGGTGGACGACCCGGTGGTGGCGTTCGCGTTCGGCCGCACCCCGCCGCTGGCCCGGCTGCTGGTCGGCGGGCGCACCGTGGTGGAGGACGACGTGCTGGTCACCGTCCCGCAGGACGAGGTGGGACGCCGCGGCGCCGCCGCCCACCGCCGCCTCATGAAGCTGGCGGAAGAGGTGCTGTGATGACGGCTTCCAGCGAGGTGGAGGCGCGCGGCCTCGGCGGTGTCGGGGAGAGCGTGCGGCGGCCGGACGGCTCGCTCAAGGTGTCGGGGGAGTTCGCCTACGCCTCCGACCTGTGGATGGACGGGATGCTGTGGGGCGCCACGCTGCGCAGCCCGTATCCCCGCGCGCGGATCGTGTCCATGGACGTCGGCCCGGCGCTGGCCACGCCCGGGGTGCACGCCGTCCTCACCCACGAGGACGTGCCCGGCAGCAAGCTGTACGGCCTGGGCGACGTGCCCGACCAGCCCGTCCTGGCCGAAGGCGAGGTCCGGCACCAGGGCGAGCCGATCGCGCTCGTCGCCGCCGACCACCCCGAGATCGCCCGGAAGGCGCTGGCGCGGATCGCGATCGGGTGGGAGGAGCTGGAGCCGGTCACCGACCCGCGCGCCGTCGTCGCCGACCCCGCGCGCCACCGGGTGCAGCCGCTCGGCGGCATCACCCGCCACCAGCCGGTCCGGGTCGGCGACGTCGACCGGGCCAGGGCCGGGGCCGCGGTGGTGGTCTCCGGTGAGTACGAGGTCGGCATCCAGGACCAGGCGTTCCTCGGCCCCGAGTCCGGGCTCGCCGTCCCGGCCGAGGACGGCGGCCTCGACCTGTACGTCTCCACCCAGTGGCTGCACGGCGATATCCGGCAGATCGCCCCGTGCCTCAACCTGCCCGAGGACCGGATCCGGATGACGCTGGCCGGGGTCGGCGGCGCGTTCGGCGGCCGCGAGGACCTGTCGATGCAGATCCACGCGGGCATGCTCGCGCTGCGCACCGGCAAGCCGGTGAAGATGTCCTACGACCGGCGGGAGTCGTTCTTCGGGCACGTGCACCGGCATCCGGCGTGGATGCGGTACGAGTACGGCGCCACCGAGGACGGAAGGCTGCTGTACGCCGACGTCGAGATCATCCTGGACGGCGGGGCGTACACCTCGTCCACCCTGGCCGTGGTCGGCAACGCGGCCTCGCTGGGCGTGGGGCCGTACGAGATCCCCCACATCAGGATCGACGCGTACGGCGTCTACACCAACAACCCGCCGTGCGGCGCGATGCGCGGGTTCGGCGCCGTCCAGGCGTGCTTCGCCTACGAGTCGATGATGGACAGGCTCGCGGCGGCCTGCGGGATCGGCCCGCTGGAGGTGCGCCGCCGCAACGCCGTCACCCAGGGGTCGAGGCTGGCCACGGGACAGGTGATCGACTCCCCGGCGCCGATGGCCGAGATGCTGGACCGGCTGGAGGCCGTCCCGATGCCGCCGCCGCCGGACCACTCGGATCTGCGGGACCTGCCGGGCGGCGCGTCCCAGACCACGCACGGGGAGGGCGTGGTGCGGGCCGTCGGCTACGGCATCGGGATCAAGAACATCTGCTTCTCGGAGGGCTTCGACGACCTGTCCACCGCGCGCGTCCGGCTGGAGGTGATCGGCGGCGAGCCGGCCGCGCTGGTGCACACCGCCGCCGCCGAGGTCGGGCAGGGCCTGGTGACCTTGCAGGCGCAGATCGCCCGCACCGAGCTGGGCGTCGAGAAGGTCACCGTGCACACCGCCGACAACGCGGTCGGCGACGCCGGGTCCAGCTCGGCGTCCCGGCAGTCGTACATGACCGGCGGCGCGGTGCGGGCGGCGTGCGAGGCGGTGCGGGCGCGGCTGCTCGACCTGGCCCGGCGGCGGCTGGACGGGACGCACCGCGATCTCGCCGTCCGCGGCGGCAAGATCGTTTCGCCGTCGGCCGGGGTGCTGGCCTCGGTCGAGGAGGTCCTCGGCACGGAGGTGATCGAGGAGACCCGCGAGTACCGCCACCGTCCCACGGTGCCGATGGACCCGGTCACCGGGCAGGGCGACAGCCACACCCAGCTCGCGCTGTGCGTGCACCGCGCGGTGGTGGACGTGGACGTGGAACTGGGCCTGGTCAAGGTGGTGGAGCTGGCCGCCGTCCAGGACGTGGGCCGGATCATGAACCGGCAGGCGCTCGAAGGGCAGATCCACGGCGGCTCCGCGCAGGGCCTCGGCCTGGCGGTGCTGGAGGAGATCGTGGTGTCGGGCGGGACGGTCCGCAACCCCTCCTTCACCGACTACCTGATCCCCACCATCCTCGACATGCCGCCGATGAGGCTCGACATCCTCGAACACCCGGACCCGAACGCGCCGTACGGGCTGCGCGGCGCCGGGGAGCCGCCCACGCTCTCCTCGACGCCCGCGATCGTCGCGGCCGTCCGCGCCGCCACCGGCAGGCCGCTGGCGCGCGTGCCGGTGCGTCCCGAGCACATCGTCTTCGAGGCGGGCGGATGAGCGGTCACGACCTGGTGATCCGGTCCTCGCGGGTGGTGCTGCCCGGCGGCGAACGTCCGGCGGCCGTGGCCGTGGACGGCGGCCGGATCACCGCGATCGGCGCCCGCCTCGAGGGCGCGACCGAGATCGACCTGGGCGGCGCCGCGCTGCTGCCCGGCCTGGTCGACACCCACGTCCACATCAACGAGCCGGGCCGTACCGAATGGGAGGGCTTCGGCACCGCCACCCGCGCCGCCGCGGCCGGAGGCGTGACGACGCTGATCGACATGCCGCTCAACTCGCTGCCGCCCACCACCGCGCCCGGGGCGCTGGCGGCCAAGCGGGCCGCGGCGCGCGGGCGCGTGCACGTGGACGTCGGGTTCTGGGGCGGCGCCGTGCCCGGCAACGTGCCCGCCTCGCTGCGCCCGCTGCACGACGACGGCGTCTTCGGGTTCAAGTGCTTCACCTCCGACTCGGGGGTGCCGGAGTTCCCGCCGCTGCCGTACGCGGGGATGCGGGCGGCGTTCGGCGCGATCGCCGCGTTCGGCGGCCTGGTGATCGTGCACGCCGAGGACCCGGCGGCGCTGTCGGAGCCCGGTGACGGCGGCTACCCGGCGTTCCTGGCGTCCCGCCCGCCCGATGCCGAGCGCCGCGCCGTCGAACAGGTCGTCCGGCTGGTCGAGGAGACCGGCGTGCGCGCCCACATCCTGCACCTGTCGGCCGCCTCCTGCCTGGAACCGATCGGGAAGGCGCGGGCCCGGGGCCTGCCGGTGACCGCCGAGACCTGCCCCCACTACCTGACCCTGGCCGCGGAGGACGTCCCCGGCCCCGGCTCGACCGCCTACAAGTGCTGCCCGCCCATCCGCGGCACCGCCAACCGCGACGAGCTGTGGCGGGGCCTGGAGAACGGCGTGATCTCCTGCGTCGTCACCGACCATTCACCCTGCACGCCCGAGCTCAAGCGGGGCGATTTCGCGACGGCCTGGGGCGGCGTCTCCTCGCTGCAACTCGGCCTGTCCGCCGTCTGGACCGCCGCAAGCGCGCGCGGGCACGGCCTGAACGCGGTCGTCCGCTGGATGGCGGAGGGCCCCGCCGCCCTCGCCGGCCTCGGCGGCCGCAAGGGGCGGATCGAGGTCGGCGCCGACGCCGACCTGATCGCCTTCGACGCCGACCGGGCATTCGTCGTGGACCCGTCCGGGCTGCGGCACCGCCACCCCGTCACCCCGTACGAAGGGCGCTCGCTCCGCGGGGTCGTCCAGACGGCCTGGCTGCGCGGTCAGGTCGTCGATCTCGACGGCCCGCCGCGCGGCGAGCTGCTGCGCCGTCCCGGGCCCTGAACGCGTTCACGCCGCCCGGAACGGGGCGCGGACGGCCCTGTCCCGGACGGCGTGCGACCGGATCGCGCGGGTTCAGGACCCGGCGGGCGGCTCCTCCTCCAGGAGGTCGTCGAACTCGCCGTCCTTGACGCCCGCGACGAAGGCGTCCCACTCGGCTTCGGTGAAGTAGAGGATCGGGCCCTCGGGGTTCTTGGAGTCGCGCATGACGACCGCCCGCTCTCCGAAGTCCTTGTGGGCCACGGGCACGTCCTTGCCATCGATGAACTCGATGATGACACCGTCGCTGAGTATCGGCTGCTGATCGCTCACTTCGCCCCTTTTTCGTCCTGTCACTGGCTCTGCCACAAGGCTAGTGCGAACGCGGTGGCGCGCATCGGCGAAGGAGGGATGGACCATCCAACCCATCGGACGGGGGGCATTTCAACGAGGTGTTGTTCAACGCGGAGACCTACCGGTACGTCGGGCAGCGGTCCACCGAGGTCAAGGTTCCCGACAAGGTCATGCGCGACTGCGGAAGGTCGACCGCCCGCGGTCTCAACTACGGGTGATCGGCAGCGGGATCGTCGACAAGGCGGGGCAGCGACCCTAAGGGGGAGGTCAGAAGTCGGTGAGGAGGCGGTCGGCGACCGTCTCCAGCCGTTCCTGGATCTCCTCGGCGGTGGCGTGGCCGCGCAGCATCTCGAGCATCTCCATGGTCCAGACGCTGGACAGCGCCCGCGCCGCCGCCCGGCGCGGGTCGCCGTCGGGGACCTGGGTGCCGGAGCCGGCGGCGGCGCGCAGCAGCATCCCGGTCATCCGGTCGCCGAAGTCGGTCTTGACGTCCGACAGCAGCAGCGAGCGGATCAGCGCCTCGGCCAGCTCCGGCTCGCGCATCAGCCCGCGGGTGGCGCGCATCAGCACCTCCACCGCGCGCCGGGACGGGCTCTCGGTGCGCGGCGGGCGGCGCTCGATGCTGCCCTCCAGCAGGTCGAGCTCCTCGCTGACCACGGCCACGACCAGGTCCATCTTGGACGGGAAGTACCGGTACAGGGTGCCGAGCGCGACCCCGGCCCGCTCGGCGACCGTGCGCATCTGCATCGCCTCGACCCCGCCGCGGGAGGCGAGCGCGGCGGCGGCCTGGACGATGCGCTTGCGCCGCTGGTGCTGGCTGCGCGAGCGCGCGCCCTGCTCGGTCGCCGTGGGCTCTGCGGTCACGATCGTCTTCCCTTCCCCTGGCGAGCGCGCGTCGTGCGCTGCCGTGTTGCCCCGCCCAGCCTACCGCGTGAGCAAGAACGTGTTATCTGATTGTCCGCTTCCAGGATGCGGGGAGAGCGTCTCCGGGACGCCGGTCGACCCCGGCACGCATGTTGAAATGGCAACAACCCGGTAGTGATCTTACCGCTGGACAGTGACTAGAATCTGTTCTAGTTTTGCGCCCGAGGGAACGGGTGCGGCGCGGCGGTCGGAGGTGGACGCGGTGACGGTTGCGGAGCTGCTGCGGGCCCGCGCGGACGACGACCGCCCCGGGTTGCGCTGCGCCGACGACGGCCGCTCCTGGACCTGGCGGCAGGTCGCGGCGCAGTGCGAGGACCGGGCGCTCCGGCTGGCCGCCCGCGCCCGTCCGGACCGGCCCGCGCACGTCGGAGTGCTGCTCGACAACGTGCCGGAGATGGTCTTCCTGCTCGGCGGCGCCGCGCTGTCCGGCGCGGTCCTGGTCGCGCTCAACCCCACCCGGGGCGCCGCCGAACTCGCCGGGGACGCCGAGCGCGCCGACTGCGACCTGATCGTCACCCACGCCCCGCACGCGGAACTGGCCGCCGCCGTCGCGGCCCGCTCGCCCGTCCCGCCGCCCGTGCTGGCGATCGAGAACCCGTCCTACCGCGCCGACCCGCCGCCGGCGCCCCCGGCCGGGCTTGCCGAGCCCGGCCCCGGGACGCTGCTGATGCTGATCTTCACCTCGGGCACGTCCGGCCGTCCCCGCGCGGTCCGCGTCACCCATCGCAAGGTGACCGTCCCGGGCGAGAACCTGGCCGGACGGCTGCTGGGCCCCGGCGACGCCGTGTACTGCCCGATGCCGCTCTTTCACTCCGGCGCCGTCATGGCGGCGTACGCGCCCGCGCTCGCCGCCGGCGCCGAGCTGGTGCTGCGCTCCCGCTTCACCGCCTCCGGGCTGCTGCCCGACGTGCGCGCGCACGGCTGCACCTACCTGCACTACGTCGGAAAGGCGCTGTCGTACGTGCTCGCCACGTCCGCGGCCGGCGACGACGGGGACAATCCGCTGAAGGTCGCGTTCGGGAACGAGGCGGCGCCCCGCGAGCAGCAGGAGTTCGGCGAGCGGTTCGGCTGCGTGGTCGTCGACGGCTACGGCTCCACCGAGACCGCCATCACCTTCAGCCCCGATCCGTCCGGCCCGCCCGGCTCCCTCGGCCGGCCCGGTGAGGGGATCAAGGTGCTCGACCCCGGCACCGGGCGCGAGTGCCCGCCCGCGCGGTTCGACCGGTTCGGGCGCCTGGTCAACGGCGACGAGGCCATCGGCGAGCTGGTCAACACCAAGGACCTCGGGCTCTTCGACGGCTACTACAACGAGGACGCCGCCGACCGGCTCCGCGACGGGATGTTCTGGAGCGGCGACCTCGCCTACACCGACGCATACGGCTACGCCTACTTCGCCGGCCGCTCGGCCGACCGGATCCGGGTGGACGGCGAGAACTTCGGCGCCGCGCAGGTCGAGCGGGTCCTGGCCGACCTGCCCGGGGTGCGGCAGCTCGCGGTGTACGGGGTGCCCGACGCCGCCTCGGGCGACCAGGTCATGGTCGCCCTGGCCGCCGACACCTTCGACCCGGAGGGCTTCGCCGCGTACCTGCGCGGACGCTCCGACCTGAGCCCCAAGTGGCCGCCCCGGTACGTGCGGGTCGCGCCGGAAATGCCCGCCACCGCCTCCAACAAGATCCTCAAGCGGGCCCTGGTCCGGGACGGCTGGCACACCGGCGACCCGGTGTGGTGGCGTCCCGGCCGCGCGCTCGACTACCGGCCGATGACCCCGGACGACAAGGCCCGGCTCCGCGCCGAGTTCGAGCGGCGCGGCCGGCTGCACCTCCTGGAAGGGAGTGGATGAGTGGACTTCAATCTCGACGAGACCCGGCAGGAGCTGCGGGGCCTCGCCGCCGGCCTGCTGGGACGGGAGGCGTCCCGGGACCGGCTGGAGGCGTTCGAGAAGACCGGCGCGCCCTACGACGCGGCGGTCTGGAAGGCCCTCGGCCAGGCCGGGCTGCTCGGCGTCTGCCTGCCCGAGGAGGTCGGCGGGGCGGGGCTGGGCGCGATCGAGCTGACGGTGGTGCTGCGGGAGATCGGCGCGCACGCCGCGGCCGTCCCGGCGTACGCCTCGCTCGCGCTGGCCGCCGTGCCGGTCGCCGCGCACGGCACCGCCGCGCAGAAGGCCCTGCTGGCGCCGCTGAACGACGGCGAGGCGGTGTTCACCGGCGCCTACCGGGAGGTCGGCCCGGCCGGGACGGTCGCGGCGACCGCGCGCCGCGACGGCGACGGGTACGTGCTGGACGGGGTGAAGACGTTCGTCCCGTACGCGGCCGAGGCGTCCCGCATCCTGATCCCCGCCCGCGTCGACGACGCCGATATCGGGATCTTCCTGGTCGAGCCTTCGAGGGTCGGGCTCGCCCCGCAGCCGTCGGCGACCACCGAGCCGCTGTCCCGGGTCGCGCTGGACGGCGTACGGGTGGACGCGGACGCCCTCCTCGGCGGCGCCGCGGACGGCGCGGCCTGGCGCACCTTCCGCCGGTCGGCCGTCGCCGGGGCGGTGGCGCTGTCGTCCGGCGCGATCGAGGGCGCGCTGAACCTCACCACCGAGTACGTCAAGACCCGCGAGCAGTTCGACCGCAAGCTGGCCCAGTTCCAGGCCGTGACCATGCAGATCGGCGACGTCTACATCGCCAAGCGGGCCCTGGACGTGGCCGTCTGGGCGGGCGCCTGGCGGCTCGCCGAAGGGCGGGACGACGTCGACGAGGTGCTGGCCATCGCGTCCTACAACGCCTGCGACCCGGTGGTGAAGGCGCTCTACACCTGCCAGCACCTGCACGGCGGGATCGGGCTGGACGTGACCTACCCGCTGCACCGCCACTTCGCCTGGGCCAAGCACGTCGGGCACCTGCTCGGCGGCGCGGAGGACCAGCTCGACACCCTCGGCGTCCTAGTTGCCCAGGAGGCGTGAGTTGTTCATCGATCTGACCGCCGAGCAGAAGAGGCTCCGCGCCGAGCTGCGCGAGTACTTCCTGAACTGCCTGGACGCCGAGCGGCGCGCGGCGATCGCCGACGACCCGTTCGGCACCGCGTACATGGCGCACTGCAAGCGGCTCGGCGCCGACGGCATGCTGGGCGTCGCGCTGCCCAAGGAGTTCGGCGGCCGCGGCTACGGCCCCATGGAGCAGCAGATCTTCGCCAACGAGATCGCCCGCGCCGAGGTGCCGTACCCGATCATCACGCTGAACTCGGTGGCGCCGACGATCCTGCAGTACGGCACCGACGCCCACAAGGAGTTCTTCCTGCCCAGGATCCTGGCGGGGGAGTGCCACTTCGCGATCGGCTACAGCGAGCCGGGCGCCGGAACCGACCTGGCCTCGCTGCGCACCACCGCGGTCCGGGACGGCGACCACTACGTCGTCAACGGCCAGAAGATCTTCACCTCGGGCGCGCACTACGCCGACTACGTCTGGCTGGCCGCGCGCACCGACCCCGGCGCCAAGAAGCACAAGGGCATCTCGATGCTCATCGTGGACTGCGGGGACCCGGGGTACTCCTGGACGCCGATCGTCACCATGGACGGCCGCCACCACACCAACTCGACCTACTACCAGGACGTCCGCGTCCCGGCCGACATGCTGATGGGTGAGGAGAACAAGGGCTGGGACCTGATCGTCAACCAGCTCAACCACGAGCGGGTGACGCTCGGCCCGGCGGGCAACATCGGGCACACCTACGACCGGTTCGAGCGCTGGGCGCGCACCGCCAGGGGCCGCGACGGCGAGCCCTTGACCAACGAACCGGCGGTGCGCCGCGCGGTCGCCCAGGTGTACGCCTACCTGCGCGTCAACGAGTTCCTGAACTGGCAGGTCGCGGCCAACCAGGACCTGGGCTGGCTGGGCGCCGCGGACGCGTCCGCCACCAAGATCTACGGCTCGGAGCGGATGCAGGACGTGGGCCGGATCGTCGGCGACGTGCTGGCCCGCTACGGCGACCCCGGCGATCCGGCGACCGCCGAGTTCATGGACCGGCTCGACCACGGCGTCAAGGGCGCGGTGGTGCTGACCTTCGGCGGCGGCGTCAACGAGATCCAGCGCGAGCTGATCGCCATGATCGGCCTCGGCCTGCCCAGGGCGCCGCGGTGACCGAGGACGGCGGCGTCCACGCCCGGCTGACCGCGCTGGCGGCGCGGCTGGCCGCCGCCGGCGAGCGCCCCTCGCCGCCCTGCCCCGACCCCGTCAACAAGCCCATGATCCGGAACTGGACGCAGGCGCTCGGCGACCCGGACCCGGCGTGGCACTCCGGCGGCCTCGCGCCCCCGGCCATGATCCAGGTCTGGTCGATGGCCGGGCTGGGCGCGGCGAAGGGCGGCTCGGCCGGGGAGGCCGTGCTGGGCCTGCTGGACGAGTCCGGTTACACGGGCGTGGTCGCCACCAACTGCGAGCAGACCTACGACCGCTACCTGCGGCACGGCGAGCGGCTCCGCTCCACGATGCGGTTCGACGGCGTCACCGGCCCGAAGCGGACCGCGATGGGCGAGGGCTACTTCGTCACCTGGTACCAGACCTGGTACGACGAGCGGGACGAGCGGGTCGCCGAGATGCTCTTCCGGGTACTGAAGTTCCGGCCGCGCGAGCGCGCGGGACGCGCAAGGCCCGCGAACTCCGGGCGGTACCCGTTCCAGCCGGCCGTAGGGCCGGACACGGCCTTCTTCTGGGACGGTGTCAAGGCCGGTGAGCTGCGGATCCAGCGCTGCGCCGACTGCGGCGCCCTGCGCCACCCGCCCGGCCCGATGTGCCCGTCCTGCCACTCGGTCAAGCGGGACTTCGCCGTCGCGAGCGGGCGCGGCGAGGTGCACAGCTACGTCGTCCACCACCATCCGCCGATCCCGGGCCGCACGCCGCCGTTCGTGGTGGCCGTCGTCGAGCTGGAGGAGGGCGTGCGGATCGTCGGGAACGTCAACGGCTGCCCCCCGGACGAGGTGACGGTCGGCATGCCGGTCGAGCTGGCCTTCGAGCGCATGGACGACGACCTCACCCTCCCGCAGTGGATCCCTGCGAACGCGTCCGCCGCGATCGAGCCGGAGCCGGAGCCGGAGGCCGACGACGGCCGGCCGGCCCTGGAGATCCCGCTGACCCCCACGTTCGTGATCGCGACGGCGCTGGCCACCCGCGACTTCACCCCCGTCCACCACGACACCGCGCTGGCCCGCGCCCAGGGCACCAAGGACATCTTCGTGAACATCCTCACCACCATGGGGCTGGTGCAGCGGGCCGCGCTGGAGGTCGTGCCGGGCGCCGAGCTGGCACGCGTCGAGGTCCGGCTGGGCGCGCCCGCCTACGCCGGGGACACCCTCCGGCTGCACGCCGAGCGCGCGGACGCGACCACGGTACGGGTGCACGGCACGGTCTCCCTCGGCGACCACGTCACGGCCACCGTCACGATCAAGGAGGGCGCGTGACCCTCTCCGGCAGGACCGCGATCGCCGGGATCGGCGCCACCGAGTTCTCCAAGGAGTCGGGCCGCTCGGAGCTGCAGCTGGCCGCCGAGGCGTGCCTGGACGCCGTCCGCGACGCGGGCCTCGCCCCCGCCGACGTCGACGGCCTGGTCACCTTCGCCGCCGACGCCAACGCCGAGATCGCCGTGCAGCGCGAGCTGGGCATCCCGGCGCTGCGGTTCTTCTCCCGCGTCGACTACGGCGGCGGGGCCGCGTGCGGGACGGTCGCGCACGCCGCGATGGCCGTGGCGACCGGGCAGGCCGACGTGGTGGTGTGCTACCGGGCGTTCAACGAGCGGTCCGGGCACCGGTTCGGGCAGGCCGCCGCCTCGGGCCGGGCCGACTCCACCGGGCTGGAGTTCTCCTGGCACCTGCCGTACGGGTTCGCCACCCCGGCCGCGTGGGTGGCCATGCAGGCCCGCCGCTACATGCACGAGTACGGCGCCACCAGCGAGGACTTCGGCCGGGTCGCGGTCGCGATGCGCCGGCACGCCGCCACCAACCCCCGGGCCTGGTTCCACGGCCGCCCGATCACCCTGGAGGAGCACCAGGCGTCCCGCTGGATCGTGGACCCGCTGCACCTGCTGGACTGCTGCCAGGAGTCCGACGGCGGGGTGGCGATCGTGGTGACCTCCGCCGAGCGCGCCCGCGACCTGCCCCGCCCGCCGGTGCTGATCAGCGCCGCCGCGCAGGGCACCGGCCCGGACCAGATGATGATGTTCACCTACTACACCGGCGACCTGGCCGCGCTGCCCGCGATCGGCAACGTCGGCGCCGACCTGTGGCGGCGCTCCGGGCTGACCCCGGCCGACGTGCAGACCGCGATCCTGTACGACCACTTCACGCCGTTCGTGCTGGTGCAGCTGGAGGAGCTGGGCTTCTGCGGGCGCGGGGAGGCGCGCGAGTTCGTCCGGGACGGCGGTATCGAGCTGGGCGGACGCCTGCCGGTCAATCCGAACGGCGGCCAGCTCGGCGAGGCCTACATCCACGGCATGAACGGCATCGCCGAGGGCGTCCGGCAGGTCCGCGGCACCTCGGTCAACCAGGTCCCGGACGTGCGGAACGTCCTGGTCACGGCCGGGACCGGCGTCCCCACCAGCGGCCTGATCCTCAGCGCGGCCTGAAGCGGGTCGCGCCCGGTCACTCTGGGCGGGCGCCCTCGGAGGGGTAGTTGAGGCCCGCCTCCAGGAGTTCGAACGCGGCGTCCACCGCGTCCGACAGGCGTTCGAACCCCAGGCCGTCCGTGGTGAGCGCGTCGGCGGCGGCGTGGAAGGCCGCGATGACCGACGAGGCGACCACGTGCGGACGCAGGTCGGTGGCCGGGTCGGTGCCCATCCGGGCCGCGATCGCGCGGGTCAGGATGGCCTGCTTCTTCTGCGCGTGCTCCAGGCTGCCGGCCATCAGGTTGTCGCTGTCGGCGGTCAGCGTCATCATGCACTCGAAGCGGTCGGGGTCGAAGCCCAGGTCGCCGCGCTCGCAGGCGACGGCGATGCCCACCACGGCGCGGCGCACCGCGGTCAGGACGGGTTCGTCGGCGGGCCGGTCGGTGAGCGCCGACAGCATCGCGGCGTGCTGCTCTTCCTGGAAGGTGAGCGCCACGTCCTCTTTGGACGCGAAGTAGCGGAAGAAGGTCCGCGACGACACGTCCACCGCGTCGGCGATCTCCTCCACCGTGGTGCCGTCGAAGCCCTTCTCGGCGAAGAGCCGGAACGCGGCGTCGACCAGCGCCTCCCGGGTGCGCTGCTTCTTGCGTTCGCGCCGGCCCGCGGGGTGGGGGCCGGGACCCGCGGGGTGGGCCTCGGGGGCGGTCGCGGTCATGGCCGAAGTGTAACGACGCGGCGACCCGCTGCCAATCGTTCACCGGCGCGTATTGTCCGAAAGTGAAGCATGTCTCATGCTGACTCTTGTCCATTGACGACAAGTGTCACTTCATGACACTTTAGCCGCGTACTCGACCGCCTTCTCCCGTCCTGGAAAGGACGCCACATGTCGCAACCACCCGGGGCCGGCGTAGCCACGCCCGGCCCTCCGCTGCCCGCCGCGCCGCCCGACCGGGGCCGGCGCCGCGGCGGGCAGGGCCGCGCCGGTCATGGCCACCCCTGGCTCACCCTGGTCGCGGTCGCGCTCGGCGTGATGATGGTCGGCCTGGACGCCACCGTGGTGTCCATCGCCAACCCCGCCATCGCCCGAGACCTCGGCGCCGACCTGTCCGGGCTGCAGTGGGTCACCAACGCCTACCTGCTCACCATCGCGGTCACGCTGATCCCGGCCGGCAAGATCGCCGACCGGTTCGGCCGGCGCCGCACCTTCCTGGCCGGAGTGGTCGGCTTCGCCGTCTCCTCCGTGCTGATCGGGCTGTCCGGCGGCCTCGGCGCGGTCATCTTCTGGCGGGTCGTGCAGGGGTTCGCGGGGGCTCTCCTGCAGCCGGCCAGCCTCGCCATCCTGCGCAACACCTTCCCGGCCGAACGGCTCAACACCGCCATCGGAGTCTGGGGCGCCACCGTCGGAGTCTCCATCGCGGGCGGCCCCATCGTCGCCGGGCTCCTGATCGAGCACGTCAACTGGGAGTCGGTCTTCTTCCTCAACGCCCCGCTCGGCCTGATCGCCCTGGCCGTCGGCCTGTGGGTGATCCGCGAGTCCCGGGACGAGGACGCCGCCGGCTCGTTCGACCTGCCCGGCGTCGCGCTGCTCAGCGGCGGGCTGTTCGCCCTGGTCTGGGGGCTCATCAAGGCGGGCGAGGACGGCTTCGATGCGACCGTCCCGCTGGTGTCCTTCGGTGCCGCCGTCGTGCTGGGCGCCCTGTTCGTCCTGAACGAGCTGCGCGCCGAACGCCCGCTGCTGCCGCTGGGGCTGTTCCGCTCGGTGTCGCTGTCGGCGGCGACCGGGCTGATCGTGCTCGGTTTCTTCACGATGTTCGGCACGATCTTCTTCATCACCCTCTACCTGCAGCAGGTGCACGGGATGAGCCCGGTGGACGCGGGCGTGCGGCTGCTGCCGATGACCGCCGTGTTCATCGTCGCCTCACCCCTCGCCGGCGCGCTGACCAGCCGGTTCGGGCCACGGGTGCCGCTGGCGCTGGGAATGGCGTTCACCGGCACGGCGATGTTCGGCCTTTCCCGCATCGGGGTGGACGCCCCCTACGTCCAGCTGTGGCCGTGGTTCGTGCTGGTCGGGCTGGCGTTCGGGTTCGTGATGGTCGCCGGCACCGAGGCGATCGTCGGCAACGCCCCGCCCCAGCTGGCCGGCGTCGCGGGCGGCCTCCAGCAGACGGCGGCACAGGTCGGCGGGGTGCTCGGCACCTCCGTCCTGGGCACGATCCTGTCCACCCGCGTCGGCGACGTCCTCTTCACCCGGCTCACCGAGGCCGGCGTCCCCGCGCCCGCGGCCGGGCGGCTCGAGAGCACGGGCGGCCTGGTCTCCCAAGGCGTGGCACCCGTCCCACCCGGGACACCCGCACCCGCGGCCGAGGCCATCACCACCGGCAGCCACCTGGCCTTCATGGACGGCTTCCAATCGGCCCTGACCGTGGCGGGCGCCGTCGCGCTGGTGGCGATCCTGGCCGCGCTGCTCGTCCGCCGCGGCCAGTCGCCGGTCGAGGGCGCCGCCGCCCTCTGACCCCCGTCGTGACCGCACCCCCATGACCGGCGCGCCGCCCGTACCATGGCCGCCCGCTTGAACGGGCGGCGCGCCGCACCCAACGTCCGGCCGGAGTTACCCAAGTGCCGGCAAAGTACTTCTGGGGCGCCATAGACTGCCGCATGAGCGGAGGCCGGGGGCCGCGTAGGAAGGTCCATGATGGGCAAGCACAGCAAACCGCCCACGCGCACATGCCCAGGCTGCAACGGTTCTGGCGTCCACAGAGGCAACACCTGCGGCGTCTGCCGAGGCGAAGGGATGATCTGAGTTCGATGGCGACCTACCCCCCGGACGGATGCACGTTCGAGGTCACCTACACCCTCGGACGGCGCGGGATGGGGCATGAGTCGTTTCCCGACGTGTACGCACTCGGGCGCTGGTTCAAGGAGATGGAACGCCGCGGGGCGCTGGCGCCCGAGGACTTCCGCACTCCTGACGAGGACGGGCGCAACGGCTACCGCATCGTCTGCGTGACCGACAGCGAGCGCGTCGCCATCAGCTACTTCCACCCGCGGCTCGTGATGGGCCGCATCGAGGGCGCCGCCCACGCCGCGGCCGCCGACTGATCCGGGGGGCCGGTCAGCCGCTGGTCGTGGGGCTGGGGGCCGGGCCCGACGCCGGGCCCGGGTCCGGTTCGGGGCTGCCGGCCGGCGGGTCCGCGGGCGGCTGTGACGGGTCCGCCGGCGGTGCGGACGCGTCCGGCGGCTCCGAGGGCGCCGGGGAGTCCGAGGGCGCCGGGGAGTCCGAGGGCGCCGGGGAGTCCGAGGGCGTCGGCGGATCGGTGTCGTTGCCGGGGTCGGACGGTGCCGGGTCAGTGGGGGCCGGGTCATCGGGCGCCGGGGAACTGGGCGCCGGGGAACTGGGCGCCGGGGTGCTAGGTGCCGGGGCGCTCGGCCGGGTCGGCGAGTGCCGTGACGGCGGGGCGGCCTTCTCGGGTGTGCCGCTCCACGGCTGGTACGGAGCACCGCCCGTCCCGCTGTTCCCCTGCCCGCTGTTCCCCTGTACGGCGGGACGCCAGTTCTCGGTCGCCGGGCTGGGCACAGGGGCGGGGCCGCTGCCCGAGCCGCCACCCGAGCCGCTGCCGCCGCCGGTGTCGGGCTCGGGGGTCGGGTCGCCGGAGTCGGTGTCGATCCCGGACGGCGGCACCGCCTCAGTCTCCCCGTTCCCGGTGGACGGGACGGACGGGACGGACGGACCGCTCGCGCTGACGTCGTCGGTCTTGGCCGACGGCCACGCCACCAGCAGGCCGACCGCGACGGCGACCGACGCGGCCATCCCGGCCGCGCCGATCCCCTTGAGCCGGTTGCGGCGGGCGCGGTCCAGGTCCCGGTCCAGGTCGGACGGTGTGCCCGCGTCGGAGTCGATCACCACCAGCGGGTGAGTGGCGGCGGCCGCGCCCGCGGCCAGCACCTGGTCGCGCAGCCGGGACGGCGGCCGGGCGGGCGCGCGGCGGGCCAGCAGGTCCGGCAGCCGGTCCTGCTCGAACGCCGCGATCACGTCCGCGTGGTCGCCGGAGGCGCCGCTCATGAGCTGCTCCAGGACGGCGTGTTCCAGCCGGATCCGGGCGGCGTGCAGGAGCCCGAGGGTGGTTTCGGGCGCGATGCCGAGGACGCGGGCGATGTCGGGCATGTCCAGCCATTCGCCCGCGTACAGCAGCAGCGCCTCGCGGTGGGCGGGGCGCAGGTCGTCCGCCGCGCGCAGCAGCGGGTCGGCGGCCGCGGGCCGGGCGGCGCCGTGGAGAGGGCGGGCCGTTTCGCTGAACGCGCCGCGCCTGGCGCAGGCCGAACGTGACAGAGCGTAGAGCCGGAGCACGCTGTCGTCCCGCTGCGGTTGCCGTACCGTCGCGACGAAGGCGTCCCGGACCGCGTCCGCCGCGCCGTCGTCGCCGAGCAGTGACCAGCAGTGGGCCAGTAGGCGATCGGCGTGCGCGTCGTAGAGGGTTCCCAGGTCCGCACGCATGTGACCTCCCTGATGATCCTTTCCCGGCGCCCGCCTGGGGGTGGGGCTGTACCGGTGAGTAGCGGACTCTAGTGCATGAGGCGCAAGTCTGAGAAGTCCGAAATGTAGGAAGGTGTCTGATATCACGGAGGGTAATGGTTTGCCTGGCCCAGACCACGTTCACCGAGATTTCGGCAAGTTTCCGATGAATGTCTGATTGCTGATCCGGTTCACCAGGGAAGGTCTCGAACTCGCTGTCGGAGAAAGGGGGAGTTCCGTGACCCGACTCACGGTGGACGAGGTCTACCAGCACATACGCGGGGTCTGCTTCAAGAACGGCCCGCCCGGGACGGTCGGCGCGGAGACCGAGTGGTTCGTCCTCGACACCGCCGACCCCGCGGCCCCGGTCCCCGCCGCGCGGTCGCGCGCCCTGCTCGAGGACGCCGGACCGCTCCCGAACGGCTCGAAGATCACCTACGAGCCGGGCGGGCAGCTGGAGCT
The DNA here is from genome assembly GCF_039532545.1 of Actinomadura vinacea. Taxonomy (NCBI): domain Bacteria; kingdom Bacillati; phylum Actinomycetota; class Actinomycetes; order Streptosporangiales; family Thermomonosporaceae; genus Actinomadura; species Actinomadura vinacea. The sequence goes on along the minus strand of NZ_BAAARW010000012.1, from coordinate 174,614 downwards.
CAGCTCCGTCCCGTTCGCCGGCCCGGCCCGGCTGCACCGGGCGCTGGCCGCCGATCTCGACCACGTCCGCCGCGTCCTGGCCGGCGGCGGCCTCGCGCTGGCCGGCCACGGGGTCGACCCGGTGCGCCCGCCGCACTTCCAGGCCGACCACCCCCGCTACGCGTCCATGCGCAGCTACTTCGACTCGGGCGGGTTCGCCGACGCCGGGACGGCCATGATGTGCTCCACCGCCTCGGTCCAGGTGTGCCTGGACATCGGCGCCGACCCCGCCGACGCGGCGCGGCGGTGGCGGCTGGCGCACGCGCTCGGCCCGGTGCTGGTCGCGGCCTTCGCCAACTCGCCGCTGCACGCCGGGCGCCGCACCGGGCTGCGCTCGACCCGGCAGGCCGTCTGGAACGCGCTGGACCCGTGCCGCACGCTGCCCGTCCAGGCCGTCCGGGGCCGGGGGCCGGGCGGGGACGGCGACCCTTCGGCGGCGTGGGCCCGGTACGCCCTGGACGCCCGGATCATGGTGCTGCGCAGGCCCTCGGGCGAATGGGTGGCCGATCCCGGCATGACCTTCCGGGAGTGGCTGGCGACGGGCGAGCCGCGCCTGGAGGACTTCGACTACCACCTGTCGACCCTGTTCCCGCCGGTCCGGCCGCGCGGCTGGCTGGAGCTGCGCATGATCGACGCGCTGCCCGACCATTACTGGCCCGTCCCGGTCGCGGTGGCCACGGCCCTGCTGGACGATCCGCGGGCGTCCGCGGACGCGGAGGCCGCCACCGAGCCGGTCGCGGCCCTGTGGGACGAGGCGGCGCGGTGCGGGCTGACCAGTCCCGCCCTGGCCGAGGCCGCGCGCCTGTGCTTCACCGCCGCGCTGGGGGCGCTGCCGAGGCTGGGCGCGTCCGGACTCGTCCCGCTCGTGGACGAGTACACGCGGCGCTACGTGGAGAGAGGCCGATGCCCCGCCGACGACGTCCCCGGGGCCTTCGCCGGGGAACCCGACCTGCCCGAGGAGACGGAGACACTGACATGGCCGTGATGAGCGCCCCGGGCTCGCCCGGATCGCTGGACGAGCCCGCGCTGAAGGAGCTGATCGCCGACGAGCTGGCCGCGGTCCGGGACCGCAGCCTGGGGCTGACCACGGGGGCCTTGGACGCGGTGGGGCTGACCGAGCAGGTCTCGCCGCTGATGTCCCCGCTGGTCTGGGACCTGGCGCACGTCGGGAACTATGAGGAGCTGTGGCTGCTGCGGGCCGCCGCCGGCGTCGAGCCGATGCGGCCCGAGATCGACGACCTCTACGACGCGTTCGAGCATCCCCGCGCGGAGCGGCCGGCGCTGCCGCTGCTCCAGCCCGAGGAGGCCGGCGCCTACATTTCCGCGGTCCGTTCCAAGGTGCTGGACTCGCTGGGCTCGGTTCGCTTCGACCGGGCGAACCCGCTCACCAAAGGCGGTTTCGTGTACGGGATGGTCGTCCAGCACGAGCATCAGCACGACGAGACCATGCTCGCGACGCACCAGCTGCGCAAGGGGGCGCCGGCCCTGCTCGACCCGCCCGGCGCCCTCCTGGACGACCACAGCACCGGCGGGGCCGGCGAAGTGCTCGTCCAGGCGGGGCTGTTCGAGATGGGCACCTCGGACGACCCCTGGGCCTACGACAACGAGCGCCCCGGCCACTTGGTGGACCTGCCTGCCTACTACATCGACGTGGAACCGGTGACCAACGCCGCCTACATCGCGTTCATGGAGGCGGGCGGCTACGACCAACCGGACCATTGGGATCCCAAGGGGTGGCAGTGGCGGAACGAAAGCGGCAAGCGCGCACCGGCGTTCTGGTCGCGTGACGGGGGCGGGCATTGGCTGCGGCGCCGTTTCGGGCGTACCGAGCCCGTGCCGCTCAACGAGCCTGTGCAGCACGTGTGCTGGTACGAGGCGGACGCCTACGCGCGTTGGGCGGGCAAGCGCCTTCCCACTGAAGCGGAGTGGGAGAAGGCCGCACGCTGGGATCCGCTGGGCGGCCGTTCCCGCCGTTACCCGTGGGGCGACGTCTATGAGAACGGCCGAGCCAACCTGGGACAGCAACTGCTGCGTCCCGCAGAGGCGGGATCGTACGAGTCGGGGGCCTCGGCCTACGGAGTGCGCCGCCTCCTAGGGGACGTCTGGGAATGGACCTCCTCGGACTTCCACGGCTACCCGGGGTTCCGCTCGTTCCCCTACAGGGAGTACTCGGAGGTCTTCTTCGGTCCCGGCTACAAGGTTCTGCGGGGAGGCTCCTGGGCGACCCACCCGCTGGCCGTCCGGGGGACGTTCCGGAACTGGGACTACCCGATCCGGCGGCAGATCTTCACCGGTTTCCGCTGCGCCCGCACGGCCGAGGAGGTCCGCTGATGTGCCGGCATGTGGGATACCTGGGGTCGCCGCGCACGCTCGCGTCCCTCTTCTTCGAGGGGGAGTACTCGCTGGAGCACCAGTCGTACGCACCCCGCATGACCCAGGGCAACCTTCTCAACGCCGACGGGTTCGGCGCGGGCTGGTACCACGGCGACCGGAGCCGCGCGGTGCGGTTCCGGCGGGCGCAGCCGATCTGGGCCGACCCGTCGTTCCGCGAGATCGCCGAGGTGGTGGAGACGGGCTGCGCGGTCGCGGCGATCCGGTCGGCCACCGTCGGCTTCCCGGTGGACGAGTCGTGCGCCCAGCCCTTCCGCGCCGGCACCCCCGGCCGCTTCTTCAGCCACAACGGCAAGATCGAGGGGTTCGCGGGGATCGAGGGCAAGCTGCGCGAGCTGGCCGGGGACCTCGCCGCCGTCCCGGACGCGCGCGCCCCGGTCGACTCCGCGCCGCTCTTCGCCCTGGCCGCGCGGCTGTGGCAGGACGGCCGCCCGCTCGGCGAGGGCCTGGCCGAGGTCGTCGGCGAGGTCACCGCGCTGGCGCCCGGCCGCTACAACCTGCTCGCCGCCGACGGCACGGCGCTGGCCGCGACCACCTGGGGCGACTCGCTGTTCGTCCGGGAGCGCGGGCACACCTCCTGGCGGGTCGACGAGGCCACCGGGGCGCCGGTGAAGGACCGGCCCCGGCTCGCGGAGGTGTGGATCTCCTCCGAGCCGCTCGACGACGACCCCGGCTGGCGGCCCGTGCCCGAACGCTCGCTGGTGACCGCCGACCTGGAGTCCGGCGTCCGCATCACCCCGCTGTGACCCGACTCGCAAAAGGAGACGCCGTGGACCGGTTCCTGACCGCCGACGACCTCGCCAAGACGCTTCGCCAGGACGTCCGGGAGGGCCTGGAGGCCGTCCCCAAGACCCTGCCGCCCAAGTGGTTCTACGACGAGCGGGGCAGCGGGCTCTTCGAGGAGATCACCAAACTGGAGGAGTACTACCCGACCCGGCGCGAACGCGAGATCCTCATCGCCCGCGCACCCGAGATCGCCGCGGCCACGGGCGCGCGGACGCTGCTGGAGCTGGGCGCCGGCTCCGGCGAGAAGACCCGGCTGCTGCTGGACGCCCTGCACGGCACGCTCCGCTCGTACGTGCCGGTGGACGTCAGCGGCGACTTCCTGGAGGACGCCGCCCTGCAGATCGCCGCCGACCACCCCGGCGTGGCGGTGCGGCCCGTCGTCGCCGACTACGAGCAGCACCTGCACCTGCTGCCCAACGGGGAGCGGCGGCTGGTGGCCTTCCTCGGCGGGACGATGGGCAACATGCCGCCCGCCGCCCGCGCCGGGTTCCTGGCCGGGCTGCGCGCCACGATGGGCCCCGAGGACGCGCTGCTGCTGGGCGCCGACCTGGTCAAGGACGAGGCCCGGCTGGTCGCGGCCTACGACGACGCGGCCGGGATCACCGCCGAGTTCAACCGCAACGTGCTGCACGTGATCAACCGGGAGCTGGACGCCGACTTCGTGCCCGGCGCCTTCGAGCACGTGGCGGTGTGGAACGGCGCCGAGGAGTGGATCGAGATGCGGCTGCGCGCCACCGCCGGCCGGGCCGTCCGGATCGGCGGCCTGGACCTGGAAGTGGAGTTCGCGGCCGGGGAGGAGCTGCGCACCGAGATCTCCGCCAAGTTCCGCCGGGCCCGGCTGGAGGCCGAACTGGCCGCCGCAGGGCTGGAGCTGTCCGACTTCTGGACCGACGCCGCGGGCGACTTCTCCCTCAGCCTGGCCCGCTGTGTCTGATTCAACCCCGGCCCAGGATGCTCGCCTGGCGGCTCGCACCCTGACCGTGCTTGGTGCGAGCGCGACATCGCTTCGCGATCTGACCGGCGAGGCTCGCCTCCGGCGTCGCCTCCCCGGCCAGGTAGCGCGCTCGCGCGCCACCTGAGGTCACTTTGTCCGCGTGGGGACAGCTCAGGAGGACGTGGGGTGCTGGAGGCCTAGGCGCTTGAGGCTCTCGACCAGGCGGGTCGCCAGGTAGCGGTGGCCCTCCTGGTTGGGGTGCGTCCCGTCGCGCTGGATGAAGCGGGACGCGTTGCCCGTGCCGTGCGCCCGGTTCCCGGTGATCCACTGCTCGGCGATCGGGTCGATGAACGGCATGCCGAGTTGGTCGGCCACCCCGCGCAGCGCGTCCCGCACCGCGAGCGCCCCCCGCGGCGGCGCCTGGCTGCCCCAGATCGGCCCGAGCAGGGCGATCCGGGTGTTCGGCCAGCGCTGCCGGGCGCGTTCCAGCAGCTCGCGCGCCGCCGCCGCGACCTGCGGCGGCGGGTACGACCAGTCGTTGTGCCCGCCCGACACGATCAGCAGGTCGGGCGCCGGGCGCCAGCCGAGCTGGCTCTCGTACAGTGTCCCGAACGACTGCTGCACCTGGCCGCCGGCGAGGAACCCGGTGCCGCCGCGCCCCGCCAGGACGGGCTGCCAGCCGAGCAGCCGGGCGGTCGCGGCGGCGTAGGTGTACTCCGGGAGGCTGCCGCGCTCGCCGACGGTGTAGCTGTCGCCGAGGAACATCACCACCGGCGTGGCCGCCGCGACGGGCTTGGCGCCGGCCGCCACCGGGCTGGACCGCCGGGTCGGCTCGCCGGCGAACGCGCCGCACCCGGTCGCCGGAAAAGAGGCCAGGCACAGCGCAAGGATCGCCGCGCCGCGGCGGGCGCGGCGAGTTGTCATGGAGTGTCCACCCGGGTTTCCGTGATGAGGGTCGCCATGATTTTAGGAGAATCCGTGGCCGCGTGCGCACCGTCCGCGAACTCCCGTCCCGCCGGTCAGCCCTCACCTTCCGTTCACCGGGGGCTCACGCCGAGGTACCGATGTCGCCACCCGGCGGCGCAAAGGTCTCGCGGGTGATACGACACGACCGCCTCCGTGAATTGGACCTGCTGCGCTTCCTCGCGGCCATGGGGGTGGTGCTCTTCCACTTCACCGGGTTCAAGGGCGCGGGGCCCTGGCCGGAGCCGTCGCTGGAGCTGTTCCCGGGTGTGGGCGCGGTCACCCGGTACGGGTACCTGGGCGTCGACCTGTTCTTCATGATCAGCGGCTTCGTCATCCTGATGAGCGCGTGGGGCCGCAGCCCGGGCGAGTTCGGGGTCTCCCGGGTGGTGCGGCTGATGCCGGCGTACTGGGCGGGCGTCCTGCTCGGGCTGGTGGTCTACCTCGGGTTCCGGCTGGGCAACGGGGTGCCGGGGCTGGTGATGCCCAACCTGACCATGCTGCAGGCCGGGCTGGGGTTGAAGAACGTCGACCCGGTGTTCTGGACGCTCTGGGTGGAGCTGCACTTCTACGTGCTGATCGCCGTGCTGGCCGCGATCAAGATCAGCTATCGCAGCTGCCTGGTCTTCATGGCCGGCTGGACGCTGGCCGGGGTGTTCGCCGACGAGGCCGACAACAAGCTGCTCCAGGTGATGCTGATGCCGACCTGGAGCCCGTACTTCGTCGCCGGTATGGCGCTCTTCCTGATGTACCGGTTCGGCCCGACCCTGCTGCTGTGGGGGTTCGTGGGCGTGTCGTGGCTGCTGGCGATGCACTGGAGCGCGTGGCGCACCGGGCACGTCTTCACGACGGCGGACGAGAACGTCGTCGCGGTCGTGGTCACGCTGATCTTCGTGGTGATGATCCTGGTGGCGACCGGGCGGCTGCGGCGGCTGCGCTGGCGCGGGCTGACCGTGCTCGGGGCGCTGACCTACCCGCTGTACCTGACGCACTCGCAGGTCGCGCTGCCGCTGCTCGAGCACGCCTACCCGGGGCTGAACCGCTGGGCCGCCCTGGCGCTGGCGACCGCGGTCTCGCTGGCGGTGGCGTACGCGGTGTACCGCCTGGTCGAGAAGCCGGGCCAGAAGTGGATGCGGGCCAAGCTGCGCGAGTCGCTCGCGCCGATCCGCGCCGGCGATCGCGGCTCCGGGCGCGCGTCCGGGGACGAGGACGGCAAGGGCCGGGACAAGGCCGCCGTCCCCCCGCCCCGGCCTCCGGGCGTCCCCGGCGATGCGGCCGCGGACGGCTCCCCACCGGAACTCGTCCGCCCCTGACGTCCATCTCCGAGTTCCGCATGGCCTGGGGCGTGCCCTAGTTCGACGAGCCATGGTCATGGTTGAGCGTGCGGGACGGAGTCCGCGGTGAAGGGGCTCTTCCACCGGCGGCGGCCGGAACCCCGCCGTCCGGACGGCGGCGAGCGCCTGATGGTCGACGCCTGCGCGCACGACCCCGTGGCCGCCGACCTCCACGAGGCGCTGCTGCTCCAGGACCGCTGGTGGGTTTGTACCGGCGTCACTCTGGTATTACCACCGGCCCGACCCGCTGCTGGCCTTCCGGGAGTTGCGGGACCGCGTGCTCCGGATGTGATCGTCCGAAGAAAGTTCGCGCGAGGTGTGACGTTCTGGATGCGGAGCGCGCTGTGTTGAGTAGAGGGCGGGCCAGTCCGGTCAGAGCGGGGATCGGACGGCGCGCCCTCCCTAATGTCAGGTGGGGGTGTCCCGGGGGCGGAGCTCGTCGGCGTAGCTGACCGAGACGCGGCGCATGAGGCCGCCCTCCGTGATCGTGTACTGGCCGAGCCGCCACAGGGGCGGTGAATAGGCGTGGATGGACACGCTCGTGTCCGCCGCGCCCACGAGCCTGTGGATGTGGTCGGGGCCGAAGCAGAACGAGGTGTTCTCCGGCACCACCGTCTGGACGTGGGCCCCGCCTATGCGCGGGTTGCACTCCTCTAGGGCCCCGGACACGACCCGTACGGCTCCAGAGGACGTGTCGTGGTCGTGCCAGCCGGTGTCGTTCCGCGGGGTCCAGCACAGCACCCACACGTCGACGTGTTCGTCCCGGTGCAGCGAGGCATAGTGCCGCTCATCGTCGGAGAAGCGGACGTGCTGCCGCCACAGGTCGGGCCGTTCGGCCAAGGCGTCGACCAGGTCGCGCAGCTCGTGCTTGTCGAGGACTCGCCCAGGCAGCTTCCCCAGGCAGTCCGCCGCCGCCACGGGGGCGGCGTGGCCGGAGGTGCATCGGATGGCCTCAGCTGGCACTTTCGCTCCTTTCCAACCGCTACTGAACCGCATCAGTTAACCGTTTCAGTGAACCGGTTCAGAAGGCCGCGCGTCAACCGCCGCGCGGGTCGGGTGACAGCGTTCCGGCGTCCGGACCATTTAGGGTTGGAGGCGTGCCAGAACGGCGCAAGCGCGCGACCATCAGGGAGGTGGCGCAGGCGACGGGGCTGTCGCCTGCGGCCGTGTCGTACGCGCTGCGCGGCATCCAGACCTCCGAGGAGACCCAGGAGCGGGTCCGCGCGGCCGCCGACGAGCTGGGCTACGAGGCCCATCCGATCGCCCGCGCGCTGGCCAGCGGGCGCACCGGCATGGTCGGCCTGCTGTGCGGCTCGCTGGAGGACTACTGGCAGCAGTCGCTGGCCGTCGGCATCAGCCGCTCGCTGCTCGCCCGCGACCGCTACGCGCTGATCGTCGACGCCTTCAACGACCCGGACCGGGAGCTGGCGCTGGCCCGCCAGCTGCGCGACCAGCGGGTGGACGGGCTGATCGTGCAGTCCCTCGACCCGTCCGCGCCGCTGTGGCCCGAGCTGTCGGAGTCGCTGCCGGTGGTCTCCATCGGCGACGCGCTGCACGGCGGCCGGTCCCAGGGCGAGGTGGTGTTCGACAACCGGCGCGGCGTCACGCTCGCCCTGGAGCACCTGCGCGACCTGGGCCACCGGCGCGTCATGGTGCTCACGCCCACCCTGGACAGCACCCCCGACCGTCCCGCCGACGTGCACGTCAACGCCGAGGCGGAACGGCTAGGCCTGGAGGTCCGCGTCGTCGTGGCGCCCCAGTCGCTGGCCGAGACCACCGAGGCCGCCGTACGGGCCCTGCGCGGCCCCGACCGGCCCAGCGCCGTCTTCTGCTTCTCCGACTCCATCGCCTACGGCGTCTACGCGGCGACCCGCGTGCTGGGCCTGGCGGTGCCCGGCGACGTGGCGGTCTGCGGCTACGACAACCACCCGATGTCGGCCCTGCTGACCCCGCCGCTCACCACCGTCGACTGGGACATCGACGGCATCGTGCACTCGGCGGTGCGGCTGGTCGTCGACGTCATCGACGGCAAGCCGCGCAAGCGCCGCGTAGTCCGGGAGCCGTCCCTCCGCGTTCGCGAGTCCACCACAGGCGCCTAGCCTCAGGTGCCGCGCGAGCGCGCTACCTGGCCGGGGAGGCGACGCCGGAGGCGAGCCTCACCGGCCAGATCGCGAAGCGATGTCGCGCTCGCACCAAGCACGGTCAGGGTGCGAGCCGCCAGGCGAGCATCCTGGGCCGGGATTGCAATAAATTCAGGGCAGGAGGCGGGCCAGGGCGGGGAGGAGGTCGGCGGCGATGGCGATGTCGGTGTCCAGCGGACGGTCGTCCACCCGCGGGTCGAGGGCCTCGGCGGCCAGGTCGTAGGCCGCGCGCAGCGGGCCGCCCGCCGGGGGGCGGCCCTGCGTCCGCAGCGCGCGGACCGCCGCGACCACCTCGCAGCCCAGCGCGATCCGGTACGCCCCGAGGGCCTCGGTGGTGGCCCGCGCGGACTGGGTGGAGAACCCGGCGTGCTCCTCCACGCCGCGCGACAGCACCGCGCTGCCCAGCGCCGCCGGGGTGGCCAGCCGGCGGACGTCGGCAAGCGCGGAGTGCGCCACATACTCCAGGATCATGATTCCGGACGACGCCTCGGTCTCGCCCTGGAACGGGTAGAGCCCGGTGAACGACGGCTCGGACAGCGTGCCGAGCCGGGCCGCCGACAGCGCCATGGTCTGGAAGAGCGCGGCGCGGGCGGAGTCCAGCGCCAGCCCCGCGTAGGCGGTGTGGAAGTTGCCGTTGTGCCAGACGGCGTGGCCCGCCACGTCCACCAGCGGGTTCTCCGCCGCCGCGTTGATCTCCCGGGTGACGACGTCCTCGGCGTAGCCGCCCGCTTCCAGCGCGGGGCCGTGCACCTGCGGGAACGCCCGGTAGCCGTAGGGGTCCTGGATGCGCATCGGGGCGGGCAGTTCGAAGGCCAGCAGCGTCCGCATCGCGGTGGCGACCTCCTGCTGGCCCGGGTGCGGGCACGCCTCGTGCACGGCGGGCGCGTAGGCCTCCTCCGAGCCGTGCACGGCGTGCAGCGACAGCGCCGCCACGACGGTCGAGGCGGCCAGCAGGGTGCGCAGGTCGGTGACCGCCAGCGCGGCCTCCCCGAGCGTGGCGGCGTTGGAGCTGATGAAGGCCAGCGCGTCGGCCGAGCGCAGGGTGAAGCCCGGCCCGCGCTGCGGGGCGCCGTCCGGGGCGGGGAGCCAGTCGCGCTCGCCGAGCAGGCACAGCGCGGTGGAGGCCAGCGCGGTCAGGTCGCCGGTGCCGATCGCTCCGTACACCGGGACGGGCGGGAGCAGCCCCAGGTTGAGCGCGTCGGCGAGGGCGGCCAGCACGCCGGGGTCGACGCCGGAGCCGCCGGCGGCGATCTGGTTGAGGCGGACGGTCAGCATGGCCCGGACGATCTCCGGCGCGACCAGCGGCCCGGCGCCCGCCGCGTGGCTGCGCAGCAGCCGCAGCCCGTGCGCGTCGGTGTCCTCCCACTCCACGTCGACCTCGCGGTTGGCGCCGACCCCGGTGGTGCGGCCGTAGACCGGCCGCTCGGCGGCCACCTCGCGGGCCGTCCGCCAGGCCGCGCCGGCCCGCCGCACGCCCTCGGGCGACATGACGACCGTCACGTCCGCGCGGGCGGCGCGGGCGACGTCGGCACAGGTCAGCTCCGTGCCATCGATAACGATTCGGCTGTTCTCCACGGCTTTAAGGTACTTTCTTGGGTATTCAGGTCATTAAGCTGTAGATGCCACTTCCGGCTCCGACCGCTACCGGCGGTGCGTGGGACAGACAGTGTCGAAGCACTACGGTTGGGTGAAAACCGGATCCGAACATCACCATGACAGCGAGCGGACGAACGGCGTTGCACCAACGCCCAACGAGGACGTGAAACGTTTGATCACCTTTGCGGGCGTGACCAAGCGCTACCCCGACGGCACCGTCGCCGTCGACCATCTCGACCTGGAGGTCCCCGCGGGCCGGATCACCGTCCTGGTCGGCCCCTCGGGCTGCGGCAAGACCACCTCGCTGCGCATGGTCAACCGCATGGTGGAGGCGACCGAGGGCACCGTCGCGATCGACGGGAAGAACGTGCGCGACATCGACCCGCCCACGCTGCGCCGCGGCATCGGCTACGTCATCCAGCAGGCCGGGCTGTTCCCGCACCGCACCATCGTCGACAACATCGCCACCGTGCCGTACCTGCTGGGCTGGGACAAGAAGAAGGCCCGCGCCCGCTCGCACGAGCTGATGGAGCGGGTCGGCCTCGACCCCAAGCTCGCCGGCCGCTACCCGGCGCAGCTGTCGGGCGGGCAGCAGCAGCGCGTCGGGGTCGCCCGCGCGCTGGCCGCCGATCCGCCGATCATGCTGATGGACGAGCCGTTCAGCGCCGTCGACCCGATCGTCCGCGCCGGGCTCCAGGAGGAGTTCCTGCGGCTGCAGGACGAGCTCGAGAAGACGATCGTGTTCGTCACCCACGACATCGACGAGGCCGTCAAGCTCGGCCACCGCATCGCGGTGTTCCAGGTCGGCGGGCGGCTCGCGCAGTACGCCACCCCCGAGGAGCTGCTGGCCGATCCCGCCGACGACTTCGTCCGCGACTTCCTGGGCGGCGAGCGCGGCATCAAGCGGCTGCGCTTCTTCCAGGAACTGGACGCCGAGCAGGCGCGGGACGAGGCCGCCGACCCCGCCGCGGTGGCGGACCGGTGATCCCGCTGACCCTCGCCCAGGACGGCGAGCCGCTGATCCGGTGGGACTGGATCGGCCGCAACCTGGACGGCGACATCGCCGAGGCGTTCCAGGAGCATCTGATCCTGTCGTTCACCCCGGTGCTGCTCGGGCTGCTGATCGCGCTTCCGGTCGGGCTGGCCTGCGCGCGCTGGCGGCGCGCCTACCCGCCGGTGCTGGCCGCGACCAGCGTGCTGTACGCGGTCCCGGCGATCGGGCTGTTCGTGATCTTCGTGGCGTTCACCGGGCTGACCTACCCGACCGTGATCGTCCCGCTGGCGCTCTACACGCTGTCGGTGCTGGTGCCCAGCGTGGTGGACGGCCTGCGCGCGGTGCCCGACCACGTGCGGCAGTCGGCGGTCGCGATGGGCTTCGGGCCGCTGCGCCGGCTGGTGCGGGTGGAGCTGCCGATCGCGGTGCCGGTGGTGATGGCCGGGCTGCGGGTGGCCACGGTCGCCAACATCAGCCTGGTGAGCGTGGGCGCGCTGATCGGGATCGGCGGGCTGGGCCAGCTCATGGTGAAGGGGATGAAGTGGCCCGGCGGCGGGTTCACCACCCCGATCGTCGTGGCGATCATGCTGATCATCCTGCTGGCGCTGGTCGCCGACCTGCTCCTGCTGCTCGTCCAGCGGCTGCTCACGCCCTGGGAACGCGCCGGACGCGTCCGCAGGCCCAGGCGTGACAGCGCCGGCGCCGCCGAGCCGAAGGGGATCCGGTGAACGCGATCTGGGAGGCGCTGGGCTGGTTCGGCCAGTCGGCGCAGTGGTCCGGGGCCGACGGCATCCCCACCCGGCTGCTGGAGCACCTGTGGTACTCGCTGCTGGCGTTCGCGGTCACGACGGTGATCGCGCTGCCGCTCGGCCTGGTCCTCGGGCACCTGCGCCGGGGGCGGCCCGCCGCCGTCGCGGGGTTCCTGGTGCTGTCCTCGGCGAACGCGGCGCGCGCGCTGCCCACCCTGGGCCTGCTCATCCTGGCGGTGATCGTCACGACCGCCGGCGACCTGGTGCCGATCCTCATCCCGCTGGTCGCCCTCGCGATCCCGCCGGTGCTGGTCAACACCTACGCGGGCGTCCAGCAGGTGGAGGCGGGGCTGCGGGACGCGGCCGAGGGCATGGGCATGACCGGCCGCCAGGTGATGCTGCGGGTCGAGCTGCCGGTGGCGCTGCCGCTGGTCCTGCTGGGCCTGCGCACGGCGCTGATCCAGATCATCTCGACCGCGACCATCGCCGCGTACGTCGGGCTGGGCGGCCTGGGCCGCTACATCGTCGACGGCTACTCGCGGCAGAACTACGACAGCATGGCGGGCGGCGCGATCCTGGTGATCGTGCTGGCCGTCCTCACCCAGGTCGCCTTCGCCGGCCTGTACCGGTACGCCGTGTCAGCGGGGGTGCGGCAGCGTGCGGCGGTGTCCTGACGCCGGAGCCCGCGCCGTTTCAGCATCCCGACCCCGGGCGCGCAGGAGCGTCCGGTCCCCGGAGGAAGGAACACCAGATGTCCCGGAAGATTCGTGGTGCCGCCGCGCTGGCCGCCGCCGTGCTGGCGCTGGCAGGCTGCGGCGGCGGGGGCGACAGCGATCCGCTGAGCGGCGGTGACGGGGGCGGCTCCAAGATCACCATCGGCGGCGCGGACTTCCCCGAGAGCGGCCTGATCGGCGAGATCTACGCGCAGGCGCTGGAGGCCAAGAAGGTCAAGGTCGAGCGCAAGTTCCAGATCGGCTCGCGCGAGGTCTACTTCGACCAGGTCAAGAGCGGCGCCATCCAGGTGTTCCCCGAGTACAACGGGGCGCTCCTGGCCCACGTCGACAAGGAGAACCCGGCCAGCACCACCCAGGCGGTGGACACGGCGCTCCGGCAGAAGCTGCCGCCCGAGCTGGAGGTGCTGGAGCCCTCGCCGGCCGAGAACAAGGACTCGCTGGTGGTCACCTCCGCCACCGCGACCAAGCACAAGCTCACCACGATCGAGGACCTCAAGCCGGTCGCCGGCCAGCTGGTCGTGGGCGGGCCGCCGGAGTTCAAGGAGCGGCAGCAGGGCATCGTCGGGCTGGAGAAGGTGTACGGGCTGAAGTTCAAGCAGTTCAAGTCGCTGGACACCGCGGGCCCGATCACCGTGTCCAACCTGCAGAAGGACCAGATCCAGGCCGCGGACCTGTTCTCCACCGACGCCGCCATCAAGAAGAACGGCTTCGTGGCGCTGCAGGACCCCAAGAACGTGTTCGGTGCCCAGAACGTGCTGCCGCTGGTCTACAAGTCCAAGGTGAACGACACGGTCCGCAACACGCTCAACGCCGTCTCGGCCAAGCTGACCACGGCCGGGCTGCTGGAGATGAACACCGAGATCTCCGAGAAGAAGACCGACCCGGAGACCGTGGCCAAGAACTGGCTCAGCAAGAACGGCCTCGGCTGACGGTGGCGGGCGGCCACCGAGCCCGGCGGCGGCCGCCCGCCCGCACCACCCCGACCAGGGCGGGACGGCCCTCCCGCCAGAACCAAGCGGACCCGCTCTGGGTCACAGGTCGTACGTGCCGCTCACCACGCGGAGATGGAACGCGCGCCACTCTGCTTTGCTGGGACGCATGCTCGACGACATGCTCGAACGCCTTCTGTCCGGGGACGGCGGCCTGGCCGCCGATCACGTGGGGCTCGGCATGCTGCTGGCCGAGGCCCACAACCAGAGCCGGGAGCGGCTGGACCAGGCGCTGCGCCCGCTGGGAATCAACGTCCGCGGATTCGCCGTGATGCTCGCGCTGCCGATGTACGGCCCGGTCAGCCAGCGGGACCTGATCGGCCATATCGGCATCGACAAGTCCACGATGGTCCGGCTCATCGACGAGCTTGAGGACAGGGGGCTGGTCTCCCGCGAGCGGGTGCCGCAGGACCGGCGCGCGTACTCGATCGCGCTGACGCGCCGCGGCGAGCAGACCCTGACGAGGGCACGGCGGGCCGCCGAACAGGTGGGCGGGCACATCTTCGGCCGGTTCACCGAGCCAGAACGCCGGCACCTCGTCGATCTGCTACGCCGCCTGGCCGAGCCCACCGACCCGCACCCGCCGTGATCACCCGATCGCGCCGCAGCCAAGCGACGTCCCGTCGGGCTCAGCGTTCGGTACTTGCCTGGGGTGGGTGGCCGCCGAGGCGGGTGGTGAGGTCGGCGGCGGTGGCGCGGATCTGGGCGGCGAGCCGCGGCCAGCCCTCCTCGGGACGGCTCTCCCGCCGGAACGTCACCGTGATCGCGGCCGTGGGATGCCCGGTGTGGTCGAACGAGCAGGCCGCGATGCTGGCCAGGCCCTCGGTGATGTAGCCGTCCTCCGTCGACCAGCCGCGCCGGGCGTCCTCGGCCAGGCCGCGGCGCAGCTCGCGGAGGGACGTGGGGCCATGGCCCGTGCGGTCCACGAATGGCCCGGGGAACAGCGCCCTGACCTGCGCGGGCGGCAGGTGCGCGAGCATCGAGCGGCCGCTGGCGGTGAGCTGTGCGGGCATCCGCACGCCCACGTCGGTGACAAGGGTGGCGTGTCTTGGGGGTTGCTCTTTCAGCAGGTAGAGGGTCTCGGAACCGTGCAGGACGCCGAGCTGGGCGATCTCGCCGACCCGGTCGACCAGGCGGCGCAGCAGCGGGCGGGCGAGCCGTTCCAGAGGGCCGTGCCGCAGGTAGGCCGAGCCGATCTCGAACGCCGCGACGCCCAGACCCCAGCGCCGGTCCTCGGGCACGTAGGCGACGAAACCGTCCTCGGCCATCGCGGTCAGGAGGTGGTAGGTGCTGGAGCGCGGGAGCCCCAGCTCGCGTGCGATCGCGGAGGCGGGCAGCGGGCCGGCCGCCCCGGCCAGCAGCCGCAGCACCGCCAGCGCCCGCCGAGCTGCCGGAACCTGTCCCATCCGGGCATTGTCTCGTATTTGAGACACAATGCGCGCTGCGGGCCTCCTCCTGGCCGTGCGCCCGCCGTTCCAATGGTGGGTATGGAGGTCGTCGAGGGGGGAGTGCGGTGAGCAGCGGGAAAGCGCGCGTCGAGGTCGGCCCGGAACCGCCGGCCTTCGATCAGGTCGTCGCGGTGGCACGGGACGGCGCCGGCGTCGAGCTGACCGACGAGGCGCTCAAGCTGATCGGGGCGTCCCGCGCGCACATCGACGAGCTGGCCGCGCGCCCGACCCCGGTGTACGGGGTGTCGACCGGCTTCGGCGCGCTGGCCACCCGGCACATCGCGCCCGAGCTGCGCGCACAGCTCCAGCTGAACATCGTCCGGTCGCACGCCGCCGGGTCCGGGCCGGAGGTGGAGCGGGAGGTGGTCCGGGCGCTGATGCTGCTGCGGCTGCGCACCCTCGCCACCGGGCGCACGGGCGTCCAGCCGGTCACCGCGCGGACCCTGGCCGCGCTGCTGAACGCGGGCATCACGCCGATCGTCCACGAGTACGGCAGCCTCGGCTGCTCCGGCGACCTGGCCCCGCTCGCGCACGTCGCGCTCGCGCTCATCGGCGAGGGGGACGTGCGGGACGCCGCCGGCGAGCTCAGGCCCGCCGCGGAGGCGCTCGCCGCCGCCGGGATCGCCCCGGTCACGCTGGGCGCCAAGGAGGGCCTCGCGCTCCTCAACGGCACCGACGGCATGCTCGGCATGCTGGTCCTGGCCATGCACGACCTGCGCCGCCTCCTCACCAACGCCGACCTGGCCGCCGCGATGACCGTCGAGGCGCTGCTGGGCACCGACCGGGTCTTCGCCGCCGACCTGCAGGAGCTGCGCCCGCATCCCGGGCAGGGCGTGTCGGCCGCCAACCTGCGCGCGCTGCTGGCCGACTCGGAGATCATGGAGTCGCATCGCGGGCCCGACTGCACCCGCGTCCAGGACGCCTACTCGCTGCGCTGCTCCCCGCAGGTGAACGGGGCGGCCCGCGACACCCTCGCGCACGCCGAGCTGGTCGCCTCGCGCGAGCTTGCCTCGGCCGTCGACAACCCGGTGGTGCTGCCCGACGGGCGGGTGGAGTCCAACGGCAACTTCCATGGCGCGCCCATCGCCTACGTGCTGGACTTCCTGGCGATCCCCGTCGCGGACGTGGCCTCGATGTCCGAGCGGCGCACCGACCGGATGCTCGACCGGGCCCGTTCGGGCGGGCTCCCGGCGTTCCTGGCCGACGACCCCGGCGTCGACTCCGGCCACATGATCGCCCAGTACACCCAGGCCGCGATCGTGTCCGAGCTCAAGCGGCTGGCGGTGCCCGCCTCCGCCGACTCCATCCCCAGCTCGGCGATGCAGGAGGACCACGTCTCGATGGGCTGGAACGCCGCCCGCAAGCTGCGCCGCGCGGTGGACGGGCTCGCCCAGGTCGTCGGCATCGAGATCCTCACCGCCGCGCGCGCCCTCGAACTGCGCCGCCCGCTGCGCCCCGGGCCCGCCACCGCCGCGGTCGTCGCGGCGCTGCGCGAGCACGTCCCCGGCCCCGGGCCCGACCGCCACCTGGCCCCCGAGATCGCCGCCGCCACCGCACTCGTCCGGGACGGCGGCCTGGTCGCGGCGGCCGAAGCCGTCACCGGCCGCCTCTCCTAAGGAGCGTCTGACATGTCCGGTCCACGACCTGTGGCCGCCCCGCGCGGCACCACGCCGTCCAACGCCAAGGGCTGGCCGCAGGAGGCCGCCCTGCGCATGCTCATGAACAACCTCGACCCCGAGGTCGCCGAGCACCCCGACGAGCTGGTCGTCTACGGCGGTTCCGGGAAGGCGGCCCGCGACTGGGCCTCCTTCGACGCGATCGTCCGGTCGCTGCGGGGCCTGGAGGGGGACGAGACGCTGCTGGTCCAGTCCGGCAAGCCGGTCGGGATCTTCCGCACGCACGAGTGGGCGCCGCGGGTGCTCATCGCCAACTCCAACCTCGTCCCGCAGTGGGCGGACTGGGCGGAGTTCCGGCGGCTGGAGTCGCTCGGGCTGACGATGTTCGGGCAGATGACCGCCGGTTCGTGGATCTACATCGGCACCCAGGGCATCCTGCAGGGCACCTACGAGACCTTCGCCGCCGTCGCGGCGAAGCGCTTCAATGGTTCGCTCGCCGGGACGGTCACGCTGACCGCCGGGCTCGGCGGGATGGGCGGCGCCCAGCCGCTGGCCGTCACCATGAACGGCGGCGTCGCGATCTGCGTCGAGTGCGACCCGTCCCGCATCGACCGTCGCGTCGCGCACCGCTACTGCGACCGCAAGGCCGGGTCCCTGGACGAGGCGCTCCGCCTGGCCGAGGAGGCCAGGGCGGAGCGGCGGCCGCTCTCCATCGCCGTGCTCGGCAACGCCGCCGACGTCGTCCCCGAGCTGCTGCGCCGCGGCGCCCCGATCGACATCGTCACCGACCAGACCAGCGCGCACGACCCGCTCATGTACCTGCCGCGCGGCGTGCCGTTCGAGGACTGGGCGGCCGAGCGGGACAAGGACCGCGAGGCCTTCATCACCAGGGCCCGGGAGTCGATGGCCGCGCACGTGGAGGCCATGGTGGGTTTCCAGGACGCGGGCGCCGAGGTCTTCGACTACGGCAACTCCATCCGCGGCGAGGCGCAGCTCGCCGGATACGAGCGGGCGTTCGCGTTCCCCGGCTTCGTCCCCGCCTACATCCGGCCGCTGTTCTGCGAGGGCAAGGGCCCGTTCCGGTGGGCCGCGCTGTCCGGCGACCCCAAGGACATCCACCGCACCGACCAGGCGATCCTCGACCTGTTCCCCGACAACGAGCCGCTGAGCCGGTGGATCCGGATGGCGGGGGAGAGGGTGCACTTCCAGGGCCTGCCGTCCCGGATCTGCTGGCTCGGGTACGGCGAGCGCGACAAGGCCGGGGCCGTGTTCAACGACCTGGTCGCCCGCGGCGAGATCAGCGCGCCGCTGGCGCTGGGCCGCGACCACCTCGACACCGGCTCGGTCGCGTCCCCGTACCGGGAGACCGAGGGCATGGCCGACGGCTCGGACGCGATCGCCGACTGGCCGCTGCTGAACGCCATGCTCAACACCTCGTCCGGCGCCACCTGGGTGTCGATCCACCACGGCGGCGGCGTGGGCATCGGCCGGTCGATCCACGCCGGGCAGGTCTGCGTCGCCGACGGCACCGAGCTGGCCGCGCGCAAGCTGGAGCGGGTGCTGACCAACGACCCCGGGTCGGGCGTGATGCGGCACGTGGACGCGGGCTACGACCGCGCCGCCGAGGTGGCCGCCGAGCGCGGCGTCCGCATCCCCATGAAGGAAGTATGAGCTTCGAGGAGATGTGGGCGGCGCTGCTGCCCGTCGGACGGGACCCGGGCACCGGCGGCTACCACCGGTTCGCCTGGACGCCGCCGGAGCTGGAGTGCCGTGCCTGGTTCCTGGACGAGGCGCGCCGCCGCGACCTGGACGTCGAACGCGACCGCAACGGCAACCTGTTCGCGTGGTGGCGTCCAGGCGGGGCGCGGGACGGCGCCGTGCTGACCGGCAGCCATCTGGACTCGGTGCCCGGAGGCGGCGCCTATGACGGCCCGCTCGGCGTGGTCTCCGCGTTCGCCGCGATCGACCTGCTGCGGGAGCGCGGCGTCCGGCCCGGCCGCCCGATCGGGGTGGCCGCGTTCGCCGAGGAGGAGGGCGCCCGCTTCGGCGTGGCCTGCCTCGGCTCGCGGCTCCTCACCGGCGCGATCGCCCCGGACCGCGCCCGCGGGCTGCGCGACCGCGACGGCCGCGCGTTCGGCGACGTGCTCGCCGCGCACGACCTGGACCCGGACCGGATCGGACCGGACGAGGACCTGCTGGGACGGGTCTCCTGCTACGTCGAGCTGCACGTGGAGCAGGGCCGTGCGCTCACCGCTCCGGTCGGCGTCGCGAGCGCGATCGTCCCGCACGGCCGCTGGCGGTTCGGCTTCGCCGGCGAGGGCAACCACGCGGGCACCACGCGGCTGGAGGACCGCCGCGACCCGATGCTCCCGTTCGCGCGGATGGTGCTGGCCGCGCGGGACGCCGCCGAACGGCACGGCGCCTTCACCACCGTCGGCAGGGTCGAGGTGACGCCGAACGGCGTCAACGCGATCCCGTCCGCGGTCACCGCATGGCTGGACGGTCGCGGCCCGGCCGACGACCTCGTGCGGCGGACGGTGGCCGAGGTCCACGAGGCGGCCCGGGACGCCGCGCGCGAGCACGGCGTCGCCGTCGAGCTGGCGGAGGAGTCGTACTCGCCGGTCGTGGACTTCGACACCGCGCTCCGCGACCGCCTGGCCGGCGCGCTGGGCGGAGTGCCGGTGCTGCCCACCGGGGCCGGGCACGACGCCGGGATCCTGGCGGCGCGGCTGCCCACCGCGATGCTGTTCGTCCGCAACCCGACCGGCGTCTCGCACGCGCCCGCCGAGCACGCCGAGCCGGCGGACTGCCTGGCGGGTGTGGAGGCCCTCACCGCGGTGCTGAAAAACCTGGCCTGCGGGTAGGAAATCCGTTATGCAGTGGCATGCCGAGTTCGCCTGGCTCGGAGACGAGGTGGCCGCGGATGTGCTCCTCGAGACCGATGGCGAGCGTTTCACCGCCGTGACCCCCGGCGTGCCGGCCCCGCCCGGCACGTCCCGCCTGCCCGGGCTCACCCTTCCCGGGCTGGCCGACGCCCATTCCCACGCCTTCCACCGCGCCCTCCGCGGCCGCGTCCAGGCGGGCAGCGGCACCTTCTGGACGTGGCGCGAGCAGATGTACAAGGTCGCCGACCGGCTCGATCCCGGCACCTACCGTGCCCTCGCCACCGCCGTCTACGCGGAGATGGCCCTCGCCGGGATCAGCTGCGTGGGCGAGTTCCATTACCTCCACCACCGGCCCGGCGGCGCCCCCTACGACGACCCGAACGCGATGGGCGAGGCGCTGATCGCGGCCGCCGCCGACGCGGGCATTCGCATCACCCTGCTCGACACCTGCTATCTGGCGGGCGGCATCGGCCGTCCACTCCAGGGCCCCCAGCTGCGCTTCGGCGACGGCAGCGCGGGCAACTGGGCGCGCCGCGTCGACAGCCTGCACGAGCAGACCGGCAAGGCGGGCGGCCTGCACGCCCGGGTCGGCGCCGCGATCCACTCCGTCCGCGCCGTGCCGCGCGAGCAGATCCGCGCCGTGGCGGACTGGGCCAAGGGCCGCGGCGCGCCGCTGCACGTCCACCTGTCCGAGCAGACCGCCGAGAACGAGGCCTGCCAGGACGCCTACGGGATGACCCCCACCCGCCTCCTGGCCGAATGCGGCGCGCTCGGCGCCCGCACCGTCGCCGTGCACGCCACCCACCTCACCCCCGCGGACATCGGCCTGCTCGGCGGCACCATGACCGGCGTGTGCATGTGCCCCACCACCGAGCGCGACCTGGCCGACGGCATCGGCCCCGCGCGCGACCTTTTCCGCGCCGGGTCCCCGATCTGCCTGGGCTCGGACCAGCACGCGATGATCGACCTGTTCGAGGAGGCCCGCGCGGTCGAGCTGGACGAGCGGCTGCGCACCCGCGAGCGCGGCCACTGGACGGCGGGGGAGCTGCTGGCCGCCGCCACCTGGAACGGCCACTACGGCCTCGGCTGGCCCGAGGCGGGCCGGCTCGAGCCCGGCGCCTACGCCGACCTGGTCGCGGTCTCCCTCGACTCCGTCCGCACGGCGGGCGCGGGGCCGGCCTTCGCCGCCGAGACCGCGGTGTTCGCCGCCACCGCCGCCGACGTCCGGGCGGTCGTGGTGTCCGGCCGCGAGATCGTCCGGGACGGCAGGCACCTGCTGGTGGACGACGTTCCCGGCGCCCTCCGCCGCGCCGTCTCGATGATCACGGAGAGAGACGACGGATGCGAGTGAAGTCACAAGAGTGATCTGGGGGGTTTTCTGGCGCGAGCAGGGCCGGATGTGGTTCTCTGCTGGGTCAGGTTTGAGGAAGATATTCGCTTTACGGGGACGTGGGCCATGTTGCGGCGGTTGCTGCTGCTTTTGGGTGTCATGATTACAGGCTTCGCCGTGACCGGTACGGCGCCGGCCGTCGCGGCGACCGGACCGGCGCTGGTATTGGACATGGCGGGCGTGCTGAGGACCGCCGAAGTACGCCGCATCGCCGATACGCTGCCCGGCTCGACCAAGATCTACACGGCGCGGACGCCGAGCACCAAGGTCGCGTTCGAGCAGTGGGTGAAGAGCCGGCGCTCGTCGACCGACTCGGTGATCCTCGGGTACAACCCGTCGCTGGACTACCTCTACATCACCGCCAGCGCGTCGTCGGGCTACACCAACGCGGACCTGTCGGCGGCCACGTCGGCGTTCGGGCGGACCGCGCGCACCACCCGCGACCCCACCCGCGCCATCACCTCGCTGCTGCTCTCCCTGCGCGGCTCGGCGCCGAGCACCACCCCGTCGACCGATGTGCCGACGCCGACCTACTCGGCGCCGACCTACGACCCGCCGGACATCGACACCGACCCCGACGTCAGCACCGGCCGCAAGCGCAAGGGGGGCGGCATCGGCAAGCTGATCGTCCTCGGCGTGGTCGCCCTGGTGATCGCCGGCATCGGCGGCATCATCGGGCTCGCCAAGAAGGGCGGCAGCAAGCCGCCGCCGCCCGGGGGCATGCCCCCCGGCCCCGGGATGCCCCCCGGCCCGGGGATGGCACCCGGCCCGGGCATCGCACCCGGCCCCGGTATGCCGCCGGGCCCCGGCGGGCCGCCGCCCGGCCCCGCCGGGCCGTACCCGCCCCAGCCCGGCCCGGGGGCCCCGCCCCCGCCGCCAGGGCAGGGCTACCCGCCCGCGCCGCCGCCCGGGCCCGGCTACCAGCAGCCGCCGCCCGCGCCGCCCGGCCCGGCCTACCCGCCCCCGCCGCCGCAGCAGGGCGGCTGGTGAACCCCCGCCGGTGGTGTCTCGCATCCGAGACACCACCGGCACCGGCGTCCGGTCCCGAACGCGCCGCGGGTGCGATTCTGGACCGGTGAGCATCGCCATCACCAACATCGGGGAACTGGTCACCAACGAGCCCGAGCTGGGCGAAGGCCCGCTCGGGCTCTTGCGCGACGCGGCGCTGGTCCTGGACGGCGGCACCGTCGCCTGGGCCGGCCCGTCGGACGCCGCGCCCCCGGCCGACGAAACGTACGACGCGCACGGCCGGGCGGTGCTGCCCGGCTTCGTCGACTCGCACGCGCACCTGGTCTTCGCCGGGGAGCGGGCCGAGGAGTTCGCCGCGCGGATGAGCGGGCTGCCGTACGCGGCGGGCGGCATCCGCACGACCGTCGCGCGCACGCGCGCCGCCGCCGCCGAAGAACTCCGCGCCAACCTCCGCCGCCTGGTCGCCGAGATGGCCCGGCAGGGCACCACCACCGTCGAATGCAAGTCCGGCTACGGGCTGTCGGTCGAGCAGGAGGAACGGGCCGTACGGATCGCCGCCGAGGTCGTCGAGGAGGTCACCTTCCTCGGGGCGCACGTCGTGCCGTCCGAGTACGGCGACGACACCGCCGGCTACGTGCGCCTGGTCTCCACCGAGATGCTGGCCGCCTGCGCCCCGCACGCCCGGTGGGTGGACGTCTTCTGCGAACAGGGGGCCTTCGACGCCGACCAGGCCAGAGAGGTCCTGGAAGCAGGCGTCAAAGCAGGGCTGATGCCCCGGCTGCACGCCAACCAGCTGCACGCGGGCCCGGGCGTCCGGCTGGCGGTCGAACTGGGGGCGGCATCCGCCGACCACTGCACCTACCTGACCGACGCGGACGTGGAAGCGCTGGCGTCCTCGCGCACTGTCGCGACCCTCCTGCCCGGCGTCGAGTTCTCCACCCGCCAGCCCTACCCGGACGCCCGGCGCCTGATCGACGCGGGCGCGACCGTAGCGCTGGCCACCGACTGCAACCCCGGGTCCTGCTACAGCTCCAGCATGGCGTTCTGCATAGCGGTCGCCGTACGTGACATGCACATGACCCCCGCGGAGGCAGTGTGGGCCGCCACCGCCGGAGGCGCCCGCGCACTACGCCGCACCGACGTGGGACACCTTGGAACAGGCGCACGCGCAGACGTCCTGATGCTGGACGCCCCCTCCCACATCCACCTCGCCTACCGCCCAGGCGTCCCCCAGGTGGCCGCCGTCTGGAAGGCAGGCCGCCAAGTGTGAAACGCGTGTGCCGGGTAGGAGCCTCCGTGCCGAAAGGGAGGACCGCATGGCGGAGTTCTTGACCGACATCAAGACGCTACGCGACCGGGCCCGGCACGAGATCGACAAGGGGCCGGTCACCGAGGCGTACGGGGCGGACCTGGAACGGGTGATCCAGGTCTGCAACGAGGCCCTGGCCACAGAGATCGTCTGCACGTTGCGCTACAAGCGGCACTACTACACCGCGACCGGCATCCACGCCGAGGCGGTCGCCGCCGAGTTCCTCGAGCACGCCCAGGAAGAGCAGCAGCACGCCGACTGGCTGGCCGAGCGGATCGTCCAGCTCGGCGGCGAGCCCGACTTCTCGCCCGACACCCTGACCACCCGGGCGCACGCCGAGTACGACGCCAGCCTCGACCTGATCGAAATGATCAAGGAGGATCTGGTCGCCGAACGGGTGGCGATCATGTCCTACGCCTCGATCGTCCAGTGGCTGGGCGACGGCGACCCGACCACCAAGCGCATCTTCGAGCGCATCCTGGAGCAGGAGGAGGAGCACGCCGACGACCTGCGCGGCCTCCTCGAACGCCTCCCCCGCGACCTCACCACCTAGCCCCCAGGTAGGCGCTGTTCACGCGGATCAGCGGGGTTTGTCTGCGGGCTATGTAGTCGGCCGACAGCACCTCCGCGACGAAGAGGGTGTGGTCGCCCGCCTCGATGCGCTGCCGGGTCTCGCATTCGAGGGCGGCGACGGCCTCGTCGACGATGAGGGCGTCCGAGAGCGGGCCGCGGTGGTGCGGTTCGCTCGCCAGCAGGATCCGGGCGCCGGGTCGGCCCTCGGCGGCGAACCGGCCGGCGAGGGCGCGCTGGCCGGCGCCGAGCACGGTCGCGGCCCAGCGGTCCTGCCGGGTCAGGACCTCGGCCAGGTAGGAGGCGGACGCGACCCCGGCCAGCACCATCGGCGGTTCCAGCGACACCGACATGAACGAGGTGACGGTGGTGCCCAGGTCGTCGCGGCCGTCCTTGACGGTCAGCACGACCACGCCCGTGGCGAACCCGGCGAGCGCCTCGGTGAAGTCGGTGACGCCGGTCAGCGGATCTCCCACGAGCCCGGCAGGGTGAGCGGGCCGGCCGCGGGCAGCCCGAGCCGGGCGGCGAGACCGCCCAGGGAGCCCCAGGCGTCGATGCGGGCGCGGGCGGCGGTGCGGTCCTCGCTGGACTCCGGCGGGCGCAGCCGGTCCAGCGGCGAGGCGTGCGGGAAGGATCGGACGGGCGCGTCGGCGGACAGCCCGGCGCGCTTGCGGGCCAGCTCGAGGGCGAGGTCGAGGCCGCCGAGCTCGTCCACCAGGCCGTTGGCCTTGGCGTCCGCGCCGGTCCAGACCCGGCCGCGGGCCAGCTCGTGCACCCGGTCGCGGGACATGCCGCGGCCTTCGGCGGCCTTGGCGGTGAAGTCGTCGTAGATGCGGTCCAGCGAGGCGTTGATCCGCTCCCACTCCGATTCGCTGAAGTCCTTGGTGGCGCTGAACATCCGGGCGTGCTCGCCGGCGGCGACGCTGCCCAGCCCGACGCCGAGCCGTTCCAGCAGCTCGTTGATCACGGCCTTGCCGACGACGACGCCGATGGAGCCGGTGATGGTGCCGGGCTGCGCGACGATGGCGTCGGCGGCCATGGACACGTAGTAGCCGCCCGAGGCGGCCACGTTGCCCATCGAGACGATCACGGGCTTGCCGGCCTTGCGGGCCAGGACGACCTCCCGCCAGATCGTGTCGGAGGCCACCGCGGAGCCGCCGGGGCTGTTGACGCGGAACACGATCGCCTTGATCCGGTCGTCGCGGACGGCGGCGCGCAGCGCGGCGCCGACGGTGTCGGAGCCCATCGCCGGGCCCTGGTTGGGCAGGGGGCCGCCGCGGCCGCTGCGGCCGAGCTTGATCGGGCCCTGCCCGTTGATGAGCGCGATCGCGTCCTGCTTGCCGGGCTGGGGGAGGCGGCGGGCGAGGCCGTGCGCGCGGTTGTAGCGGGAGACGTACCGGAGCAGGGGCTCGGTGCCGTCGAGCGGGCCGACCTCCTTGCGGATCTCGCCGTACACCTCGTCGCGGTAGGCGAGCCCGTCGACCAGCCCGGCCTCCAGCGCCTCGGGCGCCAGCAGCGGGCCGCGGTCGGTCAGCTCCCGGACGCGGTCCTCGGTGAGCCCGCGCGCGGCGGCGATGCCGGCGGTGACCTGCTCGCCGAGGGAGTCGACCAGGCGCCGGGACGACTCCTCGTGCTCGGGCGTGTAGGTCTTCTCCATGAAGGTGTTGGCCATCGTCTTGTACTCGTGCCGCTTGCCGAACCGCGGCTGGACGCCGGCCTTCTCCAGCGCGCCGGCCAGGAACGGCTCCTCCAGCGCGACGCCGGTCAGCCCCACGTCCCCGGACGGCTGGAGGTAGACGCGCTCGAACGCGGTCGCCAGGTAGTAGGGGACGGTGCCGCGGCCGGACTCGCCGAACGTCTCGGCCCACGCGACGGTCAGCTTGCCCGCCTCGCGCAGCCCTTGGACGGCTTCCCGCAGCTCCTGTGCCATGGCCAGGCCGACGCCGCCGGACACCTTGACGAGCAGGGCTCGGACCCGGGCGTCGCCGCGGGCGCGGCGGAGCCCGTCCAGCACGTCACGCAGGTGGTTGCGGCGGATCGACATGAGGGCCGTCAGCGGGTCGGCGGGGGCCGACTCCACGAGGCCGTCGGTGAGGTCCAGTTCCAGGATCAGCGGTGCGGTGCGCCGATCGCGGGCCTGCTTGATGACGTTGACGACTGTGCCGGGATCCACCATGGGCCCAGCCTATGCGCTCAGCGCGCGAACGCCTGGTTGGGCACCAAGGCGGCCGACGCCTGGGCGACCGGGCGTCCCCGGGCGTCGGTGACGACGGCGTTGGAGACCAGCCGGGTGCGGCCGGGGTGCACGCAGGTGCCGACGACCGTGTAGGTCTCGCCCGCGCTGACGCCGCGCAGGTAGTCGACGTTCAGGTTGAGGGTGATCATCGGGATGAAGCGGTCGCACGTGCTGGAGCCGGCCAGGCACGCCGCGTTGTCGAGGACCATCGCGATGTAGCCGCCGTGCACGGAGCCGGCGGCGTTGCTCAGCTGCTCGCCGGGCCGCCATTCGAGTTCCACCCGGCCGGGTTCGGCGTGCTTGGCCGCCTGGCCGATGAAGGTGATGATGTCGGAGGGCTCGACGTACCGGCCATCGGCCATGGCCTGGATCAGCTCGGCCCCCGTAAGGGTGTCCCACAGGTCGTCGGCGGTGTTCGCACGGCCGTCCGCGGCGTCCACGCTCAACTGGGACCCCCTCTTGATCATCGGGCTGCGGCACCCGAATCGTATTCCGTCTGCGGGGCGGCGACGGGCTCGGGTGGCTGTGCGGTTCGTCACGGGACGGACGGGAGGGGCTAGGGTCGCCGTCATGGGAGGCGACGGTGACGGCTGGGCGCGGTGCGCCAGGGGCCATACGCACTGGGGCCGGTTCGGCGCGTCCGGGCTGCTGGCGTACCACCGCGGCACGGACGGCCAGGTCCAGGTGCTGCTCCAGCAGCGCGCGTGGTGGGGCACCGGCGGCGGCACGTGGGGGATGTTCGGGGGCGCGCTGCACAGCCATGAGGACCCGGTGACGGGCGCCCTCCGCGAGACCGCCGAGGAGTGCACGCTCGACCCCGCCGGCGTCCGGGTGCAGGGCATGCGGGTCGAGGATCACGGCGGCTGGCACTTCGCCTCAGTCGTCGGGGCCGTCCGGGAGATGCAGGAGGTGCGGCCCGCGTCCAGGGAGACGCGCAAGGCGGCCTGGGTGCCCTTGGAGAAGGTGGAGGAAATGCGGCTCTTCCCGCCGTTCGCCGCCTCTTGGCCCCTGCTGCGCGGTGCTCTGAAACGCCTGGTGCTGGTGGTGGACGCGGCGAACGTGGTCGGCGCGCGCGCCGACGGCTGGTGGAAGGACCGGGCGGGCGCCAACGCCCGCCTGCGCGACGATCTGGACGTCCTCAAGGAGGGGATCTCGGGCCTGCCCGACGAGGTCCTCCCGCTCGACAGCTGCTTCCCCGAGGTCGTCCTGGTGGTGGAGGGCGCGGCCAGCCGCATCGCCGGGGAGCCCGCCGGGGAGGTGCGTGTGGTGGCGGCTCCCGGCAGCGGCGACGACCAGATCGTGGAGCTGGTGAGCCGGCCCGATCCCGACGCCGCCTACGTCGTCGTCACGGCCGACCGTGAGCTGCGGGCGCGCAGCGAGGCCGCCGGCGCGGCCGTGGTGGGCCCCCGCTGGCTCCTCAACTGTCTTCATTAGGAATTCCTAGATCGCTTACGGCCAGGAGCTTCTGCGTGTGGTCCCGTACGAGGGGTGCGAGGCGGGCGTGGACGGGGTCACGGTCGGCGGCCTGGAGCACGCTGGCACCGACAACGAGTTCGGCCAGCCACCCGTCGGGAGTGCCGAGGATGTCGGAGAAGGTACACCGGACCTGTCGGGCGACGTCCGGGACGGGCAGGGCGTAGGCGTGCAGGTTCGCGGCGTCGAAGCCGAAGGGGGCGGGGCCGAATCCTTCCCAGTCCAGGATGGTCAGCTCTGGCGCGGTGAGGTTGGCCC
The DNA here is from genome assembly GCF_039532545.1 of Actinomadura vinacea. NCBI lineage: Bacteria > Bacillati > Actinomycetota > Actinomycetes > Streptosporangiales > Thermomonosporaceae > Actinomadura > Actinomadura vinacea. Next base: position 146,810 of record NZ_BAAARW010000012.1, on the reverse strand, counting down.
ATTGCAGGTCCCCGTGGGCCAGCGTCCACCGCCTCACGGTGGTGTCGATGTGGCGGGCGCCAAGGAAGGCCGGGATGGCGCGGTTGACGTATGCCTGGCTGATCACCGGCTCACGTCTGGTGGGAACGGGGGTGGCCATCACCGCGTCCAGCGCGCCGCGCAGTTGCGACCACCATGGGGTGGGCGCTTCCGCGCGGCGCGGCAGATCTGGTGTGTTGGAGCACGTGGGCGTGGTGACGTAGGTGGTGAGTTCGGCGCGGTAGGCGTACTCGTCGGTGGCCCAATCGGTCACCTTGAGCAGCGCGGGCCTGGGCACATGTGGGGGCAGCACGGTGGCGGCCAGTTCGGTGCCGAACCATAGTTTCCCGCCACGCTTGTTCTGCGGGGTTTCCATGAGGCGAAGCCATGCGCCTCCAGCCTGATGGTGCACGAGTCCGCCGAGGGTGCGTGCGGAATGCCCCCATGCCTCGTAGGTCCCGGGCTCAGGGATGCAGCCGAATCGAATGGCCGCACGCGTGTAAGCGGCGCGCATCCTCGAACGCAGGCGATGATCTTCAGGCACGGAGAACAGCGCAGATCTCCCGGAGTCGAGCAGGCGGAACAGGCGGCAGCGAAAAAGCCGTCGCTGCCTCGTTCCAGTGTGCCGGGGTCGAAGCGGACAGTACTGCACCGGACAGACCCGGCGTGGAGGCGACCACATGCAGCGCCGCCTGGACTGGGGTAAGACCGGGTTGGATCAACCGGGCGAGTTCATCGTTCACCAAGCGACCGAGTTCACCGCCGTGCAGAGGTGCCGATGCCCATACTTCCAGGCCACGAGCGGCTGCCTCGACCACGGTTCCATGGCCGCTGGCCGCTGCGGCAATCGCCTTGATCTGCACCAGGCTGATCGGAAGCTGCACGGCAGCCAGGCAGGTGTCCTGGCCACCGGCCGCATTACGGGCGGCGGCGACAAGGTCGGCCATGGTGAAGGCTTCGTGCGCGAATCCGTTCCAGGTGGCGACGCCGTAGCCGCCGATGCGCCCCGCCGCGGCGGCCTGCTCGCATGCCGCGAAGGCAGCGGTGATCTCGCGGAGCAGGTGATGACGGTCGCCGTCACGACCGTATTCGGGATTATGTAAATAGCGCAGATCAATCCGGCTGCGGCGCAGTTCGGCGGCGTTAACGGCGAGCTGGTGGTTTAGGTACGCGGGAGCGATCGAGTGCCGGGTGGCTCCGGCCGCCCGGCGTGCTGACCGTATCGGCGTGAGTGACTCCAGGAACCGTGACAGCGGACTGTTCGTATTCGGTCACGGTGAATGGCAGATATTCGCTCGGGCCCTGAAAGCCGGCGAGTTCGACCTGTCGCGCTGAGTGGCGAGGACTCTGCGCCGACGTTTACAGGTCGTATTTCTTAGCCTTCACGTCGTCCAGGAGTGAGCGCATCCCCTGGGGGGAGAACGCCAGCACGGGACCGTGTGGGTCCTTGGAGTCGCGCAGGGCCGTAATCTTGTCGACTTGTGCCACCTCGACACAATTGCCATTACCGCCACTGTGGGCACTTTTGCGCCACACTGCGCGGGACGGATCAAGCGTTTGCATCCCGCACTCCTCTCACTTGGCTTCCTCTGGTCAGGTCGGCCAGGAAGACTTCGGTTTGACCCGGGCTGTGCGCGCTGGCTCGTAGATGCTCGAACGTCTCGCGATACTGGGCGATGCTCGTATCGTCGTCCAAGAACAGGTCTTTGGTCAGCCCTTCCGTATAGACGATATCGGGCGCAACCGGTTCGTCAAACTTGAGGATGACGAACGCCCCGAGCATGGCGGGATGAGGGCCGGAGTCGAATGGGAGGACTTGGAGCGTCACCTCGGGGCGGAGCGTGGCCGCACGGAGATGCTCAATCTGGGCACGCATCTCGCCGGCTGAACCGACCTGGCGGCGCAAGGCCGCCTCGTCCACGATGGCCCACAACCGCACCGCGTCCTGCTTGGCGAGCACCTCTTGCCGCTTCATGCGGGCATCGACACGTCGCTCAACCTCCTCCTGGCTTGCGTGAGGGAGCATGCCCTTGATGACGGCGCGTGCGTAGCCTTCGGTCTGGAGCAGTCCAGGGACCAGGGTCATCTCGTACGTCCAGACCGCGCGAGCCTCAGTCTCGAAGCCGATGAACGTGTTGTACTCCCAGAGCACCGCTCCGACGCTGGCTCCGCCTCCACCCCCTGCCACAGGAGTAGATCGGTCATGTCTGTCACCACGCCCGCTCGACCCGACCTGTACATGGAAGGCTCCAACAACTGCCTGAAGCTGGCGGCCATTCCGGACGCGCCGCGGATCGCCCGGCGGTTCGCCCGTGCCGTCCTGAAGAGTTGGAGCATGGACGCACTCGTGCCCACGGCGGAGCTCGTCGTCTCCGAGCTCGCAACCAATGCCGTGCGGGCAGTGGGCATCATCGAGGCGTACCCGCAGCCGACGCACGCCCAGATTCGCCGGGCGTGAAGCTGATCTCGGTATGCCTTTACCGGCAGGACGCACTGCTGGTGGTCGAGGTCTGGGATCCCAGCATCGATCCGCCCGTGCTCAAAGAAGTCGACCTCGAGGACGAGGGCGGCCGCTGGTTGCTGCTCGTCCAGTCCCTCACCGAGAACTTTGGTTACCGCAGGCCGCGGACGGGCGGCAAGATCGTCTGGTGCACGGTGGCTGGCCTGGAAGCGTGAACACCTTCGCGGCCTTCGGCTGCTCGTGCTCCTGGTCCCGGATTTCCCAGGCGGTCTGCACGACCTGGTGGCCGACCACTTTCAAGGTCGCCGCCTGGGGGAATCGGTCGCCATCCTCAGAGTCCTCGGGGACTTCCGGTGCAAAATCATCTATCGCCTGGTTGATGATTGTTCGGACACTTCGTCCATTGCTGGCTATAGCGGCTAGCGAGTCGAAGATGCCGCGGTACAGGACGATTTCCTGCGGCTGGGCGAGGTTCAGCTCGGCCGAGAAGGTATCGACCATCACGCGGTTACCGTCGAGCAGGCAGAAGCCGTGAGCGGGCGCGACCACATACTCCGGCTCTGCTTCGCTGCCGGTTGCCTGCGCCCACTGACGGACGTCGTCATCGGTTGGCGTCTGTCGGCTGTTCTCCAGCTTGGACACCTTGGAAGGTGGTCACGACAACGACTCCGCGAGCTGCCGACCGCTCATGCCGGCTGCCTGGCGAAGCTCACCGAGTCGTCTGCCCAGCGCGTCACGCGCTTCATGAACGCTGGTGACGCCGGTGGTTCTATTAGGTGGCAAAGTCGTCCCGTTGGGCAGCGCGGTGCCATGCGGCATCACGCCAATGGTTGTGGTCTACGACCACAGCAGGATCATCAATGATCTCACCGCCAAGGAAATTCTCGTCCTTGTCGAAGTGCATCCGTACCAGCTTGCGCGAGTCGAACAGCCAGTAATCGTAATCCGGTAGGCCGGTGGCTTCATCGCGCCGCAGATAGCGGATGTCCTCACCGGCCGTGTTGGTGTACTTGGAACAGAAGACGCCGAAGCGGCTGTAATCCGTGAGCGGCATGGTGACCACGCGCACGCGCATGAAGCGCCGCCCCTCGGCTGTGGCGTCGCGGATCATGTTCAGCCAGTTATCGAACCAGCCCATGTCAACAGGCTCGCCCGCGACGAACTGACGCAGTGCTTCCGTCTCGTTGGTGGACTTGTACTCGTCGCGCGTTTCCAGACGAAAGGCGGTGTGCTCGAAGGTACGGAAGAGCTTGCCGAACTCGGGGCCGGGTGGGATGTGCGGACTCAGTGCTGACCCTCCTCGTCCAGTTAACGGCGGGCGTACATCTTGAGCACGTCTTCCGGGATCTTGATCAGGGTTTCGTGGTCGGGCACTGGGCCGATGTCCGCGAGCGCCTGGTGGTCGGTCACCTTCCACCATTGAGCGATGTAGGTGATCCGGTCGGTCCGGTCGGTGGCGAACAGGGTAGGTGACTGCCCTTCCTGGGAGTCCGGGTCTTTGCCGAGGAACCGAGCGGTGGGTTGGCGGGAAGCGTGAACACGTTCGTGGCCTTCGGCTGTTCGTGCTCCTGGTCTCGGATTTCCTAGGCGGACTGGGCGACCTGGTGGCCGGCCTCCTTCAGGGCCGCTGCGGCGTCGGGCACCTGCCGCTCCGGGACCATGACCAGGTCGGCGTGGAAGGTGGAGGCGACGAAGACCGGGATACCGGTCTCGGCCAGCGGCCCCACGATCGCGGCCAGCATCCCCGGGGTGTCGAGGGAGTGCGGCTCGTCGGCGTAGAAGCCGACCCAGCGCTCCGCCTCCACGAACGGCGGGACCTCCCGGACGACGGTCAGGCCCTCCGGGGCGCGCACCATCGCGATCCACTCGTCGTCCTCGGGCAACGTGGCGTTCGGCAGGTGCTCCACGATGAACTGCGACGGGACGATGCGGAGGCGCTGAGACATGCCGCCACCCTATGCGCCGTTCTGCGCTCCGTCCTCCTCTGGGACGAGGAACACCGCGCCGAGCGGCGGGACGCGGACGAGCGCGGAGGCGGGCATGGCGTGCCGCGGCTCGTCGGTGGCCTCGACGCGGCCCATGTTCCCCACGCCGCTGCCCCCGTACTCGTAGGCGTCGGTGTTGAGGATCTCGCGCCAGCCGCCCGGCCGGGGGAGTGCCAGCCGGTAGTCCTCGTGCGCGCCGCCGGAGAAGTTGACCACGCAGGCCAGCACGGGCGGCTCCTCGCCGGGAACGGCGGCGGACCCGACGCGGAGGAAGGACATGGTGTTGCCGCTCGCGTCGTTGGCGTCGATCCAGCGGAAGCCGTCCGGGACGGCGTCCATCGTGTAGAGGGCCGGGTGGGACCGGTAGATCCGGTTCAGGTCGCGGACCAGTTTCTGCACGCCCAGATGGTCGGCGCCCTCCGACGCGTTGTCCAGCAGCCACCAGTCGAGGGAGCGTTCCTCGGCCCACTCGGCGCCCTGGCCGAATTCCGAGCCCATGAACAGGAGCTGCTTGCCCGGATGCGACCACATGTAGGCCAGCAGGGTGCGCAGCCCCGCGAACCTCTGCCACGTGTCGCCGGGCATCTTCGCCAGGAGCGACCCCTTGAGGTGCACCACCTCGTCGTGGGAGAGGGGCAGCACGTAGTTCTCGGAGAACGCGTAGATGAGGGAGAAGGTGATCTCCCCATGGTGGTAGTGGCGGAAGACCGGTTCGTGCCGGAGGTACTCCAGCGTGTCGTGCATCCAGCCCATGTTCCACTTGAAGCCGAAGCCCAGCCCGCCCAGGTGGGTCGGGCGTGACACCCCGGGCCAGGCGGTGGACTCCTCGGCGATCGTCATGACACCGGAGTTGCGCTTGTAGACGGTCGCGTTCATCTCCTGCAGGAACGAGATCGCCTCCAGGTTCTCCCGGCCGCCGTAGATGTTGGGCGTCCACTGGCCTTCCTCGCGCGAGTAGTCCAGGTACAGCATCGAGGCGACGGCGTCCACGCGCAGCCCGTCGACGTGGAACTCCTCCAGCCAGTAGCAGGCGTTGGCCACCAGGAAGTTGCGGACCTCGGCGCGTCCGAAGTTGAACACCAGCGTGCCCCAGTCGGGTTGCTCGCCGCGGGTCGGGTCCTCGTGCTCGTACAGGGGGGTGCCGTCGAAGCGCGCCAGTGCCCACTCGTCCTTGGGGAAGTGCGCCGGGACCCAGTCGACGATGACGCCGATCCCCGCCTGGTGCAGGCGGTCCACCAGATGGCGGAAGTCGTCGGGGTTCCCGAAACGCGCGGTGGGCGCGTAGTAGGAGGTGACCTGGTAGCCCCAGGACGGGCCGTACGGATGCTCGGCCACCGGCAGGAACTCCACGTGGGTGAACCCCATGTCGTCCACGTAGCGCGTCAGCTCCTCGGCCAGTTCCCTGTAACCGAGGCCCGGCTTCCAGGAGCCGAGATGCACCTCGTACATGCTCATGGGCTCGTTCACCCAGGACCGCTCCTTGCGCAGGCCCATCCACTCGCCGTCGCCCCACTCGTAGGTGGACGTGAAGACGCGCGACCCCGTTGCCGGGGGCAGCTCGGTGGCCTGCGCCATGGGGTCGGCCTTGATGCGCCACTGCCCGTCCGCACCGAGGATCTCGAACTTGTAGGTGTCGCCGTCGCCCACTCCTGGGATGAACAGCTCCCACAGGCCGGTGGAACCCAGCGAGCGCATCGGATGCGCCCGCCCGTCCCAGTGGTTGAAGTCGCCCACCACGCGTACCCCGCGCGCAGTGGGCGCCCATACGGCGAAGCCTGTACCGGACACTGGACCGAACGCCGACGCATAGGTGCGGACCCGCGCCCCGAGCGCGCGCCACAGCTCCTCGTGCCGGCCCTCGCTGATCAGGTGCAGGTCCAGCTCACCCAGCGTGGGCAGATGGCGGTACGGGTCGTCCTGCAGAATCTCCTCGTCGTTGCCGTACGTGACCGCGAGCCGGTAGTCGGGTACCGCGAGCGGCGCCGCGTCGGGGTCGTCCCCGGACAGCGACGCGCCCTCGGGCAGCATGCCGGTGAAGACGCCTTCGTGGTAGTGCCGCAGCGGGTGCCGGTCCCCGTTCGGCAGGACGACCTCCACCCGCTCGGCCAGCGGACGCAGCGCCCGTACCGTCACCCCCGAGCGTCCCGGATGCGCGCCGAGGACGCTGTGCGGATCGTGGTGGTCGCCCCCCACCAGCTTGTCGATCTCCTCACGCGTCACCCGTGCCATGAGATCGTGGCCTCCTCGTTCCCAGGATCAGAGGTACGCACCTAGAAGTGCCCCGGGAACGGCATATCTCACCTAAGAGGCACAGCGGTCGAACGCGCCTTCTCATCGGGCCTTCGACCGCCACCGGCCATAGCCGCGCATGGCCCGGTCGGCCATCCCGTACAGCGTCCGGTTGCCGAGGACGAGATCGCGGCCGCGAGCGATCGGGGCGTGCCTGAGCCAGTGCGCCGCGCCGCCCGGCGAACGCCGCCGCACCACGCCCTCCGCCACGGTGATGGAGTGGTTCTGCAACTCCTGCTTGTAGCGCCACCCGACGGCCGGGCCCATGTCGATGTGCTGGACGCCCAGGGCCGCCGCCTCCTCCGCCATGTGCAGGTGCAGGACGAGCCCAGGGGAGAACTTGGCGAACTCCGGATCGTACACCGGGAACCAGGTCACCAGCGTGTGGCCGCTGCGCAGCCCGAAATGCCCCGCGACCGGCTCGCCGCCGGCGTACAGCATCGACAGCACCCCGGCGAACCCGTCGTCATGGGTGTGGTGCAGCCGCTCGACCAGCTCCACCACCCACGGCCGCGCGAACCGGTCGGTACGGCCCATCGCGCGGTACTGGGCGGACTTCCACGACTGGACGAGCGCCAGCGACGCGTCATCGCGCACGTCGAACGCGAACGACACCTCGCCCGCCTGGCGGCCCATCTTGCGCTCCTTGTAGCGGGTCTGCTTCACCACCTTCGAGCCCTTGGCGCGCAGCGACTCGGTGAAGGCGTCGAAGCCGCCGCCCAGGTCCATGACCGCCGAGTCCAGCCGTTTGGTGGCGAACGGCGCGAACCACGGCTGGTCGGGCACCAGCGTCCCGAACGCGAAGGCCGAGAGCCCGCACGAGCGCAGCAGCTCGCGCGCGTCCAGCTCCAGCCCCGCCGCGTGCACCAGTCCCTGGCCCAGCGACAGCCACCCGCCGATCGCCCCGGCGGCGCCGCCCCGGCCGTGCAGCTCGTACGGCAGGAACCCGACGATGTCGCCGCCCGCCCGCTCGCTCAGCACGGCGACCCGCGCCCCTGGGACCACCCGGTCGACCGCGATCGCGTACCCCGCCGACATGAACGGGTTGGCCAGATGGGGCAGCGCGTCCTGCATCTTGCGCCAGGACGCCAGCTCGGCCGCGCCGAGCTCGCCGGGACGCACCACGGCGACGTGCATGGGAGGTCACCTCGCGAACGTGAACGGAAGCCTGGTGATGCCGTTGTCGAAGCTGGAACGCAGGTACTCGGGCTCACCGTCGGCCCGCAGCCCGGGCAGCCGCCCGTACAGCTCCCGGAACATGATCTTCAGTTCCATCCGGGCCAGGTTCGCGCCCAGGCACAGGTGCGGGCCCGGCCCGCCGAACCCGACGTGCGGATTGGGCGAGCGGGTGATGTCGAAGGCGTCGGGATCGGCGAACACATCCGGGTCGCGGTTGGCCGCCGGGTAGAACAGCACCACCTTGTCCCCGGCCTGGAACGGATGCCCGCCCAGCTCGTGGTCCTGCGTGAGCGTCCGGCGGAACTGGATGATCGGCGAGGTGTACCGGACGATCTCCTCGATCGCCCCGCCGATCCGCTCGTCGTAGCCGGCCAGTTCGTCGCCGATCAGCAGCTCGCGCTGCGCGGGGTGGTCGGTGAGCAGCTTGAGGCCGTGCGCCAGCGCGTTGCGGGTGGTCTCGTTGCCGGCCACCAGCAGCAGATCGAAGAACGACCCCAGCTCCCGCACCGACAGCCGCTCCCCGTCGGGATTGGCGTTCACCAGCGCCGACACCAGATCGCCGGCCGGATTCGCGCGGCGCGCCCGGCCCAGCCGCGCCACCAGCCGGTGCAGGTCGACGATCGCCCTGAGGTTGCCGTACAGCAACCGCAGCGTGCGGGGACTGGCCAGCGAGCCGCGCACCCCCGAATACTCGGTCATCGCGTCGATCCGGCTCAGCACGTACGGGCGGGCCCGCTCCGGAATGCCCATCATCGCGCAGATCACGTTGATCGGCAGCCGGGCCGCGACCTGCTCCACGAAGTCGCGCGGGCCCACCGCGAGCACGTCATCGACGATCCGGGCCGCGGTGGCCCGCACGTCCTCCTCGATCCGGGCCAGCATCTTCGGGGTGAACGCGCGGAACACGATCCGGCGCAGCCGGGCGTGCGCCGGATCGTCCATGTTGACCATCGGCGTGCCGAACAGCGCCGACAGCCACGACGGCGGCTCCGGCGACGTCGCCGCCGGCTCGCTGCTGAAAACCTTCGCGTTGCGACTGGCCTCCACCACGTCCGCGTGCCGCACCAACGCGTGGAAGCCCTTGCCCGACCGGACGAACGGCACCCGCGGCTCGGCGAAGTACACGGGCCGCCCCAACTCGCGCAGCCGGGCGAAGTCGGCCAGCCGCTCCTGCGGCGGCCTGTCCCAGAACGCCATCCCCACCAGGTCGAAGTCCGCGACCCCCGCCGCCGTCACCGCCGCCCTCTCTTCGGTCATCGCCGTGCCCCTGAGTTCACCGCTGTGCCCTCTTCGGTCATCGCTGTGCCTCTTCGGTCATCGCTGTGCCTCTTCGGTCATCGCTGTGCCTCTTCGGTCATCTCGCAACCCACTTCACCTCGTAGGGGCCCAGCTTCAGCGGCTCACCGTCGATCTCCGGCCGGGCGGCCTTCGCCGCGCCGTTCACCACGACCATCCGCTCCTTCTGCGCGAGCACCCGCACCGCCGGATCGGACGCCTTCACGTCCTCCAGTTCCGTGCCGGGCGGGAACCAGCGGGCGAAGTTCTGCAGCATGGCCAGCGTCGGGGTGGCGCCGCCCGCGGCCGACCCCGACCACAGGCAACCGGCACAGTCACCCGACATGGTGGTCTGCGGGCTCCAGTAGAAAGCACTGGCCGCCCCGCCGCGCACGAACTCGATCATCGCGGCCGTGTGCACGGCGGCGCGGCGCTCGTTCGTCCAGTCGGACGGGACGGGCTCGACGTACCATTCCGCCCACCAGACGGGCAGGTCCTTGTCGAGCCCGCGCAGCCACCGGGTCACGTCCGAGAACTTCGTCAATGCCTGGAAATCGTTAAGTTTGACCTCGCGCTGGACGGGCTGGCTGTGCCCGTCGATCGCGATGAAATCGGCGCCCTTCTTATGCTTCGCCCAGTACTTGACGGCGTCCAGGTTGCGCTGGTCCATGCTGCCCCACGAGCCTTTCAGCTCCGATGGCGGACCGTACTGGCGGCCGGGCGCGTTGCTGTTCATCACCATGTACGGGCCGCCGACCCGGATGTCCTTGTCGACCTTCTTCAAGGCGGTGTAGACCTTGTTGTAGAGCCGGGTGTAGCCCTCATAATCCCAGCGGTTCCCGGGCGGATACCAGAAACCCTTGAACTCGTTCCATACGGTGTAGTACTTCACCTGCGGATAGCGCTTGGCGACCGCTGCCGACATCTCCGCGAACGCGTCGAAGAACTCGGGCTCGACGGCCAGTTCGAGCCTGCTCCAGTCGGTCTCGCCGGCGGGGCCGCCCTTCATCCAGTCGGGGGCGCAGCACAGCGTGACGACCGGGGTGCCCTTGGTGGCCCGGATGGTCTCCATCCGGCGGTCGAGCGAGGCCCAGTTGTACTCGCCCGGCCGCGGCTGCGGGTTGTCCACGCCCCAGCCCATGATCGGCGTGACCTGGACGACCGGGCCGCCGGAGAGGTCGGCGAGGGCCCGCTGCGGGCCCTGCCGCACGTCGACGGAGTTCTGCGTGTGGGTGAAGCCCCACGAGGGCCAGCCCTCCGGGGCTCCGGCGCCGACCCGGGCCGCGGTCCCGGCCGGGGAGTCCACCGTGCCCGCACCGCTCCCGGGCCGCCGGCCGCTCACCCCCAGGACGATCGCGGACGTCAGCACGCCCGCCAGCGCGCCCACGAGCGCGACCAGGAAAAGGCGCTGGCGGGGCGGGCGGCCGTGCCGGCCCTGGCGGGTGCGGAACAGCGCGGAGCGGGATGTATCGCGGGTCCTTGACTGCACGTCCAAGGGGCCCTCCTGAAAGGAGCGGGCAAAGGCGCCGGGGACTCATCCGGCACATTCCTTAGAACGCCGCGGGCGAGAGGGAAGTTCGGCCGCCGGGTCGACCTTTCCGTGACACCTGCCTTACTTCTTTTCCGCCCTACATCCGAACGGCTCGCGAGGCAACCCGCAACGGGGTGAGAAGTCCTCGCGAAAACCGATGATCGAAATGGTCCTGTTTCGTCGCGGTATCGGTCGCGACCGCACGGACGGCACGTTTCCTGACGGAGGGGTCGCGCCGAGTGCCGCCCGTGCGGCCACGTTCCGCCGGCCTCCGTGGTGCCATCGACCACGCCGACCAAGTCTCCACTCCTGTGTCACCTCAGCGCCACAGGTATCTTGCGTCGCGCGCCGCCCGGGCCCGGTCCGCCCCCGTGCGCGGACCGGGCCGTGCGGCCTCCTCCGCTCCGGCGCCGCCGCCCGCCCGAAGCGGCGCCGGCGCCGCCCGGACCGGGGAGCGCCCTCACCGCTCCCCGTCCGTACAGTCCTCGCGGCGCGTCTGTTCCAGCAGAAGCTCGCGCAGCCCGGCGGCGTCGTCGGCCGCGACCGTCATCGCGTACCCCGCCTGCAACTGCGCGTCGGTGAGGTCGCCGCCGCGCGTGGCGTACCAGCGGCCGGCGTCGCTGCGCCACACCAGCCACCCCGGGTGCTCGCTTTCGATGGCCGTCTTCAGATCCTCGAAGTCGCCCATCAAGGTCGTCCTTTCCCCGAGGCGGTTCTTCTGTATACAAAAGTCTTACTCGGTCAAAGAGGTGTCAAGCTATCCGTAAGCGGACCGTCCCCCTCGGGTTAGCGAAGGGAATGATGCAGGGCGGGAGCGACGGCCCGGGATCGAACGGCTCATCGATCCGGGGAACGGTGGGCCGGGGGACGAGAGAAGGTGATGCCGGTGCCGGACCGTCCGGCCTACCTCCGTATTGCCGAGCACTTGCGGGACCAGATCAGGGAGGGCCGCTACCCCCAGGGCGCGCGGCTGCCGACGATGTCGGAGCTGCGCGCAGAGCACGGGGTCTCGGAGATCGTCGTGCGCCAGGCGATCGCCCTGCTGCGCGGCGAGGGACTGGTGGAGACCCGCCGCGGCGGCGGGACGATCGTGAAGGTGGCACCCCCGGTGCGGCGGGTCGCGATGGACCGCTACCGCGTCGTGACCGCGCCGATGGCCGTCCCCGCGACCACCTTCACCCACGACCAGCGGATCTCCTGGAACGAGTACCGGCTGGACCGGGAGTTCTCCCGCACCCGCGCCGACGCCGGGCTCGCCGAGCTGTTCGAGGTGGCGGCGGGCACCGAGCTGCTGCGCCGCCGGTTCGTGTTCTACGCCCGGGGCGAGCCGCAGCAGATCTCGGTGAACTACCTGCCGTGGGACGTGGTCGGCGACACGCCCGTGGCCGACCCGGCCAACGAACCCTGGCCCGGCGGCACCCTGGCCCAGCTGAGCTTCCTCGGCCATCCGCCGACACGGGTGGAGGAGTCGGTGACGTCCCGGATGCCGACCCCGGAGGAGGCCGAGACGCTCCGGATGGGCGGCGGGGTGCCGGTGCTCACCATCACCCGCCGGCTGCTGTCGGGCCCCCGCATCCTGGAGGTGTGCCGCGAGATCGTCATCCCGGCCGACCGCGTCATCCTGGATTTCGCGATCGACCTGTAATTGTGGGGGACGACCCCCCACACCCCCCGGGACGGAGGAAAACGCCTCCTCCGCTCCGCTAGCGCTCCGCTACGGACCCGCTTCCCTCCGCCTGCCCGTCCTCTCCACTCCGCTAGCGCTCCGCTCCGGGCCGGACAGTGAAAAAAGCGGGGTTGCCGTGGGCGGGCTGGGTGGGGTCATTCCTGGTAGAGCCAGGCGTCCTCGTCCTCGTCGGTGGCGGGCAAGTCGTGGCGGGTCGCGGTGGGGTCAGGTGGGGCGGGGGCCGCAGGGGACGAGGGCGGGGCGGGGCGCGGGCGGGGGCGGCGCAGCAGGGCCGGCGCCGCCGCGACCGTGCCGAGGACCAGCACCGCGACCAGCCCGCCGCCCGGGGACCAGACGCCGGCCATCAGCATGAGCTGGGCCGTCGCCGCCACCGTCACGATGCTCGCGGCGGCGGCGGCCACCAGCCGGCCGAGCGGGTCGAGCCCGCGCACCAGCGTCCAGAACGCCGCGCCCGGCACGGCGAACAGCGACACCACCAGCAGGGCCCTCACTGGATGATCACGAACCTCTCCACGATCACCGCGAGCACGCTGACGAACAGCGGGATCGCCAGGACGGTCAGCGGCCGCAGCCGGTTCAGCTCGCCCGGCGGCACCCGCAGCCGGCGCAGCTCCCGGGTCAGCAGCACGCCCAGCAGGACGGGCAGGTAGATCAGCCCGGCCGGGGTCCACGGCGAGGACCGCAGCCCGATCCCGGCCGGAGGCGGCACCTGCGCGACCGGCTCCGGGGGAGGGTTCCGCAGCCGGAACACGGCCGCGTCGCGGTCGGCGTAGACCGTGCGGAGCGCCGGATGTGACGCCAGCGCGCGCCGCATCCGGGCCCCGTACTCGGGTGCCAGGCCCGCGCTGAGCACCTGGAAGTCCTCGTGGCTCCGGGTGGTGACGAAGAACCCGCCCGGCCCCTGCTCCCCGAGCCGCTGGATGATCTGCGACACGTCGGTCGGGTCGTTCCGGTCGGCGATGACGGGCGAGTAGGTGAACCGCTCCCAGCTCCGGTACGACCACGGCATCACGGGCGTCCCGCCGGCCAGGTCGGGGTTCTCCGCGCTCAGCCACACCACGCCGATCGCGCCGTCGTGCTCGCGCAGCATGACGTCGAACGCGGTCACATCGCTCGGCCGGACCTGCTCGTAGCGCTCGTTGCCGTACCGGACCGCCAGGAAGCCGCCGGTGAGCAGCAGCGCGAAGACCGAGGCGGCCGCCACCGCCGGCCAGTGCCGCCGCGGGCCGGTGCGCAGCCGGCCGAGCCGGAGCCGCACCTTCGGGTCCCGTACCGCCGGGGCGTCGAACGGCGCCGGGAAGAACAGGTAGGCGATCAGCAGGCAGGCCGCGGGCAGCATGAAGAAGTAGATCCGCAGCGCGATCTCGCCGCCGTAGTTCTGCAGCCCGAACGAGGAGAACGGCACCAGCATCAGCACCAGCGCGACCCGGTCGTCGATCCCGCGGGCGCGGCGCCGCAGCAGCCCCACCAGCGCCAGCGCCATGACGGTCACGGCGATGAGGATCCGCAGCATCTGGATGTCCTGCGTCTCGCCCGCCTGGTCGCCGATCCGGCCGCCGGTGCTCTGCTGGACGTTGGTGAACACCTTGCCGAGCCCGCCGAAGATCTCGCCCTTGCGGCCGGACCAGTAGCCGACCGTCATGAAGCTGACCCACGCCGCGTACACGACCCCGGCGATGAACGGCAGGCCGCGCAGGTTGCAGCGGCGCACCAGCACCAGCCCGGCGCACGCGGCCGTCATCAGGAACGGGGTGAGCTGGTGCGCGGCCGTCCCGGCCAGCAGCAGGAAGAACAGCAGGAACAGCAGGATCGACCGCTCCCGCACCGGGACCTTGGGCGCGGGCAGCTCGCCGGGGTCCTTCGGGCCGAACAGCCAGTTGTACAACCGCCAGACCCCGCCGGTGCGCTCGCGGGTGGCGGCGGTACGGCGCCGTCCCGCCCGCTGGGTGGTCTCGTCGTGGTGCCGGAACCAGTTGACCAGGATCGCGACGAAGTACAGGTAGAGCAGGTAGGCGAACGCCTGCGGGGACAGGTAGTCCTGCCCGACCCAGTTGGCGGCGATGAACAGCCAGGCGGCCAGCCACTTGGCCCGCCAGGTCGCCCGCAGCACCCGCAGGATCAGCACGTACGGGACCAGGTACATCAGGTTGGTGACCGTGGGCGCCCAGCGCAGGATCGGCTCGATGTCGTTCTGCCCGACCGCCTTCATGGCGAAGGCGACGAACGCGAAGAAGCCGGGGGTGGAGAAACGCGCGTCCAGGTCCCAGCTGACGGTCTCGTTGCGGGTGATGTACTCGATGAACCCGGCGGTCTGCCAGGCGGTCGGGAAGCGGGCGATCGGTTCCAGCGCCAGCGTGACCCCGTGCAGCGAGACGATCAGCACGCCGATCTGCACCGCGAGCAGCAGCCGGTACGGCCGCGGCAGCGCCAGCGTCACCATGAAGGTCAGCACGAGCACGGCCGCCCCGGCGAGCGTCGCCGGCGGGAGGACGCCGATCAGCCCGTACCCGCTGAGCGCCTCCAGGTCGACGCCGCGCAGCGGCGCCCAGAAGAGCGCGACGCCGGCCAGCAGGGCCGCGACCAGACCGGCCAGCACCGGAAGGGAGGTGCGCGGGGGCGCCGGGGGCGCCGCCGGGACCTCTCCCTCGGGCCGGCGGGCCGCGCGTACCATCACGCTCAAGGGATATCCCGCCCTCCGGGGGCCGTGGAAGGCGTCGCCCGGGTGACGTTCAGCAGCCCGGGCAGCACAAGGGCCGCGACGATGGTGTTCACGCCGACGATCACCAGGCCGATGGTGGCCAGCAGGTCCGGATCGACCACCACCGGGACCAGGGCCAGCACGCCGGCGAGCCGGGCCGCCTGCAGCGCCGCGATCAGCCGGGTGCGGTTCTGCACCCGCAGCACCCCGATGTAGAGCTCGATGAGCGCCTTGGGCAGCACGGCCAGCGCCAGCACCTGCAGCAGCGGCCCGCCCCGCTCGGCGTACTCGTGCCCGAAGAACCGCAGCCCGATCGGTGCCGCGATCGCGACCAGCACCATCACCGGCGTCATCAGCGTCAGCGTGCGGCGCAGCGCCGCCCGCGCCGACTCGGCGAGCCGCCCGTGGTCGAACGCCCCCTCGACGGTGAGCGACATCGACAGGGTGAGGGCGAGCAGGTCGAGCATCATGCCCAGCGCCCAGGCCATCTGGAAGTAGGCGTTGGTGGACGAGCTGAGGTGCGCCGCCACGACCACCGGGATCAGGCTGATCGAGGCGTACTGGAACGCGCCGCCCAGGTAGGCGCCGCCGGCGTACCGGGCGATGTCGCGGTGGGTGGGACGGGCGCCGCGGCCGAAGTTGCGCCGCCGGTGCTCGGGGAGCATCCGGCCGAAGATGAACAGGCTGACCGGCACCAGCATCACCATCGCCGGCACGAACCACGACAGCGTCACCCCGTCGTCGGGGAACGCCCGGAACAGCGCGACCAGCAGCGCCAGCTTCGCCACGCCGAAGAGCACGTTGACGACCGGGACCCAGCCGGCGTGCCGCAGCCCGGTGAACACGCCCTCCTGCTGGTTCCACAGGTTCCACGCCACCGCCATGGCCAGGAACCACAGCGCCATCTTCCAGTTCCGCAGATGGCTGAACGACTCGCCCCACAGGTCCAGCGTGAGCAGGAAGCCGAGCGCGAGCACGGCCGCCGCGACCGCGCCGGCGGCGTAGCAGGCCAGCACCAGCGCGCGGGTGTGCCGGGCGGTCTGCGGCACGAACCGGATGAGCAGGAAGTTGAGCATGGTCACGCTGCCCACGAACATGATCGCCTGAATCACGGCCCAGTTGCGGCCCATGTCGTCGGGCGAGTACAGCTTGGCGCCCAGCGCCCAGTACGCCAGGCCCAGCAGCCCGGTGAGCCCGCCGTTGGCGACCAGCGCGTAGGCGTTGCGGAACAGCGGGTTGGACAGTTCGCGGCGCAGCCAGCCGGGGGCGTCCGGCGCGAGCACCTCCCGGGGGGCGGAGGCTTCAGACACGGCGGGTCACCCTCCGCAGCGCGTAGCGGGTCCGCCGGACGGCGGCGTAGCCCTTGGTGAGCACGCGATCGCTGAAGAAGATCAGGGGGATCCGCCTCCCGTCGGCGACCCGGGCGAACGTGGCGAGCGTGGTCGATGCGCGCACGGTCAGCCGGGGGATCGCCAGCGCGTCGTACCCGCGCGGAGGGCCGCCGGCCTGGGATGGGACGGGGGAGAGGCGGTTGGCCACCGCGCAGGCGCTGTCATACCCCGCGGCGCGGACGGCACGCCGTACCCGGGCGCTGGAGTAGCCGTACGGATAGGCCATCGTGGTGACCGGCGCGCCGAGCCGGTCCTCCAGCAGCCCCCGGCTGCGCGCGAGCTCGTCGTCCAGCGCGGCGCCGGGCAGCTGGTCGAGCTGGGGATGGCCGTGGCTGTGCGCGCCGATCTCGACGCCGGACGACGCGCACTCGCGCACCTGGGACCACGCCATCATCGCGTCGAGGGGCCGTCCGGCCGCGTGCCGACCGGCATCGGCCAGCCAGCCGGTGGTGACGAACACGGTCGCCGCGAAGCCGTGCCGAGCCAGGACGGGCAGCGCCGCCGCGTGGAAGTCGGCGTAGCCGTCGTCGAAGGTGATCACGATCGGCCGCCGGGCCGGGAGCCCGCCGCGCGCCAGCGCCGAGAACGGGACGGGCGTGAAACCCTCGTCCGCCAGCAGCGCCATCTGCTCGGCGAACGCGCCGGGGGTCACCGCCAGCCCGGCCGTTCCCCGCGGCGGGCTGTCGGCGATCGAGTGGTACATCAGGACAGGAACGGTCGGAAGCACGGTCATGACGCCCCGCGGGCGCCGACCGCGTAGCCCCAGGCCGTGCACGCCAGGCCGACCGAGATGGCGGCGGCGCGGCCGAGGCCGGACGGGTCGCCGCGGAAGGCGTCGCCGACGCCGTGCAGCGCGCCGAGCGGCAGCGTCTTCAGCGCGTGGGCGCGCTCGCTGGCCAGCCCGTCCCGGCTGCCGACGCTGCGCGTGACCAGCGCCTTGGACAGGCCCTCGGCGTAGCAGCGTTCGCGGAAGTAGGCGAAGCGGGCGCGCTCGGCCGGGACGCGGTGCCAGATCACGGCCCGGTCGTCGTACACCAGCTCGGAATCGGGGCTGCGCTGCCGGAGGCGGATGCAGAACTCGGTCTCCTCGCAGCCCAGTGGCCGAGGTCGGGGGTGGGCCCCCTTCAGGGGGCTGGAATCAACGCTGTGGAAGCTGCGCCCGATGCCGCTGTCGAAGCCGCCGGCGATCGGGAACACCTCGCGGCGGAACGAGGCGTTGCCGCCCATCAGGTTCCGCACCGGCCCGGGGGCCAGGCCGCGGTACGTGCAGCCGACCGTCCAGTCGAACTCCTCGGGGAACCAGCGCGGGCGCCGTCCCGTGGACGCGGGCCCGGAGGCGGGCATCGGGTAGGCCGCCAGTTCGGCGGACGGCGTCGACCCCGGCCACATCGGCAGCGTCAGCCCGCCGGCGCCCGCGACCCGCGGGTCGGCGTAGCGCCCGGCGAACGCGGCCAGCCAGTCCGGCGCCGCCACGGCGTCGTCGTCGAGGAAGGCGACCGCGTCGCCGCGGGCGGCCTCGACGCCGGTGTTCTTGCCGCCCGACAGTCCGCGGGCCTCGCGGTTCTCCAGCACGGTGACGTCCGGGAGGGACTCCTTGAGGCGG
The DNA here is from genome assembly GCF_039532545.1 of Actinomadura vinacea. Lineage (NCBI taxonomy): Bacteria > Bacillati > Actinomycetota > Actinomycetes > Streptosporangiales > Thermomonosporaceae > Actinomadura > Actinomadura vinacea. The sequence goes on along the minus strand of NZ_BAAARW010000012.1, from coordinate 128,693 downwards.
GCGTGCAGGCCCGGGTTGTGGTCGACGACCAGGATGATCTCCTCGGGCGCGTGCCGCTGCGCCCGCACCGAGGCGACGGCGGCGTGCACGTCGTCCCAGCGCCGCTCGGTGAAGGCGCAGATGACGACGGAGAAGCGGAAGCCGGTCATCGCGTCCGCCCCCTCAGCTTCGCGTAGGTCTTCAGTGCGCGGTCGGCGTGCTTGTACAGGGCGGGGTTGTCCAGGACGGCGCCGCGCGCCCTGTTGAGCGGCGTGGCGCGCACCCAGTGCAGGCCCGCGCCGGGGGTGCGGCGCGCCACCCGGCCCTCGGCGATGGGGATCTCGCGGCTCTTGAAGCCCTCCTTGAACTCCTTGCCGCCGCGGCCCAGCGCGATCTCGGTGATCCCGGCGTCCGCGCAGCCCCGGGCCAGCCGCAGATGGCCGATCATGCCGGGCGAGTACTTGCCGAAGCGGACGTCGTAGGCGGGGAACCAGCCCGCCATCACCGTGCCGTGCCGCAGCCCGAAGTGCGCCGAGACCGGCTCGTCCCCGGCCCACAGCACGCTGAGCACGCCGAAGCCGGTCTCGTGGAAGTACCGCACCAGGCGGACGATCCACGGCCGCGCGAACCGGTCGGTGCGGCCCGTCCGGGTGTACTGGGCCGACTTCCACTTCATCAGCCGGCGCAGGTCGGCGGTGTCGGCGGAGGCGAACTCGTACCGCACCTCGCCGACGTCGCGGCCGAGCTTGCGCTCCTTGTAGCGGATCGTCTTGTGGGTCTTGGGCGCCGCCCGCCGCATCTCCTCCTCGAACGCGGCGAACCCCCCGCCCAGGTCCATCACCGGCTCCACTCGCCGCGCCGCGTGGTACGGCGCGAACGCGGCCTGGTGCGCCAGCAGGTGGTCGAAGTCCCAGACGCCCAGCCCGCAGGCCCGGAGCAGGGCGCGGGCGTCCAGGTCCAGTCCGGGTGCGGCGACGATTCCTTGCAGGTCGGTCAGGCCGAACCCGATCGGGTGGCCGATGCCGGCAGGGCCGCGCTCGTGCGGGAAGAACGCGACGGTCCGCGTTCCGTCCTCGACGACCGCGACCCTGGCGGCGTTCCGGAAACGGCCGACCCCGAGGGTGAACTCGGGCGCCAGGAAGGGGCTGCCCAGCTCGGGGTCGGTCAGCTGCAGCTCGCGCCATCGCCCGATCTCGGTCGTGCCGAGATCGCGCGGGCGGACAACGGTGATCTTCACGGCAGGGCGGTCCCGGTCACTCCGTGCCGGTGCGGCTGAGGGCCGCGGCGGGCAGTTCGAGCGCGATCGGCGCGGGCGGCGGCGCGGCGCCGCCCGGCAGCGGCGCCAGCGCGCCGCGGAAGCGCAGCCGGACCATGGTCCTGAGCACCCGCCAGCCGTCCCGCCAGGTGTTGAGGTTGGAGTCCCCGTACCGGCGCTCGGTCTCGTGGCTGGCGACCTCGGCGATCCGCAGCCCGGCCCGGACCGCGTTCACGCACATCTCGGTCTCGATCTCGAAGCCGGTGGACTCCAGCCGCAGCCGCTCGACCGCGTTCCGCCGCATGGCCACGTAGCCGTAGCACAGGTCCGACCAGCGCTGCCGGTAGAGCCGGTTGGCGAGCGCGGTCAGCGCCGAGTTGCCCAGCCGGCGCAGGCCGGTCAGGTCGTCCGAGCCGCCCCCGCAGCCGTACCGGGTGCCCTTGACGAAGTCGTAGCCGCGGCACAGCAGTGCCAGGAACGCGTCGAACTCGACGGGGTCCATGCTGCCGTCGGCGTCCAGCATGATGATCATCTCCGAGGTGGCCGCGGCCATCCCCGTCCGCATCGCGCTGCCCTTCCCCGTGGGCGGCTCGATGATGATCCGGGCGTCCGGGCGGACCGACAGCACGTACTCGACGGTCCCGTCGGTGGACTGCCCGTCGACGATCACGATCTCGTCCACCGCGGTGAGCCGCGGCATGAGCCATCGCAGGTTGTCGGCCTCGTTCAGGGTGGGGATGACCGCCGTGACGGTCGGCCAGCGGGGTGCGGGGTGCTGCGTGAGCCGGTGCGGTAGGGGGGCCGCCCCCGGCGCGCCCTCGGCGTGCGCGAAGGAGTCGCGCACGGAAGACTCAGGAGTTTGCATGGGATTCCCCGTTGTGTCGGCGTCTTGCCCGGTTTAGATGTCGGGTGCGCCCATCATGTTTGGAGGAACTCGCGAAGCACTCCCATAAGTTGCGCAGGCGGCCCTACGCACCTGGTACCGCTCCCGCAGGTAAGGGCATCGTCACGTATTGGAACGCCCCCGGACGCCGCAAAAGCACAATTGGTTATCGAAACTCCCTGGCCGCTTCCGGTCAGGGCCCGTCCCGCGCCGGATCCCGCGCGAAGCAGCCGGGGTAGGGGTGTCGCCGCTGATCAAGGGGTCCATGATCGAGAAAGTGAAAGATCGTCGAATGGCGTTTCCGGGGCGTTCCCCGGAACATCCGTAGCCCTTGCCCGGGCGCGTCTCCTTATCCGTGCACTAAGCGATCTTCGGTGCGGTGAAAGGGGGACGCCTGGTGCGTCTCGGGATGGTATTGCCGACCGCGGAGGATAACGCAATGCCGCATTGGAACGGTCCTGAGGATTATTGGGAAATCGCCCGCGGGCCGGTCGGCGGTCAGCGCGCGCCGGCGGAGAAATGCTCCAGCGACCGCAGCGGCACCGGAAGCCACGACGGCCGGTTCCGCGCCTCGTACCTGATCTCGTAGACGGCCTTGTCCAGCTCCAGCGCGCGGATCAGCACCTCGTGCGCCGCCGGATCGGCCCCGCCGGCCTCGGCGTAGCCGCGGCAGAACGCCTCCCGGTTGCGCTCCGCCCACGCCCGTGCGCGCAGCTCCAGGCCGTGCGCGGCCTCCGCGGACAGGGTGCTGTCACCGGCCGGCAGGAAGCGCGCCGCGTACTCGAAGGAGCGCAGCATCCCGGCCACGTCCCGCAGCGGGTGCGCCATCGCGCGGCGCTCCCCGGGCGGGCGGGCGGGCTCGCCCTCGAAGTCCAGCAGCACCCAGCCGGTGTCGCTGCGCATCACCTGCCCGAGGTGGTAGTCGCCGTGCACCCGCTGCAACGGGATGTCGACGGCGTGCTCGCCCAGCTCGTCGAACGCGCGGCCGATCGCGTCCGCGTGCCCGGCCAGCTCGGGCACCGCGGCGCTCACCTCGTCGAGCTGGCGGTGCATGCCGCGGGCCATCGCGCGCACCTCCGCCGCCCGCGCCGGCGTCACCCCGAACGCCGTCGCCAGGTCGCGGTGCACCGCCGCGGTCGCCGCGCCCAGCCGCTCGGCCTCCGCCGCGAAATCGCCGCCCGCCGCGCCCGCGTCCAGCGCGGCCGGCTCCTCCGGCTCCCAGGCCCCGCCGCCGCTGGGAAGGCGGCCGTGGCCGTCCGGGCCCGGATACGCCAGCCAGTCGCGCACGCTGGTGACCGCCAGCTGCCAGCCGTCGGTCGCCGTCCGCAGGTACTCCGACAGCAGCGCCAGCGTGACCGGCTCGCCGCCCTCGCCCGGCTCCAGCTCGATCCAGCCGCGCACCCCGGCGATGTGCTCGCAGCCCGCCCGGGTCAGCGCCAGGTTCACCTCCAGGTCGGGGTTCACCCCCGGGGACAGCCGGCGGAACAGCTTGCAGATGTAGGCGTCCCCGAAGACCAGCGAGGTGTTGCTCTGCTCCGCCGCGCCGGGCAGCGCCCTCAGCCCGGTCTCGATCTCCGCCCCGGGCGCCCGGCGGAACCGCAGCGGCCCCACCCCGGCCTCGCGGGCGACGCCGTCCAGCAGCACCCGGGTCAGGTCGGGGTCGTGGACGGCGTCGTACAGGTGCGCGCCGTCCGGCGTCCGGACGATCTCGCCGGGACGCAGCCGCTCCGGCAAGGTCTCGCGGGACCCGATCAGCAGCTGGTACCGGTCCACGTCGTCGCCCTGCCGGACGTCCACCACCAGGTGCCGCAGCGTCGGCGCGCCTTCCAGAGGCACCGGCGGCTCGGTGCCGGCTCCGATCAGCTCGGTGTCGGCTCCGATAAGCTCGGTGTCCGAGCCGATCGTCACCTCGCCGATCGGCCGGTCCTTGCCGCCGAACCACCGCTGCCGCGGCAGCCAGTCGGCGAGCGCTCCGGTCAGGGCACGGTCCAGCGGCCGCATGACGTCATCACCTCATCACCTGGTCCCCGATGGGGACGGGCGGGCCCGCGGGATCGGGCGGTTCGGGCGGCGGCGGAAGCAGGAACCAGTAGAAGCCGTGGCCCGGCAGGGTCAGCAGGTACGGCAGCTCGCCGATCGCCGGGAACCGCACCCCGCCCATGCACTCGATCGGCGCCGATCCCTGGAACCTGCGCAGATCCAGCTCCACCGGCTGCGGGAAACGGGACAGGTTGTTGACGCACAGAACGGTGTCCATGCCGCCCCAGTGGTTGGCCTCGCCCTCGCCGATCTCCCGGACGAAGGCCAGCACGCTCGGATTGGACGCGGTCAGCTCCACGTACGACCCCACCCCGAACACCGGATGCCGCTGCCGGATCTCGATCATCTTCCGGGTCCAGTGCAGCAGCGACCCCGGATTGTTGCGCTGCGCCTCGACGTTGACGGCCTGGTAGCCGTAGATCGGGTCCATGATCACCGGCAGGTAGAGCCGGGCCGGGTCGCACTGGGAGAACCCGGCGTTGCGGTCCGGGGTCCACTGCATCGGGGTCCGCACCGCGTCCCGGTCGCCCAGCCAGATGTTGTCGCCCATGCCGATCTCGTCGCCGTAGTACAGGACGGGCGAGCCGGGCAGCGACAGCAGCAGCGCGGTGAACAGCTCCAGCTGGTTGCGGTCGTTCTCGAGCAGCGGCGCCAGCCGCCGCCGGATCCCGATGTTGGCCTTCATCCGGGGATCCTTGGCGTACTCGGCGTACATGTAGTCGCGCTCTTCGTCGGTGACCATCTCCAGCGTCAGCTCGTCATGGTTGCGCAGGAAGATGCCCCACTGGCAGCCCTCCGGGATCTTCGGGGTCTGCGTCATGATCTCCGAGATGGGGTAGCGCTGCTCGCGCCGTACCGCCATGAAGATCCGCGGCATCACCGGGAAGTGGAACGCCATGTGGCACTCGTCGCCGCCGACGCCCGGGTCGCCGAAGTACTCGACCACGTCCGCCGGCCACTGGTTCGCCTCGGCCAGCAGCACGCGGTCGGGGTAGAGGCGGTCCACCTCGGCCCGGACCTTCTTGAGGTAGGCGTGCGTCTCGGGGAGGTTCTCGCAGTTGGTGCCCTCCCGCTCGTACAGGTAGGGCACCGCGTCCAGCCGGAACCCGTCGATGCCGAGGTCGAGCCAGAACCGCAGCACCTCCAGCATCGCCTCCTGGACGGCCGGGTTGTCGAAGTTCAGGTCGGGCTGGTGGGAGAAGAACCGGTGCCAGTAGTACTGGCCGCGCACCGGGTCGTAGGTCCAGTTGGAGGTCTCGGTGTCGACAAAGATGATCCGGACGTCGGAATACCCGTCATCCGTCTCCGACCACACGTAGAAGTCGCCGAACGGGCCGTCTGGATCGTTCTTGGACGCTTGAAACCAAGGATGCTGGTCGCTGGTGTGATTCATGACCAGGTCGGCGATCACCCGGATGCCCCGGGCATGCGCCTCCTCGATCAGCTCCACGAAGTCGCCGAGCTCCCCGAACTCGGGCAGGATCTTGGTGTAGTCGGCGATGTCGTAACCGCCGTCCTTCAGCGGCGACCGGTAGAGCGGCAGCAGCCACAGGCAGTCGACGCCCAGCCACTGCAGATGGTCCAGCCGCTCGATCAGGCCGCGCAGGTCGCCGTACCCGTCCCCGTTGGAGTCGGCGAAACCGCGCACCGACACCTCGTAGAACACGGCCGTCTTGAACCAGTGCGGATCGCGGGGGGTCTCGGGGTCGAAGGCGTCCGGAACGGGCTCGAACGGCGTGTTGCCGAGGGCTTCGGGCGGGACCTCGACGATCGGCTCATCGACGGGCACCGTCCCTGGCGGCGGGGGATTGGTCGTCTCACTCAACTCTCGTCTCTCCGCAGCGTGAGGATGTGGGCCGGCCGGACATGCGGATCGAGGCGCACGTAGTTGGACCGCCCCCAGCGGTAGGTCTCGCCGGACAGCTCGTCGACGACGTCGAACGACGCCTCCTCCGGCAGCCCGAGCGCGGGCAGGTCCAGATGGACGGTGGCCTCGCGGACCTGATGGGGATTGAGGTTGACGACGGCCAGCACCACGTCGTCGAACCCGCTGAGGGAGTTCGCCTCCCCCGCGCCCCCCAGGGCGTGCACGGCTGTGCCCGCGGCGCCTCCGGCCGCGTCGTTCCCGGCGCCGTGCGTCTTCGAGAACGCGATCAGTTCGGGCTGGTCGGGATGGTGGAACCGGAGGCCGCGCAGCCAGTGCAGCGCCGGATGCGCCCGCCGCAGGTCGTTCAGCCGGGTGAGCAGCGGCGCGATGCTGCGCCCCTCCCGCTCGGCCCCCTCCCAGTCCCGCGGTCTGTACTGGTACTTCTCCGAATCCCGGTACTCCTCGCTGCCGGGCCGCACCGGGACGTTCTCGATCAGTTCGTAGCCGGAGTAGACGCCCCAGGTGGGGGAGAGCAGCGCGGCCAGCACCGCCCTGATCTCGAAGGCGGCGCGCCCCCCGTGCACCAGGTACTCGTTGAGGATGTCGGGGGTGTTGACGAAGACGTTCGGCCGCATGTACGTGGCCGCGTCGCCCGCGAGCTCCCGGAAGTAGTCCTCCAGCTCCTCGCGCGAGTTCTTCCAGGTGAAGTAGGTGTAGGACTGGTGGAACCCGATCTTGCCGAGGGTGTGCATCATGGCCGGCCGGGTGAACGCCTCGGCCAGGAACAGCACGTCGGGATCGGTGCCGGCGACCTCGGCCAGCAGCCGCTCCCAGAACGGGACGGGCTTGGTGTGCGGGTTGTCCACCCGGAAGATCCGCACCCCGTGGTCCATCCAGTGCCGCACCACCCGCAGCACCTCGCGGTAGATCCCCTCCGGATCGTTGTCGAAGTTGAGGGGGTAGATGTCCTGGTACTTCTTGGGCGGGTTCTCGGCGTAGGCGATCGTCCCGTCCGCGCGCGTGGTGAACCACTCGGGATGCTCGGCGACCCACGGATGGTCGGGCGAGCACTGCAGGGCCAGGTCGAGCGCGACCTCTAGGCCGAGGTCGCGGGCGGACGACACGAACGCGTCGAAGTCGTCGAGCGTGCCCAGGTCCGGGTGGACCGCGTCGTGCCCGCCCTCCGCGGAGCCGATCGCCCACGGCGAGCCGGGATCGTACGGCCCGGCCTCCAGCGTGTTGTTGGGACCCTTGCGGAAGGTGCCGCCGATCGGGTGGACCGGCGGCAGGTAGACGACGTCGAAGCCCATCCCGGCGATGGCGGGGAGCCGCTTCATGGCGGTGCGGAAGGTGCCCGACATCGGCCCGCGGCGGCCCATCGGGTCGTACGAGGCGCCCTCCGAACGCGGGAAGAACTCGTACCACGCCCCGGTCAGCGCGCGCTCGCGATGCACGACCAAGGGCAGCCAGTCGCTCGTGGTGAGCAGGTCGCGCAGCGGATAGCGCCGTTCGAGGTCGAGCACGTCGGGGTGGCGGGCCGCGTCCATGCGCTCGTCGGGCGAGCAGGTCCGGTCGGCCAGCAGCTCGGCCAGCCGCACGAACGTCTGGCGGTGGACGGCGGGCAGCCCCTCGGCGGCGCGCTCGAACAGCAGCGCCCCCTCGGTGAGCATCAGCTCGACGTCCTGGCCGCGCGGCACCTTGATCTCGGCGTCGTGCCGCCAGTGCGCGATCGGGTCGCCCCACGCCTCCACCCGGAAGTGCCACAGCCCGGTCCCGGTCGGGGTCGCGGGCGCGGTCAGCCGGTCGAGCCCGGGGACGGCCTCGGCCATCCGGACGGGCGGGCGCGTCGTGCCGTCGGGGGCGCGCAGCACCACCTCGGCGCCGAGCGTCTCGTGCCCCTCCCGGAACACGGTCGCGGAGATCTCGATCGTCTCGTCCACCACGGCCTTCGCCGGCCAGCGCCCGCAGCCCACCTGCGGCTCGACGTCGAGGATGGGGATGCGGCCCAGCTTCGGCTCGGGCGGCTGCGCCGCTGAAGCCCGATCCGTTCCGGCCCGGTCCGCGGACGATCCCGCGGGCCTGCGCGTGCTCGCGGCCGTTCGCGCGGAGGTCGTCGCGGGAGTTCCGGACCGTGCCTCCATGCGCCATCCCCTACCCGTTGGTGGATTCCAAAACGTCCCATGCCCGCGATTCCGCCCTTACCGTCCCGTAGCTTTCGATAACTTTGTGTAATTGGCCGGGTGCTCGGCGCACCCGCCCTGGCGTTCCCGCCGGATGCCGGCTCGGCGCCGCGGCGGAGCCGGGGACGAGGCGATGACCGCCTCCGGCCAGCCGTTCCCGGACCCTGGAGGGCGTCGCGGTTCAGTCCCGGTGGTCTCGAGGCGGCGCTGGGGTTGCTCCGCCGTCGCGTTCTTGACGAAAACCGGACCGTGGGGTGACCGTCTTCTCGTGCGGCTCGCGATCACCGGTGAATCTTGTCTAGCGTGACGGTACGTGAAGGCCATTAGACGATTCACCGTGCGCACCGTCCTGCCCGAGCCACTGCGCGGGCTGGAGGACCTGATCCACAACCTGCGCTGGTCGTGGCACCACGAGACGCTCGACCTGTTCCGGTCGGTCGACCCGACCCTGTGGGAGGCCGTCGGGCACGACCCGGTGCGGCTGCTGGGCGAGGTCTCGGCGGAACGGCTGGCGGCGCTGTCCGAGGACCGCCGGTTCCTGCGGCGCCTGCAGGACGCCGCCGACGAGCTCGACGAGTACCTGACCGCGCCGCGCTGGTACCAGCGCCTGGCCGCCGAGGCACAGGAGGGCGGCTCCGGGGCGGGCGGCGCGGCGGAGGACGCGCCGCCGCGGGCCATCGCCTACTTCTCACCCGAGTACGGGATCACCGCGGCCCTGCCGCAGTACTCCGGCGGCCTGGGCATCCTGGCCGGCGACCACCTGAAGACCGCCAGCGACCTGGGCGTGCCGATCATCGCCGTCGGGCTGCTCTACCGGCACGGCTACTTCTCCCAGTCGCTGTCGCCGGACGGCTGGCAGCTGGAGCACTACCCGGCGCTCGACCCCAACGGGCTGCCGCTGCGGCTGCTGCGGGACGGCACCGGCGCACCCGTCCGCGTCACCATCGGGCTCCCCTCGGGGGCGGTGGGGCGTAGCCATGGGGGTGAAACAGAGACGCCGGGGCAGGACCTGCACGCCCAGGTTTGGGTGGCGCAGATCGGACGGGTTCCGCAGCTGCTCCTGGACTCCGACGTCGAGGAGAACGACCAGGCCGCCCGCGACATCACCGACCGGCTCTACGGCGGCGGCGGCGACCACCGGCTGCTCCAGGAGATGCTGCTGGGCATCGGCGGCGTCCGCGCCATCCGCGCGTACTGCGAGACCACCGGCCATCCCGCCCCCGAGGTGTTCCACACCAACGAGGGCCACGCCGGGTTCCTGGGCCTGGAACGCATCCGCGAGCTGGTCTCCGGGGCCGGGCTCACCTTCGACGAGGCCCTGGAGGCGGTCCGGGCCGGCACCGTGTTCACCACGCACACGCCGGTGCCCGCCGGCATCGACCGGTTCCCGCGCGAGCTGGTCCGGCGCTACTTCGGCGGCGCGAACGAGACCACCGGCGTTCCGGTCGACCGGGTGCTGGAGCTGGGCGCCGAGAGCTACCCGGGCGGCGACCGCGCGGTGTTCAACATGGCGGTCATGGGCATGCGGCTCGCCCAGCGCGTCAACGGGGTCAGCAAGCTGCACGGCTGGGTGAGCCAGGAGATGTTCGGCGGGCTCTGGCCGGGCTTCGACACCTCCGAGGTCCCGGTCGGGTCCATCACCAACGGCGTGCACGCCGGCACCTGGGTCGCCCGCGAGATCCTCGACCTGGCCGCGCGCGAGGTGCCCGCCCTCGTCGAGAGCGGCCGCGGCTGGGACGGCGTCCGCGGCGTCCCGGCCGGGGAGATCTGGCGGGTCCGCCGGGTGCTGCGCGAGCGGCTCGTGCACGACGCCCGGCGCCGGCTGCGCGAGTCGTGGCGGCAGCGCGGCGCCGGCGAGGCCGAGACCGCCTGGATCGACGACGCCCTCGACCCCGACGTGCTCACCATCGGGTTCGCGCGGCGGGTGCCGTCCTACAAGCGGCTCACACTGATGCTGCGCGACCCCGAGCGGCTGCGCGAGCTGCTGCTCGACCCCGTCCGCCCGGTGCAGATCGTCATCGCGGGCAAGGCGCACCCGGCCGACGAGGGCGGCAAGCGGCTGATCCAGGAGATCGTCCGGTTCGCCGACGCCGAGGACGTCCGGCACCGCATCGTGTTCCTGCCCGACTACGACATGGCGCTGGGCCGCGCGCTCGTCCAGGGCTGCGACGTGTGGATGAACAACCCGCTGCGGCCGCTGGAGGCGTGCGGCACGTCCGGGATGAAGGCCGCGCTGAACGGCGCGCTCAACCTGTCCATCCGGGACGGCTGGTGGGACGAGTGGTACGACGGCCGGAACGGCTGGGCGATCCCGTCCGCCGACGGCCTGGCGGGCCCCGACCAGCGCGACGCGCTGGAGGCGACCGCGCTGTACGAGCTCATCGAGGACCACGTCTCGGTGGCGTTCTACGACCGCGACTCGGCCGGGTTGCCGCGCCGCTGGCTGGAGATGGTCAAGCACACCATCGCCACCCTCGGGCCCAAGGTGCTGGCCACCCGCATGCTCCGCGATTACGTCGAGGGCTACTACGTCCCGGCGGCGCGGTCGGCGCGGGCGATGGCCGCCGACGGGTACGCGGGCGCCCGCGTCCTCGCCGCGTGGAAGCAGCGGGTCGTCAAGGCGTGGCCGGGGGTGGCGGTGGAGCACGTCGAGTCCAGCGGGGAGGACAGCCCGCACGTCGGGGCCCGGTTGTCGATCCGGGTGGTGGTCGACCCGGGCGGGCTCGATCCGTCCGATATCGCCGTGGAGGCGGTGTACGGGCGGGTGGACGAGGCCGACGCGCTGATCGGGCCGTCCTCCCTGGAACTGACGGGTGCCGAGCCGGTCGACGGCGGCGGGCTGCGCTACGTCGGGGAGGTGCCGCTCGCCCGCAGCGGCGCGTTCGGGTACAGCGTGCGCGTGGTGCCGCGGCACCCGCTGCTGTCCGGCCGGGCCGAGATGGGCCTGATCGCGCTGCCGCCCGAGCCGCCCGGCATGACCAACGGCGACCTCCGGTAGGCCGGGCCGATCAGGCCGGGCTCAGCGGGGCGTGCTCACGCGGTGCGGGCCGGGACGTCGAGGTCCTCGTCGTCCTCGTCGCCGGCGGGCGGGTCGGTCTGCCGCCATGCCGCGATCAGCAGCGGCAGTGCCCAGACCGTGGCCAGCAGCGCCACGAAGAGCACCGCGACCGCCGCGCTCGGCACGTGATCGCCCTCGGGTGACTTGGGCAGCGCCTGCAGGAAGACGAAGCAGGTCAGCGCGAGCAGCAGCAGCGTGGCATGCTGCGCGACGGCCTGTGCGCGCAGCCGGTCCTCCCGCTGGCGTTCGTCCAGCAGGTGCACCGGCAGCCCCACGGTGCCCCGGGTGCCGATGACCAGCGTGTGCCGCACGGACAGCCCGGCCAGGACGGAGATCGGCGTCAGCACGAAGGTCACGATCATCGCGGTGTCGCTGGGCGCCAGCACCCACGACACCGCCGCGGCGGCCCACAGCAGTGCCAGGCAGGCGGCGCCCGCCCCGACCATCAGCCGCCGCCCGCGCCGGTCGGCGAACCGGCCCCCCGGGCGCTGGACGGCCTCCAGCAGCTTGGCCTCGCGCTCGTTGCGGGGTTCCATCCTGCGATCCTCCTTGGTAGCGAGTTCGTTCCAGCTTGTATCAGTTCGTACTGCCGAGCCGCGGGAAGGGCGCCAGCGAGAAGACGACCTCGACCGGGACCTCGAAGTAGGCGGCGATGCGCAGGGCCAGGTACAGGCTCGGGCTGTACTCGCCGCGTTCCAGGTAGCCGATCGTCTGGTAGTGGACCCCCAGGGCCGTCGCCAGCTCGCGCCGCGACACCCCCCGCTCGGCCCGCAGTACGGCGATCCGGTTGTGGACGTGCTCTTTGTCCGTGGACACCGGCACAGTCTCCCGTAGCCGATCAGCGGCCGGCCCCCGCGAGCCGTTCCCGGCGCCCGGCCCCTGTGCGGGCGCCCGACTCGCGGGCCGCGGTCCGGCGCAGCACCCACGGCGCCAGCGCCAGCCCCGCCACCGTCCACGCGCCCAGCACCGCCGCCGTCTCCACCGGACGCCAGCTCCCGCCGATCTCGGCCGCGAGCATCGAGTCCGGGAGGAACACCGACCGCAGCCCCAAGCCCTGCCAGTACAGCGGGAACGCCTGCGCCGCCCACTGCACCGGTGCCGGCATGACCGTCACCGGGAACATCACCCCGGACACGATCATCAGGCCGGTGATCGGCAGCGCGACGATGCTCGCGGCGTTCCGCGGGCCGGGCAGCAGCACGCCCAGCACCGCCCCCAACGGCACGACCGCCAGCGTGCCCAGGACCAGCACCCACGCGAGCGTGAACCAGTCGCCCACCGCCGTGGGCAGGGACAGCCCGGCGAACGCGAGCCCCGCCGCCAGCATCAGCACCACGTACGTGGCGATCTGCGCCAGCAGCGACACCCCGCGCCCGACCAGGTAGGCCCGGACCCCGCCCGGGACGGCCCGCAACCGCAGCAGCGCCCCCTCCTCGCGGTCCGCCGCGATCGTCATCGGCAGGTTCATCAGCGCCACCGAGAACACGCTGAACGCGATGAACCCCGCCGCCATCAGCACCGCCCTGGACGCCGTCGTTCCCTCCACCGGCACACCCGCCTGCCAGCGGGCCAGCGCGACGAACACCCCCACGGTGCCGATCAGGCTCCCGACGACCTCCCGCCGGTCGCGCAGGTAGTGCACGTACTCGGCGCGGCCCCGCCGCAGGCCGATCGCCATGCTCATGCCGCGGTCCTTTCAGGCTCGGTGGGGACGCCGGCGGTGGTCAGCCCCAGGTAGGTCTCCTCCAGCGAGGGACGGCGGATCTCCAGCCCGGGGACCGGACCGCCGAACCGCTGGTGCAGCTCCCAGGCCAGCAGGGACGGGTCGGGCGTCGTGGCGGCGCGCTCGGTGCCGTCCTCGATCCAGCGCACCCAGGAGCCCGCGCGGACCCGGTCGGCCAGGCCGGCGGGCGTGCCGCAGACCGCGACCGCGCCGCCGACCAGGATCGCGATCCGGTCCGCCAGGCGCTCGGCCTCGGCCAGGTCGTGCGTGGTGAGCAGGATGGTCATGCCCTCGTCCCGGGCCAGCCCGCCGATCAGCCCGTGGAACTCGTGCCGCGCCCGCGGGTCGAAGCCGGCGGTGGGCTCGTCGAGGAACAGCAGTTCGGGACGGCCGACGATGCCGAGCGCCACGTCCAGGCGGCGGCGCTGCCCGCCCGACAGCCGGCCCACGGTCTGCCCGGCCTGGGCGGTGAGGCCCATCGTCTCGAGCAGCTCGTCGGGGTCGCGCGGGTCGGGGTAGAAGCCGGCCATGTGCGCCAGGAGCTGCCGGACGCCCCAGCGGGGATGGTCGCGCCAGTCCTGCAGGACGATGCCGAGGCGGCCGCGCCACCGCTCACCGGCGCGTTTCGGGTCGGCGCCGAGCACCGTGACCTCGCCCCCGGACCGGCGCCGGAACCCCTCCAGGATCTCGATCGTGGTGGTCTTTCCCGCCCCGTTCGGCCCGAGCAGGGCGAACACCTCGCCGCGCGCGATCTCCAGATCGACGCCCCGCAGCACCTCGGTACGGCCGTACCGCATCCGCAGGCCGCGTGTTCGGATGGCCGGACCTGTCATAACCCTCTCCCTCTCTAGCGTATGTCTGTGATTGAAGATAGCAGAAGTACTACATCTCGTCGCATGGCAGCGATGTGGAGGAAGCTGGCAGGATGGGGCGGTGCGTGTACCGATCCGGCCCCCGCGCGGCCGGTCCGCCGACGCGGCCTGGGCCCTGTGCTGCCTGGTGATCGTGCTGGGCGCCACCCTCTGGGCCGACGCCGGCGGCGACGACCGCGCGCCCGTCCCCGGACTGGGCTGGGCGCTGATCGTGACCGCCTGCGGCGCGCTGTACCTGCGGCGCCGCCACCCCGCCGCGGTGCTGGTGATCACCATGGTCGCGGCCGCCGTGTACTACCCGACCACCGAGCCGGACGGGCCGATCATGATCGCGTTCGTGGCGGCGCTCTACACCGCCGCCGCCGAGGGCCGCGTGCGCGCCGCGGTGCTCGTCGCCGCCGTCGCGATGGGCGTGGTGGCCTACGGCGAGGCGGGCAGCAGCGTCAACCACCTGGAGGACGCCGCGATCTGGATGCTGGCCGGCTGGTTCGTCGCCGTCGTCGCCGTCGGCGGGGTCGTCCACAACCGGCGCGCCTACCTGCGCGAGGCCGACCGGCGCGCGCTGGCCGCCGAGCACGGCCGCGAGGAGGAGGCCCGGCGCCGCGCCACCGAGGAACGGCTGCGCATCGCCCGCGAACTGCACGACATCCTCGGCCACAACATCTCGCTGATCAACGTGCAGGCCACCGCCGCCCTGCACGGCGGCGACCCCGCCGCCCACCAGGCCGCGCTCGACGCGATCAAGCAGGCCAGCAAGGAGACGCTGCGCGAGCTGCGCACCACCCTCGGCATGCTGCGGCAGGTCGACGAGCAGGCGCCCACCGCCCCCGCGCCGGGCCTCGCCCGCCTGGGCGAACTCGCCGAGCGCAGCACCGCCGCGGGGACCGCCGTCCACGTCGAGATCGAGGGCGAGCCGCGCATGCTGCCGCCCGAGACCGACCTGGCCGTGTACCGCATCGTGCAGGAGGCCCTCACCAACGTCACCCGGCACTCCGACGCCGCCTCCGCCGCCGTCCGCGTCCGGCTCGCCCCGGCGGAGGTGCTCGTGGAGATCGTCGACGACGGCCGTCCCGTCCCGGGCGGGCAACACGCCGGATCCGGCAACGGCCTGCGCGGCATGCGCGAACGCGCCGAGGCGCTCGGCGGCGCCTTCGAGGCGGGCCCCGCCGACGGCGGCTACCGCGTCAGCGCCCGCCTCCCCGTTGCTTACCTGGGGAGCCACCCCCCAGACCCCCAGGCGGGGCGAACGGCCCCCTCCGGTCGCTAGCGCTCCCTCCAGGGTCCGCCCACCCCGGCGGCGCCCCCCGGCAGGGGCTCCGCCGCCACACCCCCTTGAGGCGCCGCCCCTTGCCCCCAGGACGGCACGGGCGCGTCCCTGCGCTCACCTGAGCGTTCGCTCTGGGACACCCCCATCCCAGCGGGGCTCCGCCCCACACCACCGTGGGGCGCTGGCCCGGCGGTGAACAGGGTGGTCAGTTTTCGGAAGAGAGGGCGTTATATGCGGGGGCTAGAACGTCGGTGAGGTCGCTTCGGCGTACTCGGACTGCCGGGGGTGTTGCGACCTGGAGGATGAACCCGGGCGGGACGGGGGGCGTGGGGCGTCTCTCCCGTAGCGCTGCGAGGCCCGACGGAGGCGTCCAGAAACCGGCGGCCGTCAACGGCTCGGCCTCCATCTCCAACGGGTCGGGTGCCGCGCCCGGCCTGCGCCGCAGCGCTTTCAGCAGCTGGTCCTTGGTGCGGCCGTTCCACGCCAGGATGAGGAACGGGTCATCGTCGAACGCCTCGGCCAGCAGGTAGAGCACGGCGGCGGCGTGCTTGCACGGGTCGCCCCAATCGGGGCAGCTGCACATCATGTGCAGCTCCTCCGCCGAGCCCGGGAAGAGGGCGAAGCCCAGCTCGGCGAACACCCACTCGATCTCCGGCGGCATCTCACCGGCCAGCAGCCGAGCCTGGAACACCGCCCGCGACGCCAACTCCTCCTCGACCCGGCGCCAGCCGGACTCGGGAATGGCCTCGATGCCCAGGGCGACCTCGTAGGGCTCCTCGACCGACCCCTGCACCCGCGCGGTCACCTCGAACCGCTCCACCCGCAGGTCGAGCACCTGGCCCTTGCGCGCGTACGACCGGCCCCGCTGCAGCCGTCCCGAGTCGGCGAACGACTCCACCAGGTCGATGAACCGCCGCGACCACCACGCCGACCCGATCGACCCGCGCCGTGTCCGCGCGCGGATCCCGTCGGCCTCGATCGGCTCGCGCCACTCGAAGTCCATCAGGCGCTCACCGCCTCCGGCGACAGGCGCAGCACATCGCGCAGCTCGGCCACCGACAGCTCGGTGAGCCAGTCCTCCCCGGTGCCGACGATCGACTCGGCCAGCGCCTTCTTGCGCTCGATCATCTCGTCCACCCGCTCCTCCATCGTGCCGACGCAGATGAACTTGCGGACCTGCACGTTCCTGGTCTGGCCGATGCGGAACGCGCGGTCGGTGGCCTGGTCCTCGACCGCCGGATTCCACCAGCGGTCGACGTGCACGACGTGGTTGGCCGCCGTCAGCGTCAGCCCGGTGCCCGCCGCCTTCAGCGACAGCAGGAAGATCGACGGCTCGTCCTCGCCCTGGAAGCGCTGCACCAGCTCGTCCCGCTGCTCCTTGGACGTGCCGCCGTGCAGCCACAGCACCGGCCGCTCCAGCCGTGCCGCCAGATACGGCCGCAGCATCGACCCGAACTCCGCGTACTGCGTGAAGACCAGTGCCTTCTCGCCCTGCTCCAGGACCTCCGCGCAGATCTCCTCAAGCCGCTCCAACTTCCCGGACCGGCCGGGCAGCCGCGAGCCGTCCTTGAGCAGGTGCGCCGGATGGTTGCAGACCTGCTTCAGCTTCGCCATCGTCGCCAGCACCAGCCCGCGCCGCTGCCGCTCGTCACACTCGGCGATCTGCGCGAGCATGTCGTCCAGCGTCGCCTGGTACAGCGAGGCCTGCTCGGTGGTCAGGTTGCAGTAGACCTTGATCTCCTGCTTCTCCGGCAGGTCCGAGATGATCGACCGGTCGGTCTTCAAGCGCCGCAGGATGAACGGCTGGGTCGCCCGTCGCAGCGCCTGCGCCGCCCGCTCGTCGCCCTCCCGCTCGATCGGCACCGCGAACCGCTCGCGGAACGCCGACCGCGGCCCCAGCAGACCGGGATTGGCGAACTCCATGATCGACCAGAGTTCGGTCAGATGGTTCTCGACCGGCGTCCCGGTCAGCGCGATCCGCGTCCGCGCCGGGATGCTGCGCACCGCCCGCGCCTGCCGCGTCCCGCTGTTCTTGAGGGCCTGCGCCTCGTCGCACACCACCCGCCCCCACTCGATCCGGGCCAGCGCCTCCGCGTCGCGTGCCGCCGTCCCGTAGGTGGTGAGCACCAGGTCGGCCCCGCCGACCGCCTCGACCAGCTCGTCGTCCCGGTGCCGCGCCGTGCCGTGGTGGACGTACACGCGGAGCTTCGGCGTGAACCGGGCCGCCTCCCGCTGCCAGTTCCCCACCAGCGACATCGGCCCGATCAGCAGGGTCGGCGCGGGAGCTTCCTTGCCCTCCCGCTCGGCGGCCAGCAACGCCAGCGTCTGCGCGGTTTTCCCCAAACCCATGGAATCCGCCAGAATTCCGCCGAGTCCGATTCGTTCGAGGAAGGCGAGCCAGGCGAGGCCGCGTTCCTGGAACGGGCGGAGGGTGCCGTTGAAGCCCTCGGGGGTCTTCATGGGGGTGAGGCGGCGGTCGGACTCGCCGCTGAGCAGGTCGCCGAACGTGCCGTCGGCGTCGACCTCGGCCAGGGGGAGGGTCTCGTCGCCGGCGTGGATGACCGCGCGCATCGCCTCGGCGGCGGTCATGGAGCCCTGACGGGGGCGGCGGAGGAAATCGAGGGCGGCCTCGAGCTGCTCCTCGTCCAGCTCGACCCACTGGCCGCGCAGCCGGACCAGGGGCGTCTTGAGGCGGGCCAGCTCCTCCAGTTCGGCCTCGTCGATCGTGTCGTCGCCGATCGCCAGGTCCCAGCGGAAGTCGACCATGCCCTGGAGGTCGAACCCGGACGAGGCGGCGGCGCCGGAGCCCTCGGCGTCCTCGGTGCGGGTGGTGAGCTTCATGCCGAGCCTGGCCTTGCCCGCCCACTGGGGGAGCAGGACGCCGAAGCCCGCGGCCGACAGCAGCGGGGCCGCCTGGCGGAGGAACCGGAACGCACCGGCGGTGTCGAGGGGCAGTTCGAAGGGGGTCGGGGTGTCCAGGGCCGGGGCCATGTCGGGGAAGAGGCGCAGCGCCCGGCCCAGGCCGCCGAGGAGGGTCTCCTCGGCGTCGGGGATCGAGGCCGCCTCTCCCGCCCACAGCGTCGCCGCCGGGACGTACAGGCTCGGGTCGTCGGTGCCCTGCAGCGCGAACTCCACCCGCCACGCGTCGTGCGGCTGTTCCTTGCGGTCGGCGGGCTCGCCCGGCTGCGGTTCGGCCAGGCGGAAGCAGACGCGGAGGGGGCCGGTCGGACGGCGCGCCGCGGCGGCCCAGGCGTCCAGTTCGGCGATCAGGTCGTCGGCGTCGTCGCGGGGCTCGCGGGCCACCTCGGGGGACGGGCCGGTCAGGGCCTCCACCCACCGTTCGGCGAGGGGCAGGCGGTCGGGGGCCTTGCCGCGGCGGGGCGGCAGGAGCGGGTGCGGGACGACCCCGCGCACGGCGGTGTCGACCAGGCCGGACAGGGCCTCGCGCAGGACGTCGGCGGCGGGGCGGCCCCCGTCCGCGGCGCGGCAGGCGGACGGCATGGCGCCGACGAGGTCGGCGAGGCGGCCGGCGTCGTCGAGGACGGGGTGCCAGCGCGCGACCAGGTCGCCGTCCTCGCGCAGCAGCCGGGGCAGCACCCGGCCGCGCTCGGCCAGGTGCACGGCCTCGTCGGCGAGCAGGCACAGGTAGCGCAGGTCGGAGCCGGGGATCACGTCGGCGGCGTGCTCCGCGGTCTGGAGCAGGGACATCGCCGGGAAGGGCTCCAGCACCAGCGCGGGCACCCGCCAGTCGCGCAGCTCCGGGTCGTCGTCCATCGGGCGCGGGCCGAGCTCGGCGGACGGGACGGGCTGCCCGGCGTGAGTGGGAAGCGTCATCGTCAGCTCGACCCGTGCCGCGCCCTTGACCAGCGGCTCGTAGGAGGTGCCGGTGAAGTCGCGGGTGGCGAAGGGGTGGGCCTCCGTGGCCCCGGCGTCGCCGGGGCCGGTGCGCTCGGCCCACAGGCACAGTGCACCGCCGTGCCATGTGGCGTGCGCGACGAGCATGACGCAGATCCCCCGGACGTGCAGGTGAGGCGGGCGGTCCTGAAGCTACCAGCGGGGTCCGACAGGCAGGGCCGGGGCGGGGCGGAGAGAGGCCGGGAAGTTAGGCTCTGGGGCAGTCTCGGGAACGGTTCTGTAACGAGTGCCCTGTGGAGGACGTTGTGGCGGAGTTCGTGCGCGTCGAGGTCGAGGACGGCATCGCGACGATCCGGCTGGACCGGCCGAAGATGAACGCGTTGGACGCGCAGATGCAGCGGGAGCTGATCGAGGCGGCCCGGGAGGTCACCCAGGACGACGAGGCCGGCGCGGTGATCCTCTACGGCGGTGAGCGGGTGTTCGCGGCGGGCGCGGACATCAAGGAGATGGCCGGGATGTCGTACGCGGAGATGGCCGGCGGCCATTCGCGGCTCCTGCAGGACTTCGCCAAGGCGCTGGCCGGGATCCCCAAGCCGGTGATCGCGGCGGTGAACGGGTATGCGCTGGGCGGCGGCCTGGAGGTGGCGCTGACCGCCGACTTCCGGGTGGCGGGCGAGGGCGCCAAGGTCGGGCAGCCGGAGATCCAGCTGGGGATCATCCCGGGCGCGGGCGGCACGCAGCGGCTGGCGCGGCTGATCGGCCCGGCCCGCGCCAAGGACCTGATCTTCTCCGGGCGGCACGTGTCGGCCGCGGAGGCGCTGGAGATCGGTCTGGTCGACAAGGTCGTGCCGGACGCGGAGGTCTACCCGGCGGCCAGGGAGTGGGCGGCGACGTTCGTGGGCGGCCCGGCGATCGCGCTGCGGGCGGCCAAGCAGGCGATCGACGCGGGCTGGGAGGTCGATCTGGGCACCGGCCTGGAGATCGAGCGGACGCAGTTCGCGGCGCTGTTCTCCACCGACGACCAGAAGAACGGCATGCGCAGTTTCATCGAGGAGGGTCCGGGCAAGGCCAAGTTCACCGGCCGGTGAGGTCCGCGTCGGCGCGTGGCTGACGGAGTGCTTCGCCGGGCGGCCGGGCCGAGCCGGGGCCGTTGTTTCGTGTACGCCTACAAGAAATGGCGCGCTCTGCTTGTTCGTGGGGTGACTTGACGCGGGCGGTGGGGCTCGCGAGCATCGAACCTACGGTTAAGTAGGTTGTGTTGTGCCTGCTCGGGACCGTTTTCCGAAGCCGTGGGACGGTGGTCGCGCCGCCCGGCGGCCACTCCGTACAGCGAAGGAAGCGCGTATGCCCCTGCCGTTGCAGACCAAGCTGATGCTCGACCTCGAGCCGGTGGTGGAGAAGGAGCTCGACCGCCACCTCTCGATGGCCAAGGAGTGGTTCCCCCATCAGTACGTCCCGTGGGGGCAGGGCCGCGACTTCGACGGCCCGCTCGGCGGGGAGGGGTGGACGCCCGAGGACTCCAAGCTCGCGGTGGAGGCGCGCGAGTCGCTGATCGTCAACCTACTGACCGAGGACAACCTGCCCGGCTACCACCGCGCGATCGCCGAGGTGTTCGGCCGCGACGGCGCCTGGGGCACCTGGGTCAACCGGTGGACGGCCGAGGAGAACCGGCACGGCATCGTCATCCGCGACTACCTCACGGTCACCCGGGCGGTCGATCCGATCGCGCTGGAGCGGGCCCGGATGCACCACATGGAGGAGGGGTTCGAGGCGGCGCACGGCACCGAGTTCCTGCACGGCGCCGCGTACGTGTCGTTCCAGGAGCTGGCGACGCGGGTGGCGCACCGCAACACCGGCAGGGCGTCGGGCGACCCGATCTGCGAGCAGATGCTCGCCCGGGTCGCCGCCGACGAGAACCTGCACATGATCTTCTACCGGAACCTGATGGCGGCCGCGATGGAGATCGCCCCGAACGAGACGGCGCGGGCGATCACCGAGGTGGTCAAGGCGTTCCAGATGCCGGGGCACGGCATCGACGGGTTCCTGCGCAAGTCGGTGATCATCGCGAACGCGGGGATCTACGACCTGCGGCTGCACCACGACGACGTGCTGATCCCCGTCCTGCGCAAGTGGGGGCTGTTCGACCGCACCGACCTCACCGGCGACGGCGACAAGGCCCGCGACGAGCTGGCGGAGTACCTGGAGCACCTCGACACGCAGGCGCGCAAGTTCGAGGAGCGCCGGGACGCCCGCCGGGCCCGGCAGGCTGCCCGCCGGTCCGGCTGAGAACCGGCTCTGGGGGAGCGGGGGTGTCGTGGCCGGGGAGCGTCACGGCGGTATCTCGAGTCACGGAAGTATCTCGTTAGGAACGACCGCCCTACTTCTGGCGTCAAAGGGTGTATGGGGACGCAACGGCGACTGGGCGGGTATCGGTTGCTGGACGAGATCGGCCGGGGGACGACCTCTGTCGTCCACCTGGCCATGGACTCCGCGGGCCGCGAGGTCGTGCTGAAAAGGCTGCGGCCCGAGTACGCCGCCGAGCCCGCGGGGCGCCGTGCCCTGGCCATGGAGATGGCGGTGCAGTCGCGGGTCCGCAGCGACTACGTGGCGCGGCTGCTGGACGGGCAGGTCGACGCCGACCAGCCCTACCTGGTGATGCAGTACGCCCCCGGCAGCCCGCTCGGCGACCTGGTCGCCGAGTACGGCCCGTTCGGCGGCGAGCGGCTGCCGCGGCTGGCCCGGCGGCTGGCGCTGGCGCTGGCGGCGGTGCACGACGCCGGGGTGCTGCACCGCGACCTGGCCCCCAAGAACGTGATCGTGCTGGGCGACCGGCCCATCCTGATCGACTTCGGGATCGCCCGGGAGCGGGGCGCCGCCCAGACCACCGCGCGCGGCGTGCTGGCCGGGACCCCGGCCTTCCTGGCGCCGGAGCTGATCGAGGGGGAGCCCGCGACGGCGGCGTCGGACGTGTTCTCCTGGGCCGCCACGCTCGCCTTCGCCGGTACCGGGCGCCCGCCGTTCGGCGCCGGGACGGTGCCCGCGGTCTGCTTCCGCATCCTGCGCGGAGAGCACGACCTGGCCGGGATCGGCGAGCCGCTGGCCTCGCTGCTGCCGCTGGGGCTGCGCCGCGACCCGACGCGGCGGCCGACCGCCCGCTGGTTCGCGGGGGCGCTGGCGGAGGGCAACGTGGGCGTCACCGATCGAGAAGGGGCGTCCGTCGCATAGTGCCGGATACGGCCGTGGCGATCGGCCCGGCCCACGAGGCGAAGGTAGGGTTTCGTAAACGATGGAGGGGGTTGCCACGTCCGGGGACCGTATCGGCCACTACCGCGTCCTGAAGACCCTGGGGGAGGGCGGGATGGGCGTCGTGTACCTCGGCGCCGACCCGGAGGGACGCAACGTCGCCATCAAGGTGCTGCGCCCCGCCGTCGCCGGGGACGCCACCGCACGCCGCCGGCTGGCCCGCGAGGTCGACTCGATGCGCCGCGTGCACAGCCCCCACGTCGCGGAGATCCTCGACGCCGACGTCACCGCCGACCGGCCCTACATCGTCACCCAGTACGTGCCGGGGCGCACGCTGGAGGAGCTGGTCGAGGACGGCGGCCCGATGCACGGGCACGCGCTGCAGCGGCTGGCGGTCGGGCTGGCCGCGGCGCTGTCGGCCATCCACGGCGCCGGGATCATCCACCGCGACCTCAAGCCCGGCAACGTGATGCTGGTCGACACCGAGCCGGTGGTCATCGACTTCGGCATCGCGCAGGGCGCGGACGCCACCCGGCTGACCGCCACCGGCATGGTGATCGGCACGCCCGGCTACCTGGCCCCGGAGATCATCGAGGGTGAGGACGCGGGCGCGCCGTCGGACGTGCACGCCTGGGCGGGCACGGTGGCCTACGCCGCCACCGGCCGGCCGCCGTTCGGCTCCGGCACCTTCGAATCGATCTTCTACAAGATCATGTCGAGTACGCCGGACCTGGACGGGGTGCCGCAGGCGCTGCTGCCGGTGCTGCGCTCGGCGATGGCCCGGCACCCGGCCGAGCGGCCCACCGCGGTCAGCCTCGGCCAGCTGACCCGGCGGATCCACTTCGAGACGACCATCACCGACACGACCCGCGTCGACGACCACTACACGCTGCCCGATTCCGGGCCGGCCGCCTCGCAGCCGGTGGAGCGGCCGCCCACCGATCACGCGCAGACCTTCTCCCTGCCGCCGGCGGAGTCGCAGGAGGCACGGCCGTCCGCGGCGGCCGAGACCGCGACGCCCCCGCCGGTGCCCGCGCCGGCGCCGGTCCCGGCCCCCGCGCCGTCCCAGCCCAAGGACTTCAAGGGGATGCTGCCCCCGGCCGCGCCGCCGCCGGTGCCGCCGCCGGGGCCGAGCCCGTACGACACCGGCCCGCGGTACGACCAGGGCTGGTACGAGCAGGCGTCGTACGCCCCGTACCAGGCGCAGCCCTCGCAGGGCGCGCTGCAGCGCGGTGACCAGCAGGGCGCGCCGCCGCCCGGGCCGCCGCCGGCGCCCGCCCCGTATGATCCGTACGGCCAGGGCACCCATCCGCGCCCCGACCAGCGGCCGGCTCAGCGTCCCGAGCGGCGCCCCGACAAGCCCCCGCGTGAGGCGGAGCGGCGCAAGCCGTACGGCTGGTACCGGTTGCTCAGCTTCCTCGTCCTGGTCGCCCTGCTGGGATTCGCGCACATCGCCCCGCTCCTCGCCCTGGGCGTCACGGTGGCCGGCGTGCTGGTGCTCCGGATGGGCGACAAGGCCGCCAAGGGGATGGAGAGCAAGCAGACCCGGCGCGGCCCGCGGTCCGGCGACGCGGTGGCGGCGGCGTTGAAGTCGCCGCTGCACCTGCCCGGAGCCGTGCTGATGACGCTGCTCCTGGCGGGGCTGGGCGCGCTGGCGGGGATGATCCTGCTGGGGGTGCTCATGTTCGCCCAGTCCGGCATGAGCGCGTCGCGGGCGATCGCGTACTCGTCCATGGCGGTGATCCTCCTGCTGTGCCTGGCGCCGGGGAGCGGTGCGCCGCGCCGCCAGATGGCGCGGCTGTGGGGCGCGATGCTGCCGCGCACCGAGGCGGCGATGGCGGCGGCGCTGATCCTGGGGATCTTCGCCGTCGTCCTGGTCGCCCTGTCGCAGCAGCAGCCGCCCGACACCACGCCGATCGACGGCATGAGCCAGGACCTGGAAGACCTGCGCACCGATATCCGCGAACTCTTCACCGGCGGGCTCCCCTTCATGTGACGGCCCCGGGCACACGTGATCGATAGGGTGACGAGCCTTATGGGCAGGGAAACGAACACCGCCGGAATCCGGCACCTCGGGCAGTACCGGCTGCTGGACCGCGTCGGCGGCGGGGTCGGGGTCGTCCATCGCGCGGCCGACGCGTCCGGCCGGGACGTCGCGATCAGAGTGCTGCCGCCCGGGGAGTACGACCTCGCGCGCATGAAGGAGGTGCGGAGCCCGTACGTCGTCGACGTCCTGGACGGCGACGGTGACGGCGCCCCGCCCTACATCGTCAGCCGCTTCGTCCCGGGACGCCCCTTGGGCGAGTGGCTGACGGCCCCTCTCCAGGGCGCCGAACTGCGTCGGCTGGCGCTGGGCCTGGCCAAGGCCATCGCCGCTCTCCACCGGACCGGCCTGACCCACGGCGATCTGCGCCCCGACCACATCCTGGTGGTGGACGGAGCGCCGGTCGTCATCGACTTCGGCCTGGTGCCCGGCGGGCCCGCGGCGGACCTGCGCGCCTGGACGTGCAACGTCGCCTTCGCCGCGACGGCCGATCCGGAATGCTTCGGCGAGGACTACCCCGCCGCCGCCAGAGGGGAGGCCATCCCTGAGCCACTCCGCCTGCTGCTGCGCGCCGCGTGGACCTGTTCCATCACGCCCGAGGGGCTCGCCGAAGCGCTCGCCGCCGTCGAACTCACCTCACTCGAAGAGCCGGAACCGCACCTGACTCCCGCACCGCCGGACCGGGCCGCGGCGTCCGCTGCCCCGCGTTCAGAACATGCGCCCGCAGAGGAGGCGCGCCTGACGCCTGCTGCTTCGCGTCCCGTGCAAGCGCCAGGAGAAGAGGAGCGCTCTGCGGTTTCTCCTCCTGCGTCGGAGGCCTCGCGTCTGGCGGCGCCGGACCGGCGTGCGGCGCATGAGATGGCGGTCGCGCGGGCTTGGGCGCGGCTGCTCACGGTCATGGTGATGGTCATCGCGGTCGGGATCGCCATCGCGCTGCCGCTCGCGGGGATCTTCCTGTCGCTGGTGGCGGTCACGGTGCTGCGGGCGGGCGCGGACGGTGCGGCGCGGGCGCTGGTGCGCACCGCGCTGAGCGTGCCGTACGCGGCGGCGGCCGCCGTCCTGGTCACGCTGGGCCTGGCCGGGATGTCGGCGGTCAAGGTGGAGGTCGACCCGCTGGGGGCCTGCGCGTTCGGCGCGGGCGCGGCGGTCGGCGTCCTGTGGGCGGGGCCGGGGGTCAGGGGCCCGCGCCGGGGGCTGGAGGCGGCGTTCGCGTCGGTGGTGCGCGCGCCGCGCCGGATCGCCCTGGCGGGGATCGTGCTGGGCGTGCTGGCGCTGTGCGCGGTGGTCGCGGCGATCTCGCTGACCCCGAGCCTGGCGCCGTTGTACGGCCTGCAGAGCGGTCTGGAGAACGCCGTCGGCCGCTTCCAGAGTGCTCTGCTCTGACGTGGGACATCTCTCAGTGGCGGAGATTTTGCCCACAGGCTACCGGCGGGTAACATAAGGGTGGCACGGCTAATCGGGGACCCGGGGCCGAAGCGTGTTCGGGTCTTTGGCAGGCTGTGAGGTGCTAACGCATTCCAGACCGCGTCGACCCGCCATGGGCGGCGCCCCTCTGCCGCTCCCGCAGCGGCCCAGAAGAGTGCATGGGAGGTCGGCCACCGGCCATGAACATCGTCGTCCTGGTGAAGCAGGTTCCCGACACGGAGAGCCCGCGCAAGCTGAAGTCCGAGGACAGCACGCTCGACCGTGCCGCCGCGGACGGTGTCATCAACGAGCTCGACGAGTACGCCATCGAGGAGGCGCTGCGCGTCAAGGAGGCCCACGGCGGCGAGGTGACCGTCCTGACCATGGGGCCCGACAAGGCGACCGACTCGATCCGCAAGTCCCTGGCCATGGGCGCGGACAAGGCCGTGCACCTCGTCGACGACGCCCTGGTCGGCTCCGACGCGCTGCAGACCTCGTACGCCGTCCAGCAGATCCTCGGCCGCACCGGGTTCGACCTGGTGATCCTGGGCTCGGAGTCCACCGACGCGCGCACCGGCGTGCTGGCCGCGATGCTCGCCGAGCGCCTGGGCGTGCCGCAGCTGTCGCTGGCCAACAAGGTCGAGATCGACGGCACCGCCATCAAGATCCAGCGGCAGACCGACTACGGCTACGACAAGGTCGAGGCGAGCCTGCCCGCCGTGGTGAGCGTGGTCGAGAAGATCAACGAGCCGCGCTACCCGTCGTTCAAGGGGATCATGGCGGCCAAGAAGAAGCCGGTCGAGACGCTCGGCATCGCCGACGCGGGCATCGACGCCGGCCAGGTCGGCCTGGCCGGCGCCGCCACCGCGGTGGTGGACTTCGCCGAGGCCCCGCCGCGGGAACAGGGGCAGATCGTCACCGACGAGGGCGACGGCGGCGCGAAGATCGCCGAGTTCCTCGCGTCGAAGAAGTTCGTCTGAGCGAGGAAGGGAAGCACGACAATGGCTGAGATTCTCGTCCTCGTCGACCACGTCGACGGCGAGGTGAAGAAGGTCACCCTCGAGCTGCTGACGCTGGCCGGGCGGTTCGGCGAGCCGGCCGCGGTCTGGATCGGTCCCGGCTACGAGGGCGCCAAGGACAGGCTCGGCGAGTACGGCGCCGCCAAGGTCTACGTGGCCGCCGACGAGGAGCTGAACTCCTACGTCGTCGCCCCGAAGGCGGCGCTGCTCGCGCAGCTGGTGAACGAGAAGTCGCCCGCCGCGGTGCTGGTGTCGGCCACCGCCGAGGGCAAGGAGGTCGCCGGGCGGCTGGCGGTCAAGACCGGTTCCGGCGTCCTCACCGACGTGGTGGACGTCGCCGAGGGCTTCGTCGGCGAGCACTCCATCTTCGGCGGCGGCATCATCGCGCACGCCAAGGTGAACACCGGCACGCCGATCATCGCGGTGCGGCCGAACTCGGTCGCGCCGGAGCCGAACGCGGTCACGCCGGCCGAGGAGCAGGTGTCGGTCGCGCTGTCGGACGCCGACAAGGCCGCGAAGATCGTGGAGAAGGTCGTCCAGGAGAAGGGCGAGCGCCCCGACCTGACCGAGGCCGCGATCGTGGTCTCCGGCGGCCGCGGCGTCGGCGGCGCCGAGAACTTCACCATCATCGAGGGCCTGGCCGACTCGCTCGGCGCGGCCGTGGGCGCCTCCCGCGCCGCGACCGACGCCGGCTGGTACCCGCACCAGTTCCAGGTCGGCCAGACCGGTAAGACCGTGTCGCCACAGCTGTACATCGCGGTCGGTATCTCCGGCGCCATCCAGCACCGGGCCGGCATGCAGACCTCCAAGACGATCGTCGCCATCAACAAGGACCCCGAGGCGCCGATCTTCGAGCTGGTCGACTACGGCGTGGTCGGCGATCTGTTCCAGGTGGCGCCGCAGCTCACCGAGGAGATCACCAAGCGCAAGTGATCACCGCGCACGCGGTGCGAGCTGCTGGAACGGCCGGGACGGGCGACCGTCCCGGCCGTTGCGCGTTCCGGGGTCCGCGGCCGCTCGCGAGGTGCCGGGTGATACTTCCGCTCTGTGGGGCTTTAGGTGCTTTTTCGGTGAGGGTGGGAAGACTGCCGACGCGGGACGGGGCCGCGGTGCCGTCCCGCCCTGCGCACGGGACGGGCTCCGGGCGGCCGTGAACGCCGCCCGCGCCGCGTGCCGTATGGAACAGTGCGGCGCCTCGTCCGCGTTGTGAGTGCGAGCGGTGACCGAAGACCCCCAAGGGAGCCATGGAAGCGATTCCCGAAAGCAACGGACACACTCGGGCGGCGCCGCACGGGCGGCTGACCCCGGCGCCCCGGCCGCTGTCGGTCACCCCCCGCGAGCGCGTTCCACTGACCGTGGACGAGGTGGCCCGGCTCGGCGACCGCCTCCGCGACAGCATCGCCGGCGCGGTCCGCATGCCCGCCGACGTGCTGGAGGTCGTCCTCGCCACCGTGCTCGCGGGCGGCCACCTGCTGGTGGAGGACCACCCGGGCGTCGGCAAGACGCAGCTCGCGCGCAGCCTGGCCCGCACCCTCGACGGCCGCTTCGCCCGCGTGCAGGCGACCGTCGACCTGCTGCCCGCCGACATCGTCGGCGCCAACGTGTGGCGCGCCGACAGCGGCGAGTTCGAGTTCCGCGCCGGCCCGGTGTTCGCGAACGTGGTGCTGGTCGACGAGATCAACCGGGCCACCCCCAAGACGCAGTCCGGGCTGCTGGAGGCGATGGAGGAACGGCAGGTCACCGTGGACGGCGAGAGCCGCCCGCTGCCCGCGCCCATGGTCGTCATCGCCACGCAGAACCCGGCCGCCGGCTACGACGGCACCTACCCGCTGCCGCCCGCGCAGCTCGACCGGTTCCTGTCGCAGGTCTCGCTCGGCTACCCCACCGCCGACCAGGAGATGGAGCTGCTGCGGGCGGGCCCCGAGCCGGGCGCGGCGGCGGTCACCGACCCGGAGCGGCTGCTGGCGGCGCAGCAGGCGGTCGCCGGCGTGCACGCCGCCGACCCGCTGCTGCGGTACGTCGTCGAGCTGCTGGCCGCGACCCGCGACCACCCGCTCGCCGAGGTGGGCGCCAGCCCGCGCGCCGGGCTGCTGATCCTGGCGGCCGCCCGCGCCCGCGCGGCGCTCAACGGCCGGGCGTTCGTGCTGCCCGACGACGTGCAGGCGCTCGCCGTCACCGTCCTCGCGCACCGGCTGCAGCCGACCGCGGCGGCGCCGGCGAGCGCGGCCCGGGAGATCGTCGAGGACGCGGTCCGGCAGGTCCGCGCGCGATGAACGGCTCCGCCGCCCCCGGCCCGCTCCGCCGGGCGCTCGCGTCCCTGCCCGCGTCCGTGCCCGCGTCCGTGCCCGCCCCCCGGTTCCGGCCGCGGCGGCGGCCCGACCGCGTCACCGGGCGGTGGGCGCTGTGGCTGCTGGCGGCGGCGATGCTGATCGCGCTCGCGGGCGCGCTGCCCTCCCTCACGGTCTTCACCCTCGCCATCGGGCTGGTCCTGACCGTGGCCGGCGCCGCCGCCGTGGTGCTGCTCGCCGCCGGACGGCCCGCCATCGTCCGCACCCTGCCGGTCCGGGAGGCGCGCGAGGACGAGCCGCTGCCGCTGGAGTTCCGGGTGCGGATGCCGTCCTGGCTGCCGATCCGGCTGGAAGTGCGCACCGGCCCCCACACCTGGGTGCCGCTGGACCGCGATGGCGGCACCGTGGAGCTGTTCGTCGAGCGGCGCGGCGCGCACGTCGTCGGCCCGTCCCCGATGCGGCTCGGCGACCCGCTCGGCATCCTGCGCAGGCCGGTGACCGCCGGGGTGCCCGAGCCGGTGCTGATCCTGCCCGAGCCCGGCACCGACGCCCGGATCGTCCCGCCGCGCGGCGCCCGCGCCGACGATCTGGAACCCGACGGGCTGCGCCCCTACGTGCCGGGCAGCCCGATCAGCCGGGTGCACTGGCCGTCCCTGGCGCGCGGCGGCGAACTGCAGGAGCGGCGGATCGCCGCACCGCCGACCGGGCTGCCGCTGGTCATCGTCGACACCTCCGGTGCCACCGATCCGCGCGCGGTCGACTGGGTGGCGCGGGCCGCCGCCGGATGCGCGCTGTCGCTGGCGCGCAGCGGCGGCTGCGAGGTCCTGCTGCCCGGCGCCAAAGCCCCCATGGCGGTCGTGGACGGCGCCACCTGGCGCGCCGTGCACCGCCGGCTCGCGCTGCTCGAACCGGGGCGGCAGGGCGGGGCGCGCCGGCCCCCGGGCGGGCGCGGCTCGTCGGTGGTCCATGTGCCGCCCGGCCTCGACCTCGGCCCGGAGCGGCCGCCGCTGCCGCCCGGGGTCGTCCCGATGCCGACCGGCCACGACCTGGCCTTCGTCGCCACCATCGGCACGGCGTCCAGGGAACCGGAGCCGGTGCGGTGATGCGCGCCGCGGGTCTGCTGCTGGCCGTCGCGGTGACGATCGCGGCCTGGGCGCCGCTGCTCGGCTGGCGGGTGCTGTGGATCGGCCCGGCCGCCGCGTTCGCGGCCGTCGCGCTGGCCGTCCGGCGGCTGCCGCCCGCGCCGGCGATCGCGGCGCAGCTGCTCTGGCCGCCCGCGGCGCTGCTCGCGGGCGGCGCCCCGGCCGGCTGGCTGTGGCCGAGCGGGTGGGACAGCGTCGCGCACGCGCTGGCGGACGGCGTGCGCGAGCTGGCGCTGCTCGTCCCCGGGCAGAGCGCGGGCGACATCAACACCCGCTCGCTCTGGCTGCTGGGCGCCGGCGCGCTCTACCTGCTGGCCGCCGCGCTGGCCGCGCCCGCGCCCGCGAGCCGGCTGCGGTCGGGCACGGCGTTCGCCGTCCTGACCATGCCGTGGGTGGTGGCCGCCGCGATCCGGCAGACCGACGAGACGGCCTGGCCGGGCGCGGCGCTGCTGCTGGCCGGGCTGCTGTGGTTCGCGCCGCGCCGGGCCGCGCTGCCGGTGCTGGTGCTCGGCACGTCCGCGGCCGTCGTCGCGACCGTCTCCGCGCAGGCGCTGGGCCCCCGCTCGCAGTGGCTGAACTTCGACGAGATGGTCGGCCGCGAGGAGCAGTTCCAGACGCTCAACACCACCCAGTCGTACGGCCCGATCACCGACCGGCGCAGCGGCGCCACGATGCTGGAGATCACCTCGCCGCGTCCCGCGCTGTGGCGGATGCAGGTGCTGGAACGCTACAGCTGGCGCGGCTGGGAGGTCGGCGGCGGCGTGCTGCGCGAGCGGCTGCCCGAGCCCGCCGCCGAACCGGTCGACATCGAGGTGCGGGTGCGCGGCCTGCGCGACTCCCAGGTGGTGTCCCCTGGACGGATCATGTCGGTCGAGTCGTCCGGCAAGGTCGACACGATGCCGGGAGAGGCGCAGCGGGTGATCCCGCAGCCCCGGCAGGACGACGTCTACCGAGTCGAGGCCGAGATGGTGCGGGCAGACCCGCGGGCACTGCGGCTCGCGCCGGCGCCGAGCGATCCCGCGCTGTACCCCTACATCAACCTCATGTACCGGTGGGGCGGCGAACGGCTGTCGGGCAACCTGGGGCAGTTCGGGACCTCGCCTGAAGTGACGCCGGGGGTGGCGCGGTTCATCGCCCGCGTCCCGGAGATGGGCCAGGTGATCACGCTCGCCCGGCAGCTCGGCAGCGGGGCGCGGTCGCAGTACGAGGTCGTCGAGCGGGTCGAGCGGTACCTGTCCGAGGGCGGCCGCTTCCGCTACTCCACCGAGGTGCGGCAGAACGTCGGCTTCCCGCTCGTCGACTTCCTGGTGAACAGCCGCACCGGCTACTGCCAGCACTTCGCCGGCGCGGCCGCGCTGCTGCTGCGGCTGGCGGGAGTGCCGACGCGGGTGGCCGCCGGGTTCGCGACCGGCAAGCCCGAGGACGGCATCTACAAGGTGCGCGACACCGACGCGCACGCCTGGATCGAGGTCTACTTCGAGGGCGTCGGCTGGGTGCCGTTCGACCCGACCCCGGCGGCGGACGCGCAGGTGGCCGCGGAGATCGACCCGCTGTCGCCGCCGCCCGCCAAGGACTCCGGCGGCGTCGCGCTGGCCGGCCCGGCCACGGTGCTGTCGCTGGTGCTGGCCGCCGTCCTCGGGCTGACGCTGCGGCGCCGCTCCAGGCGCGGCCGCGGGCACGGCGGCGAACTGCTGGAACGGCTCGCCGTCCGGACCGGCGGACCGGTCACGCCCGCGACCACGCTCAGCGACCTGCGCACGCATCTCGTCCACATCGGCCCGCACATGGCGGAGGTGGCCGCCGACGCCGAACGGGCGCGGTACGCGCCGGGCCCCGCGCCGCCGGGGTCCCGGCGGCGGATCGCCCGCGCCCTGGCCGCCGATGTCGGCAAGCCGCGCGCGCTGCTGCTCCTGGCCACGTCCGCCGTGGCCCGCCCGGAGGACGAGCGGTAGCGGTGGTCCCTCCGGAAGGCGCACGCGTCCCGGATATTGTTGAGCGCGTGGTGACCTACCTCGATCATGCGGCGACCACCTCGATGCGGCCCGAGGCGGTCGCGGCGATGACGGCCGAACTGGGACGTCTCGGCAACCCGTCCTCGCTGCACGCGGCGGGGCGGCGGGCGCGCCGGGTGGTGGAGGAGTCCCGGGAGGTCATCGCCGAGGCGTTCGACGCCCGCCCCAGCGAGGTGGTGTTCACCTCCGGCGGCACCGAGGCCGACAATCTCGCGGTCAAGGGCCTGTACTGGGCCCGGCGCGCCGCCGACCCGGCGCGCACCCGGGTCCTGGTGGGCGCGGCCGAGCACCACGCGGTGCTCGACAGCGTGCAGTGGCTGGCCGACCGCGAGGGCGCGCGGATCGAGCGGATCCCGGTGGACGACCGCGGCCGGATCCTGCCCGAGGCGCTGCGCGGGCCGGTCGGCCCCGATGTGGCGTTGATCACTGTGATGTGGGCCAACAACGAGGTCGGCACCGTCCAGCCGGTCGCCGAGCTGGCCGCCGTCGCCCGCGAGCACGGGGTCCCGTTCCACACCGACGCCGTCCAGGCCGCCGGCCACCTCCAGGTCGGCCTGCACGCCTCCGGCGCGCAGGCCGTCAGCCTCAGCGGGCACAAGATCGGCGGCCCGCTGGGCGTGGGCGCCCTGCTGCTGGCCAAGGGCGTCGACCCGGTGCCCGTGCTGCACGGCGGCGGCCAGGAGCGCGACGTGCGGTCGGGGACGCTCGACACCCCCGCCATCGCCGGGTTCGCCGCCGCCGTCCAGGCCGTGGCCGCGCGCCGGGACGAGGAGGCGCGGCGCCTGGCCGGGCTGCGCGACCAGCTGATCGAGGCCGTGCTGGCGGCCGTGCCCGACGCGATCGTGAACGGCGACCGCGCCGACCGGCTGCCCGGGAACGCGCACTTCTCCTTCCCCGGCTGCGAGGGCGACGCGCTGCTCATGCTGCTGGACGCGCGCGGCATCGCCTGCTCGACCGGCTCGGCCTGCTCGGCCGGGGTGTCCCAGCCCAGCCACGTGCTGCTGGCCATGGGCGCCGACCCGGCCCTGGCCCGCGGCTCGCTGCGCTTCACCCTAGGCCACACCTCCACCGAGGAGGACGTCAAGGCCCTGGCCGAGGCCATCGGGCCGGTCGTCGAGCGGGCGCGCCGCGCCGGGCTCTCCTGAACCGGGCCGTCAGGGCCGGTTCAGGGCTGGTAGGGGGCCAGCGCCCGCCATCCGGGGTCGCTGGTCGAGGCGACCTTGGCCTTCCCCTCGGCCCAGCCCGCCGCCATCTGGTCCAGCTCGGCGATCACCCCGGAGTCGGGGTCGGCGTACAGGTGGAACACCCGCAGCCCGTCGCCGGTCTCCCGGACCGCCAGCACCGCCCGGTCGCCCAGCGACGCGAGCTTCTTCTCGAACTTGCGCAGCGCGCCCGACGACGGCTCCACCGGGAGCCGGTCGGGGTTGCTGTGCGCGTACGGCACCGAGATCGCCACGTGCAGGTCGCACAGCGGGTAGTCCTGGCGGTGCAGCGGGAACCGCGCGCCCAGCCGCGCCGGATGGCCGCGCGGGGTGCGGCTCTCGCCGGTCAGCCAGGTCGGCTCCCCGAACGGCTCGGCGATCTGCTCCACCACGGCGGGCAGCATCGACGGCGGCAGCGCGTCCACCGGCGGGTCGGTCGCGATCGTGACCTCGCCGATCCAGCGGGCCACGTCGTCCTCGCCCATGGACCAGTCCAGGACGTGCAGCGCGACCTGCATCCGCTGCTCCTCCGACACGAACAGGAAGTCGGGGTGGTAGGCGGAGATGTGCACCCGGGCGCGGCCCGCGTCGGCCCGCATGCCCAGCTTCACGTAGTCGAGGTCGAACTCGTGGTCGCCGAGGACCAGCTTGTGCTCCAGCATCTCCGGGTCGGCCTGGCGGGCCGGGAAGTACCGCCAGCCGCCGGCCGCGGCGGCGCGCGGCACGGCCCGGTGCCAGCGCTCGGCCAGCCCGCGCAGCTCGGGGTCGCCCCCGCCGGTGACGGTCAGCGTCGGGGCGTCGTCGTCACCGCCGCCGATCTCCCACTGCAGCCCGGGATGGATCTTGTGGACGCGGCGGGAGAGCTCCTCCACGATCTCGGCCGGGAGCCCTTCGCCGTGCTGGTCGCCCTCACCGGCGGCGTCCGCGCTATCGGCGGGGGCGTCGTCCAGGGGCACGGCGTGCGCGGAGGCGCTGATCGACGCCTCGATCTGCGTGCGCGCCCGCTCCCACCACTCCCAGAACTCGCTGATCGAGGCGGGCGTGGCGGCGGACGGCTCGCGGTCACGGCGGAAGATTCCCATAGCGGGCTCATCGTACGCGGAAACACGGTGGTCGGGCCGCAGCGACAAGGCATCGGCAGCGCTTAGTCTGGGATGGTTATGACTTTGCGCGTACTCGCCGCCATGTCGGGCGGCGTCGATTCCGCCGTGGCCGCCGCTCGTGCCGCCGAGGCCGGGCACGAGGTGACCGGTGTGCACATGGCGCTGTCCAGCAATCCCCAGTCGTACCGGACCGGGGCGCGCGGCTGCTGCACCCTGGAGGACTCCCGGGACGCCCGCCGCGCCGCCGACGTGATCGGCATCCCGTTCTACGTGTGGGATCTGGCGGAACGGTTCCACCGCGACGTGGTGGAGGACTTCGTCGAGGAGTACGCGGCGGGCCGCACGCCCAATCCCTGCCTGCGCTGCAACGAGAAGATCAAGTTCGCGGCGCTGCTGGACCGGGCGCTGGCGCTGGGCTTCGACGCGGTCTGCACCGGCCACTACGCCCGGCTCGACGACGGCGTGCTGCGGCGCGGCGTCGACGCGGGCAAGGACCAGTCGTACGTGCTGGCGGTGTGCACGCCCGAGCAGCTCGCGCACGCGATGTTCCCGCTGGGCGACACCGCCAAGGCCGACATCAGGGCCGAGGCGGAGCGGCGCGGCCTGCAGGTGGCCGACAAGCCCGACAGCCACGACATCTGCTTCATCGCCGACGGCGACACGCGCGGGTTCCTCGCCGACCGGCTGGGCACCGCGCCCGGCCCGATCGTCGACGCCGACGGCAACGAGGTCGGCGAGCACGACGGCGCCTACGCCTACACGGTGGGGCAGCGCAAGGGCCTGCGGATCGGCCGTCCCGCGCCGGACGGCCGGCCCCGCTACGTGCTGGACATCTCCCCGGTGGACAACACCGTCACCGTGGGGCCGCGCGAGGCGCTGGACGTCCACGAGATCGTGGGGGAGCGGCCGGTGTGGCTGTCGGAGCGGCCGTCCGGGGCGTTCGGCTGCCGGGTGCAGCTGCGGGCGCACGGCGAGGTGCACGACTGCACGGCCGAACCCGAGGGCGACCTGCTGCGGATCCGGCTGGCGGCCCCGGCCCGGGGAGTGGCGCCGGGGCAGGCCGCGGTGCTGTACGAGGGCGACCGCGTGCTGGGCTCGGCGACGATCGCGGAGACCGCCCGCGTCCCCGCCTGAAGGGGCCGGGCCGATAAGTTCCGTTGCCGGTAGCTTCCGTGCGCGCTTCGCGAGGAGGATCTGTGAGATTCGGTGTGTCCACGTTCGTCACCGACGAGGGCATCGGCCCCGCCGAGCTGGGCCGTGCCCTTGAGGAACGCGGTCTGGCGGCCCTCTACGTCGCCGAGCACACCCACATCCCGGTGAAGCGGGAGTCCCCGTGGCCCGGCGGCGACAAGCTGCCGCGCTGGTACTACCGGACGCTCGACCCGTTCGTGGCGCTCACCGCGGCCGCGGTGGTCACCGAGCGGCTGGAGGTCGCCACCGGCATCGCGCTGGTCGTCCAGCGGGACCCGATCGTGCTGGCCAAGGAGGTCGCCTCGCTCGACCAGGTGTCGGGGGGACGCGCCGTGCTGGGCGTCGGCGCCGGCTGGAACCGCGAGGAGATGCGCAACCACGGCACCGACCCGCGCACCCGGATGCGGTTGCTGGAAGAGCGGGTGCGGGCCGTCAAGGCGCTGTGGACGCGGGACGAGGCCGAGTTCCACGGCGAGTTCGTCGACTTCGACCCGGTCTTCCTCTACCCCAAGCCCGTCCAGAGCCCGCATCCCCCGGTCATGCTCGGCGGTGCGGGGCCGACGACGTTCGACCGGGTTGTGGCGTTCGGGGACGGCTGGATGCCGATCTACGGCCGCGGCACCGAGGCGCTCGCCGATCAGATCGCCGACCTGCGCGAGCGGGCCGGGCGGCGGGTGCCGGTCACGGTGTTCGGCGTCCCGCCCGAGGCGGCGGTGGTGGCCGAGCTGGAGGCCGCGGGCGTCGACCAGGTCCTGTTCAATCTCAAGACGCTCCCGGAGGCGGAGACCCTCCGCGAGCTCGACCTTCTGGCCGGTCTGCTGTGAGCGGGGCATTCCCCTGGGGGGCGGGGACCGCGACCGGCGTCGGCTCGTACCCCGGCGGCGACCCGGCGGAAACGCTGCGGATCGTGCTGGGCGAGCTGCCGGAACTGCCGCACCTGCCGGAGCTGCCGGCGCGCGGTCCGGGCGCCGATCTGATCGGCCGGACGGCGGGGCTGCTGGTCGACCTGGCGGTGCACGTGGAGCCGTCAGGGTGGCGGTTCTCCGACCGTCCGGGCCGCGACACGCGGCGCAGCCTGGACCATCTGGCGCGCGATCTGGACGTGCTGGAGGAGGCGGCGGGCGGCCACGACGGGCCGTTCAAGATCCAGGTCTGCGGCCCGTGGACGCTGGCGGCGGGGATCGAGCTGCGGCACGGCGACCGCACCCTGAAGGACCCGGGCGCGGTGCGGGATCTGACGGCCTCGCTGGCCGAGGGCGTGGCCCGGCATGTGGCGGACGTGCGGCGGCGGCTTCCGGGCGCCCGCGTCCTGCTGCAGATCGACGAGCCGGGGCTGCCCGCCGCGCTGGCCGGGCGGGTGCCGACCGCCAGCGGCTTCTCCCGGCTGCCGCCGGTGGAGGCGCCGCTGGCCGAGGACGGCCTGCGGCAGGTGATCGAGGCGGTGGGCGACGACGCGTTCCCGGTGGTGCACTGCTGTGCGCGGTCGGTTCCTTACGCACTGTTGCGCGGGGCCGGGGCCAGGGCGATCTCGGTCGACCTCAAGCTGGCCCCGCAGCGGGACGACGACGCCGTGGGCGAGACGATCGACGCAGGAGTCGGGCTGTTCTTCGGCGTGGTGCCGGGCACGGACGCGTCGCTGCCGTCGCTGGAGGCCACCGCGGCGCCCGTCCGGGAGCTGTGGCGGCGGCTGGGCTTCCCTTCGGCGCGGCTGGCCGAGCAGGTCGTGATCACACCCGGGTGCGGCCTGGCGGGCGCCTCGCCGCGCTACGTGCGGGCCGCGCTGAAGCGCTGCCGCGACGCCGCCCGGATGCTGCACGAGGCCGCCGAGTAGCGCCGGAAGGCCGTGACCGACCCGTCTCGGACGGTATCCGGGCACGTCGGACGGGGTGCGGCGGCCGTCCACGACGTCGCCGGCAGGGGACAGAATGGGGGCATGACCGCTAGCGAGGGTGTGCCCACCGAGGCGGCTCAGCGCCACCGGCGGCTGAGCGAGGAGATCGACGAGGCCAACTACCGGTACTACGTGCTCGACGACCCGACGCTGAGCGACGCCGACTACGACCGGCGGATGCGCGAGCTGAAGGCGCTGGAGGACGGGCATCCGGAGCTGGTCACGCCCGACTCGCCGACGCAGAAGGTCGGCGCCCCGATCTCCACCGACTTCGCGCCCGTCGAGCATCTGGAGCGGATGCAGAGCCTCGACAACGCGATGAACGCCGACGAGCTGCTGGCCTGGGACGACCGGGTGGTCAGGGAGGCGGGCAAGATCGCCGCCTATCTGTGCGAGCCGAAGATCGACGGGCTGGCGATCGCGCTGGTGTACGAGGACGGCCGGCTGGTCCGGGCGGTCACCCGCGGCGACGGCCGCACCGGCGACGACGTCACCCTCAACGTCCGCACCATCACCTCGGTGCCGTCCCGGCTGGCCGGCGACGGCTGGCCGGGGCTGCTGGAGGTGCGCGGCGAGATCTTCCTCACGGTCGAGGGGTTCGAGCAGGTCAACGAGATCCAGATGGAGGCGGGCAAGGACCCGTTCGCCAACCCGCGCAACGCCGCCGCCGGGTCGCTGCGGCAGAAGGACCCGCGGGTCACCGCGCGGCGGCCGCTCGACATGCTGATCCACGGTTTCGGGCGCTGGCAGGGCGGCAGGCAGCCCGACAGCCAGGCCGAGTCGTACGAGCTGATGCGCGAGTGGGGCCTGCCGGTCAGCGACCTCTACAAGGTCGTCGATTCGATCGACGCCGTCCGGGAGTACATCGAGTACTACGGTGAGCACCGGCGCGACCCGGCGTACGAGATCGACGGGGTGGTCGTCAAGGTCGACCAGTTCCCCTTGCAGCGGCGGCTGGGCTCGACGTCGCGGGCGCCGCGCTGGGCGATCGCCTGGAAGTACCCGCCGCAGGAGGTCAACACCAGGCTGCTCGACATCAAGGTCGGGGTCGGCCGGACCGGGCGGATCACCCCGTACGGCGTGATGGAGCCGGTCGAGGTCGCCGGGTCCACGGTGGCGTTCGCGACGCTGCACAACGCGAGCGAGGTCAAGCGCAAGGGCGTGCTGATCGGCGACATGGTGGTGCTGCGCAAGGCGGGCGACGTGATCCCCGAGATCGTCGCGCCCGTGTCGGCTCTGCGCGACGGGTCCGAGCGCGAGTTCACGATGCCCGCGCAGTGCCCCGAGTGCGGCACCGAGCTGGCGTACGAGAAGGAGGGCGACGCCGACATCCGCTGCCCGAACGCCCGGTTCTGCCCCGGGCAGCGGCGCGAGCGGCTGTTCTTCCTGGCCGACCGCAGGGCCCTCGACATCGAGGCGCTCGGCTACGTCGGGGCGACCGCGCTGACCCAGCCGCTGGAGCCCGCCGACCCGCCGGTCAAGAACGAGGGCGACCTGTTCCACCTGACGGTCGAGAAGCTGCTGCCGATCCGCACGGTGGTGCGCGACCCGCGCACCGGCCTGGCCCGGGTCGACCCCAAGACCGGCGAGGAGAAGGTCGTGACCTTCTTCGCCAACAAGGAGGGCGAGCCCAAGAAGACCGTCGAGATCCTCTTCGAGGAGCTGGAGAAGGCCAAGGAGCAGCCGCTGTGGCGGGTGCTGGTGGCGCTGTCGATCCGCCACGTGGGCCCGAGCGCCGCGCAGGATCTGGCCCGCGAGATGCGCTCGATGGACGCCATCCGCGCCGCGAGCGAGGAGGAGCTGGCCGGAGTCGACGGGGTGGGCCCGGCGATCGCGGCCTCGATCAAGCGGTGGTTCGAGGAGGACTGGCACCGGGAGATCGTCGAGAAGTGGGCGGCCGCCGGGGTGCGGATGGAGGACGAGGGGCAGGCCGGTCCGCGCCCGCTGGAGGGCGTCACGGTGGTGATCACCGGGTCGCTGGAGGAGTTCAGCCGCGACTCGGCCACCGAGGCGGTGCAGCGGCTGGGCGGCAAGGTCAGCGGGTCGGTGTCCAAGAAAACGGGCTTCGTCGTCGCGGGCGACAGCCCCGGGTCGAAATACGACAAAGCGGTCAAGCTTGGCGTTCCGCTGCTAGACGAGGCCGGCTTCCGCGTCCTGCTGGACGAGGGGCCGGAAGCGGCCAAAAGCGTGACCCAGAGCGGGGGCGCATGACCGGCCCGTGGTCGTTGCGCGGTTAACCAGGCTGAGGTTACCCAACGGTACAGTACGACTACCCACAGCCGGAGTCCTGGTGCAGAATGGGCATAACGGAACGTACCCAATCGGTTTCGCGAAGTTGAGTGAAGGTCGTACCCTCCCTGTCATCACGACCCACCAGAACATCCGGTCGTAACACAGGGGAACGCCCTCCAGCCGCCGGCGGCCGCGCCGGCCGGGGGGGACGGCCCTCGAGCTTCCCCCCGAGGATGTGATGAAGGACCCGAACAACACGCGGAACACGATGCCGCGGCGGGGCTCCCCGCTGTGGATCTACTTCGTGGTCGTCGTCCTGGCGGGCGTCGCCGCGTGTGCCGGCTCGCTCGCCGGGCTGTCCGGCGCCGACGTCGACGCCCTCGTGGGCAACCCGCTCTTCTGGATCCTGGGCTGCTTCATCGTGTTCGGCGAGCTCCGCCCGATCATCACGCCCGGCTCCACCGAGAACAACGGCGCCACGACGTCGACGACGTTCTCGTTCGCGGCGCTGCTGTACGCCGGGCTGCCCATCGCCGCCCTGCTCCAGGCCGTCGCCGCCGCCACCTGCGGCATCCTGCGCGGCCGCAGCCCCCACCGCATCGCGTTCAACGTCGCCCAGTACACCCTCAGCCTGGGCGCCGCCCAGCTGGTCCTCATGCTGTTCGGGGTGCACGCCACGCCCACCTCCCTGTGGGTGCCGGAAGGCCACGACCTGCCCGCGATCGCGCTGGCCGGCGCCGTCTACTTCGCCTGCAACGACACCCTGGTCGGCGCCGCGATCGCACTGCACGAACGGGTCTCGCTGCTCAAGGCGCTGCGGTGGGACCTGGGCTACCAGGTACTGGTGCATCTGGCGCTGCTGGGGCTGGCGCCGCTGATGGTCGTCGCGATGGACCGCTCGGCCGCCTTCGTGCCGCTGATCGTGCTGCCGTTCATCGCGGTCTACCTGAACGCCTCGGTCTCGGTGCGGCGCGAGCACCAGGCGCTGCACGACGGGCTCACCGGGCTGCCCAACCGCAAGCTGCTGATCGTGCGCACCGAGGAGGCGCTCGCGGAAGCGCGCGCCGCGGGCGCGCGATCCGCCGGCGCCCGCTCCTCCGGTCGCCGGTCGCGGCTGGCCGACGCCGCCGCCCGCCGCCGCAAGGGCGCCGGCGAGCCCGTCCGCCGCGCCGGCCTGTTCCTGCTGGACCTCGACCGGTTCAAGGAGGTCAACGACACCCTCGGGCACCCGACCGGCGACCGGCTGCTGCAACTGGTCGCGCACCGGCTCACGCACAGCGTCCGCCCCGGCGACCTGGTGGCCCGGCTCGGCGGCGACGAGTTCGCGGTGCTGCTGCCGACCGTCCGCGACGCCGCCGCGGCCCGCGAGGTCGCCGCCCGGCTGCGCGCCGCCCTCAGCGAGCCGGTGCGGCTGGACGGCATGTCGTTCGACCTGGAGGCCAGCGTCGGGATCGCGCTGTTCCCCGACCACGCCCCCGACTTCGAGCTGCTGCTGCAACGCTCCGACGTGGCGATGTACAACGCCAAGGGCAGCCGCACCGGCGTCGAGGTCTACTCGCCGGCCAAGGACCGCAACTCACCGGCCCGCCTCACCATGCTCGGCGACCTGCGGCGCGCCGTCGACCGCGGCGAGCTGGAGCTGTACTACCAGCCCAAGGTCTCGCTGCACGACGGCCAGCTGGTCGGCATGGAGGCCCTGGTGCGCTGGCGGCACCCCGACAAGGGCCTGCTGGAGCCCGAGCACTTCCTCCCGATCGCCGAGCAGACCTACCTGATGCGGTCGATCACCCAGTGCGTGGTCGAGGCCGCGCTGGCGCAGGCGGCCGCCTGGTGGCGGGAGGACCTGACCGTCCAGGTGGCGGTGAACGCCTCCGGCCGCGACCTGCTCGACACCGGCCTCGTCGAGGCCGTCGAGAGCGGCCTGCTGAGCCGCGGCCTGCCGGCCGCCTCGCTGCAGCTGGAGATCACCGAGAAGATCCTGATGAACGAGCAGGCCTACGCCTCCGACACGGTGGCCGCGCTGGCCGCGCTGGGCATCCCGCTCAGCCTGGACGACTTCGGCACCGGCTACTCCTCGCTGG
Source organism: Actinomadura vinacea (assembly GCF_039532545.1). Taxonomy (NCBI): domain Bacteria; kingdom Bacillati; phylum Actinomycetota; class Actinomycetes; order Streptosporangiales; family Thermomonosporaceae; genus Actinomadura; species Actinomadura vinacea. The sequence continues at coordinate 86,862 of NZ_BAAARW010000012.1, read as the reverse complement.
TCCGGCTGAAGCGGATGCCGGTCGAGGAGATCAAGATCGACGCCTCGTTCGTGTCCCGGATCACCACCTCCACCGACGACGCGGTGATCGTCCGGTCCATCGTCGACCTGGTCCGCACCCTGGGACTGCGCTCGGTCGCGGAGGGCGTGGAAGACCCGCAGACGGCCGTGCTGCTGCGCGAGATGGGCTGCGACGCCGCGCAGGGCTGGCACTTCGGCCGCCCCATGGACGCCGCCACCGCGACCGACTGGCTGCGCCGCCGCATGGAACGCGCCCCGGAACCGGCCGCGTGACCAACCCCTGACGCCCGCGCACCCGGGCCGCGCGCCTCGCCGGGCCGCGAAAGCGGTGGGGGACGGCTCGCCGGGGCCCATAGGATGGCAGCTAACTTCATCGATCGCAGGAACGGTTCTCACATGTCCGCCATCACCCGTGACGAGGTGGCGCACCTCGCTCGGCTGTCCCGGCTGGCGCTGGCCGATGACGAGCTCGACCATCTCGCCGCCCAGCTCGACCAGATCATCTCCGCGGTCGCGCGGGTGCAGGAGGTCGCCGCGGAGGACATCCCGCCCTCCTCGCACGCGCTGCCGCTGACCAACGTCTACCGGGCCGACGAGGTCCGGCCCTCGCTGCCGCCGGAGCAGGCGCTGTCGGGCGCCCCGGCGGCCGAGCAGCAGCGCTTCCGCGTCCCCCGGATCCTGGACGAGGAGGCCTGACCATGGCAGAGCCGAGTGAGTCGGGGGGACGCGGCGATCTGGTCAGGCGGACCGCGGCGGAGCTGGCGGAGCTGATCGCCTCCGGCCAGGCGTCCGCGGCCGAGGTGGCCCGCGCGCACCTGGACCGGGTGGCCGCCGTCGACGGCGCGGTGCACGCGTTCCTGCACGTGGACGAGGACGCCGTGCTCGCCCAGGCGCGCAAGGTGGACGAGCGGCGCGCGGCGGGGGAGGAGCTCGGGCCGCTGGCCGGGGTGCCGATCGCGCACAAGGACGTGTTCACCACCACCGACATGCCCACCACCGCCGGGTCGAAGATCCTGGCGGGGTGGCGGCCGCCGTACGACGCGACGGTCACCGCCCGGCTGCGCGAGGCCGGGCTGGTCATCCTCGGCAAGACCAACATGGACGAGTTCGCGATGGGCTCGTCCACCGAGAACAGCGCCTACGGCGTGACCCGCAACCCGTGGGACGGGCAGCGGATCCCGGGCGGGTCGTCCGGCGGGTCCTCGGCGGCGGTCGCCGCGTTCGAGGCGCCGCTGGCGACCGGCACCGACACCGGCGGCTCGATCCGGCAGCCGGCCGCGGTGACCGGGATCGTGGGCACCAAGCCGACCTACGGCGGGTCGTCCCGGTACGGGGTGATCGCGTTCGCGTCGTCGCTGGACACGCCGGGCCCGTTCGCGCGCAACGTGCTGGACGCGGCGCTGCTGCACGAGGCGTTCTCCGGGCACGACCGGATGGACTCCACCTCGATCGACCGGCCGGTCCCGCCGGTCGTGGAGGCCGCCCGGCGCGCCGACGTGACCGGCCTGACCGTCGGCGTGGTCAAGGAGTTCGGCGGCGACGGCTACCAGTCGGGCGTGCTGGCCCGCTTCAACGAGGCCGTGGAGCTGATGGAGTCGCTGGGCGCCAAGGTGGTGGAGGTGTCCTGCCCCCACTTCTCCTACGCGCTGCCCGCGTACTACCTGATCGCGCCGTCGGAGGCGTCGTCCAACCTGGCGCGCTTCGACGCCATGCGGTACGGGCTGCGGGTGGGCGACGACGGCTCCCGCAGCGCCGAGGAGGTCATGGCGCTGACCCGGGCCGAGGGGTTCGGCGCGGAGGTCAAGCGGCGGATCATGCTGGGCACCTACGCGCTGTCCTCGGGCTACTACGACGCCTACTACGGCAAGGCGCAGCAGGTCCGCACGCTCATCGCGCGCGACTTCGACGCCGCGTTCGGGCAGGTGGACGTGCTGGTCTCGCCGACCACGCCGACCACCGCGTTCCCGATCGGGGAGCGCGCCGACGACCCGATGGCGATGTACCTGGCCGACCTGTGCACGATCCCGGCCAACCTGGCGGGCACCGCGGCCATCTCCGTGCCGTGCGGCCTCGCCGAGGACGGCCTGCCGGTCGGGTTGCAGATCATGGCGCCGGTGCTGGGCGACGACCGGGTGTACCGGGTCGGCGCCGCGGTGGAACGGGCTCTGGAGGACCGCTGGGGCGGCCCGCTGCTGGCCAAGGCCCCCGAGCTTGCGGAGGTGGCGGCCAAGTGAGCACGCCGACGGTGATGGCGTACGACGAGGCGCTGGCCAGGTACGAGCCGGTGCTGGGCATCGAGACGCACATCGAGCTGGGCACCGAGACCAAGATGTTCTGCGGCTGCCGCACCGCGTTCGGCGCCGAGCCGAACACCCAGGTCTGCCCGGTCTGCCTGGGGCTGCCCGGGGCGCTGCCGGTGACCAACCGGGCCGCGATCGAGGGCATCATCAAGATCGGGCTCGCGCTGGACTGCGAGATCGTGGAGTGGTGCAGGTTCGCCCGGAAGAACTACTTCTATCCGGACATGCCGAAGAACTTCCAGATCTCGCAGTACGACGAGCCGCTGTGCGTGGACGGCCGGCTGGACGTCGAGGTCGAGGGCGAGACGTACCGGATCGAGATCGAGCGCGTCCACATGGAGGAGGACACCGGCAAGTCGCTGCACATGGGCGGCACCGGGCGCATCCACGGCGCGGACCACTCGCTGGTCGACTACAACCGGGCCGGGATCCCGCTGGTGGAGATCGTCACCAAGCCGATCCCGGCGACCGGTGACAAGGCGCCGCTGGTGGCCCGCGCGTACGCGACCGAGCTGCGCGAGCTGGTCCGCTCGCTGGGCGTGTCGGACGTGCGGATGGAGCAGGGCTCGATGCGCTGCGACGTGAACGTGTCGCTGATGCCGCGCGGCGCGACGGAGTGGGGCACCCGCACCGAGACCAAGAACGTCAACTCGCTGCGGTCGGTGGAGCGCGCGGTGCGCTCGGAGATCGAGCGGCAGGCCGGGGTGCTGGAGTCGGGCGCCCGGGTGATCCAGGAGACCCGCCACTTCCACGAGGAGACCGGGGCCACCACCAGCGGGCGCAGCAAGGAGGAGGCGCAGGACTACCGCTACTTCCCCGAGCCCGACCTGGTGCCGATGGCGCCGGCCCGGGAGTGGGTGGAAGAGCTGCGCGCCACCCTGCCGGAGCCGCCCGCGGCCCGCCGGGCGCGGGTGCAGAAGGAGTGGGGCCTGTCCGACCTGGAGCTGCGCGACGTCGTCAACGCCGGCGCACTCGACCCGATCGAGGAGACGATCAAGGCCGGCGCCGACGCGGCCGCGGCCCGCAAGTGGTGGATGAACGACCTGTCGCGGCGCGCCGGCGAGCTGGGCGTGGAGCTGCCCGACCTGCCCATCACCCCGGCGCAGGTGGCGCGGATCCAGGAGATGGTCGCGGCCGGCGAGCTGAACGACAAGCTGGCCCGGCAGGTGTTCGCGGGCGTCCTGGACGGCGAGGGCACGCCCGACGAGGTGGTCGCGGCGCGCGGTCTCAAGGTGGTCAGCGACGACGGCGAGCTGACCGCGATCGTCGACCAGGTGATCGCCGACAACCCGGACGTGGCGGACAAGGTCCGCGGCGGCAAGGTCAACGCGGTGGGCGCGCTGATCGGCCCGGTGATGAAGGCGACCCGGGGGCAGGCCGACGCGGGCCGGGCCCGGCAGCTGATCCTGGAGCGTCTCGGAGTGTCCTGAAGCATCCTTGAGGGGCGCCCATAAAGCGCCCCTCAAGGGTGACATTTCCCTTATCGCCCGGCGCTCCGGCGGTCCCGGCAAATAGCAGCGCCTGCGGACGGACGGTGCGATATCGTCCGTCACTGATCGTGCCCGCCGGGACGAAGCAGGAAAAGTTGAACAAGAACCTGACCACGCTGCTGGCCACCGCGTCACTGGGCCTCATCGCCTTCGGAACGGCCGCGTGCGGCGGCGACGACGGTGAGAAGGCCGCGCCGCCGTCCGCGTCCGGTACGGCTACCGCGCCTGCTTCGCCGGGGCAGGCCCCGGGCGCGCCGTCGTCCGGCGCCCCGACCGCGCCGGGCGGCGACACCGCCGCGCCGGGCGGTGCCCCGCCCCCGCCGCCTCCACCGCCCGGCCTGCAGGTCGTCATGATCGACGCCAAGGGCGCCAAGTACGGCCGCCAGCTGGTGGTGGACACGACCTCGCAGGCCGTCGCCCAGACAGGCGGCAAGGCCCCGGCGAACTTCTGCGAGTCCGGCTACCAGAAGCTGGTCAAGGAGGGCGCCAAGTTCCCGGCCGGGAAGCAGCCGTACATGGACGCGTGCCAGCAGGGCGTGCGCCAGGGCTCCACCGGTTAACGGAGCGGGACGACGAGGATCTTGTCGTCCCCCTGGCGCGGATCGCCGCGGCCGTCACGGTTGCTGGTGGTGATCCACAGGGAGCGTCCGTCGGGGGTCGCCGCGGCGGCGCGGATGCGGCCGTACCGGCCCTCGAAGTGCGCGATGGGACGGCCCGCGCCCCCCTTGCCGTCCAGCGGCACCTGCCACAGCCGTTCGCCGCGCAGCCCGGCCGCCCACAGCGAGCCGCCCGCGTAGGCGAGACCGGACGGCGACGACTCCGCGGTGGCCCAGGTCAGCAGCGGATCGGTGTACTGCCGCTGCCCGCCGACGCCCTCCACCCGCGGCCAGCCGTAGTTGGCGCCCCGCTCGATGCGGTTGATCTCGTCGAAGCGCTCCTGGCCGAACTCGGTGGCGTACATGCGCTTGCCCTCGTCCCAGGCCAGGCCCTGGACGTTGCGGTGGCCGTACGACCAGAGCCTGGTGCGGTAGGGGTTGCCCGGCGCCGGCTTGCCGTCGGGCGTGACGCGCAGGATCTTGCCGCCGAGCGAGTCGCGGTCCTGGGCCAGCTCGAGCTCGTACCGCTCGCCGGTGGCGATGTAGAGCAGCCCGTCGGGGCCGAAGGCGATCCTGCCGCCGTTGTGGTTGCTGCCCTTGGGGATGCCCGTCACGATCGGCTGGAGCGCGCCGACGCGGTCGTCGTAGCGGAAGCGGACCACCCGGTTGTCATCGGCGGCGGTGAAGTACAGGTAGACGTACCGGTCGCGGTCGAACGACGGCGACACCGCCACGCCCATCAGGCCGCCCTCGCCCTCGGCCGCCACGCCGGGCACCTTCCCGACCTCGCCGACCCTGCCCTGCGGGGTGACCCTGAGCAGGTCGCCGCTGTTGCGTTCGGTCACCAGGGCGTCGCCGCCGGGGAGGAACGCGACGCCCCACGGGACCTCCAGGCCGGTGGCCAGCTCGCGCGCCGCGCCGATCCGCGCCGCGCCGGGAACGGTTCCGCCGCCGCTGGACGCGATCGGTGCGGGGGTGCGGGCCGCGCCGCCGCCGCCACCGCCCTCGGCGCCGGACGAGCAGGCGCCCGCAAGCAGGACCGTGGCCACCGCGACCGCGCTGATCGAGTGCTGTCTCATGGATCGCCTCTCCGTCACTTAATCTCTACTACGGATGTGACGTCGATCGCGTTCCGGTCCGCCGCGCGGCGTGCACGTTTTCCGCGGCGCGTTCGGGAGCCGCCCCCATAATGAGGGCTGTGCCGCACAACGGCCGGCCCCGGCGCCGCGCGATCGCGCCGGTCAGGGGCCGACTCGCCCGGGCGCGGACGTCCGACAAGGTCGTTCGTCTCCGGGTGGACGCCCAGCCTCAATCGGTCCGTGACCTAGGGAACGTACATTGAGCGACACGGTGATCCCGCACTGCAGCAACGTCGCTGACCTACAGTCGGCGCAGCGATGCGCGCGCCGCGATCCCGGTGCCCAACCCCGCGCGGGGCACGTTCGACCGCGCGCCGGCGTTGACGGGTGACCGGCGTGGATCGATCAACCGGCATGGAGCAAAGAAGAGCACGAACAACCCCCGGGACGCGGCGCCGCCGTGGCGTCGGCGGCTCTGGGGACGGTCAGGAGGGGACACGGCGCGATGGGCGGCGACAGGGCCAGGTGGTCGCCGCGGCGGGTCCCGCCGCGGGCGCTACCGGTCGGCATGGTCGCGATCGCCGGTGTGCTCTACGCCATCGGCTCGCTGCTGGGCTGGGGCGGCACGGCCTTCATCTCCTGGGGTGAGGCGGCCGCCGCCGTGATCGCCGCCGGGACGCTGCTGGCCGCGTCCCGGCGCCCGTCCGGCACCGGTTCCGCGACCGGCGCCGCTGACGACGACCCCGCCGGCGACGTCGCGGACTCCGAAGGGACGCCGCCGCCGTCGGTGTGGCGGGCGTCGTGGCGGTGGTTCGGGATCGCGGCCGCGTCGTGGTGCGTCGCGGCGTTCGGCAGCGCGGTGTCGTCCACCGTGTCGAGCCGCAGCGCGCTGTCGCTGTCGGTGACCGACCTGTTCTACCTGGTAGCGGTGGGGGCGCTGGTCACCGGCCTGATCGTGCCGATCCGCCTGCCCCGGGACGCCTACCCGTGGGTGCGGTACGCGGCCGACACCTACGTCTGCGCGGGTGCTCTGTTCGTGCTGGGCTGGGTGGCGCAGTTCAGCGGGCTGTACCACCGGTCGGGGGAGACCCCGTCGGAGTTCCTGCTGGAGTTGCTGTACCCGCTGATCGACATCGTGCTGGTGTGCGGGGCGCTGCCGTTCGTGCTGAGCTCGTCCCGGGGCCACCGGCGCACGGCCTGGACGGCGTACGGGGCGCTGGTCGCCTTCGCCGCGGCCGACATCGTGACCACGGTGGTGCGGCTGCGCGGCGGCGCGCCCGTCGACGACCCGGCCGACATCCTCCGGCTGGGCGGCCTGCTGCTGCTGATCCTCATCCCGCTGACCGGCGCGGCGCCGGCCGCGCCGGGGGAGGTGGACGACCCGCCCGCCGGCGAGCCCGCGCAGGGGCCCGTCTGGGATGTGCCGGGCGATCCGGCGATGGGGCCGGCCGGCGCGGACGGGACCGACGGCCCCGGCGGCGGCCGGCTGATCGGCCCGGGCATCGCCACCGCCGCCGCGGCGGCCGCGGCGGCGCTGTTCGTCGCCGGGCACTCGCTGACCGGGGCCAACGGCCTGGAGCCGGTGGTGCCGCTGGTCGCCGGGACGGCCACGCTGGTGGTGCTGGCCCGGCTGGCCGGGCTGCTGCGGGAGAACCAGCTGCTGCGGGGCGCGGTCGGCGCCGGCGAGGAGCACTTCCGCGCGCTGTCGGAGAGCATCAACGACGCGGTGCTGATCTGCGACCTGAGGGGCATCGTCCAGTACGTCAGCGCGGGCGCGCTGCGCACCTACAGCTACACGCCCAAGGAACTGCTCGGCCGGTCGCTGCACGAGATCGTCCACCCGGAGGACCTGCCGCGGGTGCGCGCCGGGTTCGCCGAGTTCCTGGCGGGCGAGGACGCCGATGACACCGATGACGCGGAGGAGGGCTGGGGCGCCGCCGCGGACGACCCGGTGGACGATCCGGTGGACGACGCCGTCCCGGGCTCGGCGGACCAGGCCGACGCGGTCGCCCCGGTGGTCCGGGAGCTCGGGGACGGCACGTTGCGGCTGGCCTGCCGGGTCCGGGCGGCCGACGGGACCTGGCTGCCCACCGAGTCGACGATCACCCGGTACAGCGGCACCGGCGACGCCCCCGGCCGGCTCCTGATCATCACCCGGGACCTGAGCGAGCAGGCCGCGCTGCGCCGCCAGGTCACCCATCTGACCTTCCATGACGGCCTGACCGGGCTGCCCAACCGCGCCTACTTCGAGGAGCGCACCCGGGAGCTGCTGTCCCGGCAGCCGTCCGGCGGCCGGGTCGCGGTGCTGTTCGTGGACCTCGACGGCTTCACCGCCGTGAACGACTCCGCCGGGCACGCGGCCGGCGACCAGGTGCTGGCGCAGGCGGCGCGGCGGCTGCGCGGGACCGTCCAGGCCGATGACACGGTGTGCCGCTGGGGCGGCGACGAGTTCGCCGTGCTGGTGCAGCTTCCGGCGGACGGGGCGGGGGGCGGCGCGGAGGCGGCCGAGACTCCCGCGGCGGTGGAACTGGCGGAGCGGATGCTGCGGGTGCTGACGCTGGAGCCGTACAAGGTGGGCGGGAAGGGCATCGCGCTGACCGCCAGCATCGGCATCGCGTTCGCGGGCGACGAGGAGGCCGGCGCGACCGCGGCCGGCCGGGCGGGGCGGTCCGGGACGGCCGCGGGACGGCGGCTGCGGCGCAGCGCCGCCGACCTGATCCGCAACGGCGATCTGGCGATGGCCCGGGCCAAGGAGCTGGGCGGCGGCCGGGTCGAGGTGTTCGCCCCGCACATGCACTCCGACGTCGTGCGGCGGCTGGAGCTGGGCGGCGATCTGCGCCGGGCGATGGCCGAGGAGCAGTTCGCGGTGGAGTTCCAGCCGGTGGTGGAGCTGGCCACCTCCCGGGTGACCGGGGTGGAGGCGCTGCTGCGCTGGTGGCGGGGGAGCGAGAGCGTCCCGCCGGAGCGGTTCATCGGCCCGGCGGAGGAGTCCGGGCTGATGGTGCCGCTGGGCGACTGGGTGCTGCGCGAGGCGTGCCGGGAGGTGGCGGGCTGGCGCGGCGAGGCGTGGGACATCGGGCTGTCGGTCAACTTCACCGCGCGGCAGATCGCGGCGCCCCGGTTCGTGGAGTCGGTGGCGGCGGCGCTGGAGGAGACCGGGCTGCCGCCCAGCGCGCTGACCCTGGAGGTGCGCGAGGAGGTGCTGGTCGAGGACGCCGGGCAGAGCGTGGCGCGGCTGTCGGAGCTGCGCGACCTGGGCGTGCGGCTGGCCATCGACGACTTCGGCACCGGCTACGCCTCGCTGGCCTACCTCGGGCAGCTCCCGGTCGACATCATCAAGATCGATCCGTCGTTCGTGGCCGGGCTGGGCTCGGACGAGACGCTGACCCTGCTCACCCGGACGATCGTCCGGCTGGGCAGCGACCTGGGGCTCACGGTGGTGGCCGAGGGCATCGAGCGGCCCGAGCAGTTCGAGCTGCTGCGCGAGATGGAGTGCCCGCGCGGCCAGGGCTACCTGGTGGCGCGGCCGATGGGGGCGGGCCGGGTGGAGTCGCTGGTGCGCACCAACCTGGAGGCCCGCGACCTGCCCGGCGAGATCGCGCTGCCGCTGGACGAACCGCCCATGCCATCTCGCATGGTGAGATAATTTGTCCAGGGATTTGACCACGGGCGTGAAGTCGGCGAAAGTGGGGCCCGTGCAGAGCAGTTCCATCATTCTCGTAGTACTTGGTCGGCGCGCAGGCTGACCAAGCACCTCGTCCTGCGCGCGCCCCTCGACCGCCATCCGGCGGCGGGGGTTTTTTGTTGGCCGTGTGACCTGAGAACGGGTGGCCCGCGGACCCCGCGCTCCCAGCGAGCACAGACTTCTCCAAGGAACTGGAACATGACGACCGAACAGATGACGGGAGCCCAGGCGCTGGTCCGCGCCCTGGAGAACGTCGGCGTCGACACCGTGTTCGGGATCCCGGGAGGCGCGATCCTTCCGGCCTACGACCCGCTCTACGACTCCAAGAAGCTCCGCCACATCCTGGTCCGGCACGAGCAGGGCGCCGGGCACGCCGCCCAGGGCTACGCCATGGTCACCGGCAAGGTCGGCGTGTGCATGGCCACCAGCGGGCCGGGCGCGACCAACCTGGTCACCCCGATCTCCGACGCGTACATGGACTCGGTCCCGCTGGTGGCGATCACCGGCCAGGTGGCCAGCAAGGCGATCGGCACCGACGCCTTCCAGGAGGCCGACATCGCCGGCATCACGATGCCGATCACCAAGCACAACTTCCTGGTGACCCAGGCCGAGGACATTGCCCGCACCATCGCCGAGGCGTTCCACATCGCCGCCACCGGCCGTCCCGGCCCGGTGCTGGTCGACATCGCCAAGGACGCCCTCCAGTCCACCTTCGCCTTCGAGTGGCCCGTCAGCACGCACCTCCCGGGCTACCGCCCGGTCACCCGGCCGCACTCCAAGCAGGTGCGCGAGGCGGCACGGCTGATCGTGGAGGCCGAGCGCCCGGTGCTGTACGTCGGCGGCGGCGTCCTGAAGGCCGGCGCGTCCGCGGAACTCAAGGTGCTGGCCGAGCTGACCGGCGCCCCCGTCGTCACCACCCTGATGGCCAAGGGCGCGCTGCCCGACAGCCACCCGCAGCACATGGGCATGCCGGGCATGCACGGCAGCGTCGGCGCGGTCGGCGCCCTGCAGAAGGCCGACCTGCTGGTCACCCTCGGCGCCCGCTTCGACGACCGGGTCACCGGCAAGCTGGACGGGTTCGCCCCGCACGCCAAGGTCGTGCACGCCGACATCGACCCGGCCGAGATCTCCAAGAACCGGCACGCCGACGTCCCGATCGTCGGGGACGCGCGCGAGGTGATCGCCGACCTGATCGTCGCGGTCCAGGTCGAGCACGACGCGGGGCGCAAGGGCGATTACGCCGACTGGTGGCGCCAGCTGAACGCCTGGCGCGAGACCTACCCGCTCGGCTACGACGAGCCCGACGACGGCTCGCTGTCGCCGCAGTACGTCATCGAGCGGATCGGGCGGATGGCGGGTCCGGACGCCTACTACGTGGCGGGCGTCGGCCAGCACCAGATGTGGGCCGCGCAGTTCATCAAGTACGAGCGGCCCGGCGCGTTCCTCAACTCCGGCGGCGCGGGCACGATGGGCTACGCCGTCCCGGCCGCGATGGGCGCCAAGGTCGGCGCGCCCGGAACCCAGGTGTGGGCGATCGACGGCGACGGCTGCTTCCAGATGACCAACCAGGAGCTCGCGACCTGCGCGATCGAGGGCATCCCGGTCAAGATCGCGGTGATCAACAACGGTAACCTCGGCATGGTGCGGCAGTGGCAGACGCTCTTCTACGACGGGCGCTACTCCAACACCGACCTCCAGTCGAAGGAGACCAGGACCGTCCGCGTCCCGGACTTCGTCAAGCTGGCCGAGGCCTACGGCTGCGTCGGGCTGCGCTGCGACCGGGCCGAGGACGTCGACGCGGTCATCGCCAAGGCGATGGAGATCGACGACACGCCGGTGGTCATCGACTTCGTCGTCCACCAGGACGCGATGGTGTGGCCGATGGTCGCCGCCGGCACCACCAACGACGACATCAAGATCGCCCGGGACATGGCGCCCGACTGGGAGAACGGAGACTGACCGCGATGAGCCTGCACACCCTGTCGGTGCTGGTGGAGAACAAGCCCGGCATCCTGGCCCGGGTCGCGGCGCTGTTCTCGCGGCGCGGGTTCAACATCGAGTCGCTGGCCGTCGGCGTCACCGAGCATCCCGAGATCTCCCGGATGACCATCGTGGTGAACGTGGCCGAGCTGCCGCTGGAACAGGTCACCAAGCAGCTGAACAAGCTGGTCAACGTGCTCAAGATCGTCGAGCTGGACCCGTCCGCCTCGGTGCAGCGCGAGCTGGTGCTGGTCAAGGTGCGCGCCGACGCCGAGACCCGGTCGCAGGTGCTGGAGACCGTCCAGCTGTTCCGCGCCAAGGTCGTCGACGTGGCCCCGGACGCGGTCACCATCGAGGCCACCGGCAACCGCGACAAGCTGGACGCGCTGATCCGGGTGCTGGAGCCGTTCGGCATCAAGGAACTGGTGCAGTCCGGGATGGTGGCCGTCGGCCGCGGCGCCCGCTCCATCACCGACCGTTCGCTGCGTGCCATCGAGCGCAGCGCCTGAGCCCGCGCGTCCGGGAGCGACCCCGGACAATCCGGGATCGCCCCGATATCAACAACGAAAGGCAGCAGCACAGTGGCTGAGATGTTCTACGACAACGACGCGGACCTGAGCGTCATCCAGGGCCGGCACGTGGCCATCATCGGGTACGGCAGCCAGGGCCACGCGCACGCGCTCTCGCTGCGCGACTCCGGCGTGGACGTCCGGGTCGGGCTGCGCGAGGGCTCGCCCAGCCGGGAGAAGGCCGAGGCCGAGGGGCTGCGGGTGGTGACCCCGGCGGAGGCGGCCGAGGAGGCCGACCTGATCATGCTGCTGGCGCCCGACCACCACCACCGGGAGATCTTCGAGAAGGACATCAGGCCCGCCCTGGTCGAGGGCGACGCGCTGTTCTTCGGGCACGGCTTCAGCATCCGCTACGGCCTGGTCCAGCCGCCGGAGGGCGTGGACGTCTGCATGGTCGCCCCCAAGGGCCCGGGCCACCTGGTGCGCCGCCAGTTCACCGCGGGCCGCGGCGTGCCGGTGATCGTGGCGGTGGAGAAGGACCCGAGCGGCAACGGATGGCCGCTGGCGCTGTCGTACGCCAAGGCCATCGGCGGCCTGCGCGCCGGCGGCATCAAGACCACCTTCACCGAGGAGACCGAGACCGACCTGTTCGGCGAGCAGGTCGTGCTGTGCGGCGGGCTCTCCGAGCTGATCAAGAACGGGTTCGAGGTGCTCACCGAGGCCGGCTACCAGCCGGAGGTGGCCTACTTCGAGACGCTGCACGAGGTGAAGCTGATCGTCGACCTCATCTACGAGGGCGGCATCTCCAAGATGTACTGGTCGGTGTCCGACAACGCCGAGTACGGCGGCTACAGCCGCGGCTCGCGGGTCATCACCTCCGAGACCAAGGCGGAGATGCGCAAGATCCTCGCGGAGATCCAGTCCGGCGAGTACGCCAAGGAGCTGGTGGCCGAGTTCGAGGGCGGCCAGGTCCAGTTCGGCAAGTACCGCGAGCAGCTGGCCGAGCACCCGATCGAGAAGACCGGTGCGCAGCTGCGCCCGATGATGAGCTGGCTCAACGACTGAGCCCGTGCCGTCCGTCGCCTCGGGGCCGCCCGCTGCCGCAGCGGGCGGCCCGAGCGCGTCAGCGCACGTTGAGCTGAAAAGACAGCAGGCGCCGGACGAGGCCGCGCGGCCCCAGGCCCTCGGCGCGGTCCTGTGCACGGCCCGCCGCACGGTCCTCGACGAGCAGCGCCAGGTGGCCGTCCTCGGTGAAGTGGAGCGTCGCGGCGGTGCCGTCGCCGAGCCCGCGCCGCTGCGGCCCCGCCTTGAGCCGGGCGCCGCGCACCGCGCCCAGCCGCGCCTCCCGGCGCACGCCCAGCGCCGACGCGGCCACGTGCACGTCCCACAGGCCGGGGCCCGGGACGGCCACGTCGGCCTCGAAGCCCTCGTCGCCGACCACCGCCGGGACGCGCCGCTCCGCCCGCGTGCCCCGCTCGCGCAGGATGATCTCCACGCCGGTCTCGCGCGCCTCGACCCGTTCCAGCGCCGCCCGGCCGCGGAGCCGCGCCCGCCGGCCCTGCCAGCCCGCCGCGTCCAGCCGGTGCGCCACCCCGACCTCGGCGGTGATGTCGGCGTCCTGGCGCGGGACGCCGCGCAGGTAGGGGTACACCGCGTACACCCGGCCGCCGACGACGACCGCGCCCGCCGGACGGCCTTCCACCTCGTCGCGGATCAGCCGCTCCAGCTCCGCGCGCAGGCCGTGCCGGATGCAGAACGCGCGCAGCCGGTGCCCCGAGGGCAGCGCGGCGCGGGCGGCGTCGCCGAGGGCCTCCTCGCCGAGCACCCGCCGGGTCCCTTCCACCAGGCGCTCGCGCTCCGGCCCGTCCAGGCCCAGGAACCGGTGGTCGTACACACGCAGGAGGTCCTGCAGCACACTGATCGCGCACTCCGAGTTCACTGGAAATCTCCGAGGATGCCTCGGCCTTCAGGTCGGGGAGGAATCGGACCCTTGCGGAGCAGGGCGGAGAAAAAGCATCTGCCCTCCAGCGCGGATGGTGGTCGAGCAGGCGTGATGCGGCGCATTTTCGCTCCTTTGTTCGAGGTCTAACGGTATGGTCATCGCGTGTCCCGGTACCGTCTTGATCCCACTTCCGAGCAGGAGGAACTGCTGTTCGGGCATTGTGCGCATGCGCGGTTTGTGTGGAATTTGGCGGTGGAGCAGCAGGGTTGGTGGTCCCGTTTCCGGGGCAGGGCGCCGGGGTTCGCTGAGCAGTGCCGGCAGTTGACCGAGGCCCGTGCCGCGTTCGGCTGGTTGGCCGCTGGGAGTGTGACGGTGCAGCAGCAGGCGCTGCGCGATTTCAACCAGGCGATGGCGAACTTCTTCGCCGGTACCCACAGGCGGCCCACCTGGCGCAAGGCCGGGCTGCATGAAGGGTTCCGGCAGGTCGGGCTCAAGCCTCACCAGGTGCGGCGGTTGTCGCGCAGGTGGGGTGCGGTGCAGGTCCCCAAGGTGGGGTGGGTGCGGTTCCGGATGTCCCGGCCGGTTCCCGAAGGGGTGAAGTCCTACCGGGTGACCCGCGACCGGGCGGGCCGCTGGCATGTCGCTTTCGCGCACGTCCCCGATCTGGTCCCCGGTCCCGGCAACGGCGCGGTGGCCGGTGTCGACCGGGGTGTGACCGTGGCGGCCGCGACCTCGGCCGGGGACCTGTTGAGGGTCCCCGGCTTGACCCCGGGCGAGTCGCGGCGGCTGGGCCTGCTGCGCCGCAAACTGTCGCGCGCCAAGCCCGGCGGCAGGCGTCGGGCCCGTCTCAAGGCCGCGATCGCGCGGCTGATGGCACGCCAGGCCGACCGGCGCAAGAACTGGGTCGAGCAGACCAGCACCGCTCTGGCCCGGTCCTTCGATGTGATCGGCGTCGAAGACCTCGACATCCGTGCGATGACGGCCTCGGCCCGGGGCACGCTCGAGCGGCCGGGCCGCAACGTGCGGCAGAAGGCCGGGCTGAACCGGGGCATCCTCGCCTCCGGGTGGGGCCTGCTGGTGGCCCGGCTGGAGCACAAGGCACCCGGCCGCGTCGTGCGGATCGACCCCGCCTACACCAGTCAGCGTTGCTCGTTGTGCGGGGTCGTGGATCGGGAGGCGCGTGAGAGCCAAGCGCGGTTCCGGTGCCGGTCCTGCGGCCACGCGGGCAACGCCGATGTGAACGCGGCACGCAACATCGCCCACGCAGCGCGTCAGTCTGCGTCGGCCGCCGGACCGGCGGTCGCTGCGCGGGGACGCCCCGGAGTATCGGGACGGACGAACCGCGAACCTCAACTCGTCCTCCTCTCCTGAGGCCACGGGTTGGAATCTCCCTCCCTCGGGAGGGGGAGGAGGTCAAGCGGCTCTCCAGGTAGGTCGTAGTTACGGTAAGGCGTGGAAAGATCGCTCACAGTGACCGCCGTGCTCCGTGTCCCGCGGGACGGAGAAGTGTGGCCCCGCGGTGTTGTCTTTTCGTGCGCGCCACGGCCCGTCCTGACGCGGCGCGGATGGGGTAGCGTTCGGGCACGTGGCGGAGGCAGTGGCGGCGGGGCGCGCGACGGTACCGGAAACCCCCGCGGGGCCAGCGCCCGGACGCCCCCGGCACGTCCCGGCCCTGGCCGCGCTCGTCACCCTGTCGGCCCTGCTGTACGCCGCGTCCTCGCTGCTGCGGATGCGGGCGTTCCAGGCCAGCACCTACGACCTGGTCATCTTCGACCAGGCGCTGCGCTCCTACAGCCGGTTCGGCGCCCCGGTCGCGATGGTCAAGGGCGTGCACAACGGCTTCGGCCCGGACTTCTCCGTCCTGGGCGACCACTTCTCCCCGATACTGGCGGTGCTGGCCCCGCTGTACTGGCTGCACGACGGCCCCGAGACCCTGCTGGTCGCGCAGGCGGTGCTGTTCGCGCTGGCGGCCGTCCCGATCTGGCGGTACGCGGCGCGGCGGTTCGGACCGTCCTCCGCCCACCTGGTCGCCGGGGCGTACGCGCTGTCGTGGCCGGTCGCCGAGGCGCTGGCGTTCGACTTCCACGAGGCGGCGTTCGTGCCGCTGCTGTCGGCGCTGCTGGTGGAGCGGTACGACGCGGGCCGGCGGGTCCAGGCCGCCGCGGCGGCGCTGGCGCTGCTCATGGTCAAGGAGGACATGGGCCTGCTCCTGGTCGGGTTCGGGCTCGTCCTGCTCGCCCGGCGGGGCGAGCGCCGGGCCGGGGCGGGCTACGCGGCGGCCGGGCTCGTCGCGGCCTGGGCGTCCTCGCGCGTGCTGATCTCGCTGTTCGGCGGCGACAACGACTACTACTGGGCCTACGGCTCGCTCGGCGACGACATGGCCGGCGCCGCCGTGCACGTTCTGACACGGCCGTGGATCCTGTTCGGCACGCTCGGCTCGCCGCCGATCAAGCTGCTCACGATGGCGCTGCTCGTGCTGCCGCTGCTGCTGCTCCCGCTGCGGTCCCCGCTGGTGGTGGCGGCCCTGCCGCTGCTGGCCGAGCGGATGCTGGCCGACCGCTTCGCCAACTGGTGGGAGCCGCGCTACCACTACAACGCCTTCATCGTCGCGATCCTGGTCATGGCGGCGGTGGACGGCGCGTACCGGCTGCGCGGCGGCCGGGCGTCAGCGGTGCTCCGCCGGGCCCGTCCGGGCGCCGTCCTGCGCCGGCTGCCGCGCCGGCTGCGTCCGCACCTGCCCGCCGCCGCGCTGCTGGCGGGCGCGGCGGTGACCGTGCCGTTCTTCGCCCTCGGTGACCTGGCCGATCCGGACCTCTACCGGCGCGACGCGCGCGACCGCGCCGCCGCGGCCGCCGTCGCCGCCGTCCCGGACGACGCGCTCGTCGAGACCGCCAACAACCTGGGGCCCGCGCTCTCCGCCCGCACCCGCGTGCTGCTGTGGGACCGCGAACCCCGCCGCGCCCCCTGGGTGGTCGCCGACATCGGACGGCACACCTTCCCTTTCAAGTCCCTGGACGAGCAGCGGCGCCGGGTCGACGCGCTGGTCGCCGAGGGCTACCGGCCGGTGTTCCGGCAGGGCGGATACATCGTCCTCACCCGCCGATAGACCGGCTGTGACCCCGGTGTGATCTCCGCCTCCCCGCGGGGCGCGGGCGGGCCGGGAAGCCCCGGAGCGCGGCGGCCGGACGCGGCCCCGTCCGGATGCGGCCCCGCCGTGCCGGACCGGGCGGCGGGGCGCGGCGGACGCCCCGACCTGCGCGGACGCGGCGGCTGTCGGCCCGGGGCGGCCGGCCGCGCCGGTCGAACAGGGCGCTTCTTCGCGGTACGGGGCGGCCGGGCACGACCCGGGGGACTGGGGTGCCTACGGGGACAAAAGGGGTGTTCAGGCGTCTGTCGCCCGGCTCGCGAGGGGCGCGTCCGGCGGAGGATAGACTCAGGGACGAGCCGAGGGCACACCGTGGTGACTCGCGACTTATCCCGCACCCACAGCATTCCCTTTCCTCTGCACATCCACGTTCATAAGGACCCTTCCTTGAGCAAGCCTGTCGTCCTCGTCGCAGAAGAACTCTCCCCGGCCGGCATCGCCGTCCTCGAATCCGACTTCGAGGTCCGCCAGGTCGACGGCGCCGACAAGGCGGCGCTGCTGCCCGCCGTCGCCGACGTCGACGCGCTGATCGTGCGCAGCGCCACCAAGGTCACCGCGGAGGTGTTCCAGCACGCGCGCCGGCTGCGCGTGGTCGCGCGGGCGGGCGTCGGGCTCGACAACGTCGACGTCGAGGCCGCCACCAAGGCCGGCGTCATGGTCGTCAACGCGCCGACCTCCAACATCGTCACCGCCGCCGAGCACGCGATCGCGCTGCTGCTGGCGACCGCCCGGAACGTGCCACAGGGCCATTCCGCGCTCAAGCAGGGCGAGTGGAAGCGCTCCAAGTACACCGGCGTCGAGCTGCAGGGCAAGACCGTCGGCGTGCTGGGCCTCGGCCGGATCGGCGTGCTGGTGGCCCAGCGGCTGGCCTCCTTCGACATGAACGTCGTCGCCTTCGACCCCTACGTGCAGGCCGCCCGCGCCGCCCAGCTCGGGGTGAAGCTGGTCACGCTCGAGGAGCTGCTGGCCGAGAGCGACTTCATCACCGTGCACCTGCCCAAGACCGCCGAGACCCTCGGGCTGATCGGCGACCGGGAGCTGCAGCGGGTCAAGCCGACCGTGCGGATCGTCAACGCCGCCCGCGGCGGGATCGTCGACGAGGCGGCGCTGGACCTGGCTCTCAAGGACGGCCGGGTGGCCGGCGCCGGCATCGACGTGTTCAGCACCGAGCCGTGCACCGAGAGCCCGCTGTTCCACCACGACAACGTGGTGGTCACCCCGCACCTGGGGGCCAGCACCCACGAGGCGCAGGAGAAGGCCGGCACCCAGGTCGCCCGCTCGGTGAAGCTGGCGCTGTCGGGCGAGTTCGTGCCGGACGCGGTCAACGTCCAGGGCGGCGCGGTCGCCGAGGACGTCAAGCCCGGCCTGCCACTGGCCGAGAAGCTGGGCCGGATCTTCACCGGGCTGGCCGGCGGCGTGCCGGTCCGGCTGGACGTGGTGGTCCGCGGCGAGATCGCCGAGCACGACGTCAAGGTGCTGGAGCTGGCCGCGCTCAAGGGCGTGTTCGTGGACGTCATCGAGGAGGCGGTGACGTTCGTCAACGCCCCGCTGCTGGCCCGCGACCGGGGCGTGGAGGTCACCCTCACCACCTCCGACGACAGCCCCGACTGGCGCAACGTGGTGCAGGTGCGCGGCACGATGGCCGACGGCTCGGTCGTGTCGGTGTCGGGCACGCTGACCGGGCCCAAGCACATCGAGCGGATCATCGAGGTCAACGGCTACCAGATGGAACTGGTGCCGACCGAGCACATGGCCTTCTTCGTCTACTCCGACCGGCCCGGGATCGTCGGGGTGGTCGGCCGGCTGCTCGGCGACGCCGGGGTCAACATCGCCAGCATGCAGGTCGGCCGCGACACCAAGGGCGGCCGGGCGCTGATCGCGCTGACCGTCGACTCGGCCATCCCGGCCCAGCTGCTCGATGTGATCAAGAACGAGATCGGCGCCGACACCGGCCGCCGGGTCGACCTGGACGGCTGAGACGCGGGAGCCCGTGGCCGGGCGACGTCTCGGCATGTGAGAAGTTCGGCCACGGGTCAAGACAGTCAGGTGAACGCCAGGTAACGTGGTATTGCCATGCGGCGCTTCGTAGTGATCCTTCGCCGCCGCGACGGGGCCCGATAGGCGGGCCACCCCCGTCGCGGAGTCCGGCACTGGCCGTAAGCCCTGTCAGCCATCGCCACCCGTTCCACGCGACGCTACGGAGCACACCCCATGAGCACCCTGAACTCCCTGAGCATGACCACCGCCGCCTCCGACGACGCCGACGAGGAGGCCGCGCGGGCACTGCAGACCGCGCTGGACCGCCGCGACAACGGCGGCCGCCCCGCCAGCTGACCGCCCGGCCGTCCCCGATGAGATCATGGGGGGCATGACGGCGGAATCCACGGTGGAACGGGCCGAACCGCGCGAGGTCACCGCGGCCCTGGCCGAGGCCGCCGCGCGCGGCCCGTTCTTCGAGATCGTCACCGATCCCGACCAGGAGGTCGACCCGACCTGGCGCCCGATGCCCGAACGCGACACGGCACGCCTGATCGGGCTGACCGAGGCGTACGCGGAACGGCTCGGCACCACCGAGCGGCGGGTCGCGGCCTCGATCCTCTTCCAGGGGCTGGCCGCGCGGCTCTGGTCGCCGATGGTCACGGCCGCGGCGCGCGGGATCGTCCCGGAGCTGTCCGGCCTGCACTGGCGCTGGGCGCCCGGCGCGCCGATCGCGCTCTGGCTGGCCGCCCCGGCGGGACGCCGCGCGGGCACCACCGCCGAACGCGCCGAACTGGTCCACCGCGAGGTCGTCGACGGCCAGCTGCGGCCGCTGCGCGAGACGATGCTCGGCTTCGTCCGGCTGGCCGACGGCCTGCTGTGGGGCAACGCCGCGTCCGCCTTGGCAGGAACCGTTGCCGGAACCCTGAACGCCGGGCCGGCCGCGCCGGTACGGCCCCTGGTCGCCGAGCTGTTCGCGCGCGAACCGCTCGCGGGCACAGGGACGTTCGACCGGCGCGGCTTCGTCCGGCGCAGCTGCTGCCTCTACTACCGGGTACCGCCCGGCGGCGAGATGTGCGGCGACTGCTGCCTGCTCCGCCGCTGAAGCGCTCGCACTAGGCCGCCGGGACGGGTTCGCCCTCCGCCTCGGCAAGGGGCGCCCGGTGCCGCTGGAACGCCCGTTCGGTGAGGGCGCCGAACAGCAGCCCGAGCGTCGCCCACAGCACCACATGGACGCCCAGCGACGCGATCCGGAAGTCCCACAGGACGGTCGCGGGGAAGCCCTCGGCCACCGCGTCGGGGCGGGGCGTGAGCCGGAACACCACCGCGACCACGGCCGCGAACCCGGCCGTCGAGACGATCGCGGCGCTCCAGGTTCCCAGCCGCGCCGCCAGCCGGCCGAAGACGATCACGGCGGCGACCGTGGCGAGCACGCCCAGCGCCACCATGCCGAAGTAGAGCGCCGTGCGCCCGCCGATGGTGCCGGGATTCCCGACCGCCGGGGGAGTGGGCGGGTACTTCAGGAACGGCACCAGCACCACCGCCGTGAATCCGAGCAGCGCCACGAGGCCGGACGTGGCGCGGGCGCCGAGCGTCCCGATCCGCCCGTGGGCGAACGCGAACGCGATGGAGAACAGGCCGCCGATCGCCGTTCCGTACACCGCCATGGCCGTGACGAGCCCGACGGTCTGCTGGACCGTCCGGCTCACCACCTCCTCTTCCTCGGCGTGGCCGGCCGCGCCGTGCTCGGCGGCCGCCTGGGCCTCCTCGAAGGAGATCGCGTTCGCGACCTGGGGTTCACCGTAGATCCACGCGACCAGCAGCCCGGCCGCCGCCGCGACCAGACCGGCGATCATGCCGCGGACCAGCAGGGGTCTCATCGCCGGCGATCGCTCCGCGGCCATCAGTGGCAGGGGAAGCCGAGCAGGTGCCGGCCGTCGTGCGTGAACTCGTGAACCCACGTGCCGCCGATCAGCGAGGTGGCGCCCTGCTCGGCGCCGACGAAGTAGAGCAGTGCCGCGCCCAGGACCAGGGCGAACAGGGCCCAGGGCAGGATCTCGCGGACGGGGACGCGCTGCGGGACGGCGACCGGGCGCGACTGCGCGGCCTGCGTCGGGGGAACGGCGGGCTGGGCCATGGCGGATCTCCTCACGGGGTGCACTCGCCCCGGTACGGGAGGACGACGGGTCAGTCTCCTGACTCCCAGATCACCGCCTCCCGCCGACCTTCCAGCCGTTCGGCCGTGGTCGCGTGGGGGGAGACTCCCTGGTCACAGTGGCGGGACCGTCCTGGAATCGCACCAGGTTCCTGCGCACCGTCGCCTCATTTGTGAACTTGTCGCCCTGAGGGTCCCCTTTGACCGCCCTTCACGTCAAGTCGTGAGAGAGGGGACACCGTTCGCATCTCCCCCCGCTGGAGATACGGACGGTGCCCCCTCCCGAAACCGGCGGCGGTGAATCGGCCGGCCGCCACCGGGGCGTACAGGGCGCCCCTCCGGAGGGCTGGCAGGCGTACCGGAAAAGCTCCCTGTAATGAGAGTGGAGCAGCGGGCCGCGAGGCACATGAGTAGCCCCTACTCAATTCGCCATGGCCGCGCCGGGCGGGCGTCGTACGATCCTGTTGTGCGTACCTCCTGGCCGTTCACAGGCCGTACGTCGGCGCTCGATGAGGTGGGTTCCCTGCTGTCCGAACGGACCGTGCAGGGCGTGGTGGTGGCGGGCGACGCCGGGGTGGGCAAGACGCGGCTGGTCAAGGAGGCGCTGGACCGGCTGGAGCCGGCGGCGTTCACGGTCGTGCGGGCCTGCGGGACGGTCGCCGACGCGGGCATCCCGTTCGGGGCGTTCGGGCACGTCCTCCCGGTCGAGGGCGTGGCGACGGCGATCGTCAACCCGCTGCGCTGGGCGAGCGAGGCGCTGCGTTCCCTCGCCGCCGCCCCGCTTCTGGTCACGGTGGACGACGCCCACCTGCTCGACCCGACCTCCGCCGCCCTGGTGCACCATCTCGTCCTGCACCGGGAGGCGCGGGTCGTGGCGACCGTACGGACGGGTGCGGCCGTGCCCGACCCCGTGACGGCGCTCTGGAAGGACGACCTGGCCCGGCGCCTCGATCTGGTCCCGCTGACGATGGCCGAGAGCCAGGCGGTCGTGGAGGCCGCGCTGGACGGGCAGCTGGGCGCCGCCACCGCCCGGCGGCTCTACCACAGCACCCAGGGCAACCTGCTGTTCCTGCACGAGCTGGTGCTGACGGGACTGGGCGAGCGGCGGCTGGCCGAGGCCCGCGGGGTCTGGCACTGGCACGGCGACCTGCCGCTGAGCCCCCGGCTGCGCGAGCTGATCGAGGCGCGGCTGGGCACGCTCGACGAGGCCGAGCGCGAGGTCCTGGAGTACGCGGCGCTAGGCGAGCCGCTGGGCGCCGCCACGCTGGCCGCCCTGACCTCCGAGGACGCCGTGGAACGTGCCGAGGCCCGGCACCTGATCGCCTCCTCCGGCGTCGGCCGCCGGCTGGAGATCAGAACCGCGCACCCGCTGTACGGGGAGGTCGCGCGGGCGCACGCGGGCCCCGAACGCGTCCGGGAACGCCTGGCCGCCCTCGCCGCGGCGCTGCAGGGCACCGGCATGCGCCGGCACGGCGACGTGCTCCGGGTCGCCGCGTGGCACCTGGACGCCGGCGCCCCCGCGGGCGGCGACCTGCTCCTGGCCGCGTGCGGGCAGGCGTGGACGCTGCACGACATGGACCTGGCGGAGCGCTGCGGGCGGGCCGCGCTGGCCGCGGGCGTCGACGCCGCCGCGACCGTGCGGATCGCACCCGTCCTGCTCCTGGCCGGACGGCACGACGAGGTCGAGGAGCACCTCGCCCGCGCCGCCGCCGAGCCGCTGGACGAGCCCACCCGCGCGGGCCTGGTCTCCATGCGGGCGTTCAACCTCGCCATGGGGCTGGGCGACGAGGAACGCGCCGAGCGGATGCTGGACGAGGCCGCCGACCAGACCGCCGAACCCGCGTCCCGGCAGAGCCTGCTGGGCTACCAGGCCCTCGGCCGGGTCTACGCCGCCCGGTTCGACGAGGCGGAGGCGACGGTCGCCCGGGTCCGCGCGGCCGGGCCCGTCCGGCCCGAGGCCGCCGCGCTGACCGGCGCGGCCGACGCCCTCCGGCTCATGCTCACCGGACGCTACGACGAGGCCGTGGCCCTGGCGAGCAACGCGCTGGAGGACCCGAGCGGCTGGCTGGAGTACATGCCCAGCCTCGTGGCCGCCTTCAGCGACGCGCGCGCCGCCGCGTCCGTCTTCGCGGGCGACCTCGCCGCCGCCGACGGCTACATCGCCTACGGCGAGGCGCTGTTCACCGAAGACCACCTCTCTCCCGTCGCCGCCACGACCTCCCGGACGCTGCGCGTCGAGTACTGCCTGCTCCGCGGGGACGTCCGGCGCGCCGTCCGCTGGGCGCACGAGGCCGCCTCGCACGGGTCCAGGACGATCCGGGCGATGTCCGGGCACGGCCACGAGGAGCTCGCGTACGCGGCCGCCGTCGCCGGCGACGCCGCCACCGCGACCACCGCCGCGCGGGTGGCCGAACGGCGCCGCATCGGCGGCGGGCGGATCTTCCACTTCCGCGCCTACCTCGCCCGCGCCTGGATCCGCGCCGCCGCCGGCGACGTCGCGGGCGCCGCCGAGACCGCCCTGGACGCCGCCGCCCGCTTCGAGGAACGGTCCCTGCGCCCCTACGCCATGTTCGCCCTGCACGACGCCGTACGGCTCGGCGCCCCCGGTCCCGCCCGCGACCGGCTCGCGGCGCTCGCCGACCGGACCGGCGGGCGGCTCGTCCGGCTCTGCGCCCGGCACGCCGACGCCGCCGCCCGCCGGGACGCCGCCGCCCTCGACGAGGTCTCCGGAGCGTTCGCGGACGCGGGCCTCACCCTCTTCGCCGCCGAGACCGCCGCCGAGGCCGCCCGCGCCCACGGGCGGCGCGCCGCGCGGTCCCGCGAGGCCAACGCCGCCGCGACCCGGGCCTGGCTGCTGGCCGGGAACTGCCCGGGCGCCCGCACTCCCGTCCTCTCCGGCCTCGCAGCCCCCGAACTCACCGCCCGCCAGCTGGAGATCGCCCGGCTCGCCGCCTCCGGCCTCGGCCACCGCGAGATCGCCGACCGTCTCGTCCTGTCCGTCCGCACCGTCGCCAACCACCTCCAAGCCGTCTACGACAGGCTCGGCGGGGTTTCATTGTGGGGGGACGACCCCCCACACCCCTCGGGACGTAGCGAAACGCCTCCTCCGCTCCGCTAGCGCTCCGCTACGGACCCGCTTCCCTCCGCCTGCCCGTCCTCTCCACTCCGCTAGCGCTCCGCTCCGGGCCGGACAGTGAAAAAGCGGGGTTGCCGTGTGGTGCGGGTCGTCCCACACCCCCGGGACGGAGGAAAACATCTACTCCGCTCCGCTCCGGGCCGGACAGTGAAAAGCGGGTTGTTGCGGGGTGCGGGTCATCCCACACCACCGGGGTCAGGGGGTGTTGTCGGTGGTGGTGAAGAGGTGGGCCAGGGACTCGCGGTCGCTGGTGCCCAGGCGCTCGTAGATCATCACCAGGTGGTTGCCGACGGTGCGGATGGAGATCGAGAGGCGGTCGGCGATCTCCCTGTTGCTCAGCCCCTGGGCGGCGAGTTGCGCGATCTGCCGTTGGCGGGAGGTGAGCTGGGGCGCGGCGAGGGGGGCCAGGGCGGGGGTCACGGGATTGCCGCAGCGGCCGGCCAGCGTGCGGGCGCGGGCGGTGGCGCCGGCGGCGGCGCGGTCCTCGCCGGCGGCCTCGTACGCGGCGGCGGCCTGGGCGGCGGCCTCGGCCGCGTGCAGCGACATGCCCAGCTCCTCGAACGACGCCGACGCCGCCGCGAGGGCGGGACCGTCCGCGCCGGCGGCCGCGGCGGCGCGGCGAGCGCACAGCGGGGCCAAGAAGCCGTCCATCTCGCCGGCCAGCGCCGCCAGGCGTCCGGCGGCGCGCCCGGCCGCGCCCAGGCGGACGGCGTCGTCCAGCGCCAGCATCGCGTACCCGCGCAGCCCGCGGGCCTCGGCGTCGTCGGCGGCGGCGAGCGCGGCGGTCACCGCCTCGGCGCTCTGCCCGCGCGCCGCGAGCACCCACGGGCGGGCCAGGGCCAGCGAGAACTCCACCCCGAGCCAGGCCGGCCGGGCCAGGTCCTCGCCCCGGCGCAGCGCCTCCTCCGCCTCCCCGGCCCGGCCCAGCTGGGCGGCCGCACAGGCCAGCTCGCCGAAGCAGAGCCCGGCGAACATCGTCGACCGCTCACCGATCTTGACCGTGCCGTCGCGGGCCCAGCGCACCGCCTCGGCCAGCTCCCCGCGCAGCCGGTGCAGATGGGCCCGCCAGCCGCTGAAGGAGGCCTCGATCCGGTTCCCCCGGCCGAACTCCGCCACCAGGTCCAGGCCCTGGGCGGCGCCCGCCAGCCCGTCGGCCGGTTCCCCGGCGAACAGGTGCGCGACCGTCCGGGCGTGGGTGAGGGCGGTCATCACGATCGGGACCTCGTCCCGCCAGCGGGCCTGGTCGTCCATCGACGCCCGGGCCACCGCCACCGCGAGCGAGTGGTGCCCGTCGTAGGCGCGCAGCAGCGCCTCGGCGGCGTCGGTCTGGGCGGCGATCGCGGCGGGCGCCGGGCCCAGCGCGCGGGAGCGCTCCACCGCGGCCAGGCCGTCGGCCACCCGGCCCGCGAACAGGGCGATCCACCCGGCGAGGGAGTGGACGTGCTGCCGCCAGGCCGGGTCCCCGATCGTCGCGGCGGCCTCGGCCAGGACGGTCTCGGCATCGCGGTCGCGGGCCAGGCCCCACGCCAGGACGAGGGCGCGCGCGCCCGCGTGCAGGCCACGCTCGCGGTCGTCGCGCAGCCTGCCGGCGACCTCGCGCAGCGCCGCGTCCGCCTCGTCGTCCCGGTCGGAGAAGTGCAGGACGACCGCCAGCAGCGCGGCGGCCTCGCCGGCGCTCCCCGGACGCCGCCCCGGACGGGACAGGTAGGCGTGCAGCGCCGCCGACGCCAGCCGCGCGGCCGGCTCCAGGGCCAGCCCCGCCCAGGCGATCCTGGCCGCGCGCAGCAGCAGGTCGGGGTCGGTGTCGCCGCCCGAGTCGAGCCGCCAGGTGGCCAGCCGCAGGACGTCCTGGCGCCGCCGCGGGCCCGTCTCCTCCAGCGCGTCGGCCAGGTGCCGCAGCCGGGTCCGCGTGGACAGCGTCCCCAGCCCGGACCGCACCGCCTCCCCGTACAGCGGGTGGGCCAGCCGCAGCCGCAGGCCGGGGGCGCTGTCGGTGGGCTCGCCCGCGATCGTGACGAGCTGCCGCACGGTCAGCCGGTCGATCGTCTCGGGGCCCGCCAGGCGGCGCAGCAGGGCGGTGTCCATGGGCTCGCCGAGGGACAGGTACTCCAGCGCCCGCCGCTCCCGGTCGTCCAGCGCGCCGATCCGCGCCTCGATCAGCTCCCGCAGCCGGGGCGTGAGCGTGGGGCCGGGGGCGCAGCGCCACACGCCGCCGCTCTCGGTGAGCATCCCGGCCAGCACCAGCTCGCGCAGGAACAGCGGGTTCCCGCCGGTGATCCGCCACATCCGCCGCGCGCCCGCGTCCTCGACCTGCCCGCCGACGGCGGCCTCCAGCAGCCGCGCCGTCTGGGCGTGCCCCAGCGGGCCCAGTTCCAGGCGGTGGACGCGGCGCTCGGCGTCGCCGACGCGCTCGTCCCAGAACGCGGCCAGGCGGCCGGGCGCCCGCGCGCCGGTACGGGCGGTCGCCAGCAGCCGGGCCTCGCCGCGCTCCAGCAGGTCGGCGATCAGCGCGGCGGAGGCGGGGTCGAGGCTGTGCGCGTCGTCCACGGCCACGACCAGGCGTCGCCGCGGGCCCAGGGCCTGTTCCGGGACGAGCCGCGGCTCGCCGCCCCGGTCCGGGCCGGCGGGCAGCAGGTGGGCCAGCGCCCCGTACGGGATCCGCGCCGCGGCCTGCGTCGCCTTCGCCCGGACGACCAGGTTCCGGCCCGGGTCGAGGTCGGCGGCGACCTTGGCGGCGAGCCAGGACTTGCCGACCCCGGCGTCGCCGACCAGCACGGATCCCGAGCGGGAGGGGTCGAGCAGCGCGGACCGTGCCGCCGCCAGTTCTGCGGTGCGGCCGACGAAGGGCCAGCCGCCGGGCGGGAGCGGGGGCGATGCGGCCACGCTCTAGATCGTACGAGCGTCCCGGCCCGGCATCCACTCGAACGCGCGGTCCGGTCAAGGAACCCGTCAGGACGGGCCCTGCCGGCTCGTCACCGGGACGCCGCCACATACCCCGACACGCGGTGCACGACCGCGCGATCGGGCCCGGACAGCAGCGCCGGGTCCTCTCCGGGGAGCAGCTCGGTGGAGTTCACGGCCTTCTCCGTCCGCGCGAGCGCCTCCAGCGAGACCGCAAGGTTCACCACGGCGCAGGAGCGGGCCTCCGGGTCCCACAGGGCGAAGCCCTGGACGAACCCCGGGACGGTCCGCAGCGCCGGGGCGATCCGCTCGCGCTGCGCGAAGAGGGCCGAGTCCATCCAGTCGACGTCGCGGGGGCCGTCGAAGAACAGCAGCACGGCCGCGCCCGGCGCGCGCGCGGAGTCGGGGCCCGCGTAGCCGCCCGGCACCTGGTAGATCCGGTCGCTCGCCAGCTCGACCGGCCGCGGGCCGGGGCGCGCGGCGGCGGTGCGGTCGGCGGCCAGCCGGGCGTCCTCGACCGTGCGCCAGAGGGTGAGCAGCGCGCCGGCCGCGGTGTCCTCGACGGCGGCCATCAGGCACAGCCCGGCGAAGCCCGGATGGCGGGCGACGATCTCCAGCAGCTCGCGCTCCACAGGCCCGGCCTCGGCCGGGTCCGGCATGCCCCGGACGGTCTGCAGCCTGGCGTACAGCATGATCGGCTTCCCTTCCGCGGAAGCCGTGTCGCCTCCGTCTTCCGAGCCTGCTCCGGTGCGGCGCCGCCCGCCTGAGTACCCCTTACTCAACCGCGTTCCGGGACAGGCCCGACGCTAGCGGCGGCGCGAGACATCCGTACCGGAATCTGAGACGGATGCTCAGGAACTGAGACGTTTGCAGTAGAGTGCGCGCATGGCATCCCGCAGCATTCACCTGGCCGTCATCCCCGGTGACGGGATCGGCCCCGAGGTGGTCGCCGAGGGGCTGAAGGTCCTCGACGCCGTCGCCCCCTCGTCCGGGCTGGCGTTCGAGCGCACCTCCTACGACCTCGGCGCCGCCCGCTGGCACCGGACCGGCGAGACCCTGCCCGACTCCGTGCTGGCGGAGCTGCGCGGGCAGGACGCGA
This sequence comes from Actinomadura vinacea, assembly GCF_039532545.1. Lineage (NCBI taxonomy): Bacteria > Bacillati > Actinomycetota > Actinomycetes > Streptosporangiales > Thermomonosporaceae > Actinomadura > Actinomadura vinacea. Next base: position 58,848 of record NZ_BAAARW010000012.1, on the reverse strand, counting down.
TCCTGCTCGGTGCGGTCGGCGATCCCAGCGTGCCGAGCGGCGTGCTGGAGCGCGGGCTGCTGCTGAAGGCCCGGTTCGAGCTCGACCACTACGTCAACCTGCGGCCGGTCAAGCTGTTCCCGGGCGTGTCCACCCCGCTGGCCGGGGTGACCACCGAGGACATCGACATGATCGTCGTCCGCGAGGGCACCGAGGGCCCCTACACGGGCGTCGGCGGCGTGCTGCGCAAGGACACCCCGCACGAGGTGGCCACCCAGGAGAGCGTCAACACCGCCCACGGGGTGGAACGGGTCGTCCGCTACGCCTTCGAGCAGGCCGCGAACCGGCCGCGCAAGAAGCTGACCCTGGTCCACAAGGACAACGTGCTGACCTTCGCCGGTGATCTCTACCAGCGCGTCCTCAAGCGGGTCGCGCAGGAGTACCCGCAGGTCAGCACCGACTACTGCCATGTCGACGCGGCCACCATGTTCTTCGTGAACCAGCCGGCCCGCTTCGACGTGGTCGTCACCGACAACCTGTTCGGCGACATCATCACCGACATCGGCGCCGCGATCGCCGGCGGCATCGGGCTGGCCGCCTCCGGCAACGTCAACCCCGACGGCACCGCCCCGTCGATGTTCGAGCCCGTGCACGGCTCCGCGCCCGACATCGCCGGCCAGGGCAAGGCCGACCCGACCGCCACCATCCTGTCGGTGGTCATGCTGCTGGACCATCTGGGCGCCGCCGAGGCCGCCCGCCGGGTCGAGCGGGCCGTCGCCGAGGACCTGGCCGAGCGGGCCGGGCAGGGCGCCCGTTCCACCGCCCAGATCGGTGACGCCATCGCCAAGCGAGTATCCGGCTAGCGGCGCACCCCTCAGGCTCAGACCGGGCGCGCCTCCGCGGCGCGCCCGGTTTTTCGTGTGCGCCGGGACGGAGGAGTGAGCTGGATGAAGTACGACAATAAGGATTAATGGGAGCCGCCGGCGACGGGGCCGGGGCGGCGATCCGGGAGAGGACCCCACGATGAGCATGCTGGACTTCGAGATCTCGCGCAGCGAGCGGCCCACGCCGGCCGCCGAGCGCGAGGCCGTCCTCGCCGACCCCGGCTGGGGCCAGCACTTCACCGACCACATGGTCACGATCCGTTACGCGGCGGGGAAGGGCTGGTACGACGCCCGGCTGGAGCCGTACGGGCCGATCCCGATGGACCCGGCCAGCCAGGTGTTCCACTACTCCCAGGAGCTGTTCGAGGGCCTGAAGGCCTACCGGCAGGCCGACGGGACGATCGTCACGTTCCGCCCGTACGCCAACGCCGCCCGGATGAACCGCTCGGCCCGCCGGATGGCGATGCCCGAGATCCCCGAGCAGCTCTTCGTGGACGCCCTGGAACTGCTGGTCGGCACCGACCGCGAGTGGGTGCCGACCACCGACGGCTACAGCCTCTACCTGCGGCCTTTCATGTTCGCCACGACCCGCGCGCTCGGCGTGAACCAGCCCGCCGACGAGTACATGTTCGTGGTCATCGCCTCCCCGTCCGGCAACTACTACGCCCGCGGGATCAGGCCGGTCTCGGTGTGGCTGTCGCGCGACTACACCCGCGCCGCCCCCGGCGGCACCGGCGAGGCCAAGACCGGCGGCAACTACGCCGCCTCGTTCGCCGGGCAGGCGCAGGCCGTGCGGAACGGCTGCGACCAGGTCGTCTGGCTCGACGCGGTGGAGCACCGCTGGGTCGAGGAGGTCGGGTCGATGAACCTGTTCTTCGTGTACGGCGCGGGCGACCGGCCCCGGCTGCTCACCCCGGCGCTGACCGGCACGCTGCTGCCCGGCATCACCCGCGACTCGATGCTCAAGCTGGCCCCCGACCTGGGCCTTCCGGTCGAGGAGGGCAAGATCAGCGTCGACGAGTGGCAGGCCGGCTGCGCGTCCGGCGAGATCACCGAGGTGTTCGGCTGCGGCACCGCCGCGGTGATCAGCCCGGTCGGCCAGGTCAAGGGCCCCGACCGGGAGTGGAGCATCGGCGACGGCGAGCCCGGGGAGATCTCGATGCGGCTGCGCGAGGAGCTGATCGGCATCCAGTACGGCGCCCGTCCCGACCCGTACGGCTGGGTCCACAAGATCGTCTGAGCCGGTCTCCGCGACGGTCCGTGACCGCGCCCGGCCCCGCGCCCGCGGGGCCGGGCGATACGTCCGTCTCGAATGCTGAGACCAATGTCCCATCGCCGTGGCCCGTATGGCAGACTGTCGTCATCATGCGCCACAGCCTCGTGATTATCGGCTGGCGCGCCGGCTGACAACGGGACACCGCCGGCGCGCAGACCTCTCACGTCCGTGAGGGGTCTTTTTGCGTTCCAGGGCTCCCCGCCGCGGGGGAGCGGCACGGACGGCAAGCGGCGCGCCAGCCCAGAACCCTGAGGGGGAACGACGATGCAGGGTGACGCCTTCCACGTTTACGACACCACGCTGCGCGACGGCTCGCAGCAGGAGGGGCTCAACCTCTCCGTGGCCGACAAGCTCGCCGTCGCGCGCCATCTCGACGACCTCGGCGTCGGCTTCATCGAGGGCGGCTGGCCCGGCGCCAACCCCAAGGACACCGAGTTCTTCAGGCGGGCTCTGACCGAGCTCGACCTGAGGCACGCGCAGCTCACCGCGTTCGGCGCGACCCGCCGGGCCGGAGTGCAGGCCGCCGACGACCCCCAGGTGGCCGCCCTGCGCGACTCCCGCGCGCCGGTCGTGACGCTCGTCGCCAAGAGCCACGACCGGCACGTCGAACTGGCCCTCCGCACGACCCTGGAGGAGAACCTCGCGATGATCCGCGACACGGTCTCCCACCTGCGTGCGGAGGGCCAGCGAGTCTTTCTGGACGCCGAGCACTTCTTCGACGGCTACAAGGCCAACCGCGCCTACGCGCTGGAGGTCGTCCGCACCGCCGCCGAGGCCGGCGCCGACGTCGTCGCGCTGTGCGACACCAACGGCGGGATGCTGCCCGACGAGCTGGCCGAGGTGGTGCACGAGGTCGTCTCGGCCGGCGCCCGCGTCGGCATCCACTGCCACGACGACTCCGGCTGCGCGGTCGCCAACTCGCTGGCCGCGGTGAAGGCCGGCGCCACCCACGTGCAGGGCTGCGCCAACGGCTACGGCGAGCGCAGCGGCAACGCCAACCTGTTCACCGTCATCGGGAACCTGCAGCTCAAGCGGGGCCTGCGGCTGGTGTCGGACGAGCAGATGGCCGAGATGACCCGGATCGCGCACGCGGTCTCCGAGGTCACCAACGTCACGCCCGGCTCCCAGCAGCCGTACGTGGGGCTGTCGGCGTTCGCGCACAAGGCCGGGCTGCACGCCTCGGCGATCAAGGTGGACCCCGACCTCTACCAGCACATCGACCCGGCCACGGTCGGCAACGACATGCGGATGCTGGTCTCCAGCATGGCCGGGCGCGCCTCGGTCGAGCTCAAGGGCCGCGAGCTGGGCTACGACCTGTCCGGCGAGAAGGCCAAGGACGTCGTGGCGCGGGTCAAGGAGCTGGAGTCCACCGGCTACACCTTCGAAGCCGCCGACGCCTCGTTCGAGCTGCTGCTGCGCGAGGAGCTGACCGGCGTCCGGCAGCGGCACTTCGAGGTCGAGTCGTGGCGGGCGATCGTCGAGCGCCGCCCCGACGGGTCCATGGTCAGCGAGGCCACGGTGAAGCTGCACGCCAAGGGCGAGCGGATCGTCGCCACGGGCGAGGGCAACGGCCCCGTCAACGCCCTCGACAACGCGCTGCGGGTGGCGCTGGGGCGGCTCTACCCGGAGCTGGGACGGCTCGAGCTGGTCGACTACAAGGTCCGGATCCTGGAGGGCACGCACGGGACGGGCGCCCGCACCCGGGTCCTGATCGAGTCCAGCGACGGCGAGCGCGAATGGGGCACGGTCGGGGTCGAGGACAACGTCATCGCGGCGTCCTGGCAGGCGCTGGAGGAGGCCGTCACCTACTGCCTCCTGCACGCCGGCTACGAGGCGAGCTGACGGGCGCCGGGCGGGCCCGCCCGGCCCTGAATGGAATCTTTGCGTCCGGATGGGCATAGTCCGGGCATGAGCAAAGAGGTCACCGACAACGCCGAGGCGAGCCGCTACGAGATCCGGGTGGACGGCGAGCTCGCCGGGTTCGCGCAGTACCGGACCCGGCCGGGCAAGATCGTGTTCACCCACACCGAGGTGGACGGGGCGTACGAGGGCCAGGGCGTGGGCGGCGCGCTGGCCCGCGGCGCCCTGGACGACGTCCGCGCCAAGGGCCTGGCGGCGGTGCCGCTGTGCCCCTTTATCGAGGGCTGGATCGACAAGCACCCCGACTACCGGGACCTCGTCGCCGACTGAGCCGCCGATCCGGCCGGGGCCGGGGCGATCGTGACCACGACCGTCCCGGCCCCGATCACCCGGGCCCGGGTCAGGACTTGGGACCGGCGCTCTCGATCACGTCGAACGACCAGACCTCGGACCCGGTGGAGGCAGGGCCCCGCCCGTGCCCGTGGCCGTGCCCCTCGGCGGCCCGCGCGTCCTTCATGGACTCGGCGTGCCCGCGCTGGAACGCCTGGCCCTCCGTCCAGCGCTGGAAGGCTTCTTCGCTTACCCAACGCGTGTAGACGAGGTAGCGGTCGGTGCCGTCCACCGGGCGCAGCAGCTCGAAGTGCTCGAAGCCGTCGGCGGACTCGACCAGGCCGGCCCGGTCCGCGAAGCGCCGTTCCAGCTCCGCGCGCATCTCCTCGGGGACGGTCAGTACGTTGATCTTCACCACGGACACGGTCGGACTCCTTCGTCGATCTTCAGCACGACCCTATCCGGCCGTCCCGGCGCGTCCCGGGGCACCCGGGGCGGCGCGCCGCGGCCGAAAGGCTCATTTCTGACATGAGGAATGACTCGGGTAAGGGACCTTTCATAGAAAATTTCGCCGATACTGTCTAAACAAGTGGCGAAAGCGCGGGCCGGCCGTCATGATGTTGACCTCGTGGCCACGGCCGCGCCGCAGCCGTTCCCCGGCGCCGCGACCGTCCCGCCGTTCCCGTACGTTCCCATTCCTGGAGTGATCGCATGTCCGTCCGACCCGTGCCTCCCGAGCCCGCGGACCACCGCGGCACGGGCGGGTGCTGCGGCGGTTCCGGCGGCTCCTGGGGCGACATCGCCTTCGGCCTCGGCATGCTGTACGAGAGCGAGGGCGACCTCGACCGGGCCGCCGGCTGGTTCCGGCAGGCCGCCGAGTCCGACCGGCCCGGCGCCGCGATCCGGCTGAGCGCCGTGCTGGCGCGGCTCGCCGACCGGAGCGGCGCCGCCGACTCCGAGGAACTGCTGGCCGAGGCGAGCCGCTGGCTCAGCGAGGGCCTGGACACCACCCGTCCCGACGCGATCGGGCTGATCACCGACATGCTCGACCGGCACCAGCGGGCGGCGGCCCGGCGCGGTCTGGAACCGGCCGCCGCGGGCTGATCCGAACCTCACCGCCCCCGCGGTCGTCGGACTCCATGAGGCCGGCCATCGGGCCGCCGCTATGGGAAGGTGACGGAGTTGAGCGCCCAGGAGCCCGGGTACGTCCCCCCGGACCACAAGAGCACCACCGAGTTCGAGATCCCGAAGGTCACGGGCGCCGTCCAGGACGAGACGGGCCCCGAGCCCACCGATCTCGCGGGCGACACCGTCGTGGACCGCCCGCTCCCCCCGGCCCCGGCCGACCCGGAGGAGACCGGCCGCGACCTGCGGGCCGACGACTCCACCGATTCCGCGAGCACGGTCGTGGAGACGCCCGAGCCACCCTCGACCGTGACGGACTTCACGGCCGAACCCGAGGCCGTGGAGACCGACCCCGAGCCGGAGGTACCCGGGACGCCCATCCAGCTCCCGGTGCCCCCCTTCGCCCGGTTCGGCCTGGACGCCGAAGGCCCGGAGCCGTCCCCCTCCGCCGAGGAGCCCGCGCCCGCCCAGACACCGTCCGAGCCGCCGCCCGTCGTCACCGCCGCGGCCGCCGAGCAAGGGCCCTGGACCGAGCAGTTCGGCGCCGAGGAGGCCACCGGGAACGCGCAGGCCGCCCCGCCGGCTCCGGACGCGCCCACCGGGCCGACCATGCCGCGGCGGGAGTCCGGCCCGGCGCCTGCCGAAAGCCCGACCTCGCCCGCGCCGCCGCCTGCGCCACTGCCCGCGCTGTCGCCCTCGGTCGGACTGCCGCCCGGCACCCCGGTCGGCCCCGCCGCGCCCGCCGCCACCGCGGCCGCGCCGGCGGGCAAGCCGCGCCGCCCCGTGCTCCTGGCCGCCGTCATCGCCGCGATGCTGGTGATCGGCGTCGGCGCGATCGTCACCGCGATCATGGCCTCCGGCTCCGACGACCCGGACGGACGGCCCGCCGCCCGATCGGCCCCGCCCGCCACCGGCCCGGCCCCCTCGTCCCCACCGGCGAGCGGGCCCTCCGGCGCGCCGTCCGGCCCGCAGTCGCCCGGCGCCACCGCCGCCCCCGCGCCCGGCGCCGACCCCGGCGCCTCCGAGCCCGCACAGGCCCCCGGCGGAGCGGGCGGCGCCGTACCGCCCCCGCCCGCCGCGCCCGCCGGCCCCGTCGTGCAGGGCGACGGCATCACCTACCAGCTCGTCCAGAGCGACCCGGGCTACTACGAGGGCAAGTTCGTCTTCACCAACCGCTCCGGCCGTCCCATGAACGACTGGACAATCACGTTCGACGCCCCCGGCGCCAACGTCAAGAACATCTGGGGCGCCCGGCTGACCCGCGGCGGCGACAAGGTGGAGATCCGCAACCTGGAGAACGCCCCGCCCGTCCAGCCCGGCGCCACCTGGGAGATCCAGTTCGGCGCCGAGGGCACCGCCGCCAACCCGCGCACGTGCCTGGTCAACGGCGCGCCCTGCGGCTTCTGACCGACCGGTGGGACGGCTCCCACCGGCCTGGTACTAGGCTCTTGACCATGCGTATCGCGAGGTTCTCCACCGACGAGGGCATGTCCTTCGGGGTGGTGGAAGAGAACACCGTCGCCGCCGTCGCGGCCCATCCGTTCGGGGAACTGACCTTCACCGGGCAGCGCCACCCGCTCGCCGACGTGCGGCTGCTGGCACCCATCCTGCCCAGCAAGGTCATCGCGATCGGCAAGAACTACGCCGACCACGTCCGCGAGATGGGCGGCGACGAGCCCCCCGCCGAGCCGGTGGTCTTCGCCAAGCCGTCCACCGCGGTGATCGGGCCCGGCGAGGCCGTGGCCTACCCGGAGAAGCTCAGCCGGCGGGTCGACTTCGAAGGCGAGCTGGCGGTCGTGATCGGCCGGATGTGCCGCGAGGTGCCCGCCGCCCGCGCCGCCGAGGTCATCCTCGGCTACACCTGCGCCAACGACGTCACCGCCCGCGACCTGCAAGAGAAGGACAAGCAGTGGACGCGGGCCAAGGGCTTCGACACCTTCTGCCCCCTCGGCCCCTGGATCGAGACCGAGGCCGACCCGTCCGACCTCGCCATCACCACCACCGTCAACGGTGAGATCCGCCAGGACGCGCGCACCTCGCTGCTGCTGCACGACGTGCCCTCGCTCGTCGAGTACGTCAGCCAGGTCATGACGCTGCTGCCCGGCGACGTCATCCTCACCGGCACCCCCGCCGGAGTCGGCCCCCTGGAAATCGGCGACGAGGTCACCGTCGCCGTCGAGGGCGTGGGCGAACTCACCAACCGCGTCATCGCCCGCGAATGACCTGCGGCACCCCCCGGGTTGTCGTACGGCCTCCCTAGGCTGGAGGTCGTACGACAGGGGAGGCGCCATGGCATTCAGCGGATTCACCGAGGAGACTTTCGCCTTCTACGAGGGCCTGCTCGCCGACAACTCCAAGAGCTACTGGACCGCGCACAAGGACGACTACCAGCGGTACGTGCGCGAACCGGTCGCCGAACTGTGCGCCGAACTCGAACCCGAATTCGGCCCGGCCAAGCTGTTCCGCCCCTACCGGGACGTTCGCTTCGCGGCCGACAAGACGCCGTACAAGACCCACCAGGGCGCCCATGCCCAGGGCGGCCTGTACGTCCAGATCGACGCCGACGGCCTGATGGTCGCCGGCGGCATGTTCGCCCCCGACGCCGAACGGCTCCGCCGCTACCGTGCCGCCGTCGACGCCGACGCCACAGGCAAGGAACTGGAGGCGATCGTCGACGCGCTGCGCGCCGCCGGACTGGAGATCGCCGGAGACCGCCTCAAGACCCGGCCCCGCGGCAGCCGTCCCGACCACCCCCGCCTCGACCTGCTCCGGCACCGCTCCCTGTACGCGCACGAGGGCTGGCCCGCCGACCCCTGGATGGGCACCCCCGAGGCCGTCGACCGCGTCCGCGCGTCCTGGCGGCGGCTGCTGCCGCTCGTCCAGTGGGGCAACGAGCACCTGGGCCCGCCCGGCTTCGCCCGATGAACGGCTCTCCCGGCCCCGCGGAATCGTTTTGGTTCGACTACCAAGGTCCTGTATTCTCTTCGAGGCGCGAGCGACCGGACGGCCTGCAACCAGAAGGATCCGCTTACCGCAGTGGGGTATGGTGTAATCGGCAGCACGACTGATTCTGGTTCAGTTAGTCTAGGTTCGAGTCCTGGTACCCCAGCTGGGCGGCTTCACCGAAGTCTCCCTTTGTTTCTGCCCCCGTCGTCTAGTGGCCTAGGACGCCGCCCTCTCAAGGCGGTAACGGCGGTTCGAATCCGCTCGGGGGTACGGTGCTGGGCCATCCTGCTCGTTGCCCTTCGGGGCAACTTCGCCGGAGCTCGCAGTGCTAGCCCAGGGGGGCGACCCCCGCAGTGCTAGCCCAGGGGGGCGACCCCCTGGAACCCCCGTTGTCCCCCGTTGTGAAGGCTTCGCCTGCACGTGCGGGGTTGGAGTTTGCGCTCCATGTTTTTTTAGTCCGGCCCCCGTCGTCTAGTGGCCTAGGACGCCGCCCTCTCAAGGCGGTAACGGCGGTTCGAATCCGCTCGGGGGTACGCGTGGGCCCCTCTGCTCGTTGCCCTTCGGGGCAACTTCGCCGGGGCCCGCTGTGCTAGCCCAGGGGGCGACCCCCTGGAACCCCCGCTGTGAAGGCTTCGCCTTCACAGGAGGTCCCGATCACGTGGTGGTCGGGGCTTTCGCGTTTTAGGGGCAGGCGGGGGCGAAACCGCGGCGAGGGCCTGGGGTGGACGTCTCAGGGGCTCAGGAGGCCGTGGGTGGTTGCCAGGTCCAGGGCTGCTTGGGCGGCCGGGGCCAGGAGGGACCGTTCGGCGCGTCCGACATAGCGGTACTCGTCGATCTCGCCTGCGGCGGACATGTCGCCCGCGTAGCCCGCGGTGAAGCACGCCATCCGCACCTGGGCGAAAGCGGGCTGGTCGTGGGCGGCGGCGCGGATCACGCCGAGCTCCCGGAACGAGCCGGGGTCCAGTTCGAGCGCCAGTTCCTCGCGGACCTCGCGGGACAGCGCCGACCAGTCGTCCTCGCCCGGCTCGCGCTTGCCGCCGGGCAGGTACAGCAGGTCGCGGCCGCGTGACCGTACCGCCAGCAGCCGGTCGCGGGAGACGTGCACCCAGGCGACGACGTCGAGGTCCATGGCGATCAGTGTGCCAGCCGGACGGTCAGCGTGCCGCCGGCCCCGAGGCCGAAGCGCTCGGCGGCCGAGCCCTGGTTGACCGCCAGGCCGAGCAGGCCCGAGGAGTCGATCCAGAGCAGCCCCGCGCCCTCGGGGACCCGGCCGTAGGTGGCTTCGTACACGACGCGGGCCGATCGGAGCTGGCCGTCCCTGCCCGTCCAGGACGTCTCCAGGACGGTGCCGTGCTCCAGCGGGCCGAGGGAGATGGTGAGATCGGTCTCCTCGGCGGAAGTGATCAGGCTGCCGAAGCGGTCGGTGTAGAGGACGGCCGCCGTCAGCTCGCCGTCCCGCACGGCCGGGACGGGGATGTCGAGGGCCGTCAGGCCGGCGACGTCGAGCCCGGGGCCCAGCGCGGCGAGGTCGGCGCCGGCGGCAATGTGGGCGGCGGCGGGGGCGAAGACGTCCCGGCCGTGGAACGAGGACGACACCTGGGGCAGGCGGAAGTCGGGGTTGCGCAGCTCGTGGGCCCGGACGGCGCCGCCGAGCCGTTCGGCGGCGGGCGGGAGCAGGCCGTTGTCGGGGCCGACCAGCACGTCGCCGCGCACCGTCGCGATCGCGACCGGGCGGCGCGGTGTGCCGACCCCGGGGTCCACGATGCCGACGTGCACGCCGCGCGGCAGGTAGGGCAGCGCCTGGCGGAGCAGCAGCGCGCCCTCCACGATCGCGTACGGCGTCACCTCGTCGCTGAGCACCAGCACGTTCGCCGCCGGGACGATCGTGTGCACGACCCCGGCGCAGATCGCGGTGTAGGCGTCCCCGAAGTCGGTGGTCAGGCTGATGAACGGGCGGTCCTCCGGCACAGAGCTTGAGCGTACCCTCAGCCGAGCAGGAAGAACGGGCCGAGCATCCCCAGCATGACCGTCACGGCGGTCGCCAGCAGGACCGATACAGGGTCGGCCGTAGGCGGGGGGCCGGGGCGGCGGCCCGGATGCCGCCGGAGCGCGCGGCGCAGCTGCAGCGACGCCGCGCCGCACACGGCCGCGGCGGCGAGCGCGGCGGCCGCCGGGGACGGGGCGAACCGGACGCACAGCAGGCCCGCCACGATCAGTGACAGCGTGGTGCGGGTCCAGGCCAGCGCGGTGCGCTCCGGCTGGGCGCCGCGGTCGTGCAGGCCGGGCCGGGTCATCGGGTCGCCAGCAGTGCCACCAGCAGCACGACCGCGGCCAGCGCGAGCCCGTACGACATGATCGGGGCCAGTGCGGGCGGCGGCAGCGTCTCGGCCCGGCGCAGCGCCCGCTCGGCGCGCAGCCAGCGGCGGAACGCCAGCACGGCGATCAGCGCGCCGGTCGCCGAGAACGCGATCGCCAGCCCGTTGCGCAGCGGGGCGGCCAGCGCGTCGCCGCTGAGCGCCGCGCCGACCCCCGCGGCGATCACGGCCAGCGCGGTACGGATCCAGGCGAGGAAGGTCCGCTCGTTGGCAAGGGTGAACCTGGGGTCGGGGTCGTCTCCCTCGGCCAGCAGCCGGTCCGTCCACCGGCCGCGCGCCTCCGGCGCCTTCTGGGAATCCGTAGCGGTCATCGAGACCATATTAGGTGATGAGGAATTTAAATGACGAATTAGTCGTCAATGGTGCAATTCCGACTTATCATGGCTGGAATTCACCGAATCGGCGGGCCGAGGCGTCCTCCTGGGCCAGGCGGTGCAGCGCGGTGAGGACCTGCTCGGACAGGACGGTCGAGACGAGCATCGAGTGGACGGTGCGGGCGCGCGGGGCGCCGTCGGTGACGCCGCCGATCTCGTGTTCGGCGACCTCGGCGGCGGCGCGCACGTACGGCCGCAGGTCGGTGAGGGTGACCGGGAAGCCGAGCCGGCGCAGCGCGACGAAGGTCTGGGCGAGCAGGTCGCGGGCGGGGGCGCGGTCGGTGACCCGCCAGCCGAGTTCGGCGATGAGCGCGTCGACGTCTTCGCGGGCGGCGCGCCAGTGCGGGTCGTCGGGCGGGGTGACGTGCGGGCCGATGGCGTACTGCGTGGTGCCGAACAGCTCGTGCATCCCGATGCCGTCGTCCTCGACGGCGGCCAGGATCCGGCGGATGGCGGCGACCGGCAGGTCGCCGACCTCGCGCAGCGCGCGGATGAGGCGCAGCCGCTCGAGATGGTCCTGGTCGTACTCGGCGCGGGTGGCGCCCGACGGGGTGCCCTTCGGCAGCAACTCCTCGCGGATGTAGAACTTGATCGTCTGGACCGTCAGACCGCTGCGGTCGCTCAGTTCGGAAATCTGCATCGCCGTCACCTCTTGACTTGGATACTACGGCTATCCAAGTATTGGATACTGTTGCTATCCAACAGGAGGGTCCCATGTTCACCGCCGTGGAAGCGGGCCGGGAGCACCCGCTCGACGCCCGTATCGACGATCGGGGACGGCTGCTCGCCCCGATCGACCGTCCACTGCTCGGCTGGGTGCGCAAGCCGCACGGCTGGTGCCGGGCGGAGGCGTGCCTGCCCGCCGCCCGCGCGGCCGCCGCAGAGACCCCGGAAGGCGTGGACGTCGCCGCGTTCGCCGCGCTGGTCGGCAAGATCGCCGTGATCGATCCCGTGGAGCGGGCGGTGGCGTTCGGCGCCGGAGAAGGGCCCTTCGCGCAGGCCCTCAGCGTCGACGACGCCCCCGACTTCACCCTGGACGGCGTCTCACTGTCGGACCTGCGCGGCCGCAAGGTCGCGCTGGTCTTCTGGGCGTCCTGGTGCGGCTGCCGCTACGACCTGCCCGCCTGGCAGGAACGGCACGCGGAGCTGGAGAGCGCCGGGCTGACCGTCGTCAGCGTGGCCCTCGACCGCTCGGCGGACGACGCGCGGCGCTGGATCGAGGAGGCCGGGGCCACCCATCCGGCTCTGGTCGACGCCGAGGGCACCGTCGCCGAGCTCTACAACGTGATCAACGTGCCGACCGTGGTGTGGATCGACGAGGAGGGGCGGATCGCCCGGCCGCAGGACACCCAGACCGCCACCGACCTGTTCCGCTCCATGAACGGCCTGGACCCGGAGGTCTCCCGCGCCGCGTTGCGCCGCTGGGTCCTGGACCGCGACCCGGGACTCACCCCCGGTCAGGTCCGCGAGCGGCTGCGCGTGCCGACCGCCGCGGAGCGGCGGGCGCGGACGCACGCGCGGCTCGCGGTCTGGCTGGCCCGCGCCGGCCGGGACGGCGCCGCCCGCCGCCACCTCGGCGAGGCCGCCGCGCTCGCCCCGCACGACGTGTCCATCCGGCGCGGCCTCATGAGCCTCACCGGCGAGGACCCGTTCGGGGACGCCTACTTCGAGCTGCGCGAGGAGCTGGAGCGCGCGAACATCCCCATCTACCGGCCGCTGGAGGCCTAGAGCAGGTCAGGAGGTGGTGCGGCGCATCGACTCGGAGATCTTCTCGGCCGCGGCCATCACCGGACCGGCGTGCAGCCTCCCGGGGGAGCGGGTGAGGCGCTCCAGCGGCCCGGAGACCGAGACGGCCGCGATGACCCGCCCGCCGGCGCCGCGGATCGCCGCCGACACCGAGCCGACGCCCTGCTCGCGCTCGCCCACGCTCTGCGCCCAGCCGCGCCGCCGCACCGTGGACAGCGTGGTGGCCTCGAACTTGGCGCCGCGCAGGCCGCGGTGCAGCCGGTCGGGCTCCTCCCAGGCCAGCAGGATCTGCGCGGCCGAGCCGGCGGTCATCGGCAGCGCGGCCCCGACCGGGATGGTGTCGCGCAGCCCGCTGCTGCGCTCGGCCGCCGCCACGCACACCCGCACGTCGCCCTGGCGGCGGAACAGGGAGGCGCTCTCGCCGGTGAGGTCGCGCAGCTGCACCAGGACGGGCTGCGCGATGGCCAGCAGCCTGTCCTCCCCGGCCGCCACGGCCAGCTCGGCGAGCCGCGGGCCCAGGATGAACCGGCCCTGGGTGTCGCGGTGGACGAGCCGGTGATGCTCCAGCGCGACGGCGAGCCGGTGGGCGGTCGGACGCGCCAGCCCGGTGGTCTGGACGAGCTGTGCCAGCGACGCCGGGCCGGCTTCCAGCGCGTTCAGTACCAGAACCGCTTTGTCAAGTACGCCGACTCCGCTAGAGTTGTCCATGTCTTGATATTGCCGTCTCGTAATTTGAGATGCAACTCGGGTAGTGTGCTCATTGCGCTGCGTGCGCTTCGCCGCTGCCCGCGGTGCCGACCCGGGGGCGACCGCCGGAACCCCCGATCGAGACGGCGGCAAGGTGACCGATACCACGGCGCGCCGGCGCGCCGGAACCGAACCAGGCGAGGTGGAGCGATGGGCCGCACATTGGCCGAGAAGGTGTACGACGCGCACGTCGTACGACGAGCCGAGGGTGAACCGGACCTGCTCTACATCGACCTCCACCTGGTCCACGAGGTCACCAGCCCGCAGGCGTTCGACGGCCTGCGGATGGCCGGCCGCAAGGTGCGCCGCCCGGAGCTGACGATCGCCACCGAGGACCACAACGTCCCCACCACCGACCTGCTCAAGCCGATCGCCGACCCGGTCTCCCGCACCCAGGTCGAGACGCTGCGCAAGAACTGCGCCGACTTCGGCGTCCGGCTGCACCCGATGGGCGACGACGGCCAGGGCATCGTGCACGTCATCGGCCCCCAGTTGGGCCTGACCCAGCCCGGCATGACCGTGGTCTGCGGCGACTCGCACACCTCCACGCACGGCGCGTTCGGCGCACTCGCGTTCGGGATCGGCACCAGCGAGGTCGAGCACGTCCTGGCCACCCAGACGCTCCCGCAGATCAAGCCCAAGACCATGGCCGTGACCGTGGACGGGGAACTGCCCGAAGGCGTCACCGCCAAGGACCTGATCCTGGCGATCATCGCCCGGATCGGCACCGGCGGCGGCCAAGGCCACATCATCGAATACCGCGGCGAGGCGATCCGGTCGCTGTCGATGGAAGGCCGGATGACGGTCTGCAACATGTCCATCGAGGCCGGCGCCCGGGCCGGCATGATCGCCCCGGACGAGACCACCTTCGCCTACCTCAAGGGCCGCCCGCACGCCCCGCAGGGCGCCGACTGGGACAAGGCCGTCGAGTACTGGACGTCCCTGCGCACCGACGACGACGCCGCCTTCGACAAGGAGGTCGTGATCGACGCCGCGGAGCTGACCCCGTTCGTCACCTGGGGCACCAACCCCGGGCAGGGCCTGCCGCTGGCCGACTCGGTGCCCGACCCGGCCTCCTACGACGACCCGACCGACCGCCAGGCCGCCGAGCGGGCCCTGGAGTACATGGGCCTGACCGCCGGCACGCCGCTGCGCGAGATCGAGGTCGACACCGTCTTCGTCGGCTCCTGCACCAACGGCCGCATCGAGGACCTGCGCGCCGTCGCCGGCGTCCTGGCCGGCCGCAAGGTCGCCGACGGCGTCCGGATGCTGGTCGTGCCCGGCTCCATGAAGGTCAAGAAGCAGGCCGAGGAGGAGGGCCTGAACGAGGTCATCTCCGCCGCGGGCGCTGAGTGGCGCGAAGCCGGCTGCTCGATGTGCCTGGCCATGAACCCCGACAAGCTCACCCCGGGGGAGCGCAGCGCGTCGACGTCCAACCGCAACTTCGAAGGCCGGCAGGGGCCCGGCGGAAGGACCCACCTGGTGTCGCCGACCGTCGCCGCCGCGACCGCCGTCACCGGCCGCCTGACCGCGCCCGCCGACCTGTAAGGAATCTCACGACCATGGAAGCGTTCACCACCCACACCGGCCGCGGCGTGCCGCTGCGCCGCAGCAACGTCGACACCGACCAGATCATCCCGGCCGTCTGGCTCAAGCAGGTCAGCCGCACCGGCTTCGACAAGGGCCTGTTCTCCGCCTGGCGCGAGGACCCCGGATTCGTGCTCAACCAGCAGCGGTACGAGGGCGCCAGCATCCTGATCGCCGGGCCCGACTTCGGCACCGGATCGTCCCGCGAGCACGCCGTCTGGGCCCTGCAGCAGTACGGCTTCCGCGTCGTCATCGCGCCCCGCTTCGGCGACATCTTCCGCAACAACTCCACCAAGATGGGGCTGCTGCCGGTGATCCTCCCGGCCGAGACCGTCGAGGCGCTCCAGGCCCAGGCGGAAGCGGACCCGACCGCGGAGATCACCGTCGACCTCGGCGCCCGCGAAGTGCGCAGCGGCGACATCGCCGCCCCGTTCGAGATCGACGACTACACCCGCTGGCGGCTCATGGAGGGCCTGGACGACATCGGCCTCACCCTCCGCCACGCCGACGCCATCGCCGCCTTCGAGGAACGCCGCACCCCCTGGCTGCCCGTGACCGCCTAGGCTGTGTTAATTCAACCCCGGCCCAGGGCACTCGCCTAGCGGCTCGCACCCTGACCGGGCCTGGGCGAGCGCGACATCGCTTCGCGATCTGGCCGGTGAAGCTCGCCTCCGGCATCGCACCACCGGCCAGGTAGCGCGCTCGCGCGGTACCTGAGGCCACTTCTAGACAGGCACGGCCTAGCAGGCGCCCCGGATGTACGAGCGTGTCTCCGCACCAAGGACAATTCAGTTAGTGCGGAGACACGCTCGACTCGTAATGGGGGCTTGGACATTGACTGAACCGGAGGCACGGGACAGGGACCCGTGGACCGGTCCTGAGTGGGACGACCCGGCGCTGACCCGGCTGGCGGAGCAGCTGCGAGCCGCCCACAAACTGGTCGCACCGCTGCCCCGGGAGACCCGGCGCCGGCTGATCCGGCAACTGCTGGCGATCACCGATCTGGCCAAACGCGACCCCGTACTGGCCGCACGCAGGCTGGACAGCTTCCTCGCCGATTTCCGTGGGGCACCCGAGGCCCGCTAGCGTGCGAGGTGGCCGGATCCGGTCCGGCTGCCCGGCGAGACGGGGGCGAGACCGACAAAAACGCCAGCGACACGGGAACTCTTGCTTCCAGGTGATTGTGTCGGTGCTATGGGTCCTTTAGTTTCGTTCGGGCAAGGGGGGAACTAGAGGAGTAACCCATGAACAAGCGTGAGCTGGTCGACGCCATCTCTGACCGGCTGGGCAGCAAGAAGGCCGCAGCCGAGGCCGTCGACGCCATCCTGGAGACGATCCAGACCGCCGTCGCCAAGGGCGACAAGGTCGCGATCACCGGGTTCGGTTCGTTCGAGAAGGCCGACCGGCCTGCCCGTACGGCCCGCAATCCCGCAACGGGCAAGACCATCCAGGTTCCCGCGACGTCCGTGCCGAAGTTCAAGGCCGGCGCCGACTTCAAGAACCTGGTGGCAGGCAAGAAGTAGAGGCGAGCACGGGGCTTGGGGGCAGTGTGTCCGCGGAAAGCGCGGACCGCTGCCCCTTTGCCGTGTCTACCTGGGGGCCACCCCCCAGGCCCCCAGGCCCCCCGGCAGGGGCTCCGCCCCCACACCCCCATTGGGGCTCCGCCCCTTGCCCCCGGGATGGGCGGGTGCACCCCGAGGTGGAGGTCATCTGGGCGGTAGCGGGAAGGTTGAGAGGGTGATCACGGTGATGCGCTCTCCTTCGACGGCCAGGTTGACTCGCTGGCCCAGGCGCAGCAGGCGTAGGCCGCCCGCGTCGAATGCCGCCGTGTCGAAGAGCAGCTCGGTCCCGTCGTCGAGCAGGACGCTGCCCGAACGGGTCTCGGCGTCGTAGGTCCGCACCGTCCCCTGCATGCCCGGCACCCTACCGGTCAGGCCGGGGCGCCCAGTGCGGGCAGCAGTTCGGCGACCGCCGCCGTGCGCGGCCCGGTGCCCAGGGTGAGGGCGGCGCGGAGATCGTCCAGGGTGTCGACGTCGCGGCGCACGCTGTCGATGCCGTCCAGCAGCAGTTCCCGGGCGCCGCGGGCGCGGTGTGCGGCGCGGGAGTCCCCGCCGAACGCCGGGGAGAACGGCACCCCCGGGCGGGCCGTGTAGAGCGTCGTCCCGACCCCGGCGGCGTCCGGCACGAACGCCTCCGGCGACCGCGACGCGGCGTCCAGGACGCGGCCCAGCTCCCCGGGGCGCAGCGCGGGCAGATCGGCCGAGATCGCCCCTACCCCGGTCTCGGGGGCGCTCTCCCGGCTGCGCGACGCGCCGTGCACCAGGGCGGGATTCAGCCCGGCGTCCGGCTCGTCGGGCACCACCAGGGCGCCGAGCGCGGCCAGTTCGGCGGCGGGCACCGGATCGTCGGTGACCACGATCACGCGCGACACCCGGTCGCAGCGCAGCGCGGCCGCCACGGTGTCGGTCGCGACCGCGAGGGCGAGGGCCTCGCGATGGCGTCCGGCCGCTTCGGACATGCGGGTCTTGGCCCTCGCCAGCACCTTGACGGGCACGACGAGTGACCAGCGGGGCGTGCTGCGTTCTGCTGTAGACATGGCAACTCGACACTATGCGCACGCAACCGCGAAACTGAGCACACCCCACGTTCACGAAGGAGGGCATGGGCATGAACCACGCGTACTCGCCGCGCTGGCGGAAGGTGACGATCGTCATCCTGCGGCCCCTGCTCAACGGACTCCTGAAGAGGGAGTGGCGAGGACGTGAAAACGTGCCCGGAGAGGGCGGCGTCATCATCGCCGCCAACCACATCTCGGTGGCCGACCCGCTCGCGCTGGCGCACTTCGTGTACGCGTCCGGGCGCTACCCCGTCTACCTGGCCAAGTCGACGCTGTTCGAGGTGAAGCTCATCCGGAACGTGCTTCGCGGCACCGGGCAGATCCCCGTTCACCGTGGTCATGCCGACGCCGCCATGGCCCTCGAGCACGCCGAGGAGGCGCTGCGGGCGGGTGAATGTTTGATGTTCTACCCGGAGGGAAGCTGCACCCGCGACCCCGAGCTGTGGCCGATGACCGGGCAGACCGGGGCGGCCCGGATGGCGCTCAAGACCGGCGCCAAGGTCGTGCCGGTCGCCGGCTGGGGCGCGCACGAGCTGGTGCCGTACAAGAAGGGCGAGCAGCGCGGGCTGGCGGGGTCGCTGAAGAAGGGCTTCCACCCGTTCCCGCGCAAGACGATGCGAGTGATCGCGGGGGCGCCGGTCGATCTGTCGCGGTACGAGGGCCGCCCTCTCTCCAAGGAGGTCCTGCGCGAGGCCACCGACGACATCATGCGGGCGATCGCCGGGCTGCTGGGCGAGCTGCGCGGCAAGGAGCCGCCCACCGAGTTGTACGACCACCATAGAGTGCTGGAGGAGCGGCGCCGTGGTTCGAGCGCCGCGGAGGAGGCGTCATGAACGAGTGGAGCGGCGCCGAGGGGGCGGTGTGACCTTTCGTGTCGCCGTCATGGGCGCGGGGTCGTGGGGGACCACGTTCGGCAAGCTGCTGTGCGACGCGGGCGGCGAGGTGACGGTCTGGGCGCGCCGCCCCGAGCGGGTGGAGGCGATCAACGAGCGGCACGAGAACTCCGAGTACCTGCCGGGTGTGGAGCTACCCGCCGCGCTGCGCGCCACCGCGGACGCGGCCGAGGCGCTGGCGGGGGCCGACTTCGTGGCGCTGGCGGTGCCCGCCCAGACGCTCCGGGAGAACCTGGCCGCCTGGGTGCCGCTGCTGCCGCCCCGGTCGGTGCTGGTCAGCCTGATGAAGGGGGTCGAGCTGGGCACCTGCCGGCGGATGTCGGAGGTGATCGGGGAGGTCGCGGACGTGCCCGCCGAGCGGGTCGCGGTGTTCTCCGGACCCAACCTGGCCCGGGAGATCGCCGCCGGGCAGCCCGGCGCGGCCGTCGCCGCGTGCGCGGACGAGGAGGCCGCGCGGCGGCTGCAGGCGGCCGCGATGACGCCCTACTTCCGCGTCTACACCAGCACCGACGTGGTGGGCGTGGAGCTGGGCGGGGCGGTGAAGAACATCGTCGCGCTGTGCGTCGGGATGGCGGTCGGGCTCGGGTTCGGCGACAGCACCCGGGCGCTGCTGATGACCCGCGGGCTGGCCGAGATCGCCCGGCTGGGCGCGGCGCTGGGCGCCGACGAGCACACGTTCGCGGGGCTGGCCGGGATGGGCGACCTGATCGGCACCTGCAGCTCACCGCTGTCGCGCAACCGGACCTTCGGCGAGAACCTGGGCCGGGGCATGACGCTGGACGAGGTCGTCGCGGTGACCAAGCAGACCGCCGAGGGGGTGAAGTCGTCGGGCGCGGTGCTGGAGCTGGCGCGCAAGCACAACGTGGAGATGCCGATGACCGAGGCGGTGGTGGCGGTGCTGTACGAGGGCGTCCCGATCGCGGACGCGGCCAGCTCGCTGATCTCACGTTCGCCCAAGCCGGAGCGGTACGGCCTCTAGCTTCGCCGGCGCACGAAGGCGATCACCGCGGGGGGCACCGCCAGTGTGGCCAGGAGCACCAGTGCGGGGAGCACGCCGGGCCCCGGCAGGGCTGGACCGTTGAAGCCCACCGGGCTGACGCCGCGGCTCTGCCCGTCGTTCGCGCCCGCGCCGGTCGTTCCGGTCCCTCCGGTCCCGGCTCCGGCCGAGGCGCCGGACGAGGCTCCGGCGCCGGCGGACGGGCCCGCCGACGTGCTGGTCCCGCTTCCGGGGCCGTTGTTGCCGTTCAGTTTGTCGAACGGGTCGCCGGGGGCCTGGGCGCCGGCGCCCAGGCTGCCGGAGAGCGTCGGGTTGGCGCAGTTGCTTCGCGACAGCCGCTCGGGTGACCGTCCGGTCATGCGGCCGATGGAGTTCGCCATCTCCTGCGAGAGGTTCGGGGGGAGCGGCGAGTAGCCGATGCGGGCCATCTTCGGCCAGTGGCCGGCGCCGTCCTACGGAACCGCCAAGCGGCCCGCCTACATCGACCATCTCCGGCTCACGCCCGAGCAGGCCGCCGAGCTGATGGTCGACACGACCGCCTTCGACACCGGCCGGCACGCCGCGGCGGTGCAGGCGGCCAACCCGCAGCTGGCCGCGATCGGCGGCTCGCAGCGGGGCGCCACGACCATCGCCGCGTATGCCACGCGTGAGGTGGGGCACTGGGTGCTGTCGCGCTACCTGGCCCGGCACGCACCGCAGGATTGGCGCTACCCCGACGTGCCCGGCCAGTACGACAAGCCCGGCGAGGCGATCGGTGAGCTGTGGCGGCTGGACGTGCTGAACCCCGGCGGCGGCGACAACATCTCGATGGCCGGGGACCGGGTGGGCCTCGGCAAGATCCTCTACAGCGACGCCTTCTTCGGCGAGTGCGACTCGGTGGAGGCGGGCTGCCTCAACCTGGTGCTCACCGACGCGGCCACCGCGGCGGAGCTGAAGCTCCCGGTGGTGAAACTGCGCAACGCCGCGGGCGAGTACGTGGCACCCACCTCCGCGAGCATGCAGGCCGCGGCGGGGCGGATGCAGCGCCTGCCCGACGGCACCCTGGTGCCCGACCCCGGCGCCGACGGCCGGGGCGCCTACCCGCTGACCTTCGTCGAGTACGCCCACGCGCCGGCCTGCACCGGCCTCCAGGGCGCCGATCGGGTCCGGGACGTCCTCGGCTACATGACCGGCGCCGGTCAGCAGCGGCTGCCGGAGGGGATGGCGGCCTTGCCGGGCGGCCTGAAGAGCGGCGCGGCGGGCGAGGTGGCCAAGGTCGGCGCGACGGCCACGGGCGCGTGCGCCGACGGTGGCGGTGACAGAGGCGGCGATGGCGGTGGCGGCGGCGGAGGCGGAGGACTGCCCGGCGGCGGGGGGCCGAACAACGCGGCCCCGGCCTCGGGGACGGGCACCGGCGCCCCGGCCGCGGCCGGCGCGGCCGGAGACCATCCGACGCGGCCGGTGACGCCGGGCGGGCAGCAGCAGGCGCTCGCCGGGGCGCAGGGCACCCGGATCCCGCTGTTCGCCGGGCTGGCGGCGCTGGTGCTGATCGTGCCCGTCTCCGCGCTGGTGCTCACGAACGCGATCACCTCGGGAACCGCGTACGGGACCTCCGGCCGGCACCGGGGACGCGACCTGCTCGCGTGGTGGGCGGCGCTGCGCGCCCGGACCCGGTGGCTGGCCCGCCGGGCACGTCTCATCAGGAGATGAGCGGCGGACGATGCCCGGACGGCGGTGGTCCCGCCGTCCGGGCATCGTCGCGTTCTCCCAGGCCTCCGTTTCGCCTCCCGACGACACCTGTCCCAGGGTCGTCGGGCCTGAACGGTCAGGCCGTCGGCTGTCCGCCCGTCGGCCCGTCGGGCGTTACCCGCGGACCTCTGAATGAGACCTGGCTCCGGGCAACAGGGTCCGGGCCGGAGAAACCGAGAGGATGTCATGAGACTTGGCATCAGGCGGGCGCTGCTCGTGGGAGCCGCCATGCTGACGCTGGGCGGCGTCATGGCGGCGCCCGCGAACGCGGTGGAGCCCTCCGACGGCATCACGCAGACGCTGGCGCTGGGCGGCTCGGACACCACCGAGGACGTCATGGGCGCCCTTGCGGCCGCCTACAACAACAACGCCACCTACAACCCCACCCCCGGCAAGGACAACGCGGTCAACGTCCCGGTTCAGGCCGAGGCGGGATCCCCGGGCTTCACGGCGGCTGCGGACGCCAACTGCACCCAGCGCACCTATGTGAACAAGGACGAGGCCAACCCGCCGACCACGTACCCGGCGCCGAACGGGTCGACCGACGGCAAGAACGCGCTGCGGGGCGTCGCGCCCTTCCCGACGGACAACCTCACCACCGGCTGCTTCGACGCCGCGCGGTCCTCCTCGGGCCCCTCCAGCAGCGACCCGGCGCAGTTCGAGTACTACGCGTTCGGGCTGGACGCGGTGAGCTGGGCGCGCTTCCCCGGGAACGCCCCCGTCTCACTGAGCATTCAGGAGATCCGTGACATCTACTCCTGCACCAAGACCAACTGGAACCAGGTGGGCGGTTCCGCCGGCACCATCATCCGCTACATCCCGCAGGCCGGGTCGGGCACCCGGTCCTTCTTCCTCGGCACGATCCTGAACAACGTGCCGCCGTCCACCAACTGCGGGCCGGTCAAGGAAGTCCAGGAGCACGACGGCGCGGCCGTTCCCGCGGCCGACCGGTCGAACGCCATCGTGCCCTTCTCGGTGGCCCAGTGGGTCGCGCAGGGCAACGGCGTGGTCGACGACAAGCGCGGCGGGATCGTGATCGGGCGTCAGGAGACCACCACAGGTGTCCTGAACCCGGTGTCGGGGACCGCGGGCGACTTCACGCCCAACGCCAATGTGGTGAGGGAGCCCTCGACCTTCCTCGGCGTGCGCCGCGTCTACAACGTGGTCGACACCCGGCTGCCCAAGGTGGGCCAGACGGTGCGGTTCGTCGGCGAGGACGCCGCCGGCCCGGGCTACATCTGCGACCCCGCCTCCGGCGCCGCGTCCATCATCACCCGGTTCGGCTTCGGCCTGCTGCCCGAGGACCCCGGGACCGGGAGCACCTGCCGCATCCAGTGACCCCCGGATAGGGATCGAGGTCGGCGAAGAGCGCCGGGCCCGGAGCGGTTCTCCGGGCCCGGTGGCATTCGTGATCGCCGCTCGTCGCCGATCCGGGCTGATCAACGGTAGGGTCGGGCGTCATGTCGCAGGTTTCACCCAAGATCCGCGTGGCCGTCGTGTTCGGCGGACGCAGCTCAGAGCACGCCATCTCCTGCGTCACCGCCGGCGCGGTCATGGCGGCGATCGACCGGGACCGCTACGAGGTGGTGCCGGTCGGCATCGCCCGCGACGGCCGGTGGGTCCTGGCGCCGGACGACCAGCGGCTGGAGATCGAGGACGGCCGGCTGCCCGAGGTGACGGGGGAGGGCGCCGCCGCGCTGGCGCTGCCGTTCGACCCCGACGACCGCGGCCTGATGGTGATCGAGCCCGGCCGCGTCCCGTCGACGCTCGGCGAGGTCGACGTGGTGCTGCCGCTGCTGCACGGCCCGTACGGCGAGGACGGCACCCTCCAGGGCATGCTCGACCTGGCCGGGGTCCGCTACGTGGGCGCCGGGGTGCTGGCCAGCGCGGTCGGGATGGACAAGGGCTTCATGAAGCTGGTGTGGCAGGCGCGCGGCCTGCCGGTCGGCCCGTACGTCCTGGTCGGCGACCGCGAGTGGCGCCGCGAGCGCAAGCGCAAGATCGACGAGATCAAGGAGCTGGGCCTGCCGGTGTTCGTCAAGCCGGCCCGCGCCGGGTCGAGCATGGGCATCACCCGGGTCGCCGCCGAGGCCGATCTGGAGGCCGCCGTGGAGGCGGCCCGCGAGCACGACCCCAAGGTGATCGTCGAGGCGGCGATCGAGGGCCGCGAGATCGAGTGCGGGGTGCTGCAGGGCCTGGACGACGGCCCGCCCGAGGCCAGCCTGCCCGCCGAGGTCGTGATGGGCGGCGAGGCCGACTTCTACGACTTCGAGACCAAGTACCTCGACAGCTCGCTGCGCCTGGACATCCCGCCGGACCTGGACCCGGCGGCGCTCGGAGAGGTGCGGCGGCTGGCCGCGCAGGCGTTCGACGCGCTGGACTGCGAGGGCCTGGCCCGGGTCGACTTCTTCTACACCTCCGACGGCCGCTGGATCCTGAACGAGATCAACACGATGCCGGGCTTCACGCCCGCCTCGGCGTTCCCGCAGATGTGGGCCGCCACCGGGCTGGACTACCCGGCCCTGGTCGACCGCCTGATCCAGACCGCGCTGCGGCGCTCCACCGGCCTGCGCTGAGCTGTGTTTTTGCAATCACGGCCCAGGGCGCTCGCCTGGCGGGCTGTGCTTTTTTGCAAGCCCGGCCCAGGGCGCTCTCCTAGCGGCTCGCACCCCGACCGTGCTTGGTGCGAGCGCGGCATCGCTTCGCGATCTGGCCGGTGAGGCTCGCCTACGGCATCGCCCCACCGGCCAGGTAACGCGCTCGCGCGGTTCCTGAGGCCTCAGAAGCGGACTCGGCCGCGTTCGTCCAGCGTGGCGGGGTCGGTGGCGCGGGCGCCGGTCTCCGAGACCGTCCACAGGGTGTCGCCGACGATCAGGGAGCGCCGGATCGGCCCGTCGTCGCCGGAGTTCTCGACCGTCCCGACGCGGCGCAGGCCCGAGCCGTCGACCCGCAGGACGAGCGCCTCGTTCCCGCCGTCCCGGCGGCTGATCGGCAGCACGGTCAGGCCCGAGGCCGGCCAGTGCAGGAAGGCGTGCGGCTCGTACTCGGCGGCGGCGCTGGAGCCGGGCAGGCGGTGGACGCCGACGCGGCGGGGCGGGCCGTTGACGTCGAACAGCGACACCTGGGTGCCGCTGGTACGGCCGTCGGGGTCCGCCTCCTGGCCGACGCCGAGGAGCCGGCCGCCGGCGACGGGGTGCAGGTAGGCGGAATACCCCGTGATCTTGAGTTCGCCGGTGACCCGGGGCCGCCGCGCGTCCCTGAGGTCGACCACGTAGAGCGGGTCGACCTGCCGGAAGGTGACCACGTAGGCGGTGGTGCCGATGAAGCGCACGGAATAGATCCGCTCGCCCTTGCCGAGGCCGTCCACCTTGCCGACCACGTCCAATGCGGGGCCGAGGACGTACACCGCGCTCTGCGAGCGGACGGCGGTGCTCGACGCGGCGGGGCCGTCCGGGCGCGCGGTGGCCGACGGGGCGCGCGTCGTGGCGATGCGGAGCCTGCCCTCCAGCTCCGACATCGAGTACTGGTTGAGCAGGCGGCCGGGCACCGAGCCGGACGCGACGTAGCGGGGGCGCTTTCCGCCGGTCACGTCGAACTTGTGGATGTGCGTGCTCCGCGTCGGCGCCGTCTCGGAGCGGCCGGTGACGTAGAGGCTCCGGCCGTTGCCGTAGACGGTCTGGCCGTCGCCGGCGACGGCCACCGGCCGGGGGTCGCCGAGGTCGCGGGCCAGGTCGAGGGTCAGCACCGACAGCACGGTCGTGCCGTGCTGGGCGCCGGGACGGCTCACGTTCTCGCACGGCGTCCGGTACGTCCGCGTCTGGGGGCCGCGGACCTCGAAGGACGGCAGCCAGGCGTCCAGCGGGGCGGACCGCACGATCCGCCGGTTGCGTTCCAGGGCCTGCCGCTCGGCGTCACGGCCGCCCTGGGGCGCTTCGGGGAAGTCGATCCTGGGCGCGGATTTCACCATGACGTGCACCGTCGAGCCGGTCTGCCGCGCGTCGACGTACTCGCTCGCGGTCGTCAGCGAACCGACGACGCGGGGCGTGCCCGCCAGGCTGATCAGGGTCAGCGTGGTCTTCCCGGGCGACGGGACGGGCTTGCCCTCCATGGAGGGCCGGTCGAACGCGATGTCGCCGATGCCCCGGCTCAGGACGAGGACGCGGTCCCCGCTGAGCAGCAACTGCTCCTGCCCGGACGAACCGCCGAGGTCGAGGCGGTGCACGATCTTGCGGGATCTCGCGTCGACGACCTGGAGCCGTCCCCTGGCGAGGGTGACGATGCGGTTCCCGTCGGTCTTCACCAGGTCGGGCTCGTCGGCGCCCGGCTCGTGGGTGTTGGTGCCGGAGTACCCGGGCGCCTTCTCCTTCGCCGAGGACGCGCCGGGCGCCGATTCCCGGGCGCGTGCCGCGCCGTCCGGCAGCCTGCCGGGCGGGAGGTCCCGGGTGCCGTCGAGGCCGTACGGCCCGACCTTGCGCTCGGCGGCGGCGCGCAGGCCCTTCAGCAGGTCGTCGCAGCCGTTGTAGGAGACCAGCGCCACCGGGGGAGCGACTGGGCGGGGGTCGACGATGGGTTCCTCGCACGCGCTCGCGAGGACGGCCAGCGGGACGCAGGCGATCCACAGTGCGCGCCTTCGGGATGGCATTGCCCTTAGACGCTCACTCTCCGCGAAAGGTTCCGGGAAAGCTTGGTGATCGGGGCCTTACTCAACTGTCAGAACGCTGAAATCAGCTCGAAACAGCGCGGTCGGCAGGATCTCTCTGACCGCTCTTCGCTCTGGAAGGATCCTGCCTTGGCGCCCACGCTCGCCGCCGCACCGCCGGTCGTCCGCTTTCCAGGCCCGCCCGCCGCGGCCGGCTCCACCGCCCGCTCGGTGCCCGGGCACGACCGCTGGCATCCCGACATCCCCGCCGTGGCCGAGGTGATCACCGGCGGCTCGGTGCGGATGGAGTGCGAGCGCCGCGACCCCGGCGACGACGCCGTGCTGTGCGGCCCGCTGGTGGTGGTCGGCGCGGAGCCGGGCGACGTCATCGTGGTGGACGTGCTCGGCGTGGGCCGCTCCGACGGCGTGTACGCCCCGCACGGGCACCCCGGCGTGATCGGCTGCGCGCCCATGTCCGGGAGCGTCCGGCCGTCCGGCGGGGACGGCGCGCTGCTCGGCCGGATCAGTTCCGGTTCGCCGACCTTCGGCCGGGTCGCGGCGGAGGCGGTGCGCAGCGCGGAGCGCGGCCGGGAGATCGGCGGCTGCGGGATCGCGCGACTCGGTGCGGGCGCGCGGATCCTGCTGCCCGTCCACGTGCGCGGCGCCAAGCTCTCGGCCGGCGACCTGCACTTCCCGTCCGGCGGCGCGGACGACTGCCGGTTCGAGGGCCGTCCCGGCTGGATCGATCTGCGGGTCAACCTCACCCGGCGGGGCGTCGAGCGGTTCGGCGTGACCGGCCCGCTCCTGATGGCGGGACCGGCCTGAGCGGCGCGGCGCCCTGTCCTGGCCCCGGGTAGGCTCCCGAGCGTGGACGTGAAAGCCGAGGGAGCCGACCCGCTGAGCGACGTCTTCCGGAGCGACTGCCCGGGGCGGGCGGTGTTCGAGCACATCGCCGGCCGCTGGGGCATGCTCGTCCTGCTCGCCCTGCGCGACGGGCCGCTGCGGTTCTACATGCTGCGCGACCGTATCGGCGGCATCAGCGAGAAGATGCTTTCGCAGAACCTCAAGGTGCTGACCCGGGACGGGATCATCGAGCGGGAGGTCGAGCCGTCCAGCCCGCCGCGGGTGTCGTACCGGCTGAGCCCGTTCGGGCAGGATCTGGCCGGGTCGCTGGAGCGGCTGGTCGACTGGATCTCGGTGAGCATGCCGGCGATCCAGGAGGCGCAGCGCCGCTACGACGAGGGCGCGGGCTGAGCGGTCCCCGTCCCGTCCGGAAGCGCGAGCGGCGGCCGGTCGGTCGTGCCGGGTGACCGGGTTCACTGTTGTTCGGGCCGGGGTGGGCGGAGTAGCGTCTTGGACCAGTTGTCAATAGGCTGTACCGTCCGGAGCGCTCATGTCACTCGCCGAGCCAGAGAACGTCGTCCTGCGCGCCCGCGAGGTCCGTTTCGACTGGTCCGGGGTGCCGCTGCACTGGATTCCCGGCGATCCCGCGGCCACCCACCTGATCAACGTCCTGCACCTGCTGCTGCCGGCCGGCGAGAAGTGGTTCGCGGTGGTGCTCAAGGAGGCCCTGCCGCATGTGCGCGACGAGCGGCTGCGCCAGGACGTGCTCGGCTTCGTCGGCCAGGAGTCGGTCCACGCCGACTCGCATGACGCCGTCCTCGACCACTTCCTCGAGCAGGGCCTGGACGTGCGGCCGTTCGCGCGGCAGATGGAGTACATGTTCATGAGCCTGCTGGGCGACCGCGGCCTCACCGGCCGGCGGCGCCGCGCCTGGCTGAACGAGCGGGTCTCCATCGTCGCCGCCATCGAGCACTTCACGGGCGTGCTCGGCGACTGGATCCTCGGCGCCGAGGCGCTGGACGCGGCGGGCGCGGACCCGGTGATGATGGACCTGCTGCGCTGGCACGGCGCCGAGGAGGTCGAGCACCGGCACGTCGCCCACGACCTGTTCATGCACCTGGACGGCTCGTACTCGCTGCGGATCCGCTCGATGGCCATCACGATCACCATGCTGACCTCGCTGTGGCGGCGCGGGCACCGCTTCCTCATGGCGTGCGACCCCGTCCTCAGGGAGGCGCGGCTGAACGGCGCGAAGGGCCGCCGCGTGAACGGCGGGCTCGTCTACCACATGTCGCGTGCCGGGAATGCCGGGCTGGTTCCCCAAGGCCGCCTGATCGGGGCTTCCATGGCGCGCTACCTCAGACGGACCTACAGCCCGCTGAACGAGGGCTCCACGAGCAGGGCCCTGGCGTACCTGGCGACCTCACCGGCGGCGCAGGCGGGACTGCGATGACCCCGATTCCGCCCGACCTGCGCGGGCGGCGCGGCCGCGACCGCTTCTGGGTGACGGTCGACGCGGTCTTGAAAGGCGTCCAGCGGGTGCGCATGATGCGCGAACCGGTGGTCCCGTCCGTGCGGCCGGTGGACCGTTCGCTGCGGCTGATCGTCCTGGAGGTGCGGCGCGAGGTCGAGGACGTGGTGAGCCTGCGGCTCGGCGCGCCCGACGGCGGTGTCCTGCCGCGCTGGCAGCCCGGCTGCCACCTGGACGTGCTGCTCCCCTCGGGGCGCCGCCGCCAGTACTCGCTGTGCGGCGACCCGGCCGACCGCCGCGCGTACCGGATCGCGGTGCGCCGCCTGCCCGGCGGCGGGGGCGGCTCCGTGGAGATCCACGAAGCGCTGGTCGAGGGCATGACGATCACCGCGGCGGGGCCCCGGAACGCGTTCCCGTTCCTGGCCCGCGACCGGTACCTGTTCCTCGCGGGCGGCATCGGCATCACCCCGATCCTGCCGATGGTCCAGGCCGCCCACCTCCTCGGCGCGGACTGGCGGCTGGTCTACACCGGGCGGACGAGCGGCTCGCTCCCGTTCCTCGACGAGCTGGCCGGGCTGCCGGCGGAGCGGATCGCCGTCCGCGCCGACGACGAGCGGGGCATGCCCGACGGCGCCGGGCTGCTGCGCGGGGCGCGGCCCGGCACGGCCGTGTACTGCTGCGGCCCGGCGCCGATGATCGACGCGGTGCGGGCGGCGTTCGTCCCGGACGGGACGTCCAGCCTGCACTTCGAGCGGTTCGCCCCGCCGCCGGTCACCGGCGGGCGGCCCTTCGAGGTGGAGCTGCGCCGCAGCGGGCTGACGCTGCGTGTCCCCGCGGACCGGACCGCGCTCGACGTCATCAGGGACGCCCTTCCGGACGTCGCCTACTCGTGCCGCCAGGGTTTCTGCGGAACGTGCCGCACCGGACTGCTCGCCGGCACGGCCGACCAGCGGGCGCAGGCCGACCCGGACGGCGACGCGATGCTCATCTGCGTGTCCCGCGCCACCGGCGGCCGGCTCACGCTCGACCTCTAGAAGGCCTTGGCATACTGCCCGTGCAGGCGTCGGGAAGGGGACCGTCCATGCGAATCGCCGTCATCGGGGCAGGTGTCGTCGGGGCCGCGGTCGCGGCCGGGCTGGGGCGGCGGGGCGCGCAGGTCGTCCTGCTCGACCGCGGTGAACCGGGCGGCGGGACGACCGCGACCACGGTCGCGTGGATCAACTCCAACAAGAAGGAGCCCGACCACTACTTCGCGTTCAACCACGCGGCCGTCCGGGCCCACCACGCCTTGGCCGCCGGGGGCGGCGACTGGTTCTTCCCCACCGGCAACCTGGAGTGCGCGGTCACGCCGGAGCACCGCGAGTGGCTCGCCGAGCGGGTCGGCAAACTGCGGGCGCGCGGCTACCCGGTGCGGCGCGTCACGGCGGACCAGGCCCGCGCGCTGGAGCCGGACCTGATCCGTCCCGAGGCCGCCGAGTACGCCTTCTTCCCGGAGGAGGCGCACGCCCAGCCGATCCGGCTGCTCGGCCGCTTCCTCGGCGAGGCCCGCGACCTCGGCGCCCGGGTCGAGACCGGGGCCGAGGTGCGTGCGATCGCCTCCTCGTCCACCGGTGTCACGCTCGCGCTCGGCGACGGCCGCACGGTGTCCGCCGACGTCGCGGTCACCTGCGCGGGCCGGTGGACGCAGGAGGTCGCCGCGTCCGCCGGGCTGACCGTGCCGATGCTCGACCCCGGGCCGGTCACCAACGCCTACGTGGGCGTGACGAGCGCCGTCCCGGCCCGGCTGTCGCGGATGCTGACCACCGGGCGGCTCAACCTGCGGCCCGACGGAGGCGGCCGGATCCTGCTGCACGCGCTCGACCTGGACGAGGCGGCCGACCCCGCGGCCGAGCCGCCGCCCGCGATCGGCGCGGAGATGCTCGACCGGCTGTCGCGCGTACTGGAATCGACGTGGGGCGCCCGGCTGGAGCGGCTCCGCGTCGGCGTGCGGGCGATGCCCGCCGACGGTCTCACCATCGCGGGTTTCGCCGACGAGCACGCGCGCGTCTACGTCGTCGCGACGCACAGCGGCATCACCCTCTCCGCGCTGCTCGCCGAGGAGGTGGCCGTCGAGGTGCACGGCGGCGAGTCGGCCTGGCTGGGCCCGTACCGGCCCGGCCGGTTCCGCGACGGCACCGCCGGGCCCGTCTCGTTCGCGGCTCGCCGCCCTGGCGAACAGTGACGCTCCCAGCACTCTGATATGCGAACCTTGTGAGGCTTACCACCCATGCAGGAGGAGAACGCATCGTGCCGGGCCCGTCACAACATGATCATCCGGCCCGCATCGGACCGTACCGGATCGTGGACCGGCTCGGCGAGGGCGGCATGGGCACGGTGTACCGCGGCGCCGACGCCTCCGGCCGCGAGGTCGCCATCAAGGTCATCCGCAAGGAGCACGCCGCCGACTCCAGGTACCGGGCCCGGTTCGAGTCGGAGGTCGCGGCGGCGCAGCGGGTCCGCCCGTTCTGCACCGCCCCGGTCCTGGACGCCGACCCGCACGCCGACCCGCCCTACCTGGTCACCGAGTTCGTCTCCGGGTCCAGCCTGCAGGACGCGGCCCCGCTGCGCGGCGCGGACCTGGAGGCGCTGGCCGTCGGGATGGCCTCCGCGCTGACCGCCATCCACGACGCGGGCGTGGTACACCGCGACCTCAAGCCCGCCAACGTGCTGCTGTCGCCGTTCGGGCCGCGGGTCATCGACTTCGGCATCGCCCGGGGCGTGGACGCCACCCGGCTCACCGCCACCGGCGGGCTGGTCGGCACGCCCGCGTTCATGTCGCCCGAGCAGCTCAACGGCCGCGACGCCACCCCGGCGTCCGACGTGTTCGCCTGGGGCGCCACGCTGGCGTTCGCCGCCAGCGGCAGGCCCTGCTTCGGCGGGAGCACGCTGCCCGCGATCATCCACCAGATCCTCACCGCCGAGCCGGTGCTGGACGGCCTGGACGGCACGCTGCTGACCGTCGTGCGGTCGGCGCTGGCCAAGGACCCCGCCGCCCGTCCCACCGCGCAGCGGCTCCTCGAACGCCTCATCTCCAGCAAGCAGCAGCCCTCGACGCAGCCGTCCGTGCAGGCCCCGGCGCAGCCGCCGTGGCAGGCATCCCCGCCGTCCGCGGCGGCGGCGCGGCCCGGACCGTCGATCCAGGCGCAGCAGCCGCTCCCGCCGCCTGTGATGGGCTCCGACGAGTCCGCCGCGCTGGTGGAACGTCACTACCGCCTGGCCGCCGAGGCCGGTGACACGGCGGCCATGTACAACCTGGGCGTCCTGCTCAACTGGCGCGGCCAGACCGCCGAAGCCGAGTACTGGTACCGCCGGGCCGCGGCCGCGACACAGGCGCCCGCGCCGCAGGGCTACGGCCAGCGCACCTACCACCAGACGGGCTACGCCCACCCGGGCGCGTACAACGCCCACACGACCGCGCACGGCCCCTCGCGGCCCCGCTACAACAGCGCCTCCGTCTACGCCCTCACTTTCGGCGTGCTCGGCCTGTTCACCTGCGGCCTCCCGTCGATTCCCGCCATCATCGCCGGCCATCTGGGATGGGCGCGGATGAAACGCAGCGGCGAGCGCGGCGCCGGAATGGCGGCGGCCGGTATCGCGCTCGGCTGGATCATGGTGGTGTTCTGGGTGCTGATCGCCATCGGCTGGGCGCTCAGCGACGAAAGCTCGACGAGTTCGAATCCGTGAAAAAGGGATTGCGCCGATCGGCGAATGATGGCACTGTAGAACCCGTCAGCCCGAACCGGGAATGACGCAGGACAGCGAGTCTTCAAGACATCGAGAGGAGGCCGGCCGTGCGGCGACTACTTTATCGACTGCCTGAGGCGTCACTCGCCCACTCCGGCCGGTATCCCCGCTCCTGAGCTTCTCCGGCCGCGCGGCCCGCAGTGACGCCCTACCTCGGTCTTCTTAGCGCGCGGCTCTACTCCAATAGGCAGAGAGGCCACTCTCAGGAAGTGGATGTTCCGGGTTCGACTCCCGGGAGCCGCACTATGCCCCCGTCGCCCAACAGGCAGAGGCGCCTGCCCGAGGAGCAGGAATGGTGCGGGTTCGAATCCCGCCGGGGGTACGCGGTAATTCATTTCGCCAGGGGCGGCGCCGACGCTGGAGAGTCGGGGCTGGCTGTAACCCAGTTGCTTCGCGCTGAGTGGGTTCGAATCCCACCCGCCCCACCCATTCTTTTCCTTTTACCGGAAAATCAATCCCGGTCCCTGTTCATGGGAAAGAACCGTTCCGTGCCGGCCCGCTCTCATGCCCGCATGAGTAACCCGCGCTTGACCACGACCGGTCAGGACGCCGGTCGCGGGCGGCGGATGCGGGACGCTGAGGGCGGAGGGCGGAGGGCGGGGCACGGGGGAGGTCGATGGTGGGGGACGAGGGCGGCGACGGCCGGTTCGCGGACGAGGAGCCGCCGCGGGACGAGGTGTCGATCATCGTCGTGACGTACCGCAGCGCGCGGCATGTCGAGCCGTGCGTGGCGGCGCTGCGGCGGGCGGCGGGCGATCGCGCCGCCGAACTGATCATCGTGGACAACGACTCCGACGACGGGACCGCCGAACTGGCCCGTACCGTGGCGCCGGACGCGCGGGTGATCGACAGCGGCCGGAACGGCGGCTTCGCCCACGGCTGCCACGAGGGCGCGGCCCGGGCGCGCGGCCGGTGGCTGGTCTTCGTCAACCCCGACGCCGTCCCCGCGCCCGGCAGCATCGCCGCCCTGCTCGACTGCGCCCGTGCCGAGCCGCACGCCGGGATCGTGGGCGGGCGCTGCATCGCCCCGGACGGGACGACCGATCCGCGCAGCTGGTGGGGCAGGCCGGGCCTCTGGTCGGCGTTCTGCTTCGCCACCCTGCTCAGTTCGCTGTTCCCGGGCAACCGGCTGTTCGACCCGGAGGCGCCCAGGCCGTGGTCGAGCGAGGTCCAGCGGGTGCCCGTGGTCACCGGCGGGTTCATGCTCGTCTCCAAGCGGGCGTGGGAGGAGACGGGCGGCTTCGACCGGTCCTTCTTCATGTACGGGGAGGACGCCGACCTGTGCCTGCGCGCGTCCGCCCTGGGACACCGGCCGATGGTGACGGGCCGGGCGACGTTCCGGCACGAGGTGGGCGGGTCGTCCACCAGCGCCGCCAAGCTCGTCATGCTCTTCACCGGAAAGGCGACGGTGATGCGGCGGCACGTGGGAAAGGGCTCGGTGCGGCTGCTCCTGATGGGCGTCTTCCTCCGAACCGTCCTCAGCCGGGTCGTCAGCGCCCGCCCCCACCGCCAGGGCAGACCCACCGCCAAGGGCGAGGACTGGCGCGAACTGTGGAAGAGGCGCCGCGATTGGTCCAAGGGCTGGCCCGCCCAATGACCCCCGAACCCGTCAGCTTCTGCTGCTTTCGTCGCGTTGCCAGGTGGTGGGGGCGGCCTTGCGGGCGCGGTGGCGGGCTAGGAGGGCGACGGTGAGGAACAGCGCGATGTGCGGGGCCAGCCAGGGCGCGCGACGGGCGATCGCGGCGAGGTCGGACACGCCGGTGCGGGCGGAGCCGCCTGGTTGATGCGGGGCGGCGCGTTCGAGCTGGTCGGTGCCCGCCGCGGCGCGTTCGCGGCGGCGCAGCAGGTCGCCCCACGTGCGCGGCGGGTGGACGACGACGCGCGCCGCGTCCGCGATGACGCGCTCGTGCGGGGCGAAGGCGAGGGAGGCGGCCAGGTCGTCGGCCATGACCCGGGGGAGAGCCGCGATCCGGGCGTGGCCCTCGGCGGTGACGCCGATGACGCCGCGTCCGAACAGGCCGCGGCGGATCTCGGGCAGCCGTGTCCAGACCGCGTAGTAGGACCGGACCGTCCAGGGGCGGCCGGTCATCCGCAGCGCGCGGGACGGGGCGGCGGCCAGCACGCCGGGGCGGTCGAGCGCGGCGGCCAGGGCGCGGACGTCCTCGGTGCGCAGTTCGACGTCGGCGTCCACGTACAGGCGCGGGAAGCCGCGGGCCGTGCCGTCGCCGAGGCGGAGCGCGGCGGCCTTGGACGCCTCGGGCGACTCCGCCACGCGGACCGCGGGACCGAAGCCGGCGGCGATCGCCGCGGTCGCGTCGGTGCAGCCGTTCGGCACGACGACGATGTCGAACTCGCCGGGCCGCGCCGACTCCAGCAGCCCGCGCAGCAGCCGGCCGATGACCTTGGCCTCGTTGTGCGCGGGGATCACGATGCTCACCACAAGTGGCGAGTATGAACCAGGGAGGAGATCCATGGGCGTCCGGATTCAGCCAAGCGCCGATGTCGACGAGCGCGCGGACATCGGGGACGGCTCGGCGGTGTGGCACCTGGCGCAGGTGCGCGAGCACGCCGTGCTGGGCCGCGACTGCATCGTCGGGAGGGGCGCGTACGTGGGGCCGGGGGTGAGGATCGGAGACCGGGTCAAGCTGCAGAACAACGCCCTGGTGTACGAGCCCGCGGTGCTGGAGGACGCGGTGTTCATCGGCCCGGCGGCCGTCCTGACCAACGACCTGTACCCGCGTTCGGTGGACGTGGACGGCAAGCTGAAGCGGCCGGAGGACTGGGACGCGCTCGGCGTCACGGTCCGCGAGGGGGCGTCGGTGGGCGCGCGGGCCGTGGTGGTGGCCGGGGTGACGATCGGGCGGTGGGCGCTGGTCGCGGCGGGCGCGGTGGTGACCCGGGACGTGCCGGACTTCGCGCTAGTCGTGGGCTCCCCGGCGCGCCGGGTCCGCTGGGTGGGACGGGCCGGGGAGCCGCTGGGGGAGGCCGGCGGCGGGCGCTGGAGGTGCCCGCGGACCGGCGAGACGTATGCGGAGGAAGCGGGGCGTCTGACCCTTCTGGCCGACTGACCTCTGACCGCCCTCAGGCCAGCACCGGCCACACCCTCATCAATCGGCGCGGGCAGCACTTATAGTCGAACCGCTTTCGGTGCGGGGTGCTTTTTCGAACTCGGTATTCGGGGCGGGGCCGGCCCTTAGTCGGGTGCCCGGTGGACCTGCTCACGGTGGGATCACAAGGGGGCACGCGGTGAGGTCACGGCTGTCATGAATGCGGTGCCGATTCGCCTCGGGCTCCGTGTGCGGGTTTGCCTGCTGCTGCTGTTCGCCCTGTTCGCTGGGGGTATGGCGGCGTTGGGCACGCCCGCGGTGCGGGCCGCGGCGGGGCCGTGCGACGCGGGTGGCAATCCGGTGGCCTGCGAGAATTCCAAGCCCGGTTCGCCGTCCGAGGAATGGGAAAAGGCGTCCGGAGGCGGCCAGACGATCGAGGGTTTCACGACGTCCTTCAGCGTGAACGTGGGACAGACCGTCCAGTTCAAAATCAACACGCCGGCCACCCGATACTCGATCAGCATTTACCGGATGGGATATTACGGCGGTAATGGCGCCCGTAAAATCGCGGAGATCGCGCCGTCGGCGGCGCTGCCGCAGCGGCAGCCGGCGTGCCTGACCGACGACGCGAGCGGGCTGGTGGACTGCGGCAACTGGGGCGTCTCGGCGAGCTGGCCGGTCCCGGCCACGGCGGTGTCGGGGATCTACTTCGCGCATCTGGTCCGCACCGACGGCGAGGGCGACGACAACCACGTGGTGTTCGTGGTCCGCGACGACGCGAGCCGGTCGGCCATGGTGTTCAAGACCTCGGACACGACGTGGCAGGCGTACAACAAGTGGGGCGGCAACAGCCTGTACGCCGGGGACAGCACGGCGGCGCCGGGCCGCGCGGTCAAGGTGAGCTACAACCGCCCGTTCGGGACGCGCGAGGACACCCCGTGGGGGCGCGACTTCGTGTTCGCGAATGAGTACCCGATGGTGCGGTTCATGGAGGCCAACGGCTACGACGTGAGCTACATCGGCAGCTGGGACGCCGACGCGCGCGGCCAGCTCATCAGGAACCACAAGGTCTTCCTGTCGGTGGGGCACGACGAGTACTGGTCGGCGGCCGAGCGCGCCAACGTGGAGGCGGCCCGGGACGCGGGCGTCCATCTGGCGTTCTTCAGCGGCAACGAGGTGTACTGGAAGACCCGCTGGGAGGGCGGCGCCGGAAGCCCGGCCGTCTCGCACCGCACGCTGGTGGCCTACAAGGAGACCCGCGCCAACGCCAAGATCGATCCGAGTCAGGAGTGGACCGGGACCTGGCGGGACCCGCGGTTCAGCCCGCCGCACGACGGCGGCCGGCCGGAGAACGGCCTGACCGGGACGATCTTCACGGTGAACTGCTGCGGGGTGGCGCTGAAGGTCCCGGCGGCGGACGGGAAGATGCGGTTCTGGCGGGGCACGGCCGTGGCGGGCCAGTCCGCCGGGTCGACCATGACGCTGGTCGACCAGACGGTCGGATACGAGTGGGACGAGGACCTCGACAACGGGGCGCGGCCGCCGGGCCTGGTCCGGATGTCGTCGACGACGGCGGAGGTGCCGGAGAAGCTCATCGACTACGGCTCGGAGGTCGCGCCGGGTACCGCCACGCACGCGCTGACGCTGTACCGGGCGGCGAGCGGGGCGCTGGTCTTCGGCGGCGGCACGGTGCAGTGGTCGTGGGGCCTGGACGCGGTGCACGACATGCCTTCCGACGGGCCGACCTCGCCCGATCCCAACATCCGGCAGGCGACGGTGAACCTGTTCGCCGACATGGGCGTGCAGCCGGTCACGCTGCAGAGCGGGCTGGCCAGGGCGGCGGCGTCCACCGACCGGTCGCCGCCGGTGTCGGCGGTGACCTCGCCCGCGCCGGGCGCCGACGTGGTGAACGGCCGCACCCTGACGATCTCCGGTACGGCGTCGGACGCGGGCGGCGGGCAGGTCGGCGGCGTGGAGGTCTCCACCGACGGCGGGACGACGTGGCGGGCCGCCAAGGGCCGGGCGACCTGGACCTACGAGTGGGACGCGACCGGCAACGGCCCGGTGACGATCAAGACCAGGGCGGTCGACGACAGCGGCAACATCGAGACACCGGGTGCCGGGACGACGTTCGACGTGGCGTGCCCGTGCCGCATGTTCGGTGATTCGGCGGTGCCCGCGCGGCCGTCCGACAGCGACACGACGGCGACCGAGCTCGGGGTGAAGTTCAAGGCGGCTTCGAACGGCTGGGTCACGGGCGTCCGCTTCTACAAGGGGCAGGGCAACACCGGGACGCACACGGGCACGCTATGGGACAAGGACGGGAACCGGCTGTCGTCCACGACGTTCGCTGGCGAGACGGCTTCGGGCTGGCAGACGGCGTCGTTCCCTACGCCCGTCCAGGTGCAGGCAGGGGAGACGTATGTCGCGTCTTACTTCGCGCCTAACGGCCGGTATGCGGCCGATCCCGCCTACTTCTCGCTCAAGGAGCACAGCACGCCGCCGTTGACGGGTCTCAAGGCGGACGCGCCCGGGGGCAACGGGGTCTACCGGTCGGGCTACTCGGGCTTTCCGCAGTCCACGTTCAACGGCGGCAACTACTACGTGGACGTCACGTTCGTCACGGTGAAGCCGCCGGACACGATGAAGCCGACGGTCGTGGACAACGCGCCCTACGCGGGCTCGTCGAGCGTGAAGACCTCGACCAGGCCGACGGTGACGTTCAGCGAGCCGATCCGGCAGGGCACGCCCTCGTTCACCTTGAAGGACGGCACGAACACCATCCCGGGCACGGCGAGCCTGGACGAGTCCAGGACGGTCCTGACGTTCACACCCTCGTCGGACCTGCCCGGCTCCAAGAAGCTGACGGCGTCGGTCACGGGGGCCGCCGATGACGCGGGCAACGTGATGGAGACCTTCGGCTACTCGTTCACGACGGCGAAGCCGGCGCCGATCCCGGGGCAGTGCCCGTGCAGCATCTGGCCGGACGACGCGGCCCCCGCGGTGGAGGGCGTCAACGACGCGAACGAGATCGAGCTGGGCGTCCGCTTCACCGCTGACCGGGACGGGTTCGTCAACGGCATCCGCTTCTACAAGGGGCGCAACAACGACGGCACCCACATCGGCACCCTCTGGAACAAGGACGGTGGGCAGCTCGCCACCGCGACGTTC
Organism: Actinomadura vinacea; assembly: GCF_039532545.1. Classification (NCBI taxonomy): domain Bacteria; kingdom Bacillati; phylum Actinomycetota; class Actinomycetes; order Streptosporangiales; family Thermomonosporaceae; genus Actinomadura; species Actinomadura vinacea. The sequence continues at coordinate 20,430 of NZ_BAAARW010000012.1, read as the reverse complement.
TCGAACGAGTCGACCCTGGGCTGGCAGGAGGTCACCTTCTCCACACCCGTCCAGGTGCAGGCGGGGGAGACGTATGTCGCCTCGTACCACACGACCAAGGGCTGGTACTCGGCCACGTACGGCGGGCTGGGCGGTGTCGTGGACAACCCGCCGCTCCAGGCGCTCGCCAACGGGAGCGGCGGCGGGAACGGGGTCTACAAGTACGGGCCGCGCGGTTTCCCCAACCAGTCGTACGGGGCGACCAACTACTGGGTGGACCTGGTGTTCACGCCGCCGCCCGACACGACGCCCCCGACGGTTTCCAAGAGCAGCCCGGCGAATGAGGCCACCAGCGTCCCGACGGGCGCCAAGGTCAAGGTGACCTTCAACGAGCCGGTGCGGTCCGGCTCGCCGGTGTTCACCCTTGCCGGGCCAAGCGGCCAGGAGGTCGCGGGCAGTGCCGTCCTGGACGCGACAGGGCGGACGCTGACGTTCACCCCGTCCAGTGGGCTCGCCGCGGCCACCCGTTACACGGCCAGTGCCAGCGGTGCCAAGGACGCGGCGGGGAACACGATGGCCGGGACCACGCGGTGGTCGTTCACGACGTCGGGGGCGTGCCCGTGCACCGTCTTCCCGAGCGACGCCGTGCCCACGACGGCCGCCGACAGCGACACCCGGGCCATCGAGGTGGGCGTCAAGTTCACCGCCGACAGGGCCGGGTGGGTGTCGGGCGTCCGGTTCTACAAGGGGCCGGGCAACACGGGCACGCACACAGGGAGCCTGTGGCGCCAAGACGGCACCCGTATGGCGCAAGGGACGTTCACCAACGAGACGGCGTCAGGCTGGCAGACCCTGACGTTCTCTGCCCCGGTCGCGGTCGCCGCAGGGACGACCTATGTCGCCTCCTACCACGCCCCCAACGGCCACTACTCGGCCGACGCGGGCTTCTTCAACGCCGCCTACGACAACGCCCCCTTGCGCGGCCTCGCCACCGGAAGCACTCCAGGGGGCAACGGCGTCTACACGTACTCGGCGAGTTCCAGGTTCCCCAGCAGCACGTGGGGAGGGGCGAACTACTGGGTGGACGCCATCTTCACCGACGCCGACCCGGGCGACACGACCAAGCCCACTGCTGAAACGGTCGACCCCACCAACGGCGGGACCAGCGTTCCGCGTGCGGCGCGTCCTTCGGTGAGGTTCGACGAGCCTGTGCAGGGCGGCACCATCCAGTTCACAATGACCGGCCCTGGCGGCACCCAAGTGGACGGCGCGGTCAGCTACAACCCCGACACCCGGACCGCCACGTTCACGCCCACGAGCCCTCTCGCCTGGACGACCAAGTACACGGCGACGGTCCAAGGGGCCAAGGACCTCGCGGGCAACGCCATGGCCGGCGCGCGCACGTGGTCGTTCACGACGGCCAAGCAGACCACGCCGGGCCAGTGCCCCTGCTCCATCTGGCCGGACGAGGCGTCGCCGCAGATAGCGGACGTGGACGACGGCGGTTCCGTCGAGCTGGGCCTGAAGTTCCGTGCCGACTCCAACGGGTGGGTCACCGGGGTCCGCTTCTACAAGGGCGCGCAGAACACCGGCACGCACACGGGCAGCCTGTGGGACAAGGACGGCAACCGCCTGGCCACGGCCACCTTCACCAACGAATCGGCCGCCGGCTGGCAGGAGGTCCAGTTCGCCGCCCCCGTCCAGGTGACGGCAGGGACGACCTACGTCGTGTCCTACCTCGCCCCCAACGGCCACTACTCGGCGACCGTCGGCGGCTTCCAGAACCAGGGGGTCGACGCGCCGCCGCTGCACGCCCTGCGGTCGGGAGAGGACGGCCCCAACGGCGTCTACCGCTACGGCACCGGAGGGTTCCCCGCCACCGCGTCCGACTCCAACTACTGGGTCGACGCCATCTTCACCACGACGGCACCGTGAGGAGCATTCCTTGACCATCACCATCGGCGTAGAGGCGATCGGGCTGGCGGTGATAGGCGCCGGCTACTGGGGCCCCAACCTCGTCAGGACCGCCCAAGCCACCCCGGCCCTCCGCCTGGAATGGCTGTGCGACCTTAACGAGGAACGGGCACGCTCCGTGCTCGGCCCCTACACGACGGTGCGGGCGACGACGTCATACCAGGACGTCCTGGCCGACCCCGCCGTCAAGGCCGTCGCCATAGCGACCCCTGCCGCGACGCACTTCGATTTAGTGCGCGCAGCGTTGGAGGCGGGCAAGCACGTCCTCGTCGAGAAGCCACTCACACCCACCGTGCACGAGAGCGCCAAGCTGGTCGACCTGGCCCGCGAGGCCGGACTGGTGCTGATGTGCGACCACACCTACTGCTACACCCCGGCCGTCCAAAAGATCCGCGAGCTGATCCGCGGCGGCGAGATCGGCGACATCCAGTTCGTCGACTCGGTGCGCATCAACCTCGGCCTCGTCCAGCCCGACGTCGACGTGCTGTGGGACCTGGCCCCGCACGACCTGTCGATCCTCGACCACGTGCTGCCCGACGGCGTGGCGGTCGAGGCCGTCGCCGCGCACGGCAGCGACCCGATCGACGCCGGCCGGCTGTGCATGGCGCACCTGTCGGTGTGGCTGACCACCGGCGTGATGGCGCACGTCCACGTCAACTGGCTCAGCCCCACCAAGATCCGCACGACGGTGATCGGCGGGTCCCGGCGCACCATCGTGTGGGACGACCTCAACCCCGTCCAGCGGCTCGCGGTGTACGACCGGGGCGTCGACCTGGCCCCGGCGGGCTCCCTGGACCCGGCCGCGCGGCACCAGGCGCTCATCTCCTACCGGGTCGGCGACGTGCTCGTCCCGGCGCTGCCCGAACGGGAGGCGCTGCGCGAGGTGATGGCCGAGTTCGCGGCGGCGATCGCCGAGAGCCGCCCGGCCCGCACCGACGGCGGCGCCGGGCTGCGCGTCGTCACCCAGCTGGAGGCGGCCAGCCGCAGCGTCGCCGCGGGCGGCCGCCCGGTCCGACTCACCGAGCCGCAACCGAAGGAGAACGCATGATCGCAGGATCCCGCTGCCTGGTCACCGGCGGTGCCGGCACGATCGGCTCCACCATCGTCGACCAGCTCGTCGCGGCGGGCGCCGCCGAGGTCGTCGTGCTCGACACCTTCACCCGCGGCCGGCGCGCCAACCTGGCCGCGGCCCAGGAGGCGGCCGGCGACCGGCTGCGGGTGGTCGAGGGCGACATCCGCGACCGGGCGCTGGTCCGGGCGCTGCTGGACGGCGTGGACGTGCTCTTCCACCAGGCCGCGATCCGGATCACCCAGTGCGCGCAGGAGCCGAGGCTGGCGCTGGAGGTGCTCGTCGACGGCACCTACGAGGTGATCGAGGCGGCGGCCGACCGGGGCGTGCGCAAGGTCGTGGCGGCGTCGTCGGCGTCGGTGTACGGGACGGCCACCGCGTTCCCCACGCCCGAGGACCAGCACCCCTACGACAACGACACCTTCTACGGGGCCGCGAAGGCGTTCAACGAGGGCATGCTGCGCAGCTTCCACGCCATGCGCGGGCTGGACTACGTGGCGCTGCGCTACTTCAACGTGTACGGGCCGCGCATGGACGTCCACGGCCTCTACACCGAGGTGCTGATCCGCTGGATGGACCGGATCGCCGAGGGCAGGCCGCCGCTGATCCTGGGCGACGGACTGCAGACCATGGACTTCGTCTTCACCGAGGACATCGCCCGCGCCAACCTGCTGGCCGCCGAGGCGGACGTCACCGACGCGGTGTTCAACATCGGCTGCGGCGTCGAGACGAGCCTGCGGGAACTGGCCCGGGCGCTGCTGCGGACCATGGACGCGGAGGACCTCGGCCTGGAGTTCGGCCCGGCCCGCGCGGTGAACGGGGTGGCGCGGCGGCTGGCCGACGTCTCCGCCGCCGGCCGGCGGCTCGGCTGGAAGCCCCAGGTCGGGCTGGAGGACGGGCTGCGGCGGCTGGTCGACTGGTGGCGCGCAGAGTCGGAGACGCCGTGATCGTCTACTTCGGCGGCACCGCCTACGACGGCGTGGCCGGCACCGACCGGCAGCTCACCGACCGGCTCGCCGCGCTGGCGCCCGTCCTCTACGTCGATCCGCCGATCTCGCTCGCGACGCCGCTGCTGCGCCCGCACCTGGCCGGTTCGCTGGACGGCCCGCCGCTGCGCAGGCAGGCCCGGGACCTGTACCGGCTGATCCCGCGCGCCCTGCCCGGCGCGTACCGGCCCGGCATGCACCACGTCACGGCCGCGCTGGTGCGCCGCGCGACCCGGCAGGCGGCGGGCAGGCTCGGCCGGCGGGTCACCGCCGTCGTCATCGCCACCTTCGACGCCGGGCTGCTGGGCGCCGTCCCGGGCGCCCGCACCGTCTTCTACGCCACCGACGACCTGGTGGCGGGCGCCGGCCTGATCGGGCTGCCGGCGCGGCGGATGGAGAAGGCCCGCGACCGGCTGCTGGCCCGCGCGGACGCGGTCGCCGCCGTCTCGCCGCGCCTCCGGGACGACTTCCGCGACCGCGGCAGGGACGCCGAGATGATCCCGACCGGCTGCGCGCCCGAGGCGTACGAAGGGATCGACACCGCCCCGTGGCCGCCGGACCTGGCGGGCTTCGGCCGGGACCGGCCCGCCGCCGGGTTCGTCGGGCACATCAACGCCCGCATCGACATGGGCGTCCTCGAAGGAGTCGCCGCGGCCGGGCATCCGCTGCTCCTGGTCGGGCCGCACGACCCGGCGCACGAACCGGCCCGGTTCCGCGCGCTGACGGCCCGTCCGAACGTCCGCTGGACGGGCCGCAAGAGCTTCGCGGAACTGCCGCCGTACCTGCGGGCGATCAAGGTGGGGCTGACGCCGTACGCGCGCTCGGCCTTCAACGACGCCAGCTTCCCCATCAAGACCCTGGAGTACCTGGCCGCCGGGCGCGCCGTCGTCGCGACCGACCTGCCGTCCGCCCGCTGGCTGCGCGAGAGCGACCCCGAAGGCGCGGAGCTGATCAGAACCGAGGCCGCGGACGGGTTCGTCCGAGCCGTCGGCGCGGAGCTGGCCGCCGCCGACCCGGCGGGCGCGACCGGGCGGCGGCGCCGGTTCGCGGCCCGGCACGACTGGACGCACCGCGCCCGCGCGCTCGCCCGGCTGCTCGACATCGACCGAGAGGAGGTGCCCGCACCGTGATCCCCGTGATCAAACCAGTGCTGGGCGAGGAGGAGGCCGCCGCGGCGGCGGAGGTGGTGCGGTCCGGCTGGGTCGCCCAGGGGCCGCGCGTCGCCGAGTTCGAGAGCGCGTTCGCCGCCCGCGTCGCCGCCGGGCACGGCGTGGCGACGTCCTCCTGCACCACGGCGCTGCACCTGGCGCTGCTGCTGGCGGGCGTGCGCCCGGGCGACGAGGTGGTCGTCCCTTCGCTGTCGTTCATCGCCACCGCCAACGTGGTGCGGCACGCCGGCGCCGAGGTCGTCTTCGCCGACGTGGACCCCGTCACCGGCAACGTCACCGGCAAGACCGTCGAGGCGGCGCTGACCGGCCGCACCCGCGCGGTGATCGCCGTGGACCAGGCCGGGGTGCCGGTCGACCTGGACGGGGTCCGCGCGCTGTGCGACCCGCGCGGCATCACCGTGATCGAGGACGCCGCGTGCGCCGCCGGGTCGGTCTACCGGGACCGTCCCGCCGGGGCGGGCGCGGAGCTGGCGGCATGGTCGTTCCACCCGCGCAAGCTGCTGACGACCGGCGAGGGCGGCATGCTCACCCTGCCCGACGCCGAGCGGGCGCGGCGCGCGCGGCGGCTGCGCGAGCACGGGATGAGCGCGAGCGCCGCCGAACGGCACGCCGGCGCGCAGGTGGTCATCGAGTCCTACGACGAGACCGGCTTCAACTACCGGATGACCGATCTGCAAGCCGCGGTCGGGCTCGTCCAGCTGGCCCGGCTGGACGCGATCATCGGCCGCCGCCGTGCGCTGGCCGCCCGCTACCAGCGGCTGCTGGCCGAGATCCCCGGCATCGCGTGCGTGCGCGACCCGGCCCACGGCCGGACCAACTACCAGTCGTTCTGGATCCTGCTGCCGGACGACTTCCCGGTGGGCCGCGACGACCTGCTGCGCCGGATGCTGGCGGCCGGCGTGTCGGCCCGGCGCGGGATCATGGCGGCGCACCGCGAGCCCGCCTACGCCGGCGTCCGGGCCGACCTGCCGGTCACCGACCGGTTCACCACGCGCTCCCTCATCCTGCCGCTGTTCCACGAGATGACCGCCGAGCAGCAGGACCGGGTCGTCGAGACGATCGCGAGCGCCTCATGAACATCCTGGTCTACCCGCACGACATGCGGATCGGCGGGAGCCAGCTCAACGCGATCGAGCTGGCCGCGTCGATGCGCGCGCTGGGCCACCGGGTCGCGATGGTCAGCGAGCCGGGACCGCTGGTGGAGCGGGTCCGGGACGAGGGCATCCAGCATTTCGCGCTCGATCCGGGCCGGCGCCGTCCGGCGCCGTCGACCGTCCGCCGGCTGCGCGCGCTGGTCGCCGCGCGCGGCTTCGACATCGTGCACGGCTACGAGTGGCCGCCCGGCCTGGAGGCGTTCCACGCGGTGCGGACCCGCCGGGACGCCGCGGCCGTCTGCACCGTGATGTCGATGGCGGTGGCGCCGTTCCTGCCGCCGACCCTGCCGCTGGTGGTCGGCACCCGCCAGATCCAGCGGGAGGTCGTCGAGCGGCGTGGCCGCCGACCCGGTGCCGTCCACCTGATCGAGCCGCCGGTGGACGTGACGGCCAACGCGCCAGGCCACCCCTCCGAGGAGTTCCGCGCACGGTTCGGCCTGGATCCCGGACCGGTCGACATCGTGGTCGTGAGCAGGCTCGCGGCCGAGCTCAAGCTGGAGGGCCTGCTGACGGCGATCGAGGCGGTGGAGCGGCTGCCCGAGGTCCGGCTGGTGATCGTGGGGGACGGCGCGTGCCGGGACCGGGTCGAGGCCCGCGCCGCCGAGGCCAACGCCCGCACCGGACGGCGCGCCGTCGTCCTCACCGGCCAGCTGGACGATCCGCGCCCGGCGTACGCGGCGGCGTCGGTCGCGCTGGGCATGGGCGGGTCGGCGCTGCGTGCGATGGCGTTCGCCAAGCCGCTGATCGTCCAGGGCGAGCGCGGGTTCTTCGAGCCGCTCACGCCCGAGACCGCCGGGATGTTCCTGGAGCAGGGCTGGTACGGCGTCGGCGGCGCGGGCGCCGACCGGCTGGAGGCGATCCTGCGCCCCCTGATCGGCAGCGCGGATCGCCGCCGGGAACTGGGCGAGTTCGGCCGCGCCCTCGTGGTCGAGCGGTTCAGCCTGGAGAGCGCGGCGCGCGTCCAGGAACGGATCTACCGCGAGGCCCTCGACACCGCCCGCACCGGAGCGTCCGTGCCGGCCATGAGGCGGGACGCCGCGAGCACGGTCGGCCGCGTCCTGGCGTACAAGGCCGAACGCCGCGCCCGCCGCCTACGCGGCTCAGCCGCCCTGGACGACTTCAACGCCGTAGCGGGCAAACCCGAAACCGTCCCCCGAGGAACCCCCGGATGAGCCGAGTGTGGCGGCGGCTGGCCGTGGGGGAGGATGACTCCTTGTTCGGGAAGGCTTCGCGGGCGCTCGGGTGGAGTCTGTTCAACACGGCGGCGGGGCGGCTGGGCACGCTGGCGATCGGGATCGCGCTGGCGCGGCTGCTGGGGCCGGCCGAGTTCGGCGTGTTCGCGGTGGCGATGGTGGCGCTGCTGGCGGTGCTGAGCTTCAACGAGCTGGGCGTGAGCCTGGCGATCGTCCGGTGGCCCGGCGATCCGCACGCGATCGCGCCGACCGTCGCGACCATCTCGCTGGTGTCGAGCTGCCTGGTCTACGCGGGCTGCTTCGTGGCGGCGCCGGCGTTCGCGGCCGCGATGGGCGCGCCCGCCGCGACCGGGGTGATCCGGCTGCTGACCGTCAGTGTCGTGGTTAACGGGCTGGTGGCGGTGCCGGCCGCGCTGTTGCAGCGGGGCTTCCGGCAGGACCGCAAGATGCTGGCCGACCAGGTCAACAACTGGGGCGGGGCGCTCGTGTCGATCGTGCTGGCCGCCGCGGGGATGGGCGCGATGAGCCTGGCGGTCGGGCGGCTGGCGGGCGCCGGGGCGTCCGCGGTCCTGCTGGTGCTGGCCGCGCCCGGGCCGCTGCGGTTCGGGTTCGACCCGGCGGCGGCGCGGGCGCTGCTGCGCTTCGGGCTGCCGCTGGCCGGGTCGAGCGTGGTGGTGTTCGCGGTCGGCGGCGCCGACCAGCTGATCGTCGGGCATGTGCTGGGGCCGACCGCGCTGGGCTTCTACGTGCTGGCGTTCAACCTGTCCAACTGGCCGGTGTCGATGTTCTCGCAGCCGGTCCGCGGTGTCGCGCCCGCCGCGTTCGCCCGGATCCAGGACGATCCGGTGCGGCTGCGCCGGGCCTTTCTGACGACCGCCGGCCTGCTCGCCGGGCTCACGTTGCCGGTGTGCCTGCTGCTGGCGGGCGCGGCCGAGCCGCTGGTCCGGCTGGTGTACGGGACGACGTGGGAGCCCGCCGCGGCGGCGCTGCTGTTGCTGGCCGTCCTCGGCGCGCTGCGGATCATGTTCGAGCTGGTCTACGACTACTTCGTCGTGCTGGCCCGCTCCCGCGCGGTGTTCACCGTGCAGGTGGTGTGGCTGGCCGTGCTCGTCCCGGCGCTGGTGGCGGGGGCCCGCCTGGACGGGATCGCGGGGGCCGCCGCCGCGCACGTGCTGGTCGCCGCGTTCGTCGTGCTGCCGCTGTACCTGTGGGAGCTGCGTCGAGTGGGCGTCGCCCCGGCGGGCGTGCTGCGCCGCACCGGGCCGCCGGCCTTGATCGCGGCGGCGGCCGGGCTGGCGGCCTGGGCCGCGCAGGCCGCGATCCCCCTGGACGTGCTCGCGCTCGCGGTCGCCGGGACGGCCGCCGCGGCGGCACTCGCCCTGCAGTTCCGCCGGATGCGCGCCGCCCTGCGCGGGCTGCGCGACCTGGGCGGCCCTGCTGGAGAACCGAACGAGAGAGAACCGAACGAGAGAGAACCGAACCTGGAGGCGGCCGATGCCGGAACCGGATGACCTGATCATCGTCGGAGCGGGCGGGCTGGGCCGCGAGACGGCGCAGGCGGTGACCGCCATGGACGGCTGGCGGCTGCTGGGCTTCGCCGACGACGACTTCGACAAGCACGGCACCGCCGTCGACGGCGTGCCCGTCCTCGGCGGCGCGGAAGAGACGGCGAAGGCCCGCGAGGCACGGTTAGTGGTCTGCACGGCGAGCCCCCGCGACCCGGCCGTCCGGCGGCGCCTGGTGCGGCGGCTGGGGTTGCCCGCGCGGCGCTACGCCACGCTCGTCCACCCGTCCGCGTGGGTCGCGCCGTCCTCGCACGTCGGGGCGGGGTCGGTGGTGCTGGCGCAGACCGTGCTGACCGCGTCGGTCCGGGTCGGCGCGCACGTGGCGATCATGCCGCACGTGACGCTGACGCACGACGACCAGGTCGAGGACTTCGTGACCATCGCATCCGGGGTGCGGCTGGGCGGCGGCGTGCGGGTCGGGTTCGGCGCGTACCTGGGCGCCGGGGCACTGGTCCGGGAGGGCGTCTCGATCGGCGCGGGCGCGCTGATCGGGATGGGCTCGGTGGTGCTGCGCGACGTCCCGCCGGGGGAGGTGTGGGCCGGCTCGCCCGCCCGCCGACTGCGCCCCGCACCCGTTCGGGTTTTCAGGAAGGAGTCCGGATGAGCGAGGTGCCCTTCGTCGACCTGGCCGCCGCGCACGCGGAGGTGGAGCGGGAGGTGCTGGACGGGTTCGGCCGCGTCCTCGCCGAAACCGCGTTCGTGCAGGGCGAGGACGTGCGGGCGTTCGAGGAGGAGTACGCGGCGTTCGCCGGCGCCGGGCACTGCGTCGGCGTCGCCAACGGCACCGACGCGCTCGAACTGGCCCTGCGCGCCCTCGGTGCCGGGCCCGGCTCGGAGGTGGTGCTCCCGGCCAACACCTTCGTCGCGACCGCCGAGGCCGTCGTGCGGGCGGGCGCGCGGCCCGTCCTGGTGGACGCCGAGCCCGAGCACCTGCTGATCGATCCGGACCGGGCCGCGGCGGCGGTCGGCGCGGCGACCTCCGCGATCGTTCCCGTGCACCTGTACGGCCGGCTCGTCCCGATGGGCCCGCTGCTGGAGCTGGGCCCGCCGGTGCTGGAGGACGCGGCCCAGTCGCAGGGCGCCCTGCGGGACGGCCAGGGCCTGTTCGGCGCCGTCGCCGCCACCAGCTTCTACCCCGGCAAGAACCTCGGCGCGTACGGTGACGCGGGCGCGGTCGTCACCGGTTCGGCCGAGCTGGCCAGGACGGTGCGGCTGCTGCGCGACCACGGCGGCGAGCGCAAGTACCGGCACGAGATCGTCGGATTCAACTCGCGGCTGGACACGCTCCAGGCGGTCGTGCTGCGCGCCAAGCTGCGGCGCCTGGCCCGGTGGAACGACCAGCGCCGGGCCGCCGCCGCCCGCTACGCAGAGCTGCTCGCCGGCATGCCGGGCCTGACACCGCTCGAGCCTCCGCCGGCGGGTCGCGGACGGGAGCATGTCTGGCACCTGTACGTCGTCCGCGTGCCGAATCGGGACGAGGTGGCCGAGCGGCTGGGGGAGCTGGGGGTGCGCTGCGGCGTCCACTACCCGGTCCCGGTGCACCTGCAACCGGCGTTCCGGTACCTGGGGCACGGCCCCGGCGATTTCCCGGTCGCCGAGGCGGCCGCCGGGGAGATCCTGTCGCTGCCGATGTTCCCGCAGATCACCGCGGGGCAGCAGGAACGGGTCGCCGACGCCCTCCACAAGATCCTCGGCTGATCGCTGAAGGGAGCCACATGGCCCGGTCCAGAACGATCCCGGTGCTCGCGGCCGCGTGCCTGGCCGTGGCCGCGTCCGGCACGGCATGTTCGGGCGACGACCGGCCGGGCGCGCGCAAGAGCGCCCGGGCCGCGCAGTTGCCGCCGACCAACAGGCCCAGCGCGGCGCCCGGCGCGCCCGTCTCCGTGCCGCCGCTCCAGCTGAAGAGCCCCGCCCCGGTCGGCGGCGAGGGCTCCCGTGTCACCTGGCCGACCCTGGACACCGTCGGCGTCCCGCGCGGCAAGAAGCTGCGCCGCAGCGGCCCGATCACCGTACGGCGGAATGGGGCCGTCATCGACGGGCTGCGGGTCGCCACCGAGATCAACGTGGACGCCGACGACGTCACCATCCGCAACACCCAGGTCGTCGGCGCCGGGCAGTGGGCGATCATCCAGCGCAAGGGCCGGTCCGGGCTGCGGGTGGAGAACTCCGAGATCAACGGGGACGGCCGGACCAAGGTGCAGTACGGCATCGTCAACCACGGCGGCATGATGACCGTTCGCCGGGTGCACGTCCACACGGTCTCCAACGGCGTCAACACCGACCACGGGCTGGTCGAGGACTCGGTGGTCGACCGCCTGAAGGAGTTCCCGGCGGACCACGTGACCGCGGTGCAGTCCAACTCGGGCCCGGCGCCGGGGCTGTCGCTGGTGATCCGCAACAACGTGCTGCTGAACCCGGTCGCGCAGACCTCGGCGGTCTCGATCTACCAGGACTTCGGCCGGGCGCACGACGTCACGGTGGTCGGCAACCTGCTCGGCGGGGGCGGGTACGCGCTGTACGGCGGCCAGGGCCGGTTCGGGCCCTCGTCCAACATCAAGATCATGCGGAACGCGTTCAGCCGCCGGCACTTCAAGAAGGGCGGGGCGCACGGCCCGGTCACCGCGTTCGAGCCGTCCGGGCGCGGCAACGTGTGGCGCGACAACAAGTGGCAGGACACCGGCAAGCCCGTGCGCCCCTGATCAGCTCGCCCCTGATCAGCCCTTCCCGGCGGGACGGGTGAGCCGCCAGAGGGCGCCGATGCAGCCCAGGCACAGGAACGTCAGGTTCGCGGCCATCGGGAAGCTGAAGGCGTCGAACGTCGCGTACGCGGCCGCCGCCACCGCCATCGACGCCGCGAAGCACTGCGCCAGATGCCGGGTGACCGGGTCGGTGCTCGCCTTGCGCGCCTTCCGTGCCAGCACCCAGCCGGAGCCGAGCACCACCAGCAGCGCGAGCAGCCCGAACAGCCCGGTCTCCACGAGCGTGAGGAGGTACTGGTTGTCGAGGATGCGGTAGGTCCGCGGCAGGTAGGTCCCGAAGCCCTGCCCGAACCAGGGCCGTGGTGCCACCGCCTCCCCGATGACCGCGTAGTCGTTGGTGCGGGTGACGGTGCTGGAGTCGCTGCCGATCGACGACACCAGGCTGGTCAGCGTGCCGATCAGTCCGGGCACGACCGCGCGCAGCGCCACCGACAGCAGCCCGACCACCAGCACCGCCCACACCCGCCACATCGCGGGCCAGATCGGAAGCACGACCAGCCCGGCGACGACCATGCCCAGCACCGCCGACCGGGAGACCGTCATCGGCAGCACCACCATGATCAGCCCGACCGGCAGCCACGCCCGGAACCGTTTGCCCTCCTCGGCGTGGATCGCGCCGTGCAGCGCCAGCGGCAGCAGCATCGCCAGCACCACGCCGAACTCGATCGGGTGGGTGGCCGTGGCCATCGGCCGGTTGAACTCCTCGCGCTGCAGCACCGAGGTGTAGGAGGTGCTGGTCGACAGTCCCGGGAACGCCAGGTGCCCGGCCAGGTCGAAGCCGGTGAAGAACTGCACGGCGCCCAGCACCGCGATGAACCCGCCGCCCGCCACCAGCCGCCGCCGCACCGCCTCCAGCCGGTCCAGGGACGGGACCCCGTCGGCGGCCAGCAGCGCCACGCCGATCCAGCCCAGCGCCAGGATCAGCCCGCGGTCGGCGCCGTTGGCCTCCGGGCCGGGCAGCGCCCGGCCCATCGCGGCGGCGTAGGCGGCCAGGATCGAGCACCCGAACAGCACCACCACCGGACGGACCGGCTGCGGCCCCCGGATCGGCGTGGTCCGCGCCGTGATCATCGAGCTGGCGTACCAGCCCAGGCAGAGCACCGCCATGATCCCCGCGGGGGTGCCGGCCGCGCCCAGCGGGCCTACCACGAACCGCGCGGGCACCACGGTCAGCATCACCACGAAGACGCTGAGGACGGTGACCGCGTCCACCCGTCCGAGCGGAGGAGCGGCCGCCGGCGCCGGGGCGGCGGGCGTCGCGGGCAGGCCCATCGGCGCGCCGGTCAGTTTTCCGGCCTGCGGTAGCGCCCGGCGCCCGGGTTCTCCGCCCGGCCGGCCGCGCCGTTGGCGCTCTCGGCGAACGAGACGTCCGGCAGCGTCACCCCGTTCGGCCGGGCCTCCTTGGGCTCGGGCTCGGCGGACGACGCCCGGCCGCGCCTGCGCCGCTCGGACAGCACCTCGGCGAACAGCGGCACCGCCACCGTCAGCGCCAGGCCCACGAACAGGACCATCACCAGCATTCGCAGCTTGCCGGTGGCGGCCAGGGCCGCCTTCGGGCTCGCGGTGACCACGCTCGCCTTGATCTGGGCGCGCTCGGTCACCCCTTCCTTGGCCTGGATGTGCGTGAGCCGCTGCGGAATCGCGGCGACCAGTGCGTCCAGCGTCCCTTTGACGACGCGCGGGTCGTCGCCGGAGACGTCCACGGCCAGCACCGGGCCGGTGGAGTCCTGCGCGACGCCGACCTCGTACCCGGCGGTCAGCCCGCGGGCCCGCAGCCCGGCGGCGGTGCGGTCGTCCATCATCTCCCGGCCCACCACCTCGGCGGTGACGGTGAGGGAGCTGTCGAACACCAGCCACGGGTTGCCGCCCGCCTGCTTGGCCTGGAACGGCGAGGCGAGGAACACCACGCTCGCCTGCGCCTCGTAGGTCCACGGGGTCACCACCGCCGCGGCGCCGACGCCGCCGAGCGCGAGCAGGAGCAGCGGCAGCGTCAGCATCCACCTCCTGAGCAGGATGCCTAGCCAGTCCAGCAGATCCACACGTCCCCCTCGATGCGGCGCCCGGTCACCATCGTGCGGACCGGCCGCGCCGCCGTCACGCCGATGGCCACACCTGGCGAGGACGGGCCGGAGCGGCCGGCCGCGTGCCACCATGGCGATCTGTGACGATCCGGCATTTCGGGGGAGCGCTGCGCCGCCATCCGGTGGTGGCGCTGGCGGCGGCCGCGCTGACGCTGCTGATGGCCGCGCACGTGCTGACGGCCCGGCCCGAGTACGAGGCGCGCTCGGCCATCACACTGCTGTCGCCGCGCGCCCCGTTCCCGCGCAACTCCTACGCCAGTTTCACGCCCGCGCTGGTGACCAACGCGGAGATCTCCGCCCGGACGATGGGCTCGGCGGAGGGCCGGCGCCGGGTCCGCGCCGCCGGGGGCACCGCCGAGTACCAGGTGCTGCTGGCCAACCGCGGCAACCAGGAACTGCCCATCCATGATCAGCCGCATCTCACCGTGTCGTCCGTCGCGTCGAGCGCCGAGGAGGCCCGGCGCACCCACGCGGCCGTTTTGGGGGTGATGCTGGCGCAGCTGCTGGAGCGCCAGCGCGGCCAGGGCGCGCTGCCCGGCTCGCTGATCACCTGGCAGGTGACGGCCGGGTCCGGGCAGCCGGTGCCGGTGACGGGACGCCCGTCGCGGCGGCTGCTGGCGATCGGGTTGCTGGGCCTTGTGGCGACGCTGTACGCCGCGGCCGCCGCCGACCGCCGGCCGGCCCGCCGCGTCACCGGCCCCCCGCGCCCGGCGACCGCCGACGCCTAGCCCGGCGGGGCACAAGGCCGCGCAGCGCCTCGCCCGCCGCCGCGACCGCCACCAGCGCGACGAAGGTGAAGTTGGTGGTGAAGTAGCGGGGGCCGAGCCGCAGCGGCTCCTGGACGACCCGGTACAGCCATTCGAGCCCGTGCCGCTGCCACCACACGGGAGCACGCCGTACCTCTCCGGCGAGCACGTCGAACGTCCCGCCGACGCCGTGCGCGACGTACGCGCCCGTGCGCGGCGCCCAGTCCCGGATGAACAGCTCCTTCATCGGCGAGGAGACGCCGATGAAGAGCAGGTCGGTGCGCGCCTCGCGGATGGAGTCGGCGATCTCCGGCGCCTCGGCCGAGGAGAAGTAGCCGTGCCGCGAACCGGCGATGACCAGGTCGGGGAAGCGGCGGCGCACTTCCGCCAGCGTGCGTTCCAGCACCTCGGGACGGGCGCCGAAGAAGAACACCCGGTCACCGCGCCGCTCCGCCTCGGGCAGCAGCGCCAGCATCAGGTCGATGCCCGCGACCCGCTCGGGCAGCGGCTCGCGCAGCAGCCTGGACGCCCACACCACCGACTGCCCGTCGGCCAGCACCAGGTCGCAGTCCAGCACGGCGCGGCGCAGCCCGTCGTTCTTGCGCACCCGGACGATCTTGGCCGCGTTCAGCACCCCGATCGTGAGCGGCGCGCGCTCCTCGACGGCCTTGACGCAGGCGGCCACCGTCTCGTCGATGCTCAGCGGGTCCAGCCAGACCCCGAGGAAGTGCCGCCGGGACGGGCGACGCCGTTCGATCTGCAATGCGGTGTACTGCTCGCGCTTCATGCCTCGTCCTCCAACCAGGAATACAGCAGCCAGCCGAGTTCGTAGGGGCGGCACTCGCGGTCGACCGCCCCGGGCGGGAACGCCCGGTCGAGCGCGGCGGCCCGCCATCCGGGACGCAGCAGGGTGGTCGCGGCGCGCGCACCGCGCACCGCCTTGCGCGGGTCGCGGCGGGCGACCTTGCGCCAGGTCATGACGGGCTCGCCGGGCATCAGCGGCTCGCCGGTCTCCGGCGGCGCGGCCAGCCAGCCGATGCCGCGCGCGATCGCGCCGAGATGGTCGCCGCCGCCGGCCTCGGCCAGGTCCAGCAGCGCCATGGGCGCCATGGCGTGCTGGTGCACGCTGTAGACGGGGTAGCCCTCGACGACGCCGCCGGTGCGAGCGTCGTAGTGCCACCACCACTGGCCGTCCGGGCCCTGCGCCGCGCAGAAGGCGTCGGCGACCCGGTTCGCCGCCGCGAGCGCCTCGCCGTCACCGGTCCGGGCCAGCGCCTGGACGGGATAGACCTGGTCGGCGAAGCAGCCGACGTGCGCCCGGTAGCGGGGGACCAGGCCGCGCCCCCCGACCTCGTGGGAGTACAGGGCCCGGCCGCGCAGGCCGTCCAGCAGGCGGCGCCGTGCCCGTTCCAGATGCTCCTCGCTGGGGCCGGCGCCGGCCTCGCGGGCGGCGGCGAGGGCGGAGAGCACCCATGCGGCGTCGACGGTGTAGACGGGCCCGCGCCCGGGACGGTCTGCGGCGGCCAGCCGGTCCAGCGCCCGCGGCAGCCCGTCGTGCCCGGTCTCGGCGGCGGCCCAGCACACCAGCGCGATGTCGCCGAGCGAGGTGACCGCGGCCGCGCCGGTGTCGTCCAGCCGCGCCAGCAGCAGGCCGGTCAGCTCGGCCGCCGACTGCCCGGCCAGCGCGGCGCGCTGCGCGTCCGGCGGCAGCAGCCGCGCGCCGAGCGCCACGATCGCGCCGTACCGCAGGCTCTGCCCGGCGGGCACGGCGCGGTGCCGGGCCGGCGCGCCGCCGCCGGGTTCCCCGCGCATGGTGAAGACGAACGGGCGGCCTGGCAATGAAGGGGAGCGGTCCGGCCGCATCCGGGGCAGGCCCCGCACCGCCTGCCGGAGCAGCTCGTCGATGACGTCCCGGGCGGCGCCGTCGGCCGCGCCCAGCCGGCGCAGCCGCTCAGAGTTCGGCGCGTCGCCCGGAGCGTCCCGCGGCGGCGTGCCGGGCCCGGCCGCGTCGGCGGTCATGCGCGCTTCACCGCGATCAGCGACTTGGTGAGCCCGGCGACCCGCTCGGACACGATCCGCGAGTGCGGGAAGTAGGCCCGCATCTCGGTGCGGCTCAGCAGTTCCACCTCCAGCACGGCGCGCAGCGCCTCCGCGCGGTCGGCGGGCGGGGTGTGCACCAGCGGCCAGTGCCGCGCCACGGCGACCTTCGCGGGCGGTGGCAGGAACTGCATCCCCGGGCACACCCAGTGCGGTTCGACGGGGAAGTAGCGGTAGGGCGTCTGCACCCAGTGCCGGTCGGCGAGCCGGTGCACGGCGTCGGCGAACAGGCGGCGGCGGGCGTGCCCGCCCACGTGCTCCAGCACCGAGTTGGAGATCACCAGGTCGTAGCCGCCGGCCAGGATCTCCGCCGGCAGCTCGCAGGCGTCGGCGTGGTCGGCGCGCAGCCAGTTCGGCGGGTCCTGGGGCGGTTTCTCCAGGTTGACCAGGTGCACCCGGGCGGGGCGGACCGGGGCGCGGCGCCAGGACTCGGCGGTCCCGCCCAGGTCGACGACCGACATCTCGCCGAGGCCGGGAAAGGCCGCGCGCAGCCAGTCCCAGCGGCGGGACCGGTAACGCGCGCCCATGGATCCCGGCGCGTCCACGAAACGATTACGCAATGTGTGCAGTCGGCTCAACACATCTCCCCGAACCCGCTCCGCTTTGACGGCCCAATATTGCGGGCCTGTAGCCGGAAAAAGCCACCGGGTAAAGTGGCCTAATCAGGACATGGCCGGAAGTGTGCGAAAAGTGGTGCGGACCGTGCCGGGTGAATTATCAGGTGTCCAGGAACGGTCGCCGAATTTGTTGCACTGCGAATTCGCTTAGTGACGGGGGCCGGTGTCGGCCAGCGCCGGAAACGGCCGATTCAGGCCGGTCCGGATCAAGGAATCGGGGCAGGGGAGAAGGCGTCGGCCAGCAGCGTCCGGGGGGCGCCGGAGCCGTCGGCGGGCACCGTCCGGACCTCGGTCGACGAGCCGCGCAGCCGCCCGTAGGCCACCGTGCGGTCGTCCATCCAGACCACCTGGTCGTCCACCGACTCCCGCTCGGCCAGCGCGGTCTCCCGCATGCCGCGCAGCTCGAGCACGTGCAGCCGCCAAGGCCGGGCCGGGTCGCCGGTGGCCTTCTTGAACGCCAGCCGGGTGCCGTCGGGCGACAGTGAGGGGCACTCGACGTTCGTCCGCATCGTCCACATGGCCTGCGTGCTCACCCGGCCTTGCACCAGGTACGTGGTGCCCTTGGTCTTGGCGGTGGCGTAGAAGCGGTCGTCGTCGCGGGTGAAGGTGACGCCCCAGTAGTTGAGGTCGACATTGGTGTTGGGGCGGCCGTCCTGGAGCAGGGTGAATCGCTCCAGGTCAGGGATGACCTGGCCGGTGCGGGTGTCGAGGACGCCGGTCCTGGTCGACAGGTTCTCGCCCGCGTAGGAGTCGCCGCTGACGAAGACCGTCCAGGAGATCATCCGGCCGCTGGGGGACACCTGCGCGCGGCTGGGCGTGCCCGGGATCGGGATCTTGTGCGTGGTGCCCAGCCGGCCGTCCAGGGCGATCGCGTACGCCTGCGGATGGGCCGACCGCTCCACGGTGAGGCACACGCCCGTACCTCCCCTGGAGTGCACGCGCACGCAGGACAGGCCGCTGACGGTACGGGCCCCGCCGGGCGCCGCGAGCGGAACGGCGGCCAGCCTGCCCGCCTGCTCCGATCCCGCGGCGCCACTGGGGACGGCGTTGCGGAACAGCAGCTTGCCGGGCCGGTCCAGGCCGCCGAGGGCGCCTAAACCGGCGGCCGCGGCGGGGCCCGATTCCGCCTCCCCGGCGCCGCCGCCGGAGCCGTCCGGCGACGCGATCAGCCCCGCCGCCACGCCTCCGGCGACCACGGCCACCGCGGCCGCCGTGACGGCCGGGCGCCCGCGGAGCAGGGAACGGACGGTCACCGGGGTCGTCCCATAGAACGGCCCGTGAAGGTGTCGCGCATGGTCGCAAGGTTAAGTGCGGCATCCGCCTCCGTAGTTTATTCGTCCGAATCCGGCCAGCCGAATGGCCAGTGACCACGGATATCCCGCCGCGGCCACGTCCGGACCCGCCACATTACCTTCCCTTTAACTCTCTCGACTGGCAGCTTAACCTGCGGTCAATGTTCTTTCTGGCGACAGAGAGGGTGACGGGGGATGGCCGGGTGAGCATCATCGAGCGGCCTGCGGCCGAGCTTCGCCCTTACCGAGGAAGACCGGCGGAAGGACCGGACGGCTGGGTTTCACGCTATGTTCGTCTGGCCATTGCCGTGGATTTCTGCTGTGCCCTCGGCGCCGGGCTGGCCGGTTTCGTGTTCCGTTTCGGCGAGCACACCCTGGCACCCCGTCCGGACGCGGTGCTGGCCGCGGGGCTGCCGCTGCTGTGGGTGGCGTGGGCGGCGGCGGCGCGGGCGTACGACGCCCGGTTCTTCGGGATCGGGAACGACGAGTACCGGCGGATCCTCAGCGCCGGCAGCAGCCTGACCGCCGCCGTGGCCGTCGCGTCGTACGCCACCAAGGCCGAGGTCGCCCGCGGCTATGTCGTCATCGCGCTGCCGCTGGTCACGCTGCTGACCCTGGTCGCGCGCCACCGGCTGCGCAAGCGCCTGCACCGGCGCCGCACCAGGGGCGACTGCCTGCGCCGCGTGGTCGCGGCCGGGCACCGCGAGGCGGTGGCCGAGCTGGTCCGCGAGTTCGGGCGGGCGCCGTACCACGGCATGCGGATCGTGGCGGCGTGCGTCCCGGCGGGCGGCGGCGGGGACGTCCTCGGCGTGCCGGTCGAGGGCCGTCTCGGCGATGTCGCCGACGTGGTGGAGCGGACCGGCGCGGAGACGGTCGCGGTGCTGGCCTGTCCGGAGCTGGCCGGGGTGGAGCTGCGGCGGCTGGCCTGGCGGCTGGAGCAGGACGACACGGAACTGCTGGTCGCCTCGGCGCTGCTGGACATCGCCGGGCCGCGCACCACGATCCGGCCGGTCGCCGGGCTGCCGCTGCTGCATGTCGACCACCCGGAGCTGGCCGGGGTGCGGCGGCTGCTGAAGGGCGGCTTCGACCGGGTGGCGGCGGCGTTCGCGCTGGTGCTGCTGGGCCCGCTGTGGGCGGTGACCGCGCTGCTCATCCGGGCGGACGACCCGGGCCCGGCGATCTACGCGCAGGAGCGGATCGGCCGGGGCGGCCGCCGGTTCCGGATGCTGAAGTTCCGCACCATGGTCGTTGGCGCCGACCGCCTCCGCGACGAGCTGTCCGCCGCGGCCGGCGCACGCAACGGCCTGCTGTTCAAGCTCCGCGACGATCCCCGGATGACCCGGCTGGGCGCCCGGCTTCGCCGCTTCTCGCTGGACGAGCTGCCGCAGCTGGTGAACGTGCTGCGCGGCGAGATGTCGCTGGTGGGGCCCCGCCCGCCGCTGCCCGACGAGGTCGACCGCTACGGCGAGGACGTGTACCGCAGGCTGGCGGTCAAGCCGGGCATGACCGGCCTGTGGCAGGTCAGCGGCCGCTCGGACCTGTCGTGGGACGAGTCGGTACGGCTCGACCTGCGCTACATCGAGAACTGGTCGCTCACCCTCGACGCCCAGATCCTCTGGAAGACCATCGCCGCCGTCGTCCGCGGCTCGGGCGCCTACTGAACCGGAAGAAGGCGGAACAACCATATGGACATGGATCTGGTGGTCATCGGGCTCGGTTACGTCGGGCTGCCGCTGGTACGAGAGGCCG